>NZ_PPHF01000074.1 GCF_002904335.1 Amycolatopsis sp. CA-126428 | reverse complement strand
CTACCTCGCCGTCGCGGAGAACCCGGCGTAGTCACGCACGACCGGGACGGGCCCGGGATCAGGTGGTGGGTGCGGGGCCGCTCGACCAGGTGTCCGGCGGTGCGCTGTACTGCGACTACATCGGCCGGGCGGCCACCGAGGTCGCCACCGCGCGGACCGCTGTCGCGGGCCCGGCTTTGCTCTGCAGGCGCCCCGCGACGTGGCCAGCTACGTGCACTTCGACGCGCTGTACGAGGCCTACCTCGACGCCGCGCTGATCCTGCTGGACCCGGCCTTGGGCGTGCCGCTGGACAACGGCAACCCGTACGTGCATTCGGCCAACCAGAACGGCTTCGGCACCTACGGCGGGCCGCACCTGCTGTCGCTGGTGACGGAGGTGGCCACCCGGGCACTGAAGGCGGTGTGGTTCCAGAAGTGGTTCGTGCACCGCCGGTTGCGGCCGGAGGCCTTCGGTGGCCGGATCCACGCGCACCTGTCCGGTCTGCGGGACTACAGCATGATCGACAAGGACTTGCTGAACTCGGAGGCGCTCAAGCGAATCAACGAGAAGTTCGGCTCTTTCCTCCTGCGGATGACCATCTGAGTGCGACCCGTGGGCCGTCCGGGCCAGGAGAGCGGCCTACGGGTGCCCTTTCCCTGCCGGCGAAGCTCCGCAACGTCCATCGCCGCCTCCCGGCAGCCGGCGGGTCACCACCCGATCGGCATCCGCTGCGCGCCGCGTACCGGCATCTCGATCTTCCACACGATGTCCCCGGCGATGTGAAGGCCGGGCAGCTTGGCCAGCAGCGCCCGCAGTCCTTCCTGCAGCTCGACCCGGGCCAGCGGCGCGCCGAGGCAGTGATGCACGCCGTGTCCGAAGCCGAGGTGCTGGTTCTCTTCCCGGTCGAAGTGCAGTTCGCCGGGATCGGGGAACTGCCGGGGATCCCGGTTGGCCGAAGCGAAGTTGACCACGACGGGTTCTCCCGCCCGCACCAGCACGCCGCCCACTTCGATGTCCTCCGTGGCGTAGCGCGGGAAACCGGGCCCGTAGCTCAGTGGCGTGAACCGCAGCAGCTCCTCGACGGCGGCGGGCACCAGGTCGAGGTCGGCACGCAGTTCGGCCAGCCGCTCGGGGTGCGCCAGCAGCACGACGACGAAGTTGGGGATGTGCGACGCGGTGGTTTCGTGCCCGGCGACCAGCAGCCCGAGGCACATGTCGATCAGTTCGAGCTCGGAGAGCCGGTCGTGTTCGTCACGGGCCTCGATCAACGCGGTCATCAGGTCGTCGGCGGGGGCCGCGCGCCGGGCGGCGATGAGCCCGCTCGTGTACTCGCGGAACTCTTCCCGGTTGGCCGCGAACTGTTCTGCGGTGGTCCGGTTGGTGGACAGGAACGCGTCGCTCCACGCCCGGAACTTCGGCCGGTCGGTCACCGGCACCCCGATCAGCTCACAGATCACCGCAACCGGCAGCGACAACGCGAAGTGCTCCACCAGGTCGACCGGCGCACCTCGGGCCGTCATCGCGTCCACGAGCTCTTCGGCCAGCTCACGGATCCGCGGCCGCAGTTGCGCCACCCGGCGCACGGTGAACGCCTTGGCCACCAGCTTGCGCAGCCGGGTGTGGTCGGGGGGATCCTTCACGATGATCCCGGCGTCCAGCTTGACCGGCCCCATTCTCGGGACGTCGGCCTCGACGGCCATGGCGCGGCTGAACCGCTGGTCACCCAGCACGAGCCGGACGTCGTCGTAGCGGACGGCCAGCCACGCGGGCTCACCGTAAGGCAGCCTGATCCGGATCATCCCGGGTGTGTCGCGCGCCTTCGCGTAGGCCGGGTCGACATCCAGCCCCGCCGCGGAGCCGAACGGGTAGGCGACGGGTTCGAGCTGCGTCATACCGCTCATCCTCCGGGTGTATCGGGCGATCCCGGACCGGAAAACCGCTGATCGGCGCAAGTCCGCCTCATCCGGCCTCGTAGCCGGACAGGCGTGGTCGCGGGCGATGAGCTCGAGTTCCGGACGGTGTCGAGGTTCGGCACCGTCTTGTGCGCGATCCCGGCTTCCGAACGCCCCTCGGCGGCGAGCTGCGCGACCCGGGGCTGGGGTGCAGCAGCCGCCCCGGGCAAGACTGGCTTTACCGGCCGGCGGACAGGGCCGGATGGGCGCGGATCCGTTCGGCGAGTTCCTTGGCTTCGCGGGAGTTCTGGTAGGGCGGGGTGTCCAGCGTGGCGCAGATGTCGGACAGGCGCGTGGCCAGGTGGGCGACGCCGGCGGTGGCGGACGTGCTGATCACCGGGTCGAGCGCGACGTCGGCGGCGTCCAGTTCCCGCGTGGCCAGGTACCCGTCGGTCATCTCCAGCCGGGTGGATGCTTCGCCGCCGTAGCGGCGGCTGCGTTCGGCGTCCGTCGAGTACAGGTGCAGTGCGCGCTCGGCGGCTTCGATCGCCAGCACCGGCTGGCCCACCTGCACCCAGGCGCCGGCGTTGCAGAAGGACTGCCGGGCCTCGTCGAACCCGAATTCGCCGCCGACGAGGTCGTGCAGGTCGTCGGGCTCGGTGACGTGGTCACGCGCGTGGTGTCCCATGCCGATCACTTTCCGGGTCTCGCGGACGTCGCCGAGGTGGGCCCAGGCGCGGCTCTCGATGTTGCACAGCCGCACGAAGCCGGTGCCGTGCCGCAGGTGTTCGCGGCCGGCCTTCGCCAGGTGTGCCGCCTCCCGCGGGTTTCCCGACCAGAACGCGATGAGCGCCTGGGTGCCGCGCAACCACGCTTTGAGCCCGTCGTGGCCGATGACTTCGGCGTAGACCCAGGCTGCGCGCGACTGTTCGGCGGCGGCACCGTAGCAGCCCAGCTCCATGCTGGCGTTCGCCAGCAGCCCGCACGTCTGGCCGGCGAGCAGGTAAAGGTGCGACTGCTGAGCCGGGTGGGCGCGCCGCTGCAGCAGCTGGAAGACGCGATCGCGCACACGGACGAGCTCGCCGAAGATCTCGGCGGGTTGGGTGAGGATGGAGGTGCGCGCGAGTTCGACGACGTCGTGGTCCAGCTGCTCGAGCGTGATCGCGCCGACCTCGGTGACCTCGGCGCGTTCGGCGTGCGCGCCGGAGGCGTGGGCGGCGGCGCGGACCGCGGCGGCGGTGAGCTGTCCGGAATCGGTTGCTGGGGGAGCGGCCACCGCTTCGGACGGCGAGAGCTGCTCGAGCACGAGCCGTTCCGGCTCCGGCAGCAAGGGCAGTTCGTCCTCGCCGAGGAGGGCGCGGGGCACCGTGCCGTAGACCTGGGCGAGCAGGGCGAGGACGTGCACCGTGGGGCGGATGCCCCGCTGCGGCCATGCCTCGTATTCGCTGATCCGTTTGCCGGTCATCGGCGCCCGGCCGTCGCCGAGCTGGTCGTTGCACCGGTCCGCGACGGCTGTCTGGGACAGGCCGTGGGTGTACCGCCAAGCCTGGCGCGGGTTGAACCGCCAGCGACCGGTCATCTCGGCCGCGATCCGGGCCGGGCTGAAGCCGCCGGCGAGCAGCTGGTGCCGGAGCCGCTCGCGCTCCGGCTTGCTCCCGGGCTTCGACCCGCTCGTTCCCATGACGCCGCTCCGAGACCGCCCAAGTGACCCACACCACCGCCGACGGTCGATCACCGTAGCGCATCTCCGCTTCCGCCACAGCACCGCCGGATCACGCGGAAACTCCGGCGAAAAGTCCCATCCGGCGGGAATCCGCTCGGCCGGGTCGATCGGGAACGCTGGTCCGCTGCACCGAACAGAGTGGAGAACCTGTGTCCCGTCTTCGCGACAACGCTGGTACCGGCCCGCGGAGGCGGTCATGACCGTGCGCTGGGTCGAAAGCGCCCGCGGGACACCGGATGATCGCGTCCGGTCGGCGCAGGCCGCGCCCGTCCGCGCGGCCGCCCCGGCCGCCCCGGCCGACCGGCCCGCCGAGGCCGCCCGGCGAGCCGCGGACGAGCGGGATCGCCGGTGACCACCGTCGAAGAGGGGTTGCACGCGCTCATCGCCCGCGGGTTCCGGTTCCAGTACCTCGACGACCAGCGTGGCGAGCTGGCGATCCTCGTGGGCACCTATGGGTGGCCGGCGTTCAGCGACCGCATCGAGATCCACGGTGAACACGAGGCATCGGCGGTCCGGACGAGGGCCGATTCGGCCGAGGAGGCCGTGTGGAGCCACCGCGGTGGCACTCTGTCGGTGATCGCCGCCCTGCTTGCGCTGCCACCGCCGCACGAGCCGCCGGCACCGGACTGGTCCTTCGCGGACGATCGCGGACGCGGCGGCTCCCGGTGACTCGCGGTCGCAGCCGGAGACCTGGGCCATGTCGCGATAGCCGGGGATGATCCGGCTGCCGCCCCGAAGTGCTAGCACGAGGACGATCACGGCAGTGTGCTCCGTCCGCGGCACAAGGCCAGTTCGGCGAGGACGGCGGCGCCGTCCGGCAGGACCGCGTCGTCGAACTCGGCCAGCGGCGAATGGTTGTCCGTGGTGCCCCCGCCCCCATCGTCGTGCCGGGGCGGGCCGTGAACACCCCGTGCGGCACGGCGGCACTGAACACGTGCAGCGCATAGGCTGCCTCCGGTCGCTTCCCGCGGCGTCCAGCACGCCCTCGGCGATCATCGCGGCCGAGCCGTTCCAGCCCTCCTCGCCGGGCTGGAACATGAAGATCACGTCCCCGGGCAACGCGTGTTGCCTCGCCGTGAGCACGTGCGCGGCGCCGACCAGCATCGCGGTGTGCAGGTCGTGTCCGCACGCGTGCACGACACCGTCGACCCGGGACGCATAGCCGAGTCCGGTGCGCTCTTGCACGGACAGGGCGTCCATGTCCCCGCGCAGCAGCACAACCGGACCCGGCCGGTTCGCTCGCAGCACCGCGGTCACGGAGCTCAGCGTTTGCCCGAGTGACACCTCAAGTGGCAGGCCGTCGAGTGCGGTGCGCACTTTTTCCTGGGTGCGCGGCAGGACTCGTCGAGGCCGGATTCGCCCGGGTCACCGCCTATCCCGAAGTCAGGCTGTGGGCGCAGGACCACTGCAACGCGTTCATCGAACTGGATCTCCGGCCGACCGCCCGCGCGCACGCGGTGGAGGTGCTGTGCCGTGTCCCGCAGATCGCCTCGATCTCGATCGTCAGCAGTGGCCGGGATCTGTTCCTGACCGTGCTGACTCCCGATCTGTCGACGCTGTCCCGGCTCGTCTTCGAGAAGCTTCAGCGACTTCCCGGGCTACGCGGGACGCGGACCCACGTGGTCACCACCGTCTACGGCGAGGGCAACCACTGGCGGCTCGATGCGAGATGATCGGCGGCGGCCTGCTGTCCCTGCGCTGCGAGGTCGCCCAGCCCAGCACCGGATGGCCCGTCGCCGCGACCACCGGAGCGGACAACCTGGTGATGACCCTGTGGCTGCGCTCCCTCGGCGACGTTCAGCGCCTGGAAGCGGAACTCGCCGGAAAACTTCCCGCGCTCACCCTCACCGACCGGGCCGTCACCCTCCACGCCGCCAGACAGATGGGCTGCCTGCTCGACGACACGGGCCGGATCACCGACGTGGTGCCCATCGATCCGTGGGCGTCGTCGTAGCGGTCGGTCAGGACCGGATGAACTCCAGCAGGTCGGCGTTGATCGTGTCGGCTTCGGTCGTGGGCATGCCGTGGGGGAAGCCCGCGTACGTCTTCAGTGTGCCGTTCTGCAGTAGTTCGGCCGACAACGGTGCGGAGTCGGCGTAGGGGACGATCTGGTCGTCGTCGCCGTGCATGACCAGTGTCGGGACGGTGATCTTCTTGAGGTCTTCGGTGAAGTCGGTCTCGGAGAACGCGGCGATACCGTCGTAGTGGGTCTTGGCGCCGCCCATCATGCCCTGGCGCCACCAGTTCTGGATGATGGCTTCGGACGGCTCGGTGCCGGCTCGGTTGAAGCCGTAGAACGGGCCGGACGGCAGTGCCCGGTAGAACTCGGAGCGGTTCTTCGCGAGCTGGGCCCGGAGGTCGTCGAAGACGCTCTGGGGCAGGCCGCCGGGGTTGGCGTCGGTCCGCAGCATCAGCGGCGGGACCGCGCTGACGAGCACCGCTTTGGCGGCTCGCGATTCGCCGTGCCGGGCGAGGTGATGCACGACCTCCCCGCCGCCGGTCGAGTGTCCGATGTGGACGGCTTCGTGCAGGTCGAGGTGCGCGGTCAGCGCGGCGAGGTCGTCGGCGTAGTGGTCCATGTCGTGACCGTCGCCGACCTGGGCGGATCGGCCGTGGCCCCGCCGGTCGTGGGCGATGACGCGGTAGCCGTGCCCGAGGAAGAACAGCAGCTGGGTGTCCCAGTCGTCCGCGGACAGCGGCCAGCCGTGGCTGAACACGATCGGCTGCCCGGTGCCCCAGTCCTTGTAGAAGATCTCGGTACCGTCATCGGTGGTGATCGTCGGCATGTGTGCCTCCGTCGTTCGAACGAGGTGTTCCCGCCGCCGCCGGCGACAGCCACGACCCTACGCCGCCGGGAGGGCCGGGGATGCGGTTCCGGTACTCGCCGGGCACTTCCGGGCCGAGCGCCCGGCCGGCGGCGGCACCCGGCTGGATGTGGCCGGTCCCGGTGCCCTGACTCCGGTGCTCACCCGTCCGGGTGCCCGGGCCGCGGCGGCGGTGGATCCGCGATCCCGTCGGCGGGTTCGAGCCCGAGAACGGCGAGCAGCAAGGCGCAGTCGTCGGCGTCGTTCGCCGCCGACGCCACCACCCGGGCACCGTGATAGCGCTGCTCGTCGGTGAGGTCGAACCCGGTCTCCGCGAGTGGTCGTAAGGCCGTGTGGCGCCTCATCGGCGCGGGAACGGGCGTAGGTCACGGGGGCTTCGAGAAGTCGCGGTGGTCATCGATCCTCCGCCGGTATCGGCCGCTTCCGGTGGCACCGCCGGGGGCCGGGCGGACGCACGCCAGCAGCTGACGCGGCGTCAGCGCGGCCGGACTCTCCATCGTAGCCCCGACGGCGGCGCGGCGAAGGCGGTGCGGACGTCACCCCGGTCCACCACCCGCCCGGATGACTACTTCGCGAGCCGCCTGGCGGTGTCGCGGCGTAACCGGCGCTAATACTGATTCAATCAGGCCACAAGATGACGCTCGAGCATTTGCTCGACCTCGCAGGTTGAGGTGACCGCCTGGCGTGCACGTCTGTCCACAGTGGAATTTCTGGGCCGTTTCTGGGCCGTATGAGGATCGGTCACAACCGGTACGCACCGGTCCTGACCAGTCAAAAGCCCGAGATGGCCGAAGGGGTGCCCGCGGCCCGATCGGGCTCCTTGGCACCCCTCGGCGCACCTCTTGAACAGTGATGCGTCAGCGGTTCGCCCACCAGGTCTGGCCGGCTTCGGGCAGTGTGGAGATCGGGTCGTAGTACGGGTACCGCCGCTGCAAGGCTTCCGGGTCGTCGAGCTCAATACCGGTCCGGTAGTTCTTCGTCCAGTACGAGATCCCCAGCTCCCGGTCGTAGTCGGCCAGCTGGTGCACCCAACGCTTCCCGACATAAGGCACATCACACACGATCCGTGGCGTCGCATACCCCGGCAGGTACCCCATGATCGAGTGCTGCAGTTCCTGCGCCTCCCACACCGAAACCCGCCAGTGCTCGGCGTTCGGGATCATGTCACACATATAAAAGTAGTACGGCAGGATGTTCGCTTCCCCTTGCAGCGCAAAGCAAAGGTCCAGCAGAGCCGCCGGCGTCGCGTTGACGCCGCGCATCAGCACGCCCTGGTTGCGCACGTCCCGCACCCCGACGTTCAGCGCCGTCTGGGCCGCCTCCGCCACCAGTGGGGTGACCGACTGGGCGTGGTTGACGTGCGTGTGGATCGCCAGGTTGACGCCGCGCCGCTGGGCGGTGACCGCCACTCGCTCGAGGCCTTCGACGACCTTCGGCTGGAGCCAGTGCTGCGGCAAGGCCGCCAGGGCCTTCGTCGCCAGGCGGATGTCGCGGACCGTTTCGATGTCCATCAGGCGCATCAGGAACGACTCCAGCTGCGGCCACGGCACGTTGGCCACGTCACCGCCGGACACCACCACGTCGCGGACGCCCGGGGTCTTCTTCAGGTACGCGATCATCGCGTCCTGGCGGTCGACCGGCTTGAGCGTCAGCTTGTGCTTCTCGACCGTCTCCGTCGAATTGCCGACCAGGTCCATGCGGGTGCAGTGGCCGCAGTACTGGGGGCAGGTCGAGATCATCTCGGCCAGCACCTTCGTCGGGTAGCGGTGGGTCAGGCCCTCCACGACCCACATCTCGGCCTCGTGCAGCGAGTCGCGCTCGGAGTGCGGGTGGCTCGGCCAGGTGGCGTCGCGATCGCTGCGCACCGGGAGCATGTAGCGGCGGATCGGGTCGGCGTAGAACGCCTCGGTCACCTTGGCCGGGTCGGTGCCCGCGGTCGGGGCCATCGTGTTGAGCATCTGCGGGGGCAGCAGCATCGACATCGTCGCCAGCTCGCGCTGGTCGGCGAGCAGGTCGTCGTAGAAGCGTTCCTCCAGCAGGTCGCCCATCAGGGCGCGCAGCTGCTTGACGTTGCGGACGCAGTGCACCCGCTGCCACTGCGCGTCACGCCACTCGGCGTCGGTCACGTCGTGCCAGCCGGGGAAGCGGCGCCAGTCGGGTTCCACCAGCTCGGCGCGGGCGTACTCGTAGGGCTGGTCAAAGGCGGCGGCAGGCGTCACAGGTTCCTGGATCGCAGTCACTTGTACTCCTAGTCGTCGGGAACGCGTTAAAATATCCTGTCACAACGTTCTCACGGAGTAAATCTTCCTGCGTGCCGGGTCGCCGTCCCCCACGTGGACGCAGGAGGCAGACTCAGGGCTGTGACGGACGAACACACCACGCTCCTGCTCGGCGGGCGCATCTACACCCCCGCCGGTCCCGACGCCACGGCGATGGCGGTCACCGGCGGCACCGTGGTCTGGGTCGGGCAGGACGCCCCGGCCCGCACCCTGCACCCGGACGCCGAGATCGTCGACCTCCACGGTGCCTTCGTCGCCCCCGCGTTCGTCGACGCGCACGTCCACGCCACCGCCACCGGCCTGCACCTGACCGGCCTCGACCTCACCGGCGTCCGCGGCGGCGCCGACCTGCTGGCCCAGGTGCGCGACGCCGCCGTGCCCGGGCAGGTGCTGCTCGCCCACGGCTGGGACGAGACCACCTGGACCGACCCGCGCCTGCCCAGCCGCGCCGAGCTCGACGCCGCCGCCGGGGGCGCGCCCGTCTACCTCAGCCGCGTCGACGTCCACTCCGCGCTCGTCTCCACCGCCCTGGTCGAGCTGGCCCCGGCCGCCCGCGCCGCCGACGGCTGGTCGCCCGACGGCCCGCTGACCCGCGCCGCCCACCACGCCGTCCGCGCGGCCGTGCGCGCCGCCATCACCCCCGAGCAGCGCGAACGCGCCCAGCGGGCGTTCCTCGCCGAGGCCGCGCAACAAGGCATCGCGAGCGTCCACGAATGCGCCGGCCCCGACATCTCCGGCCGCGACGACCTCGCCGCCCTGCTCGCCCTCACCGGACCGGACACACCCGAGGTCGTCGGGTACTGGGGCGAGCTCGGCGCCGTCGGCACGGCGCGCGAACTCGGCGCCCGGGGCCTGGCCGGCGACCTGTTCGTCGACGGCGCCCTCGGCTCCCACACCGCCGCCCTGACCCGGCCCTACGCCGACCACCCCGGCGCGGGCACCCTCTACCTCGACGCCCACCGGATCGCCGGGCACCTCACCGCCTGCACCGAAGCCGGGCTGCAGGCCGGCTTCCACGTCATCGGCGACGCCGCGGTCGCCGAGGTCGTCGAAGGCTTCCGGCTGGCGGAGAAGGAGGTCGGGCAGCGCGCACTGGCCGCCCGCCACCACCGGCTCGAGCACCTGGAGATGGTCACCGCCGAGCAGGCCAAGCAGCTGGCCGGCTGGGGCGTGGTCGCCTCGGCGCAGCCGCTGTTCGACGCGCTCTGGGGCGGCCCCGAAGGCATGTACGCCGAACGCCTCGGCGCGGACCGCGCTGCCGGGCTCAACCCCTTCTCGGCCCTGGCCGCCGAAGGCGTCCTGCTCGCCTTCGGCTCCGACGCACCGGTGACCCCGCTCGACCCGTGGGCGAGCGTCCGCGCCGCCGCCTACCACCGGACCCCGGGCGCCGGCCTGTCGCCGCGGGCGGCGTTCACCGCCCACACCCGGGCCGGGCACCGCGCGGCCGGCGTCAACGACGGCGTCACCGGCAGCCTCGTCCCGGGCGCGCCGGCGCACTACGCGATCTGGGACGCCACCGACCTCGTCGTGGCCACCCCCGACAGCCGCGTGCAGCGCTGGTCCACCGATCCGCGGGCCGGGGTGCCGCCGCTGCCCCGGCTCGAACCGGACGCCGCCCTCCCGACGTGCCTGCGCACGGTCCGCGCGGGTGACGTCCTCCACGACACCATCACCTAGAGTTCTCGGTTGTGGCAGTCACCGTGGCGGACCCCGAACCGGGCGCCCAGCACCAGCCCGCCCGCACGCGGCGGTTCCCCCCGTCCTGGCTGCTGCGCACGGCCGCCGCGCTGGCGTCCGGATTCGCCTATTACCTGAGCTTCGCGCCCCGCCCGCTGTGGTGGCTCGCGCCGCTGGCCTTCGCCGGGCTGGCCCTCGTGCTGCGCGGACGCCGCTTCCGGGCCGGCTTCGGCTACGGCTTCGCGTTCGGGTTCGTGTTCTTCCTGCCGCTGCTGACCTGGCTGCTGGACTTCCTGGGCCCCGACTTCGGCCCGTGGCCGTGGCTGGGCCTGTCGTTCGCGCTGGCGCTCTACCACGGCCTGGCGGGTGGCCTGGTCACGCTGGTTTCCCGGCTGCCGGCCGCGCCGCTGTGGGGCGCGCTGGTGTTCATCGCGCTGGAGACGCCGCGCGCGTGGTTCCCCTTCGGCGGCTTCCCGTGGGGCCGCGTCGCCTTCAGCCAGCCCGAAGGCGCGTTCCTGCCGCTCGCCTCGATCGGCGGCGCCCCGCTGGTCGGCCTGGCCGTCGTCCTCACCGGTTTCGGCTTGGCCACCCTCGCCGCCCGGCTCCGGGACGTGCGCAAGGTCACGCGGCCGGTGGTCTTCGCCGCCCTCGCCACGCTCCTGCCCCTCGTCGCGGGCCTGGCGCTGTGGCCGGCGATCGGCACCGGCGCGCAGGACGGCGAGCGCACCGTCGCGACCGTCCAGGGCAACGCCCCGGACATCGGGCTCGCGCTGCAGGGACAGCGGACCGTGCTGCGCGACAACACCCTCGCCGAGAGCCGGCGGCTGCTCGCCGACATCCGGGCCGGGAAGGTGCCCAAGCCGGACCTGGTGGTGTGGCCGGAGAGCGCCACCACCGTCACCGGTCCGGACCTGGAGGTCGACCAGCTCGTCGCGAACTTCGGCGTCCCGGCGCTGATCGGGGCGATCTACCGGCTGCCGGACGGGCACCTGCAGAATTCGGTCCTCGCCTGGGACCCGCGCACCGGCCCCGGCGTGCGCTACGCCAAGCAGCAGCTGGTGCCCTTCGGCGAGTACGTCCCCGCTCGCAAGGTCGCCCAGCTCGTCACGCCCTTCCTCGACTCCGAGACCGTCGACATGGTCCCCGGCGACGGCGCGAACCAGACCATGGCCGCCGCGGGCACGAAGGTCGGCGTGTTCATCTGCTACGAGACCGCGTTCGACTACCCGGCTCGTGACGCCGTGCGCGAGGGCGCCGAGCTGCTCGTGGTGCCGACGAACAACGCCTGGTACGGCGAAAGCGAGATGAGCGTGCAGCAGCTGGCCATGTCCCGGCTGCGGGCGGTGGAGCACGGCCGGGCCGTCGTGGTGTCCGCCGTCTCCGGGGTCAGCGCGATCGTCGCGCCCGACGGGACGGTGACCAGCTCAACCGGCCTTTTCACCGCGGATTCCCTGGTCGGGCGCGTCCCGCTGCGGACGCAGACTACGCTGTCGGATCAACTAGGTGCGTGGACGGAGTACGGGCTGCTGGCTCTGGCGATCGCCGGGGTGACCGGTGGGCTCGTACTCCGTTTTCGCACCCGGCGCACCAGCGCCGGCACGGCAGGGGAAGCGGCGGACTGACCGCCGCGGATATCGGAGGAGCACGGATGTCGCAGGCGCCGCGGGGGGCCCGGGAAATCGAGCCGGTGCTGGTGGTGATCCCGACGTACAACGAGCGGGAGAACCTCGGCCCGATCCTGGATCGCCTGCGCAAGGCACTTCCGGACGTGCACGTGCTCGTGGTGGACGACGGCAGCCCGGACGGCACCGGCGAGCTCGCCGACGAGCGCGCGGCCGCCGACGACCACATCCAGGTGCTGCACCGCACCGAGAAGGCCGGCCTCGGCGCCGCCTACATCGCCGGGTTCCGCTGGGGCCTGGCGCGCGAGTACAACACGATCGTCGAGATGGACGCCGACGGCTCGCACGCCCCCGAGGACCTGCCCCGCCTGCTGGACGCCGTCGGCGACGCCGACCTGGCGATCGGCTCGCGGTACGTGCCGGGCGGCAGCGTGGTGAACTGGCCGGTGAACCGCCAGATCCTCTCCCGCGGCGCCAACATCTATTCGCAGTTCGCTTTGGGCATGCGCACCCGCGACATCACCGCCGGCTTCCGCGCCTACCGCCGTCCGGTGCTGGAGAAGCTGGCCCTGGACGAGGTCAACTCGCACGGCTACTGCTTCCAGATCGACCTGACGATCCGCACGGCCGACGCCGGGTTCGAGATCGTCGAGGTCCCGATCACCTTCACCGAGCGCGAGATCGGCGAGTCGAAGATGAGCGGCTCGATCATCCGCGAGGCGTTCCTGCGGGTCGCCTTGTGGGGCGTCGAGCGCCGCTGGCACCAGCTGCGCAAGCTCGTCAAGCGCGCCTGAGCCGTTTTCCCCGGTTCTGGGCCATCATGGGCCGGGTGACGACCATCGTGGCCTTCCACGCCCACGCCGACGACCCCGTTCTGCTCAGCGGCGGCACGCTCGCCCGCGCCGCGGCCGACGGGCACCGGGTGGTGGTCGTGGTGGCCACCGACGGCATGGTCGCCGAGCACCCGACACCGCGGTGGGCCGAGCTGGAGGCCGCGGCGGCCATCCTCGGCGTCCGGCGCGTCGTGCACCTGGGCTACGCCGACAGCGGCCACGGTCCGGTGCTGTACGCGGACCCGCCCGGACGGCAGCGGTTCGCCCGCGCGGACACCGAGGAAGCCGCGCACCGGCTCGCGGCCCTGCTGCAGGAGGAACGCGCCGACCTGCTGCTCGGCTACGACGGCAACGGCGGCTACGGGCACCGCGACCACGTGAAGGTGCACGAAGTCGCCCGCCGGGCGGCCCGGCTGACCGGGACGCGGCTGCTGGAAGCGACCCTGCCGCGGGACTTCGCGCTGCGGTTCGCGCGGGTGGTCCGGGCGCTGCGGATCCCGTTCGACTACGACGTCGATGCGCTCGAGCACGTCTACAGCCCGGCCTCGGCCGTCACCCACCGGTTCGACGTGCGGCGGTTCGCCGGGCGCAAGCAGGCGGCGCTGGCCGCGCACGTGTCCGACGTGCGCGGCACCGGGCGGCTTTCGGCGGTGCTGCGGCTGCTCGTGTGGCTGCCGGCACCGCTGTTCGGGCTGGTCGCCGGCCGCGAGTGGTACGCCGAGGTCACGCCCGCAGGATCGGCACCCCGCGCGCTGCAAGTTCCTGCACGTTCTGGTCGTCGGCGTCGGTGATGATCCCGGCGACGTCCCCGAAGGGCAGCACGCCGAACCGCGACGCCGCACCCAGCTTCTCGGCGCTGGCCAGCACGTAGGTGTCGGCCGCGCGCCGGGCCAGGGTGCGCTTCATCGCGGCTTCGTCGGCGTCGCCGGTGGTCAGCCCGGCCTCGGGGTGGACGCCGGTGACGCCGAGCAGGAAGACGTCGGCGCTGATCGACTGGGCGGCCTCGGCCGCGGCCGCCCCGCAGGTGACCGCGGAGTGCCGGAACAACCGGCCACCCAGCAGGAACACCTCGATGCCGGGGTGGTCGAGCAGGGCGACCGCGACGGTCGGGCTGTGGGTGACGACGGTGGCCTCGAGGTCTTCGGGGAAGGCTTTCGCGACGGCCAGCGTGGTCGTGCCGCCGTCCAGGATGACCGTGGAGCCGGGCCCGACCAGCGCGGCGGCCACCGCGGCGATCCGGTCCTTGCCGCCGACGGCTATGGCCGTGCGGCTCGCGTAGTCGGCGACGGCGGGGGAGACGGGCAGCGCGCCGCCGTAGACGCGCTGGCAGAGCCCGGCCGCCGCGAGGTCGCGCAGGTCCCGGCGGATGCTGTCCTCGGAGACCCCGAGCTCGGCCGCGACGTCCTTGGCCAGCACCTTGCCGTCGGCGGCGAGCCGGGCGAGCAGCAGTTCACGGCGTTCCCCGACCAGCATGCACGTTCCTCCTTGTTTCTTCCGAGTCGTGCACATTATGGTCGGGGCATGACCTCTTCGACAACCCTGTCCCGCAACCCGCGGGTCCGGGTCACCAACGTGGAGCTGCTCTCGTCGGCCTGGTACGTGCTGCGCCGCACCACCTTCGACTACCAGCACGCCGACGGCCGCTGGACGACCGAGCAGCGCGAGACCTACGACCGCGGCAACGGCGCCACGGTGCTGCTCTACGACCTCGAGGGCGGCACGGTCCTGCTGACCCGCCAGTTCCGCTACCCGGTCTACGTCAACGACCACCCGGACGGCATGTTCGTCGAGACCGCGGCCGGCCTGCTGGACGCCGACGATCCGGAAACGGCGATCCGCCGCGAGGCCCAGGAGGAGGCGGGCGTGCGGATCGGCGCACTGGAGCACGTGTTCGACGTCTACACGAGCCCGGGCTCGGTCACCGAGCGCCTGCACTGCTACGCGGCGCCCTACGACCCCGCCGACCGCGGCGAAGGCGGCGGCATCGCGGAGGAGGGCGAAGACATCGAGGTCCTCGAGCTCCCGTTCCCCAAGGCCCTGGCCATGATCGAAACCGGCGAGATCGCGGATGCCAAGACGATCATGCTCCTGCAGTGGGCGGCCCTGCACGGCCCCTTCCGCACGGCCTAGCCCGTACCCGGAGGGTCGACTCGCGTACCTGGACGGTCGGCTTGCGTACCCGAGGGGTCGGCCCGGGCGCCGGGGGATCGAGCGGGCGGCCGACCGTCCAGGTACGCCAACCGACCCTCTGGGTACGCGAACCGACCGTCCCGGTACGCGGGCCGACTCCGTGGGCATGCGAAAGGCCCCCGCGGGGGGAGGTCGCGGGGGCCTTTCCGTTGTGGTGGGAGCTTGGCTACGAGGCCGAAGCCGGGAGGGTCACGCCGACCGGGAGGTGCGGCGGCCCTTCAGCTCGGCGAGACGTTCGTTGAGCAGGTCCTCGAGCTCGGGGATCGTGCGCCGCTCGAGCAGCATGTCCCAATGCGTGCGCGGCGGCTTGACCTTCTTCTGCTCGGGCTGCCCGCCATCGACGATCTCCGATTCGCTCCCGTGCAGGCGGCACTCCCAGACCGTCGGGATCTCGGCGTCGTCGGAGAACGGCACCTCGAACTCGTGGTTCTTCGGGCAGGCGTAGCGCACGGTGCGGCGTGGGGCGAGGTCGTGGTTGCGGTCGGTCTCGTAGCTGACCGCTCCCAGCCGGCTTCCACGAAGAACACGGTCGGCCATGATGGGGGTCCTTTCAGTCAGCTCCGGGGTGGAGCCAGGGTGTTGCTCACCCTATGCAACGACCCGGGGGCCCGGAGGATTCCCGGTACACCATGTCGTTGCTCACGATGAGCTGCGTCACCCGCCTGCAACAGCTTCCACTAGTAGGAGGCATTTCGCGCTCCGGCGTGACGTCAATACGGCCTTCTTAGTGCTGATATCCCCCGGATGGGCTACCCGGGTCTCGCTCAGGTCAACCGTAACTGACCGTGATGGGCGGTAACCGGGCCCAAGTCACCCGATCGAAAGTGGCGGCGACACAATACCTGATAACGCACAGTAGCGAATTCGGCCTCAAATCGTGCTGAAGCTGAAGTTTCAACTACGGATTGTTCGGTATCTGCCACCACGACGGTATCGCCCTCGCGCACGACCTCGCCGTCCACCACCCGCGCGTTGAACCGCCCGGACAGCCCGCACCAGCACAACACCTCCACCTGAACCGGCTGCAACTCGTCCGCCAGTTCGAACAGACGAGCGGCTCCCGGGAACAACCGGCTCCGGAAGTCCGTCGCGATCCCGAAGCAGTAGACGTCGATCTCGACCTCGTCGGCCAGCTCCGCCAGCTGGTCGACCTGGCCGGGGGAGAGGAACTGCGCCTCGTCCACCACCACGTAGTCCACGTGCCGGCCCTGCGCCCACTCCTGCCGGACCAGGTCACGCACGTCGGTGTCCTCGCCGACCTCCACCGCCTGCCGGGTCAGCCCGATCCGGCTCGAGATCTGCGGCGCGCCCGAGCGGTCGTGGCGCACCAGCACCAGCCCCCGGCGGCCCTGCCGCGCGTGGTTGTGGTCGATCTGCAGCGCCAAGGTCGACTTCCCGCAGTCCATCGGCCCGTAGCAGAACTTCAGCCTGCCCACCGGCGGCGTCCCGCGGCGCGAACCGGCCGCGGGGACCGACGACAGGGCGTCGGTGGGATCAGGGCCGGCGGCGTCGTTGAGCAAGGTCACGACGCCCGACCCTATCGGTGGCTACAGAACCTCCGGCGGACGGTTGCCCGCCGCCTCGATCGCCCGCCGCACCGGCACCAGCCACACCAGCACCAGCCCGGCCGCGAAGAAGATCACCAGCGCCACGATGGCCAGCCGGAACGACCCCGTCGCCTGCCCCACCCCGGCGAACACCAGCGGCCCCAGCCACGACGTCCCGCGCTCACCCACGACGTAGAGCGAGTAGTACTGCGCGTCCTTGCCCGCCGGGATCATCTGGCTGAACAACGACCGCGACAGCGCGTTCGTCCCGCCCAGCACCAGCCCGATCCCCACCGCCACCGCCAGGAACTGCCCCAGCTGCTTCGGCTGCACGAAGTACGCCCCGGCCAGCACCACCATCCACACCACCAGGCTGCTCAGGATCGTCCGCTTCGCCCCGATCCGCCGCGCCACCAGCCCGTGCAGCGTGCCACCCAGGTACGCCACGAACTGGATCACCAGGATCGTGACGATCAGCACCTCGTTGCCGAACCTCAGCTCGTCCTTGCCGTACTGCGCCGACACCGTCACCACCGTGTTGATCCCGTCGGTGAAGACCAGGTAGCTGCCCAGGAACGCCAGCGTCAGCGGATACGCCTTCGCCGCCACCAGCGTCTGCCGCAGCTCCGTGAACCCCGCCCGCAGCACCGAACGCCCCGGCGCGACGTCGACCGGCACGTGCCGGCGGGGGAGCGCCCGCACCGCGGGGAAGGTGAATGCCGCCCACCACAACCCCGAGGTCAGGAAGCAGATCTGCACCGCCAGCCCCTGGTCCACCCCGAACAGGTCGTGCTTCAGATAGAACCCCAGCTGCAACGCCAGCGCCAGCCCGCCACCCAGGTACCCGAACGCCCAGCCCTTCGCCGAGATGCCGTCCCGCTCGTCCGGCCCGCCGATGTCCACCAGAAACGAGTAGTAGACGACCAGCGAACCCCCGTAGCCGATGTTGGCCACGATGAACAGCGCCGCACCCAGCTGCCAGTCCGACCCCGAGAAGAAGAACATCCCCGCCGCGGCCGCCGCACCCAGGAACGCGAACCCGGCCAGGATCCGCCGCTTGTTGTGACTGCGATCGGCCACCGCACCGGCGATCGGCAGCACCAGCACCTGCACCACCGTCGCCACCGACAGCAGGTAGCCCCACACCGAACCGGCCGGGAAGTGCAGCCCCAGCAACGTCACGTCGCAGTTGTGCAGCGTGTCCGTCTCACCCGCCGCGTTCAGGCACGCGCGGTCCCCGTTAAGGGTGATGTTCGCCTTCGCGTCCGCCGCCGCGATCGGGCTCATCGACAGCGCCCCGAAGACCGTCGTCGTCGACGAATAGAACGGCGAATTCGCCCAGTCGTAGAAATACCAGCCCCAGCGCTCGCGCTTGGTCGAGCGCGTCCCGGCCAGCGTCATCCACGGCTCCTTCACCTCGAGAACGTCCAGGTCAGCGCGGAGACTACGGGGACACCGCGACCCCCGAGAACGCACCACCGAAACCGTGTCCGGTTTGTCGCTTCGTGATCATCCACCGGCCCGCCGCACCGCCGCCGTCGACCTCTCACGGCGTGTCGCCGCCAAAAGTGAACAGTGTTTCATGTGAGACTGGTGCGCCGATCGTGTCTGTTGTGGTCAGTGGGACACGCTCCTACTGTGCACCCATGATCCAGAAGCGCCGACGCACCGTGGTGAGAACCCTGCTCCTCGCCATCGCCGCCATGGGTCTGCCGTTGGTCACTCCGGCCGTCGCCGCCGCGGACCCCGCGTCGAGCGCCTGGGCCAAGCTCCGCATGTGCGAATCGAGCGGCCGCTACGCCACCAACACCGGCAACGGCTACTACGGCGCCTACCAGTTCGACCTGCCCACCTGGCGCAGCGTCGGCGGCCAAGGCCGCCCCGATCAAGCCGCCGCGGCCGAACAGGACTACCGCGCCCTCTACCTCTACCGCATGCGCGGCTGGCAACCCTGGCAGTGCGCCGGCATGCTCAAGCTCGCCCCCGACGCCGACGCCCGCAGCAAACGCGTCCCCACCTATACCGAATCCGCCTACATCGGCGGGGGAGGCCAGCCCGCCCCACCCCCGGGACCGGGCGGTCCCCGGCCCGCGTGGCCCGGCGTCGTCTACCGCTACGGCGACTGCGCCGACCCCCTCAAGACCTTCCAGCTCCGCATGAACGCCTTCGGCTACGGCTTCACCGGCACCGGCTGCTACCTCGACAAGACCCGCACCGCCGTCCTCGACCTCCAGCGCGCCAACGGCATCAACGACAGCGGCCTCCTCGGCCCCAAGACCTGGGAAGCCGCCTGGACCGGCAAACCACCCCGCTGACCCCCTCGTGAGTGGTAAGGCGCGTTCTAACCCGCCTTACCACTCACGAGTCCTGGGACTGCCGCCACTTACCCCGCTCGATCAGCACCTCACGCAGCAGATCCGGCCGATCCGTCACGATCCCGTGCACCCCCAGGTCCAGCAGCATCCGCATCTCCGCCGGATCGTCGATCGTCCACGTGTGCACCTCGATCCCCGAACGCCCGGCGATCGACAAGAACGCCTTGTCCACCACCCGCAACGCCCCCTGCCGCACCGGCACCTGCGCCATCGCCCCCAGCACCAGCCGCCCCAGCGGCAGCAACGGCAACCGGCCCCGCACCCACAACGCGAACGCCGACCGCGGCCCCATCGCCGTCACCAGCCGCGGCCCCGCCAGCTTCCGCAACCGCACCAGCCGCGCGTCCGAAAACGCCGCCCCCGCCACCCGGTCGAACGCCTGCGTCCGCTCCAGCACCCGCACGAACGGCTCCACCGCCCGATCGTCCTTCACGTCCACGTTGAACCGCGCGTCCGGCAGCTCCTCCAGCACGTCCTCCAGCCGCGACAACGGCGCCTTCCCGGCCACCTTGACCCGCTTCAGCTGCTCCCACGTCTGCCCCGCGATCGGCCCGGAGCCATCCGTGGTCCGGTCCAGATTCGGGTCGTGGTGCACCACCACGACCCCGTCCGCCGTCGCGTGCACATCCGTCTCGAGGTACCGGTACCCCTCCGCGCACGCCCGCTGGAACGCCGGCAACGAGTTCTCCAACCCCTCCAGCTCACCGAGGTGCCACCCCCGGTGAGCGAAGGCACGGGGGAGCGGATCGGCCAGGTACGGGAACGACACGTGCATCCCTCAAGTGTGCACTTCCGCCATGACCCCGGCATGAGCAACCGATGGCCAGCTAGGGTCTCCCGGGTGAGGGACGCCGCCGAACTGACCCAGCCGACCACGATCGAACTCGCCCCGGCCCGCCGAGGCGCCCCCAAGCACTGCGGCTGGTGCGGACGACGCCTCCCCGAAGGCGGCAACGTCGGCCGCCGCCGCCGCTACTGCGGCCAATCCTGCCGCCAGCGCGCCTACGAACGCCGCACCGCCCTCCAGCGAAGCGGACTCCCCGAAGACGCCGTCGTCCTCTCCGACACCGAAATCGCCGCCCTGCAGGACCGGCTCTTCCAGCTCCGCTGCGCCGCCGAAGACATCGTCACCGCCGCCGACGACGGCGCCGACGCCCGCGAACTCCGCGGACTCGCCGAGGAAATCGCCCGCGCGGCAAAGGACCTCGAACAACTCCGCTGACCCGGCGGGGCCCACCGCCGTGTCGACCCTCCAGACACGCGTGTCGACCCGCTAAACACGCGTGTCGTCGGTTCAAGCACGCGTGTCGTCCACCGCGGCACTCAACCCAGCCCGTCCAACGCCCGATATGTCCGATTGCTCGCCGCCGCCGCCCGCTGCTCCCGGCCCGTCGCCTCGATGTAGTTCTGGCTCGTCGCCAAACTCGCGTGCCCCAGCAACGCCATGATCTCCGACGCCGTCGCCCCGTCCTCCGCCAGCCGCGTCGCGAACGTGTGCCGCAACGCGTGCAGATTCGCCCCCACCGGCACCCGGTCGTGCAACCCCGCACCCCGGTAACACGACTTCACCAGGTACTCCAGCGCACCCCGCCCGATCGGCTCACCCGCCCGATCCAGCAACAACGGCGAACCAGGGGAGAACCGCACGTTCGGGAACCGCACCCGGCACGACTCCCGGTACCGGTCGATCAGCTCCGCCAGCACCGGCTGCACCGGAATCGACCGATCCCGGCTGCCCTTGCCCTTCACGTGCAACCGCAGCTCACCGGCGCGCCCCACCAGCGACCGCGCCGACAACGCCCGCATCTCCGCCGCCCGCAACCCCGCCACCAGCCCCAGCGCGATCACCAGCACGTCCCGCTCCGGCCACGGGTCCCGCGCGCGCCGCGAACCCGCGGCCGCCGCCGACAGCAGCTGCTCCGGGGTTTCCTCGCCCCGCAACGGCTTCGGCGTCAACGCCGGCGGCCGCGGCCGCGCCACCGCCCCCATCGGATTGCCCGCCAGCAGACCGTCGGCCACGCAGAACGTGAGGAACTGGTTCCACGTCGACCACGCCCGCAGCACCGAGCTCTTCGCGTGCCCGTCCGCGAACACGCCGAACGCCGACCGCAGCGCCGGCCCGGTGAGGTCGGCGACCTCCAGGTCCTCGGCCGGACGCCCGAGCTCCAAAACCAGGAGAGTGGTGATGCCGGCGAGATCCCGGCGGTAGGCGTCGGTGGTGTGCGGGGAGTCCTTGCGGGGACGGCGGGCGGCGAAGAAGGCTTGCTGGGCCTCGGAAACCTTCATGTGGATCTTGTACCGCATCCCACCGACAGTTTCCGTGGCCGGGCCCGAACCCGGCATTTCATGCATAATTGCCATTATGCATGAAATGCCGGGGTGACCCAGGATCTTCCCCCTGGGGGACACGGACTTCTCCGGATTGCCGTACCGGGCCTTCGGGCGCCCTCGGGTGCCCAGCTGCGGGGCATGCGCACACATGTTCGACACCGACTCATGGGGAGCTGAGGGCAGCCGCCAAGGCCTGTGGGCGCGGAATCGAGCGTCGCCAACTGCGCTGTACGACAACTTCAGCGAGCCCGAACCCCAGTCAATTTCGTCACCGTGACGTTTTGAGGTCGGGTGACCGGACCTCGGGCTCGCGCCTCTCAGGGGATGCTCTCGGACCTTCTGAGGCTCGGATCGGGCCACTGCGGGTTGGGCAGGCCCACGAAACCCTCACAGGAGCCGTCCTGACGAAGCGAACGCTCTCGCAAGCCCGACAGGTCCGACCCTGGATCTCGGCGCCCCTCCCGGCCTTCCGGCCAGCGTGTCACCAAGTGCCGATAATGTACATTATGTCAAGTAACGTCAGTGCCAGTCGCTGATCATGACGTCCTTCGGCGAAGGGGCGCCCTCCCCGGTCTCGACGAGCTGCTTGAGGCTCATCAGGTAGATCGCCCACTTCGTGCTGCAGTGGTGCATGAACTCGCCCGCCTCGCGCCAGCCTTCGTGCTTGAACAGGACGATCGTGTAGTCGTTGCGCCGCTCGAGCTCCCAGCGGATCGTCGTGCCGATCCACTCCGGTGGCCCGTCGACGACCTCCCAGCGGACGAGCCGGCCCGGCTCGAGTTCGAGGACCTTCATGTCGAAGCCGCCCGGGATGAAGCGGAAGGCGATGACGCCGCCGGGTTCGGTGTCCCCCACGGTCTTCTCGGTCCACCAGCCGGCCAGGCCGTCGAGCGTGGTGAGTGCCTCGTAGACCTGGTCCGGGGTGGCGTCGTGGACGCCGATACGGTGCAGGATGTCCATTTCTACTGTTTCCTTTCGATGGTCTTCTCGATGGTTTCGGCGATGTGCTTGATGCGGCGGAGCCGGGCGTCCCAGGCGTTGCCGACGTCGGTGAGCTGGGCGACGGCGCGCGCGAGCTGGTCTTCGTCGACGCGGAACTGTTTTTCGCGGCCGGCGTTGTGGGCGTGGACGAGGCCGGCGCGGTCGAGGACGGTGAGGTGCTTGGCGACGGCCTGGCGGGTGACCGGGAGGTGTTCGCTGAGGCTGGTCGCGGTGCCGCTCCCCTGGTTCAGGAGCAGGTCGAGCATCCGGCGGCGGGTGGGGTCGCCGATGGCGGACCAGAGGTCGTCGTCGACGGCGGTGGTCACCGGGTGGCTCCGACTTCGGCGGCGTAGGCGGGCAGGCGGGACAGGAAGTGGTCCCAGCCGGTGGTGTGGTCGGCGTGTTCGGCGGCGATCTTGGCTTCGTCCCAGCCGCGTTCGCGGAAGCCGGTTTCGGTCATCCGGAGGCGGGTGCCGGTGCCGGCGGGTTCGAGTTCGAAGACGACGAGGAACGAGTTGCCGGGCGCGGCGGTCTCCCCTTCGGTGTGGGCCCAGCGGAAGGAGAAGTGTTTCGGGGGGATGGCGTCGACGACGGTGAACTGGACCCAGGAGCCGCCGAAGCCGATGCGGCCCGCTCCCCCGGGTTCGGCGGGGTATTCGGCTTCGTCGGGCCACCATCCGCGGAGGTGTTCGGGGCTGCTGACGACGTCGAAGACGACGTCGGGGCGGGCGTCGATGTGGATTTCCCGTTCGATGGTGCCGTGTTCCATGCGGTCTCCTTGTGCAACGTTCGGTTGCGTTTCACGTTAGCTCGCGGGGAGCAGATGTGCAACCTTCGGTTGCGCGAAGGTCCTTCTGGACCCAGGCGACATCGCGCCAGGCGCCGCGTTTCCAGCCGACCCGGCGGTAGACGCCCGCCGGCTCGAAGCCGACGGCGCGGTGGAGCCCCGCGCTGGCGTCGTTCGGCAGGGTCATGCCGGCGAAGGCGCGGCAGAAGCCGCGTTCACGCAGTCGCTCGAACAGTGCTTCGTAGAGGGCGCGGCCCGCGCCGGTGCGGCGGCGGCCGTGTTCGAGGTAGATGCTCGTTTCGCAGGACCAGCGGTAGGCGGCGCGTTCGGCGAAGCGGGTGGCGTAGGCGTATCCGGCGACGCGGCCGTCGTCTTCGAGGACGAGCCAGGCGTGGGCGCCGTCGATGCGGCGGGCCATTTCGGCGGCGGTGGGTGGTTCGATCTCGAATGAGACGGCGGTGTCGGTGACGTAGGGCGCGTAGAGGGCGGCGCAGGCGGTGGCGTCCTCGGCGGTGGCGGGTCGGATCATGGCTCGTATGGTAGCCGTGATGGCTCGTATAGTATCCACAGTTATGACCGATCCTCTCTCTGCGCGCCTGGCCGCCACGGTGCACGCCGCCCGGACATCGCAAGGTCTCTCGGCCGCGTCGCTCGCTGACCGGTCGGGGGTGTCGCGGGCGATGATCGGCAAGATCGAGCGGGGTGACGTGCAGCCGACGGCGGCGTTGCTGGCGAAGCTGTCGGCCGCGCTGGGCCTGACGCTGTCGGAGCTGATCGCGCGGGCCGAGGGTGACGAGCGCCGGCTGGTGCGGGCGGCGGAGCAGCCGGTGTGGGTGGATCCGGACACGGGGTATCGGCGGCGGTCGGTCTCCCCCGCGGCGGGCCGTCCGCTGGAGTTGGTGGAGGTGGAGCTGCCGCCGGGGGTCGAGGTGCCGCTGGTGTCGGGGACGTATGCGTTCCTGCACCAGCAGATCTGGGTGCTGGCCGGGCGGTTGCGGTTCCACGAGGGTGCGCAGGTGCACGAGCTGGCCGCCGGGGACTGCTTGCAGCTGGGGCCGGCGGCGGACTGCGTGTTCGCGAACCCGGGTCCGGTGCCGTGCCGGTATCTGGTGGCGCTGGTGAAGCAGCGTTGACTGAAGCAATGAATCAGTGCTTCACTTCTTGACGTGCCCTACCGCCGCACCCCGAAGGTGCAGGAACGCCTCGACGCCCAGCGGGAGACGATCGTCGCCGCCGCGACGCGCCAGCTGGCCGAACACGGCTACAGCGGCTGCTCCGTCGCCGCGGTCGCCGACCGGGCCGGGGTGGCCGTCGGCAGTGTCTACCGGCATTTCCCCACCAAGGCCGACCTCGTCGTGCACGTGTTCCGGCAGGTCGTGACGCGGGAGGTCGAGGCGGTCCGGGCGGCGTCGGCGGAGGCGGGGGCACCGGCCGAGCGGGTCCTGGCGGCCGTCGACACCTTCGCCCAGCGTGCTCTCAAGGCCCCGAAGCAGGCGTATGCCCTGCTCATCGAGCCGGTCGACCCGCTGATCGACGTCGAGCGGCTGGAGTTCCGGCGGGCCTACACCGAGGTCATCGCCGAGCACGTTGCCGCCGGGGTCCGGGACGGCGTGCTGCCGCCGCAGGACGGCCGGCTCACCGCCGCCGCGCTGGTCGGGGCCGCCGCGGAAGTCCTGATCGGTCCGTTGACCAGCGGAAACGCCGGTGACGTCGCCGAGCTTCGCACGTTCATCCTTCGCGCTCTAGGAGGTTCCGATGCCCGCCACGCATGAGGTCACCAACCAGGTCCCGCCGTTGGCCGGGCACGACGTCGCCGACGATCCGGCCCTGCTGGCCGGGCTCGAGCGCGCCGGTGCGGGCTGGGCGGCGGCGGAGCTGCACGAGCTGGGCCGGCTGGCCGGGACGGAGCAGGCGCAGGAGTGGGGCCGGCTGGTCAACGAGAACGAGCCGGTGCTGCGCACCCACGACCGGTACGGAAACCGGATCGACGAGGTCGAGTTCCACCCGCACTGGCACGACCTGATGCGGGTCGCGACGGCGCACGGCCTGCACGGCACGCCGTGGCGGGACCCGCGGGAGGGCGCGCACGCGGCGCGGGCGGCGAAGTTCTACGTCTGGGGCCAGGTCGAAGCCGGGCACAGCTGCCCGATTTCGATGACGTACGCGGCGGTTCCGGCGTTGCGCGCGAACGCGGAGCTCGCGGCGCGGTACGAGCCGCTGCTGGCGGCGACCGAGTACGACTTCGGGCTGCGGGACCCGGCCACCAAGCGCGGCCTGCTCGCGGGCATGTCGATGACCGAGAAGCAGGGTGGCTCGGACGTCCGGGCGAACACGACGACCGCGTCCCCCGCCGGGGACGGCAGCTACACCCTGGTCGGGCACAAGTGGTTCACCTCGGCGCCGATGTGCGACATGTTCCTGACGCTGGCGCAGGCGCCGGGCGGGCTCTCCTGCTTCCTGCTCCCCCGCGTCCTGCCGGACGGCTCGCGCAACCGGATCCTCCTGCAGCGGCTGAAGGACAAGCTGGGCAACCGGTCGAACGCCTCGTCGGAGATCGAGTACGACCACGCCGTGGGCTGGCTGGTCGGCGAGGAGGGCCGCGGGGTCCGCACGATCATCGAGATGGTCAACAACACCCGGCTGGACTGCACGCTGGGCAGTGCGTCGGGCATGCGGCTGGGTGCGGTCCGCGCGGTGCACCACGCGACGCACCGGCGTGCGTTCGGCCAGGCGCTGGTGGACCAGCCGCTGATGGCGAACGTCCTGGCCGACCTGGTGATCGAGTCCGAGGCGGCGACGACGGTGGCGATGCGGCTGGCCGCGGCGGGCGACCGGCGTGGTGACGCGCAGGAGCAGGCGTTCCGCCGGCTGGGGCTGGCGGTGTCGAAGTACTGGGTGTGCAAGCGGGCGCCGGTGCACGCGGCCGAGGCCCTGGAGTGCTTCGGTGGCAACGGGTACGTCGAGGAGTCGGGGATGCCGCGGCTCTACCGGGAGGCGCCGCTGTCGTCGATCTGGGAGGGCTCGGGCAACGTCGCCGCGCTGGACGCGTTGCGCGCGATGGGCCGGCAGCCGGAGTCGGTCGCGGCGTTCTTCGCCGAGGTCGAACAGGCCGCCGGCGGTGACGCCCGGCTGGACGACGCGGTGGACCGCGTCCGCAAGGAGCTGACCGACCTGGACGGCATCGAGTACCGGGCGCGCCGGCTGGTCGAGGCGATGGCGCTGGTGCTGCAGGGATCGCTGCTGGTGCGCCACGGCCACCCGGCGGTCGCGGACGCCTTCTGCGCGTCGCGGTTCGGCGGTGACTGGGGCATCGCGTTCGGGACGCTCCCGGCCGGCGTCGACACGGGAGCGATCATCGAGCGCGCCGCGGTTCGCTAGCCGACCCGCTCGGCCCGCTGCCGCGCCAGTTCCTCGACCGCGCTGGGCAGGGTGGTCTCGAAGTCGATCAGCTTGGCCCACGTCGGGGTGATGACGATCCGGACCATGCCGTCGTAGAGGGAGCGCACCTCGCGTTCCCATTCGGTCCGCTGCTCGGGGGTCATCTCGTAGCTGCCGTTCATCTGCAGGTACTCCTCCGGGATGCCTTCGACGACGTCGAGTTCGGCGCGGCCGCGGATGAGGAGGATCTTGGGCGGGTGCACTTCGGTGTCGATGGTCAGGGCGACGGCGGGGTTGGCGCGCAGTGACGGCAGCTTGGGGGCGTTCTTCGTCGTGCACAGGACGATCTCCGTGCCGTTCCAGGTGAAGGCGATGGGGATCGAGCGCGGGGTGCCGTCCTTGGCGACGTAGGCCAGCCGGGCGACGTCGCGGTCGAGCAGTTCGCGGCTGAGCGGCTTGTCGAGGACCTCGGCGACTTCGTTCGGCTGCATGGTGGTCTCCTTCTCCGGGGGTGGCTTGATGCCCCGGGGACGGAGCTGCCGGCGCGTTCTCGACACGCGCCGGCGAAAAAACTTCAGCGGCCGAGGGCGTCGAGCGCGCCGGCGACCGCGGCGGCTCTGAGGTCGGCGACCGGGACGTCGGGGAACTGCATGCAGACGTCCTGCAGGCCGCCGAGGGCCAGGATGGCTCTGGCCTGCTGTTCGAGGGTGGGTGCCGGGCCGCAGATCAGCTCGGTGAGCCGGGTCCGCCAGCCCAGGACGCGGTCGATGAGCCCGAGGTCGGCCAGGGTCGGCATTTCGGCCAGCAGCATGACGACGTCGGCGCGGTGGCGGTAGTTGAAGTCGAAGAAGCCTTCGATCAGCTCGCGCACCGGCGCGTCGCCGCGGGCTTCCTGGTCGAGGAGGAATTTCTCGCCGTCGTCGAGCAGGGGCTGGACGATGCTGCGGACCAGGTCTTCGCGGGACGGGAAGTGGTAGTAGAGCGCGGGTTTGGTGATGCCGAGCCGGTCGGCGATGTCCTGCAGGCTGGTGCGCTGGACGCCTTGGCTGGTGAACAGCTCGCGGGCGACGTCGAGGATGCGCTGCTTGGTGTCGGAAGGCTTCGGCACGGCCCCAGCATAACTGACTTAACGATAGGTAAGGAACTGTGGTACAACTTACCTACCGTTAAGTCAGGGAGGTACTCATGCGGATTCTCATCTCCGGCGCCAGCATCGCCGGCCCGGTCCTGGCGTACTGGCTCACCCGCCACGGCTTCGACGTCACCGTGGTCGAGCGCGCGCCCGCCCTGCGCAAGACCGGCGGCCACGCCGTCGACCTCTTCCGCCCGGCCATGGACATCACCGAACGGATGGGGGTGCTGCCCCGCGTCGAAGCCCTCGCCACCGGCACGACCCGGATGACCGTGCACCGCGAAGGCGGCCACCGGCCCATCCGGGTGGACCTGGCGAAGGTCTTCCAGGCCACCTCCGACCGGCACGTCGAGGTCATGCGCGACGACCTCAGCGAGATCTACTACGACGCCGGCCGCGAAGACGTCGAGTACCTCTTCGGCGACTCGATAACCGGCATCTCCCCCGACGGCGAAGTCACCTTCGAGCACGCGCGGGCGCGCCGGTTCGACGTCGTCGTCGGGGCCGACGGGCTGCACTCGAACGTCCGGCGCCTGGTGTTCGGGGAAGAGGCCGGGCTGACGACGTTCATCGGCGCCTATCTCGCGGTGCTGTCGCTGCCGGACAGCCTCGGCCTGGACGGGGAGGCCATCACCCACCTCGGCCCCGGCCGCACCGCCTCCCTCTACAGCGCCCGGCACCTGGGCGAGGCGCGCGCGGTGTTCCTGTTCCGCCGCGACGAGCCGCTCGACTACCACCACCGAGACGTCTCCCGCCAGCAGCAGCTGCTCCGGGCAGCGTTCTCCGGGATGCATCCGCAGGTCGACGGCTGGCTGGCCGGTCTCGACGGCCCGGGCCCGTTCTACTTCGACTCGATCACCCAGCTGCGGCTGGACACGTGGTCACGCGGTCGCGTGACGCTCGTCGGCGACGCCGGTTACTGCCCCGGCCCGGCCGTCGGCGGCAGCACGAGCCTCGCGGTGCTCGGCGCGTACGTCCTGGCCGGCGAACTGGCCGCGGCGAACGGCGACCACGAGCGTGCCTTCGCCGCCTACGAGCGGGAGATGGACGAGCTGGTGCGCCGCAGCCGCGCCTTCGCGATCGGCGCGGCCCGAAGCCTGGTCCCCGCCTCACGGGCCGGGGTGTGGGCGCTGGCCCGGGGCGGCCAGCTGGTCTCGGCGCTGCCGGCCGGGGTGACGCGGGCGCTCGCGAAGCTCAACACCGGCGGCGTCCGCATGCACGATTCGATGCGGGTCAAGGACTACCCGGCGAAGGCGGCCGCCTGACGCTGGAGGGGACCCCGTGGTGGCGGGAGCCCCCTCCAGCTTCGACAGCGGGTCTGCCTCGAACACCGTCGGTCACCGGCAGAAGCCGGGCGGGCGCGCGAGAGAACCCGCGCGCCCGCACCCCCAGTGGCCCGGCGGAACCCGCCGTCAGTGCACAGGAGACAACGAGTCCCGCGCTGGATACCGGGAAAGTTGGCGGATTTCAGCCCCGGAGCGCGCCAAGCCGCGACCCCGCCGAACCGGGTCGGCCGCGCGGTCGCCGGACACCGGAAACTCCGCGTTTTCAGCCCACCAGCAGCCCCGGATCGTTCTCCGGCACCCCCGCGGGCCACCACGTCCGTCCTTCGCGCCGGTACGGGTGCCACCGGCCCCGGCGATCCAGCCTCAGCTGCACCTCACCGACCGTGCAGTGGTTGCGCTCGAACACCGGCTCCCCCGCCACGTCCGCGAGCGCCGCCCGCGCGGCCGCCACGGCCGCTTTCGGCGGGGTCCACGGCGTTTCCAGCACCTCCAGCCCGTCCGGCCCGCCGTACCGCCACGCCGCGACCGCCCGCGCGAAGCCCGCACCCTCACCCAGCCGCCCGGCCACCGAGGGGAACTCGGCGGCCAAGCGGACCGCGTCCTGCCGCCGCCCCGGCCACGGCCGCCCCTCCGCCAACGCCCGCGCCCGCCCGGCCCCGTTCGCCGCCAGCAGCGCGAACGCCTCGGCCGGCACCCCCGGCGCCGCCGGGATCGACGGGGCGCCCGACGGCCGGAACCCGGCCAGGTCGGGCAGCTCCCCCGGAACCCGGTCCGCCGCCGGCTCCACGGCCGGCACCGGTGCGGTGCGGCTCTCCAGCTCCTCGCGGATCTCCCGCTCGCCCTTGCCCCGCATCAGCAACAACAGGAACGGGTCCGCGTCGAGCAGCCACGACGCCTGGAACGACAACGCCGCCGCGTGCCGGCACGGCAGCTCCCAGCCCGGGCAGTCGCACTCCGGGTCGAGGTCGCCGATCCCCGGCAGCAGGTCGACGCCGGCCGCCTCGACCAGGTCGGGTGGCAGGTCCCGGTCCAGCAGCGCCGCCAGGTGCCCCGCACGGGAGGCGACGCGGTCGAGCAAGCGCGTCCAGTCCGGCTCCGAGAGTTCCGCCAGCCGCAGCTGCGTGCGGTACGGGCCGCCGTCGGCGTCCTCGACCACCGCCGCGATGCGGCCCGGGCTGACCGTGATCGGGCCGACCAGGCCGGCCGCGGCGTACTTGCGGCCCTTCTTCAGCTGACGCAGGTCCAGCGCGGTGTCCTCCATCGCCCGCACCCACGCCCGGCCCCACCACGAGCGGGCGAGGTGCCCGGCAGCCCCGAACGCGGGAAACCCGCGCACCCGGTCGTCGGTCATCCGCGGCTCCTCAGTTCGACGAGCTCGGCCAGCTCGGTGTCCGACAGTTCCGTCAACGCGGCCTCGCCGCCGGCCAGCACCGCCTCGGCCAGCGCCCGCTTCTCCCGCAGCATCGCCGCGATCCGGTCCTCGACCGTGCCTTCGGCGACGAGCCGGTGCACCTGGACCGGCCGGGTCTGCCCGATCCGGTACGCCCGGTCGGTCGCCTGGTCCTCCACCGCCGGGTTCCACCAGCGGTCGAAGTGCACGACGTGGTCGGCGCGCGTGAGGTTCAGCCCCGTCCCGGCGGCCTTCAACGACAGCAGGAACACCGGCACCGCACCGGCCTGGAACCGGGCCACCAGCTCCTCGCGCCGGGGCACCGGGGTGCCGCCGTGCAGCAGCTGCGTCGCGATCCCGCGGCCGGCCAGGTGCTTCTCCAGCAGCCGCGCCATGGCGACGTACTGGGTGAACACCAGCACCGCGCCGCCGGTGGCGAGGATCGTGTCCAGCAGCTCGTCGAGCAGCTCCACCTTGCCCGAACGGCCGCCGGGTTCTTTGAGGTACTGCGCCGGGTGGTTGCAGATCTGCTTGAGCGCGGTCAGCAGCTTGACGATCCGGCCGCGCCGGGCCATCCCGTCGCTCCCGGCGATCTCGGCCATCATCTCCCGCACCACCGCCTCGTACAGCGCCACCTGGTCCGCGCTGAGCGCCACCGGCCGGTCCGTCTCGGTCTTGGCCGGCAGCTCGGGCGCGATCCCCGGATCGGACTTGCGACGCCGCAGCAGGAACGGCCGCAGCAACCGCGAAAGCCGTTCGGCCGCCGCGGAGTCCCCGGCTTCGATCGGCTTCGCCCACCGCGTCCGGAACTCGCTCAGCGACCCCAGCAGGCCGGGCGCGGTCCAGTCGAGGATCGCCCACAGCTCCGAGAGCGTGTTCTCCACCGGCGTGCCGGTCAGCGCCACCCGCGCCGCCGCCGGCACCAGCCGCAGCGCCTTCGCCGTGCCCGAGCGGTGGTTCTTGACGTGCTGGGCCTCGTCGGCCACCAGCAGCCCCCACCGCACCCCGGCCGGCGGCGCGGGATCGGTGCGCAGCGTGCCGTAGGTCGTGAGGACGAACCCGGCGGTGTCCTCGACGTCCTCGAGCGAACGGGCGCTGCCGTGGAAGCGGCGCACCGGCACGCCGGGGGCGAACCGGCGGATCTCGCGCTCCCAGTTGCCCAGCAGCGAAGCCGGGCACACGACCAAGGTCGCCCCGGCGGCGCGGTGGAGGTGCAGCGCGATCAGCGTGACCGTCTTGCCCAGGCCCATGTCGTCGGCGAGGCAGCCGCCGAGCCCGAGCCCGGTCACGGTGGCCAGCCACTGCAGCCCCCGCAGCTGGTAGTCCCGCAGCGTCGCGGCCAGTCCGGCCGGCGGGGCCTGCGGGTGCGGCGGCTCGGACAGCCGCTCCCGCAGCCGCGCCAGCCAGCCGTCGGTGACGACCTCGACCACCTCGCCGTCGACCTCGGTGGTCCCCGACAGCACCGCCCCCAGCGCGTCGACCGGGGTCAGCGGCTTCAGCGCCCGGTCCCGCGCCTTCGCCGCGAGCGCCGGATCGACCAGCACCCAGCGGTCGCGCAGCCGCACCACCGGGCGGCGCGCCTCGGCGAGCGCGTCCAGTTCCGTCTCGGTCAGCACCTCACCGCCCAGCGCGAGCTGCCAGTCGAACGCCAGCGCGCGTCCGCCGCCGAAGAACGACCGCAGGTCGCCCGGGGTGTCCCCGGCGCGGACGACGGCCCGCGCGGTCAGCGCTCCCGCCAGCTCGGCCGGCCAGTGCACGTCGATCCCCGCCGCCGCCAGCCGTGGTGCCGCGGCCGCGACCAGTTCGGTCACGTCGTCCTCGCCCAGCGCCACCTCGGCCGGCACCGCCGAGGTCAGCAGCGGGCTCAGCGCCGGCCACACCTGCGCGCCGCGGCGCAACGCCAGCAGGACGTCGATGCGGGCCCGGGGCCCGAAGCGCCCGGTCTCCCACAGCTGCGCCGCGTCGGCGACCTGCCCGGGGTCGGCCAGGCTGTGCACCTGGACCACGGCGTGGAACCGCCCGCTCTCGAACCCGCCGGGTGCGGTCACCCGCAGCGACACGCGGATCCCCGAATCCAGGCCCGCGGCCAGCTCGCCGGCCCAGTCGCGCAGGGCATCCGCGCGCTGCGGTGCGACGGCGGCGAACAACCGCGTCCCGGCCGCTTTGGCCGCTTTGGCCGCGGCGGGGGTGCGGGGCAGCGTGTCGGCGACGGCGTCGAGGAAGGCCCGCAGCAGCGGTCCCGGCGCGCGCTCGTCCGGGGGCATCGCGGCGGCGAGGTCCCGCAGCCACGCGGCTTCCGCCGGTTCCAGCGGCCCGACGCGCCAGGCGTCGTGTCCGGCCGCGGTGACGCCGGGCAGCAGCCGTCCCGCGGCCACAAGCCGCAGCGCGGCCTTCGCCGCCGTCGCCCAGAAGGCGTCGGCGCCGGCCAGCAGCTGCGGCAGGCCGTCCGCAATGGACAGTTCACGGCCGTCGACCACCAGGCGGCCCGTCCGCGGTGGTTCGCCCGGTTCGAAGTGGACGTTCAGTTCCCCAGCCTCCCGTACCTGCGCACCGACAACGGCACGAACACCGCCAGCAGCACCAGCGGCCACCCCACGGCCATCGGCACCGCGTGCGCACTCACCCAGGACGTCCCCGCCGCGCCCGGGTTGCCGAACAGCACCCGCGCCGCGGTCACCGTGGAGGACAACGGGTTCCACTCCGCCACGGTTCCCAGCCACGCCGGCATCGTCGAAGTCGCCACGAACGCGCCGGAGAGGAACCCGAACGGGAATTCCAGCGTCTGCGCCACGGTCACCATCGACGGATCGGCGGTCAGCAGGCCCAGGTAGATCCCGGCCCACACCAGCGCCGTCCGCAGCAGGAGCAGCAGGCCCAGCGCCGCGAGGGTCTCGCCCAGGCTCCCGTGCGGGCGCCAGCCGACGGCGAACCCGCAGCCCACCAGCACGGCCAGCGCGAGGACGGCGTTCACCAGGTCCGCCGCCACCCGCCCGGTGAACACCGCCGACGGCGCCATCGGCAGCGACCGGAACCGGTCGGTGACGCCCTTGCCGGTGTCGTCCAGCACCGCGATCATCGTCCCCGAGAGCCCGAAGGCCATGGTCATCGCGAACATGCCCGGCATCAGGAACTCCCGGTAGGAGCCCCCGCCGGGCACGCTCATCCCGCCGCCGAGCAGGTAGGCGAAGATCAGCACCATCAGGATCGGGAACGCCACCACCCCGGCGAGGCGCGCCGGGCGCCGTGCCAGCTGGGCCAGGTAGCGCTGGGTCAGCGTCCAGCCGTCTTCGATCGCCCACCTCATCCCGGCACCCCCGTCAGCTGCAGGAACACTTCGTCGAGCGTCGGCTGCCGCAGCGCCACGTCGGCGAACGACAGCTCGGTCGCCGCCAGCTCACGCACGACGTCGGTCAGCATCGACGGCTCGGCGGCGGCGCTCACCCGCAGCTCCTCGGTGACCGGCTCGGCCCCGGTGACCCGCGCCAGCAGGCCCGCCGCCGCGCCGAGCGCGTCCGGGTCGGTGAGCACCAGCTCGATCCGGGTCGCCCCGAGCGAGCCCTTCAGCTCGGCCGGGGACCCTTCGGCGATCACCCGGCCGTGCTCGACGAGGGAAATCCGGTCGGCCAGCCGGTCGGCCTCCTCCAGGTACTGCGTCGTGAGCAGCACCGTCGTCCCGTCCGCGACCAGCGACCGCACCGCCCGCCAGACCTCGGCGCGGCTGCGCGGGTCCAGCCCGGTCGTCGGCTCGTCGAGGAAGAGCACCCGCGGGGCCGCCAGCAGCGACGCGGCGAGGTCGAGCCGCCGCCGCATCCCGCCGGAGTAGGCCGACACCGGCTTCGGACCGGTGCCGGCGAGGCCGAACCGCTCGAGCAGGTCGTCGGCGCGCCGGGCGGCCTCCCGCCGGCCCAGGTGGTGCAGCCGGCCGAAGAGGATCAGGTTCTGCCGCCCGGACAGGATCTCGTCGACGGCGGCCTGCTGGCCGACCAGCCCGATCGACGCCCGCACCTTCGCCGGTTCGGTGGCGACGTCGAACCCGGCCACCCGGGCGACGCCGCCGTCGTGGCGCAGCAGCGTCGAGAGCACGCGGACCGCGGTGGTCTTGCCCGCGCCGTTGGGTCCCAGCAGGCCGCACAGGGTGCCGGCCGGGACGGAGAGATCGAACCCCTCGAGGGCGTACGCGTCGCCGTAGCGCTTGCGCAGTCCCTCGGCGTGAATGTGCGGAGTCATCCTGCCCCTTAATTCTGTACAGTGTACGAAGAAGAGGTTAGCACAACTCTGTACGTTGTACGGGAATCAGGTGGGCAGAATGGCCGGCGTGCGCACGCAGGAAAACGGTGACGGCGACCCGCGGCGGGCGATCGAGCTGCTCTGGGGCGTTTTGGCACCCCCGCGCCGCGGCCCGAAACCCAAGCTGGCCACGGCCGACGTCGTCCGCGCCGCGATCGCGCTCGCCGACGCCGACGGCATCGAAGCCGTCACCATCCGCCGGGTCGCCGAGCAGCTCGGCGTCTCCCCCATGTCGCTCTACACCTACGTGCCGGGCCGGGCCGAGCTGCTGGACCTGATGATCGACCACGCCCACGGCGAGCTGACCGCCCCGGAGGAAGGCCTCGGCTGGCGAGCGGCACTGACCGCGATCGCCGAAGCGCAGTGGGCGCTGTTCCACCGCCACCCGTGGCTGCTGCACGTGACCACCAGCCGCTCGGCGCTGGGCCCGCACAGCTTCGCCAAGTACGAGCACGAGCTGCGCGCGATCGAAGGCATCGGCCTCGGCGACGTCGAGATGGACGCCGTGGTCGGCCTCGTCACCGGCCTGGTCCGGAGCACCGCGCGCAGCTCGCTCGACAACGCCCGCCTGGTCCGCGCCACCGGCCTGACCGACGCGCAGTGGTGGGAGCGCGCCTGGCCGGTGCTGGCCGGCATCCCGGCCGCCGACGCGGCGCACTACCCGATCTCGTCCCGCGTCGGCCAGGCCGCCGGCGAGGCCCACAACGCCGCCGAGAACCCGGCCTACACCTTCCGCTTCGGCCTCGCCCGGGTCCTCGACGGCATCGAAGCGCTCGTGTCAGAACGTCAGCAGTAGCCGCGCCGGGCGCCAGGTCCCGCCGTCGGGCGCCCGCGGGACGTCCTCCACCAGCGCCAGGTCCGGGAAGCGCGCGAACAGCGACGACAGCGCCACTTCGGTCTGCACTCGCGAGATCGAGGCGCCCAGGCAGAAGTGCGGGCCGTGCGAGAAGCCCAGCTGCGCCGGCCCCGAGCGGGTGATGTCGAAGCGGTCCGGGTCGGCGAACGCCCGCGGATCGCGGTCGGCGGCCACCATCGCCGCCGTCACCCGCTCACCCCGGCGGATCAGCTCGCCGTCGATTTCGACGTCCTCGCGCGCGAATCGCGGCGTGGTCAGCAGCTGCGGGCTGCACCAGCGCATCAGCTCCTCCACCGCCCCCGGCCACAACCCGGGGTCCGTGCGCAGGAGAGCCAGCTGGTCCGGGTGCCGCAGCAGCGCTTCGACGGCGTTGGCGATGAGGTTCACCGGCGTCTGCCCGGCCAGGACCAGGTGCCACACCAGGGTGACCAGCTCGGTGTCGGTCAGCCGGTCACCGTCCTCGGCCTGGACCCGCACCAGGTCGCCGATGAGGTCGTCGCCCGGCTCGGCTCGGCTGCGCGCCACGGCGTCCCGCGCGCCCTCGATGATCGCCGGGATCGCCGCGGCGAAGTCCGGCCCCATCCCGCTCGCGACCGCGGCCCCGTACTCGCGCCAGCGCGGCCGATCGGCCGCGGGAATGCCGACCAGCTCGCAGATGACGTCGATCGGCAGCGGCCGCGCGAAGTGCGGCACCAGATCGACGACGCCGTCTTCGGCGTGCCCGGGCAGCTCGTCGAGCAGCCGCTCGGTGATCGCGGCCAGGCGTGGCCGCAGCTGCGCGGCCCGCTTCGGCGTGAACGCCGGCGCCACCAGCCGCCGCAGCCGCAGGTGCTCCGGCCCGTCCTTCTCCGACATCGTCTCCAGGTACGCCCGGCAGTGCTCGGGGATCCCGGGTGGCCGCAGGAAGCTGCCGGAGTTCACCTCGAACCGCGCGTCGGTCAGCATCGCGCGCGCTTCGGCGTAGCGGGTCAGGGCCCAGAACGGGCCGAAACCGGGGATGACCAGCTTGGCCACCGCGCTCACTTCCCGTGCCCGGTCGTAGGCGGTGAACGGGTCGGTGAGCACCTTCGGGTCGGTCAGGTCGATCTCGGGGGTCATCCACCACTCCAGATGTTCAAATCAGATGCTCTTATCATTTCAGTGGTCACGGTATCTTGACGGGCGATCCCACGGCAAGGAGGACGATGGCCAGGCTCAGCAGGGCGGAGACCCAGGAGCGCAACCGCGCCAAGGTGCTCACCGCCGCCCGCGACGAGTTCGCCCGCCGCGGCTTCCGCGAGGCGAAGATCGACGTCATCGCCGAACGCGCCGAACTCACCCGCGGCGCGGTCTACTCCAACTTCCCCGGCAAACGCGCCCTGTACTTCGCCGTCCTGGCCGACCTCGCCGAACGTGCACCCCGGCCCGCCGTCCCGCCGCCGGACCCGGCCGCGGCCGACGTCCTGGCCGCCTTCGCCCGCGCCTGGATCGCCCGGCTCCCGCTGGCCACCGACACCGACACCGAAGACGCCCGCCTCGCCCGCGACCTGCTGCCCGAAGTCCTCGCCGACGAGCACACCCGGCGCCCCTTCGCCCAGCTCATGCACGTCGACGCGATCCTGCTCGGGCTCGCCCTCGAACGCGTCCGGCCGGGACGCCGTCTCGTGCGGGTCGCCGAAGCCGCGCTCACCACGCTGCACGGCGCGAGCCAGCTCGCCGCCGCCGCGCCCGGCTTCGGCGAGCCGTTCCACCTGGTCACCGCCTGCGCCGCCCTGCTCGAGCTGGACCTGGGCGACGACTGGCCGGCCGAGCCGCCGATCACCACCCAGGCCCGGCCCGCCGGGCAGCCGTGGAACCCGCCGGCGGCGACCGACCTGCTGACCGGCGAAGCCTTCCGGCCCGGCGACGGCGTCGTCACCGTCCTCGGCCTGCACCGCGCCGCCGCCTTCGAAGAGGCCGTCCGCGCCGGCGCCGACGTCACCGCCGTGCTCGTGACCAGCGACCCCGGCGAACTCGCGCCGCTGGCCCGGCTCGCCGTCGCCGACCTGCGCGGCTGCCTCGACCAGGCGATCGCACCCCCGGACCGGCCCCGGCTCCGGCTCGTCTGCGACGCGACCGGCGCACTCGCGGCCGCCGCCGGCGTCACCGCCGTCAGCGACGCCACCGAGACGGCCATCCGCGTCGAAGACGGCCGGATCGTCGTACGCGCCGACGGGTACGGCGCGAGCCACGCCGCGGCTGTCGGTCCCGGGCCGTCCCGTTCGTCGTGAGGGTGAAACCGGCGGAAAGGAGCGCGTGGTGGACGTCGAGACCGCGGTCGCCGAGGCATTCCGCGAAGAGTGGGGCCAGGTCGTGGCCACGCTCATCCGGATCACCGGCGACTGGGACCTCGCCGAGGAGTGCGCCCAGGAAGCCTTCGCCCTCGCCCTGCGCACCTGGCCCCGCGACGGCGTCCCCGATCGGCCGGGAGCCTGGCTGACCACCGCCGCCCGCCACCGCGCCACCGACCGGCTCCGCCGCGACGCCCTCGGCGCCGCCAAGCTCCGGGAGGCCGCGCGCATGCCCGTCCCCAGCCCCGACCCGGTCCCCGAACCCGACGACAGCGGCGTCACCGACGACCGGCTGCGGCTCATCTTCACCTGCTGCCACCCCGCGCTGGCCACCGAAGCGCAGGTCGCGCTCGCCCTGCGCACCCTCGCCGGGCTGTCCACCGCCGAGATCGCCCGCGCCTTCCTCGTCCCGGAAGCGACCATGTCCCAGCGGCTCGTGCGGGTGAAGCGCAAGATCCGCCACGCCCGCATCCCCTACCGCGTCCCGCCCGCGCACCTGCTGCCCGAACGCACCAACGCCGTGCTCGGCGTGCTCTACCTGACGTTCAACGAGGGCTACTCCGCCAGCGCCGGCCCCGACCTGCTCCGCCCCGACCTCGCCGCCGAAGCGCTCCGGCTCGCCCGCGTCCTCGCGCGGCTGATGCCCGACGAACCCGAAGCCCTCGGCCTGCTCGCCCTGATGCTGCTCCAGCACGCCCGCCGCGCCACCCGCGTCGACGACGACGGTGTCCTCGTCCCGCTCGAAGAGCAGGACCGCACCCGCTGGGACACCGCCGCGATCACCGAAGGCACCGCCGTCCTGGAGACCGCGCTACGCCGCCGCCGTCCCGGGCCCTACCAGATCCAGGCCGCCATCGCCGCCTGCCACGCCACCGCCACCCGCGCCGCCGAGACCGACTGGCCCCAGATCGCCGGCCTCTACGACCAGCTACGCAAGCACCTCCCCAGCGCCGTCGTCGAACTCAACCGCGCCATCGCGGTCGGCATGGCCGACGGCCCGGCGGCCGGGCTCGCCCTCCTCGACGCCCTGCCGCTGCCGGGCTACCACCTGCTGGCCGCCACCCGCGCCGACTTCCTCCGCCGCCTCGGCCGCCACGCCGAAGCCCGGCACTGGTACGAGCAAGCCCGCGACCTCGCCGGCACCGACGCCGAACGCAGCTACCTCACGCGAAGAATCTCCGAAACGGTGTCGGTCCCGGGCGACGCCGTTCGTCGGGCCGGTGAAACCCGACCACCGGAGGAACACCGATGACCACCCTCGCCGTCCCCGGCGCCACCCTCACCTACGACGTCCACGGCCGCGGGCCGGTGCTGCTGCTGATCCCCGGCGGCCCCGCCGACGCCGCGGTGTTCACCCACCTCCGGCCGCTGCTGGCCGAAGACCACACCGTCGTCACCTACGACCCGCGCGGCCTGTCCCGCAGCCCCCTCGACGGCACCCCGGGGCCGGATCCGGTCCGCGACCACGCCGAAGACGTGCACCGGCTGCTCACCGAGGTCGGCCCCGCCGACGTCCTGGCCAGCAGCGGCGGCGCGATCACCCTGCTCGAACACCTGCGCCACCACCCCGCCGACGTCCGCACGGCCGTGCTGCACGAACCGCCGGTCACCCGTTACCTGCCCGCCGGTGCTCTCGACGGCCCCGACATCCCCGCCCTGTTCCGCGAGCACGGCGTCGCGGCCGCCTTCGCCGCGTTCATGAAAGTCGTGGGCGTAGACCCCGCGCCGCCACTCGACCCGCGCGCGGAAGGCAACTTCGCCTACTTCTTCGGCCACCTCATGCCCGCGACCGGCGCCTACGAGCCCGACCTCGACACACTGAGGGCCACGCCGGCGCGGCTGGTGGTCGCCGTCGGCGAGCAGTCCGCCGAACTGCCGGTCCACCAGGCCGCCCTCGGGCTGGCCGAAGCCCTCGGCGCCGCCACCGAAGTGTTCCCCGGCGGCCACGGCGGGTTCGACACCGACGCCGAAGCTTTCGCCGCGCGCCTGCGCGAAGTCCTGAAAGGATGCTGACATGCAGTACCTGCTGATGATCTGCGGCGACGAAACCGCCGAAGAACACGCCAACGACGGCTGCGGCGGCTGGAGCGAGGACATGGAACGCCGCGGCAAGGTCCGCGGCGGTGGCGGCCTGCGCCCGCCGTCGGAGGCCACCACGATCCGGGTCCGCGACGGCGAAGTGCTGCTCACCGACGGGCCGTTCACCGAAGCCAAGGAACAGATCGGCGGCTTCGTCATCCTCGACTGCGCCGACCTCGACGAAGCCCTCGAACTCGCCGCCCGCCACCCCGCCGCCACCTACGGCAGCATCGAGGTGCGCCCGATGCTCGGACCGGAGGACTTCGCCTGATGCCCGCCGTCGTCGAGCGGCCCGCCCAGCGGTACGTCGCCGAACGCGCCACCGTCGGCATCGCGGACTTCCCGCGGATCGCCGACCGGCTGCCACCGCTGATCGGCACCCTCGCCGCCGGGGGCGTGTCCCTGGCCGGAGCACCGTTCTTCCGCTACCGCGTGCTCCACCCCGGCCCCCGGTTCACCGTCGAAGCCGGCGTCCCGATCGACGGCGACCACACCCCGGCCGAGCCCGCCTTCCCCGGCGAGCTCCCGGCGGGCCGGTACGTCCTCGACACCTACGTCGGCCCACCCGGCGGCCTCGCCGCCGCGACCGAGGCCGTGCTCGTCTGGGGCGCCGCCGAAGGCCTCACCTGGGACCGCACCCCGGGACCGGACGGCGAGGAATGGGGCTGCCGCCTGGAAGTGCTGCGCAGCGACCCCCGCGAGGTCCCGGACCCCGCCCAGTGGGTCACCGACCTGCTGTTCCGCCTCGCGGGCTAACCGCGCCGGGTGAGCACGGCCGCGACCAGGCAGCCGAAGCCCGCCGTGCTCACCAGCGCGCGCAGCACGTTCCAGCGGACCCACGTCGTCTCGAACGCCGCCCGCACCGCCGCGTAGTCGTCGCCCCCGCTGTCGAGCGCGTTGTTCAGCGGGATGTTGACCACCCCGGTGATCACCACCACCGCCACCAGCAGCACGAATCCGGCGATCACCCACGGCCGCGGCCCCGGGTTCAGGAACACCGCCACCCCGGCCAGCAGCGGCGCGCCCAGGAACGTCAGCATGAACACCGGGTTCACGATCGCCCCGTTGATCCCGCGCATGCCCTCCACGAACGTCTTGTCGTCCCCGCGGGCCAGGCCCGGCATGACCGAGCAGGCGTAGGCGTAGAACAACCCCGCGATCAACCCCGCCGCGACCAGCGCGGCCACCAGTACCACCGTCGACATCGGTTTCCCCGTCCCCTTCACCGCGCCCAGACCCCGGTCGCCGCGGCATCCCGTGCGAAATCGGCGAACTCCGTCGCCGGCCGGCCCAGCACCCGCTCGACGTCGGAGGTCACCGACGAGTTGCGGCCGTCCAGCACCCGCGCGAACAGCTCGGCCAGCGCGCCGGCCTCCGCCTCCGGCATGCCCTGCGTCGCCGCCGCGGCGGCGAACTCCCCGGCCGAAACCGGAACATAGCGGACATCCCGCCCGGAGGCGGCGGCAATCGCCGTTGCGGCGTCGGCGAAACTCAGCAGCCGCGGCCCGGTCAGCTCGTACAGCTCGCCGGTGTGCCCGGGCTCGGTCAGCACCTTCACCGCGACGTCGGCGAGGTCGCGGACGTCGACGAACGGCTCGGTCACCGTCCCCGCCGGCAGCGCGATCTCCCCGGCCCGCACCGCGTCCAGCAGGAAGTGCTCGCTGAAGTTCTGCGCGAACCAGCTGCACCGCAGGATCGTCCAGCCCGTCCCGGCCGCCCGGACGATCCCTTCGCAGGCCTCGGCTTCCTCTTCGCCGCGGCCGGACAGCAGCACCAGGTGCCGCACCCCGGCCGCCACCGCCAGTTCGGCGAAGGCCCGGATGTCACCGGCGGCGTCCGGCACCACCAGATCGGGGTAGTAGGTCAGGTAGACCGCGCCGGCCCCGTCGAGCGCCGGCGCCCACGTGCCGCGGTCACCCCAGTCGAACGGCGGCACCCCGCGCCGCGACGCGCTCCGCACCGGCAGGCCCCGCTCGCGCAGCCGGTCCGCCACCCGGCGCCCGGTCTTGCCGGTGCCGCCCACCACCAGGAAGTTCGTTGTCATGAAGCTCAGTCAACCCGCCACCGGTGAGACTCTCCATAGCTGAAAGCCTCGATCGCATGTTCCAGCGTCTACAGTTGCGGCATGGATCCGCTCGCCGCGCTCCTCGACGGCCCCCGCGCCCACGGCGCGTTCCTGCTGCGTTCGGTGCTGACCCCGCCGTGGTCGTTGCGCATCGAAGACCGGGCACCCCTGACCGTGGTGTCGGTGGTGCGCGGCGAAGCGTGGATCGTGCCCGACACCGCCGACGGCGTCCTGCTGGGCGAAGGTGACATCGCGATCGTCCGCGGCCCCGATTCCTACCTGGTCGCCGACCACCCGTCGACACCACCGCAGGCGCTCATCCTGCCCGGCCAGGAGTGCCGCACCCCCGACGGCGGTCACCTGACCGAACTCGCCAACCTCGGCGTCCGCACGTGGGGCCACGGGACCGACGGCCCGGTCGTGCTGCTCACCGGCACCTACGGCATGGAGGGCGAGCTGAGCAACCGGCTGCTGGCCGCGCTGCCGACGGTGCTCGTCCTGCGCGCGGCCGACTGGCCCAACCCGGTCGCCGGGCTGCTCGCCGCCGAGATCGGCCGGGACGTACCCGGCCAGGAAGCCGTCCTCGACCGGCTGCTCGACCTGCTGCTCATCGCCGCGCTGCGAGCCTGGTTCGACCGGCCGGACACCAGCGCACCGGCCTGGTACCGGGCCCACGACGACCCCATCGTCGGACAGGCGCTGCGGCTGCTGCAGCACCAGCCGGCCGAGCCGTGGACGGTCGCCAAGCTCGCCGCCGACGTCGGCGTGTCCCGCGCCGCCCTGGCCCGGCGGTTCGCCGCCACGGTCGGCGAGACACCGATGGCGTACCTCACCGGCTGGCGGCTCGCCCTGGCCGCCGACCTGCTGCGCCAGCACCCGGAAACGACGATCGCGTCGATTGCCCGCCAGGTCGGCTACGGCAGCGCTTTCGCCCTGAGCACGGCCTTCAAGCGCGAGTTCGGCGTCAGCCCGCAGAACCACCGGACGCGGACGTAATGACTGTGGTAACTTTTATCTGACCAGATAAAAGTGCGGAGGGGTCATGGGGCGGACGTTCACCAACGAGGCGCGGCGGGCACAGATCATGCGGGCGGCGATCGACACGATCGCGGAGGTGGGGTACGCGAAAGCGTCCTTCGCGCGGATCACGGAGAAGGCCGGGCTGAGCGGCCCGCGGATGATCTCCTACCACTTCGCCGACAAGGACGAACTGATCCACGAGATCCTGATGCACGTCCTCACCGCCGGGGCGGTGTTCATCAACGAGCGGGTGGAGGCCGAAGACACCGCGACCGGCAAGGTGCGGGCCTACCTCGAGGCCAACCTGCAGTTCCTGCGGGAACACCCCAACGACATGGCGGCCCTGACCGAGATCGGCCCGCACCTGCGCACCGCGACCGGCCGGCCGTACACCTCCGTCAGCGCGCAGGAAGTCAGCGTGCAGAGTCTCGAGAAGCTCCTCGCCCAGGGCCAGACGAGCGGCGAATTCCGCGACTTCGACCTGCGGTCGATGGCGGTGCTGATCCGGGGAGCCGTCGACGGCGCCGCCCGGCGGCTGCGCGACGAAGCCGACTTCGATTTCGACGCCTACACCACCGAAGCCGTCACGACGTTCACCCTGGCGGTGACCCGGTGAAGCGGCTCAACGGCGCCCTGATCGAGGTGCTCGCGCCGCTGGCGCTGTTCTACGGGCTGCGCGCCGCGGGCGTGAACCAGCTGCTCGCCCTCCTCGCCGGCGCGGCCATCCCGGTCGTCACCGGACTGCGCGACCTCGTGGCGGGAAAGCGGATCGGCGGCGTGCGCTGGTTCGTGCTCGGGGCCATGGCGGTGACCGTGGCCGGGTCCTTCATCAGCGGCAGCCCCCGCGCGCTGTTGCTGCGCGGCGTGGTGCTGATGGCGGCGCTCGGCGGATTCCTCCTGGTCACGGTGTGGGCCCGGCGCCCGTTCCTGTACGAGGCGGCGAGGACGGTCTTCGACGAGGACAAACAGCGCACCTGGCGCCGCAACTGGGACGACCACCCGCCGTTTCGCCGCCTGCTGCGCCTGTGCAGCGCCCTCTGGGCCGCGGCGTGCCTGCTCGACGCGGCACTGCGGGCGGTGATCGTGCTGGTCCTGCCGGTCGACACGGTGCCCCTCGCCGAACTGGCCCTGCTGGTGGTGACGCTCGCCGCGATCGTCATCGTCCAACGCGTCTTCGGCCGCGCCTTCCTGCGCCGCCACGGGCTGCGGCTGGACGGCGTGGAAGTCACCCCCGTGGCGGTGGCCGGGTGACCGGCGCGGTCACGCTGATCACCGGCGGCGCGAGCGGGATCGGCGCGGCGACCGCCCACCGGTTCCACCTCGCCGGCGGCCGCGTCGTGATCGCCGACCGCGACACGGCCGCGGGAGAGGCGGTCGCCGCCGAGGTCGGCGGCCTCTTCGTCCCCGTGGACGTCGGCGAACCGGCGGACAACACCCGCGCGGTGACCGCCACCGTCGAAGCCTTCGGCCGGCTCGACAACGTCGTGCTCAACGCCGCCGTCCCCGGCCGCTGCGGCCTGCACGACTTCACCGTGAAGCGCTATCGCGACACCTTGCGCACCAACCTCGACGGCGTGGTCTACGGCCTGCACGCCTGCCTGCCCCCGCTGCGGCGGCAAGGACACGGATCCATCGCCGTCATCGCCAGCATCGCCGGGCTGAGCGGATCACCGGACCTGTTCTACGCGACCAGCAAGCACGCGCTGGTCGGCCTGACCCGGTCGGCCGCCCCGGCGCTGGCCGCCGACGGGATCCGGGTCAACGCGCTGTGCCCGGGGCTGGTCGACACCCCCGCCCTCGCCCCGTACCGGCAGGCCTTACGAGACCACGGCCTGCGCCTGGCCGACCCCGAAGCCGTTGCCGCCGCGATCGAAACCGTGCTCGCCGGCCCCGCCACCGGACAGGTGTGGACGGTCCAAGCCGGACAGCCCGCGGCCGTCGTCGCGGCCCCCGAGGTGTCGCTCGCGGCGGAGTGAGCCGTTACGACTCCAGTTCCTTGCCCAGCTTCGCCAGCCAGTCGCTCGTGCCCTGCTCCCGCCACTCCGGCTGCTCGGCGCCGTCGAGGAAGGTGTCCTGCTCGGTGAGCACCAGCCGGGTGCCGTCACCTTCCTGGAACAGCTCCACCGTCGTGGTCGAGACGGTCGCGAGCGAGCCGTCGCCGGTGAGCGTGCCGGTGAAGACGATCCGCCGCTGGGGCACGATGTCGTGGTAGGTCGCGGCGAAGTGCAGCGGGCCGCCGCCGGGGGTCCGGCCCTCGATGGTTTCCCGGCCGCCGACGCGGAAGTCCAGTTCGTGCGCACCCGCGGAGACGAACCAGCGTTGCTTCGCCACCGGATCCGCCCAGGCGGCGAACACCCGCTCCGGAGACACCGGGTAGGTGCGTTCGAGGCTGAACGTGTTGTGCAGGACGGTCATGACGGGTTCCCTTCCGTGGTCTCCGGGCCGGTGAGGAAGTCGCCGAGCCGGTCGAGCTTGCTCTCCCACGCGGTGCGCTGGTGGCCCAGCCAGTGCTCGGCCGCCCGCAGCGCCTCCGGTTCGATCCGGCAGGTGCGGACGCGGCCGACCTTCTCCGACCGCACGATCCCGGCGGTCTCGAGCACCTGCAGGTGCTGCACGACGGCGGCGAGCGACATGGTCAGCGGCTCGGCCAGCTCGCTGACCGACGCCGGACCGCGCACGAGCCGTTCCACCAAGGTGCGCCGCGTCCGGTCACCCAGAGCGCGGAACACCAGGTCGAGCGCCTCCTCATGGTTAAGCATGTACTTAAGTTAACTCCGGCGGTTCCAATCGGTCAAGTAACTGCTTAAGTATCTCGGGTGGGTCGGGGAGATCACGCAAGATCGCGAGCACCCCGGCCAGTTCCCGTTCGGCGGTATCCGTCCGGCTCAGCGTGGCCCGCAACTCGGCGCCGAGGTTCGTCGTGGTTTCGCGCATCGACCGGACCGTCTGTTCGTGCGCCGCCTGCAGTTCGGCCAGCCGCTGGTCGAAGCCGGCCCGCAGGCGCTCGGTCTCGGCGCGGGCCCGGTCGAGCGCGGCTTCCTGGGCCGCGACGGCCCGGGCGTGTTCTTCGCGGGCGGCGTCGAACCGGTCCCGGACGGCCTCGGCGCGGGTTTCGGCCGCCTCCGCCCGCGCCACGGCGACCTGACCGCGGCCGCGCTCCTCCTCCAGTGCCGTCCGGGCGGCGGCCAGTTCGGCGGTCAGCGTGGCGATCACCGCGGCCCGTTCGCCGGCCAGCGCCGCGGAGGCATCGGCCCGATCGGCGACGCGGGCGAGTTCGTCCCGCACCGCGGCCAGCTGTCCTTCGGCCCGCTGCTGCTCCTGGACCGCGGCTCGCCGGGCGGCAAGCTCCTCGTCCCGCTCCCGCAGCGCGACCGCCCGGTCTTTCTCCGCCGCGGTAGCCGCGGCGACGGCCGTCTCGGCCGTTTCCCGCGCCTGGGCGGCTTCGGCCTCCGCGCGGCCCCGGTGCAGACGGTGCTCGTCGGCCTCGCCCACGGCCGCATCCCGTTCGGCCAGCGCGGTCGCCGTCGTCGCCTCGAGCTGGTGGCGCAGCGTCGTGAGCGTCTCGACAAGCCCGCGAGCCGGGTCGAGCACCCGGTCGACCTGACCGGCCAGCGCCGTGACGGCCGTGTCGTCCAGCTCCGTGTCGCTCTCCCGCAGCGACTCGGCGTCCGACAGCACCGCCTCGGCGTCACGGCAGCTGAGGTTGCGCCGCCCCCAGGTTTTGCCGTCCTGGCAGAACCGCGCGCGGCTGCCCCGGCCCACCGCGGGCGGCAGCGCGGCCCCACACCTCCGGTACTCGCACACGCGCACCTGACCTGCGTCTTCCGTCATGATCAGAACTCTACAACAGCTTCTGATTAGAACTAGGAAGAGCTGTTCAAAATCAGAAGATTAGTCAGCCCGGGTATGAGTTTGGATAAGGTCACATATCGAAACTCAGAACAGCCGCGGAGCCCCGGGAGTAACGACGGGGGACGGATGGGCGAGTCTGGAACTGTGCACCCCTCTCAGGACCCCCCGGTGATGACTCAGCTACGGACCATCGACGGCGTCACCTACAGCGTCGCGCTGACCCACCGGCCCTGGGCGCTGCCGGTGGACGCCCTGGTCGTCTCCGTCGGCGCGACGCTGGGGCAAGTCGCCGAAGCCGTGGTGCAGGAGTTCCCCGACGCGGACTGGGCCTCGATCCCCCTCGGCAAGGTCGAGCCCGACGCGCCGGGCGTGCTCTCCCTGGAGGGGCAGAGCGGTGAACTCCAGCTGCGCTGGGTCCTGCTGGCGACGCCGCACGCCTCCGACCAGCGCAAGGCGCCGACCGAGACGGCGGTCGCCATGGCCGCGATGACCGCGATCATCGCCGCGGCCCGGGCCGGGGCCAGGTCCATCGCCCTGCCGCTGTTCGCCACCGGGCAGCTGGGGATGGCCCCGCAGGTCGCGGCCGACGCCTTGATCGACGGGGCGCTCGCCGCGCACACGGCGGTATCGCGGGTGATCTTCTTCTCCCGCCGGGAAGACCAGGCGAGCATCATCGCCGAGCAGTGGAAGGGCGCCCAGATCCCCCGGCACGCCACCGTCGCCGGATTCTCCCCCGACCAGCTCGCCGGCGGCCTGACGAAGGACCTCGTCGACCCCAACGAATGCATCCCGCTGACGCGCGACCACCTCGGCGTCAAGCCCTACGTCTCCATGCTGGCCACGGTGATCGCCGCGAAGGACACGCCGTTGCCGCTGTCGATCGGGGTGTTCGGCGAGTGGGGCGCCGGGAAGAGCTTCTTCATGGGCCTGCTGCGCGGCCAGGTCAAGGAGCTGGAGGGCGCCCCCGGCCAGTGCCGGAAGATCGCGCAGGTCGGGTTCAACGCCTGGCACTACGCCGACGCCAACCTGTGGGCCAGCCTCGGCGACGAGATCTTCCGCCAGCTCGCCGAACCCGTCCGGCAGCCGGGCGAGCCCGACGTCGAGCACTAGGCCCGGCTGCGCGAAGGCGCCCGGCTGCGCGACCGGCTCGCCGGCGAACTCGAGCAGCGCAAACAGCTGACCGCGGTGACCGAGCGCGCCCAGGCCGAGGCCGCCGCCCTCAAGCGCAAGATCGGCGAAGCCCGCCACAGCCGCCGGACGCGGGCCCTCGACCTGGTCCGGGCGCTGGGGAAGTCACCGGCGTTCCGGGAGCAGTGCGCCGACGTGTGGCGGAAGCTCGGCGTCGGCGACGTGGCCGAGCAAGGCCGGCTGCTGGCCGGTGAACTGCGGGAAACCCGGGAGGAAACCGGAGAGCTGAGCCGGATCTCGCGCTACCGCCGGGGCCGGACCGCCCTCGTCGCCGCGGGGATCGTGCTGCTGGCCGGGGCGGGTCTCACGGCGTTCGTCCCGGACGTCCGCAGCTGGCTGATCGGCGTCGGTGCGGTGGCCGGCGCCCTCACCACCGCCGGGCTCACGCTGGTGCGGGCCGCGCGCGGCGGGCTGCGGCGGCTGCGAACCCTCGCGGAAGACCTGCAGACCGGCCTCGACGACGTCGCACGCCGGGAGGTCGCCGCCCTGCGGCAGGCCGACGCCGAGCAGCAGATCGCCGAACGGCAGCTGGAAGAGGTCGTCGCCCGGATCGGCGAGCTGGGCCGGCAGCTCACCGAGCTGACGCCGGGACGGCGGCTGTACGCCTTCCTCGCCGAACGCTCCCGCACCGACGACTACCAGGGCAACCTGGGCCTCATCTCCACCATCCGCAAGGACTTCGAGAAGCTTGTCGCGCTGATGACCACCGATGGCGACGACGGGAACCGGCCGCTGGACCGGATCGTGCTCTACATCGACGACCTCGACCGCTGCAGTCCCCGCCAGGTCGTCGACGTGCTGCAGGCGGTGCACCTGCTGCTGGCGTTCGACCTGTTCGTGGTGGTCGTCGGCGTGGATCCGCGCTGGCTGCTGCGGTCGCTGAGCTCGCACTACGACCGGCTGATCGAAGCGGACCCCGTCCTGCGGGGCGACGGGTGGCACGTGACACCCGAGGACTACCTGGAGAAGATCCTCAACATCCCGCTGGTCCTGCCCCGGATGCCCGCCGGCAGTCTCCGGCAGCTGCTGGACGGGATGGTCGAACCCCCGGCTCCCACGCCGATCCCGGTGGTGGAACCGGCACCGGCACCGGCGGCCACCTGGGACCGCCCGGTCACCGACCTGCCCGTGGAGCCCGGCTCGCAGGTGGCCGCGCAGCTGGATCCGGCCGAGCCGCCCGCGAAACCGCGTCCCCTGACCGAGCCGGAGATCGCTCTGCTCGCGCGCTTGGACCAGCTGGTCGACACGCCCCGGGACGCGAAGCGCCTGATCAACCTCTACCGGATGCTGCGCGCGACGCGGGACCTCTCGGAGGCGTCCGCCTTCCTCGACGGCGAGTTCGAAGCCGTGGTCGTGCTGCTCGGGACGTGCACCGCGCACGGGCGCCTGTTCGGCCGGTTCGCCGACGCGCTGCTGCGCCGGGCGCCGCAGACGCCGTGGACCGACTTCGTGGCGGACCTGCAGCCGGTGGAGGGCGACGCGCCGTGGCGGAGCCAGGCCGTCGGCCCGATTCCCGCCGGCGAGGTCGCACACTGGGCGCACCTGCACCGCAGCCTGACCGAACTCGCGCCGTCGATCACGCTGCCCGACCTCCGCGTCTTCCAGACCTGGGTCCCGCGCGTCCGCCGGTTCTCCTACGCCCTCTCGCCCGGCGCGTTCTGACCGCAGGCGGCCAGTTTTCCGCGCAGCAGATCCCGCTCGGCGCGGTTGCCGGTGAGCTCGATCGCCGTCGTGTACGCCGCGGCCGCCTCGCCGCGCCGGTCCAGGCGCGCCAGCAGGTCCGCGCGGATCGCGTGGAACAGCGGGAACCGGTCGAGGCCGAGGTCCTCGACGAGGGCCAGCGCCGCGCCCGGGCCGTCGACCTCGGCGACCGCGACCGCCCGGTTGAGCGCCACCACCGGCGTCGGCATCGCGGCCAGCAGCTGGTCGTAGAGCGCCTTGACCTGCGACCAGTCCGTGGGCGCGTCACTGTGGACCGCCTGGATCGCCGCCTGGATCTGGTACGGGCCCGGCTGGTTGCGGCGCAGGCAGCGGCGGACGATGTCCTGCCCTTCGGCGATCAGGTCCGCGTCCCAGAGGGCCCGGTCCTGCTCGGCCAGCAGCACCAGCGCACCCTCGGACGTGGTGCGGGCGGCGCGTCGCGACTGGATGAGCAGCATCAGCGCCAGCAAGCCCTGCACCTCGGGCTCGTCGGGCATCAGCCCGGCCAGGACCCGGGTGAGCCGGATCGCCTCGCGGCACAGGTCGTCGCGGACCAGGTCCTCCCCCGCGCCGGCCGTGTAGCCCTCGTTGAAGATCAGGTACAGCACGCCGAGCACCGCGGCCAGCCGCGCGGGCAGGTCGGCGTCGCGCGGGACGCGGTACGGGATGCCGGCGTCGCGGATCTTGTTCTTCGCCCGGACGATCCGCTGCGCCATGGTCGGCTCGGCGACCAGGAAGGCGGCCGCGATCTCCGTGGTGGTCAGGCCGCCGAGCAGCCGCAGCGTCAGCGCGACCTGCGCCGGAAGGGCCAGCGCGGGGTGGCAGCAGGTGAAGATCAGCCGGAGCCGTTCGTCGGGCACGGCGTCCTCCTCCACGGGCTCGGCTGTGACGTGCGAAAGATCGGCTTGCAGCAGCGCCGCTTGGGCGTGTTTGTCCGCCCGCGCGGCCTCGCGGCGCAGGCGGTCGATGGCCCGGTTGCGGGCGGTGGTGATGATCCAGCCCGCCGGGCTCGGCGGCGGCCCGGCCGAGGGCCACCGCCGGACCGCCTCGGCGAACGCGTCCTGCACGGCTTCCTCGGCGATGTCGATGTCGCCGAAGACCCGCACGAGGACCGACACCGCCCGGCCGTACTCGGCGGCGAAGACCGCCTCGACGCTCATCCGCGGAACGGCCGCACCTCGACCGGCAGCGGGGCGACGGCGTCGGCGAGCCGGCCGCCCCAGGCGAGGGCGGCGTCGAGGTCGGGCGCGGTGATGATCGTGAACCCGCCGAGGTGCTCCTTGCCCTCGGCGTAGGGGCCGTCGGTGACCAGGGTGCCGCCGTCGGCGGCCCGCAGCACGGTCGCGGTCGACGGCGGGTGCAGCCCGCCGGCGAACACCCAGGCCCCGGCGGCTTTGAGGTCGGCGTTGAGGGTGTCGAGCTTATCGGCGATGCCGTCGAGCACCTCCGGCGGCGGGGCCGGGCCGTCGGGCTGGTAGATGCTGAGCAGGTACTGTTTCACGTCGTCCTCCTCGAGGTCGTGCCGTCACCGCTCAGACGAACGCGCCGGGGGCGGATCGACAGTGTTCCGGCCGGGATTTTCCCTGGACGCCGCTGAGAAGATCAAGGCATGAAGATCGCCGCCTCCGACCACGAGACGACGGTGACCGCCCGCGGCACCCGCGGACCCGCCGTGGTGCTCGTCCACTCCCTCGGCCTGGACCGGCGGATGTGGGACCCGGTGCTCGACCGCCTCGCCGAAGGCCGGCGCGTGTTCGCCTACGACGTCCGGGGCCACGGTTCCGCCGCCGGTGCCCCGCTGCCGTTCACGATGACGGCCACCGCCGCCGATCTGCTGGCCGTGCTGGACGCGCTCGAGCTGGACACCGCCCACGTCGCCGGGTTGTCCCTGGGCGGGGCGATCGCGCAGACCGCCGCCGTGGCCGCGCCCGGCCGCTTCGCGTCGCTGACCGTGCTGGCCGCGCCCGACCAGCCGGCGCCCGAAGCCTTCGAGGAGCGCGCGCGGCTCGCCGAGACCGCCGGGATGACCCCGCTGATCGAGCCGACGCTGGAACGCTGGTTCAGCCCCGGCGCCCTGGCCGCCGGCACCGGCGGCGTGCGGTACGCCCGCGAGTGCCTGGCGTCGTTCGATCCGCGGACGTGGGCGTCGATCTGGCGCGGGTACGGCGGTTTGGACGTCTACGAACGCCTTCGCGACTTCCCCGCACCGGCGCTGGCGCTCGCCGGCGAGGCGGACGCGTCGATCCCGGTCGACGGGATGGCCGCCATTGCCGGCCGGATCGGCGGCGGGGGCGCGAAGTTCGAGGTCGTCGGCGGCGCGCCGCACATCCAGACGCTGGAACGTCCCGACGCGGTGGCCGACGCTCTGGCCCGGTTCCTGCCCGCGGAGATCGACATCCCGTAACCTCGGCGCGTGCCCGACCTGGAACCGGTGATCGACGCCGCGCTCGGCCCGCAGGAGCGGCTGGCGCTGCTGGACGCCGCGGCCGCCCGGCACGTCGACGAGCAGCGGCCGCCGAACACGCTCAAGGCCTACGCCCAGGACTGGCAGGTGTGGCAGGACTACACCGCCGAAGCCGGGATCCCGCCGCTGTCGGCGTCGATCGGGGCGCTGACCGGGTTCGTCGTGTGGCTGGAACGGGGACGTACGCTGCGGCCCGGCGAACGAGCCGTGCCCGAGGTGCCCGAACGGGCCGCCCCGGCGGCACCGTCGACGATCGAACGGCGGCTCACCGGGGCGCTGGCCGGGCTGCGGCACCACCAGGTCGTCGTCGATCCGGAAGCGAGCCGCGCGGCGTGGCGGGCGTTGAAGGGGTACCGGCAGCGCCTCGCCCGGGAAGGCGTCCAGCGCGGCCGCGGCAAGGCCACCATGGTCACCCTCGCCGACCTGCGGGCAATGTCCCGAGCGTGCCCGGACACCCTGGCCGGCGCCCGCGACCGGGCGATGCTGCTGATCGGCTTCCCGATCGCCGCGCGCTGCTCCGACCTGGCGAACCTGCTGGTCACCGACGTGCAGCCGGTCGACAACCGGGGCCTGGCGGTGACGGTCCGGCACGGCAAGAGCACCGGCGACATGGTCGTCCCGCGACGCGCGAGCCCCGACACCGACCCGGTGCGGGCGTGGCACGCGTGGCGGTCGGGCGCGGGGATCGCCGAAGGGCCGGCGTTCCGCCGCGTCGACCGGCACGGCAACGTCGGCGAGCCCGCGCTGACCACGACCGGCGTCAACCAGATCCTCACCCGGGCCGGGGTCCGGGCGGGCCTGCCGTACCCGGTGACCGGGCACTCCCTGCGGTCCGGGTTCGCCACCGAGGCGCGTCGCGCCGGAGCCGACGACCTGGCGATCGCCGACCAGGGCCGCTGGGTGCGCGGCAGCCGGGCGCTGTACGAGTACATCCGCCGTGTCGACCAGTGGAACGACAACGCGGCGGGCGCGCTCGACCTCTGAGCCACGGCCGCGTCACGGCGCGGATCGGGTGGCGCCGACGACTTCGCCGTCCCAGCGGGCGAGCCAGCTGCCGCAGACGCAGCGCACGTAGTCGAGGCGGCGGGTGACGGGCTGGGACGCGGCCGCCGGGAGTTCGGCGAGCGGCCAGCCGCAGCGGGGGCAACGGTTCCGGTCCATGCCTCGATCCTGCTGTAATGACTCAGTGCACTTCAACCCTTACGGCGGCCCGGCCGCGCTGGTGGCCGCCGACCTGGTCAACGCCGGCTCCGCGAGCGAGCTCCTCGCCGGAATGGTCCGCAACGGCATGGCCATCCCGGCCCTGACCGACACCGAAGCGGCCCTGATCGGCGCGTGGGCCGCCCGGCTGCGGCCGGTGTTCGCCGCGGACCCCGGCGCGCGCCCCGAGCTGGTCAACGAGCTGCTGGCCGAAGCGGCCTGCCGCCCGTACATCACCACCCACGACGGCAAGCCACCCCACCTGCACTACTCGGCCGAGGACGCGGGTCCGGTCGGCCGGGTCCGCGCGTACACCTCGGGCGGGCTGGCCCACCTGGTGTGCGAGGCCCCGGACCGCCTGGGCATCTGCGGCCGCGAAAGCTGCGAAACGGCGTACGTCGATACTTCGCGCAACGGCCGTCGCCGGTTCTGCTCGACGCGGTGTGCGACTCGGGTGCACGTCGCCGAGCACCGGGCGCGGCAGATCAGCGCCTAGGACGGTGGTCCCACGTACTGCCGCCGCGTCCGGGCCAGTCCCGGCGGGGTACCGCGGCGAACCGTCCCGCGGATCCCGCACCCGGGCCTTGTTGTCCCGGCCGCCGGTGCTTGCCGTGGGGCAGCGTCAAGGTGGTGATCGACTTGAGGCCGCCTCTGTGCCGGCCCAGCGTGCGCGGCGTACTCGGCCAGATCGAGCCGGCCGTCGCGCAACGCCGCATCCGATGTGCGGGTGGCTGCCGGGCGGGCGGGCGGGCCGTGCCTGTCATCGCGGGAGCATAGCGAGCCGGATCGCCAGGTCAGCCGTTGGTTCGTTCGGCGTAAGGCTTTCTCGCGCGCCAGGCGAAGACCGTCGGTGTGGGTGCGCCGCCTTCGGCGAACCGCTCGAACATAAGCCCCGCGTCGAGGACCGCGCCCAGCAGCGCGGGCAACGGCAGGTGGGTGGCCCCGACCTTGTCCCGCAGGCCCTGGTCGGTCCACGACTCCATGGTCCAGCCGGGTTCCCGGTAGCCGGGCCGGATGACGACGGCGTGGCCGTCGGTGCGGTCGGCGAAGCCGCCGCAGAAGCACGGGTGCACGCCGACGTGCACGAACACCCCGCCCGGGACCAGCACGCGGGCCGCTTCGCGCAGCACCGCGGGGTAGGCGGGCATGTCGGTGTGGACCATGATCGCGACGACGGCGGGCAGCGTCCCGGTGGCGACCGGCAGCGCCGTGGCGTCACCTCGCGCGACCGGCAACCGCGCGGCCGCGTGCCGCAGCATCCCGGCGGAGACGTCGACGCCGAGCGGGGTGCGGCCGAGCTCCCGGATCCGCCCGGCGTGGGCGCCGGTGCCGCAGCCCAGCTCGAGGCACGGTCCCGTGCCCGGCCCGAGCAGCTCCCGCAGCGTGGGCTCGAACTCCAACGGGTCCGCCCGCCAGCTGGGGACGAGCGTGGTTTCGTACCAGTCGGCGATCGCGTCGTAGTCGGTCACCCTTCCCGTGTACCGGGCCCCGGGTGCCACGGTCCACGGATTCCGCGCCCGGCGGAACTGACCGGTGCCGGTCAGCCGTGCCGGGCCGGCCGGTAGGTCAGCACCTGCGTGTGGCCGTCGAAGGTGCGGGCTTCGAGCAGCTCGAGGTCGAAGTCGGCCACGCCGTCGAAGACCCGGTCCACGCCGGTCTTGCCGGAGAGCACCGGGAACACCGTCACCTCGATCGTGTCGACCAGGCCGGCGTTCAGCAGCGCCCGGTTGAGGGTCAGGCTCCCGTGGGAGCGCAAGGGCACATCGGACCCCGCCTTGAGGCGCCTGACCGCCTCGACCGGGTCGCCGGGCTCGATCGTCGTGCCCGGCCAGTCGAGCGGCTGGGTCAGCCGGCCGGAGAGCACCGTCACCGGGGCGGCGAACATGCGCGTGATCCACTCGTCGAACCGGGCACGGTCGAAGCCCGGGGCCAGGAAGGGCGCGTTCGACGCGTAGGTCTTGGCGCCCAGCACCATGCGCAGGGGATCGCGGTAGGCGGCGGCGCGGTGGGCGAGGAACCCGGGGCCCTGCTTGCCCCAGTAGCCACCCCAGTCGCCGCTGTGGTTGGCGAAGCCGTCCAGCGTGGAGAAGACGTCGAAGGTGTAGGTGGCGGTCATGGTGTGTCTCCTCGAGGAAGCGGGTGGCCTGTCACCCCTGCTACGAACACCATCGGCTGGATCCGACAGGCCTCCGGAATTTGCTTCCGCGGCTTGCCTACACTGGACACATGAGCAAGCGCTTAGTGACTTTGGGGGACTCGTTCACCGAAGGCGTCGGTGACGACGACCCCGCCGCCCCGAACGGGGTGCGCGGCTGGGCCGACCGCGTCGCCGAGCAGCTCGCCGCGCGCGAGCCCGAGTTCCGGTACGCCAACCTCGCCATCCGCGGCAAGCTGCTGCCGCAGATCCTGGGCGAGCAGCTCGAGCCCGCGCTGGCCATGGACCCCGATCTCGTCACCCTCTACGCCGGCGGCAACGACCTGATGCGGCCCAAGGTCGACATCGACGCGATGCTCGCCGGCTACGAAACCGCCGTCGCCCGGATCCGGGCGACGGGCGCCCGCCTCATCCTGTTCACCGGGGTCGACGGCGTCGAGGACCCGCTGTTCCGCGCGATCCGCGGCCGGGTGGCCATCTACAACGAGCTCGTGCGCGGCATCGCGGCCCGCCACGACGCGCTGCTGGTCGACCTGTGGTCGATGCGGCAGCTGTGCGACCGCCGGTTCTGGGCGCCGGACCGCCTGCACCTCAACGCGCTCGGGCACACCGAGGTCGCCATCGAGGTGCTGCGGGTCCTCGACGTGGAGCATCCGCTGGTCAACCCGGAACCGGCGCCGCGTGTGGTGCTGAGCCCGGCCGCGCGCCGGACCCAGAACCTGCAGTGGGCGCGGGAACACGCGCTGCCGTGGGTGCGGCGCCGGGTGAGGGGCGAGTCCTCCGGCGACACGCTCACCGCGAAGCGCCCGGTGCTCGCGCTGGTGGAGTCAGCGCCGATCCCCCGCTGACGGGCGGAGACCGTCGAAGAGGATTTCCCTGGCCCGGTCGCGCAGGGTCGCGTCCGGGCCGGCGTACTCGGCGGCCCGCGCGACGCCGATGATCACCGGGATCAGCTCGCCGACGACGAGGTCCTCCCGGACCGCGCCCGCCTGCTGCGCCCGCGAAAGCAGCACGCCGAGCGACGTCAGCAGCCGCGCGCCGATGTCGGACTTCGCCACCGGGACCGTGACCCCGGCCGCGGTGAGGGCCTGGAAGTAGGCGTTCTTCGCGCTCGACATCTCGACCCAGCTGGTGAGGAACGTGAAGAACGCGCTGCCCGGATCGGCGGACTCCGCGGCCACCGCCGTCTCGACCTCCTCGACGAACCGGCTCAGCCGCGCGAAGAGCACCGCTTCGAGCAGCGCCTCCTTCGTCGGGAAGTGCCGGAACACCGTGCCGATGCCGACGCCGGCGACGCGCGCGACCTCCTCGGTCGGCGCTCCGGTGCCCTTGGCCGCGAACACGCTCTCGGCCGCCTCCAGCACGCGGGCCCGGTTGCGCCGGGCGTCGGCACGCAGCGGTTTCGACTCGGCGGGGTCAGCGGCGGCGTTCACCAGCCGATCGTAACGGGGCCGGATCGGGCAGCACGTCCAGCAACCGCGCCAGCGCCCGCGGGACGTGCGAGCGCCAGCCGCCGCCCATGATCCGGCGGGAGACGCGCTGGAACTCGTCGTCCGGGTCGAAGCCTTCGTGGCTGAGGAACAGCCGGGTGCCGGTGCCCTCCGGTTCGAGCCGCCAGGTGACCGTCCACTGCGGACCCCAGCGGATGCTGAGCCTGCGCTCGGGCTCGACCTCCAGGACCTCGCACGCCACCGGGCCGCCGGCGAACCCGGCCGCGGGCACCGGCTCGGCCAGCAGCTCGAAGCGGTGGCCCACCACGGGCTTGATGTCGTTGGGCATGTTCAGCCAGCGCTCGAGCAGCTCCGGCTCGGTCAGTGCGCGCCACACCTTGCGGGCCGGGTGGGCGAGGAACTGGTCGACGTGGACCGCCCTCGGGTCGTCGTCGGTCACCCGTCTTCCTCCTCGTCCAGCAGATCGCGCAGGTTGGCGAGCTTGGTGCGCCAGAAGCGCTCGTACGGCGTCAGCCAGTCCGCGACTTCTTCCAGCGGGGCCGCGTCGAGCCGGTAGACGCGGTTGCGGCCCTGGCGCTGCTCGGTGACCAGGCCCGCCTCGCGCAGCACCCGCAGGTGTTCCGAGAGGCTGGGCCGGGCCATGTCGAACCGTTCCGCGATCGAACCGGCGGCCATCGGGCCGTCGAGCAGCAGCCGCAGCACTTCGCGCCGGGCCGGGCTGGCCAGCGCGGCGAAGACGTCGTCGTTGACCGGCATCAGCGCGGCACGGCGCCGAAGTCCGACGGCTCGAGCAGGCCGATCGTGTGGCCGTCGAGGTCGGTGAACGACGTCGCCCGGCCCCACGGCTGCGCCTGCGGCTCGGCGACCTCGACCCCCGCCGCCCGCAGCGCGGCGACGTCGGAGTCGACGTCGGTGCTCTGCAGCTGGAAGTGCCGCGGACCCGGTTCGATGCCGGTCACCTGCTGATCGGTCAGGACCACGCCGGTCTTCGCCCCCTTCGGCGCGACCATCACGAACCGGCCGCTCTCGGGTGTGCGACGGTCGACGAGCGCTTCGAAGCCGAGCTTGCCCACGTAGAAGTCCCGCGCTCGGGCGTGGTCGGCTACCGGCAGGGTCAGGAACTGCACGTGGGTGATCGTCATGCCGCCGACAATACGTAGGAGATCTCCTACACGTCAAGGGGCTGGCCGAACCACCGTTCGAGGGCGGAGCGCAGGGCCTTCCGTTCGGTGTCGTCCGGCTCCGTCGCACTGGTCGCCCAGGCGAGGTAGCCGTCGGGCCGGATGAGCAGCGCGGTCGCGTCGCCCGCGGCGTGCCCGGGAACGAGGTCGACGCGGTCGGTCCAGCCGCGCAGCTCGTCGCCGAGCGAACCGGTGAAGTCCAGCAGCAGTGGCCGGGCGGTCGGGGTCAGCTCGGCGAGCCGGGTCCCGTCGGCCAGGACGAGGTCGGGGGCCCAGCGGCCGTCGAGCGGGTGGTCGGTGGCCGGGGCGTACCGGATGTCCGCGCCGGTCATCAGGTCCGCGATGTGCTGCACCGTGGACGGGAGCCGCAGCAGCTCGCCGAACAGCTCGCGCAGCGCGGTGACGTCGCCGCCCGGCGTGATCAGCGCGGACTGGGCCTGGGTGTGCATGACCACGCGCTCGGCGACCGGGCGGCGTTCGCTCTCGTAGGTGTCCAGCAGGCCTTCGGGCGCCCAGCCGTGCAGGGTGGCGGCGAGCTTCCAGCCGAGCCCGACAGCGTCCTGCAGGCCGAGGTTGAGCCCGGGACCGCCGATGGCGGAGTGGACGTGGGCGGCGTCGCCGACCAGCAGGACCCGCCCTTCGCGGAACTTCTCGGCCAGCCGGGTGTTGCGGCCGCGCAGCCGCCGCAGCAGGTGGGGCCCGTCGCCTTCCGGCGGCCCGATGGGCAGGACGAAGCCGAGGACCCGCTCGATGCTCGCGCGCTGCTCGTCGAGGGTCATCGGGGGCTCGTCGCCGGTTTCCTCCTCGTCGGTCCACTCGATCGTGGTGACGAGCGTGCCGGTCGGGAACGGCGCGTAAACGAACAGGCCGGTTTCGGTGCGGTAGTGGAAGAACGGCGGGATGACGTCGTGGCCCGGCACGCGCAAGCCGCCGGATGCCGCGTCGACGAATTCCGCCGGCACGGTGGCGTTGGCGGTGCGGGACACGGTGCGGTCTTCGGTGACGCCGGGAAAGCCGATGCCGGCGAGCTTGCGCGCGGCGCTGCGGCCGCCGTCCGCGCCGACGAGGTACCGCGTCGTGAGCCGGTAGCCGCCCTCGGGACCGGTGACGTCGGCGGTGACCGCGTCGGCGTCCTGGGTCATGCCGGTGAGCTCGTGCCCGCGCCGGACCTCGACGCCGAGTTCGGCGGCGCGCTCGTTGAGCACCGCTTCGATGCGGCGCTGCGGCACGCCGAGGATGTTCAGCGGGTTGTGCTCGGCGAGGGTGAGGTCCAGGCGCAGCGCGCCGAAGACGAACGCCGGCGAGGGCGGCCCGATCGGACCGGCCAGCCGCTCGTGCAGCCCGCGGCGGTCGAGGAGACGGACGACCTGCCCGACGAGTCCGTTGGCGCGGTTTTCGGCGGTCGGTTCGGGCAGCCGTTCCAGCACCAGCGGGCGGATGCCGGCGAGGGCGAGTTCGCAGGCGAGCATGAGGCCGTTGGGGCCGGCTCCGGCGATGACGACGTCTTCCATGGCGGGACTCCTTTTGTTTTCGGGCAGGGCGAAGCTGTTTTCGGGCAGGGCGAAGCAGCCCGGCGTGCGGGCGCTCTTCGGACGGGATTCAGCGGGGTTCGGGCAGGCCGGCGGCGAGCCGGCCGAAGACGTCCCGCAGGACCTCTTCGAGCGACGTCTGCGGTTCGGCGGCGAGCCACTGCTGGGTGACGACGTTGAGCGCGGCGCCGATGACGCCCGCGAAGAGCCGCGGGTAGACGTCCCGGGTGGCGTCGGTGCCGGTGCGTTCGGCGACGGCGAGCGCGAACTCGGCTTCGCCCGCGGCGCCGGCTTTCTGGAACTCGCCTTGCAGGGTGGGCTCGGCGACCATCAGCCGCAGCCCTTCGATCCACTCCGGGGTCGCGCCTCGCCCATCGGGCACCGGTTCGCCGAGCGCGAACCCGTCGAGCGCGGCCTGGGTGATGGCGTCCCAGATCGGCACCCCGGCCGGCTGTTCGCGCAGCGCGGCGGCGATGGCCCGCGCCCGCTCGTGGTGACGGGCGACGATGGCTTCGCCCTTGCTGCCGAAGTAGTTGCTGAAGGTCCGGGTGGACACCCCGGCTTCGGCGGCGATGTCTTCGATCCGGACGTTGTCGAAGCCGCGTTCGACGGTCAGCCGGATCGCCGCCCAGCTCAGCGCGATACGCGTTTGCTGCTTCTTGCGATCACGAAGGCCGGCTCGGTCGGTGTCCATGACCTCAAGGTACCGAAGTTTGCCGAATCTGCAAAGTTGCCTAGTCAGCAAGTTTGATGGCGGGCGCGCCGGCGAGGAAGGCGTCGTAGCGGGCGGCGGCGTCGCTCTCGACGAGAGGGCGGGCGTTGCTGTAGCGGCCGTCGGTCCGGTCCCGCTTCGGCCCGGACAGCCAGAACCGCTCGCCGGTCTCGACGTCGAGGAAATTGGCGTCGAACAGGCCGGGCCACCGGCGCAGCTCGCGGCCGTGCACGTACGCGGTCCGCCAGGTCCTGGAGAACCGCACCCAGGCGATCCACGACGGGCCCCGGTCGGTGTTGTAGCCCGTCTTGAGCTGGAGGTACATGATCCGGCGTGGCATGGCTCGAGCGTAAAGATGGCGATCCCCGCGCGCCCCCGATTTTCCGGCGCTCCGTCACCGACCGGACGAGAAACGTGTCATCGATCGCCGAAACCGTCCACGGGCGTCACACTGTTGTGTGACATCGGTCACCGGAGGTGTTGCGAGATGGTTCTGGGCGACAACAGCGTCACTCACAAGGTGGCACCGAGCAGCAAGGTGCAGGTACGGCGGGCGGCGCTGGCGAGCGCGGTCGGCACGACCATCGAGTGGTACGACTTCTTCCTCTACAACACCGCGGCGGCCTTGGTCTTCCCGCACCTGTTCTTCCCCGCGTCGAGCGCCTACGCCGGCGCCATGCAGTCGTTCGCCACCTACGCGGTCGGGTTCGCCGCGCGGCCGGTCGGGGCGGCCATCTTCGGGCACTGGGGTGACCGGATCGGGCGGAAGGCGACGTTGATCGTCACGCTGCTGCTGATGGGCATCTCCTCCGGCGTCGTCGGGATGCTGCCCGGGACGTCGGCGATCGGGGTCGCCGCCCCGCTGATCCTGGTGCTGCTGCGGCTGGTGCAGGGCATCGCCATCGGCGGTGAGTGGAGCGGCTCGGTGCTGCTCGCCATGGAATGGGGCGACCAGCGCAAACGCGGGCTGCTCGGCAGTTTCGCGCAGATCGGCGTCCCGGTCGGGCTGGTGCTGGGCACCGGCGGGATGACGCTGCTGTCGGCGACGCTCTCCCCCGACGCGTTCGACTCCTGGGGCTGGCGGATCCCGTTCCTGCTCAGCCTGGTGCTCGTCGGGGTCGGCCTGGTGATCCGGCTGAAGATCCTCGAGACGCCGATGTTCGCGAAGCTCGTCGAGAACCGGCAGACCGCGCGGACACCCGTGCTCGACGCGATCCGGCACCACTGGCGGGAAATCCTGCTCTCGGCCGGCGTCCGGTTCAGCGAGCAGATGCCCTTCTACCTGTTCACCAGCTACGTGCTGATCTACGTCGTGTCGCGGCACGAGTTCAGCAAGACCTTCGTGCTCAACGCGGTTCTCGTCGGGGCCGCGTGCGAGCTGGCGCTGATCCCGCTGTTCTCGTCCCTTTCGGACACCTTCGGCCGCAAACGGGTCTACCTGTGCGGGGCGGTGCTGACCGGGTTGATCGCGTTCCCGTACTTCACCATCCTGGCGCACGGCAGCCACGCGCTGGTGTTCGTCGCGGTCGTCGTGTCCTTCGTCCCGCACGCGCTCCAATACGGACCGCAGGCGGCCTTGATCGGCGAAAGCTTCCCGACGCACCTGCGCTACGGCGGTGCGGGGCTCGGCTACCAGCTGGCCTCGGTGTTCGCGGGCGGCCCGGCGCCGCTGCTGGCGACGTGGCTGCTGCACCAGACCGGGACGCCGTACGCGATCTCCGGCTACATCATCCTGTCCGCGGTGGTCACCGTGCTGTGCGTGATCTTCCTGAAGGACCGCTCGAAGGCCGACATCGACGACGCGAGCATCTACCAGCGCACCTGAGACGACACACGGGACGAGGGGCCTCCCACCGCATCGGTGGGAGGCCCCTTATCGGGTGAAGGTCAGCGGCGCGGGCCGCCCTGGGGGCCGCCGAACGGGGGCTGCTGCGGGAACGGGCCGGTGCCGGGGTTCTGCTGCTGCGGGCCGCCGAACTGGCCCGGGGGCGGAGCCTGCGGCGGCGGGCCCTGGTACTGGCCGCCTGGCGGCGGACCGGCCGGGGCCTGCGGCTGGGGCAGCGCGGGCTGGCCGCCCTGGGGTGTCGGCGGCTGCTGCGGCGCGGGCGTGACCTCGGTGCCGCGGTCCTCGTCGGCCGGCGGTTCGGGCTGCTGCTGGGCCGGGCGCGGGATCGACGGCCGCGCGGGCGGCGAGGAGGGCGACCCGATGGCCGGGACCTCCTTGCGCGCCACCGCTTCCGCGGCCGCGACGGCTTCGGCGACCTTCGGGTCGCTCTTGGTCTCGAACCAGCTGGAGACTTCTTCGTCCTCGAGGTCGGGCTTGGCCGGGACGTCGTCGTCCTTCGGCGGCTCGTAGCGGAAGACGCCGTCGTCGCCGGGGGCGCCGAGCGCGCGGGCGAAGCCTTCGAGGGCCTTGCCGTAGTCGCTGGGGATCATCCAGACCTTGTTCGCGTCGCCCTGCGCCATCTGCGGCAGCGTCTGCAGGTACTGGTAGGCCAGCACCTCGGGGGTCGGGCGGCCGGCCTTGATCGCGGCGAACACCTTCTCGATCGCCTTCGCCTGGCCCTGCGCCTGCAGGTAGCGCGCGGCCCGTTCACCCTGGGCGCGCAGGATGCGGGACTGCCGCTCGGCCTCGGCCGCGAGGATGGTCGCCTGGCGGGCACCTTCGGCGGAGAGGATCTGGCTCTGCTTCTGGCCTTCCGCGGTCTTGATGGCGGACTCCCGCTGACCTTCCGCGGTGAGGATCATGGCGCGCTTTTCCCGGTCGGCGCGCATCTGCTTCTCCATCGAGTCCTGGATGGAGGGCGGCGGGTCGATCGCCTTGAGCTCGACGCGGCCCACGCGGATGCCCCACCGGCCGGTCGCCTCGTCCAGCACGCCGCGCAGCTGGGTGTTGATGGAGTCGCGGGAGGTCAGGGTCTGCTCGAGGCTCATGCCACCGACCACGTTGCGGAGCGTGGTGGTGGCCAGCTGCTCGACACCGACGATGTAGTTGGAGATCTCGTACACCGCGGCGCGCGAGTCGGTGACCTGGAAGTACACGACCGTGTCGATCGACACCGTCAGGTTGTCCTCGGTGATCACCGGCTGGGGCGGGAACGAGACGACCTGCTCGCGCAGGTCGATCCGGGCGCGCACCTTGTCCAGGAACGGCACGAGGATGTTGAGGCCGGGCGAGGCGACCGTGCGGAACCGGCCGAGCCGCTCGATCACGGCCGACTGCGCCTGCGGCACCACCATGACCGCCTTGGCGATCGTGATGATCACGAGCAAGGCCAAGGCGATGACCAGGCCGATCACAAATCCGGTCAAGAGAATTTCCCCTTACCTAGTACCATTCTTGCGCGGTTGACGGCGTTGTGGGTGCAGCGGGCGGGCTCACCGCGAGCTGCAGTTCCTTGGTGGTGATGCCCCAGCGGCCGGTGGTGTCGTGCAGGACTGTCCACACTGTACGGTGCAGGTCCCCGGGCGCGGTGACGGCGCGCTCGGCTGTGGTCAGGCCGGCTTCCTGCCGCAGCGCGGTGCGGGCCAGCTGCTCGATCGCGAGTGCCGGGGCGGAGATTTCGTAGGTGGCCAGGCGCGGGTCGGTGATCGCGAAGACGACCTCGAAGCCGATGAGGACCTCGCGCCCGTCGCCGGCTTCGACCGGGCGGGGCGGGGCCGAGAGGATCTGGTCACGGAGGTCGAGGCGGGCGCGGACCCGGTCGGCGAACGGGAGCACGAAGTGGCGGCCGGGGCCGAGCACGCCGCGGAACTGCCCGCCGCGTTCGAGCACCGCGGCGTGGCCCTCGCCGACGATGACGAGCCCGAGGCTCACGGTTCGTCCGACACGACGGCGGTGGCGCCGGAGATCTCGACGACCGTGACCGAGGTGCCGGGCGCGATGGGCGGGAGGTGCGCCGACATGCTGCGCGCCGACCAGACGTCGCCGGCCAGCTTCACCTGACCCGTTTCGGAGTCTACTGTGGACACGACCACCGCGCGGGCGCCGATCAGCGCGTCGATGCCGGTGTGGTGGGCCGGGCCGGAGAGCAGGCGCCGCTTGAGCGCGGGGCGGACCAGCAGGAGCATGCCGACCGAGGCGACGGCGAACACGGCGACGTCGATGACCAGGTTCCCGGTGAGGACCTCGGCACCGGCGCCGAACAGCGCGGCGACGCCCAGCATGACCAGCACGAAGTCGCCGGAGACGACTTCGGCGATCACCAGGGCGATCCCGACGATCAACCAGACCAGAGCCCAAGACATGGCTTCATGCTCTCAGATCGCGCCGGTTCGCACCGGCGCGGTGACGGGACGTAACCTTCGCGTGACCTTGGACAATTCAGACATTCAGCCCTCTTCCGCCGGTTCGGTGACGAAGTCGATGAGCCGTTCGACCGCCCCGATGAGCGGGGTCTCGAGGTCGCGGAAACTGCTCACCCCGCTCAGGACACGCTGCCAGCCTTCGAAAGGTTGCCCCCAGCCGAGCGCGTCGCAGATCCCCTGCTTCCACTCGATGCCGCGCGGGATCTTGGGCCACGCCTCGATGCCGACGGCCGCCGGGCGGACGGCTTCCCAGACGTCGATGTAGGGGTGGCCGGTGACCAGCACGTTCTCGTCGTGGACGGCCTCGACCAGCCGCGACTCCTTGCTGCCGGGCACGAGGTGGTCGACCAGGACGCCGAGGCGGCGGCCGCGGCCGGTGCCGAACTCGGCGATCCGGTCGGCGAGCACGTCGACGCCGTCGAGCGGTTCGACGACGACGCCTTCGACGCGCAGGTCGTGCCCCCAGACGCGTTCGACGAGCTCGGCGTCGTGCTTGCCTTCGACCCAGATGCGCGAGTCGCGGGCCACGCGGGCCTGCAGGCCCTGCACCTTCACCGACCCGGACGCCGACACCTGCTTGACCGGCGCTTTCACCGTCTTGACCGGCACCAGCGTGACCGGCTTGCCTTCGAGGAGGAACCCGGCGGGGACGAGCGGGAAGACGCGGTGGCGGCCCTTGGCGTCCTCGAGCACGACATTGCCGTACTCGATCTTCACCACGGCGCCGCAGTAGCCGCTGGCCGGGTCTTCGACCACGAGACCGCGCTCGGCGGGAACCTCCGGCACCTTCTTGCGGCGGCGGCCGGCGAGTACGTCGTCATAGGAGTGGGAGCGCACGACCTGGGAACTTAGCGGCGGCAGCGGCCCGGGCGGGGCATGCCACGCCGTCAGCGGGCCAGTTCCAGGACCGCGTCGGTGAACGGCGTCGGCTCGCCGCGGCGCAACGGCGCGAGCGCGACCAGCGGGGCCATCGCGACGCACCAGGCGCGCACGCGTTCGGCGTCGAAGCCGGTCACGTGCGGGGCGAGGGCGGCGATGCCGTCGTCGATGGTGCCGCCGGCGGCCATCGGGACGAAGACGAAGTCGACGGCGTCGAGGGACGGGTCGCCGAGCCCCGGCCGCGGGTCGATGGCCACGATGCCGCGGTCCGGCCCGGCGTCGAGGACGTTGGCCGGGTGGAGGTCGCCGTGGATGAGCGTGACCGGCCCGCTGGTGGCCAGCGCCAGCGCCCGCTCGCGCCCCTTGGCCAGCACGTCGGCGCTCATGTGCGCGGCGGCCGCGGACTCAAGGCGACGGCGTTCGGAGAGGTCGAAGATGAACTCGATGCCCTCGGCCAGCCGCCGGAACTCGCCACGGGGCCCGGCCCCGCTTGGATCACCCCCGCTTGGAACAACCCCGCTTGGAACAACAGAGTGCAGCTGGTCGAGCAGCTCGCCGAGCTGCGCCCACGGGATCGCGCGCCCCGTCAGCTCGGTGCCCGGGACCAGGCCTTCGAGCAGGATCGCGTGGGCGTCGAGGTCGGCGTCGAGGACCTGGACGACGCGGGAGCGGCCGGCCCAGGCGCGCAGCCCGGTGAGCTCCAGCCGCGCGACTTCCGGGTCCGGGGTGAGCTTGAGGACCCGCAGGTCGCCGCCGGGGCCGGTGCACAGCAGGGTGCGGCCGGTGTTGCCGGGCAGGGCCTCGCGGACGGTCAGCCCCCACCTGGCGGTCAGGCGGGCGACGAGGTCCGGGAGGGCGTCGCACCACGGCTCGGCGAGTTCCGCGCCGAAGCGGTCGACGAGCCGGGCCCGGGCGGCGTCGTCGATCAGAAGAGGGGCCACGGGATGGCGCGCCAGTCGTCGCCCGGTTCGGGGAAGATGCCCTCGGCGAGCAGGACGTCGGTGCGGTCGGCCAGGGCCCGGATCTCGAACTTGGTGATGTGCCCGGCGAGGGTCTGGCCGAGGCCGCCGTCGAGCTCCGAGCGCAGCTTACGCAGCTTCTCGACGGTGTCCGGCGGCAGCGGCTCGCCGATCCAGCCCCACAGGACGGTCCGCAGCTTGGGGTCGGTGTGCAGGCAGATGCCGTGGTCGACGCCGTAGACGCGACCGTCGACGCCGGGCAGGAGGTGCCCGCCCTTGCGGTCGGTGTTGTTCACCACGATGTCAAGCACGGCGAGGTCGCGGAGCCCGGGGTGGTTCGCGTGGGCGAGGACCGCGGGCTCGCCGAGCCGGTCGTGGGCGTGCAGCACCGACCGCCAGCCGTCGGGGACGTCGTCGGGCGGCAGGACTTCCACCAGGTCGTCTTCGGTGGTTTCGACCCACAGCTGGACCATGCCGGGGCCGAACGGGCCGTCGCGCAGCACGGTCGGCGGGATCGCGCCGAGGCCGGCGGCGTCGGCGATGAGCGCCGTGGCGACCTCGCGCCCGGCCAGGGTGCCGTCGGGGAAGTCCCACAGCGGCCGCTCCCCCGACACCGGCTTGTAGACGACCCGGCCGGTGACGCCGTCGAGCTCGATCGCGCAGAAGAGCGTGACGTTGGAGGCGTCGACCAGCCGGCCTTCGACGTCGATGCGGCCGTGGGTGACGAGTTCGCGGGACGCGGGGTCGGCGGGGTCGGTCGCCATGGTCAGTCTTCTTCGCCCGCGTCGGTTTCGCGCCGGTAGCCGTTCTGCCGGGGGCAGATGTGCCCGGCGGGGTCGAGCGGCTCGGCGCAGAGCGGGCACGGCTTGCGGCCGGCGTTGACGACGCGGTCGGCCCGCTCGGCGAAGGCGCGGGCGGCGGCCGGGGTGAGGAAGACGCGGACGGCGTCCGGGCCCTCTTCGGTGTCGTCGAGCACGACCGTCTCGTCGACCTCGCCCTCGGTGATGGCGAGCAGCTCGATGACGACGGCGCTGCTGTCGGCGTCCCAGCCCAGGCCCATGGTGCCGACGCGGAACTCCTCCTCGACCGGCACCGTGAGCGGGTCGAGGTCGACGAGGTCGTCGGGGGCGTCGTCGGGGACGTCGGCGCCGAACCGGCTGGCCACCTCCTCCAGCAGCGAGCTCAGCCGTTCCGCGAGGACGACGACCTGCTGTTTTTCGATGGTGACGCTGATGGTGCGCACGTCCTCCGACGCCTGGAGGTAGAACGTGCGATCGCCGGGCTCGCCGACGGTGCCGGCGACGAACCGATCCGGCTGGCGGAAGACGTGGATTACGCGAGACATAGCACTGACGACCCTAGGCCACCGGCGCATGATCGGCATCCGCCGCCCCACCGTTCGCGGGCCGCTAGCCTCGGGGGGTGTCTCGGATCTCCCTGTACGGAACGTGGTCCTCGCCCATCACCGCCGCCGAAGTCGCCGCCGCCGGTGGCGGCCCGCAGTGGCTCGACGTCGTCGGGAACGAGGTGTGGTGGGCCGAGGCGCGACCGGCTGAGCAGGGCCGGGTCGCGCTGGTCCGGGCGGTGCCGGGCGGTACCGAGGACGTGCTGCCGGCCCCGTGGAACGTCCGCAACCGGCTGCACGAGTACGGCGGGCGGCCGTGGGCGGCCGCCGGGGGTTCCGTGGTGTTCACGCACTGGGCTGATCAGCGCGTGTACGCGCAGAGCGAAATCGGCGTGGTGGCGCTCACGCCGTCGCCCGCGGAGCCGCAGGGGGTCCGCTACGGCGATCTGCGGGCCGGGCGGCCGGGTGAGGTGTGGGCGGTCCGCGAGCGCGGCACCGGGCCGCGTCCGACCGACATCGAGCGTGAACTGGTGGCGATCGCCGTGGACGGCGGCGGCGAGCGGGTACTGGGCGCGAGCCACCGGTTCCTGACCGTGGCGAAGCTGTCGCCGGACGGGCGGCACGCGGCCTGGTTCGGCTGGGACCACCCGCTGATGCCGTGGGACGGCACCGACCTGTGCGTGGCCGAGGTCGCCGCCGACGGCTCGTTCGGGCCGCACCGGGTGCTGGCCGGTGGCGTGGACGTCTCGGTGTGCCAGGTCGAGTGGGAGACGCCGGCGACGCTGCTGGCGCTGATGGACCCCGGCGGCTGGTGGAACCTGCACCGCGTCGGCCTGGACGGCTCGGTGGTGAACCTGGCGCCGGTCGAGCAGGAACTGGGCGGGCCGCTGTGGAAGACGGGCTCGCGGTGGTTCGCGCCGCTGGGCGGCGGGCGGCACGCGGTGCTGTCCTCGGGCCGGCTGGCGGTGCTCGACGAGCAGGACGGCACCGTGGCGCCGGTGGCCGGCGAGCTGACGGCCTGGTCTTCGACGGGGCTCGCGGTGGCCGGCGACACGGTCGTGGGCGTCGCGGGCGGGCCGGCCCGGGAGTCCGCCGTGGTGCGCGTTTCCCTCGACGGCGCGGTGACGGACCTGACGCCGCAGCCGGAGCTGCCTTCGGCGTTCCTGCCGGTGCCGCAGGAGCGGGTGTTCAGCACGGCCGACGGCGAGACCGTGCCGGTGGTGCTGTACCCGCCGCGGAACCCCGACTTCGCCGCGCCCGAGGGTGAGCTACCGCCGCTGCTGGTGGACGTCCACGGCGGGCCGACCGGGCAGCGCTTCCCCGTGCTCGACCTGGAGATCGCGTACTTCACCAGCCGCGGCATCGGCGTGGCGGCGGTGAACTACGGCGGGTCGACGGGGTCCGGGCGCGCCTACCGGGAGCGGCTGCGGGAGCAGTGGGGCGTGGTGGACGTCGCCGACTGCGTAGCGGTGGCCGAGGCGCTGGTGGCGGCCGGACTGGCCGACGGTGACCGGCTGGGGATCCGTGGCGGCAGCGCGGGCGGGTTCACCGCGGCGGCGTCGCTGACGACGACGAAGACCTACCGGGCGGGCACGGTGATGTACCCGGTGCTGGACCTGGCCGGGTGGACCGGGACCGAGGGCGACACGCACGACTTCGAGTCGCGGTACCTGGACGGTTTGGTCGGGCCGTTGCCGGAAACGCGGCAGCGGTACGTGGAGCGCTCGCCGCTGGCGAACGTCGGGCGGCTGGCCGGGCCGGTGCTGTTCCAGCAGGGGCTGGAGGACCGGATCTGCCCGCCGGAGCAGGCGGACCGGTTCGTGGCCGAACTGGCCGGGCGCGGGATCCCGTACGCCTACCAGCGGTTCGCCGGGGAGCAGCACGGGTTCCGGCAGGCGGCGACGATCGTGGCGGCACTGGAGGCGGAATTGTCCTTCTACGGCCAGGTGTTCGGCTTCGAGACGCCGGCTGTGGCGCGGCTGGAGCTGTCCCGGTGAGGCCGCCTCGGTTGCGGGCCGGCGACACGCTGGCGCTGGTGGCGCCGGCCGGGCCGGTGCCGGCGGACCTGCTGGAGAAGGCGCTGCCGGTGCTGCGCGGCTGGGGCTTGGAGGTGCGGGTCGGGCCGTGCGTGCGGGCGGAGCCGGGCTCGCCGCCGTACCTCTCCGGTGCCGACGCCGCGCGGGCGGCGGAGTTCACCGAGGCGTGGCTGGACCCCGGGGTGCGGTGCGTGCTGGCGGCGCGGGGCGGCTACGGCGTGCAGCGGATGCTGGACCTGGTGGACTGGGCGGCGCTGCGGGCGGCAGGCCCGAAGGTGCTGGCCGGGTCGTCGGACATCACCGCGCTGCACCGGGCGGTGAACGTCCACTTGGGACTGTCCAGTTTGTTCTCCCCGATGCCGGCGAGCGTGCTGTTCGACGACTTCGCGGTCGAGCACCTGCGGCGTTCGCTGTTCGAGCCGGAACGGACGCTGGTGGTGCGCGGCGGGTCGGCGCTGGTGCCGGGCCGGGCGTCGGGGGTGTTGACGGGCGGGAACCTGTCGCTGCTGGCGGCGGGGATCGGGACGCCGGAGCACGGGTCGGCGCGGGACGCGATCGTGCTGCTGGAGGACGTGACGGAGAGCGTGTACCGGCTGGACCGGATGCTGACGCAGCTGCTGCGCAGCGGCTGGTTCGCCGGGGTGCGCGGGATCGTCCTGGGTTCGTGGGCGGCGTGCGGGGCTCCGGCGGACGTGCGGGCGCTGGTACTGGACCGGCTGGGGCCGCTGGGGGTGCCGCTGGTGGAGGAGTTCGGGTTCGGGCACGTGGCGTCGTCACCGACGTTGCCGCTGGGGGTGCCGGTGACGCTGGACGCGGACCTGGGGACGCTGACGTTCGACTCCCCCGCGCTGACGTGAAACTTTCTTCGGCGGAGGCCCGCGACCGGTTCGCCGCGGCCCGGGTGGCCCGGCTGGCGACGGTGTCAGCCGACGGGGTGCCGCACCTGGTGCCCGTGACGTTCGCGGTGCGGGACGACGTCGTCGTGTTCGCGGTGGACCACAAGCCGAAGTCTTCGGTGGCGTTGCGGCGGCTGCGCAACATCGAGTCGAATCCCGCGGTGTGCTTCCTGGCCGACGGCTATTCGGAGGACTGGTCCCGGCTGTGGTGGGCCCGCGCGGACGGCACCGCGCGGGTGCTGCCGCCGGATGCGGAGCCGGTGTCGTGGCTGGTGGCCAAGTACGAGCAGTACGCGGAGCGGCCGCCGGAGCACGCGGTGGTGGTGACGGACGTCCACACATGGCGCGGGTGGGCCGGGTCGTGAGTGGTAAGGCGGGTTCTAACCCGCCTTACCACTCACGAGGGTCAGTCGCGGAGGAACTTCTCCGGGCGGCGCCAGGCGTCGATGATGCCCAGCGGGTCCGGGCGCAGCAGCGACGCCGCCGCGTACAGGCTCGCCAGGATTACTCCGGCGATGAACCACCAGTCGTAGAGCGCCTGCTCGCCTGTCGGGTAGTAGACGAGGGTCACGAACACCGACACCGCCACCACGAGCGCCAAGTGGCGCGGCTGCCACTTGAACGCCGACAGCAGGACGAAACCCCAGGTCAGGTACCACGGCAGGGTCGGCGGCATGAGGATCGCGACCGCCAGGAGGGAGATCCCGGCGCGGTAGACCGCCTCCGTGCCGCCGCCGCGGGCGAGCCACCACTGGCGGGCGCCGATGGCGATCAGCAGGAGCATGCCCGCCGCGCGGGCGACCGTCACGAACGGGGAGACCTGGACGTCCACGATCAGGTGGACCAGGTTGTAGAACACCTCGCCGATGCCGGTGGGGATGTTGAGCCAGTTCGCGATGAGCTGCGGGGCCTTGAGCCCGGACCACCAGCCGAGGTTGAGCGAACCCAGCGAGATCCACGTGCCCGCGACGAACACCGGCAGGAACAGGCCGACCGAGGCCGCGCCGGCGCGCAGGAAGTTGCGGACCTTCGACTCGCCGGTGAGGTGGTTGGCCCACATCCAGACGATGAACGGCAGCGCGATCGCCGCGGTGGGCTTGATCAGCATGCCGATCGTGACCAGGACGACCGCGAGCACGTGCTTGCGCTCGAGGGCGGCGAGGACGCCGATGGTGAGGAACGCCAGCATCATCAGGTCGTTGTGCGGGCCGCCGAAGAGGTGGATGACCATCATCGGGCTGGCCACCGCGAGCCACAGCGCGACCGGGAGCTTGCCGCCGAGGTGCTTGACCAGCCGCGGCAGCGCCCACAGCGTCCCGGCCAGGCCGGCCAGCAGCACGACGCGCATCAGGATGACGCCGAGGATCATGTTGTCGCCGGTGGTGGCGACCACGCCCTTGGAGATCAGCAGGAACAGCGGCCCGTACGGGGCCGGGGTGGTCTGCCAGAGCGGGTGGACGTTCTGCACGACGTTCGGCAGCACGTCGAGCTCGGCGGGGCCGTTGGCGTACGGGTCGAGCCCGTAGAGCAGCTGGGCGCCCTGGCCGAGGTAGGAGAAGACGTCGCGGGTGAACAGCGGCGGCGACACCAGCAGCGGCGCCATCCAGCAGCCGGCGGCGACCAGGATCGGGCGGCTGCCGATGCGGCCGGCCAGCACGTAGCGGCCGAGCCGGACCCACGCCCAGACGACCATGCCGAAGCCGGTGTAGAGGACGGCGTTGGCGAGCATGCGCCCGTGGCCGTAGCGGACCCACGAGAGCGGGCCGTGGCCGAGCACGGGGTCGGAGATCAGGATGCCGCCGGCGCCGAGGGCGGCGACCATCAGCAGGGTGCTGCCGACGGTGCCCATCGCGATCGTGCGGTAGGGGAATCGCGAGGGCACGCGGAGCCGCTCGGCCAGGCCGGTCGAGGGCGTCTGTGCGGGGTCGGTGGTGGTCGCCATTTCCGTTCGGAGATTACACACTGCGCTCCTGCGGAGTTCCCGCAGTGTCAGGTTTCGACGGTGCGGTGCTGGAGGGTGCCGCCGGGGAGGGCGGCCAGGAGGGACTTCGTGTACTCGTGCCGCGGGTCGAGCAGGACCTGCTCGACGGTCCCGGTTTCGACGAGCTCGCCGCGGTACATCACGGCGACGCGGTCGGCGATGTTCCAGGCCAGGCCCAGGTCGTGGGTGATCACCAGGGCGGCGAGGCCGAGTTCACGGCGCAGCCGCAGCAGCAGGGCCAGGATTTCGCCGCGGACGGAGGCGTCGAGGGAGGCGACCGGTTCGTCGGCCACCACCACCGACGGTTCGAGCGCCAGCGCCCCGGCGATGACGACGCGCTGGCGCTGGCCGCCGGAGAGCTGGTGCGGGAGCCGGTCGGCGTACTTGGCGGCGGGCCGCAGCTCGGCGGCTTCCAGTGCCCGGTGGACGACGGCCCGCTCGTCGGCGAGCCGGTGGATCCGCGGGCCTTCGGCGACGGCCTCGTACACGGTGTGGGCCGGGTTGAGCGCACTTGTCGGGTCCTGCAGGACGAGCTGGACCCGACGGCGGTAGGCCTTGAGCCCGGCCCCGCCGGTGGGCACGGGTTTCCCGGCGTAGCGGACGACGCCGGAGTCGGGCTTCTGCAGGCCCAGCAGGGTGCGGGCGAGGGTGGTCTTGCCGGAGCCGGACTGGCCGACGAGGGCGACGATCTCGTCGCGGGACACGGTCAGGTCCACCCCGGCGACGGCGTCGATGCGCTTGCCGGTGCGGTCGCGGAAGGACACGCGCAGGTTCTCGGCGGCCAGCAGCGGCTCGCCGGCGGGGGCGCGGTCCGCGGGTTCGGGTGGGAGGGGGCTGCTGGTGGCCGGCGCGAAGCGGGACACCGGGTCGCCGACCGTGGGGAACGCCGCGGCGAGCGCTCGCGTGTGGTCGTGGCGGGGCGAGCCCATCACCTGGGCGCTGGGGCCTTCTTCGACGATCTGCCCGTCGTACATGACGGCGATGCGTTCGCAGGTGGCGGCGAGCACGGACAGGTCATGGCTGATCATGATCAGGCCGATGCGCTGTTCGGCGACCAGCTTGGTGAGCAGGGCGAGGACCTGGGCCTGGACGATGACGTCGAGGGCGGTAGTCGGCTCGTCGGCGATGATCAGCCGGGGCGAGCAGGCCAGGGCCATGGCGATCATGACGCGCTGCTTCTGCCCGCCGGACAGCTCGTGGGGGTAGGCGCCGGCCCGGCTCGGGGGCAGGTCGACCTGGGTGAGCAGCTCGGCGACGCGGTTGTCGGCCTCGGCGTCGGTGAGGGCCTTGCCGGCCGGTGCGTGCAGCCGGAGCGGTTCGGCGATCTGCTCGCCGATCTTGCGGACGGGGTTGAGCGCGTGCATGGCGCCCTGGAACACCACCGACGCCTCGGCCCAGCGGACCGCGCGCAGGCGTCCCCACTTCATGGTGGTGACGTCTTCGCCGTCGAGGAGGATTTCGCCGGTGATCTTGGCCGTGCGCGGCAGGAGCCGCAGCACGCTCATCGCGACGGTGGACTTGCCCGAGCCGGACTCGCCGGCGACGCCGAGGGTGCCGCCGGGGTCGAGGGTGAGGCCGACGCCGCGGACGGCGGGCACGTCGGTGTCCCCCACCGCGTAGGTGACGTTCAGGTCGGTGAGCTGCAGCAGCGGGGTGGTCACTTCTTCAACCTCGGGTTGAACACGGTCTCCAGGCCCCGGCCGACCAGGGTGAAGCAGAGGACGACAAGGACGATGGCGATGCCCGGCGGGAGCACGTTCCACCAGGCGCCCCGGCTGATGGCGCCGTTGTTGAGCGCGGTTTCCAGCACCAGGCCCCAGGTGATGGAGTTGGGGTCGCCGACGCCGAGGAAGGACAGGGTCGCGTCGGCGATGACGGCGTTGCCGACGACGAGGGTGGTGTTGGCCAGCACCAGCGGCATCACGCCGGGCAGGACGTGCCGGCCGATGATGTGCAGGTGGCCGCCGCCGAGGGCGTGGGCCCGCTCGATGTAGGACCGGCTCTCGATGGTGAGGGTCTGGGAGCGGACGAGCCGGGCGGTACCGGGCCAGGCGGTGAGGCCGATGGCGAGAATGATCGTGCCGACGCCCTTGGGCAGCACCGCCGAGAGCGCGATGGCGAGGATCAGCGAGGGCAGGACCAGGAAGAAGTCGGTGAACCGCAGCAGGGTCGCCGACACCCAGCCGCCGAAGTGGGCGGCGGCGACGCCGATCAGGGTGCCGATGACCACCGACAGCAGCGCGGCGGAGAAGCCGACGAGCAGGGAGATCCGGGTGCCCCACACGGTCATCAGCAGCACCGAGCGGCCGAAGTTTTCGGTGCCGAGCCAGAACTCGCCGCTCGGCGGGGACAGCGGCTGCCCGGTGGCCTTGGTGACCTCGAGGCCGCTCTCGTCGCTGATCAGCGGCAGGAGCAGGGCGACGAGCACGGTGACCCCGAGCAGGACGAGCCCGGCGAGCGCGCCGCGCTGGCCGGCGAACTCCCGCCAGGACCTGGCCAGCGACGCGCGGCGACGGGCCCAGGCGATCTGCCGGGGCGTCTCGGCGGTGGTCATGAGGTACGCACCCTGGGGTCGAGCACGCGGTAGAGCAGTTCCGCGAGCAGGTTCATCAGCACCACCGCGCCGGTCAGCACGGTGAACACGCCCTGCAGCACCGGCAGGTCGGGCCCGTGCAGGGCGTCGTAGATCAGCTGGCCCAGGCCGGGCCAGCTGAACACGGCTTCGACGGTGACCGCGCCGGCCAGCACCGAACCGAACTGCATGAACACCAGCGTGGTGGTGGGCAGCAGGGCGTTGGGGACGGCGTGGCGGCGGCGGACGAGGTCGTCGCGCAGGCCTTTGGCGCGCGCGGTGGTGAGGTAGTCGGCGTTCATCTCCCCCAGCAGCGACGACCGCATGATCAGCATGTACTGGGCGTAGAACACCGCCACCAGCGTCACGCACGGCAGCACCAGGTGGTGCAGGACGTCGAGGGTCTGGGAGAGGAAGTCCGGGGCCGCGTCCGGCGAGTGCATGCCGCGGCTGGGGAACAGGCCGTTGGTCACCACGAGCAGCATCAGGCCGAGCCAGAACTGCGGGACCGACCAGAGGGTCAGCGCGAGCCCGGTCTGGGTCCGGTCGAAGAGGCTGTCGCGGCGCCAGCCGGCGCGGATGCCCAGCCACAGCCCGAGCAGGATGGCGAGCAGGGTGGCGCTGCCGACGAGCAGGATGGTCGGCCAGAGCCGTTCGCCGATCATGTCGGCGACCGGGCGGCCGTTGTTGAGCAGCCGGGACTCGCCGAGGTCGCCGTGCAGCAGGTCCCGGAAGTAGTTGCCGAACTGGACGAGCACGGGCTTGTCGACGCCCATCTTTTCGCGCAGTTCGGCGATCATCTGGGGGCTGGTGGGGTGGTCGCGGGTCATGGCGGCGACCGCGTCGCCGGGCAGCATCCGGAAGAGGAAGAAGAACAGCACGATCACCAGCACGACGCTGATCAGCGCTTCGAGGAGCTTCTTGAGCACGAACCGGGCCGTGCCGGTGCCGCCGCGGTGCTCGTCGGGGTCGACGAGCACCGCGGCCTGGTCGGGGGTGGTCATGTCTTACTCGCGGTCCTCTGCGGTCTTGCCGCGGCGGCCGAGCATGATGCCGCCGCCGACGAGGACCACCACGACGACCGCGCCGAGGACGATCCACAGCACCGTGTTGCCGCTGCCGGAGTCGGCGGCGTTCGTGGTGCCTGCCGGGGTGGCGCCGTAGACGCCCCAGTAGCCGGTCTGTTCGAGGATGGCGCCCCTGGGCTGCGGCTGGGTGGTGAAGCCGGAGAACTTGTCGGAGCGGTAGGCCTCGAGGGCGTTCTGGTAGTCGAGCACGATGGTCGGGAACTGGCTGTAGAGCCGGGCCTGGGCCTGCTTGACGTACCCGGCGCGCTTGGCGTCGTCGGTTTCGGTGAGTTGCTTCTTGTACAGGTCGTCGTAGGCGGCGTCGCAGAAGAACGTGTCGGTGCTGCCGCCCTTGCCGTCCGGGCTGGGCCGTGCGCCGCAGGTGTGCAGCGACAGCGCGTAGTCCGGGTCGGGGTTGGTGCCGTAGCCGCCGATGGCGAGGTCGTACTTGCCGGCCTGGGTGCGGTCGGACAGCTCGTCGTCGGAGACGAGGTCCTGCTTGACGGTGACGCCGATGTCCTTGAGCCAGCCGGTGACGTACTGGGCGACGCCCTGGTCGTAGCTGCGGTTGGCGTGGCCGGTGAGGCGCAGTTCCAGCTTGGCGCCGCCGGGAGCGGTGCGGACGCCGTCGGGGCCCTTCTGGTAGCCGGCCTGGTCGAGGGTCGCGTTGGCGGCGGCGAGGTCGAACTTGACCTTCTCGGCGGCGCTGGGGTCCCAGTGGTAGGCGGCGTAGACGGGGGGCACGACGCCGCCGCCGACCTGGCCGAGGCCCTTGAGGACCTTGTCGACGAGGGCCTGGGTGTCCACGGCCTGGGTGATCGCCTTGCGGAGGTTGATGTCCTTGAGGACCGGGTTGCCGTCCCCGATGGGGTTGTTGGCGCTGTCGGTGACGCCGAAGTTGATCGACAGCTCGTCGTAGCGGCGGCCGGGGGCGGCGTTGGTGGTGATGCCCTGCTGGCCCTTCAGCGCGTCGAACTGGTTGGGGTTGAGCCGGTTGATGACGTCGACTTCGCCCTGCTTGAGCGCGTTGACCGCGGCCTCGCTGTCCTTGAACTGCAGCAGCTGCAGTTCGTCGACCTTGGGCGCGCCGCGCCAGTAGTCCTTGTTGGCCTTGAACTTGACGTACTCGTTCGGCTTGTACTCGGTGAGCTGGTACGGGCCGTCGGAGACGCCGGCGACGGCGAGGGTGTCGGTCGAGGGGGCCTTGAGGTCCTTGATCGGCTCCCAGATGTGCTGGGGCACGATCGGCACGTCGAGCAGGTTCATGTTGACCTGCACGGTCTTGGTCTTGATGACGAGGGTGGTGTCGTCGGGGGTGGTGACCGTCTCGAAGTTGGCCACGTAGTTGCCGTTGGCGGTGCGGGCGTTCTCGTCGTCGAGCATGCGGTTGAAGGTGAAGGCCGCGTCCTTGGCGGTCACCGGCTGCCCGTCGCTCCACTTGACGCCGCTGCGGATCTTGAACGTCCAGGTGAGCTTGTCCGGCGACGGGGTCCACGACTCGGCGAGCGCGGGCGAGGCTTCGGCCTTTTCCGCGTTCGGGATGGTCAGGAACTCGAAGGTGAACCGGCCGATCTGCGTGGACGCCGACAGCGCGGCGGTGAAGGGGTTCAGGTGGTCGATGCCGGTGGTGAGCGCGACCCGCAGCACCTTGCCCTGCTGGGCCTGCGCGGGAACGGCGAGCGGGATCGCCGCCAATGTCGCGGCCGCGACGACCGCGCCCACGCGGGCGAACCGCCCGCACCTGCGTTGGAACTGCACCGAAAACCACCCCATCATTCGCTGGCGAGCCTCCCCAAGGACGAGAAGTAACCACATACCGGGACAACCGCGCAATATGTTGCCGCCTCGGCAGGTGCCCGATCGTTATCGACCCGCTGGTCGTCACACTGAGTGACATTCGGCTCGGGGGGCGTTTCGCGTCCGGAGGGCGGGCGTGCTGGCTAGAGTGCCCGGCATGCGCATCCTGATCTCGGCGGACATGGAGGGCGCCACCGGCGTCACCTGGACCGACGACGTCGTGCCCGGGTCGCCGCAGTGGGACCGCTTCCGGCGGTTGTTCACCGGCGACGTCAACGCGGTGCTGGCCGGCCTGTACGAGGCCGGGGCGAGCGATGTGCTGGTCAACGAAGCCCATTCGTCGCAACGGAACCTGCTGCTGGAGGAGCTCGACCCGCGGGCGCGGATGCTCACCGGGCGGCACAAGCCGCTGTCGATGATGCAGGGCATCGATTCCGGTGTGGACGGTGTGGTGTTCCTCGGCTACCACGCCGGCGCGGGCTTCGACGGGGTGCTCTCCCACACCTACCTCGAGAACCAGATCACCGGGGTGTGGCTGGACGACGTCCCGGCGAGCGAGGGCCGGCTGAACGCGGGCATGGCCGCGGAGTACGGCGTCCCTGTCCTGCTCGTTTCGGGTGACGACAAAACGTGTGACGACGCCCGTGATTACGCTCCGGAGGCGGAGCTGGTCCAGGTGAAGGAATGCGTGAGCCGGTACGCGGCGATCTGCCTGCCGCCCGCGCGCACGGCGGAGCTGCTGACCGGCGCCGCGGCCGACGCCCTGGCCCGCGCCGGCCGGGAGGAGCGGCGGGTGAGCGCGCACCGGATCGAGGTGGAGTTCGACGCGAGTCACCTGGCGCAGTCGACGGCGGTGATCCCCACGGTGGAGCAGATCGGGACGCGGCGGGTCGGGTTCGACGCGCCGACCATGACCGAGGCGATGAAGTGTTTCAAGGTCGTCACGGCGATCGCGGCGGGGGCGGTGCAGGGTATCTATGGCTGACTCGGCCGACGCTGTCCAGCTGTGCGCGGACCTGATCCGGTTCGACACGACCAACCGCGGGAACAACGACGCCGAGCCGGAGCGGCCGGCGGCGGAGTACGTGGCCGCGTTCCTGGACGGCCTGGGCATCCCGTCGCGGATCCTCGAGGCCGCGCCGGGGCGGGCCAGCGTGATCGCGCGGGTGCCGGGCACCGATCCGTCGCTGCCCGCGCTGCTGGTGCAGGGCCACCTGGACGTCGTTCCGGCGGACGCGGCGGACTGGTCGGTGCCGCCGTTCGCCGGCGAGGTGCGCGACGGGTACCTGTGGGGCCGCGGCGCGACCGACATGAAGGACTTCGTGGCCATGGTGCTCGCGGCGCTGGCCGGCGGGGCGCGGCCGCGGCGTGAGCTAGTGCTGGCGTTCGTCGCCGACGAGGAGGACCGCGGCGACTGGGGTGCGCACTGGCTGGTCGCCCGGCACCGGGAGCTGTTCGAGGGCTGCGTCGCGGCGATCAGCGAGTCGGGCGGCTACACCTACCACGTGCCGGCCGCCGACGGCCGTGACGTGCACCTGTACCCGGTCGGGACGGCCGAGCGCGGGACCGCGCACCTGCGGCTGACCGCGCGGGGCCGGGCCGGGCACGGGTCGCGGCCGAACGACGAGAACGCCGTCACCCGGCTGGTGGGTGCGCTGCACCGGATCGCCGCGCACCGCTGGCCGGTGTCGCTGACCCCGGCGGTGCGGGCGTTCCTGGAGCGGACCGGCGCGGCGCTGGGTGTCCCGGTCGAGCTGTCCTCTTCGGACGGGGTGGACGCGGCGGTGGCGGCGCTCGGCCCGGCCGGTGGGCTGGTGCTGCCCACGATCCGCAACAGCACGACCCCGACGATGCTGGACGCGGGGTACAAGGTGAACGTGATCCCGTCGACGGCGACCGCCCAGGTCGACGTGCGGGTGCTGCCGGGGACCGAGGAGTCGTTGTTCGCCGCGCTGGACGAGCTGCTCGGCGAAGGCGTGACGCGGGAGTTCGTCGCGCACCAGCCGCCGGTGCAGGCACCGGTGGACTCCCCCTGGTTCTCCGCGATGGCTCGTGCCTTGCAGGCGGAAGATCCCGACGCCGTGGTGGTGCCGTACTGCCTGGGCGGCGGGACGGACGCGAAGGCGTTCGCGCAGCTGGGGATCGACTGCTACGGCTTCGCGCCGTTGTGGCTGCCGAAGGGGTTCCCGTACCGGGCGATGGCGCACGGGGTGGACGAGCGGGTGCCGGTGGCGGGCCTGCACTTCGGCACCCGCGTCCTGACCCGGTTCCTGGAGAACTGCTAGAGGGCCCGGTCGAGCAGCGCCAGCAGGCTGTCCCAGTGGCGGCGCAGGCCGGCGGGGTCGAAGGCGTCGGTGTCGGCCATGGTGAAGCCGTGGACGGAGCCGGGGTAGATCTCGGAGGTGTATTCGAGCCCGGCGGCGTCCAGGGTCTTGTTGAGCTCGCCGAGCGCCTCGGGTGTCAGATCGGATTCGGCGTGGCCGAAGTGGGTTCGGGCGGTGATCCGCTGCAGGCTGCCGTCTCCGGCGGCGCCCACGGGAGCGTGGAACCCGGCGAGGGCGGCCACCCGGCCGGGGTGGGCCGCGGCGGTGTGCGTCGCCAGGAGACCGCCGATGCAGTACCCGGTCACCGCGACCGGCCCGGGGGCGACCTCGGGCCGGGTGGTGAGGAAGTCGAGGTAGGCGTCGGCGTCCCGCAGGATCCGGTCGGTGGTGTGCGCCTCGATCATGGGCGTGAGCTCGGCGAAGATCGCGGGCCGGGCTTCTTCCCCGATGTGGCCGGGGAGTTCGAGCACCGGCGCCGGGCCGTGGCGGTAGAAGATGTTGGGGACGAGCACGGAGTACCCGTGACCGGCCAGTTCTTCGGCCATTTCCCGCAGGACGGGCCGGATGCCGAAGCCGTCCGGGTACATCAGCACTCCGGGGTGGCGGTCGCCTTCGCCGGGGAACGCGGCGAAGGCGTCGGCCTGGCCGTCCGCGGTGGGGATCTGCAGTGACTGGGTGGGCATGATCGCCGAGCCTAGGCCACCGGATCAGGGCACCACCACGAGTTTCCCGGCGGCGCGGTCGTCCTCCATGTACCGGTGGGCGGCGGCGATCTCGCCCAAGGGGAAGACCCGGTCGACGTGCGGGTGGTAGGTGCCCGCTTCGACTTCGGCGACGATCCGCTGCAGCAGGGCCGTGCTGCCCTTGCGGTCGTTGCTGTGGAACGCGGTGAGCTTGGTGCCGGACGGGATCTTCGCGATCGGCTCGAAGTCCGGGACGATCCAGCCGCTGAGCGAACCGGCCACGCACACCGTGCCACCCCGGCGGACCAGGCGCAGGGAGTCCACGGCCGTGCGGGCGCCGACGAGGTCGAGGACCCAGTCCGGGCCTTCGGCCCACAGTTCCGGCAGGCCGGCCAGCGGGCCGCCGTCGTCGATGAGCACGTGGCCGGCGGTCAGGGCGGCCGCCTTGTCCGGCCGGCGGGTGGTGGCGGCGACTTCCAGGCCGTGGCCGGCCGCGATCGAGGCGGCGGCCAGCCCGACGGACGACGTGCCGCCACGGATCAGCAGCCGGCCGCGGCTGCCCGGGCCGATGCCGAGCGCGTCGAGTGCGCCCTGCGCGGTCAGGTAGGTCTCGGGGAGGGCGGCCAGCACGTCCCAGGGCAGGGTGGTGGTGACCGGCATCAGCAGGGGGTTCGGGAGCAGGGCGTACTCGGCGTAGCCGCCGTCGAAGGCGCGGCCCATCTCCCCCATCACCGCCGCGACCGTGGTGCCGTCCGGGAGCCGCGGGTCGGTCGAGGTGGCGACGGTCCCCACGCATTCGATCCCGAGCACCCGCGGGAAGACCACGTCCGGGGAGTGCCCTTGCCGGGTCCTGAGCTCCGATCGGTTCAGGCCGGTGCCCCGGACCCGCACCAGGCTCCAGCCGTCGCGGACCGCCGGGACCGGCAGCTCGTGGATCTCCAGCACGTCCGGGCCGCCGGCGCGGACGCAAACCGCCGCTCGCATCGTCTTCATGCGTTCCACTGTCGTCGGGCGCGGGCGTGGCCGACCACCGGTAGAATGCCAAGTCATGCCCATTGGCCGCCAAGTCTCGCCGGTCTCGCGGATCTGGCCGTCCGGCGGGGTGCACCTGTGGCCGCCGGGCGGAACCAGCGCGGCGGACGTCCACGAGCGCGGGCACCTGGTCTACGCCGCCCGGGGTGTCCTGTCGGTGCACACCGAGCGGGGGACGTCGATCGTCCCGGCGAACCGGGTGGCCTGGACGCCGGCCGGCTTCACCCACCGGCACCGCGCGCACGGCCACACCGACATGCGGATCGTGTTCCTGCCCGCGTCGCCGGCCCGGCTCGTGCCCGATCGGCCCGCGGTGTTCACCGCGTCGGGTCTCGCCCGCGAGGTGCTGCTCGCCCTCACCGGCCCGCGCGAGTACGACCGGGCCGCCGGTGCCCGCCTGCGCCGGGTCCTGGTCGACGAGCTGCGCGAAGCGCCCGAGCAGCCGCTGCACCTGCCCGAGCCGCGCGACGACCGGTTGCGGGCGATCGCGCGGAGGCTGTACGAGGAACCCGGGGACAACACCCCGCTGGCGGAACTCGGGTCGCGGATCGGCGCCAGTGCGCGCACGCTGAGCCGGTTGTTCCGCGACGAGCTGGGCATGACGTTCCACGAGTGGCGCACCCAGGTGCGCGTCGGCCACGCGCTGATCCTGCTCGCCGACGGCCACGACACCGCGTACACGGCCCGGGCGTGCGGCTGGGCGAACCCGAGTCACTTCATCGCGGCGTTCACGGCCGTCGTGGGAACGACGCCCGGCCGGCACCGGGCCAGCGGGTGAAGGTGGCCCAGTAGCGGGCGCCGTCGCGGATGGTTTCCAGGCTGACCAGCCCGGACACCGTCCTGGGCGACGGATTCGATCTCGGCGCGGCTGAACGGCCACGGCGGGCCTTCCCAGGTCGCGACGTCGGTGCTCTCCTCCGCGACCTCGCTGACCAGCGCCGTGCCGCCCGGCGCGAGGAAGCCGGCGAGGGAGGCCACCGCGGCGGGGCGGAATTCGCGCGGCATGGCCTGGATGTTGATGATCTCCACGACCAGGTCGAACGCGTGGCGCCAGTTTCCCGGTGGGTTCAGCAGGTCCGCCACGACGTAGTCCACTTCGGACCGCGGGAACCGCGCGCGGGCCGCTTCGACCGCGGCCGGGGCGACGTCGAAGGCCGTGACGGCCCAGCCGGCCGCGGACAGCAGTTCGGCGTCGTCGCCGAGGGCGCTGCCCACCACCAGGGCGCGGCGGCCCTCGCCCGGGCGGACCCAGGCGGCCAGGTCCGCGTTCGGTTCGCCGCGGGTCCACGGGACTTCGGCCTCGCCGCGCGCGGCGGCGGTGTAGAGCTGGTCGAACCACCGGGTGGGGCTGCCGTCGGCGAGGGAGGCGCGGGCGAGTACGCGGTCGGCGGGTTCCGGCGTCGTCATGATCGTGACCCTAGCGGCGACGCCGGGACCCGCGGGAGGCGTTTTACGGCGCGACCGGCCCCGGGAGGTCGTACAGCTTCTCCCCCGCCCAGTGGACGACGTCCCGGACCGGCGAGGACGGCGGTGCGGGGCGGAAGTTGGCGGCGTCGTCGATGCTGCCGGTGCCGTCGTAGACCGCTCGCTGCGGGTAGGCGAACACCGGCCGGGTGCGGGTGACGGTGCCCGCGGCGTCGCGGCCGGTCGCGGTGACCCGGGTGGGTGTGGTGCCGCGTTCGACCCAGGCGACCAGTTCGCGCAGCGGGTCGAACTCGGTGAGCGTGGTGCCGCCGCCGCAGTGGTAGAGCGACGGGACCATGAACAGCCGGGCCCAGTCCTGCGGGCGGCCGTGGGTGAGCCGCTGGTAGTAGTCGAGGGTGCCGGCCGGCGGGATGGCTTCGTCGGCCCAGCCGTGCCAGAGCAGCAGCTTGCCGCCGCGCCGGTGGAACGCCGACAGGTCGGGGCTCATCGCGTTGTAGCGGACGCCGACCCGGGTGAGCCGGTCGAACTCCGCCTGCGTGAAGGCGAAGGTGTCGACGGTGGCGGCCGGGGCGCCGATCGGGTAGCCGAGGTAGCGCAGGTAGTTGTCGGCGAGGTTGCGGGCGAAGGCGAAACCGCCGGTCTCGGGGGTGGCGATGATCCACCCGGCCCAGGACAGCTCGGAGCCGGGCAGCTGGCCGCCGGGGTAGAGCAGCGTGCCGTAGGCGTCGGTGGGTGGCGAGTACAGCCGGCGGGTCGCGGCGACCTGGTCCGGGGTGAGGCAGGCCGGGCTGTCGCCGTCGGGGCAGGTCAGTGCCGCGGGGTCGAAGTGGCAGGCGCGGGGGTCGTCGAGCTGGCCGTCGGCGAGCCCGTCGAGGTGGTCGCAGGCAGCGAGGACGGCGTTGTGCAGGGCGGGCAGTTTGGCGGCGGTGAGGATGGGGCTGCCGTCGGTGGCGGTGTTCGCCCGCGCGAGCCAGGTCTGGTAGACCCCGAGCAGCGGGCTCCAGGAGTTCGCGGGTGCGCCGGCGTCGATGCCGTCGAAGTCCGCGGGGTAGCGCTGGGCGAGCTGGAGGCCTTCGCGGCCGCCGTCGGAGCAGCCGCTGAAGTAGGACTTGCGCGGCGGGGCGCCGTAGAAGGCTTGGATGATCGCCTTCGAGGCGCGGGAGACGACGTGGGGTGCGCGGAATTCGAGGTCGTTGCGGGCCGCCTGGTCGTGGGCGCCCCAGCTGCCGTCGTCGACGACGGCGGGGGTCTTGCCGATGTGCCCGTCGTCGGTGGCGGCCACGGCGACGTCGCCGCCGTGGTGCAGGCCGCAGTCGGCGAAGGCGGGCGGGTTGACCAGGCCGCAGAAGCCGCCGCAGCCGTACTGCAGGTAGCGCCCGGCGTAGGTCCTGGTGGGCAGGCGCAGTTCGAACCGGACGGCGGGTTCGACGTAGCCCTGCACACCGCAGTATTCGGGGTCGGTGCCGGTGGCCGCGACGACGGTGGCCACCGTGACGTGCGTGGCGGCCCCCGGGAGGGCGAACCCGCGGGCGAGGTCGGTGCAGGCGGTCACCGGCCGGAGGATCGATTCCGGGGCCGCGACGGCGATGGCGGGGACGAACGTGGCCGCGGGAGCGGGGGCGAACGCGGCGGTGGCGAGGGTCAGCGCGGTGATGGCGGTGACGATCTTCAGCGGTCTCATCCGTCCCCCGTTTTTCCGCGTTGTCTGATTCCGGCCAGGTTTGGCGACCGGTCTTGACATCGATGTCACCCGCGCGTTTCCCTTCCTTGGCGCCGCCGGTCCCCGCCTGCGCGGCGCTGCTGAAATCCGCCCTCCGAGCTTGGAGCAACGATGCCCCGAAGCGCCAGACCCCCGGTCGCTTTCCTGGTGACCGCCGCCGTGGTCGCCGCCGGCCTGGTCGCCCTCCCCGCGGCCTCGTCCGCCGCCGAAGACGCCCTGCCCGCCGACTTTTCGTCCTCGTTCGAGGCCGGTGACGTCCAGCCGACGTGGACCGACACGGTCGACACCGACGCGGCGGGCAAGCCGCGTGCGTCCGGGATCAACGGCGCGAACGGTACCGCGATCCCCGGTGACATCCGCGGCAAGGTGACCGAAACCAGCGCCAGCAGCGAAAACAGCGGTGGCGGCGAAGTGGTGTCGAACCTCGTCGACGGGACGACCGACACCAAGTGGCTGTCATGGGACCCGACGGCGTGGGCCCAGATCACGCTGGCGGAGCCGACGTCGATCACGCACTACGCGATCTCCTCGGCCAACGACTTCGACAACCGCGACCCCAAGGACTGGACGCTGCAGGGCTCGAACGACGCTTCGACCTGGACCGACCTGGACAAGCAAGCCGATCAGGCGTTCACCGCGCGGTTCCAGCAGAAGGACTACAAGCTGGCCGCGCCGACCCCGGCGTTCAAGTACTTCCGGCTGGACATCACCCGCAACAACGGCGGCCCGATCCTGCAGCTGTCGGAGCTGCTGCTGGCCAACGACGAGCCGGCGCCGCCGCCGCTGCCGAACATGCGCAGCTTCACCGACTCCGGGCCGACCAGCGGTTACACGAACAAGAACCGCGTCGGCTTCACCGGGCTCAAGGCGTTCCGCTACTCCGGGAGCCAGACCCAAGGCCACGGCTGGTCCTACAACAAGGTCTTCGACGTCGACATCCCCGTCGTGCCCTCGACCGAGCTGACCTACAAGGTGCAGCCGCAGTTCATCACCGGTGACCTGAAGTACCAGAGCACGAACGTGGCGATCGACCTGGTCTTCACCGACGGCACCCGGCTGCGCGACCTGGGCGCGACCGACCAGTACGGGTTCCCGCTCACCCCGGAGGGCCAGGGCAAGAGCAAGGTCCTCTACACCAACCAGTGGAACCTGGTGCGCTCGGCGATCGGCACGGTGGCCAAGGGCAAGACCGTCGACCGGATCCTGGTCGGCTTCGACAACCCCGACGGCCCCGGCTCGCTGCAGGGCTGGCTCGACGACGTGAAGATCTCGGCGACGCCGACCCCGCCGGCCAGCACCCGCCCGAGCGACAACGTCCTCACCACGCGCGGCACGATGGCCAACGGCACCTTCTCCCGCGGCAACAACTTCCCGGCCACGGCCGTGCCGCACGGGTTCAACTTCTGGACCCCGGTGACCGACGCGAACGCCGACGACGGCGACGTCCGGTGGATGTACAACTACCACAGCCAGAACAACGAGCAGAACCTGCCGGAGCTGCAGGCGTTCAGCGTCAGCCACGAGCCGAGCCCGTGGATGGGCGACCGGCAGACCTTCCAGGTGATGCCGTCCGCGGCCACCGGGGTGCCGGACGCGAACCGCGACGCCCGGGCGCTGGCGTTCAAGCACGACAACGAGACCGCTCGCGCGCACTACTACGGCGTGCAGTTCGAGAACGGGATCAAGACCGAGATCGCCCCGACCGACCACGCGGCGGTGTTCCGGTTCTCCTTCCCGGGCAGCGACTCCAGCCTGATCTTCGACAACTACAAGAACCAGGGCGGGCTGACGCTCGACACCGCGGGCGGCACGCTGTCGGGCTACACCGACGTCAAGAGCGGCCTGTCGGCCGGGGCGGGCCGGATGTTCGTCTACGCCACCTTCGACAAGCCGGTCACCGCGGGCGCCAAGCTCACCGGGCAGGGCCACGACGACGTGGCCGGCTACCTGCGGTTCGCCGCCGGCGCCGACAAGACCGTGACGATGCGGATCGCGACGTCGCTGATCAGCGTGGACCAGGCGAAGAAGAACCTGGCGCAGGAGATCGCGCCGGCCGCGACCTTCGACTCCGTCCGCGACGCCGCGCAGCGGGCCTGGGACGACCAGCTGAAGGTGATCGAGGTCGAGGGCGCGTCGAAGGACCAGCTCACGACGCTGTACTCGAACCTGTACCGGCTGTTCCTCTACCCGAACTCGGCGTTCGAGAACACCGGCACGAACGAGAAGCCGAAGTACCAGTACGCGAGCTTCGTCTCGCCGAAGGCCGGGGCGGACACCCCGACCCGGACCGGGGCGAAGATCGTCGACGGCCAGACCTACGTCAACAACGGGTTCTGGGACACCTACCGCACGACCTGGCCGGCGTACTCGCTGCTCACCCCGGAGATGGCCGGGAAGATGGTCGACGGGTTCGTGCAGCAGTACCGCGACGGCGGCTGGATCTCGCGGTGGTCCTCGCCGGGCTACGCGGACCTGATGACCGGCACCAGCTCGGACGTGGCGTTCGCCGACGCCTACCTCAAGGGCGTGCGCAACTTCGACGTCAAGGCGTCCTACGACGCGGCGCTGAAGAACGCGACGGTGACCCCGCCGAACAACGCGGTCGGCCGCAAGGGCATCGACGAGGGCATCTTCCTCGGCTACTCGCCCAACACGGCCGACCACGGGTTCTCGTGGTCGATCGAGGGGTACGTCAACGACTTCGGCATCGCGAACCTGTCGAAGAAGCTCTACGACGAAGCCCCGGCGAGTGACCCGCGCAAGCAGGAGTACCTGTCGAACTACGAGTACTTCACCAGCCGGGCGCAGCAGTACGTGAACCTGTTCGACCCGAGTGTCGGGTTCTTCCAGGGCCGGGACGCGGCGGGCAAGTTCAGCCGGTCGACGCAGGACTACGACCCGCGGGTGTGGGGCATCGACTACACCGAGACCGACGGCTGGGGCATGGCGTTCTCCGTGCCGCAGGACGGTCAGGGCCTGGCGAACCTCTACGGCGGCAAGGCGGGCCTGGCGAAGAAGCTGGACGCCTTCTTCGCCGACCAGGAGACCGCGAACTTCCCGGGCTCCTACGGTGGGGTGATCCACGAGATGCGGGAGGCCCGCGACGTCCGGATGGGGCAGCTCGGGCACTCCAACCAGGCCTCGCACCACACGCTCTACATGTACGACTACGCGGGCCAGCCGGCCAAGACGCAGGAGAAGGTCCGCGAGGCGCTCTCGCGGCTCTACACCGGCAGCGAGATCGGCCAGGGCTACGGCGGTGACGAGGACAACGGCGAGCAGTCGGCGTGGTGGACCTTCAGCGCGCTGGGCTTCTACCCGCTGCAGATGGGCAGCCCGGACTACGCGATCGGGTCGCCGCTGTTCAAGAAGGCGACGATCCACCTGGCCGGCGGCAAGGACCTGGTGATCAACGCGCCGAAGAACAGCGCGAAGAACGTCTACGTCCAGGGTGTGAAGGTCAACGGCAAGGCGTACTCCTCGACGTCGCTGCCGCACGAGCTGATCGCCCGCGGCGGGAAGATCGACTTCGACATGGGCCCGAACCCCTCGGCGTGGGGCACCGGCCCGAACGACGCGCCGAAGTCGATCACCCAGGGCGACGGCGCGCCGGCGCCGCTGCACGACGAGACCGGTCCCGGCAGGGGCACGCTGTCCACTTCGGACGGCTCGGACGCGGCCGCGCTGGTGGACAACACCTCGCGCACCCAGGCCGCGGTCACCGGCGCCGTGCAGTACCAGCTGAACTCGACCGACGAGGCCGTCACGAACTACACGCTGACGTCCCAGACCGGTGCGGGCGACCCGAAGAGCTGGGTGCTGAAGGGCTCCTACGACGGCAAGACGTGGGCGGTGGCCGACCGGCAGGAGAACCAGGCGTTCAGCTGGCGGCAGCAGACCCGCGCGTTCAAGGTGGCCGACCCGGCGCACTACGCGTACTACCGGCTCGAGGTGACCGCGACCAGCACCGGCGCCCCGGCGCAGCTGGCCGAGTTCGAGCTGCTGGGCAAGCCGGACGCTTCCTGCACTCGCACGGTGACGGGTGTCCAGTCCGGTCCGCTGTCGATCACCTCGGGCACGGTGTGCCTGCAGGACGCGACCATCTCGGGCCCGGTCACGGTCGGTCCTGGAGCGTCCCTGATCGTCCGCGGCGGTCAGGTCAAGGGCCCGCTCGCGGCGACGGGGGCGGCTCAGGTGGTGCTGAACCGCACGAAGGTGGGCGGTCCGGTGGCGATCACCGGGGTGACCGGTCAGGTGTCGATCGAGCTGACCGACATCGGCGGCCCGGTGGCGTTGACCGGCAACCACGGGCCGGTGCTGACGTCGAGCACGGTCGGCGGCCCGCTGGCGTGCGCGGTGAACAACCCGGCACCGACCGACCACGACCTGCCGAACGTCGTGCGCGGCCCGATCGCTGGGCAGTGCACGAAGATGTAGGTGCGTGAAGGTCGTGAGTGGTAAGGCGGGTTCTAACCCGCCTTACCACTCACGACCGGTAGCGTCACCTCGAACCGCAGCCAGCCGGACGTCTCGGGTTCTTCCGCGCGGACCGCGACCGCCGCGTTCAGCAGGTCGTCCCGCCGGGCCGGTCGGCCGGTTCGTCCAGCGATTCGGCGGCCAGGATCCGCGACAGCCGGTACGTCCGGTCCGCGCCCGCTGTCGTCGCCAGCAGGTAGCCGCGGTCGCGGACGGTGACCAGGCCGATCGGGTCCACCGTGCGCCACCGCGGCTCCTGGCCCGTGGCCGTGTAGTGCAGGCGCAGACGGTGGCCGGTGAGGACCGCGCGGCGGACCTCGAGCATCGTCGCGGGGTCCACCTCCTCGGGCTCGGGACGGCGGGAGAGCAGGTCCGTCTCGGGCTCGACGAGGAAGCGCCCGGCCGTGACCACGTGGGTTTCGGGCAGCGCGTCGGCCACCTTGCGCACCGCCGACGCCGGCGCCGGGCCGAGGCCGAACGCCCGCCCGGTGGTCAGCAGGGCCAGAGCCTCGTCGTGGTTCAGTCCGGTGAGCTCGGTCCGGAAACCGGGCAGCAGCGCGAACCCGCCGTACCGGCCGCGTTCGGCGTAGACCGGGACGCCCGCCGCCGAGAGCTACACGACAGAGGATGTCGTGATTCGCCGGAAAGCTCCTCGGCGCAGTACTCGCAACGAACGGAGCTGATGTGGCACTGGAACGAACGGCGGTCAACCCGGTGACGTGGTCTCAAGCGCTGGGCTTCAACCAGGGGGAGGTGGTCTCCGGGCAGACCCGCACCCTGTACTGCTCCGGGCAGACGTCGACGGACGCCGAAGGCAAGCCGCGGCACGAGGGGGACATGGCCGCGGCCCGGCTGGGTGCCGCCGGGGTGGCCCCGGCCACCACGATGCTCGGGGTGAGCCGGCTGGCGATCCCGGGTCAGCCGGCCGAGTTGGAGGGCACCGCCGTCGCCTGAAACGGACACTGCTGCCCGCGCCGGTGCGGGCAGCAGTGTTTCAGCACGCTGCGCCGTTCGGCGGCCGTTACGGTGGGCGCATGTCCGACGCCGTGTTCTTCTCGTCCTTCGAAAGCGGTGACCCGCAGCCGGCGGACGCCGGCTTGCCCGTCGGCGACGGCCCGGACCGCTCCCCCACGGCCAAGACCGGCGTGGGCTTCACCGGCACCCGCGCTCTGCGCTACACCGCCCGGCCCCGCGCCGTCCTGTTCGAACTCGACGTACCCGTCACCGGGCGCACCGAGCTGTCCTATGTGGTCTTCCCGGTGGCCGACGGTGAGATCCCCGCCTACCACGCCACCCGGGTCAGCCTCGACGTCGAGTTCGCCGACGGCACCTCCGCCGGCTTCGAACCGGTGGACGACAAGACGCTGTGGGTGGACCAGTGGAACCTCGTCCGCCGCCCGCTGGGGGCCTTCGCCGGGCGCCGGATCAGCCGGATCGTGCTGCGCACCGACGCGCCCGGAGAGATCACCGGCTGGCTCGACGACGTCCGCGTCGCCGACCGCCCCGAGCCGCCGCGCGACCCGGTCGACTGCGTCCGCACCACCCGCGGCACGCACTCCAGCGGCGACTTCTCCCGGGGCAACACCTTCCCGGCCACGGCCGTGCCGCACGGGTTCAACTTCTGGACCCCGGTCACCGACGCCGGCGTCACCAACTGGCTCTACTCCTACCACCGCCACAACGACGACCGGAACCGGCCCGCGCTGCAGGCGTTCGCGCTGTCGCACCAGCCGAGCCCGTGGATGGGCGACCGGCACACCTTCCACGTCATGCCCGGCACCGGCCCGGTCGAGCGCGACCGCCGCAACCGCGCCCTGGCCTTCAGCCACGACGACGAGACCGACGCACCGCACCACTACGGCGTCCGGTTCGCCAACGGGATGACCGCCGACCTCGCGCCCACCTCGCACGCGGCGATCATGCAGTTCACCTTCCCGGACAAGCACGGCTGGCTGCTGTTCGACAACGCCCGCAACCGCGGCCGCCTCCGCCTGAACCCCGACACCGGGGTGATCAGCGGGTACACAGGAGTCCGCTCCCGGCTGTCGGCCGGGGCGCGCCGGATGTTCGTCTACGCCGTGACCGACGCCCCGGCCACCCGCGGCGCCAAGGTCCGCTTCCCGCCGTGGCGGCGGGTCTCGGGCTACTTCGAGTTCGACGGACCCGACGTCACGCTGCGGATCGCGACGTCGCTGATCAGCCTCGCCCAGGCCCGGCGCAACCTGGAGCTGGAAATCCCGGCCGGGACGACGTTCGAGCAGGTCAAGGCCCAGGCCAGGCGGCTGTGGCAGGAGGAGCTCGGCCGCGTCGAGGTCGAAGGCGCCACCGAGGACCAGCGGACCACGCTGTACTCCGGCCTCTACCGGCTGTTCCTGTACCCGAACGTCGCGCACGAGAACACCCCCGACGGGATCCGGCACGCCAGCCCGGTGGTGCGCCGGCGGTGGCCGAGCACCCGCCGGCGCACCGGCGCGAAGGTCGTCGACGGCGAGCTGTACGTCAACAACGGCTTCTGGGACACCTACCGCACCACCTGGCCCGCCTACGCGCTGCTCGCGCCGGACCGCTGCGGCCGGCTGATCGACGGCTTCGTCCAGCAGTACCGCGAAGGCGGCTGGATCGCCCGCTGGTCCTCCCCCGGCTACGCGGACCTGATGACCGGCACCAGCTCGGACGTCGCCTTCGCCGACGCCTACCTCAAGGGCGTCCGTGACTTCGACGTCGAGGCCGCCTTCGACGCCGGGCTGAAGAACGCCACCGTCAGTCCGCCGCGCCGCGCGGTCGGCCGCAAGGGTCTCGAAGAGTCGATCTTCCTCCACTACACCCCGGCGTCGGTCCGCGAAGGACTGTCCTGGGCGCTGGAGGGGTGCATCAACGACTTCGGCCTGGCCAACCTCGCCGAGGCACTGTCGCGGGAAAGCGACGGGCCGCGAGCCCGGATGTACGCCGACTACGCGGCCTACTTCCGCGAACGCGCGAAGGACTACGTCCACCACTTCGACCCGGCGATCGGGTTCTTCCAGGGCCGCCACCGCGACGGCCGCCGCAAGTTCGCCGCGCACGGCTACGACCCGGCCGCCTGGGGCGGCGACTTCGTCGAAACCAACGCCTGGAACACCGCCTTCACCGCACCGCACGACGGCCCCGGCCTCGCCGCCCTCCACGGCGGCACCGAAGCGCTCGAAGCCAAGCTGGACACCTTCTTCGCCACCCCGGAGACCGGCCGCCGTCCCGGCGCGTACGGCGGCCTCATCCACGAGATGACCGAAGCCCGCGACGTCCGGATGGGCCAGTACGGCCATTCCAACCAGCCCTCGCACCACATCCCCTACGTCTACAACCTCGCCGGCGCGCCCGCGAAGACCCAAGCCGTCGTGCGGGAGGTGCTGCGGCGGCTCTACCTCGGCAGCGACCTCGGCCAGGGCTACCCCGGCGACGAGGACAACGGCGAGATGTCCGCCTGGTACGTCTTCAGCGCCCTCGGCTTCTACCCCCTCGCCGTCGGCAGCCCGCGCTACGCGATCGGTTCGCCCCTGTTCGAAAAGGCGACCGTGCACCTGGGCGAGGGCAAGAAACTGGTCGTCCACGCCCCCGGCAACACCGACGAGACCGTCTACGTCCGCGGGCTCACCGTCGACGGCGAACCACACGACACCACCTCGATCGGCCACGCCACCCTCGCCGCCGGCGCCGAACTCGTCTTCGACCTGACGACCGAACCCACCGGCTGGGGCGCCCCGCCGCCACCGGCCGAGCACCCGGCCCCCGTCACCGACCTCACCGGCACCGCCACCAGTTCCGACGGCACCAAGGTCGGTGCGCTGTTCGACGACACCACCCGTACCCAGGTCACCTTCTCGAGCGCCACCCCGGCGATCGAGTTCACCGTCACCGGCGAACCCCGCGAAGTCACCCTGTACACGCTGACGTCCGGGGATCGCCGGGGCGACCCGAGCGCGTGGGTGCTGGAAGGCTCCGAAAACGCTGACGGCGCCGGCTGGGTCACCCTGGACGAACGCGACGACGAGCTGTTCCGCTGGCGCCGTCAGACCCGCCCGTTCGCCCTCGCCACCCCGGCCGCGCACGCCCGTTACCGGCTGCGGATCACCGCCACCCGCGGCCGGCGCGCCACCCTCGCCCAATGGGAGCTCCTCGCCCGATGAACCACCTCCGCACCGCCGCTCTCGACCGGCTCGTGGCGGCCGACCCCGGCCTGGTCCGGTTGCGGCTGGCCGGCTCCGCCGTGCTCGGCATCGTGCTCGCCGTGGCCGCGCTGCTGCCCGTGCACGTCCCGCTCACCGTCACCCTCGTCGGCGCCATCGCCGCGATGATGACGGCGTTCACCGTCAACGACCCCACCCCGGGCGGCCAGGCCGTCACCCTCGTCCTGGCCTTCCTCACCGGGGCCGCGTCGATCACCGTCGCCAGCCTCGGCTCGGCCCTGCCACCGACTGACAGCATCGTGTTCGTGCTGCTGATCTTCGTCGCGGTCTACGCCCAGCGCTTCGGCGCCCGCGGCACCGCGCTCGGCTCGATCGCCTTCTTCCTGTTCTTCTTCCCGATGTTCCTGCAGGCCCACGTCACGCAGGTCCCGCAGCTGGTGATGGCGCTCGGCGTCGGCGTCCTGGCCAACGCCGTCGTCCGGTTCGTCCTGCTGCGGCGCAACGCCGCGGCCGAATTCCTGCGCGTGCGCCGCGCCTTCCGCGCCCGCCTCGGCGCCGTCGTCCGCGCCGCCGAGGCCCACCTGGGGGTCAACGGTAGCGAGCGCACCCGCAAGCAACTGCGTTCGGCGCTGGCGCGGCTGCACGAGTGCGTGTTGCTCATCGAGGACGCCGCCCCCGACGTCCTCGAGGACCGCGCCGCCGACCGGCTGCGCCGCCGCGCCATCGAAGTCGAGCTCGCGGTGCAGTGGCTGGCCATCACCGTCCAGCGCACCTGCTCCGGCGAACTCACCGCCGAGGTCCGCGACGACCTCATCGCCCGGCTCGCTCGCTTCCGCGCCCTCATGGAACGCGACCCGCGCGAGCTCCCGCTGATCAGCCAGACCGGCGAATACAGCCGCATGCTCGTCGAAGGCAGCCGCATCGACGAACACGCCGCCCCCGGCGACGGCGTCCGCAAAGCACTGGCCGAGCTGGCCCTCGCCGACGACCGGGCCCAGCGCGCCGCCGCACCGGAAACCACCGCCGACCCGCTCGAAGACGAAGACGAGGAACCGGAACCACGGCTCGCCTACGACAACCGGACCCGCAGCGCCATCCAGGCCGCCGTCGGCGGCGGCCTGGCCGTGGTCGGCGGTGAACTCGTCTCCCACCAGCGCTGGTACTGGGCCGTGCTCACCGTCTTCGTCGTGTTCATCGGCGCCTCCAGCGCCGGCGCCACCTTCGTCAAGGGCGTCCGCCGCCTCGGCGGCACCCTGATCGGCATCGTCGGCGGCGTCCTGCTGGCGCTGCTGGTCGGCGGCAACACCGCCGCCACCCTCGGCCTCATCCTCGTGTGCGTGTTCGGGATGGTCTACACCGCCCGGGTCTCCCAGGTGGTGATGGCCTTCTTCGTCACGAGCATGCTCGGCCTGCTCTACAGCCTGCTCGGCACGTTCAGCCTCGAAGTGCTCTGGATCCGCGTCGCCGAGACCGCCGTCGGCGCCGCCGCCGGCATCCTCGCCGCGGTCGTCATCGTCCCGGTCCGCACCCGCTCGGTCATGCTCGACGACATCGCCGCGGTGCTCGACGACCTCGAAGAGTTCCTCGAGCACACCCGCGGCCTGCTGGCCGGCGACGAGAACGTCAACATCATCGAGCTTTCCCGCGACCTCGACCGCAGCGTCGACCGGGTCCGCACCACCATCGAACCGCTGACCCACCCGGTGAACCTCCGCAGCGCCCGCCGCGACTACGGCTGGCACGTGCTGACCACCCTGGAAACCATCGCCTTCCGCGCCCGCCACGTCGCCGCGCGCGCCCAGCCCGGCCAGCTCACCGGCCCCGACGCCGACCGGCTCCGGCAGTTCACCGGCCGGCTGCTGGCCAACATCGACGTCCTCCGCAAAGCGCTGAGCGCCCCGGGTGGCCCCACACCCGGCACGCTCGTGCGCGACGACGGCACCCCCGTCTCCGACCGCGTCGAAGCGGCCGAAACCCGCGCCGTCCTCTCCAGCCTCAGCCACCTCGACGAGGCCCTCGTCTCCCTCGGCCGCGTCTTCGGCGTCGAAGCCACCGATCCCCGGGCCCCGGCGAAGCCCTGACCGCACCGGGGCGGCGCAGCTTTCCGGCCGCGCCGCCCCTCTCCACCTCCGGTCACCCGGAGCCGATCACGGGCAGGTCAGCCACGCGAAGTGGTAGGTGGTGGTGATGCTGCCGTCGGTCGAGTCCATCGTGACGTAGCTCGTCGTCTTCTTCGGATCCGACGTGCCGACCGCGGACCGCAATTCTGTGTTGATGTTCAGGTTGCGTTCCTCACCACACGGCTTGAACACGATCGCGCCCACCTCCGTGGAATCGGTGAAATGCCAGTCGTCCTCGAAAGGCCCGGTCAGCGGGTGCTGAACGTACGCCGTCGGAGAATTGCCCTGGAAATAGTAGTTCGCTCTTTCCAGGCCCGTCGCACCACGTTCCAGGTGCGCGAATCCGCGGTAGTCGGCCTGCGCGATTCCGTAGGTGAACCCCTGCGGCACGTGCACCCGCAGGCCGATCTGGCAGTTCTTCCGGGCGTCCAGCGGCCCGGCGCCGACCCCGACCAACGCCGTGTAGGCGCTGTAGGTCACGGTGAACGCCGTATTGTCCTGCGAGACGGCCACCGCGGACGTGCCGGTCGGGCAGCCGGTGCCGATGGCGTTGACGACGTCGATGACGATTTTGTCGGGCGGCGGAGGGGTGTTCCACGAATGCGGGGTGACCACTGAGGACAGCGCCATTACGGCAGCAACGACCGCAGACAGCATCGGAATCCTTCCCAATACATTCAAATTGGGGACGGGGGCGCCGACCATGGTATCGAAAGGATCATGGAAGCAAACCCCGCTGAACGGAGCAACGCTGCACGTCTCGTCCCGCCAAGCGGCATTGCTCACGTTTCGACAATTTTCGCAAAGCCCATTCCGGCCGCCGCGAATAAATGCACGGAGAAAACGATTTCGCGCCCCCGCTCCCCCGGCCGCCGCCCACGATCACCCGCGTGACGTCCGGCTCGGCCGATCAACGCCGCCGCCCGCCCGGCGTTTCGACGCCCGCCACCGGCCGCGGACCGGAGGATCCGGGCGATCGTCGAGCCTCCGCCGCCGACGGCGGGAACCTCTTCACAGCGGGCGTGGGTGCCGGACCTGAAGCCGGTTGCGGACCAGTCGCACGATCGACCGGCCGGCAGCGCCGTCCACGAGCACATTCCCGCCCCGCGCCGCGAATCGCCACCCGCGATCGAGCGGTCCGCGCTACGGCCGCCGCCCGGCTCAGCCGAGCAGGGCGGCCACCCGCCCCAGCGTCTCGACCCCCGCCACCGGCCACGGACCGGCCGTGATCACCACCGCGTGGTCGATACCCCACCCGGCAAACTCCTCGCACCGCCGCGCGAACGACTCCGCCGGCTCCCCGGGGGCCAGCCGGGTGCTGATCGTCTTCTCGATGGCGTCGTACGGCCGCCCCACCTCTTCGCAGTGCCGCGCCAGGACGCCGAGCTTGTGGCGCACCGTCCGCCCACCGTCCGGGATGTCGAACACGTTGCACGCGTCGGCGTACCGGGCGACCAGCCGCAGCGTCCGCCGCTCACCCGCGCCACCGACGAGGATCGGCGGCCGCCGCACCGGCCGCGGACTCCCGATCGGACGCTCGAGCCGGTAGTGCTCGCCTTCGAACGGCGACTCGTCGCCCGCCCACATCCGCAGCGCCAGCCGCACGGTCTCCTCCACCCGCGCCAGCCGCTCGCCCGCCGGCGGGAACGGCAGGCCCATCGCCCGCGCCTCGCCGTCGTGGTGCCCGGCACCGATGCCGAACCGGGCGCGCCCACCGGACAGCACGTCCAGCGTGGTGACGGCCTTGACCAGCAGCGCCGGCGGCCGGAACGTGACCGCCGAAACCATCGTCCCGAGCCCGATCCGGGCGGTCCGCCCGGCGAGGAAACCCAGCGTCGTGTAGGCCTCCAGCATGGGCGAGTCCGCGGTGCTGTGCGGGTCGGCCTGCAGCAGGTGGTCGGCGACCCACACCGTGTCCAGCCCGGCGTCCTCGGCCGCCACCGCGACCGCGGCGAGCTCCTCGGTCGACTTGTCCGGCCACGAGAAGTCGGTGACCCCGATGCTCAAGCGCACGGCTACCCCCTCGTCAGCAGTTCCAGGTTGTGGCCGTCGGGATCGTCGAAGTAGACCCCGCGTCCGCCGTTCAGACCGTTGACCTCTCCGGGCCGTTCGTGGAACGGGTCCGCCCAATAGCCGACGCCCGACGCTGCGATCCGCGCCATCGCCGCGTCGAAGTCGTCTTCGCCGACCAGGAACGCGTAGTGCTGGCTCGTGACGCGGTCCACCTGCAGATAGTCCAGCGTGACGCCGTTCGCCAGCCGCACCGGCACGAAGGGCCCGGCCACCGGATCGGTCCGCAGGCCCAGGATCCCGGCCAGGAACTCTGCCGACCTCTCGCGATCGGTGGCACACACGATGGTGTGGTTCAGCTCGACGCTCATCGCCGGTCACCGCCGGGGACGAACGGCGCACCGATCGGGCTCAGGTGGATTCCCGCCAGCCGCCAGCGGTCGTCCTCGCGGACCAGCACGTGCGTGGCGCGGAAGCGGCCGTTCACCGGGTTCCCCCGGTGCGTGGCGACCTGCTCGTGCACGCCGATCGCGATCGCGGTGCCGCCGAAGTCGCGGACCTCGACCTCGGTCCACCCCAGCTTCTCGGTGACCAGCTCGCCGCCGTCGTAGCGCGCCAGCCACTGGTCCCGGTCCAGCACGAACCCCAGCGGCCCGACCAGGCGGAACCCGTCGGTGGCCAACGCGGCCAGTGCCTCGGTGTCGCCGCGTTCCTCCGCGGTGGCCCATACCCGGCCGAACTCGCGGACCTGCTCTTCGGTGCTCATCGCGTTCCCCTTCCGTTCGATGCCTCAACGTTAGAAGTCTAACCATTAGATGTCAAACGCTTAGACTTCTCGGCATCTGCGCTAGGGTTCCGCCGTGCCCAAACCCGCCACCGCCCCCATCGGCGTCGTCCTCGCCCGCACCGCCAAAACCGCCGCCCGCGCCTTCGACCACGCCCTCGCCGCCGCCGGCGGCTCCCAGCCCATCTGGCAGATCCTCATCTCCCTCAAAACCACCCCCGCCGCCAACCAGCGCGAACTCGCCGACGCCGTCGGCATCCAAGGCGCCACCCTCACCCACCACCTCAACGGCATGGAAACCGCCGGCCTCGTCACCCGCCGCCGCGACCCCGAAAACCGCCGCGTCCACCTGGTGACGCTCACCGCAGAGGGCGAACAGCTCTTCCTGCGGCTCGCCTCAGCGGCGATCGCCCACGACGAACGCATGCGAAAAGGCCTCACCGACACCGAAATCGCCCAGCTCGCCGACCTCCTCACCCGCCTCGCCCACAACGTCACCGACGCCTCGTGAGTGGTAAAGCGGGTTAGAACCCGCCTTACCACTCACGAGCGTGACCGGACGCACCCGACCGGCAACGCCTGGGAGGGATAGGCTCCACAGCACTAGCCAAAGTCGTCTCAAGCTGGAGAACCGCAATGACCCAAGCCCCAGTCAACGTGACCGTCACCGGCGCCGCCGGCCAGATCGGCTACGCGCTGCTCTTCCGCATCGCGTCCGGTCAGCTCCTCGGCCAGGACGTCCCGGTGAAGCTGCGGCTGCTCGAAATCCCGCAGGCGGTCAAGGCGGCCGAGGGCACCGCGATGGAACTCGAAGACGGCGCGTTCCCCCTCCTCGCCGGCACCGACATCTTCGACGACCCCAAGCAGGCCTTCGAAGGCACCAACATCGCCCTCCTCGTCGGCGCCCGCCCCCGCAGCAAGGGCATGGAGCGCGGCGACCTCCTCGAAGCCAACGGCGGCATCTTCAAGCCCCAGGGCGAAGCCATCAACGCCGGCGCCGCCGACGACATCAAGGTCCTCGTCGTCGGCAACCCCGCCAACACCAACGCCCTCATCGCCCGCTCGCACGCCCCCGACGTACCCGCCGAGCGCTTCACCGCGATGACCCGCCTCGACCACAACCGCGCCCTCGCCCAGCTCGCCAAGAAGCTCGGCGTCCCGGTGACCGAACTCCAGAAGGTCGCCATCTGGGGCAACCACTCCGCCACCCAGTACCCCTCGGTCCAGCACGCCGAATTCGGCGGCAAGAGCATCGCCGACGCCGTCGACCAGGCCTGGCTGGAGAACGACTTCATCCCCACCGTCGCCAAGCGCGGCGCGGCGATCATCGAAGCCCGCGGCCTCTCCTCCGCCGCCTCCGCCGCCTCGGCCGCCATCGACCACGTCCACACCTGGGTCAACGGCACCCCCGCCGGCGACTGGACCTCCGCCGCCGTCGCCTCCGACGGCTCCTACGGCGTCCCCGAGGGCCTCATCTCGTCCTTCCCGGTCACCGCCGAGAACGGCCAGTACAAGATCGTCCAGGGCCTCGAGATCGACGACTTCTCCCGCGCCCGCATCGACGCCTCCGTCGCGGAACTCGTCGAGGAACGCGACACCGTGGCCAAGCTCGGCCTCATCTGAGCCCACCCACCACGAAGGGCCGCCGTCCGCAGTGGACGGCGGCCCTTTCGCGTCCGCGAACACCGCACCCTAACGTCGGCTGCCAACAGCTCCTGCGCGACCGCATCGTCGCGGGCGCGCGAGCCGTCACGGCCTAGCTCGCCCCGTCTTTGCCGTATTTTTTGCGTACGGCGGGGTTGGTTTTCCAACCAACCCCGCCGTATAGGTCGTTATACAGGAGAGAGATCAGACGCCACCGAGACCTCGGCGGGCCAGGAGCGGCTCGATCTCGGGGTCGCGGCCTCGGAAGGCGCGGAACGCGTCCATCGGGTCGATGCTGCCGCCCCGGCCGAGGAGGGTGCGGCGGAAGTGGTCGCCGTTCTCGCGGGTCAGTCCCCCGTTTTCGCGGAACCATTGGACGGTGTCGGCGTCGAGGACTTCGCTCCAGATGTAGGAGTAGTACCCGGCGCTGTAGCCGCCGCTGAAGATGTGGGCGAAGTAGGTGGTGCGGTAGCGCGGCGGGATCGCGTCGACGGCCACGCCGGCTTTCACGAGCGCCTCCGCTTCGAACGACTGCACCTCCCCGACGTGGTCGTCGACGCCGAGTCCGTGCCACGCCTGGTCGAGCAGGGAGGCCGCGAGGTACTCGGTGGTGGAGAACCCTTCGCCGTACTGCTGGGCGGCGAGCAGCTTCTCGACCTGCTCCTGCGGGAGGGCCTCCCCCGTCTCGTGGTGCTTCGCGTAGTGGGCCAGCACTTCCGGCCACAGCATCCACATCTCGTTGACCTGGGAGGGGTATTCGACGAAGTCGCGGGGCACGTTGGTGCCGGAGAAGGTCGGGTAGCGGACCGCGGAGACCAGCGCGTGGAGGGCGTGGCCGAACTCGTGGAACGCGGTGACGACCTCGTCGAAGGTGAGTAGGGTCGGCTCCCCCGCGGGCGGCTTGTTCACGTTGAGGACGTTGACCACGACGGTTTTGCGGCCGAGCAGCTCGGACTGGTCGACGAAGGTGTTCATCCAGGCGCCGCCGCGCTTGGCGTCGCGGGTGTACAGGTCGAGCAGGTACAGGCCGAGCGGGGTGCCGTCGGCGTCGAAGACCTCGAAGGTCCGGACCTCCGGGTGGTACTTGGGCAGGTCGTCCCGCTCGGTGAAGGTCAGGCCGTACAGCTGGGTCGCGGCGTGGAAGACGCCGTCGAGGTACACGCGGTCGGCCTCGAAGTACGGCCGGAGTGCCTCGGTGTCGACCTCGAAGCGCTCGCGGCGGACCTGGGCGGCGTAGAACGGCCAGTCCGACGGCCGCAGTTTCGCGCCGGGCACATCGGCTTCCAGCAGCTGCTGGAGCTCGGCGGCTTCGGCGCGGGCGTTCGCGACCGCCGCGGGTGCCAGCCGCTCCAGCAGCCCCGCCGCGGCTTCGGCCGTCTTCGCCGTCTCGTCCGCGATGACGTACGCGGCGTGGTCCGGGTAGCCGAGCAGTACGGCCCGTTCCGCGCGCAGGCGGACGATTTCGGCGACGACCGCGTTGTTGTCGCAGGCGTTGCCGCGGTTGCCGCGTGCCATCGACGCGCTGTGGATGCGCTCGCGGACGTCGCGGTTGCGCAGGGTTTCCAGCGGTGACGCCTGGCTGGTGGGCAGGCTCAGCGTGAGCACGTACTTGCCCTCTTCGCCGCGCGCGGACGCCGCTTCGGCCGCCGTGGCGATCGCGCCTTCGCCGAAGCCGTCGAGCTCGGCGCGGTCGGCGATGACGACGGCCAGCTCGTTGGTGTCCTTGAGCAGGTTCTGCTGGAACGTCGTCTGCAGGGTGGACAGCTGCTCGTTGAGCTCGCGCAGCCGGGCCTGCTCGGCCGGGCCGAGGCCGGCACCCGCCCGGCTGAAGTCGGTGTGCCGCCGTTCCAGCAGCCGCAGCGACTCTTCGTCGAGGCCGAGCTCGTCACGACGGGTGTGGAGCGCGTCGATCCGGGCGAACAGCTGCGGGTTCAGGTGGATCGCGTCGTGGTGGGCGGCCAGCTTGGGCGCGAACTCCGCCTGGATGGCCTGGATCTCGTCGGTGCTGTTGGAGCCGGACAGGTTGTAGAACACGCTCGCCACGCGGCCCAGCAGTTCACCGGCGTGCTCGAGGGCCAAGACGGTGTTCTCGAACGTCGGCTCGGCGTCCTGGGCCGCGATCTGCTCGATCTCCGCCGCGTGCTCGGCCAGCCCGGCCTCGAACGCGGGCCGGTAGTGCTCGTCGGAAATCCGGTCGAAGGGCGGCAGGGCGTAGGGCAGCTCGCTGGGTGCGGCGAACGGATTGTCCGGCGAAATCATCGGGCAGGCTCCTGGTCGGGGACGAACACTCGGTCCCGCCACCCTACGGGGTCCCCCGGTACCGATGTCAGCGCTTTCCGGAGGTGGCCGGGGTCACCGGCCCGTGGTACCGCCCACCACGGCATCGCTGCTCGACGCGGCTTTCTTGCCCCGTTTCGGCTTCGGTTCCGGCGGCACGATGCCGCGCAGGTCGCCGCCGTGGTCGTTGACCCGCATGACGAACGGCCGCGTCTCGGTGTAGCGCACGACGGAGATCGACGCCGGGTCGACGACGATCCGCTGGAAGGCGTCGAGGTGCTGGCCGAGCGCATCGGCCAGGACGGCCTTGATCACGTCGCCGTGGCTGCACAGCAGCCAGACCGCGTGGTCGCCGTGCTCGGCGGCGATCCGCCGGTCGTGGGCGCGGACGGCGGCCACCGACCGCGCCTGCATCTGGGCGAGGCCCTCGCCGCCGGGGAACACCGCCGCCGAGGGGTGGGCCTGCACGACCCGCCAGAGCGGCTCCTTCGCGAGGTGCTTGAGCTCCTTGCCGGTCCAGTCGCCGTAGTCCACTTCGGACAGCCCGGGCTCGACGGTCTTCTCGAGGTCCCGGGCGGCCGCGAGCGGGCCGACCGTCTGCTTGCACCGCAGCAGGGGCGAAACCACGAGCCCGGCCAGCGGCACGCCGCCGAGGCGTTCGACGAGCTTCTCCGCCTGGGCACGTCCGGTGTCGTCGAGGCTGACCTTCGGAGACCGCCCGGCCAGGATGCCGGCGCCGTTGGCGGTGGACTTGCCGTGCCGGAGCAGAATGACCGTACTCACGGGACCCACCCTACGTGGACGCGATCACCCGGTCCCGCCCTACCGCACGGGTCGTGAGTGGTAACGAGGGTTCTAACCCTCATTACCACTCACGACAAGCTGCGGCAGCCCTCGGATCAGTGCCCGACGGGCCCGGCGTTCGGGTCCAGGACGCCGCTGAAGATCAGCACGTACAGCAGCACGCCGAGCACCAGCCGGTAGACCACGAACGGCACGAAGCTGCGCTTCTTGATGTAGGCCATCAGCCAGGCGATCACGAGGTAACCGACGCCGAAGGCGACCAGCGTGGCCAGGATCGTCGGGCCCCACTGGGCCGGCACGTCGCCCGAGCCGATGTCCTTGAGCTTGTACACCCCCGAGCCGAACACCGCCGGCAGCGCCAGCAGGAACGAGTACTCCGCCGCCTCCGCCCGCGTGTAGCCCAGCAGCAGGCCCGCGCTCGTCGTGCCGCCCGAGCGGGACACGCCCGGGATGAGGGCCAGCGCCTGCGCGAAGCCGAAGCCCAGGCCGTGCGGCACGGTCAGGTCGTCCAGCGTGCGGTCCTGCTTCCCGATCCGGTCGGCGATCAGCAGGATCACGCCGAACACGATCAGCACGGTCGCGGTGATCCGCAGGTCGCGGAACGCGCTGTCGATCTGGTCCTGCAGCAGCAGCCCGAGCACCACGATCGGCAGCGAGCCGACGATGATCAGCCAGCCCAGCCGGGCGTCCGGGTCGCGGCGCCACTCCGCCTTGTACAGCGAGAAGAACCAGGCCCGCAGGATCTTCCCGATCTTCGGCCCGAAGTAGATGATCACCGCCAGCTCGGTGCCGATCTGGGTGACCGCGGTGAACGCCGCGCCCGGGTCGTCCCAGCCCGCCAGCGCCGCGACGATCCGCAGGTGCGCGCTCGACGAGATCGGCAGGAACTCCGTCAGGCCCTGGACCAGGCCCAGGACGAGTGCTTCGAACCACCCCACGTCAGGCCACCCCCGCCAGCTCGAGCGCCTCGGCGGCGGTGCGCAGCGCCTCGGCCGGCTCCGGCGTGTAGGGCGACACCGACAGGGTCGTCACGCCGGCTTCGGCGTATTCCGTCATCTTCTCCGCGATCCGTTCCTTCGGACCCAGCAGCGACGTCGCGTCGAGGAACTCCGGCGGCACCGCCGCCATCGCCCCGGCCCGGTCGCCCGCCAGGTACTTCTCCTGCACTTCGGCGGCCTCGGCCGCGAATCCCATCCGGCACGCCAGCCGGTTGTAGAAGTTCTTCTCCTTGCTCCCCATCCCGCCGAGGTAAAGGGCCGCGTAGCCGCGCACGGCGTCCGCGCAGGTCCGCCAGTCGTCGCCGGGCACCAGCGGCACCGACGGCACGACGTCGAAGCCGTCCAGGGTCCGCCCGGCCCGCTCGGCCCCGGCGCGGACGTGGGCCAGCTGCTCCCCCGCGTGCGCCGGCGAGAAGAACACCGGCAGCCAGCCGTCGGCGATCTCCCCGGCCAGCTCCAGGTTCTTCGGGCCGATCGCGGCCAGGTAGAGCGGGATGTGCTTGCGGGCCGGGCGGACGGTCAGCCGCAGGGCCTTCCCCGGCCCGTCCGGCAGCGGCAGCGTGAAGTGCTCCCCCTCGAACCTCAGGCGCTCCCGCCGCAGCGCCGTCCGCACGATCCCGGCGTACTCCCGGGTGCGGCCCACCGGCGAGGTGAAGCGGACGCCGTGCCAGCCCTCGGACACCTGCGGGCCGGACACGCCCAGCCCGAGCCGGAACCGGCCGCCCGAGAGCGTGTCGAGGGTCTCGGCGGTCATCGCCGTCATCGCCGGGGTGCGGGCCGGGATCTGCAGCACGGCGGCCCCGACGTCGATCCGCGACGTCCGCGCCGCGATCCACGAGAGCACGGTCACCGCGTCCGAGCCGTAGGCCTCCGCGGCCCACACGACCGCGTACCCGAGGTCCTCCGCGTGTTTCGCCAGGGCCAGGTTCGCGGGGTCGTTCCCCGATCCCCAGTAGCCGAGGTTCAGTCCGAGTCGCACGGGGCCAGACCCTAACGGGGGCCATGATCGCGACACGACTCACCTTGGTCTCCTCCGGACGGGGCAGCCCACTAGGCTCGGCGGTCGTGGAAAAGCGACTGCTCGGCCGCTCGGGACTGCGCGTCTCCCGTATGGCGCTCGGCACCATGACCTGGGGTGGCGACACGGACGCGGAGGAGGCGGCCAGCCAACTGGTCGCCTTCGTCGACGCCGGCGGCACCCTGGTGGACACGGCCGACATCTACGGCGAGGGCGAGAGCGAGCGAGTGCTCGGCTCGCTGCTCGGCGACCTCGTGCCCCGCGACGACGTCGTCCTGGCCACGAAGGCGGTCGCCCGGCGCGACGACGGCCCGTTCGGCGGCGGCGCCTCGCGCGGCGCGCTGCTCACCGCGCTCGACGGCTCGCTCAAGCGGCTCGGCACCGACCACATCGACCTGTGGCAGCTGCACGCCTGGGACGACTGCGCGCCGCTCGCCGAGACGCTGGCCGCCCTCGAATACGCCGTGACCAGCGGAAAGGTTCGCTACGTCGGCGTCTCGAACTACGCGGGCTGGCAGCTGGCCACCGCCGCCGCGGGCGCCTCGGCCCTCGCGCCGATCGTCTCCACCCAGGTCGAGTACTCGCTGCTGGAACGCGGCGTGGACCGCGAGGTCGTGCCCGCGGCCGCGCACCACGGCATCGGGCTGCTGCCCTGGGCGCCGCTCGGCCGGGGCGTGCTGACCGGCAAGTACCGCACCGGCACGCCCGCCGACTCGCGCGGCGCGAACAGCGCCTACGCCGGCTACGTCGAGCACCACCGCACCGACCGCGCCGCCCGGATCGTGCAGGCCGTCGCGACCGCCGCCGACGGGCTCGGCACGTCCCCGCTGGCCGTCGCCCTGGCCTGGGTCCGCGACCGGCCCGGCGTCGTCGCCCCGGTCGTCGGCGCGCGCGACACCGGCCAGCTCACCGGCTCGCTGACGGCGGAGGGCATCACCCTCCCGCCCGCCATCCGATCCGCGCTCGACGACGTCAGCGCGATCGAGGTCGGCTACCCCGAACGCTGGCCGCGGTGAGCGCCAGGTGTCTGTTCGGTGACACGCACGTGACGACACGTCGATCAGGGAGCATGCTGGTGAAGACCGCCCGCCGAGGGACAACTGGAGGCCGCAACGTGCGTCGGCTCGCCGCCGTGTCGTGGATCGCGCTCCCGCTCGCCGGTGCCCTCGTGCTCTCGGGCTGTTCGTCGGTCAAGTCGACCTCCGACGACCTGCAGATCGTGGCGAACCCGACCGCCGCCCGCCCGGCCGTCTCCCCCGCCGTGACCGTGAAACCCGCCGGTCAGGTGCTCGGGACGGGCGCGGTGTCGGCCGTCGCCGTGGACGCGAAGAACTCGACCCTCGTCGTCGCGGTTTCCTCGCCGCCGGCGTTGCAGCTGTACGACTTGAACGCGCTCGCGTCACCCCCGGTGAATATGCCGTTATACGGCAAGGTCTCGCGGCTGACGGTGGCGCCGGGGCGGGTCGAGATCGCCGAGCCCGATCAGGGTGTGGTGCAGCAGCTGACGTTGCCGGACCGGAAGCTGACCGGGACGAAGACGGGCGGGCAGCCGGCGTCGAGCATCGCGTTCGGGGCGGATCGGCTGGTCGCGATGGGGGCGGGCAAGGACATCCGGGTGCTGCCGGCGGCGGGTCCGGCGCGGACGATCGGCGGGCAGCTCTACAGCGCCGACGACGTGGTCGACACCGGGAACGGCGTGGTGGTGCTGGACCGGCTGCGGACGGCGGTGTTCTCGGTCGACGTCGCGGGCGGGAAGGTCGACGAGGGCCTGCGGGCGGGCGATGGCGCCGCGAACGCCGTGGCGGACTCCTACGGGCGGGTGCTGGTGACCGACGCGCGGGCGGGGGCGCTGCTGGCGTTCTCGGCGGGCCCGCTGATCCTGAAGCAGCGGTTCCCGGTGCCGGGCGGGGCGTACGGGATCGCGTACGACGCGACGCGCAGCCTGGCGTGGGTGACGCTCACCGAACGCAACGAAGTGGCCGGCTTCGACGTCCGCGGGGGCGAGCCCGTGGAGAAGTACCGGTTCCCCACCGTGCGCCAGCCGGACTCGGTCGGGGTGGACGAGAAGAGCGGCCGGGTGATCGTCGGCTCGGCCGCCGGAGAAGGGACCCAGGTGATCCAGCCATGACAGCGGTCAGCGAGGCGGTGGTCGAAGGGGATTGGGAGTATCGCCGTCTGCACCTCCCCCCGGGCGTGTCCCGGCGTGCGGCGGCGATCCAGCTCTCCATCCACGCGGAGTTCGCGGGCTGGGAACTGCGCACCGTGCGGCTCTACGCCGACGGGACGCGCCGGGTCTGGCTGCGCCGCAAGAAGACGGCCCAGAGCCTGCCCGGCGCCCTGCCGACCTAGCCGGACACCCGGTTCAGCCACTCGCCCCAGGCCTTCTCCTCGGAGCCGGGGTCGGTGCCCGGCGTGAAGACGTGGTGGGAGGCGACCATCGGCCCGTGGAAGCCGCGCAGGAAGCGGTACATCGCTTCCGCGGTGCGCACGCCGACGGCCTGGTCGTTCACGAGGTAGACGACGCCCTCCCGGCCGCCCGGCTCGATCCGGACGCGGTCGCCTTCGGCGGGTCGCGCCGGCAGGCCGAGGGCCGTGCCCAGCCGCGCCCACGCCTGGTCCCAGTCCCCCACCGGCGGGCCGAACGCCGTCACCGGCACCGCCGTGCGGCCGGTGAAGCGCGTGACGTACTCGACCAGGGTGCGGAAGAACAGCGCGCCGCCCGCGGTCATCGCCTCGAACTCGTCCTCCCAATCGTCGCCGGGCAGGAAACCGCTGGTGACGCACCGGATCACCGAGCTGCCGCCGGCCCGGCCCTCGACGAGGAACTCGTAGGCGATCCGCCGTCCGTCCGGCGCCGTCCCGCTGCCGTAGGCGAGCTTGGCGGGCGGCTCCCACTCGTGGATCCGGTACTCCGGCTCGTACCCGCCGAAGGCGCCGCGGACCGTGCCGCCGGGGCCGCCGTGGACCTCGTTGCGGCCCATGAACCACGAGTCGATGCCGGGACCGGTCGCGATGGCGGCCCACACCTGCTCGGGCGTGGCGCCGACCTCGGCGGTGTCGGTCAGTTCGAATTCGGGTCCCACCTCAGGACTCCTCGGGGACGCTCGGGTGCACGGCGACGACCACCCGGTGCGGGCGGCCCTTCTCGGCCGTCTCGTCGTGGTACTTGCCCACCAGCGTCGTGACCGCGGTCGTGAGCTCCTCGGCGAACGCGGCCCGGTCGGCGGCGGAGGCGAACCGCACCTCGCCGTCGAGCGCGAAGGTCGCGACGCGCTGCTGGGCCTTCGCCGCGCCGGTGATCAGCAGGCCGACGTCACGCACCAGCCGGCCGGCGACGGCGAGCAGCCACCGCGCCGAGAGCCGGTCGGGTGAGCGGGCCGGGTCCGGCTGGACCGCGGCCAGCGCCGTCGGCGAGATGACGTACGAGGCCGCCGTCGCCCGCATCATCCGCTCGGTGACGTTGCCCTTGCGGCGTTCTTCGACCAGCTCCACCAGGCCGTGCTTCTCCAGCGCCCGTAGGTGGTAGTTGACCTTCTGGCGCGGCAGGCCGACGCGGGAGGAGAGCATCGTCGCCGATGCCGGCTCGGCCAGTTCGGCCAGCAGCCGCGCGCGGACCGGGTCCAGCGACACCTCGGCCGCCGCCGCGTCTTCGATCACCGCCACGGGAAACATGGGCCCAGCATCCCGGCCGAACAGAGAAGTTGTCAAGAACTCGCTTCTTGTCGGTCGAGCCGTTCGGTAAGCAGATCCTGGAAGTGCGGGCACGTCATCAGGTCGTCGTGCGGGCAATCGCCGTCCAGGAGCTCGAGCGCGGCCTGCGCCCGGGCGATCCGGGTCCGCAGCCGCTCGCGCTGCCGGGCCGCCATCGCCGCGCGGTCCGCCGCGGACCGCGCGGTCAGCATCGTCCGGATGGCCGCGAGCTCGAACCCGGCCTCCTTCGCGACCAGAATGGCGGCCACCCGGTGCAGATCCGCCTCGCTGTAGCGACGCCGAGGCCCCACCCGGGCTGGGGCCAGCAGCCCTTCCGCCTCCCAGTAGCGCAGCACGTGAGCGGGCAGCCCGAACCGGGCCGCCACTTCGCCGATTGACTTCATCCCGGCATTAAGTCGCAGGATGAGCCCCATGTCCACGTTGCTCACGCTCCTCGACGCCCTCGACGACCGCCCGCGAGCCGTGGCCCTGCGGGAACGCACCTACCGAGGCCTCGGCGACGCCGTGGTCGACGTCGGCTGCGGCAGCGGCCGGGCCGTCGGCGAGCTGGCCGCCCGCGGGGCGCGGGCCATCGGCGTCGACGCCGACCCGGCCATGATCGAGACGGCCACCGCCCGCTGGCCCGCCGGCGAGTTCCACGTCGCCGACGCTGCCGCCTTACCCCTCGGCGACGGCTCGGTCACCGGCTACCGCGCCGACAAGGTCCTGCACGTCCTGCCCGAACCCGCGCTCGCCGTCGCCGAGGCCCGGCGCGTCCTGGCCCCGGGCGGGCGCGCGGTGCTCACCGGCCAGGACTGGGACACCATCGTGATCGACTCCGACGATCCCGTACGCACCCGCTCGATCGTCCACACGCGCGCGGACGGCATGCCCCACCCCCGGATCGCGCGGCGGTACCGGAACCTCTTGCTGGACCACGGGTTCACCGACGTCACCGTCGAGGTCCACGCGCTCGTGTGGACCGACGCCGGGGCCTTGCCGGTGCTCGCCAACCTCGGCGGCGACGGGACCTGGCTGGCCGAGCAGGCCGCCCGGGCCCGCGACGACCGGCTGTTCGTCGCCGTGCCGATCTTCCTCGCCGCGGGCACCCGCGCCGGGTGAGCTCAGCTCCGCTGGCTCGCGTTGACCAGCGCAACGATCCGCGGCAGCACCTGGGCCGCGGCCTCCAGCGGCACGACGTGCCCCACCCCGGGCAGCACCACGGCGGTGCCGTTGCCGAGGCCGCGGACCCACTGCTCCACATCGGACGCGCGGACGATCCGGTCCCGCTCCCCCACGATCGCCGTCACCGGCAGGTCGGCGACCTGGGCCAACGCCGCTTCGCGCGCGTAGGCGTCCATGGCGGGGCGGAACACGGACACGGTGTGGGGCCAGTTGCCGCGGATCATCTTCACGGTCAGTTCGACCAGGTCCGGGTCCGGGTCGTCGCCGAACAGCCACCAGCGCAGCCCGGCGCTGACCGCCCGGCTGGTGTGCTCCCGCACGACGCCGAACAGCTTCGAGCCGAGCACCGCCTCGAGGTCGCGGGCCAGCTTCCCCAGCGCGTTCGGCCAGGTCGCCGACACCTCCGCGGCGAGCGTGCCCGACGACGTCGCCAGCAGCACCAGCCCCGCCACCCGCGCGGCGAACAGGTCGGGGTGCCGCTGCGACAGCGACATGACGGCCAGGCCGCCCATGTCGTGGCCGACCAGCACGACCCGGCCCTCGGGGACCTCGCGCGCCAGCAGCTCGGCGAGGTCGTCGCCGAGCTGCGCCATGGTCGCCGTCCCGCGCCGCGCCCGCCCCGAGCCGCCGTGCCCGCGCTGGTCGTAGGTCAGCACCGCCACCGGCCCGCCGGCGGCGTCCGGCACCAGCGGCGCGATCCGGCCCCAGCTGCGCTGGTCGAGCGCGTAGCCGTGGACGAACACCACGGTCACCGGCGCGGCCGGGTCGCCCCTGCGGATCACCTGCAGGGGCGTGCCGTCGGCGAGCGCGAACCCGGTCATCAGGACGTGCGCAGGAACCGGTCCAGCACGCGGGTGCCGAACTTCAGCGCCTCGACCGGGACCCGCTCGTCGACGCCGTGGAACAGCGCCGAGAAGTCGAGGTCCGCGGGCAGCTTGAGCGGCGCGAAGCCGAAGTTGCGGATGCCCAGCTCCTGGAACGACTTCGCGTCGGTGCCGCCGGACAGCATGTAGGGCAGCGTCTTCGCGCCCGGGTCTTCGGCCAGGACCGCGGCGGTCATGGCGTCCACGAGCGCGCCGTCGAAGGTCGTCTCGACCGGCGGGAGCTCCATCCACTCCTTCTCGATGTCCGGGCCGAGCAGCTCGTCGAGCTCGCGGTCGAAGGCCTCCAGGCGGCCGGGCAGGATCCGGCAGTCGACCGCCGCCTCGGCGACCGACGGGATGACGTTCGACTTGTACCCGGCGGTGAGCATGGTCGGGTTGGCGGTGTCGCGCAGGGTCGCGCCGATCATCCGGGAGATGTTGCCCAGCTTGGCGACCGAGCCCTCCAGGTCGTCCTCGGGGAAGTCCCAGCCGGTGATCTCGGTGACACCGGCGAGGAACTCCTTCACCGAGTCGGTCAGCACGAGCGGGAACCGGTGGTTGCCGAGCTTCGCCACGGCTTCGGCCAGCTTCGTGACCGCGTTGTCGCGGTGGATCATCGACCCGTGCCCGGCGGTGCCGCGCACGCGCAGCTTCATCCAGCGGATGCCCTTCTCCGCCGTCTCGATGAGGTACGCCCGGACGTCGTCCTTGAGCGTGATGGAGAAGCCGCCGACCTCGCTGATCGCCTCGGTGACGCCCTCGAACAGCTCGGGCCGGTTCTCCACCAGCCACTGGGCGCCGTACTTGCCCCCGGCCTCCTCGTCGGCCAGGAAGGCGAAGACCAGGTCACGCGGGGGCACCACGTTGTTCAGCTTGTAGTGCCGGGCCAGCGCGAGCGCCATCCCGCACATGTCCTTCATGTCGACCGCGCCGCGGCCCCAGACGTAGTCGTCCTGGATCGCCCCGGAGAAGGGGTGGACCGACCACTCCGACGGATCGGCGGGCACGGCGTCGAGGTGGCCGTGGATGAGCAGCGCGCCCCGCGACCGGTCGGCGCCTTCGAGCCGGACGATCACGTTGTGCCGGTTCTTCCCGCCCGACTCGACGTAGGTGATCTCGTAGCCGGCGTCGGTCAGCTTCTCCGCCACGTACTCCGCCGCCACCCGCTCGCCGGCCAGCGTGTCGGGATCGCCGGTGTTGGTCGTGTCGATGCGGATGAGCTCACTGGTCAGCGTGACGGCCTCGGCCGCGGCGGCTTCGATCAGGTTCGGTTCGGTCACCGGCCATTCCTATCACCCGGATGGCCGGGTGTGCTGGCTGCGCGCCTGCTGGGACCGTTGCGGGCCTGACCGGAGCCGCCGCCGGGCCTCGCCCTGGTCACCAGCCGACGGCGACCACCAGCCACTGCGGGTCTCCGTGCGAAACGAACGAGGACTGGGCGGCCACGTCGTCGTACGGGAAGCCGTAGGCGAGGTGGTTGATGCCGTGGTCGTGCCAGAACTTCGCGTAGTAGTTCGCCGGCGCCGCCTGGTAGTACCGCGAGGGGTCCTGCCACTGCGACTGCGGCAGGTGGGCCGTGTGCCGGTTCAGCGCCGCGCACATGTCGGGGTTGCCGGCCAGCGATCCGGCGCAGCCGGTGATGTTCGACGTGGGCTCGTTGACCCCTACCGACTGAGCGTAGGAGGTGAAGTAGTTCGCGTACTTGCCGCCGGTGCGGAAGTCCGGGGCGCTGCCCGGGGCCGGGATCCGGTACGGAGCGTTCACCGTCGCCAGGCCCTTGAACTCGGTCGGCACCTCGCTCTGGAACCGGGCGAACGTGGCCGAGCGGTCCTCCTGGAACAGCTCGTAGGCGTCGCCGACCTGCACGTCGTAGCCGTCGTGCGCGTGCAGGCGCATGGCCAGCTTCAGCGCGAACGCGTCCACCCGGGTGGTGTTGCCGTTGAACACGTCCGGGCCGACGGTGAACTCGATGAAGTCGGCGTACTGGCCGTTCGGCGTACCCAGGTAGAAGTACATCCGCCCGGCCGAGTTGGCCGGCATGTCGAGGTAGGGCTGCTCGGCGATCGAGTGGGTCTGGCCGCCGAAGTTCCAGTACACCTGGCTGTCCGGGTACTTGCCGTTCGTCCGGTTGAGCACCTTGACCGTCAGCACGTTCCGCGCGGCCGGGATGGTGGCGGTGTCGCCCCAGAAGGAGTCGGGCGGCGTACCCGCTCCGGGCTGTGTGGTCCCGCCGCCGGTGCCGAAGACCTGGAACTCCCACAGCGAGACGCCGTAGGGGGTGGCCCGCGCGGTCGCGGACAACCGCACGTACCGCCCGGAGCCGGCCACGTTCAGCGTCTGCGTACCGCCGGTTCCCGTAGTCGTCTGGTACACAGTGGACCAGCTGGATCCGTTGTCCGACAGCTGGATCTGGTAGGCCGTGGCGTAAGCGGCCTCCCAGCGCAGCACGACCTGGCTGACGGTCGCCGCGCCGCCGAGGTCGATCTGGATCCACTGTGGATCGCTGAACTGCGACGACCACCGGGTGCCGGTGTTGCCGTCCACCGCGGCGGCCGCGGGGGTGCCGGCGTTCTCGACCGACGACGCGGTGACGGCTTTCCCTTGCGAGATCAGCGCGTCGGCGGCGGCCGCCGAGGGGACGGCGAAGCCGAGCGCGGCGACCGCGAGGGCCGCCGCCAACGTCGCCAAGCGGGTGCCGGGTCCGCGGCGGCTGCGCCGCGGCAGGGCGTGGGTGAGCATGGTTCCTCCCTGGCCGGGAAACGGACGGACCCACCGCAGTCGGGAGACGGCGCGGTCCGGCTCGTCCCTGAGCGCCGGGCGGATGCCCTCGCGGGCCGGCTGGAACGATCGATGAAAAGGTTCATACCACCGCCCCCGGACTGTCAACCCTTGACAGTCCGGGGCCATGGGGCGATCCTCGGAACCGGTTCCGCCCCGAACGCCTCAGTGGCACCAACCTCCGCTCACCTGAATATGGCGTTATACGCAACTGGTCCGGTTTGGCAGCGACCGCGGCAGGCCGAACACCGGGAGCACACTGTTTTCGAACCTCGTCATGGCCGAGATCCGGTCACCGGCCACCGCGAGGACGTACAGGCCGGTTCCGTGGCTGGTGCCCGCGGGGCCGCGCAGGTAGGCGCCGAACGCCGGCTGGCCGTTGGCCCGCGTCGGGACCAGGTCGAAGCGGCGGCCGGCGCCGAACAGGCCGGCGCACAACCGGCCCACCACGTCCCGGCCCTCGTACTCGAGCGGCAGCGGCGGCATCGACACGAACACGTCGTCGGTCAGAAGGGCCACCAGCGCGTCGATGTCGGCGGTTTCCCAAGCCCGCACGAAGTTCGCCACGATCGCCTGCTCGGCGGGTGAACCGGGCGGGGGCGCCGGTTCTCCGGGCGAGCGGTGCCGCAGCCCGGTCCGGGCCCGCTTGAGGGCGCTCTTGACCGCATCGACCGTCGTGTCCAGCATCGCGGCGACCTCGGCCGCCGGGAATCCCAGGACGTCGCGCAGCACCAGGACCGCCAGCTGGCGGGGCGGCAGCGCCTGAAGGGCGGTCACGAACGCCAGCGACACGGATTCGCTCTGCTCGTACCGCGCCTCCGGACCCAGCGGCGCGGCGAAGGCCCCTTCGAGGAGCGCGTCGGGGAACGGCTCGAGCCACACGACTTCACCGAGCCGCGTCGGCTCGGGTGGTTCGACGCCGGGGATGTCCCACGCCTTGACCGGGCGCCGGGCCGCCGAGCGCAGCGCACTGAGGCACCGGTTGGTGGCGATCCGGTAGAGCCAGGTGCGGATCGACGCGCGACCGTCGAACCCGCCGAGGCCCCGCCACGCGGACAGCAGCGTGTCCTGCAGGGCGTCCTCGGCGTCCTGGAACGACCCGAGCAGCCGGTAGCAGTGCACCTGCAGCTCGCGGCGGTGCGGCTCGGTCAGCGCCCGGAACGCTTCGCCGTCCCCCGCCCGCGCCCTGCCGATCAGTTCGTTTCCCATCCGCCGCCTTTCCCCGGTCGCGGTTCCCTCCGGTACGGACGCCGGCGGCGGCGCGAAGGGGGCGGCCGCCCCCTTCCCCGGTGTCCCGGCGTCGACCCCGGCATGGGAAAACTCATCATCAGCGAAAACGTAACCCTCGACGGAGTCGTCCAGGATCCCACCGGCGAGGAGTTGTCCGGCCGCGGCAGCTGGTTCACCTGGATCAGCGATGCGGACCGCACCGCGTGGGCCCGGGTCGAACACGAGGAAGCCCTGGGCGCCGACGCCCTGCTCATGGGCCGCCGTACGCACGCGTACTTCCTCGGGCGGGGGTGGGCGACCCGCACCGGTGAGTGGGCGGACCGGTTGCGGAGCCTGCCGAAGTACGTCGTCTCCTCGTCCGCCGTCGAAGACGCGGGCTGGGGCGAGCCGACCGTCTTGGCCGGCGATGTCGTCAAAGAAGTCGCGAAGCTGAAGGAGGAGGTGAGCGGGGAAATCGTCGTGTACGGCAGCAGCCGGCTCGTCCACACGCTGATCGAGCACGACCTCGCGGACGAGCTGCGGCTGATGACGTACCCGTTCGTGGCCGGCGCGGGCGAACGGCTCTTCCCGGCGACGAGCGGCGCCAAGCCGGCGCGGCTGATCGGCACGCGCACCGTCGGGACCGCCTTGACCCTGCTGACGTACGGACTCGGCCGGCCCTGACGCGCCGCGCAAGGGCCGGCCGCGGGACCAAGGAGGGAACCGCGGGCGGCCCCGAACCGAACATGAAACAAATTCGGCTACTTGCCGGTACGCTCCGCCGCGGCCGGCTGGTGGACTGTCAGCCATGTCGTCCACTTCGAAGGCGCGGCTCGCCGTCGCCGGCGTCGCCTCCTCCGTCCTGCTGCTGCTCGGCAGCGCCGGCACCGCCGACGCCCGTTCCGCGGCCGCGCCGGCCGCCGTCTCGGCCGCCGCTCCCGCCTACGCCACCTGGATCGCGGACGTCACCGCGGTCACCACCCCGGCCGCCGGCTACCTCGACCAGCGGCTCGCCGTCCCGGGCGGCCGGACCGCGATCGTGCTCGACATCGACAACACCAGCCTGGAGACCTACTACTCCGGCGGGATCACCACCCCGGCGGTGCAGCCGGTCCTCGCGCTCGCCAAGCTCGCCCAGTCCAAGGGGGCCGCGGTCTTCTTCGTCAGCGACCGCACCGAACTCCTCCGGTGGCCCACGGAAGGCAACCTGAAGGCGGTCGGCTACCCGATCGACGGGCTGTACCTGCGACCCCTGTTCAACTTCGACCCGGTCCAGGCCAACAAGACCCAGGCCCGGACCGCCATCGAACAGGCCGGGTACGCCATCGTCGCGAACATCGGCAACAACCGCACCGACCTCGACGGCGGGCACGCCGAGCGGACCTTCAAGCTGCCCGACTACAACGGCGTCCTGTCCTGACCCCGGCTCAGGCGACGGGAGCGATCGTCTCCCCGGCCACCGGCGGGCAGGCGAGCAGCCGATGCCCGCCTGCCCCCGTGCCCACCACCGACGCGAGCAGCCGCACCGCCTCGCGCCCGAGCGCGCGCCGTGGCACCTCGAAGCCGCTGATCTCCGGGCCGGCCGTCCCGGACGGCGGGCGGCCCAGGACCGCCAGGGAGAGGTCGCCGGGCACCGTCACTCCGGCCGCCCGCAAGGCCCGCTGCGCCGGGGCGAGGACGGCCTCGTCCACCACCAGCGCGGTGACGCCCTCGGCGAGCCAGCCGCGGATCGCCGCCGCGCCGAGGCCGGTGCCGTCGGCGGCGATCACCAAGCCGACCGCGCCGGCCTCGGCGCGGATCCCGCGTTCGCGTTCGCGCGCGGCCGGGGTGTCGGCCGGCTCGCGCAGGTAGCGGATCCGCCGGTGACCCGCCCGCACCAGCCGGGCGACCACCTCGGCCGAGGCCGGCGCGTAGTCGGCGTCGACACACGGGACGCGGCCGCCGAGCTCGGCGCAACGTCCGATGTGGACGATCGGAAAGCCGGCGGTGAGCAGCTCTTCGGGAACGGGACCCCCGAGGAACAGGCAGCCGTCGGCGAGCCGGGTGCGGCGGACGAGCGCGGGACCCGCCGCGGCGAACATGATCAGGTCCTTGCCGAGCGCGGCCGCCTCCGCCGCGATACCGGCCAGGACCGCCTGGTGCGCCTCGAACACCGGGGTGGCGGCGCAGATCCCGATGAGGTCCTGGCACGCCGGCCGCTTCGCCAGCGGATCGGCGTAACCCAGCCGCCGGGCGGTTTCCAGCACCCGCAGCCGCGTCGACTCCGCCAGCCGGACGCCCGTGCGGTTGCCGCCGAGCACCACCGACACCGTCGCCTGGGAAACCCCCGCCACGCGCGCGATGTCGGCCTGCCGCACCCTGCCCATCGGGCACCTCGCTCGCCGGTCGCCGCTGATCAGCTGATCCGATTCAGAGTGCAAGCCCGCCCAGGGGCCGTCAACGGTTTTGCCCGAAACTCCAGCAGATCCGACCCGCCCATACTGATACGTATCACTCCCTGTCATAGCCGGTGCGGTCCGGCTCGGGTGGCAGGATGCGGCCATGCGTTCCTTGCCCCTCGACGGCGTCACCGTCGTGTCGTGCGAACAGGCCGTGGCCGCACCGCTCGCCACCCGGCACCTGGCCGACCTCGGGGCCCGCGTGCTCAAGATCGAACGGCCCGGCACCGGCGACTTCGCCCGCGCCTACGACGAGACCGTGCACGGCCTCTCCAGCCACTTCGTCTGGCTGAACCGGTCGAAGGAAAGCGTCACGCTGGACCTCAAGAGCGACGCGGCGGCCGACGTCATGGCCGCGCTGCTGGACCGCGCCGACGTGTTCGTGCAGAACTTCGCACCCGGCGTCGCGGAGCGGCTCGGGCTGGGCGCGGCCACCCTGCGCGCGACCCGGCCGCGGCTGATCACGTGCTCGGTGTCGGGCTACGGCTCGACCGTGCCCTACCGCGACGCGAAGGCCTACGACCTGCTCATCCAGTCCGAAGCCGGGCTGGTGTCGGTCACCGGATCCGCGGCGGAACCGGCCAAGAGCGGCATCCCGGCCGCGGACATCGGCGCCGGCATGTACGCCTTCTCCGGCATCCTGTCCGCGCTGTACGACCGCGAGCGGACCGGGCTGGGCACCGAACTCGAGGTCAGCCTGTTCGACTCGCTCGTCGAATGGATGGGCTTTCCGCTGTACTACGCCGGGTACGGCGGGACACCACCGCCGCGGACGGGCACCAGCCACCCCGCGATCGCCCCCTACGGCACGTTCGCCGCGGGCGACGGCACCGAACTGGTGCTGGCGGTCCAGAACGACCGCGAGTGGGCGGCGTTCTGCGAGCACGCGGTCGCCCGCCCGGACTGGATCACCGACGCCCGGTTCGCCACGGGCAGCGCGCGAGTGGCGAACCGGGCCGCTCTGGAAGCCGGGATCGACGCGATCTTCGCCGAGCTCACCGGCGCCGAGCTGGAGACCCGGCTGCGGGCGGGCCGCATCGCCCACGCCCGCCGCCGGGACCTGCCGGACGTCCTGGCCCACCCCCAGCTCACGGCGCGCGACCGGTTCGCCGAGGTCGCCACGCCGGCCGGGCCGATCCGGGCGACACTGCCGCCGATCACGGTCCCGGGCCGGGCCCCGCGGATGGACCCGGTACCGGCACTGGGCGAGCACACGAACGCGGTGCTGACGGAGTTCGGCTTCGACGCGGAAGCGTTGCGACGCCAGGGCGCGGTGTAGCGCAGGGCCGATCTCGTGTCCGCGATCCTGGACCGCACGACATGCTCGGCCGGTGACGTTGCCGAAACCGCGCGCGAATCGACCTCGGCGAAGCTCGATGCGGTCCGGCTCCGGCCCGCACTGGGTGCGCGCAGCCGCAGTGGAGGGTGGCGGCGGCTTGGTGCAGAGCAATTCTCGCCCAACGCGCTGTGGTGCAGCCGGAAGCGGAACGCGTCGTTGCCCGAGCGAAGCCGGCGCAAGGCGGCCTGCGGGTCCGCCTCACCCGTCGAGGATGTGCCGGGCCCGGGCGAGCACCGGCTTGTCCACCATCCGGCCGTCCACAACGGACACCCCGTCTCCCGCCGCCACTACCCGGCGAGCCCAGGCGCGTTCGGCTTCCGTCGGTGTGAAGCCGGCCCGGGCCACGGCCACCTGCTTCGGGTGGATGCAGAGCTTGCCGCCGAAACCCAGGCGGCGCGCGTAGCGGACGTCCTCCTCCAGCGGCGAGCCGGCGCCCAGATCCGTGGTGACGCCGTCCACCGGCGGCGCGAGGCCGGCCGCCGCCGAGGCGATCACCAGCCGCGAACGGGCGTACGCGAACGGCTCCCGGTCTTCCGGCGCCACCCCGAGCTGGGCCGCCAGGTCCACGCTGCCGAACGCCAGCCGCGTCACCGACGGCACCGCCGCCAGCTCACCGGCGCGTTCCACCCCGAGCGCGGTTTCGACGAGGGCGACCACCGCACCGAACCCGGCGAGCACCCCCGGTGTCTCGGCCTTCGGCACCATCACCGGCACGCCGAGCGCGGCCACCAGCTCGGCGTCCGCGTCGAACCACGGCGTGCCCGGCGCGTTGATCCGGACCATCGCCCGGTGGCCCTCCAGCCATTCGCCCGCCGAAGCGCGGGCCGCCTCCTTGGCCGCGGGGGCGACGGCGTCCTCGAGGTCGAGGATCACCACGCCGGCGCCGCCGGCGAGCGCCTTGCCGAAGCGGTCGGGCCGGTCGCCGGGCACGAACAGGAACGTCGTCGCGGCCACCCGGTCACGATAGCGGGTAAGGGGCCGGCCGGCGCCGGACTGCGTGTTCACCCGATGCGGGCGCGGAACCCTCAGGACGATCGTGGGCTCCACGACGAAAGGAGCCACCATGCGAGGCGACTGGATCCACGACTGGGTGCGGGTGGAAATGGACTACCGGGCCGGGGCGCGCCCGGAGCCGGCGTTGCAGACGCCGAGGGAACGGCAGCCCGCGAAGCCGTGGAAGGCGTTGTGGGCCGCAGTGTTCCCGCACCGCCCGGCCGGGGTGCGCCACCCGTGACGGCGGTCAGCGGGCTCCGGCGTGCACCCGCTCGACCGTCTCGGCCAGATCGCCGAGATCGGGCAGGACCGCGTCCGCCACCGCCGGGTCCTGCGGGCCGGCGTGCCGGTTGACCCACACGCGCGGGATGCCCAGCGCCTGGGCCGGCACCATGTCGTGGAAGTGGCTCTGCGCCACGTGCACCCAGTTCGCGGCGGTCGCGTCGAAGGACGCGGCGAACCGCCGGAAGTGACCGTGCCCCGGCTTGTACCCGCCGACGTCCTCCGCGGTCACGATCGCGTCGATCGGCACCGCGAGCCGCCGCTGGGTCTCGCCGATGAGGTCGCGGTCGCAGTTCGTCAGCAGCGCGAGCCGCCAGCCCGCTTCCCGCAGCGCGGCCAGCGCCGGCCGGGTGTCCGGGAAGACCGGCCAGTACGGCAGCCCGGTCCCGAGCACCGAAGCGTCGTCCGCCACCAGCTCCAGCCCGGCTTCGGCCGCGGTCCGGCGCAGGGACTCGGCGAGCACCTCCCGGTACCGCCGCACCGGCACCTCGGCCTGCACCTGCGGCTCGAACCGGTTGTAGACCTCGAGCAGCTCCGCGCCGCGGCCGGGGTAGAGCAGCTCGAGCCCGGTGGCGATGCCGTGGCGCCAGTCCACCAGCGTGCCGAAGCAGTCGAACGTCGCCCAGCGGATCATCGTGTCCTCTCCCCTGCGTCGGCCAGGCCCGCGATGATCTCCGCGAACTCGAAGATCACCCGCGACCGCCGGCCGGATACCCACGCCAGGCACACCTCATTCGGCGGCAGGTCCTCGACCGGCACGCGCACCACGTCGGGCCGGGTGTAGTACTCCGACGTCGACCGCGGGACGACCGCGATCCCCCGCCCGGCGGCCACGTGCTCGAGCTTCTCCGCCACGCTCCGGAACGCCCGCCGCGCCGGCGCGGCGCCTTCGCGCAGCTCGACCGCGATGTCACGCCACTCCGGCACCGCGTCCGGGTCGTTGAGCAGGTGCTCGTCCACGAGGTCGCCGACCCGCACCGATTCCTTGCCGGCCAGCCGGTGGCCGGCGTGCAGCACGGCCACGCGCGGCTCGCGGAACAGCGGCCGGACGGTAAGCCCGCGCCGGTCCACCGGCAGCCGGATCACGCTGACGTCGGCGCGGCCGTCGTGGAGGACTTCGGTCTGGTCGTCCCACGTCGTGCGCAGGAGCTCCACCGCCAGGCCCGGCTGCCGCGCCGAGAGCTCGCGGACCGCGCCGGTGACCGTGATGCCCGGCATGAACGCCACGGTGAACGCCGAGGTACCGCGCGCGGCCGTCGCGACCCGGCGGCGGAGGGCATCGGCCGAGGCCAGCAGCGGCCGCGTGTCCTCCAGCAGCTGGCGCCCGGCCGCGGTGAACTCGGTCGACCGCCTGTCGCGCCGGAACAGCTGCGCCCGCAGCTCGCCTTCCAGGGCCCGGATCTGCCGCGAAAGCACCGGCTGCGCGATGAGCAGCCGCGCGGCGGCGCGCCCGAAGTGCAGTTCTTCGGCGACCGCCACGAAGTAACGGAGCTTGCGCAGATCGACGTCCATCGGGCTCCAGGGTATTAGCCCGCGAAGCGGCCCGCCGCCACGAACGCCGCCAGCAGGAGCAGCACGACGTTCATCGGCAGCGCCTTGGTCTCCTTCCGGCGCGCGTGCACGACGATCGCCCCCACCTGGACGAGCGCCAGCCCGGTCGCGGCCAGTGGCGTCAGCACCGGGGCGATGTCGAGCGCCCAAGGCAGGATCAAGCCGATCGCGCCGAGGATCTCCACCGCGCCGATGCCCTTCACCGCCGCCTCGGAGAAGTCCGCCGTCCAGCCCATGTTGGGGTTTTCCAGCAGTTTCTCGCGCGGGGTCGCGAGCTTCATGCCCCCGGCGGCGAGGTACAGCGCGGCGAGCAGACCCGCCGCGACCCACAGGACGACGTTCACGATGAACCTCCGGTCAGAAGAAAGTAGTTGAACACTACACCTCTTTCCGGAGGGGCCGCCTCAACTTGGCCGGACCGTGACCGACGCCCCCGGCCGCAGGGTGACGGTCCGCCGCCAGGTCCCGGCCCGCACCTCGAGCCGGGTGCCGCCGACGCTGCGGATCACCGCCCGGGTGACCTTCCCGGCCCGCCATTCGAGGTCCACCTCGAACCCGCCGCGCGCGCCGATCCCGGTCACCCGCCCCGAAGCCGCCCACGCCGAAGGCAGCGCCGGGAGCAGCTCCAGCACCCCCGGGCGCGAGTGGACGAGCATTTCGAGCATCGCGGTGGGCGCGCCGAGGTTCGCGTCGATCTGGAAGATCGTGTAGCTGCCCTGGCTGTACATGTCGAAGAAGTTGGACGCGGTGCCGTTGCCGTTCGCCACCGACGGCCGAAGCACGGTGAGCAGCAGCCGGTACGCGCGATCGGCGTCCTTGAGCCGCGCCCAGCACGCCGATCGCCACGCGGTCGCCCAGCCGAAGCTGTCCGTCCCGCGCGCGATCAGCAACGCCCGGACGCCGTCGAGCAGCTCGCGCGGGGCCGTGTCGGCCGCGATGCGGTCGCCCGGGAAGAAGCCGATCAGCGGGGACAGGTGCCGGTGCGTGGTCTCGCCGAGGTTCTCCGGCGACATCCACTCCTCGAGCCAGCCGGTCGACGGGCTCACCTTCGGCAGGTAGAGCTTCTTCTGCAGCCCGGCGATCCGGTCGCCGTACGCGCGGTCCCGGCCCAGCACCGCGGTGGCCTCGCGGTAGTGCTCGAACAGGTCCCAGACGATCTCCTGCGCGTAGGTGATCCCGCGGGCGTCCTGCGGGCCGTGTTCGGGCGACCAGTCGTGATCGTCGACGAGCACCTCGCGGCCGTCGACCGTCATCGGGATCAACCGGGCGTCCCAGAACTCGGCCGCCCCCTTCAGCAGCGGGTAGATCCGCGCGAGGTACGCCTTGTCCTGGGTGAAGGCGTAGTGGTCCCAGAGCGAGTTGCACAGCCACGCGTTGCCGCCGGGGTGCCACCACCAGCCGGAGCCGCCGTAGATGTTCGTGGAGAACGCGACCGCCCAGCCGGCCACCTTGCCGCTGGTGTTGCGGAAGCGGTTCCTCGGGTCGTTGAACAGCCGGTTCGTGCTGTCCGTCCACACGGGAAGCTGCGCGAGGCAGTAATCGGCCAGGGCAGTGAAGCTCCCGGGCAGCGCCGCGCGGTCGGCCAGCCAGTAGTTCATCTGGAGGTTGATGTCGGTGTGGTAGTCGCTCATCCAGTCCGGCGTGTTGGTGTTCTGCCACAGGCCCTGCAGGCCCATCGGCAGGCCGTCGCGCGAGCCGGTGATCGTCAGGTAGCGCCCGAACTGCAGGTAGCTCGCCTCCAGCTCCGGATCGGGCACGCCCGGCTGGTCGTGGCGGGCGACCAGCCGCGACCACGTGTCCAGGGCCCGCTTCGCCGGCGGCGACTGCCCGAGGTCCACGCTCATCCGGTCGTACAGCCGCCGGTAGTCGGCGACGTGGGTCGCCCGCAGGGCCCCGCCACCCACGGTCAGCGCCGCGGCGGCCTTCCGCTTCGCCAGGACCAGGGGGTCGAGCGAGGTGTCGAGGAACTTCCGCGCCGCGTCCGGGACGTAGTTCGTGCCGCCGCTGAGCACGACGACGACCTCGCCGCTCCCGCTGAAGGTCAGCCCGCCCGACGTCGTCACCGTGCAGGCGTACTTCAAGCCGTTGGCGAACGCGCCGGTGAACGCTCCGGCACCGGCCGCCGGTTCGCCGCGGGTGGGCTCCAGCGACACCGACCCGGTGACGGGCCCGCCGCTGAGCCGGACCACCACGACGTCGTCGGGGTGGCTCGCGAAGTACTCGCGGCGGTACTGCACGCCCTGGTGCCGGTAGGTGATCACGACCAGGCCGTTGCCGAGGTCGAGCGTGCGCCGGTAGTCCGTGACGCCGGTGTGGGCCGGGACCGCGATCCGCAGCTTCGCGAGCAGGCCGAGCGTGCCGAACTTCTCGGTCTCGTAGGGGAACTGGCCGTCGTCCTGGAGGACGTCGTTGGGGCCGCCGGTCCACAGCGACGCGTCGGCGAGGTACAGGAAGTCGGCGGCCGGGTCGCCCCCGACGAGCGCACCGATCCGACCATTGCCGATCGGCAGGCCCTGTTCGATGATTTTCGGCTCGCTCGCGGGCGCCGGGTACCACAGGGTGCCGGCCGGCGACGGCGGGGCGAGGTCTTCCCCGGCCGGTCGGACCACATCGGCGTTGGCAGCAAAGGGACGTAGGCCACCCAGCGCAACACCGGCGCCGACCGCGCCACCGAGCTTGAGGAAGGACCGCCGCGACGGCGGAAGAGGCAGTTCCGGCATGGGTCATCCGTTCGGCGTGGGCGGAAAACGGCTGCGGAGCCCGCCAAACATATGATCTATCCGGTCCGGTGGTCAAGAATCTTCGGGATGGACCGATTACCCGTGATCGGCTCGCTCGGCCAGGTACTCGCGGAACGTGATCTCGCCTTCGCGGTGCGCGGGAGCCAGATGGCCGCCGTCGGCGTAGGCCCGGAACGTCTCCCCCGGCACCTTGAGCGGCACGATCCGCCGGCGCCGCGCGCTCGCCTCGGCGACCGCCTGGGCCAGCTCGGCCGCCGAGAGGATCTCCGGGCCGCCGAAGTCGGGCGCCCGGCCGGCCGGGTCCTCCAGGGCCTGGCCGGCGAGGCGGCGGGCGACGTCCCGGACGTCGACCGGCTGGAACGAGATGCGCGGCACCGGCACCACCGGCAGCCGGAACGCGCCCGCGAGCAGGGTGCGGACCAGGCCGTGGAACTGGGTGGCCCGCTGGATCGTGTGCGGCAGGCCCGAGGCGGCGATCAGCTGCTCGGTCTCGTGCTTGGCCCGGTAGTAGCCGAGCGGGACCCGATCGACACCGACGACCGAGACGTACACCAGGTGCGGGCCCCCGGCCCACCGCGCCGCCTCGACCAGCGTGCGCGCGAGCTGCGCTTCCCGCCCGAGGTAGTCGGTGGCGCAGTGCACGACCACATCCACGCCGGCGACGGCGCTGTCGACGCCGCGGCCGGTCCGCAGGTCGCCGCGGACGACGTCCGGGGCGACCCGGCGGCTCAGCACGCGGACCTCCTCGCCCGCCGCCCGCAGCCGCGCCACCACCGCACTGCCCAGCTGTCCGGTGCCGCCGGTGACCAGGATCCGCACGTCGACCACCTCCGGCGCCATCCTGGCACGGCGAAGGCCCGCCGGGAACGGCTTCCCGGCGGGCCCGCGCGGCTTTGATCAGTTGCGGTTGATGGTGAACGTGGTGGTGCGGTTGCGGATGTCCTCGGCGTTGTCGGCCAGGGTGAGCCCGGTGAAGGTCGCCGAGCCGACGGCCGGGCCCTGGCCCGGTTCCGGCAGCTCGTTGGCCCAGATGCCGATCCCGGACTTGGCGTCGAAGGCGTCCCCGCTGCGGTGGGCGCCGGTGATCGACACGTTCGTCAGCACGGTGTCCTCGACCGGGTGCTCCGGACCGCCGTTGTACTTGGTCTGGAACATGATGCCGCTGTAGGTCGGGCTCTGGATGTCCACATCGGACACCCGGATCCCCCGGAACTCCTTGGAGGCGGAGAACAGCCAGATCGCCGGGAACGTCTGCTGGCCCCAGAAGTGGCCGCCGTCGCGGACCAGGGAGGCGTTCTGGACCGTCGTCGGCTGCGGCCCGAACCCGAGGAACGGGTAGCCGAAGTCGAGCGAGCTGATCGTGATCGCCGAATAGGTCAGCGTGTCCGCGATGTAGAGGTTCCGGAAGGTGTTGTCGTACCCGCCGTACACCGCGAGCCCGGCCGCGCGCCACGGGGTGAGCGCGGTCAGGTTCTCGAACACGTTGCCGTACTGGTTGCCCGGGTTGAGGTCCGTGGCGGCGAACAGCGCGAAGCTGTCGTCACCGGTGGACCGGGCTTCGTTGTTGGTGACTTGGTTGCCCGTGCTGCCGTTGGTGAGGTTGACGCCGTCGGCGAAGGTGTCGCGGATCCGGGAGTTCTTGATCGTGGTGTCGTCCACATTGGTGCCCCAGACCATGACCACCTGGTGTTCCACCCAGATGTCGTCGATCGTCAGGTTCGCGACGTTCGTCAGGTTGAACACCTTGCCGGGACCGTCGATGCGGGAGGTGTAGTTCCCGAACACGGCGAACCCGCTGAACGTCGACCCGTCGGCGCTCGACTGCACGTCGATGCCGATGTCGGTGTTCTCCTGGCCCGAAGGCGCGGAGAACTTCGTGAACCACGGCCCGGCGCCGGTGACCGTGACGGCCTTCCCGTAGACGTTGAGCTTGCTCGACAGGGTGTAGCTCCCGGCCGGCAGGTAGACCCCGGTGAGGGTGGTGTCCTGCCGGACCTTGTCGAGCGCGCTCTGGACGTCCTGCTGGGTGAACCCGGTGGGCACCGCGAAGTGCGCCGGGTCGGGGTTCGCCTTCGCGGTCGCCTGCTCCAAGCTGACGAAGTCGATCGCGTAGTTCGTCGTGTTCGCCGCGTCCTTCTGCAGCTTGATCCGGCTGCCGGCGGGCACGGTGGTGCCGAGCAGCGTGCTCGCCTCGTCGTAGACGTGACGCGGCCCGGCGCCCGGTGAGTTGCCCGGGCCGGTTTCGGCACCGTAGAGCCACGCGTAGTGCGAGGTCAGGTCGATCGCCTTGAGGAAGGTGCCGTTCACGTACACGTTCAGCGTCGAGTCGATGCCTCCGCCGCCCGCACTGTCCGGGATGGAGAACCGGGTGACCAGGGTGTTGGTCGCCGCGCGGGTGGTGAACTCGACCGAGGAGCCGGTCGAGTTCAGCGTGACGGCCTTGCGGCCCGAGGCCTCGCCGGCGAGGTCGCCGATCGTGCGGTTGGGGCCGACCACGGCCGCACCGCCGGCGACGACGCCGTCTTCGGCCTCGTACATGTCGTAGGGCATGTTCGCGCCCCGGCCGACGAACAGCTGCTGCGTGCTGGTGTTGTTGCCCTGCTTGACGGGCAGCTCGTTGGCGTCGTTCGCGACGACCGTCTTCACGGTGTACCGGCCGTTGGCCGCGGTCCAGGTACCGGCCGTCACCGGCGGCGCGGTGGCGCCGGCGGCGATCGCCCCGGTGTAGCTGCCGGTCAGCGTCCTGACGACGGTCCCGTTCTGATCGGTGATCGTCACCGTGACGCCGTGGGCGCCACCCGCGGACGCGATCGTGCCCTGGTTGCGCAGGGTCGTGGTGAAGGTGACCGTGTTCCCGGCCGCGGGGTTGCCCGGCGACCACGCCGTCGCCGCGACGAGGTCGGAGCTCTGCACCGGGCTGACGACGAGCGCCGTGGCGGCGGTGTAGGAGTTGTTGGCCTCGTTCTGTTCGATGACGGCGTTGGCCTCGTCGACCTTCGCGGTCAGCTGGTAGCTGCCGGCGTCCCGGGTGCCGAGGTTCGCCGACACCGTCGCCGACGCGCCGGCCGCGAGCGCGCCGACGTTCGCCGTGCCGACCTTGGCCGTGCCCAGGTAGAGGTTGACGTTCGTCGCGCCGGAGGCCGCCGTCCCGGCGTTGCGGACGGTCGCCGACGCGGTGATCGCATCGGTCTCCACGGGGTTCTGCGGCGACCACGTCACGCCCGAGATCGTCAGGTCAGGGTTGGGCGCGGGGACGCCGAAGACCTGGAACTCCGCCGCCTGCCCGCCGCCCGCGCCGGAGTTGGCGGTGACGCGCAGGCGGACGTCGGCAGCGCGGCCGCCGAGCGGGATCGTCACGGAGTTGCCGCTCGCGGGGCTGAAGCTGTAGGTCTGCGCGGCGGCGAGGGTGGTGAACGCGGACGCGCTCTGCTCACGGCCTTCGACGGCGATCGTCTGGGTCCGCGGACCCCACGCCGGGTCGGGGTTGAGCTTCACCACCACCTGGTTCAGGTCGGCGTTCGCACCGAGCGCGACGGTCAGCAGGTTCGGGTAGGTCCCGCCGCCGCCTTCCCAGTACGTGGCCGCGGAGTCGTCGTTGGCGTTGGCCGCCACGTACGTCCACTCCGTCGACGACGCCGTGATCGGCTTGCCCAGCGCCAGGTTCGTGCCGGCCTGGGTGCCGGTGCGCGTCACGGTGGCGCTGTTCGCCGACTGGTTGCCCGCGGCGTCCTTCGCGCGGACGAAGTACGACACGGTGGTGCCGTCCGGCTGGGTGTCGGTGTAGGTCAGGACGTTCCCGGCGACGCTGCCACGCAGCTGGTCGTTCGCGTAGACGTCGTAGCCGGCGACACCGGTGTTGTCGGTCGACGCCGACCAGGTGAGGCGGATCTGGCCACTCGCCGGCTGGGTGTAGGCGAGGTCGGCGGGCGCCGACGGCGGCTGGGTGTCACCGCCGGCGGGCCCGTGCACCTCGAACTCCGCCAGCTGCGCGGCGGGCCAGCCGGAGTTCGCCGTGACGTTCAGGCGGACGTACCGGGTGTTCGCGGCCAGGTTCAGGGTGACGGTGTTGGCCGTCGCGGGATCGAAGCGGTAGCCCGCCGACGGGACCAGGTCGCTGAAACCCGTGCCGTTCGTGCTGCCCTGCACGCTGAGTGTCTCGGTGCGGGCCTCCCAGTTCGCGGGCAGCTTCAGCACGAGCTGGGCGACGTTGGTGGCGGTACCCAGGTCGGCCTGGACCCACTGCGGGAACTGGTTGTTCGCGCTCTCCCAGTAGGTGGCCTGGTTGCCGTCGCCGACGTTCGCAACGGGGTAGCCGGCGAGCTGGCTGCTCGCGGTGTAGGTCGCCGCGGCGGCCTGGACGGCGGCTTGGGTGGTGGTGGGTGCGGCCGGAGCAGCGCTCGCGGCCACGGCGGGAGCCGCGAGGAGCAGGGACAGGGCGGCGTAGGTGGCCGCGCGCGACAGAAGCCGCTTCGTTCTCATGGGGTTCCTCTGATCCGGGGAGGAGGGAGACGACTCGGGCGGAGACCGGGTGCTTCCTGGCATCTGCCGTGATTTACCGGCGTGCTGTCAGGTTCTTGCGTCGATTCGTTCAAGAGTTACAGTGACGTGGGTCTCAAGTCAACGGCGGGACGCGGAAAAGGCCCCCTCGCGGGATGCGAGGAGGCCTTTTGCGGGAACGGGGGTCAGGCGTGCACGGCACCGAGGCGGATCGCGTGGGTGCCCGGGGCGTTCACCGGGTCACCGCAGTGGGCGCAGACGGTGGCCGGTTCCAGCACCTCACCGCAGGCGTGGCGCCAGAGCGTCGGCGGCTCACCCCGGTGGACGTACTTGTCACCCCAAGCCATCAGCCCGAGCAGGACCGGCTGGAGCGCGCGGCCGGCTTCGGTCGGGTGGTACTCGTGACGTGGCGGGTGGGCTTCGTACTGGACCTTCTCGAGCACGCCGGCGTCGACGAGCTTGCGCAGCCGGGCGGCCAGGATGTCGCGGCTGGCGCCGGTGTTCTCGGCGATCTGGTTGAACCGCCGCTCGCCCAGCATGATCTCCCGCAGCGCGAGCAGGCTCCACCGTTCGCCGACGACCTCCAGCGCCTCTGCGACCGAGCACTCGCGACCACGCCGGACCATGCCACCTCCAAGGGGTTGAAAATCCAACCTAGCACGTCAGCCTCCTGTGACGTGGCGAACAGCTGAGTTGTGAATCCCAACCGACCAGGCGTATACCGAAGGCATCCCCGATCTGCGAGGAGGCAGACGCCATGACGGACGCGGTGATCGTCGACGCGGTACGAACCCCGATCGGCAAGGGCAAGCCGAACGGCACACTCGCCGGGGTGCACCCGGTCGACCTGCACGCCCACGCCCTGCGCTCGCTCGTCGACCGCACCGGCCTCGACCCGGCCCGGATCGACGACGTGATCAGCGGCGCGGTCGGCCAGATCGGCGAGCAGAGCATGAACACCGCCCGCTGGGCCGCGCTCGCCGCCGGACTGCCGGAGTCGGTGCCCGCCGTGACCGTCGACCGCCAGTGCGGCAGCAGCCAGCAGGCGATCCACTTCGCCGCACAGGGCGTCATCGCCGGCGCGTACGACGTCGTGATCGCCTCCGGCGTCGAGTCGATGAGCCGGGTGCCGATGGGCAGCCAGGTGGCCGGCCGAGACCCGTTCGGCCCGCAGATCGCCGCCCGCTACCCGGACGGCTTGGTACCGCAGGGCATCAGCGCGGAGCTCATCGCCGCGAAGTGGGGCTTCACCCGCGCCGAGCTGGACGAGTTTTCCGCCGAAAGCCACCAGCGCGCGGCAAAGGCGTGGGCGGACGGCAAGTTCACCGGCGAAGTGGCACCGCTGAAGGCACCCGCCCCCGACGGCACGCTGCGCGAGATCACGACCGACGAGACCGTCCGGCCCGGCACCACACCGGAGATCCTCGCCGGCTTGAAGCCCGCGTTCCGCGCCGACGTCTGGGAGCAGCGCTTCCCGGACCTGGGCTGGCACATCACGGCGGGCAACTCTTCACCGATCAACGACGGCGCGGCAGCGCTGCTCATCACCAGCAGCGAGACGGCCGCGGCACTGGGCCTGAAGCCCCGAGCCCGCATCCACAGCTTCGCGGTCGCCGGCGACGACCCGCTGTTCATGCTGACGGGCGTCATCCCGGCCACCCGCAAGGTCCTGGCACGCGCCGGGCTCGACGTGGCGGACATCGACGCATTCGAGGTCAACGAGGCATTCGCCAGCGTGGTGCTGGCCTGGCAGCGCGAGATCGGAGCGAACCCGGCCAAGGTCAACATCAACGGCGGCGCAATAGCGCTGGGCCACCCCCTGGGCGGCAGCGGCGCCCGCTTGGCGACAACACTGCTGTCGGTCCTGGAGCAGACGGGCGGCCGCTACGGCCTGCAGACAATGTGCGAGGCGGGCGGCCTGGCCAACGCAACGATCATCGAACGCCTGAACTGACCCACTTCCAACCAGCCCGCGGACGGCAGACAGCGCAAGGCGTCCCCCGCACGGAACCCAGACCTCCTGCAACCCCGATCCGAAGCCAGTACACGGCCGGCGGTGCCGGGTCAAGGCACGCTTTCCCGCCTTGACGCGGTACCGCCGGCCGTAGTCACAATCAGGCTTCGGGGTTGCGAACAGGACCCCCGGAAAGAGAACATCACCCAGGATCAGGCGGCTCCTCAACCCCATCCCGATCAGCCCACTCCAGCAGCGGCTCAAGCGAGAACACCGCGCCATCGATCCCGGCATGAAGATCACCCACCTCGGCAAACCGAGCGGGAACCGTGGCAATGGTGAAGTCCCCCGGCTCGGCATCATCGATCTCCGTCCACCGGATCGGCGTAGACACCGTACCTTCAGGATTCCCACGAACCGAATATGCACTGGCGATCGTGTGATCGCGAGCATTCTGGTTGTAGTCGACGAAGAGCAACCGCGGATCCCGATCCTTCCGCCACCAGGTCGTGGTCACATCATCCGGAGCCCGTCGTTCAACCTCATGAGCAAAAGCCAGCGCAGCCCGGCGCACATCAGCAAAGCCCCAACGAGGTTCAATCCGGACATAAATGTGCAGCCCACGGCCTCCAGAAGTCTTCGGCCACCCGACAGCACCAAGCTCGTCGAGGATCTCATGGGCCACATGCGCAACCCGGCGAACCCGGTCATAGCCGCAGTCAGGCATCGGGTCGAGATCGATCCGCCACTCATCAGGCTTCTCGGTGTCCGCCCGGCGTGAATTCCACGGATGGAACTCCACAGTGGACATCTGCACGGCCCAGGCGACGTGCGCGAGCTCGGTGACGCACAGTTCATCCGCGTGCCGGTTGTAGCGCGGAAACGTCACCCGGACGGTTTCCAGCCACGGCGGCGCGCCGTTGGGCACGCGCTTCTGGTGCACCTTCTCCCCCGCCACACCGGACGGGAACCGGTGCAGCATGCAGGGGCGTTCGCGGAGGGCGTTGACGATGCCGTCGCCCACCGAGAGGTAGTAGTTGACCAGGTCGAGCTTCGTCTCGCCGCGGGCCGGGAAGTAGACCCTGTCCGGGTTCGAGATCCGCACGGTGTGCGGGCCGACCTCCAGCTCCACCGCCGCCGACTTCTGCGCCATGCCTCAGAAGGTAGCCCAAAACCCGGGTTACGGTGGGCTGGTGAGCCTGCCGACGGACGGTCACGTCCACACCGAATGGTCCTGGGACACGGTTACCGGCTCGATGATCGGCTCCTGCGAGCGGGCGCTCGAGCTGGGGCTGCCGTCGGTGGCGTTCACCGAGCACGCGGACCTGACGCCGTGGCTGATGCCGGAGCCGATCCGGCCGTTGCTGCCGGACCACTTCCGGGTGCGGCTGCGTCCGGACGGCGTCCTGGAGCCGCCGGAGCTGGACGTCGAGGGGTACTTGGCGTGCGTCGAGGAGTGCCGCTCGCGGTTTCCGGGGCTGCGAGTCCTGTCCGGAGTGGAGCTCAGCGAGCCGCACTGGCACCGCCCGCAGGCGGACGCGCTGCTGGCGGCCCACGCCTTCGACCGCGTCCTCGGCTCGGTGCACTCCCTTCCGGACGGCGAGCACCACCGCGAGCTGACGGTCGTGTCGGACCGGCCGCCGGGCGAGCTGCTGCGCGCCTACCTGGGCGAGGTGCTGGGCCTGGTCGAGTCCACGGCGGACTTCGCGGTGCTCGCCCACATCGACTACGCACTGAGGTCGTGGCCGGGCGAGGGCCCGCCGTTCGTGGCGGCGGACTTCGAGGAGGAGTTCCGGACGGTGCTGCGGGCTCTGAAGGCGAGCGGCCGCGCGCTGGAGGTGAACACGAAGGTGCCGCTGCCGGGCGAGGTGGTGCGGTGGTGGTTCGAGGTGGGTGGTGAGGCCGTGGCGTTCGGCAGCGACGCCCACGAGCCCGGGCTGGTCGGCCACGGCTTCACGGAGGCGGCGGCCCTGGTCGAGTCGTGCGGCTTCCGGCGAGGCCGAACCCCGCACGACTTCTGGCGCCGCTGACCCCGCCACGGCTCGCCTCAGGCGCTTGACCCGCACACACGCACCGCCCGGGCGCGGCGAGCGTCAGGCCAGGGCGTGGCGGCCGGAGGTGCGCGACTCGGCGCTCTGGTCCATCAGCCGGGCCGCGACCCGGCCGATGGCCGCGTCCAGTTCGGCTCGGTTGTTCGCTCCCCAGTCGCCAAGCCGGTCGGCCAGCCAGTCGTGCCAGGCCTGGACCACCGTTCCGAACTCCTCGCGGCCCGCGGACGTCAGCTCCCAGCCGTCGCGGGTGTAGCGCAGGTGGCCGGTCAGCTCCAGGCGGTTGAACGCCGGCTCCAGCACCGGCGCCGGCACGCCGAAGTCGTCGCCGATCGCCCGCAGCGTGGCCGGCGAACCACGGCGTTCCCGCAGGTGGACCTGCAGCAGGCACCAGATGCCGCCCTCGTCGAGGTCTCCCCCGGCCCGCTCGACGATCGCGGGGGCCACCTTCCGGCGCTCGCGGAAGAACAGCGTGGCGACCGCGCGCTCCAGCTCGCGGTCGTCGGTGCGCGCCTCCGGCATCGCGAAGCCGTCACCGAGGTCGGGGGCGGCCGCGCGGGCCGTGTCGCGCAGCGGGACCTCCTTGAGGAAGAACGCCAACGCGAACGCCACCAGGCCGACCGGGGCCGCCGCGAGGAACACGACGTGCAGGGAGTCGCTGTACGCCTGGATCACCGGGGCCGACACCGGCTCCGGCAGCGCGTGCAACGCCGTGGGCACCTGCAGCGCCCGCGGGTCGACCCCCGGCGGCACCGGCAGGGCGGCCAGCCTGGGTGTCAGCTGGTTGGCGTACACCGTGCCGAAGATCGCCGCGCCGAACGAGCTGCCGATCGAACGCAGGAACGTCACGCCCGAGGTCGCGACGCCGAGGTCGGCGTAGTCGACGGTGTTCTGCACCGCGATGGTCAGCACCTGCATGCCGAGCCCGATGCCGAGCCCCAGCACGGCCATGTACGCCGAGGCCTCCCAGAACCCGGTGCCGGTGTCCAGCCGGGACAGCAGGTACAACCCGATTGTCATGCCCGCCGCGCCGGCCAGGGGGAAGATCTTGTACCGCCCGGTGCGGCTCACCGCGTTGCCCGCCGCGATCGACGCGACGAGCAGCGCCAGCACCATCGGCAGCAGCCGGACCCCGGACGTCGTCGCGGACGTGCCCTGGACGTACTGCATGTACGTCGGCAGGTAGGACAGCGCGCCGAGCATCGCGAAGCCCACGACGAAACTCATGATGCCGCCGACGGTGAACACCGGGTTGCGGAAGAGCCGCATCGGCAGCATCGGCTCCTGCGCCCGCAGCTCCACGAAGACGAACGCCGCGAGCAGCACCACCGAGCCGAGCGCCATCCCGATGATCACCGGCGAACCCCACGCGTACTGCGTGCCGCCCCAGCTGGTGACCAGGGTCAGGCCGGTCGCGGCGAGGCCGATGAGCAGGATGCCGAGGTAGTCGATCACCGGCTTGACCGCGGCGCGGGCGTTCGGCATCGCCGAGGAGGCCACCACCAGCACCACCACGACCAGCGGGATGTTGACGTAGAACGCCCACCGCCACGACAGGTGGTCGACGAAGAACCCGCCGAGCATCGGGCCCGCCACGGTGACCACGCCGAACACCGAGCCGAGCACGCCCTGGTACTTGCCGCGCTCGCGCAGCGGGACGACGTCGGCGATGAGCGCGGTCGAGGTGACCATCAGCCCGCCGCCACCCAGGCCCTGCACCGCGCGCCAGACGATCAGCCAGATCATGCTGTCGGCGAACCCGGCGCAGAACGAGCCGATGCCGAACACGACCACCGACAGCTGGAACATCAGCTTGCGGCCGAAGAGGTCGCCGAGCAGCTCGGGCGACCACGGTCATGATCGTCTCGGCCAGCAGGTAGGAGGTGACCACCCAGGACAGGTGCCCGGCGCCGCCGAGGTCGCCGACGATGGTGGGCAGCGCCGTGCCGACGATGGTCTGGTCCAGTGCCGCCAGCAGCATCCCGAGCAGCACGGCGCCGAACACCGCGTTGACCCGGCCGCGGCTCAGGGCGGGCGGCGCCGCGGCGCCGGCTGTGACCTCCGCGGTGGCCGTCATCTCCGCCCTCCTCGCTCGGCCTCCAAGCTAGTGCGCGAGGTCCACTGTGGATAGCCACCCGTTCCGGTGGTCCGGGCCGCTCAAAGGGTCCAGCGGTCCCGCGGCGGCGATTCGAGGACGAGCTCCCCGGCGACGGCCGCGGCGATCTCCTCCACCGTCCAGTGCTCCCGGTGCCGGACCGGCCGGATGATGGCCGGCTGCCGGACGGCGTGCAGGTGCCCGTCGGCGAGCCGCAGCACCTGCCCGGTGACCCCGGCCGAGAGGTCGCTGAGCAGGTAGGTCACCAGCGGTGCCACCCGTTCGGGTGGCGGCGCGTCGCGGTTCCCGTTCGGGTCGGCGGCCATCAGCCGGGTCCAGGCGATCGGGCTGACGGCGTTGACCCGCACGCCGTGCTCGGCCAGGTCCGCGGCCCACGAGTAGGTCATCGAGGCCACCGCGCCCTTCGACGCCGAGTACGCGGCGGCCCGGCGCTGCCCGATCATCGACCCCGACGTCACGTTGACGATGACCCCGCGGCCCCGGGCGCACATGACCTTCGCGGCCGCGGTGCCACAGTGGAGCGGACCGAGCACGTTGGTCTCGACCAGTGCGCGGGCCAGCTCGGCGTCGTCGTCCTCCCACGGCGGCGCGTGGTAGCCGATCGCGGCGTTGTTGACGAGCCCGTCCAGCGTCCCGAACTGCGTGCAGCACCGGCTGATCAGCGACCGGGCGTAGGCGGCGTCGGCCACCGACCCGACGCTCGCCACGGCGGTCCCGCCGTCCGCCACGATCGCCGCCACCGTCTCGTGGGCCGGTTCCGCGTCGACGTCGTTGACGACGACGGCGGCCCCGTTCTCGGCCGTGTGCCGGGCGAACGCCCGGCCCAGCCCGCGTCCGGCACCGGTGATCACGACGGCCCGCCCGTCCAGGAAACCCATGGCGTCCAGTGTGACCCGCGACCGGTCCGGGTGCGCGGTAAGGCCACCGGAAACGGCTGTGCACGACGGAAAAGAGACTGCACCGGCGTTCTGCGCGTACGCCTGCACGGGCGGTCCGAGGTTCAGGTTCTCAGGTGCGCCAAGCTCTCCAACGCCAGCTGCTCCAGGTGCCCCGCCGCCGCCGGGCTTCCGCCCGCCGCGTGGAACGAAGCCGCCACCGCCTCGGCCGCGCGCCGGTATGCCGGTTCCGTCAGGACCTCCTCGACCGCCGCCCCGATGCGGGGGGCGTCCGCGCGGCCGAACCGCAGGCGGATCCCCGCGCCCGCCGCGACCACCTGGGCCGCGACGATCGGCTGGTCGTCCCGGATCGGGGCCACCACCAGCGGCAGGCCGTGCCACAGCGTTTCGCAGACCGTGTTGTGGCCCGCGTGGCACAGCACCGCGTCGACCCGCGACAGCAGCGGCAGCTGCGGGACCCGCGGCCGCACCAGGACGTTCGGCGGGACCTCGCCGAGCACGCCGCCCGGGTCGGCGATCACCGCGCGCGCGGGCGAGCCGGCGAAGGCCTCGGCCGTCGCGGCCAGGAATCCGGCGCCCGCGGCGGTGTTCGCCGTGCCGAGGGAGACCAGCACCGTCGGCCGGAGCGGGTCGAGCCACTCCCACGGGAAGTCCGTCGTGGACGGCCGCGCGCCGAGGGCGGGCCCGACGAGCCGGACCGACGGCGGCAGGTCGGCCGGGCCGAGCAGCTCGCGGGTGGTGAAGGCGAGGACGCCGTGGGGTGAGAACCGCGGGTCCGCCGTACCCCGGCCGCCGGCGATCCGCGCGCGCAGCCCGTCGAGCAGCGAGCCGACCCACTCCCCGACCTTCGGCATCGCGGCCAGGGGGTCGACGAGTTCGGCCGACGTCGTCGCCGACGTGACCCACGGCAGGCCGGCGGCTTCGGCGAGCAGGCCGCCGGTCAGTGCCTGCTGGTCGGCCACCACGACGTGCGGCTCGAAGGCCTCGAGCGCCGCGGCCACGCCGGGGGCCATCGCGTCGGCCAGGGGAACGAGGAAGTCCTGCCAGAGGAAGCGCAGCGCCGCCGGGCCTTTCAGCTCGGCCGGGCGCACCGGCAGATCCCGCGGCACGGCGCACGAGAACACGAGCGCCTCGGGGCCGGCCAGCTGCCACAGCAGTTCGTCGTGGCCCGCCCAGGCGACCTCGTGGCCGCGCGCGGTGAGCTCGCCCGCCACGCCGACCGCCGGGTTGACGTGCCCGACCAGGGGCGGCACGACGAAGAGGAACCGGGCCACTACCGCACCCGCGTCCGCGTGCGCGCGGTGTCGCGGACCCACCCGAAGATCAGCTCGGTGACCTCCGCGGTCCGCTCGACCAGCACCGAGTGCCCCTGGTCGGGCAGTACGACGCAGCGGCACCGCTCCAGGTGCGTCTCGAAGTGCGGCACCTGGGCGGACAGCCCGGAGTCGCCGCCGAAGATGGCGAACACCGGGCAGCGGACCGGCGACAGGTCCGCCGCGATCGTCGCGCTGCGCGGGATGTCCTCGGCGATCGTGGTGGTCTGCAGGATCTTGTTGGCGGCCTTGGACAGCCGGGCGGTGTGCGCGCCGTGGTTGTCGGCGATCCAGCCGATCACCTCGTCGATCGCCAGCCGGGTCTTGGCGTCGGCGAGCCCGTCGGCCATGTGCCGGGTCCACTCTTCGGTCGGGGGTTCGCCCTCGAGCACGACGACGCTGGCCACCCGGTCGGGCCGCGCGGCGGCCAGCCCGAACGCCACCGAAGCACCGAAGGAGTTGCCGACGACGTGCACCGGCCGGGTGATGGCACACGCGTCGAGCACCGCGACGAGGTCGTCGACGAACCGCTCGAGGTGGTACCCGGACGCCGGGCGCGTCGTGCGGCCGTGCCCGCGCAGGTCGTACATCAGCACGTCGAGCCCGCGCGCGGCGAAGTCCGGGCCGAGGGTGAAGTAGTAGCTGGCCAGGCTGTCGGTGAGCAGGCCGTGGACGCAGACCACGATCGGCGCGTCGCCGTCCAGCGGCTCGTCCGGGGTGAGCCGCTGGACGTGCACGTCCAGCTCGCCGGCGCGGATCCGGCTCACGCCGTCGCCCGCAGGGAGGCGACGATGTACCGCACGAGCTCGCCGACGGTCAGCGCGATGATCTCGTCCAGGTCGCGCTCGGCGATGAAGGTGGCGAAGTTGACGCGGTCGCCGTAGCGCTCGCGCAGCTGCCCGGACAACGCCACGAGGTCGACGCTCTCCAGTTCGAGGTCGTCGTGGAACGTCGTGTCCATGGTGATCTCGGTGTCGTCGAGGCCGTACTCTTCGAGCAGCTCCCGCAGCATCTCGCTGAGCTGGGCGAGCACGGTCACCTCGTTCGCGGCCGTGGTCTCGATGCTCATCCGGCACTCTCCTTCGTCTCTTCGGTCCAGGCGACGACGTAGCGGCGCGGCGGCGCACCAGGGGGGTTCTCGATGTCGGCGCAGCACACGCGGTACTCGCCGCCCGCGACGCGAACGGTCAGTTCGTCCGGGGCCGCCGCGACGACCTCGAAGTCCCGGGGTTCGCCGCGCAGGCCGGTGCCGCGCAGCTTCGCCACGGCCTCCTTCGCCGTCCAGAACCGGGCGAACCACTGCTCCGGGTCGCCGGGCAGGCTCGCGAACAACGCCAGCTCGCCCGCGCCGAGCGCGGCCTCCACAGTGGACTCCGCGCGCGGCACGACCGCTTCGACGTCGATGCCGCAGCGCCCGTGGCGGGCGATCGCCACGCCGGCTTCCGCGCGGTGCGCCACGGAAATCGTCACCGGCGGCAGCTCCCGGCCGTAGGCGCCGGTCGCGAACGGCCGGCCCGCCTCGTCGTTGCCGATGCGCAGCTCGGCGGGGAACATCTCGGGTTCACCGCGGGCCCAGAGGAACTGGCGGACCGCGTCCTTGGCCGCGATCCGGCCGAGCAGCCACTGCCGCCGCCCGCGCGGGGGACGGCGTTCGTAGGCGTCGCGCTCGGGGCCGGCGAGGTAGTTGCGCATGATCAGCTCGCGGGTCGCGAGGTCCGGCCACTGCTCGTGCACCAGTGCCCAGCCGCCCGGCTGCTCGTGCGACAGCGTCGAGCGCTCGGGCGTGCGGTCGGCCTGGCGGATGTGCGCGGTGCTGTCGAACCGCCGGTCGCGCCAGCCGGTGAACTCGGCCCAGACTTCGCCGCGGCGGACGAGCTGCATGTCCGCTTCGAGGAACTCGTCCGTCAGCCCGGTGATCCGGACCAGGCACTCCAGGCGTTCCCCGGGGGCCGGGTGCGGGCCGTGGAACCGGATTTCGCGCATGGCGACCGGGAAGACGGTGGTCCGCTCGGGCAGCCGCGACATGATCCAGTAGCCGAGCACCTGGCCGACGTTGTCGAGCAGCGCGCCGGGCGCGGCCGGCGTCGTCAGCACGGCGCGGATGTGCCGTTCGCCGACGGCGGTCAGCTCGGTGACGCCCTGGAACCGCGGGCCGTGGAACATCCAGCGCTCGTCGTAGAGCTGCGCCGCGGTGGTCTCGGGGACCTGCTCGGCCGACGCCGGGAACCGCCACGGCGCCGGCGCACCGGCCGGGTGGTCCGGCGCGAGCTCCACGACGGCCTGTGAGTAGCCGGCGATGGCCGCGTGGACCCGGTCGGCACCCTGCGGCCGGACGCGCACCGGCACGGTGACCGCCGGGACCGCGGTGATCCACTGGCTCAGCCGGACGTCGTGCACGGCGACCGCGTGGCGGCCGGGCGCGGCCTGCTCGGCGAACCGCATCAGGTGGTCGATCACCGTGGTGGCCGGGACGACCGGCCAGCGGTCGCCCGGGTCGGCCTGCGGTGGCTGTTTGAAGAAGCAGTGGTCGAGCAGGTACGGCATCGCCTCGAGCGACACCGTGAGCGTGGTGTCCAGTTCCCGCGGCGCCGGGAGACGGCGGGCCGGCCCGGCGAGCACGGTGGACGCCAGCTCGGCGGTGTCGGCCAGCAGGGCGGCGAACTCCGCGGCGAGCGGGCCCTTCGCCGCCAGGTCGTCCACAGTGGACCGGCGGGTGGCCGGCAGCGCGATGCGCGCGCGGACCTGCTCGTCGAGGGAGATCAGGCGGCCGCCGAGGTCGAGCTTGACCGCCTTCGGCGTCGCCGCGCGCTCGCCCGGCAGCCGGGCGAGGTCGACGTCGAGGCCGTCGGCCCACAGCGCGGTCGCGACCCGGCGCAGCTGCGCGAGGCCGGGGCGCTGCGCCGAGTGGGCCGCCACGACGAGGTGCTCCTCGCCGTGCAGGGTGTCCCCGACCAGGGAGCCGAGCTGCCCGGCGCCGACCTGGACGAACGCGCGGAACCCGGCGGCGTGCATCGCCTGCACGAGCGGGCGGAACCGCACCGGCCGCAGGAGGTGCCGCACGAACAGTTCCCGGACCTCGGCCTCGGCCGCCGGGTATTCGGAGACCGTGGTCGCGGACCAGAGCGGCAGGGAGGGCGGGTGCAGCGTGAAGCGCTCGGCCGCTTCGCGGATCGGCCCCAGGTAGGGCCGCAGCATCGGGGTGTGGAAGCCGGACCGGAACGGCAGCACCTGCGCCACGACGCCCGCGTCCCGGAACCGCTGCACGAGCGCGCCGACCGCCGCCTCCGGGCCGCAGATCATGGCCTGGTTCGGGGAGTTGTCGTGGGAGAGGACGACGTCGGCGCGCCCGGCCAGCTCCTCGAGCACGCGTGGCGCGGGCGCGCCGATCGCGGCGAAGGCGAGCCCGGGGACGACGAGCGCGTCCGGGTCGAACCCGGCGAGGAAGGCGTCGACCTCTTCTTCGGCGTGGACACCGGCCACGGCCATCGCCGTCCACTCGCCCAGGCTGTGCCCGGCGACGGCGTCCGGCGTGACGCCGATCCGGCCGAGCGCCGCGTGCAGCAGCCGGCCCAGCTCGAACACCGCGGCACCCTGCCGGCCGACGTCGCCGACCTCGACGTCCGCGTGCTTCCAGGGCAGGCCGAAGTGGCGGGCGACATCGCCGCAGTTGAGCGCGAGTTCCGATTCCAGGCCGGGGAAGAGGAACGCGATCTTGCCGCCGCCCGGGCCGAGCAGGGGGCGGTCGGCGAACCACACGTCGTTGCGGCCGCGCCAGGGCCGGCCCCGCGTCAGGACCTTCCGGGCCAGGGCGAGCCGCTTCTCCGTCGGGTCGACGACGCCGAGGCGGACCGGCCCGTCGCCGGTTTCCGGCCGGCCGGGCCGGTCGAACGCCTCGCGCAGCGCGTCGAGCGTGGGTGCGGCGAGCCGCAGCACCCGTTCCGGCTCGCGCACCACGACCGGCGTCGCGCGGCCCGGCGCCTGTTCCAGGACGACGTGGGCGTTGATCCCGCCGAAGCCGAACGCGTTGACCCCCGCCCGGCGCACCGCCGCGTCCCACGGCTCGGCGGTGTCCAAAGTGGAGAAACGCGTGCTCGCGAGACCCGGGTGCGGGTCGTCGCAGTGCAGGGTGGGCAGCAGGACGCCGTGGTGGACCGCCAAGGCGGCCTTGACGAGCCCGGCGATACCGGCCGCGGGCATCGTGTGGCCGATCATCGACTTGACCGAGCCCAGCACGGCGGCGCCCGCGCTGCCGAACACCTCCGCGAGGGTGGTGAGTTCCGCCGCGTCGCCGGCCGGGGTGGCGGTGCCGTGGGCCTCGAGCAGGCCGATCGAGTCCGGCGCGGCCGGGTCGAGGCCCGCCGCGGCCCACGCCTGCCGGACGGCCCGGACCTGGCCGCCGGAGTCGGGGCTGGCCAGGCTCGCGGTCCGCCCGTCGGAGGCGACGCCGGTGCCGGTGATCACGGCGTAGACGCGGTCGCCGTCGCGCTGGGCGTCGGCGAGGCGCTTCAGGACGACGATGCCGGTGCCTTCGCCGATCAGCACGCCGTCGGCGTCGCGGTGGAACGGCCGGATCCGCTCGGACGGCGACAGCGCGCCGAGCTGGGTGAACACGCTCCAGAAGGTGATGTCGTGGCAGTGGTGCACGCCGCCGGCGAGGACGACGTCGCACCGGCCGGTGGCCAGCTCCCGCACGGCGTGGTCGACGGCGATCAGCGAGGACGCGCACGCCGCGTCCACCGTGTACGCCGGACCGCGCAGGTCGAGCCGGTTGGCCAGCCGCGACGCGGCCAGGTTCGGCACCAGCCCGATCGCCGACTCGGGCGCCTCCGGGCCCAGCTGGTCGGTGAAGGCCTGCCGGACGGCGTCGAGCCGGTCCGGGTCCAGGTCCGGCAGCAGCTCGCCGAGGGTCCGGACGAGCTGGGTCGCGGTGCGGACGCGCTGGTCGAGCCGGACCAGGCCGGGGGTCAGGTAGCCGCCGCGGCCGAGGACGACACCGACCTTCGCGCGGTCGGCGGGCAGGCGGTCCGGGCCACCCGCGTCCGCGACGGCCTGGGCCGCGACGCGCAGCGCGATCAGCTGGTCGGGCTCGGTGGCGGGCACGGAGTTCGGCATGATCCCGAAGCCGGTGACGTCCACTTCGGCCAGTTCGTCGACGAACCCGCCGCGCCGGCAGTAGAGCCGGTCGGCCCGGCGCTGCTCGTCCGGCGCGTAGTGCGCGAGGTCCCACTTCCCGGGCGGCACCTCGGTGATCGCGTCGACGCCGCCGGCCAGGTTGCGCCAGTAGCTCGCCAGGTCGGGGGCGCCCGGGAGCAGCACCGACATCCCGACGATCGCCACGCGCACGTCCGTCACCACCCGGACGCGGTGTGGACGACGGCGCCGGTGCCGGCGCGGCCCCACGCCAGCTCGCGCAGCAGGCCGAGGGTGCCCTCCTCGGGATCGATCAGCGCGATGCCGCGGCGGGCGTAGTCGCGCATCAGCTCGGGCGTCACCATGCCGTCGTGCTCGCCGGTCGGCGCCCACGGTCCCCAGTGGACGGTCACCGCGCGCCCGGCGGGCCACCGGTCGCCCAGTGCCTCGAGGGCGTCGTTGGCGGCGGCGTAGTCGGACTGGCCCCGGTTGCCGAGGGCGGCGGCGATGCTGCCGAACAGGACCACGAACGCCGGCTCGTCGGGCAGGTCGGCGGTCGCCTCCAGGAGGGTGCGGGCACCGTCGACCTTGGTGCCGTACACGCGCTCGAACGACTCCGGCGTCTTCTCGGCGACGAGCTTGTCCTCGATCACGCCGGCCGCGTAGACGATGCCGTCGAGGCGGCCGTGTTCGGCGTGGATCTCCTTGACCGCGCGGTGCACGGCTTCGGCGTCGAGCATGTCGACCGACTGGTAGCGCACCGGGCTGCCGAGGGCTTCGAGCTTCGCCAGGGTCTGCCGGACTTCGCGTTCGCCCCGGATCCGGCGGACCGTCCGTTCGATTTCGGCGGGGCGCTTCAGCCCGGCGGCGATGAGCGCGGCGCGGAGGTCCTCGGTGGTCTTGGCCTGGGGGTGTTCGTCTTCCGCCGCCGGGACCGGCGTCCGCCCGAGCAGTTCGATCCGGCAGCGGGCGGTTGCGGCGAGGGTCGCGGCGAACCGGGCGGTGATGCCTTTGGCGCCCCCGACGAGCAGGACGACCGAGTCGCGGTCCAGCCCGATCGCGGCGGCTTCGGCGGCGCCGTCGCCCGCCGGGCCCGCGCCGCTGCTGCCGAGCGGGCCGAGGTCCTGTTCGGTCATCCGGAAGCCCCGGCGGTCCGGGCCTTCGCGGACGACGACCGGCTCGCGGTCTATTGTGGACAGCTCTTGCACGAAGGCCGCGGCCTGTTCCTCGGGCGTTTCGGCCGGGGACAGCTCCACCACGCGGGTACGGGTGTCCGGATACTCGCGGGCGAGGCTGCGGTGGAAGCCGCGCAGACCTTCGCCGGGCCCGGCGGTCAGCAGCCAGGCGGGCTCCGTGGCCAGGGCGGCCTGGTACCGCGGGAAGGCGGCGGGCAGCGCCGGCGCGTCGCCGGGAAGGAACAGGACCCCGTCGAACCCGGCCCGCACCTCGTCGGCGACCTCGGCGGTCGCGCCCAGCCCGGTGAGGTGGGTCCGGACGGCCTCGGCGAGCGGACCCCCGCCGAGCAGGAGGAACTTCCGCCCGGCAACCTCGGGAGCTCCCGCCGACGCGAGCTCGGTCTCGGCCATGACCAGGCGTTTCGGTGCGATGACGAGCGGGGCGGGCTCGGCCGGGGACTGCGGTTCGGCCGAGTCGCGCGGCGCGGATTCGGCCGGTGCCGTGCCGTCGATCAGCTCGGCGATCGCTGCGGCGGTTCGGGCCTTGGCCAGCTCCTCGACGTCGCCTCCGGTGTCGAGGTTCAGGCGGGTGGCCAGTTCGCCGGCGATCTCGGCCCGCTTGATCGAGTCCACGCTCAGGTCGGCCTCCAGATCGAGGTCCGGCTCGATCATCTCCACCGGATAGCCCGTCCGCTCCCCGATCACCGCGACCACGGTCTCCAGCACCGAAGCCGCTTCCGGCTCCGCAGGGGGACGTTCATCGCCGATCAGCCCGGCGATCGCCGCGGCCGTGCGGGCCTTCGCGAACTCCTCCACGTCCCCGCCGGCGAGCCCCAAGCGGGACGCCAGCTCGCCCGCGATCTCGGCCCGCTTGATCGAGTCCACGCTCAGGTCGGCTTCCAGATCGAGGTCCGGCTCGATCATCTCCACCGGATAGCCCGTCCGCTCCCCGATCACCGCGACGACCGTCTCCAGCACCGAGGCCGTCCTGGGCGTCGCGACCGGAACGACCACGGGCGGCTCGATGACCGGCACCGGGATCGGGGCCGCGACCGGCAGCGAAACCTCGGTGCCGAGGAAGCCCAGGAGCACGTCACGCTGGGCGGCGATCATCTCGCGGCTCGTGCGCAGGAAGTCGGCGACCATCGCCTCCGACGTGGCCGCCTGCGGGGCCGCGGCCGCCACGCCGAACGAGACCCGTTCCGCCGGGCGGAGGGCGCCGGCCGGGATCGTGCCGTCCGCCGTGCGGACCAGGTGGCCGTCGACCGTCCACCCCGGACGCTTCGGACGGGGCGCGGTGAAGGCGTCGACCGCGTCGCGGCCGCGGAACAGCCAGCTCGTCTCGATGGTCACCCCGGACACCGCCAGCTGCGCCAGCGCGCCGAGCAAGCCCGGCAGGCCGCGGCGGCCCGGCTGTTCGAACCCGACCGTCCGGTGCGGCCGGTCGCCGAGGATGGCGGCGACCTGCTTCGCCAGCACGGCCCCGGGCCCGGCCTCGACGAACACCCGCGCGCCGGCCGCGTACATCGCCTCGACCTGCTCGACGAACCGGACCGGCGCGCCCAGCTGGGCGGCCAGTTCGCCGCGGATCGCGTCCGGGTCCGCCGGGTAGGGCGCGGCCGTCCGGTTGCCGTACACCGGGACCGCGGGCCGCACGACGCCGATCGCGTCCAGCGCCCGGCCGAACGCCTCCCCCGCCGGTGCCACCAGCGAGCTGTGGAACGCGCACGCGACCTGGATCCGCTTCGCGCCGAGCCCGGCGGCGCGCAGGTGGCCGACGGCGGTCTCGACGTCGGCGGTGGGCCCGGAGATGACCGTCTGCTGGGGCGAGTTGTGGTTGGCCAGGACGACGGCGCCGAGTCCCGCGTCGGCGAGGACCTTCCCGGTTTCCGCGGCGCCCGCCGAAACCGCGGCCATCGCGCCCGGGTCGTCCGCCGGTACCGCGTCGACGATCGCGCCGGCCCGGGCGTGGCTGGCGTGGAGCAGGGCATCCGGGGTCAGCGCACCGGCCGCGGCCAGCGCCGTCAGCTCGCCGTAGCTGTGCCCGCCCAGCATCGCGGGCCGCACGCCGGCGCGGGTCAGCAGCCGGAACGCGGCCAGCCCGGCCATCCCGAGAGCGGGCTGGGCGACGCGCGTGTCGGTGACCCGATCGACGAAGTCCCGCCGCGCCGTCTCCCCGAACACCGCCGGGCCGAAGACGACCTCGGCCGTCGCCGGGTCGAGCCGCAGGTACCGCTGCAGCTCGGGGAAGGTGACGAACAGCTCGGCGAACATGCCCGGCTGCTGGCTGCCCTGCCCGGGGAACAGCACCGCGACCTCGCCCGCCACCGCGTCGTCCGCGCGGAACACACCGCGTGCGTCGTGCCCGGCCAGTGCCTGCCGCAGCAGTTCGGTCAGCTCGTCCACAGTGGACGCGACGACGGCGAGCCGCGCCGGCCGCCCGTGCGCCCGCTGGGCCGCCGCCAGCGCCAAATCCCGCAGCCGCCACGGCGAAGCGGCTTCCGAAGCCATGGCCAGCAGCTCCCGCGCCGCCGGCTCCGTCGCGAAGGTGAACAGCTCGGCGGGCCACTCGTCCGCGGCCTGCGCGGGCGGCACGCCGTCGTGCGCGCCCAGCACCACGTGGAAGTTGGTGCCACCGAAGCCGAACGCGCTCACCCCGGCGAGCCGCTCGGCCGGTGGCGCGGTCCACGGCTGCGCGGCCGACTGGAACACGAACGGGCTGGTCTCGGCATCCCACGCCGGGTTCGGTGCCGAAAGGTGCAGCGTCGGCGGTTTGACGCCGGTGTGCACCGCCAGCGCGGCCTTGATCAGCCCGGCCAGGCCCGCGGCGCACTTGGTGTGCCCGATCTGCGACTTCACCGAGCCGATCGTGCACGCGCCCGGCGCGGCGCCGGCCTCGGTGAACACCTTCGTCAGCGTGCCGAGCTCGGTCCGGTCGCCGACGACGGTGCCGGTGCCGTGCGCCTCGACGAGCCCGACGCGCGCGGGCGAGACGCCGGCGTTGCGGTAGGCGCGGGTCAGCGCGGTGTGCTGGCCCTCGGGCCGGGGCGCGGTCAGGCCGAGCGCGCGGCCGTCGGAAGCCGCGCCGACGCCCTTGATCACGGCGTACACCCGGTCGCCGTCGCGTTCGGCGTCGGCGAGGCGCTTGAGGGCGATGCATGCGACGCCTTCGCCGAGCGCGATGCCGTCGGCCGCGCTGTCGAACGTCGCCGACCGCCCGGTCGGCGAGAGCGCGTGCGCCGAAGCGAACAGGAGGTAGTCGTTGATACCGTTGTGCAGGTCGGCGCCGCCGCAGAGGACGAGGTCGCTGGTGCCCGCGGTCAGTTCCTTGCAGGCGACGTCGACCGCGGTCAGCGAGGAGGCGCACGCGGCGTCGACGGTGTAGTTGGCCCCGCCCAGGTCGAGCCGGTTGGCGATCCGGCCGGCGATCACGTTGGCGAGCACGCCCGGGAAGGAGTCCTCGGTGATCCGCGGCAGCCGTTCGTCCAGTTCGGCCGGGAGTTCGCCCACGTAGGACGGCAGCACCGAGCGCAGCGTCATCGCGTTCGACAGGTCGCTGCCGGCTTCGGCGCCGAAGACGACCGACGTCCGGGTCCGGTCGAAGGCGCGGTCGGCGTAGCCCGCGTCGGCCAGCGCGCGGTGCGCGGCCTCCAAGGCCAGCAGCTGCACGGGCTCGATGCTGGCCAGTGACGACGGCGGGATGCCGTACTTCAGCGGGTCGAAGCCGATTTCCGGGAGGAACCCGCCCCAGCGCGACGGCGTCCGCTCGCCTTGCCCTTCGGGGTCATAGTACAGGGCGGTGTCCCAGCGCTGCGGGGGCACCTCGGTCACCGCGTCGGCGCCGGCCAGGACGTTCGCCCAGAACGCGGCCAGGTCGGGAGCCTGCGGGAACATGCAGGCCATGCCGACGATCGCGATCTCGAGCGGCTCGGGCGCGGGCGGCTCGGCCTCGGCGACACCGAAGGCGGCGGCCCGCGCGCGCAGGAACGCGTTCGCGCCTTCGCCCACCGAGTGGTGCAGCTCGGCGATCGTGGTGACGGCCGAGCGCAGCACGGCGACCTCGCCCGCCATGAACATGCCTTCGGCCAGCTGGCGGTCTTCGGCGACGTCCCGCAGCTCGGCACCGACGCGCTCGATACCCTTGCTCGCCAGGCGGAGCCGGCCGACGTTGAGCGTTTCCAGGTGCTCCCAGGCGTCGCGGCTCGGCACGCCGCGTTCGGCGAGGTCCGCCTTGATCGCGGCGTACTCCTCGGTGAACGGGCTGCGCACGCAGCGGGTGGCGTGGCCCGGCGCGGTTTCGAGGAGGTCGGTCCGCTCGGCTTCGAGGAGCCGGCGCTGGAACAGCGGGAGGACGGCGCCCGCGTCGACGGCCTCGCGGGTGAAGAGGTAGGCGGTGCCCATCAGCACCCCGATCGCCGCCCCGCGCGCGGCCACCGGGGCGGCGAGGGCGGCCACCATCGCGGCCGAGCGTTCGTCGTGGATGCCGCCGGCGAACAGCAGCCGCAGGTCCGCGGCCGCGGCCGGGGTGGCCGCGAGGAAGTCGGCGAGCACGCCGAGCTGGGCCTCCCACAACGGGAAGCTGGTCCGCGGGCCGACGTGGCCGCCGCACTCGGAGCCTTCGAAGACGAACTTGCGCGCGCCCGCCTCGAGGAACTGCTTCAGCAGTCCCGGCGACGGCACGTGGAGGAAGGTGGCGATACCGGCGTCTTCGAGGGCCGCGGCCTGGGCGGGGCGGCCGCCGGCGATGATCGCGTGCGTGGGCCGCAGTTCGCGGATGACCGCCAGCTGCGCGGCCTTGACGTCGTCGGCGGCGAAGCCGAGGACGCCGACGCCCCACGGCGCGTCGCCCACGGCCGCGCGGGTCCGTTCCAGCACTTCGCGGGTCTGCTCCGGGCCGGACAGGGCCAGCGCGATGAACGGCAGCGCGCCGCCCGCGGCGACCTCGGCCGCGAAGGCGGGCTGGTCGCTGACCCGGGTCATCGGGCCCTGGGCGACCGGCAGCGCCGTGCCGAGCGCGCGGCTGCCCGCGCTGCCGGGGCCGAGCACCGCGTCCGGCAGGCGCAGGGCCGCGCCGATCGCGCCGGCCAGGCCGCGCACCGCCGCGGTCACCGTGCCCCAGCGGTCCCGGAACCGGGTGGCGAGGAAGACGTCCTGGCCCGCTTCGAGAGGCTCGATCCCCCGCCGGGCCAGCACGCGGACGCCGTCGGCGACGGTCGTTTCCGAGCCGTCGAGACCGGTGACGGCGGTGGTCAGGGCCGACGGCAGTTCGGTTTCCGGCAGCAGGGCGAGCTGGGTGTCGACGACGACGCCGGCCGCACCACCGGCGACGGCGGCCGCGGCGGTGTGCGGCCCGATGCCGCCCGCCGCCCACACCGGGACGCCGATGCCGTCGTCGTCGAGCAGGGCCTGCAGCAGCACGAAAGTGCTCAGTTCGCCGATCCGGCCGCCGCATTCGTGTCCGCGCGCGATCAGGCCGTCGGCTCCGGCGGCGACGGCCCGGACGGCCGCCGCGCGGGAGGTGACCTCGGCCAGCACCCGCCGGCCCGGGAAGTCCCGCGGCGTGCCCACGGCGTCTTCGGTCAGCAGCACGGTGGTCACCGCATCGGGCAGGTCCACCGGCCGCGCCAGCCGGACCCCGAACGCCGGGACACCCCATTCCCCCAGCAGCGCGAGCTCGTCCGTGGCGGCGGCGGGCCGGGCCGTCAGGTCGAGCACGCCGAGCCCGCCCCCGCGCGCCGCGGCGGCGACCCCGCGCGCCGACGGCCATCGCAGCGGCGACACGGCGACGACCAGCCCGGCCGGCACGGAGTCGTCTTTCGAGAGACGCATGGGAACTCCCGCTACGCACGAAAGGGTGAAGGGTAACGGGGAGTACTTAAGCGGGTTCCTTCCAAGCCGTCAACAACCCACCGCGATTTCATAGCCGAGGTTCAGAAAATTCGCGATCGACCAGGCCCGCGGCGCAAGAATTTAACGTCGCCGTCACGTTCCCCCAACCCCCCGCCGAGCTGCGCGGACCGGTTCCTCGGCGTGGTCCGCCCGGCTTGCGCGGCCGGACGATGCAAGCCATGCCGCCGGGTGGCGGCGGCGCGGTTGCGCGATCCAGACCACGTCGACCGGAGGGTCCCCGGGTCCCCGCAACCCCGCCCGCTTATCCCGCGGGTAAAGCAGGCGTGCGGAAACGATCGGTTCACGGATTCGGCAACGCCACTCGCCATCGGTGACGAACACCCATTAATCCCCCTTTCCCGGAGGCCCGAAACAATGCGTCGAAGAATGCGCAGCCGGGCGCGTCCCCACCCACGACGTCCATTGTGGATTGGTCGCGCGACGGGATTCTCGGTGCTCACAAGACCACGAACGGGGGACGCCGGCGGGCGGCCGCGCCCCACCGGGCACGACCGGCGGTATTCGGGCGGCCACCAGCGGTACGCCGCCGGGCGCGCGTGATCGAAATTTTCCACCACCGCGTTACAAGCTTTTCCTGAGAAGAAGCTGAAGACATTTCGCATACTCGGGAGTAGGTCTAGACAGTACGTCTAGACTTGGACTATTCGTCCAGATGAGGAGGTAGCGGTGGCGTACTGGTACACCGACGATCGGTCGGGGGCGCGCTACCCGGGGGATCCGCTGCGCTGGCGTGGCGACGACGGCGCCCCGCTCACCGTCGCCGCCGGGCCCGGTCTGCGCCCGGAAGACGTCGACACCGGCGTCCGCTCGCTCTGGCGCTACCGGGCCGCGCTGCCCGGCGATCTCCGCCCGGTGTCGCTCGGGGAAGGCTGCACCCCGCTCGTCCCGCAGCGGTGGGACGGCGCCGAGGTCCGGTTCAAGCTCGAGTGGTTCAGCCCGACCGGCAGCTTCAAGGACCGCGGCACCAGCGTCATGGTCTCCGCGCTGGCCGGGGCCGGGGTGCGCGAGCTGCTGGAGGACAGCTCCGGCAACGGCGGCTCGTCGGTGGCGGCCTACAGCGCCGCGGCCGGGATCGCGGCCACCGTCCTGGCCCCGGCGGGGACGTCGCCGGCGAAGGTGCTGCAGACCCGCGCGTACGGCGCGGCCGTCGAGCTGGTGCCGGGCACCCGCGACGACACGGCCGCCGAAGCCGTCCGCCGCTCCGACCGCACCACCTACGCCAGCCACAACTGGCACCCGTTCTTCCTGCAGGGCACCAAGACCCTCGCCTACGAGCTGTGGGAGGACCTCGGCTTCCGCGCGCCGGACGCCGTCGTCACGGTGGCCGGCGCGGGCAGCATCGTGCTGGGCTGCGACCTCGGGTTCGGGGAGCTGCTGGCCGCGGGGTCCATCGCGCGGCGCCCGCGCCTGCTCGTCGCGCAGCCGCGGAACTGTTCCCCTGTCGACGCGGCCTTCCACGACCGGGAGCCGCCGGGGTTCGCCCCGACCGTCGCCGAGGGGACGGCGATCCGCCGTCCGGTCCGGCTGCCCGAAGTCGTCGCGGCGATCCGGCGCTCGGGCGGCGACACCGCGGCGATCCCCGAAGACGCCATCGCCACGGCGGCCCGCCGCCTGGCTTCCCTCGGCCTCTACGCGGAGCCGACCAGCGCGACGGCCGCGGCGGCGATCGACGTCTTCCGCGCGCGGGGTGCCATCCGGCCCGGCGAGACCACGGTGGTCGTGCTCACCGGTTCCGGCCTGAAGGCGGCGGACAAGCTGCGGGAGCTGATCGGATGACCGAGGACGAGCTGCTGCTGCGCGAGGCCGAGAAGATCGCCCACGCCGTCGGCCGGATGTTCCCCGGCCTGTGCGAGGTGGTGCTGCACGACCTGCGCGACCCGGCCCACGCGGTGCGCGCGATCGAAGGCGGCCTGTCCGGCCGCGCGGCCGGCGACCCGGCGACCGAGCTGGGGCTGGCCCGCATCGCCGACCCGGCGTTCCCGGACGTGCTGCAGAACTACCCCAACCGCTTCCCGGACGGCAGGCCCGCGAAGAGCACGTCGATCGGCATCCGCAATGCGGCGGGCGAGTACGTCGCGGCCCTGTGCCTCAACCTCGACGTCTCCCTCCTCGGCTCGGCCGCCCACGCCCTGACCCGCCTGGCCGCCACCGACGAGCCGGCCCCGCTCGCCAAGTCCCTGCGCGCCCGGACGGTGGACGAGCTGCGCGCCCTGGTCGAGGACTACGCCACCGCGCGCGGCCACACCCCGCGCAGCCTGCCCGCGAGCGCGAAGAAGGACTTGGCGCGGTCGCTGAAGGAGCGGGGGTTCCTGGAGCTGAAGAACGCGGTGGCGGCGCTGACCGACCTGCTCGGGATCTCGCGGGCCAGCGTCTACAACTACCTGCGCTGAACTGAGCACACCGACAGGCGTCACCCGGTTGGTGACCCGCTGTGACGGTTATGGCGTACAGTGACTCCCGCCACAGAACTGAGGGGGCTCATGCAGGGGGACAATCGGGCGCAAACGGTGGAGTTCTGGCGTGCCGTCGAAACACTCAGCCCGGCCACCGCGCCCAAGCTCGACCGGCGCGGTGGCCCCGGCGCCGACCAGCTCGTGTTCGACCTCGACCCGCGGGAGCAGACTCCGTGGTCCGAAGGCCACCCACTCACGGCACGTCCGCTGCCGGCGACCCTGGCGTGGCAGTTCACGGTCTACGGCGGCCTGTACGAACTGACGGCGATCCACGACACGCTGGCGCGGGCGTTCGGCCACGACGCCACCCCTCCCGACGGACGCAGTTCCGGCCAGGCGGCCCTGTTCGCGTTCACGGTGGACGCCGCCGGCTTCCTGGTCGAGGGCTCCGCCGTCCTCTCCGCCTGCGCCTTCGCGCTGGGCCGGCTGAACCGGGAGGGTCCGGACGCCGACTGGCTGGGCGGGTTCGAAGCCGAAGAGCGCGGCTTCGCCGACGGCTTGGACCGGCTCGCACCGCCCTCCCGCGAAACCCGCGGCGGGGCCACGGCGGGCAAGATCGCGCACGCCCTGGGTGAACACGCGAAGGACGCGGCGCGCGAAGCGGCCGGAGCCGGGGCCAAGGCGACGGGTGCGGCGGTCACCACGGCCGCGGCCACCGCGGTCACCTCGCTGGCCGGCCCCCTCGTCGGCGGCATCGCCGGCGCGGTGGCCGGAACCTTCGCCGAGAAGCTGCTGACCCCGAAGAAGAAGACGGCCGAGCCGGGGGTCGCTCCCGGTGCCCGCACGCCGCGTTTCGAGCTCACCGCGGATGCGCTGCACGAGTTCACCGCGGAGCTGGCCGAGGCACTGGGCGTCACCGACGCGCTCGCTCCCCGCGGCATCCGCGTCCACTGTACGAAGGTGCGGGTGAGGGACACCGCCGACGCCGGTGACAGCACGTTCCTCAACAGCTTCCACGGAGCCGACCTCGCCAGGATCGCGAAGGCCGTGCGGGCCGGCGAAGTGGGCGCCGGCCTTCGCGGATTCCTTTCCGATGCCGGCGCGGTGCCGGTCGGCAACCGGGTCGACGTCCGCACCACACCCCGGGCCGTGCTCGCCGGGGTCGAACCCGCCCGGCTGCCACTCGGCCGCTGGCCCGGCGACCCGGCGCGGCCACTGGTGCTGAGCCAGCAGTTCGCGGTCGACCGGATCATGGCCGAGCTCGGCCCCGCCGATGGGCTGTTCGCCGTCAACGGCCCGCCCGGCACCGGCAAGACCACCTTGCTGCGGGACGTGATCGCCGCCGTCCTGGTCCAGCGTGCCCAGGCGCTCGCGGGGCTGTCCGCGCCCGCTGATGCGTTTTCCGACGAGCTCGAGCGGGTCAAGATCACCGAACGGTTCTCGGCGCCCGTCCGGGCCCTTTCGCCCGCCGTGACCGGCGCGGAGATCCTGGTGGCCACCTCCGGGAACAAGGCGGCCGCGAACGTCACGGCGGAGATTCCCGGCGTCGCGGCGGTCAGCGGCGCCGAAGACGCCGCGGTCGCCGTCGACTACTTCCGCGGGCTGGCCACGCACGTACTCGACAAGCCGGCGTGGGGCCTGCTCGCCGCCACGCTGGGCAACCGCAAGAACTGCGGCCAGTTCGCCCAGCGCTTCTGGTGGGGCCAGGAACCCGCGCGCCCGGGCGAGCCGGGCATCCCGGGCATGCAGCGGATCTTGCGAGCGGCCCGCGACGAGCCCGGCTCGGTGGACGACTGGGCGACGGCCGTCCGGCGTTTCCGCGACGCCGAGGCGACGAGCACGCGCCTGGCCGCCGAACGCGAGCAGGTCGCGCGGGCCCTGATGGATCGCCCTGTCCTGGAAAGCGGCCTGCGCGATGCCGAAGCGGGGTTGGCGAAGGTACAGCACCAGCAGGCGGCCTTGGGTCAGCGTGTCGCGGAAGCGCGGCGCGGACACGCCGCCGCCGCGGCCGCGCTGCAGCACGCCACGGCGGTCCACCGGGACCACCGCGCGGACAAGCCCGGGTTCTGGGTCTCGGTCTCGACGCTGTTCCGGGCCGGACGCGCGTGGCACGCCGAACACGATCGGCTCCGCCGTCAGCGTGACCACGCGGCGCAGGCGCTGGATCAGTGGTCGGCCGCGCTGGGCAAGCTGGCCGCGGAGGGTTCGGCCCTCGACGCGCGGCTCCGTGAGGGGGCCGGCCGGCTGGATCGGGCCCGGTTCGAGCTGGGCAAAGTCACCTCGTTCATCGCCACCGCGCACAGCCGCTGGCCCGGCCACGTCCCCGATCCCGCGGCATTCGCCGGCGACGACGCCTTCCAGCTGTGCGCGCCCTGGGCCGACCCGGAGTTCACCGCCGCCCGCAACCGGGTCACGCTCGAAGCGCTCCGGCTGCACAAGGCCTTCGTGCTGGGGGCGGGCGCGCCGATGCGCGACAACCTCACCACCGCCGCAGCGGTGCTCAGCGGAAATCCGAAGCTCCGGGGCGAAACGTTGCGCACGGTCTGGCAGACGCTGTTTCTCGTCGTGCCGGTCATTTCGACGACCTTCGCATCCCTTCCGCGGTTGTTCGGCCGGCTCGATCCCGAAGCGCTGGGGTGGCTGTTCATCGACGAAGCGGGGCAGGCCACGCCCCAGCAGACGGCCGGCGGTATCTGGCGGGCCCGGCGATCCGTGCTCGTCGGCGATCCACAGCAGCTGGAACCGATCGTGACGCTGCCGTCCACCGCGCAGGCAGCCCTGCTCAAGCGCTACCGGGTCGCCGAGGAATGGTTGCCGGACGCGACTTCGGCGCAGCGGGTGGCCGACCGGCTCAACCGGTTCGGCACCGCCCTGCCCGATCCGATCGGTGACGGATCGACCTGGGTGGGTGCACCGCTTCGCGTACACCGCCGGTGCGACCGGCTGATGTTCGAGATCTCCAACCGCATCGCCTACGGCGGCGAGCTCATGGTCTACGGCACGGCCGAACGTCCTCCCTACCTCGGCCGTGACGAGTGGATCGACGTCCCGGCGACCCGCTCCGAAGGGAATTGGGTACCGGCCGAAGGACACGAACTCGGGCTGCTGCTCGACGAGCTCGCCGCCCTCGGCATCGAACCCGGCGCCATCCGGGTGGTCAGCCCGTTCGTGAACGTGGTCCGAGGTGCTCAGCGCGTCGTCCGGCAGAAAGCCGGCCGCGGGCCGGCCGCGGTCGAGGTGGGCACGGTCCACACCGTGCAGGGGCAGGAAGCCGACGTGGTCGTGATCGTGCTCGGCAGTGACCCGGCCAAGGACGGCGCGCGCCGGTGGGCCGCGGCCAAGCCCAACCTGCTCAACGTCGCGGTGTCACGGGCGAAGCGCCGGCTCTACGTGATCGGTGACCGGCGCCGCTGGCAGGATCAGCGGTACTTCGACACGCTGGCCGCGGCCCTGCCCGTCCGGAACGGAATGGCCTCCGTCTCCCGTCCGGAGGACGGACTGCGCTGACTTCAGAAGATCGACCAGCCGGTCAGCGTCGTGAACCGGTCCAGGGCGGCGACGCCGGCGACGGAGTTGCCGCGCGCGTCCAGTCCCGGGCTCCACACGCAGACCGCGCACCGGCCCGGGACGATCGCGAGGATGCCGCCGCCCACGCCGCTCTTGCCCGGCAGGCCGACGCGGTAGGCGAACTCGCCCGCCGCGTCGTACGTGCCGCACGTCAGCATTACCGCGTTGATGCGCTTCGCCGCGCTCAGCTCGAGCAACCGCGAGCCGTCGTTGCGGACGCCGTGGCGGGCCAGGAACAACGCCGACCGGGCGACGTCGGCGCAGCTCATCGCGATCGAACACTGGCGGACGTACTGGTCCAGCACCGACGGCACCGGGTGGCGCATGTTGCCGTAGGAGGCCATGAAGTACGCGAGGGCGCGGTTGCGGTCGGCGTGTCCGGCCTCAGACGCCGCGACCTCGGGGTCCACCGCGATCTCCGCCCGGCCGCTCTCCTGCCGCAGGAAGGCGAGCAGCGCGTCCACCGCGTCACCCCGGCGGGCGAGTTCGTCGGTCACCACCAGCGCGCCGGCATTGATGAACGGGTTGCGCGGAATACCGTCCTCGTGTTCGAGCTGCACCAGCGAATTGAACGGATCCCCGGACGGTTCGCGGCCCACCCGCGCCCACACGCCGTCGCCGCGGGAAAGCGTCAGCGCGAGGGTGAACACTTTGGACATGCTCTGCACGGAGAACGGGTGCTCCCAGTCGCCGACGCCGTGCACCGCACCGTCCACTTCGGCCACCGCCATGCCGAACCGCCTCGGATCCACCCTGGCCAGCGCGGGAATGTAGTCCGCGACGGCGCCGCGGCCGACCTCGGGCGCGACGTCGTCGGCTATCCGGTCCAGCAGCGCCGCGAGGTCCACGGCCGTAGCGTAGAAGGCACGCCCGGCCGGGCGGCACGCACCCCGGGTCAAACCGGACCGGCAGATCCCACGGTGATCTCTCGCACACCTTAAGTCTTCCTTAGCCGGCTTGGTGACCCGCCGCACACCGCTCTAGCGTCCGATAATTATGGATTCCTCGCTGCTCACCGAAAACGGTGAAAGCTACTCGAAAGCGCTGGGCAACCGCCAAGTGCAGATGATCGCCATCGGCGGCGCGATCGGCGTCGGGCTGTTCCTCGGCGCCGGCGGCAAGCTCCACCAGGTCGGCCCGTCGCTGATCTTCTCCTACGCGATCTGCGGGGTGGCCGCCTACTTCGTGATGCGCGCGCTCGGCGAACTCGTCCTGCACGAGCCCAGCTCCGGCAGCTTCGTCACCTACGCGCGGAAGTTCATCGGGCCGTGGGCCGGCTTCGCCTCCGGCTGGATGTACTGGGTGAACTGGGCGATGACCGGGATCGCCGAGATCACCGCGGTCGCCATCTACGTCCACAAGTGGCTGCCGGACGTGCCGCAGTGGATCACCGCGCTGATCGCCCTGGGTGTCCTGCTGGCGGTGAATCTGCTGTCGGTCAAGGTGTTCGGCGAGCTGGAGTTCTGGTTCTCGGTGGTGAAAGTGCTGGCCATCGTCGTCTTCCTCGTCGTCGGCGTCGGTCTGGTCCTGACGAGCACCGGCATCGGCGGCACGCCCGCCGGCGTGTCCAACCTGACCGGACACAGTGGACTGTTCCCGGCCGGCATCGGCATCGCGCTGATGACGTTGCAGGCGGTCATCTTCGCCTACTCGGCCATCGAGGTCGTCGGCATCGCGGCCGGCGAAACGAAGGACGCGCGCAAGGTGCTGCCGAAGGCGATCAACGGCGTGGTCTGGCGGATCGGCGTGTTCTACGTCGGCTCGGTGCTGCTGCTGGCGATGCTGCTGCCGTGGCCGTTCTACAGCGGCGACGAGAGCCCGTTCGTCACCGTGTTCAGCCGGCTCGGCATCCCGGGCATCGGCGACGTGATGAACGCGGTGGTGCTGACCGCGGCGCTGTCCAGCGTCAACTCCGGCCTCTACTCGACCGGCCGGATCCTGCGTTCGCTGGCCGAAAAGGGCGAAGCGCCGTCGTTCGTCAGCCGGATGAGCAGCCGTCAGGTGCCCTACGGCGGCATCCTCTTCACGTCGGTGGCGTACGTGCTCGGCGTGGTGCTGAACTACCTGGTGCCGAAGGAGGCGTTCGACATCGCCATCGCGATCGCGTCCCTCGGCGTGATCAGCACCTGGGCGACGCTGATCTTCTGCCAGCTGCGGCTGCGCCAGGCCGCCCTGCGGGGCGAGCTGGAGCGCCCGTCGTACCGGATGCCGTGGGCGCCCTACAGCGGCTGGGCGACGCTCGCGTTCCTGGCCCTGGTCGTGGTGCTGATGGGCTTTTCGGACGGCGCCGAGAAGATCGCGTTTTGTTCGATCCCGGTGCTCGCGGTGGTCCTGGCGGTGGGCTGGCGCTTCGTGAAGCGCCGCGAACGCACCCCGCTGGGGTAGCGGCCGGGCCGTGGGCGGGCATACTCGACGGGTGTCTTCGAGCAGCACGGAACCCCGGCGGGTGACGATCCACGACGTCGCCCGCTCGGCCGGGGTTTCCCGGCAGACGGTGTCGCGGGCGCTGAACGACAAGGGCGAGATCGACGGCTCGACCAAGCAGCGCGTCCTCGACGCCGTCCGCGAGCTCGGGTACCGCCCCAGCCGCTTCGCCCGCGGCCTGGTCCGGCCGGACACCACCACGATCGGCCTCGTCGTGCCGGACCTGCTCAACCCCTTCTTCACCGAGGTCGCCTCCGGCGCGCTGGAGGCGGCCCGGGCCCGGGGCTGGCACGTCGTCGTCCACGACACCGCCGACGACCCCGAGCAGGAACTGGCCACGCTGCGGGTGATCGGCACCCAGGTCGACGCGGTCACCGGGTACTTCGGCCGGTCCGACGAGGACCTCGACCGCCTCACCGCCGGGATCCCGGTCGTCCTGATCGGCCGCGAGCCGCACACGCCGCGGTTCAGCGGCATCGGGATCGACGGGGAGGACGGCGTCCGCGAGGCCGTCGCCCACCTCGTCTCGCGCGGGCACCGGCGGATCGGCATGCTCGACGGCAACCCGGCCCCGAGCGTCCGCCGCCAGTGGTTCCTGCGCGCCGCCGCCGGGTGCGGGATCTCGGTGCGTCCGGGCTGGATCGCCGCCGGCGCCCAGACCGTCGACGGCGGCGGCGCCGCGCTCGCCGGCCTGCTCGCCACCCATCCCGACGTCACCGCGCTGTTCGCCTTCAACGACGTGATGGCCATCGGCGCCCTGCGCGAGGCCCGCCGGTTCGGCCTGCGCGTGCCCGCCGACCTCGCCGTGATCGGGTTCGACGGGCTCGCCCTCGGCACCCTGGTCGAACCGGAGCTCTCCAGCGTCGCCATCGACACGCGCGCGGTCGGCGCGCTGGCCGTCGAGCAGGCGGCCCGCCTGGTCACCGGCGCGACGCCGCTGGCACCCGCCGAGCTGGTCGTCCACGCCCGCCTCCACCTGCGCGAATCCGCCTGATCCCTTGACACCCGGTCCCACCCCGAAGCACACTTCGATGCGGTCCGTGAACGTTCACGGGAACGTTCTCGGGCGCCTGCCGGACGCGGAAAGGACCCCATGTCGTACCTCGAAGACCCCGGCCCCGGCCGCGGTTCGCTTCCGCCGCGCGCGGCCTTCACCTCCGACGCGCCCGCGCTGTCGCTGAACGGCACGTGGCGGTTCCGGCTGTCGCCGAGCCTCGCGGCCGCGCCGGCGGGGATCGAAGCCGGGGACTTCGACGACTCGGCGTGGGACGAGCTGCCGGTGCCGTCGCTGTGGCAGCTGCACGGCCACGGCCGCCCGGCCTACACGAACGTGCCCTACCCGTTCCCGGTCGACCCGCCGCACGTGCCGTCGGACAACCCGACCGGCGACCACCGGCTGCGGTTCGACCTGCCCGCCGGCTGGCCCGCCGGGGCCGCGGTGCTGCGCTTCGACGGCATCGACTCGTGCGGCCGGATCTGGCTCAACGGCACCGAGCTCGGCGTCACGCAGGGCAGCAGGCTGCCGTCGGAGTTCGAGGTCGGGCCGCTGCTGCGGCCGGCCGGGAACGTCCTCGTGGTGCGCGTGCACCAGTGGTCGGCGGGCAGCTACCTCGAAGACCAGGACATGTGGTGGCTCTCCGGCATCTTCCGCGCCGTCACCCTGATCGCCCGGCCGGCCGGCGGCATCGGCGACTACTGGGTCCGCGCGGACTACGACCACACCACCGGCCTGGGCACGGTCCGGGTCGAAACCGGCCCGGACGTCATGCTGGACATCCCCGAGCTGGGCGTCTCCGGGCACCCGGCGGGGGACGCGCTGGAGCTGCCGGTCGAGCCGTGGAGCGCCGAGACCCCGCGGCTGTACGAGGGCACGCTGGCCACCGCGGCCGAGCGGGTGCCGGTGCGGATCGGGTTCCGGACCGTGCACATCGAGGACGGGCAGCTCAAGGTCAACGGCCGCCCGCTGATGCTGCGCGGGGTGAACCGCCACGAGCACGACCCGCGCACCGGGCGCGTCGTGTCGCCGGAGACGGCGCTGGCCGACGTGCTGCTGATGAAGCGGCACAACGTCAACGCGGTCCGGACCAGCCACTACCCGCCCGACCCGGCGTTCCTCGAGCTGTGCGACACCTATGGCCTCTGGGTGATCGACGAGTGCGACCTGGAGACCCACGGCTTCGAGCCGCTGGGCTGGGCGGGCAACCCCAGCGCCGACCCGAGCTGGGCCGAGGCGTACCTCGACCGGATGCGGCGCACGGTGGAGCGGGACAAGAACCGGCCCAGCGTGATCCTCTGGTCGCTGGGCAACGAAAGCCACACCGGCGAGAACCTCGCGCGGATGGCCGAATGGGTGCGCCACCGCGACCCGACGCGGCCGGTGCACTACGAAGGCGACCACGACTGCGCCTACGTCGACGTGCACAGCCGGATGTACGCCACGCACGAGGACGTCGAGCGGATCGGCCGCCGGGAAGACGCCAACGGGCGTCGCCGGGACCTGCCGTTCCTGCAGTGCGAATACGGGCACGCGATGGGCAACGGCCCGGGCGGCCTGCTCGAGTACCGCGAGCTGTTCGAGCGGTACCCGAACTGCCAGGGCGGCTTCCTCTGGGAGTGGATCGACCACGGGCTCGCCGCCGAGGGGCACTTCGCCTACGGCGGGGACTTCGGCGAGCCGATCCACGACGGCAACTTCGTCATCGACGGCCTGGTCTTCCCCGATCGGACGCCGTCACCGGGGCTGGCCGAGTTCGCGAAGGTCGTCGAGCCGGTCCGGATCGAAGCGGACGCGACCGGGATCCGGGTGCGCAACCACTACGACTTCGTCGGCACCGGGCACCTCACGTTCACCTGGACGCTGGAGGACGAAGGAACCGTGGTCGCCCAAGGCGTCCTCGACGTGCCGGCCGTCCAATCCGGACAGAGCGCTTCGGTCCCGCTGCCCGGGCTGCCCGCGACGAGCGGCGAGTCGTGGTTGACCGTGTCGGCGTCGCTGACGTCGGCGACGGCGTGGGCGCCGGCCGGGCACGTGGTCGGCTGGGGGCAGCTGGCGGTGTCGGCGGCCCCCGCGGCGGCGCCGCTCCCCTCGCGCGGGCCGGTGTTCCGCACCGGCGGACGGCTGGTGCTGGGCGCCGGCGAGTTCGACCCGGTGACGGGCGGCTTGGCGGCCCTCGGCGGGCACGTCGTGGCCGGGCCGCGGCTCGACGTGTGGCGCGCGACGACCGACAACGACCGCGGCGCGTTCGCCGGGCGGCCGGTCGCCGACCAGTGGCGTGAAGCCGGGCTGCACCGGATGCAGCACCGGGTGATCACGGTCGACGCCGACGGCGAGGAACTGGTGGTGCGCACCCGGGTCGCCCCGCCGGCCCAGCCGTTCGGGCTGTTCGCCGACTACACGTGGACGGCGTTCGGCGACCGCCTGCGGCTGCGCGTCGAGGTGACCCCGGACGGCGAGTTCCCCGGCACGCTCCCCCGGCTCGGGCTGGCGATGGCGATCCCGGGCGCGCTCGGCTCGGCGGAGTGGTTCGGCGGCGGCCCGGGCGAGGCGTACCCGGACAGCCGCCAGGCGGCGCGGATCGGCCGGTTTTCCAGCAGCGTCGACGGTCTCCAGACGCCGTACGTCTTCCCGCAGGAGAACGGCAACCGGACGGCGGTCCGCTGGGCGTGTCTGACGGCCCCGGACGGCACGGGCATCCGGGTGGACGGCGAGCCGGTCTTCGACTTCACGGCCCGCCGCTGGACCGCGGCCGCGCTGGAGGCGGCCCGGCACACCGACGACCTGGTGCCGGGCGAGCAGGTGCACCTGACGCTGGACGTGGCGCAGCACGGGCTCGGGACGGCGTCGTGCGGGCCGGGGGTGCTGCCGGGGTACCGGCTGGTGCCGCAGAAGACGGAGTTCACGCTGTGGTTCCGGGCGGTGCCGGGCCGGTAGCGTCCGGTTCGGCCGGCCCACCTCGACGAGCCCGGCTCAGTTCCGCAACATCGGCGGGTACAGCACGTCCGCCTGCCCCCGCCGGTAAAGCCGGGCCGGGCGGCCGCCGTCGCGGGTGGTCGTTCGGCCCGTCGGTTTCAGGAGGCCCTCCGCTCCCGTCACCTTGCGGTGGAAGTTGCGGGGGTCGAGCCGGGTGTCCCAGACCAGTTCGTACACCCGGCGCAGCTCCGCGACGGTGAACTCCGGCGCGCAGAACGCCGTCGCCAGCGGGGAGTACTCCAGTTTCGCGCGGGCGCGCTCGACGCCGTCGGCCAGGATGCGGTCGTGGTCGAACGCCAAGCGCTCGGTGCGGAGTGCGCGCACCGGTGCCCAGCGGGCCTCCGCCGCGTCCGTGCCCGCGCGCGGCACCGGCAGGTCCGGCGCCAGCGCCAGGTACGCCACGGTCACCACCCGCATCCGCGGGTCGCGGTCCGGTGCGCCGTAGCCCGCCAGCTGTTCGATGTGGACGGTCCCCGGGGCCAGTCCCGTCTCCTCCGCCAGCTCGCGCCGGGCCGCGTCCGCCAGGTCCTCGTCCTCCCGGACGAACCCGCCGGGCAGCGCCCACTCGCCGAGGTACGGCTCCACGCCCCGGCGCACCAGCAGCGCGCACAGCTCGTCCCCGGTCAGGGTGAGCACGACGAGGTCCACGGTGACGGCGAACGGTGGGTGACCCATGCCACCCACCCTAATCGTCAGCTTGACGATTAGCGAGTCCACCCCATATCGTCACCACGACGATAAGAGGAGGACTTCATGGCCGACATCAACCGCCGGTTCGGGTTCCGGCACCTGCGCGGTGCGCCCACCGTCCACATCCGGCACTACCGCCGCGGCAAGCTCGCGCACGACGGCGTCGGGCTGTCGTTCTGGTACCGGCCGCTGACGGCGGTGGTCTCGGAAGTGCCGGTCGACGACCGCGAACTGCCGCTGCTGTTCCACGCCCGCACGGCCGACTTCCAGGACGTCACCGTCCAGCTCGCCCTCACCTTCCGGATCGAGGACCCGGCGCTCGCCGCGCAGCGCATCGACTTCTCCATCGACCCGGACACCGGCCGCTGGCGAAGTGATCCCCTGGGGCAGATCAGCGGGCTGCTCACCGAGAACGTCCAGCAGTACGCGGTCGAGGTGCTGACCCGCACGCCGCTCGAACAAGCCCTCGCCGACGGCGTCCGCGCGGTCCGCGACCGGATCCGCGCGGGCCTGGCCGAAGAGGACACCCGGCTCGCGCAGACCGGTTCGGCGGTGCTCGACGTCCGCGTCGTCGCGATCCGGGCCGAGCCCGAGGTCGAGAAGGCGCTCCAGACGACCGCGCGGGAGAAGGTGCAGCAGGAGGCCGACCGCGCGACCTTCGAGCGGCGCGCGCTCGCCGTCGAACGCGAACGCGCGATCAGCGAAAACGAGCTGCAGAGCCAGATCGAGCTGGCCCGCCGGGAGGAGCAGCTGCTCGCCCAGCGCGGCGCGAACGCCCGGCGCCAGGCCGAAGAAGCCTCGGCGGCGAACCGGATCGAGACGGAGGCGCAGGCTTCGCGCGAACAGCGGCTCACGCAGGTCAAGGCCGACGGCAAGCGGGCGCTCGGCGAGGCGGAAGCGGCGGGCGAGGCGGCCCGGCTGGCGGCGTACCGCGACCTGCCCGAGGGCGTGCTGACCGGGCTGGCGTTGAAGGAACTGGCCGGGAACCTGCCGCGGATCGACAGCTTGGTGCTCACCCCGGACCTGCTCACGCCCCTGCTGACGAAGCTGGGGGTCCGCTCGTGAGCCTCGCCCCGCGGGTCGTGCTCGTCCACCGCCGCACCGAGCTGGCCGAGCTCGTCGCCCGCCACGGCACCCGCGGCCAGGCCGAGTTCTTCCTGCGCACCCGCGGCCGCGACCTGTCCGAGGTCACCGCGGCGGATGCGGCCGTGCGCGCCGCCCTCGCCGCGGCGTCGGCGGCCATCCCGCTGGACTGGCGCCGCGGCGAGGTCGAACGCGCGGACCTCGACCGGTTCCTGTTCACCCCGGAGGACGTCGTCGTGGTGGTCGGGCAGGACGGCCTGATCGCCAACGTGGCCAAGTACCTCGACGGCCAGCCGGTGATCGGCGTCGCGCCCGGCGAGCCCGGTGTCCTGGTCAAGCACCCGGTCGAGGCGGTCGCGGACCTGGTGCGGTCGGCGAACGACGTCGAACACCGGACGATGGCCGAGCTCACCGCGGACGACGGCCAGCGGCTGCTCGCCCTCAACGAGATCTACCTCGGGCACGCCGGGCACCAGACCGCCCGCTACCGGCTGGGGGTCGGTGGCGGGCGGGCGGAACGCCAGGCGTCGTCGGGCATCCTGGTCGGGACGGGCACCGGGGCGACCGGCTGGTGCGGCTCGGTGTGGCGGGAACGCCGCAGCGGGCTGCCCCTGCCGGCCCCCGGGGAGGCCCGGCTGGTCTGGTTCGTGCGGGAGGCGTGGCCGTCGCCGTCGACCGGGACCACCTGCACCGAAGGCGACTTGACGCAGGCGCCGTTGACGGTCGAGGTCGAATCCGACCGCCTGGTCGCGTTCGGCGACGGGCTCGAAGCCGACACGGTCGCCCTCACCCGCGGCCAGACGGCGACCTTCGCCCCCGCGGCGAAGACCGTCCGCCTGGTGCGGTGACGGAACGGACGACACGCGTGCTTGAACGGACGACACGCGTGTCTGGAGGGACGACACGGCGAGGGGCGGGTCAGGTGCCGTAGCGGGTTTTGACGATCGAGGGCGTGTCGAGGTTGTGGCCCGCGTCCATGCTTTGTGCCAGCCGCAGGTACTGGCCCTCGGCCCACATCAGCGGGCCCGCGCTGCCGGTCGGCCGGCCGAGGCCGAAGCAGGCGACGTCCGCGCGGTCCCAGACCTGCTCGGGCACGAAGTAGCCGCCGTTGGCCGAGTCCGCCATCGACTTCAGGTACACGGCGGCCGAGCGGCCGTTGGCGAGTTCGTACTGCCCGCGCTCCCCCGACAGCACCGGCCACAGCCGCCCGAACCGCTGGGCGCCGCCGGCCGGCCAGCCCCCGCAGTTCGCCGTGCTCTCGCCGTAGTTGTCGTGCGGGTAGCGGTGGAAGTAGACGTCGCCGTTCGGCAGTGTCACCTGCATCGCCGAGTTGCCGTCCGAGGCGGCGGCCGTCGGCGCCACCGAGTTCGCGATCGTCGCGTCCCCGGCCGGGCGGATGCCGAGCCGCACCAGGTCGAGGAAGCCGAAGTCGGTGACGTCGTGTTCGTAGAAGCAGCCTTCGTCGAAGCAGATGGTCGCGGTGTCGTTCGGGTTGCCGGCGCGGTCGAGGCGCTCGTAGTAGGTGTGGCCACCCCAGTAGCCGGACGTCGTGACGGTCCAGCCGGCCAGGGAGTTCCGCCACGAGTCCGCGGTGGACTCCCACGTCGACGCGCTCGCCGTGTCACCGTTCGCCCGCGCGATGGCCCCGGCCGCGATCAGCCCGGCGATCTCCGCGGCCACCGAGGACGGCGACTTGCCGTACTGCTCCTCCCACCGCTCGGTGGTGTCCGGGCCGGTGGAGACGATGTGGTTCGCGGTCGTCTTGACCTTGGCGTAGGTCGGGGCGTCGGTGAGGCCGGTCAGCCAGGCCAGCAGGATCGCGTCGGCGTCCTGGTCCAGCTGTTCGCAGCAGCCGAGCTGCTGGGCGCTCGCCCCCGCAACGCCGGAGACCGGGCTGTAGCGCGGAAAAGACCCTGCCGGGTACGTCGTGCCGTCGCCGGCCGTGGGGCTGCCGATCCACTGCGCGTTCCAGAGGAACTGGGCCATCCGCTTGGCCTGCGCGGCGTCGCCCGCGGCCAGGAGCCCGGTGGCCTGCTGGTAGAGGTCACGGCCCCAGACGCGGTGGTAGCCGTCGTTGAGCTGGTCGCCGTTCGTGAAGTTGCCCCAGGGGGTGGCGAGCCCCGCGACGCTCGCACCCGGGTGCTGTTTGTCTTCGGCGGTCTTCAGGGCCATGGCCGCGACGTAGTAGGCGCGACGCCGTTGCGTGTCTCCGGAGACGCTGGCCGGGGCGGGCTTGAGGGAGTTCACGTAGGAGTTCCAGCCGCTGCGGTAGGAACTGGCCACGGCCGTGAAGCCGGTGCTCAGCGAGGCACTCGCGGTGGACGTGGCGGCCGCCGCCGTGTCGCCGTAGCCTTGTGCGACGGTGAAGGTCGTGTCGGTGCCTACCGGGATCTGTCCACACTGGACGACGTTGCCGGTGCCGGAGATCGTGTCGAACTGGTTGTTCAAGGTTTTGTCGGCGCGCAGGTCGACCAGGCAGTCGCTGGCCGCGCCGCTGTAGCCGTTGTCGTGTGCGGTGAAGCCGGTCGAGACGCGGAGGGCGGAGACGACCGTCGTTGCTGTACCGCCGAAGAGCGTCTCGGTTCCGGCGGCCATGAGGGCACCGGACGAGTCCCACCAGGCGTTGTCGTTCGCTCCGCCGCCCGCCATTGACGGGTTGGCCAGCAGGTAGAGGCGGTAGCTGCCGCCGTCGAGGGACTGGAAGCGGGTGTTCGTGAGGAGCGTTGCGCGGGCCGGGTCGGTGATGTAGTCCGTCGTGATGCGGTACTTGCCGCTCTTGGCCGTGTTCGTGATCGTGTACTGGAGGGCCTTCTCGTCGGGCATGGTCACGACGTGGTCGGTGGCGTCGCGCTCCAGGTCTACGAATGTTGCACCGTCGGTGACGACGAACTGGCGGTCCTGGGTGTTGGGGATGTCGGCTCGGGGGTAGAAGACTTCGGATGTTATGCCGTCGGCGACGGTGAACCAGACTGGGCTGTTCGGGCTTGTGGCGGTGCCCAGGGCGGATTTGTTGCCCGTTGACCAGGAGGCTCCGCTGCCGCAGCAGTCTGTTGCGGTGCCCGTCGCCTGGGCTGGGGTGGGGAGGGCTCCGGCTAGGAGGATTGCTGTTCCGGTGGCGGCCAGGAGTGCTTTCCAGCTGATCATCGGGCCCCTTTGACGGCTCTGTCGGGTTAATATGTTGTGGGCGGCAACATATTGGGCTGGTTTTGAGGTGGGGGCAATGTCTGATCGGACTGGATCGATTCTGTTGAGTGCTCTTGCGGTTGCTGGTCGCCGCCGCTGATGTCTGCGGGCCGAGGCTGCCGCTCTTCGCAACCCCGAAGCCGGATTGTGACTACGGCCTTCGGATCGGGGTTGCGGGGGGCCTGGGTTCCGAGGGGGGTGAGGTGCGTCGGAGGGGCGAGTTTTGCTGGGGCGGGGGCTGGTTCAGGCCTGGGGGTTGCCTACGCGTCCGCTATGCGGTCCAGCCACTCTGCCAGGAGGGTGCGCTCTGCCTTGGTCAGGGCCGTTGTGCCTTCGAGGCCTGCTCGTAGGGCGATTGCTCGCTCCGGTAGGTCTGAGCCCTGTGGCTCTGGTGTTCCGGTCAGGATGCGGGATAGCACCGTCTCGCGGGCCGTTTCCGACAGGTCGGGGTCGCGCTGGTCCTCTGGTGTTGCTATCTGGGTCAGGACGACGCCCATCCCCGCCGCGTGCGTCAACCTTGCCGCTCGCTCGACACTCACCCGGAGGCGGCCCGCCGCCGCTACCCTCTCGATGATGGCTCGCAACATCGCCTCCGCTTCGCGGGCGGCCGGCGATGTGCGGCCCGGGCGGGCGTCTCCGTACATCAGCACGTAGAACTCCGGGCGGGACAGCCCGAATTCCTGGTGCAAGTCCCAGCCTCGGCGGAGGTCCTCCACCGGGTCGCCCGTTGAGCCCATTGCGCGCTTGCTCTTCGAGTACTCGTCGAAGCCGTACGCCGCGACCGCGTCGAGCAGGCCGTCCTTGTCTCCGAACAACCGGTACAACGCTGGGGGCTGGACGCCCGCCGCCGCGCTGACCGCTCGGGTTGACAGACCGTCGCGGCCCTCCGCCGCCAGGAGGGCCGCCGCCGCTTCGAGGATGCGGATGCGGGTGTCCAGCGCCGTCTTCGTTGCCATGGTTACGATGGTAACAAATCTTGGGTATCAGTTGTTCGCTCCGGGTGGCGGGCAGTGGTCGAGCGCCACTCGGTGGGCGAGACGACGCAACAGCGGTGCCGCCTCCGCCATGCAGCGTGCCGGGTCCGGCTCCAGGTCCGTCAGCGCGTACGCGGCCGAGATGCCCGCGTTCCCGAGCTGGACCGCAGACAGCCGGCAGCGGCCGGATACCGCGATGCAGGGGATGCCCCGGGCTGCCGCGGCCCGGGCCACTCCCGCCGGGGCCTTGCCGGAGAGCGTCTGGTTGTCCAGCGATCCCTCGCCCGTGATCACCAGTGCGGTGCCGGCCAGGGCCGCGTCGAAGCCGAGGAGGTCGAGGAGCAGCTCGATGCCGGGCCGCATGCGGGCTCCCAGCAGGGCCATTGCCGCATAGCCCACTCCCCCGGCCGCTCCGGCACCCGGGTGGGATGCGAACTCCGGACCTGCGATCGATGCCCAGTGCCGCAGCGCCGCGTCCAGGGCTGCGACGTCGGCGGGGGATGCGCCCTTCTGCGGGCCGTACACCGCCGCGGCGCCGCGCGGTCCGTACAGGGGGTTGTCCACGTCGCTCGCCAGTTCGATGTCCACTTCGGACAGGCGGGGCACCTCCAGTGAGGCGAGGCGGGACAGGGCCGCACCGCCTGGTGGGAGGTCGCGTCCGCCCTCGTCGAGGAGGCGGGCGCCGAGCGCCGTCAGCATGCCCGCGCCGCCGTCGGTGCAGGCGCTGCCGCCGACGCCCAGGACAATCCGGCGGCAGCCGGCCTGGATGGCCGCCGCGATGACGTCGCCGGTTCCCGCGCTGGTCGCCGTGAGCGGCTGGGGTGGGCCGGGCAGCAAGTGCAGGCCGGATGCCTCCGCCAGCTCGACCACCGCGGTGTCCCCGCGCACCGCGTAGGACGCCGTCACCGGCGCCCCCGTCGGCCCTCGCGCCGGGACCCGCACCCGCTCGTACCCGGCGGCGACGGCTGCGTCGACCGTGCCCTCGCCGCCGTCGGCCACCGGGAGGGTGCGGACCAGCGCCGCCGGGTGGACGTCGGCCAGGCCCGCGGCCACCGCCGACGCCACCTCGGCCGCGGTCAGCGACCCCTTGAACTTGTCCGGGGCGACCAGGACCTTCACGCGCTCGCCTTGAACGCCCGCCAGTCGCCGATTTCGGTGATGTCGCGCAGGGCCACGTGCGAGGTGTACGGCCGCCGCAGCAGCATCGCGAACGCCGAACTTCCGTCGGCCAGCTCCACTACCCCCAGCTCCAGCTCGTGCGGCTCGGACGGGAGCACCTTGTCGCGCAAGGCGTCCAGCGAGACGTCGTAGACCTCGCCGGTGACCGGCGCGCCGCCGTGCGACACCGGGTACAGCGCCGGGCACTGGTCGCCGACCGCGTAGAACCGGTACTTCGGCGCGGTCTTCGCCGTCGTCACGAACGGCGAACCCGCCAAGAGGTGGTGCAGTGGCTCGCCGCGCATGGCGCCGCCGTTGAAGAACATCAAGGCCACGAGAACTCCTTAGCGGAAGAGGGCTTCGACGCCGTCGACGGCGAAGTACACCGCGAACACCAGCGCCAGCAGGGACAGCAGCCAACCGGCCTCGCGCCACTTGCCGCGGCCGATCTTGATCAGCACGAACGCGATCAGGCCGGCGCCGACGCCGTTGGTGATCGAGTAGGTGAACGGGATCAGCGCGGCCGTCAAGAACACCGGGATCGTGTAGTCCGGGTCGTGCCACGGGATGTTCCGGCACTGCGCGACCATCATGCCGCCGATGACCACCAGCGCGGGCGCCGCCGCCTGGGCGGGGACCACCCCGGCGAGCGGTGTGAACAGCAGCGTCCCGGCGAACAGCAGTCCGGTGACGACGCTCGCCAGCCCGGTCCGCGCGCCCTCCCCGACGCCGGCCGCCGATTCCAGGAACACCGTGTTCGGCGACGAACCCGTGACGCCGCCCGCGATCGCGCCCGCGCCGTCGACCAGCAGGATCCGGCCCATCCGCGGGACTTTGCCGTTTTTCGACAACCCGGCTTCGTCCGAGACGCTGGTGATCGTGCCCATGGCGTCGAAGAACCCGGAGAGCACCAGCGTGAACAGGAAGACCGTGGCCGCGAGCGCCCCGGCCGACGCGAAGCCGCCGAACAGGTCGATGTGGCCGAAGAGCCCGAAGTCGGGTGCCGCGACGACGTGGTCGGGCAAGGCGGGGGTGGTGAGACCCCAGCCGCCGACGCCGAACCCCTGGTGCAGCACCACGGCGAACACGGTCGCCACCCCGATGCTGATCAGCACCGCGCCCGGGACCTTGCGGGCCATCAGCACGACCATCAGCAGCAGGCCGAAGCAGAACACGACGATCGGCCAGCCGTGCAGGTGCCCGCTCGCCCCGAGGCGCACCGGGACCGTGGTCTGCGCCGCGTCCGGCATCCGGGTCACGAACCCGGCGCTGACCAGGCCGACCAGGGCGATGTAGAGCCCGATCCCGACGGTGATCGCCATTTTGAGCGGCCTGGGGATGGCGTTCATGATCCGCTCGCGGACGCCGCTGACCGCCATCAGCACGATGCACACGCCTTCGAGCACGACCAGCCCGAACGCCTGCGCCCAGGTCATCGACGGCGCCATCTGGAAGGCGACGATGCCGTTGATGCCCAGGCCGGCGGCGAGCGCGAGGGGCGCGTTGCCGATCAGTCCCATGAGGACGGTCATCACCGCGGCGGCCAGCGCGGTCGCCGTCGTCACCTGGGCGGCCGAGAGCCGGGCGCCGGTGATGTCGGCGGAGGCGCCGAGGATGAGCGGGTTCAACAGCACGATGTAGGCCATCGCGACGAACGTCGTGACGCCGCCGCGGACTTCGCGGCCGATCGTGCTCTGCCGGGCCCGCAGCTCGAAGAGCTTCTCGAGCAGCGAACGGCGTTGCGGAGGTGCTTCGGGTACTGCGGGGGCTTCGATCTCGGTCTGGGTCATGCGTCCTGCCCTTGCCGGTGGGTGTGCTCGGCCAGGCCGAGGCACAACGCCGTGCCTGGGCGAGCGGGACGTTCGATTCGGTTGTGCTCCGGTCAGCTGGCCTTGTGGGTCAGTAAGCGGTGGGTCAGTAAGCGGTGGGTCAGTAGTCGGTGCGGTCGCTCTTGTCGAGCCAAGCCGCGAACGGCGCGAAACCGTCCTTTGCGGACAGTCGCGTCACGGGAACGGTCCACGTGTCACGAGGACGGTCGAAGAGTTCGTAGAAGGCGCGGTCGTCGAAGCCGGCCTTGGCCGCGTCGTCGCGGTCGGCGGCGAAGAGGACCTTGTCCACCCGGGCCCACAGCGCCGAGGACAGGCACATCGGGCACGGCTCGCAGCTGGAGACGAGCACGCAGCCGTCCAGCTTGAACGTGCCCAGCTCCTGGCAGGCCGCGCGGATCGCGACCACCTCTGCGTGCGCGGTCGGGTCGAGGTTCGCGGTGACGCGGTTGACGCCGGTCGAGACGACCTCGCCGTCCTGCACGATCAGCGCGCCGAAGGGGCCGCCGCCGCTCGCGACGTTGCGCGTGGCGATCCGGATGGCCTGGTCGAGCCATTCCTGCTCGACGGACAGCGATGTGGTCATGGTCGAACTCCGGTGATGTGCTCGGGGCGGATGGGGACGCGCGGCAGCTCGAGGCCGGTGGCCGCGCGGATGGCGTTGGCGATCGCGGGCGTCGCGGAGATCGTGGGCGGTTCGCCGACGCCGCGGACGCCGTAGGGCGCGTGCGGGTCGGGTCGTTCGAGGACGTCGACGCGCATCGGCGGCATGTCGAGGATGGTCGGGATGAGGTAGTCGGTGAACGACGGGTTCCGCACCTTCCCGTCCTCGACCAGGATCTCCTCCATCACGGCGAGGCCGAGGCCCTGCGCGGAGCCGCCCTGGATCTGGGCGACGACGGCGTCGGGGTTCATCGCCTTGCCGACGTCCTGGGCGCAGTCGAGCTGCACCACCTTGACCAGGCCGAGGTCGAGGTCGACGTCGACCACCGCGCGGTGGGCCGAGAAGCCGTACTGCACGTGGGCGTCGCCCTGGCCGGTTTCGGGGTCGAGCGGGTAGGTCGGGCGGTGGTGGAACTCGCGGGTCTCCTCGATCGCCGTGTCGCCGAGCAGCTCGGCCAGGTCGGCGACGACTTCACCGTCGGCCGCGACCACCTTCCCGCCGGTGAGGGACATGCCCTCGGAGGAGACACCGAGCCGGGCGCAGACCGCGTCGGCGACCGCGCGGCAGGCGTTGCGGACCGCACCGCCGGTGACGTAGGTCTGCCGCGACGCCGAACTGGAGCCGGCGTCGCCGACGCTCGTGTCGGCCGGGTGCACGCTGACCCGCGTCACGCCCAGCTCGGTGCGGGCGATCTGCTGCTGCAGCGTCACCAGGCCCTGGCCGACCTCGGCCGCCGCGGTGTGGACCATCGCCACCGGCTCGCCCCCGAGCACCTCCAGGCGGACCCGGGCGGTCGAGTAGTCGTCGAGGCCTTCGGCGTAGGAGATGTTCTTGATCGTCACGCCGTAGCCGACCCCGCGGACGACGCCTTCGCCGTGGGTGGTGTTGGACGCGCCGCCCGGCAGCTCGCGGATGTCCCGGTCACCGGTGGGCTCCGGCGGGAGGGGCAGGTCGCGCACCCGCTGCACCAGCTCCGCCACCGGCGCCGGGAAGTCGACCACCTGGCCGGTGACCACCGTGGACCCTTCGCTCAGCGCGTTGCGGATCCGCAGCTCCGCCGGGTCCATGCCCAAAGCGGCCGCGAGCTTGTCCATTTGGGACTCGTACGCGTAGGTCGGCTGGACCGCGCCGAGGCCACGCATCGCGCCGCAGGTCGGGTTGTTGGTGTAGACGCCCCAGCCCTCGATGTGCGCGTTCGGGACGTCGTAGGGGCCGACGCTCAGCGTGGTGCCGTTGCCGACCACGACCGGCGTCTTGGAGGCATACGCGCCGCCGTCGAAGTACAGCTTCGCGCGGACGTAGACGAGCTTGCCGTCGCGGGTGGCGCCGTGCTCGTAGTACATCTTGGCCGGGTGGCGGTGGACGTGCCCGAAGAACGACTCCAGGCGGTTGTAGCTCATCTTCACCGGGCGGCCGGTGCGCAGGGCCAGCATGCACGAGTGGATCTGCATGGACAGGTCTTCGCGGCCGCCGAACGCCCCGCCGACCCCCGAGAGGGTCAGCCGGACCTTGTCGAGGGGCAGGCCGAGGGCCTTGGCCGTCTGGCGCTGGTCGACGTGCAGCCACTGGGTGGCCAGGTAGAGGTCGACGCCGCCGTCCTCGGCCGGCACCGCGAGCCCGGACTCGGGGCCGAGGAACGCCTGGTCCTGCATGCCGATCTCGTACACGCCGGACACGACCACCTCCGCGGTCGCCGTCGGGTCGCCCTTGACGATCCGCTGGTGGCGGACGAGGTTCCCGCCCGGGTGCAGCTTCGGCAGGGTGTCGTCGTGTGCGGCCCGCTCCGGGTCGGTGATCGGCTCGAGGACGTCGTACTCGACGACGATCTCCTTGAGCGCCTGCCGCGCGATCTCCGGGTGGTCGGCGGCCAGGATCGCGATCGGCTCGCCCTGGTAGCGGACCAGGTCCTCGGCCAGCGCCGGGGTGTCCTGGTACTTCAGGCCGTAGACGTTCTCGCCCGGTACGTCCTCGTGGGTCAGGACCGCGTGCACGCCGGGCTGGGCGAGTGCGCGGGAGACGTCGAGGCGGACGATCCGGGCGTGCGGGTGCGGGCTGCGCAGGGTCGCGCCCCACAGCATGTCCTCGTGCCACAGGTCCGAGGAGTAGGCGAACTCGCCGCGGACCTTGAGCGTGCCGTCCGGGCGCAGCGGGCTCTCGCCGATGCCGCCGGCGATCGTGTCGTGCAGCGCCTGCGGGGAGCGGGCCGGGGCGCTCATCGGACGGCCTTCTTCGCGGCCGCGTCACGGACGGCGTCGAGGATCTTCTCGTACCCGGTGCACCGGCAGAGGTTGCCGGCGAGGGCCTCGCGGATCTCGACGTCGCTGGGGTCGGGGACGCGCTCGATCAGGTCGTGCGCGGCGACCAGCAGGCCGGGCGTGCAGAAGCCGCACTGGACGGCGCCGCGCTCGACGAACGCCTCCTGCACCGGGTCGAGGGCGTCCCCGTCGGCCAGCCCCTCGACCGTGACGACCTCGCGGCCCTCGGCCTGGCCGGCCGCGACCAGGCACGCGCAGACCGGGACGCCGTCGACGTAGACCGTGCACGAGCCGCATTCGCCCTGCTCGCAGGCGTTCTTGGCGCCCGGCAAGCCGAGCCGCTCGCGCAGCACGTAGAGGAGGCTTTCGCCTTCCCAGACGTTGTCCGCCCGGCGGCGCTCGCCGTTGACGGTGACGTTCACGCGCACTTCGCGCTCCCTTCGCAGTATTCGCTCCAGGCCCAGGTCAACGTGCGCCGCGCCATCACGCTCAACGCGTGACGCCGGTAGGCCGCACTCCCCCGGACGTCGTCGATCGGCGAGGCGGCCGACGCGACCAGTTCGCCGAAGCGGCGTTTCACGGAGTCGGTCAGCGCCCGGGGCGAGTCCCAGTCCAGCTCGCCGGCCAGGAACTCCTCGGCGTCGAGGGCCCGGCGCGGGGTCGGCGCGGCCGAGCCGACGCCGGTGCCGACCCGCTTTTCCGAGGGGTGCAGGGCCAGGCCGAAGGCGGCCACGGCGATGACCATGGCGTTGCGGGTGCCGATCTTGCTGAACTGCTGCGGCCCGGTGGCCGGGGCCAGCAGCACCGCCGTGATCAGCTCGTCCGGCTTCAGGACGTTCCGCTTGACGCCGGTGTAGAAGTCCTTCGCCGCGACCACCCGGGTGCCGCGGATCGACGCGATCTCGACGTCGGCGTCCGCGGCCAGCAGGGCCGGGTGCGAGTCCCCCGCGGGCGAGGCGGCGCCGAGGTTGCCGCCCACCGAGCCGCGGTTGCGGATCTGCGGAGAGCCGACGGTCCGCGCGGCCATCGCCAGACCGGGCAGCTGCGTGCCCAGCTCGGTGATGATCCGGGCGTAGGGCACGGCCGCGCCGATCCGGATCCGGCCGCCGTCGGTGCCGTGCTCGTGCAGCTCGGCGACGCGGCCGAGGTCGAGGAGCGACTCCGGGCGGCGGTGGTCGAAGTTGAGCTCGACCATCACGTCCGTGCCGCCGGCGATCGGGACCGCACCGGGGTTCGCGGCCTTCGCGGCGAGCGCGTCGGCCAGCGAGGCGGGTCGGAGGAATTCCACTGTGGACGTCCTTTCGGGGGTGCTTCGTGAAGAAGTACACACGCTCGGGTGTGGCTCCGACCACGGCTGAATCCCTGAAAGACGGGTGAATTTACGGCCCCGGTTTGTACTTTCCGACAACCGCCCGGCCAGGCGCGCGAAAAGGCCGCCGTAAGAGGTCAGCTCTCGTACGGCGGCCGTGGTCACGCAGGAGGGTCGTGAGTGGTAAGGCGGGTTAGAACCCGCCTTACCACTCACGAGCGTCAGGCGAGCTCGAACTCCTTCACGGCGTCGAGGGCGGCGCCCATGGCGGCGTTGCCCTCGCGCTCGATCATGATCTCGACCAGGACCGGGCGGCTGGTCCGCTCGGCTTCCTTGCGCGCCCATTCCAGGGACGTGCGGATCTCCCCCGGCTCGTGCACGCGGGTGCCGGAGCAGCCGTAGGCCTCCATGATCTTCACGTTGTCCGTGCCGATCGAGTCGTAGTGGATGTCGACCTCGAAGTTCATGTCGTAGCCGGTCTCGGCCTGCCGGATGAGCCCGAGGTACTCGTTGTTCAGCATGATCAGCACGAACCCGACGTCGTACTGGGCGGCCACGGCCAGCTCCTCGACCAGGAACTGGAACGAGTAGTCGCCGACCACGCCGACGACCTCGGCTCCGGGACGCGCCTTCTTGACGCCGATCGCCGCCGGGATCTCCCAGCCGAGCGGGCCGGCCTGGCCGCACACCTGGTAGTGGCGCGGCTTGTGCACCTGCTGGAACTGGCCCGACCAGATCTGGTAGAGCCCGATCGCGGTGACGAAGTAGGTGTCTTCGCCGAAGGTTTCGTTGATCTCCTTGAACACCCGCGGCGCCTTGATCGGCAGGCTGTCGAAGTCGTCCCGCCGGGGCAGCGCCTCCTTCAGCTCCGCGATCCGGACGACCCAGTCCCGCCTCTCCGGAACCTCGCGCTTCTCCAGGGCCGTCAGCAGCGCGTCGAGGAACTCCCGCGTGTCCGAGACGATCCCGAGGTCGGGGCCGAACACCTTGCCCAGCTGGGTGGGCTCGATGTCGACGTGGATGAACTTCCGCTCGCCGCGGTAGACCGACAGCTCGCCGGTGTGCCGGTCGCCGAACCGGGCGCCCAGCGCGAGCACGAGGTCGGCCTCGAGGAAGGCCGCGTTCGCCCAGCGCTGGGAGGTCTGGATGCCGGCCATTCCGGCGAACAGCTCGTGGTCCTCGGGGAAGCTGCCCTTGCCCATCAGCGTCACCTGCACCGGGACGTCCAGCCGCTCGGCCGCGGCCCGCAGCTGCTCGCCGGCCTCGCCGAGGACCACCCCGCCACCGGCCAGGATCAGCGGGCGCTCGGCTTGGAGGAGCATCTCGAGGGCCCGCTCGACCCGCGCGGGCGCGGGCTTGACGGCCGTGACCGGCAGCGGCGAGTCGATCGAGGAGTCCCACTCGATGTCCTGTCTCTGGACGTCGATCGGCAGGTCGATGAGCACCGGACCCGGGCGGCCGGAACGCGCGATCCGGAACGCCTCGCGGAAGATCCACGGCAGCTGCGCAGCCTCCTTGACCTGCACCGCCCACTTCGTCACCGGCTTGGCGATCTCGACGATGTCGACGGCCTGGAAGGCCTCCTGGTGCAGTTTGGTGGTCGCCGCCTGGCCGGTGATGCAGATCATCGGGATCGAGTCCGCGTGCGCGGTGTAGAGCCCGGTGATCATGTTCGTCCCGGCCGGCCCGGACGTGCCGATGGCGACGCCGACGTTGCCGTTCGTCCTCGCCCAGCCGTCGGCCATGTGTGTCGCGCCCTCTTCGTGCCGGACGATCAGGTGCTCGATCGCCCGGCCTTGAAGGGCGTTATACAGCGGGAGGATCGCGGCGCCGGGGCAGCCGAAGACGGTGTCGACGCCTTCGCTTTCCAGGACGTCGACGACCGCCTGCATCGCGGGGATTCTGGGCATGTCACACCTCCGCCGGGACGCGGCCCGACAACTGTTCGACGACCTTCAGCAAGGCCGAGTGGTCCAGGGAGCCGTACCCCATGGCACGGCCGGCGGCGACGAGCTGGGCGACCAGCCCGGTGAGCGGGAGCGCGACGTCGGCCTGCCGGGCGGCGGCCAGCGCGATCCCCATGTCCTTGTGGTGCAGGTCGATCCGGAAGCCGGGAGCGAACCGGCGGTCCACCATGGACTGCCGCTTGAGCTCGAGGATCCGGCTGCCGGCGAGGCCACCGGCGAGCACGTCGAGACCGGTGGCCGCGTCCACTCCGGACGCTTCGAGCAGCACGATCGCCTCCGCCACGAGCCCGTAGATCCCGCCCACGACGAGCTGGTTCGCGGCCTTGACGACCTGGCCGGCACCGTGCGGCCCGACGTGCACGACGGTCTTGCCGACCGCGTCGAGCACCGGCTTGGCTGCCGCGAAGTCTTCTTCGGAGCCACCGACCATGATGGACAGCGACGCCTGTTCGGCGCCGGCCTGCCCGCCCGAGACGGGGGCGTCGAGCACGCGGATCTTCCTGCCCCGCGCGGCTTCGGCGATCGCGATCGACGTCTCCGGCCGGATGGTGCTCATGTCGATCAGGAGCGTCCCGGGCCCGGCGGTGTCGAGGACGCCACCGGCGGCCAGCACCACCTCCTCGACCTGCGGGTGGTTCGGCAGCATCGTGATCACGACGTCCGCGCCGGCCACGGCGTCGGCCACGTCGCGGGCCGCCCGCCCACCCGCGGCTTCGAGCTTCTCCCCCGCGGCCGCGGCGACGTCGTAGCCGCTGACGTCGTGGCCGGCCGCGACCAGGTGCGCGGCCATCGGGGCGCCCATCACGCCCAGTCCGATGAATCCCAGTTTCATGCTCGTCCCCTTCGGGTTTTCGGCAGCCAGCTCAGCGACGTGACGGTGTCGGGTTCCGGGACGTACTCGATCCCGACGAACCCGGCGTAACCCGCGTTCTGGAGCCTCGCGAGGTACCCGTCGAGGTCCAGCTCGCCGGTGCCGGGCTGGTGGCGGCCGGGCGCGTCGGCGATCTGGACGTGCCCGATCCGCGGTGTGTGCACCGTGACCAGGGTGTCCAGGTCGTCTCCGTTGACTGCCAGGTGGTAGAGGTCGGCCAGCAGCCGCACGTTTTCGCGCCCGAGGTCGTCGAGCACGGCCACGGCGTCCGCGGCGGTCTTGAGCGGATAGCGGTCGGCCCCGGAGAGGGGCTCCAGGACCAGCTGCGCCCCGATCCGCGCGGCGGCGCCGGCGGCCTTGTCCAGGTGCACGCGGGCCAGGTCGTCCTGCTTGGCCGGGTCTTCGCCGTCGAGCCGGTTGCCGTAGAGCGCGTTGAAGCTGCGGCAGCCGGTGCGTTCGGCGATCCCGAGGGCGACGACGAGGCTGTCGGCGAACTCGGCCTCGCGGCCGATCCACGAGACCAGGCCGCGCTCCCCCGCCGCCATGTCCCCGGCGTAGAAGTTCAGCCCGCGCAGGCGAACCCCGTCGAGGCTCCGCACGAACGCGTCCACCTCGTCGCGCGCGGGGACCGCGGTGTCGAACGGCCACCAGTACTCGACGTCGGTGAACCCGGCCTCCCGCGCGGCGGCCGCGCGCTCGAGGAGCGGAACCTCCTTGAACAGGATCGACAGGTTGGCGACGTACGGCAGGGAGTGCCCCTCTTCAGGCATCGCGACCTCGAATTTCGCTATCCGGAATTTTTCTTTCGCATATCGAGAATAACCGCTGACCTGCGCCGGGGTCAACGCCCGGACGACGAAGGCGCCGCGACTCGTCGAGCCGCGGCGCCTTCGGGCCGGGTGAACGGGTGCCGCTACCGGTTCTGCACGTGCTGCCAGCCGAAGCGGCCCTTGATGCAGAGGTTCCCGTGCGTCACCGAGCTCTCGTGCGGGGAGGTCACCTTCACGATCTCGTTGTCCTGGACGTGCAGCGTCAGGGTGCAGCCGACCCCGCAGAACGTGCAGATCGTGGACGTCGCCGTCTGGCGGGACTCGTCCCACGTGCCGTCTTCGCGCTTGTCGTACTCGCGCTTGAAGCTCAGCGCTCCGGTCGGGCAGACCTCGACGCAGTTGCCGCAGTACACGCACGCGCTGTCCGGCAGCGGGTTCGAGAACTCCGTCGAGATCCGGGCGTCGAAGCCGCGGCCGGCCACGGTGATCGCGAACGAGTTCTGCCACTGCTCACCGCACGCGTCGACGCACTTGTAGCAGAGGATGCACTTCCCGTAGTCCCGGACGTAGAGCTCGTTGTCGACCAGGGCCGGCTGGGCGACCGTCGCCGCGTCGGGGCCGAAGCGGTCCGGGTCAGCGCCGGTCTCAGCCATCCACTCCGCGACGCCCGGCGTGGTCGACAGGTCCGTGGCCGACGCCAGGAGTTCCAGCACCACTTTGCGGCTGGTCCGGGTCCGCTCGGAATCGGTGTGGACCACCATCCCCGGCTCGGCCTTGCGCGAACACGACGGCACGAGCGTCCGCGAGCCCGCCACCTCGACCATGCAGACGCGGCAGGCGTTCGCCGGTTCGAGCGTGTCGCCGTAGCAGAGCGTCGGGATGTCCTTGTCCGCAGCCGTACACGCGTCGAGGATCGTCGAGCCCTCCGGGACCCGAACCGCCTGTCCGTCCACAGTGAACTCGACCAGCCGCTTGGGAATCCCGATGTCCACAGTGGTCATGGCTCCTCCACGGGAAAACGTCTGTCGTCGCTGGTCATTGCAGTGCTCCCAACCGGTCGATGGCCGATTCGATGGCGTTCCACGCGGTCTGGCCGAGGCCGCAGATCGACGAGTCCCGCATGACTCCGCCCACCTCGCGCAGCAGCGGCCGCTCCTCCGAACCGGCCGCGAGGACCCGCCGGATCGCCTCCTCCTGCCGTACGGTCCCGATCCGGCAGGGGACGCACTGGCCGCACGACTCGTCGCGGAAGAACTCCGCGATCCGCAGCAGGAACCCGCCGAGGTCGGCCAGGTCGTCCAAGACCAGGACGACACCCGAGCCGAGCGTCGTCTTCGCCGCCCGCGCGTCCTCGAACGTCAGCGGCAGATCCAGTTCGTCCGGCCGGACGAACCCGCCGGCAGCCCCGCCCAGCAGCACCGCGCGCAGCGATCGGCCCTCGGGCACTCCCCCGGCCAGCGCGAGCACCTCCCGCAGCGTCGCCCCGAACGGCACCTCGTAGACACCGGGCCGTGCGACGTTGCCGGACAGGCAGAACAGCTTCGGCCCGGCCGACGCCTCCGTGCCGATGGCCCGGTACGCGGCCGCGCCTTCGGTGAGGATCAGCGGCACGTTGACCAGCGTCTCGACGTTGTTCACCACGGTCGGCTTGCCGAACAGGCCCTGTTCGACCGGGAACGGCGGCTTCGTCCGGGGTTCGCCGCGGAAGCCCTCGATCGAGTTGAAGATCGCGGTCTCCTCGCCGCAGATGTACGCACCCGCGCCGCGCCGGATCTCGATGTCGAACGAGAAACCCTCGTGCCCCATGACGTCCACGCCGAGGAACCCGCGCTCGCGGCAGACGTCCAGCGCGTTCCGCAACAGCCGCAGCGCCCGCGGGTACTCGCCACGCAGGTAGACGTACCCCTGGCGGGCACCGATCGCGAACGCGGCGATCGTCATCGCTTCGACGAGGGCGAACGGGTCGCCTTCGAGCAGCACCCGGTCCTTGAACGTGCCGGGTTCGCTCTCGTCGGCGTTGCACACCAGGTAGTGCGGCGCGGCGGGCTGGGCGGCCGCGGCCGCCCACTTGCGCCCGGTCGGGAACGCCGCCCCGCCGCGGCCGAGCAGCCCGGAATCGCTGACCTCGCGGATCACCGCGGCCTGCCCCACGCGCAGGGCGTTCCGCAGGGCTGTGTAGCCGCCGGACGCGCGATAATCGTCCAAACTGGACGGATCGACGACGCCGACCCGGCGCAGCAGCCGCAGCCCGTCCTTTTGGTGGATCACCGGCGGTGCGCCCTCGGCGGCCGCCGGTGCCCGGCCCGCGGCGAGGACGGCCGAGGCGCCGGTCGCCGGCGCGAGCAGCTCGGTCGTCGCCGGGTCGCCGGCCTGGAACGTCAGCGCCGCGGGGGCTCGTTCGCAGACGCCGAGGCACGGGCTGCGCAGCCACGTGACCCCGCCGCGTGCCTTCCCCGCGGCGCCGACGTGCTCGGTGAGGACGTCGCACACCGTCTCCGCGCCGATGAGCCGGCAGGCCAGGTCGGTGCACACGTGCACCACCCGCTCCGGGCGCTCCTCCAGGGCGAACAGCGAGTAGAAGCTCGCGACGCCGTACGCGTCGGCGGGCGGCACGTGCAGCGTCTCGCAAATGAGGTTCAGCGCGCCCTGGCTGATCCAGCCGACCCGGTCGTTGACAGCGTGCAGGGCGGGCAGCAGCTGGTCACGGCCGCCGCCGGCGAATCCGGCGACCGCCGCCCGTTCTTCGTGCGACGCGATCGCGTCCAGCAGTTTGAGGTCCACTTCAGACCTCGGCCGGGATCTTGGCGACGCGGATGGCGGCCGCCTTGTACTCCGCGGTCCCGGCGATCGGGCAGGTCGCCTCGATGGTGATGACGTTGACGTCGACCTCGTCCGGGAAGTGGAAGGTCATGAACGCCAGCCCCGGCTTCAGCCCCTTGTCCAGCCGTACGGGCGCGACGATCTCGCCGCGCCGGGACGAAATCCGGACCAGCTCGTCCGGCTCGACGCCGAGCGCTCGGGCGTCCTCGGGGCAGAGGTCGAGGGTCTCCCCCTGCCGCAGCGGGGACGGGAACCCGCCGGACTGGACGCCGGTGTTGTAGGAGTCCAGCCGCCGGCCGGTGGTGAGCCGGATCGGGAACTCCTCGGTGAGCAGGTCGACCGGCGGGCTGTGCTCGATGACCGTGAACGGCGCCGGCCGGCCGCGTTCGGCCGGGTCCCCGGCCCACAGCCGGGCGTGCAGGAACGTCGGCTCGAGGGTGTCCTCGGCGTAGCACGGCCATTGAATGCCGCCGAGCTCTTCCAGGCGCGCGTACGACATCCCGGCGTGCATCGGCGACAGCGACCGCAGCTCGTCCCAGACCTCTTCGCCGCCGGTGTAGTGCCAGTCGTGGCCGAGCCGGCGGGCCAGCTCCGACAGCAGTTCGATGTCGTCCCGCGCGCCGTCCGGCGGCTCGAGGGCCTTGCGGACGCGCTGGACCCGCCGTTCGGAGTTGGTGAAGGTGCCGTCGCTCTCGCACCAGGCCGCCGTCGCCGGCAGCACGACGTCGGCCAGCTGGGCGGTCTTGGTGAGGAAGATGTCCTGGACGACCAGGTGGTCGACGTTGGCCAGCCGCTTGATCGTGTGCTCGCAGTCCGCTTCGGACTGCACGGGGTTTTCGCCGATGATGTACACGCAGGTCAGCTCGCCGCGGTCCATCGCGTCGAGCATCTGGGTGAGGTTGAGGCCCTGGTGCGGCGGGATCGACGAGCTCCACGCGCTGTCGAACTTCGCGCGGACGCCGGCGTCGAGGACGTCCTGGAAGCCGGGGAGCCGGTCCGGGATGGCACCCATGTCGCCGCCGCCCTGGACGTTGTTCTGCCCGCGCAGCGGGTTCAGCCCGGCGCCGTAGCGGCCGACCTGCCCGGCCAGCAGGGCCAGGTTGATCAGCGCGAGCACGTTGTCGGTGCCGTTGTGGTGCTCGGTGATGCCGAGGGTCCACGAGAGCTGGGCGCGGTCGGCGCGGGCGTAGGTGTGGGCGAGTTCGCGGATCAGCCCGGCCGGGACACCGGTGGTCTTCTCCGCGACTTCGAGCGTCCACGGCTCGACCGACGCGGCGAACTCGGCGAACCCCTCGGTGGCCCGCTCGACGAACGTGGTGTTCACGAGTCCGGCGTGGATGATTTCCCGCGCGATGGCGTGGGCCACGGGAATGTCGGTGCCGACCTCGAGCTGCAGCTGCCGGTGCGCCCAGCTCCCGGTGCTGGTCCGTCGCGGGTCGACGACGAAGAGCTTCGCTCCCTTGTGGACGGCCTTGAGCACGTGGTGGAAGAAGATCGGGTGCGCCTCGCGCGGGTTGCCGCCCCAGATCACGATGACGTCGGCGTCCTCGACCTCCTGGTAGGACGACGTGCCGCCGCCGCTGCCGAACACCCTCGCCAGGCCGGCGACGCTCGGTGCGTGGCAGGTGCGGTTGCACGAGTCGACGTTGTTCGTGCCGATCACCGCGCGGGTGAACTTCTGGGCGACGAAGTTCATCTCGTTGGTGGCGCGGGCGCACGAGAACATCCCGAACGCCTCGGGCCCCTTTCCGGCCAGGGTGCGGCGGATCCCGGCGGCGGCCCGGTCGAGGGCTTCGGCCCAGGTGGCCGGCCGCAGCACGCCGGAATCGCGGACCAGGGGCTGGGTGAGCCGGACGTACGGCTCGGTGTTCCTGCGCTTCACGGTGACCTCCGGTCAGTGCGACCCGACGGGGACTTTGCTGGTGTGGTCGAGCAGGGAAACGGCGGCGTGGACGTACCGCAGGGCCGGCGCGGGCACGCCGGTGAGGCCGGCCAGCTCGACGACCGCGCCGATGATCGCGTCGATCTCGAGGGGCTTGCCCGCTTCCAGGTCCTGCAGCATCGACGTCTTGTGGTGGCCGACGCGCCGGGCGCCGTCGATGCGCTTCTCGACCGAGATCTCCGGGTCGGCGCCGGCCGCCCGGGCGATGGCCAGGGTCTCGCTCATCATCGTGGCGACGAGCTCGCGGGTGTCCTCGTGCTCGCACATCTGGGCCATGGTGGCCCGGGTCAGCGCCGAGAGCGGGTTGAAGGCGACGTTGCCCATGAGCTTGATCCAGATGTCGTTGCGCAGGTCGGGTTCGACCGGCGCCTTGAGCCCGCCGGCGATCATCGCCGCGCTGAGCACCTTGGCGCGCGCCGAGATCTCGCCGCCGGGCTCGCCGAGGGAGAACCGGGTGCCCTCCAGGTGCCGGACGACGCCCGGCTCCTCGATGACCGTCGAGCAGTAGACGACGCAGCCGATCGCCCGGTGCAGCTCCAGCACCGCGGTCACCGAGCCGCCGGGGTCGACGGTCTCGACCCGCCGCCCTTCGAGCGGATGCCCCCGCAGGCCGTGGAAGTACCACCACGGGATGCCGTTCTGCGCGGCCACGATCGCCGTCTCCGGGCCGAGCAGCGGCGCGAGCAGCTCGCCGCACGAAGCGTAGGAGTTGGCCTTCAGGCCGAGGAACACGAAGTCGGCTTCGCCCACCTCGGCGGGGTCGTCCGTGACGTGGGGACGGGCCGTGAAGTCACCGCGGGGGCTCAGCACGCGGACGCCGTGCTCGCGCATCGCCGCGAGGTGGGCCCGGCGGGCGATCAGGTGCACCTCGGTCCCGCCGCGGTGCAGCGCGGCCCCGACGTAGGCGCCGATCGCCCCGGCCCCGAGAACAGCCACCTTCATGATGTCCCTCCCTGGTCCTGCGCGTGATTGCATACAGTATCCTGGATCCACTATCGAAACCAGTCTTGGCCCCGCGATCACACGGCCGGCGCAGTTGAAAGCGACAATTCAGGCACCACGGGTCACGTCCATCGGCCGCGACTGAGCCACATCGACCCAAAACCGGCCCCAGCGGGTGAGTCGTGGGATTTTGCATACCAAAACCTGTATCCTGGAGGCAGATCACCGCTTTCCTCTCCGACTCGAGGTGTCCCGTGAGCCAGCCCGCTTCCCCGCTGCCCGACCGCGGCCCGACCGGCCGCCGCACGGCCAAGGGCTCGCTCAGCTCGACCGCCGCCAAGCGGGTCGAGCGGCCCGCCCCGCTGCGCCAGGTCGTCTACGAGGCCCTCGCCGAGCTGATCATCAACCGCACCCTCGAACCCGGGCAGCACCTGGTGGAGGCGGACCTCGCCGAATACCTCGGCGTGAGCAGGCAGCCGGTCCGGGAGGCGCTGCAGCGGCTGCAGAGCGAAGGCTGGGTCGACCTCCGCCCCGCGCAGGGCGCCTTCGTGCACCTGCCCACCGATGAGGAGGCCGATCAGCTGCTGAGCGTCCGCAGCGTGCTGGAGACGCACTCCGCGAAGCTCGCCGCCGGCAACGCGACCGCGGAAGACGTCGACCGGCTTTGGGAACTGCAGAAAGCCGGGCTCACGGCGCTCAAAGCCGAGGACACCGAAGGTCTCGTCGCCGCCAACGCCGCCCTGCACGCGTTTATCACCCACCTGTCGGGGAACGCCGTGCTGGCGGAGCTGATCGGCCTGGTCGATCGCCGGGTCCGGTGGTATTACACGCCGATCGCCCGGCCCCGCGGGCGGGACGCGTGGAACGAGCACGAGGAGCTGATCACCGCGATCGCCATGGAGGACGGGGAGCTGGCCGAGAAGATCATGGGCAAGCACACCGAACGGACCCGCCAGGCCTACCACGAACGTCCGGAGGCTCCCCGATCCTGATTGAGGCAGGACCGGGGAGCAGGTAACCGGATCAGCCGCCCGCCGCGGCGGACGGGCGTGCCACCAGCTCGGTTTCGGCGAGCTGGTGGCGCGGCCGGCCCGGCTGGCGCAGGAACAGCGTCAGCACCGCCGAAAGCACCGCGATGCACCCGGCCAGGACGTACGCGCCGGTGTAGCCCCACGCGCTGATGACCCCGGCGGCGAGCCCGCCGCCGCCGACGCCGCCGACCAGCTTCGCGCTGTAGACCAGGCCGTAGTTCGACGCGTTGTTGTTCTCGCCGAAGTAGTCCGGCACGAGCGCGGCGAACAGCGGGTAGAACGCGCCGCCGCCGAAGCCGGTCAGGAACGCGAACACCATGAACAGCACCAGGTTGTGCGTGTTCCCCGCGTACAGCACGCCGAACTGCGCGCCGGCGGCGATCAGGAGCACGATCGTCAGCGTCTGGCGCCGGCCGAGCTTGTCCGACGCCCAGCCGACGACCGCGCGGCCCGTGCCGTTGACGATCGCCAGCACGCCGGCCGACGAAGCCGCCACGAACGCGCCGAAGTGACTTTCCTTGGCGAAGGGCACCTGGAAGTTGATGCCGAACAGGGAAACCCCGCCGATGATCACCAGGCAGACCCACATCAGCGGGAGCATGCCGGTCCGGATCGCCTCCACCGGCGTGAACTGGCGGACCGCGGGCGGGTTCTTGGCCAGGGTCTGCACGCCGACCTTGCCCTTCGCCCAGGTGAGCGGGTCGACCTCCTTCGGCCACCAGCTCTTCGGCGGGTCCTTGAACAGGAACCCGCAGACGCCGACGACGACCAGCATGTACAGGCCGATGCCGTCCAGCACCCCGGTGACGTTCTCGTGCCCGAGGAACGCGCTGAACAGGTAGATGAACGGCACCGAGCCGTAGGCGAAGCCGCCGTTCACGAACCCGGTGCGCGCGCCGCGCTTCTCCGGGTACCACTTGCCGACCATGTTGATGCAGGTCGCGTACACGAGCCCGGCGCCGGTGCCGCCGAGGACCGAGTACCCGATGAACGCCAGCGTGAGGTTCCCGCTGTGCGCGATGGTGAAGTAGCCGATGCCGCTGCACACGGCGCCGGCCAGCATCGCCGTCTTCGCCGAGACGACGTTGCGCTCTCTGAGCCGGCCGGCCGGGAACGCCACCCCGGCCTGGAACACCGCCCAGACGCTCGCCAGCCAGAACGCGTCGGACAGCGTCCAGCCGTACTTCTCCTCGAGGGTGCCTTCGACGGCGCCCCAGCCGTACTCGAACACGCTGACCGCCATCATGGCGATCCAGGGCAGCCAGACCATGAAACTGCGGGAGCGCCCCATGATGTCGTGCGGTGACTCCCCTATCCGGTACACCCGTCCGTTCTCGTCAGTGATCTCCTGGTACGTAGCTGCGGTCATGAGAGTTCTCCTTCGTCAGCGTCGACTCAGGTTCGGAAGCAGGCCCGCGGCCCGCGCCCAGCGGTACTTCGCGCCGAGCACCGCCACGGGCTTCTCGGTCGTGTACGGGTACGCGACGACGCCGCGGTCGTACAAGTAGTCGCTCGCCTCCTCGACTTCGACGTCACCGGACAGGGACGCGACAACAGGCTTGTGGATCCCCTTGGCGCGGTACTCCGCGACCACCTCGGCGACCAGTTCCGCGAACACCATCGGCGGGGTGACGATGGTGTGCCAGTAGCCCAGGATCAGGGCGTGGATGCGATCGTCCTCGAGGCCCAGCGCGATCGTGTTGCGGTAGGTCGAGGGTGGCTCGCCGCCGGTGATGTCGACGGGGTTGCCGGCCGCGCCGAAGGGCGGGATGAACTTCCGGAACGCGGTGTCGAGGTCCGGCGGGATCGCCATCAGGTCGAGCCCGTTGTCGACGCAGGCGTCCGACAGCAGCACGCCCGAGCCACCCGCGCCGGTGATGATGACGACGTTCTCGCCCCGCGGCGTGGGCAGCAGCGGGATACCGCGGGCGTATTCGAGCATGTCGTTCAGCCCGGGCGCCCGGATCACGCCGCTCTGGCGCAGGATGTCGTCGTAGACCTTGTCGTCGCCGGCCAGCGCGCCGGTGTGCGAGCTCGCCGCCTTGGCGCCCTGGGACGTCCGGCCGGCCTTGAGCACCACGACCGGCTTCCGCCGCGAGACCCGCTTCGCCGTCTCCGCGAACGCCCGCCCGTCCTTGAGGTCCTCGAGGTGCATGGCGATGAGCTCGGTGTGCTCGTCGTGCTCGAAGAAGGTGAGCAGGTCGTCTTCGTCGATGTCGGCCTTGTTGCCGACGCCGACGATCGAGGAGACCCCCATCTTCGCCGACCGGCTGAAGCCGAGGATCGCCATCCCGATGCCACCGCTCTGCGACGAGAGGGCGACACCGCCTTTGACGTCATACGGTGTGCAAAAGGTCGCCGACAGGTTTTCCGGCGTGTAGTAGTAGCCGTAGATGTTGGGTCCGAGGATGCGTACGCCGTGCTTGCGGGCGATCGCGACGACCTCGTCCTGCAGCTCGATGTTGCCGGTTTCGCCGAAGCCGGACGGGATGAGGATCGCGCCGGCCACGCCCTTCCGGCCGGCCTCTTCGAGGGCCGCGGGCACGAACTTCGCCGGGATGGCGAAGACCGCGACGTCGACGTCGCCGGGTACGTCGGTGATGCTCGCGTAGGCCTTGCGGTCGAGGATCTCGGCTGTCTTGGGGTTGATCGGGTGGATCTCCCCCGCGTAACCGCCGTCGACCAGGTTCTTCAGCACCGAGTTGCCGATCTTCCCGGCTTCGGCCGACGCGCCGATGACCGCGACCGACGCCGGTTTCATGATCCGGTTCATCGAGGCGAGGATCTCCTCCTGGGTGAACCGCACCGGCTCCTTCGCCGCCTCCGGGTCGACCAGGATCCGGACGTCGACCGCGGTGGCCCCGCCCGCCGTGGCCAGCACCGGGTTGAGGTCCACTTCGGACAGCTGCGGGAAGTCCGCGACCAGCTGCCCGAGCCCGGTGATCACGGCCGCCAGCGCGTCGCGGTCGACCGGATCCGCACCGCGGACGCCGCGGAGGACTTCGGCGGCCTGGATACCGTCGATCATCGACAGCGCTTCCGCCGTGCTCGCCGGCGCGAGCCGGAACGTGACGTCCTTGAGCACCTCGACCAGGATGCCGCCCAGCCCGAACGCGACGATCTTGCCGAACGTCGGGTCGGTGACCGAGCCGATGATCACCTCCTGGCCCTCGGTGAGCATCTGCTGCACCTGGACGCCGAGGATCTTCGCGCCGGCGTCGTACGCCTCCGCGTTCTCGACGATCTTCTCGAAGCCCGCCTTCACCGCTTCGGCGTCCTTCACCCCGACGAGGACGCCGCCGGCCTCGGTCTTGTGCAGGATGTCCGGCGAGACGATCTTGAGCACGACGGGTAGCCCGATGGCTTCGGCGTGCGTGACTGCTTCGCCGGCCGTGGTGGCCAGCCGTTCGGCGGGAGTCGGGATACCGTAGGCCTCACACACCGCACGCCCCTCGGGCGCGGTCAGTGACGACCGGCCTTCGGCCGCCGCGTGCTCGAGGATCTGTTCGACCGCCGCACGATCCGCCACGTCAGATCACCCCCGCCGCACGGAACTTGTCGAGGTCCGCCTCACCGTAGCCGAGCTCGGCCAGTACCTCGTCGTTGTGCTCCCCGAGCAGCGGCGGCCGTTCGATCTCCACCGGCGAGTCGGACAGCTTGAGCGGGCAGCCGACGGTCTTGAAGGTGCCGCGCTCGGGGTGCGGGACCTCGACGACCGAGCCGAGCTCGGCGAGGGTCTCGTCTTCGATCAGTTCCTTCGTGGACAGGATCGGGCCGCACGGGATGTTGCAGGCGTTGAGCTTTTCCATCACTTCCCACTTGGTGTGCTTTTCGGTCCACTCCTCGACCAGCGCGAACATCTTGTCCAGTTTGGACAGCCGGACCTCGGGCGTGGCCCACGCGGGGTCGTCGGCCAGCTCGGCCTTGCCGATCAGCCGCGCGAGCGGCGCCCAGCCGGGTGGCTGGACGATCACGTAGATGTAGTCGTTCGGCCCGCCGGGCGCGCACTTGACCGCCCAGCCGGGCTGGCCACCCCCGGAGGCGTTGCCCGAGCGCGGGACTTCGTCGCCGAACTGGTCGTTCGGGTACTCCCCCAGCGGACCGTGCGCCAGTCGCTGCTGGTCGCGCAGCTTGACCCGGCACAGGTTGAGCACGGCGTCCTGCATGGCGACCTGGACGCGCTGGCCGCGGCCGGTGGAGGTCCGCTGGTACAGCGCGGCGAGGATGGCGGCCACCAGGTGGATGCCGGTGCCGGAGTCGCCGATCTGCGCACCGGTCGCCGTCGGCGGGCCGTCCTCGAAGCCGGTGGTGCTCATCGCGCCGCCCATGGCCTGCGCGACCACTTCGTAGGCCTTGAAGTCGGCGTAGCGGCCGGGGCCGAACCCCTTGATCGAGGCGTAGACCAGCCGCGGGTTGAGCGCGGCCAGCTTCTCCCACGGGTAGCCGAACCGGTCGACCACGCCCGGGCCGAAGTTCTCCACCAGGACGTCCACCCCGGACACGAGCTTCTCGAAGACCTCCTTGCCCTCGGCGCTCTTCATGTTGAGCGTGATGCTGCGCTTGTTGGCGTTCAGCATCGTGAAATAGAGACTGTCCACGCCGGGCAGGTCGCGCAGCTGCCCGCGGGTGATATCGCCGCGGCCCGGGGTTTCCAGCTTGATCACGTCCGCGCCGAGCCAGGCGAGCAGCTGCGTCGACGACGGACCGGATTGCACGTGCGTCATGTCGAGGACGCGGACGCCCTCCAGTGCCTTGCCCATGCCTTGGCCTCCGCTCACTTGTACATGGTCTGGTTCATGGTTCCGGGGGCGTACACGTCGGGATCGACCCAGACGTTGATCAGCGACGGCTTGCCGGACTCCCGCGCCCGCAGCAGCGCCGGCCCGATGTCGGCCGGGTCGCGGACCTCCTCGCCGTGGCCGCCGAGCATCCGCGCGAACTCGTCGTAGCGGACGTCGCCGAGGGTGTTGCCGACGCGCTCGCGCGGCAGGCCGTACTTCGCGGCCTGGCCGTAGCGGATCTGGTTCATCGACGAGTTGTTGCCGACGATCCCGACGAACGGCAGGTCGAACCGCACGAGCGTCTCGAAGTCCCAGCCGGTGAGGCTGAAGGCGCCGTCGCCGAAGAGCGCCACGACTTCCTTGTCCGGGCGCGCGTGCTTCGCGGCCAGGACGAACGGGATGCCGACGCCGAGTGTCCCGAGTGGACCGGGGTCCATCCAGTGGCCGGGCGACTTGGGCTGCACGACCTGGCCGGAGAAGGTGACGATGTCGCCGCCGTCGCCGATGTAGATCGAGTCCTCGGTGAGGAACTCGTTGATCTCGTGGACCAGCCGGTACGGGTGGATCGGGCGCGCGTCGGAGAGCTGCAGCGGCAGCCGCTTCTGCTTCGCCTTTTCCTCCACGGCCTGGAGTTCTTCGAGCCACGCCTTGCGGCCGACGGCGCCGTTGTCGGTGCGGCCGGACGCGGCCTCGGCGACGGCGGCGAGAACCTGGCCCGCGTCGCCGACGATGCCGAGGTCGATGTCGCGGTTCTTGCCGACCGTGCGGTAGTCGAGGTCGATCTGGACGACGGCGGCGTCCTTCGACAGCCGCTTGCCGTAGCCCATCCGGAAGTCGAACGGGGTGCCGACGATGACGATGACGTCGGCGTTGTCGAACGCGTACCGGCGCGAGAGCTGGAAGTGGTGCGGGTCGCCCGGCGGCAGCGTGCCGCGGCCGGCGCCGTTCATGTACGCCGGGATGTTCAGCGTCCGGACGAGCTCGGTCGCCGGCCCGGTCGCCCGGGTGGTCCAGACCTGGCTGCCGAGCAGGATGGCCGGCTTCTTGGCGTGCACCAGCAGGTCGGCGAGCTTCTCGACGTCGGCGGGGTCGCCCGCGTTCTTCGTCGACGCCCGGTAGCGGCCGGCTTCGGGAATGCGGGCCTGGTCCAGCGGCACGCGTGCGTCGAGGACGTCACGCGGGATCTCCAGGAAGGACGGTCCGGGCGCGCCGGCGTAGGCCTCGCGGAAGGCCATCGAGACGAGGTCGGCGACGCGGGCGGTGTGCGGCACGGTGGCGGCGAATTTGGTGATCGGCGTCATCATGTCCACGTGGGGGAGGTCCTGCAGGGACCCCATCTTGTGCTGGGTCAGCGCGCCCTGGCCGCCGATCAGCAGCATCGGGCTCTCGGCGCGCAGCGCGTTCGCGACCCCGGTGACGGCGTCGGTGGTGCCCGGCCCGGCGGTGACCACCGCGCAGCCGGGCTTGCCGGTGATCCGCGCGTAGCCGTCGGCCGCGTGCGCCGCGACCTGCTCGTGGCGGACGTCGATGACCTCGATGCCTTCGTCGACGCAACCGTCGTAGATGTCGATGATGTGGCCGCCGCACAGGGTGAAGATCGTGTCGACCCCTTCGGCCTTCAGCGCCTTGGCCACCAGGTGGCCGCCGGAAATCTCCGCGGGCGCGGGCTCGGCGCCGTTCGTCGCTGCGGCACTCTCCCCCTTGGTGGTGCCGGTCGTGGTCAGCGCCATGGCTCAACTCCTCTGGTCGGCCACCGGATTTCTCTGGTCCGGCGGTGCGTGTCGCCTCTTCTTCCATCGGCTGAGTTCCGAGGTCAGCGGCCCCTCCACGGCAGACTGTAGATTGCATACCGTATGGGGTAGGCATATAGTCACTCTTCAAGCAGCCCGTGTCCAGGGCCATCCGCAGGGTTTTTCCGGACTCGAAACTCCGCCCCGCGGACCACCACTCCACGCCCTTCGCCCGGCCCCGTCGCGGAAAGGACGCTCCCCCATGGACCTGTTCGAACACGAAGCTCGCGATCTCTTCGAGAAGCACGGCGTACCGGTCCCCCGCGGCCGGGTCGCCGCCGATCCGGCCGCGGCCCGGTCCGCCGCGGCCGCCCTCGGCGGGCCGGTGGTGGTCAAGGCCCAGGTGAAGACGGGCGGTCGCGGCAAGGCAGGCGGCGTCCGCGTGGTGCACTCGGCCGACGACGCCGAGCAGGCCGCCGACGACATCCTCGGCATGGACATCAAGGGCCACACCGTGCACCGCATCCTGGTGACCGAAGCGAGCGAGATCGCGGACGAGTACTACCTCTCGTTCCTGCTCGACCGCGCCGGGCGGACCTTCCTCGCCATGGCGTCGGCCGAAGGCGGCATGGACATCGAAGAAGTCGCGGCGACCCGGCCGGACGCCCTGGTCCGGGTGCCGGTGGATCCGCTGGCCGGGGTCGACGCGACGGCCGTCGCGGCCGCGTTCCCCGCCGACGTCCGGGCCGAAGTCGCCGGAGTCGTGGAGAAGCTGTGGGAGGTGTTCGCCGCCGAGGACTGCACGCTCGTCGAGGTCAATCCGCTGGCGCTCACCGCGACCGGAATCGTCGCGCTGGACGGCAAGATCACCCTGGACGACAACGCCTCCTTCCGCCGTTCCGCGGCTTTCGACGACACTCCGGACGGCGATCCGGTCGAGCGCGAGGCCCGCGCGAAGGGCCTCAACTACGTCAAGCTCGACGGCGACGTCGGCGTGATCGGCAACGGCGCCGGGCTGGTGATGTCCACTTTGGACGTGGTGGCGGCGGCCGCGGCCGAGGCGGGCGCGCGGGGGCCGGCGAACTTCCTCGACATCGGCGGCGGGGCGTCGGCGCAGGTGATGGTCGACGGGCTGACCGTGATCCTCGGCGACCCGCAGGTGCGCAGCGTGTTCGTCAACGTCTTCGGCGGCATCACCGCGTGCGACGCCGTGGCGGCCGGGATCGTGCGGTCACTCGAGGTTCTGGGAGCGCGAGCCACCAAGCCGCTGGTGGTCCGGCTCGACGGGAACAACGTCACCGAAGGCCGGCGGATCCTCGCCGAAGCCGCCCATCCCCTGGTCACCGTGGTGGCCACCATGGACGACGCCGCCCGCGAGGCGGCGAAGCTCGCGATCGCGGAGGTCTGAGCCGTGGCCATCTTCCTGGACGAGAACAGCCGGATCGTCGTTTCGGGCATCACCGGCTCCGAAGGCGCCAAGCACACGCGGCGGATGCTGGCCGCCGGGACGAACGTCGTCGGCGGCGTCAACCCCCGCAAAGCCGGGCAGCAGGTGGAGCTTTCCGGTCGTTCGCTGCCGGTGTTCGGCAGTGTCGCGGACTCGATGGCGGCGGCCGGCGCCGACGTCTGCGTGCTGTTCGTGCCGCCGCCGTTCGTCGCCGACGCCGTGGTCGAGGCGGTGGACGCGGGGATCGGGCTCGCGGTGGTGATCACCGAAGGCGTCCCGGTGCACGACAGCGCGCGGCTGTGGGCGCACGCCGTCGCGGCCGGCGGGCGGACCCGGATCATCGGCCCGAACTGCCCGGGCCTCATCTCCCCCGGCCGGGCGAACGCCGGGATCATCCCGGCCGACATCACCGGGCCGGGGCGGATCGGCCTGGTGTCGAAGTCCGGCACGCTGACCTACCAGCTCATGCACGAGCTGCGGGACATCGGGTTCTCGACCTGCGTGGGCATCGGCGGCGACCCGATCATCGGGACCACGCACATCGACGCGGTCGAGGCGTTCGAAAAGGACCCGGAGACCGACCTGATCGTGCTGATCGGCGAGATCGGGGGCGACGCCGAAGAGCGGGCCGCGGAGTTCGTGCGCGCCAACGTGTCGAAGCCGGTCGTCGGGTACGTGGCGGGCTTCACGGCCCCGGAAGGCAAGACGATGGGCCACGCGGGCGCGATCGTGTCGGGCTCGGCGGGAACGGCCGCGGCGAAGAAGGCGGCTCTGGAAGCGGCGGGAATCCGGGTCGGGCGCACGCCGAGCGAGACGGCGGCGCTGGCCCGCGAGGTCCTCGCCCGGTGATGGAGCTGCGCCAGCTGGCGGTGGTGGTGGCGGTCGCCGAGGAAGGTGGCTTCACGGCGGCCGCGCAGCGACTGCGGACGGTGCAGTCGACGGTGTCCACGGTGGTCCGGGCGCTGGAGCGTGACCTGGGCACACCGCTGTTCCACCGCACGACGCACCGGGTGGTCCTGACGCCGGCGGGCGAGGCGTTCGTCCCGGCGGCACGGGCGGCCCTCGAGGCGGCCGAGCGCGCCCGGGCGGCGGTGTCCCCGGTGACCGGCCGGGTCCGGCTCGGGGTGTGCCCGGGCTTGCTGGCGGACCTGCACCGGACGCTGGCCCGGCTGCGGCACACGCACCCGGGACTGACGCTGGAGGTCCGCCAGCTGCGGCCGAAGCTGGTGCGGTGCGAAGTAATGGAGTCCACTGTGGACGTGGCGCTGACGCTGCTCCCCGGCGGCGGTGCGGCAGACCCGGAAAGCTGCCCCACAGCCGCCGATCTCCCCGCTCCCCGCAACTCCGCCTCCGCCGAACCGGTCGCCACCCCGCTCCCCGCCGGCGAACTGGTCCTCGTCACCGCGCCCGGCGGTTCACGCTCCGCCCCCGCCGATCTCTCCGAACTGTCCCTCGTGGACTTCCCGGTGGGCTGGGCGATCCGCGAAGCCGTCGACCGCGCCTTTCCGCGGCGGCGAGTTTCCCTGGAAGTCGATGATCTCGCCGTGGCCGCCGGGCTCGTGCGGGCCGGACTCGCCGCCTGCGTTCTGCCCTCCGCCGCCGCCGCGCGGTTTCCGGACCTCACCGTGCGGCGGTTCGAGCAGCCCGCACCCTGGCGGCTCGCCGCCGTGCACCGGGCCGGCTCCGGCGCCGCCGTCGCCGCCGTGCTCGCTCAGCTCGGCTGAAGGCCCAGGCGGTCCGGTCGCGTGTAGACGTTCATCGACGTCCCGCGCAGGAACCCGACCAGCGTCAGCCCCAGCTCGGCGGCCAGGTCCACCGCCAGCGACGACGGCGCCGACACCGCGGCCAGCAGCGGGATCCCGGCCATCGCCGCCTTCTGCACCAGCTCGAACGACGCCCGGCCGCTCACCATCAGCGCCGTCCCGGACAGCGGGAGCTCGCCGTCGCGGGTCGCCGAGCCGACGACCTTGTCCACCGCGTTGTGCCGGCCGACGTCCTCGCGCAGGCACCGCAGCTTCCCGTCGGCGTCGAACAGCCCCGCCGCGTGGAGACCGCCGGTGCGGTCGAAGACCCGTTGCGCCGCACGGAGTTCGTCCGGCAGCCCGGCCAGGGTCGCCGGGTCGGTCGCGAACGGGTCGCCGGCGACCGGCCAGGTGACCGACGTGCGCACGGCGTCCAGGCTCGCCTTGCCGCACAGGCCGCACGAGGACGTCGTGTAGAAGTTGCGCTCCAGCGAGGCGTCCGGCGGGGCGACGCCGTCGGCGAGCACGACGTCGAGGACGTTGTAGGTGTTGCCGCCGTCCGCCGTGGCGCCCGCGCAGTAGCGGATCGACCGGATGTCGGCCGCCGCGCGGACCACGCCTTCGCCGGCCAGGAAGCCGGCGGCGAGGTCGAAGTCGTCGCCGGGCGTCCGCATCGTGATGGTCAGCGGCTTCCCGGCGACCCGGATCTCCAGGGGCTCCTCGACGGTCAGCGTGTCCGGCCGCGTGGTGTGCTCGCCGTCGTGGACGCGCAGCACCCGCCGCCGGCTGGTCATCCGCCCCACGTCAGGCCACCGGCAGCAGCGACTTGGGCCGGCCCGGCTGGGTCAGCCGCCCGGACAGCACCGCCGCGGCCAGGCTCAGCACGCCGGCCGCGGTGAAGGCGCCGACGAACCCGTGCGCCGTCACGACGAGCGTGGCCGGGGCGATCCCCACCACGGCACCGACGGCCTTCGCGCTGTAGAGGATCCCGAAGTTCTGCGCCGCCGACTCCTCGCCGAAGTACTCGCGCACCAGGCCGACGAGCAGCGTGTAACAGCAGCCGTTGCCGAGGCCGGCCAGCGCGACGCCCAGCAGCAGGCCGGCGGCGTGCCGGTGAGCCCCGGAGTAGAACAGCACGAACTGGGCGACACCGCCCGCGAGCAGGGCGAACCGCAGGATCCGGTGCCGGCCGAGCCGGTCGGCGAGCCGTCCGATGAGGACACGGCCGCTGCCGGTCGCCGCGGCGAGCAACGCCAGCGCGGCCGCGGCGAGCCCGGGCCCGCTGCGCGAGGCGGTGAACGTCGCCAGGTAGGCGAGGTCGAACAGCAGGACGGCGGCCGCGAGCACGACGACGAGGTACAGCGAGAGCGTCGTCCGGCAGCGGAACAGTTCCGCCGGCCGGTAGTGCCGGACCGCGGGACGCCGGTTGTGCGCCCGGTCGAGCGCCCAGGCCCGGGGTTCGGGTGTGGCGGGCCACCAGTGCCGCGGCGGGTACCGCAGCAGCGCGGCGCACCCGGCGATGACGACGAGCACGACGGCGGCGGTGACGTCCAAGAGCGCCGGGCGAGCGGCCGGCAGGGCGGCGGCGAGCACGACGAAGGGAACGCTGCCGTAGGCGAACGCCCCGCTCACGATGCCGGCGCGGGGGCCGGTGCCGTCCGGGAACCAGGCCAGCACCGCGCCGATGCACGTGGCGTACACCAGCCCGGTGCCGAGGCCGCCGAGCACGGAGTAGCCGAGGAACACGGCGGACAGGCTGGTCGCATGGCCGAGCGTCACGAGCCCGGCGGCGCACAGAACCGCACCGGCCGCCATCGCCACGGGGGCGGGGAGCAGGCCGCGGTCGCGGAGCCACGCCACCGGGAACGCGGCCCCGGCCTGGCAGACCGCCCACACCGCGAGGGTGAGGGCGATTCCGCCGGACGTCCAGCCGGGCAGCCGGCTCAGCGACGGCACGATCGCGCCGAAGCCGTATTGCTGCACCCCGGCGGCGAGCATGGCCGCGGCGGCAAGCGCGGTGATCCACGCCCGCGGGCGGCCGAGCAGTTCCCGGTCGGACTCCCCGACGCGGTACCGCCGTCCGTAGACGTCCCGAAGCTCGCGCACCTCGGCCATGCCGACCGCCTCCCAGCAAACTGAAGATTGTATGCAGTATGGAGTAGGCCGAGTGTGCGCTCTTGAGGCGGTGGATGTCTACCGGAAGAAGGTGTCGGCGCCCGGATGGCGGAGCGAAGAGCCGCGAACCGGGGCCGGGCGGCGGTTACGCCGCGGCGTCGTTGACGGCTGTCACGCCGCAAACGGGAGGCGGCCCGGTGGCCATCGAGGGAGGAGGCGGCCACCGGACCGGTGCTCCGCCGCGGTACCGGCCGCACGGAGCACTGACAGTCTGGCCACCGAAACCGCTTTCCGACAAGCTTTCGCCGCCACCGGATGGCGCGATGCCCGGTTTGCGGCACCGAGAACCGGCACAGCCGGTCCACATCGAACCGCTTGCGTGACAGCGAGACACGAAGGGAACACCGAACGCCACCTGAGCACGGTCAAGCGGCGACCGGCCGGCGAAGCTGCGCCTACCGGCACCGCTTCGCCGGCACGGGCACGGCTTTCAAGACTTCTTGCGGGTCGCTCGCTTGCGCGCCGGCTTGGCTTCGGCCGGTTCGGCCGCCGCGGCCTGGTCGGCCTCGAAGCCGGCGATGATCTCGCTGGACAGGCGGCCACGCTCGGCGACCTCGTAGCCGTTCGCCTGCGCCCACTCGCGGATCTGCCGGTTGCGCTCGCGGTCGGTGCCCGAGCCGGACGGGCCGGACAGCGACTGGCCGGTCGCGAGTCGGACCTTGCGGCCGCCGATGCGCCGCGCGGCGGCGACGTAGCGACCCAGTTCGTCCCGCAGCGCGGAGGCGTTCTCCTCGGACAGGTCGATCTCGTACGTCACCCCGTCGAGGCTGAAGGGGACGGTCTGCGAAGCCTCGCTGCCGTCGAGGTCGTCCACCATCTGGACCTGCACCCGTTGCGCCATGATTCGTCGTTCCTCATCTTCTCCAGAACACGGTCGGACTGACCCTAACCTGTCGAATCATGCCCGGCACGCGCGACACCCTGAAGCGTCCACAATGGCCGCCCGGGCGAGCGGCTCGCCCGCGTCCAGAGTGACCGCAACGGCGCCGAAATGCTCGTCGTTTTGGCGCCGATTCAATTTCGTGATATGCTCGAAATCGAATCGGTACCACGACCGCGCGAACCTCGCCGGTTTTCCCGCTAATGCGCCTCGCCCCGGCCACACCGCCTTCACGGCCACCGCCGCGCGAGCGGTACATTTGCGCCCCGCCGCCGTGCCGCTCATCTTCTCCGATACCCTCGCGGCACGCCCGCTCGGCGACCACGCCGAGGAACTCCTGACCCACCACCGGCTCCACGGTACCCACCGTCCGATCCTGCCCGTGCCCGCGCCGAAGCGGTGCACCGGAGCCGGTTCGGCGAAGCGTGCCCGATGCGCGGCAATTCCGGTATAGACCAGTATCCGATTTTCGACGCCGGACACGAATCGTTCGCGTCCCGCGCCCCGTCGCGACGATTCCGGGGGTTCGAGGTCGACCATCCGCCGACTCAGGTCGCCGAACAGGAACTGCCGCCCGGCGCCGGCCCCGCCGAACCGGCTTCGGCGACGTTCGTCCCGGCCGACTTCGAAGCCGGCCCGCCCCGGCAACGGCCCGTCCAGAGTGGACTGGACCGTTTCGCCCCGTGTTCGCGGGCTGGCTCGGTGTCACGGGCTCCCCGGCGCGGCCGTCGATTGCCGCGCCTTTGCCAGCGCTCGGCGGATTCGCGCCGGATCGCAAATCGTGGCCGGCCACCCATCGGCGGCGGAACTGCGCCACGCGGTACCGCATCCGCCGAGCGGCCCTCGTCATCACCCGCCACGAACTCCGCGGAGGCTGCCGGGAAACCTCAGTCAGGCAACATCGGCACTTCGAGATCGTCCGGCCGCCCGAGCAACACCGCACGGGTGACCGCCGCCTTCCCGAACCGGTCCCGCACAGCGTCGAGCGCGGTATCCAGCTCGGTCGCCCGCTGCCGTTCGAACGGCAGAGCAGGCTGGAACGGGTTGTCGTCGGCCAAGTTGGACAGCGCCGCGCCCAGCAAGGTGATCCCGCGGTCGGCGATCAGCGGCAGCGCGGCGACGAGCAACTCCCGCGCCGCGGCGAGCAGCACGCCGGTGCCGGCGGTCGGGTCGGTCAGCGTGTGCGAACGGGTGGCGCGGGAGAAGTCGGCGAAGCGCAGGCGGATCGTCACCGTCCGGCAGACGCGGCGGGCCGCGCGCAACCGGCGGGCGATCCGGTCGATCAGCGCGACCAGGACGACGTCGAGCTCGGCCGGGGTCCGCCGGCCACGCCCGAGGGCCCGCTGGGCGCCGATCGAGCGCCGCCGCGTGCCGAGCTCGACGCGGCGCGGGTCGTCGTTGAGCGCCAGGTGGTGCAGGTGCGATCCGGCGGCCCGGCCGAGCAGGCCGACGAGGTCCACGTGTTCGGACGCGGCCAGCTGGCCGACGGTCGTGATGCCGCGCGCCCGCAGCTTCTCGGCGGTGACCTTGCCGACGCCCCAGAGCGCCGAAACCGGCAGCGGGTGCAGGAAGGCCAGCTCGCCGTCGTGCGGGACGACGAGCAGGCCGTCGGGCTTGGCGACGCGGCTGGCCACCTTGGCGAGGAACTTCGTCCGCGCCACCCCGACGGTGATCGGCAGCCCCGCCCGCTCGGCGACGGCGGTGCGCAGCCGTTCGGCGACGTGGCTCGGCCGCCCGCCGATCCTGGCCAGCCCTCCGACGTCCAGGAACGCTTCGTCGATCGAGATGCCTTCCACCCACGGCGTGGTGTCGTGGAAGACCTCGAAGACCGCCCGGCTGGCCGCCAGGTACGCCGACATCCGCGGCCGCACGACGACCGCGTGCGGGCACAGCCGGCGGGCCTGCGCGCCCCCCATCGCGGTGCGCACGCCGTAGGCCTTGGCCTCGTAACTCGCGGCGAGCACGACCCCGCCGCCGACGATCACCGGCCGGCCCTTCAGCGCGGGGTCGTCGCGCTGTTCGACCGACGCGTAGAACGAGTCGAGGTCGGCGTGCAGGATGGGCCCCTCGTCGGTCATAGAACATATGTTCGCATACCCGCGCGCCGAAGTCCGCTCATCCGCCTACCGCGGGTGACGTGCCGCCGGTCGAAACTGCGCTTTTTTCCGGTTGTCGGCACGCTGTTGCCCCGCTCACACTCGAGGCAACGCACAACCCGACCACTGGGGGCGACATGACCGAGAAGTGCCGATGCGGCGACCACCACGCGGAGGGCGGCCCGGATCCGGAAGACCGGCCGTCAGCACCGCGGCACCCACTGCTGGCGGCGACCCTGGCGCACGAAGACCACGTGGAGGACGCCGGTGGCTTGGATCCGACCGACCGCGTGACGTGCCGGACGCACCACCGCTGGCTGCACGACTGCGTGGCGTCGCCGGTGCACACGAACCCCGCCATCGGGTACCGGTGGTGCCGTCGCTGCGACCACCAGGCGCTGGTCGCGGTGGACGAGCTGGCCGGCGAGGTCACCATCCGGTGCGGGCTGTGCGGGGCGATCCCGCACAGCCGGGCCAACCAGGAGCTGGTGGAGCTGTGCCGGCGGAGCCTGGCGCTGGCCCGGTCCGCCCGGTTCCCGGCGGTCGCCGCCGCCTGACTGCCATGATGCGGAGGTGCCCGCACCCGGAACCACCGCGTTGCTCATCCTGCTGCCCGCCGCCGAGCCCGCGCTGGCCGCGGCCCGGCGGGTCGATCCCGCCTTGGTCCGTCCGGGCGTGCCTGCCCACGTGACGGCGCTGTACCCCTTCTTGCCGGATGCTTCGCTGACCGACGAGGTCTTGGCGGACGTTCGCGCCGTGGCGGCCACCGCGCCCCCGCCGGAAGTCCGGTTGACGGAGCTGGTGGTGACGCCGGGGTTCGTGGCTCTCGCGGCCCCGGCCCTGCAGGCGATCACCGATGCGGTTTGTGCCCGGTGGCCGGAGGTCCGGCCGTACGGCGGGCGGTTCGGTCCGCGCCCGGCCCCGCACCTGACGGTCGCGATGGGCGGTTCCGAGGACGCTCTCGAACGAGTGGCCGGGGAAGTGCGGCCGCTGCTGCCGCTGGCCGATCGTGCGGAGGCGCTGCAGCTGGTGGCGCTCACGGACCGCGGCTGGGAGCCGCGGCTGGAGGCACCCTTCGCCGGGTGAGCGGCGCCACCGTCACGGACGGGTGGTCTCGGCCGCCGTCGTTCCCGCGAGCTTCCGGTACGCGCGGGCGATCGCGCGCAGCCGGGCGACGTCCGCGGCGAACGGTTCCGCTGCCGCGGTGGACGGCTCCGTCTCGGACGGCTCGTCCGGCAGGTCCCGCACCAGCCTCGCCACCGTCGCCGGGGCCAGGTCCGGAGTCGCGCCCGCCAGGATCAAGCCGTCATTGGTCTCGCTCATCGCCGTCAGCAGACGCTCCCGGCGGGACGACCCCGCCGGATCGAGGCGCGCGATCTCCGGGAACCGGCGCGTCAGGTGGGCGCGCAGCGGCCGGAGCAGGCGGAGCGTTCGCGCGTCACGGCGCGATGCCGCCAGGCCCGGGACCGCCGGAATCGTCAGGCCCACGACGATGAGCAGCACCGAGACCGCCGGGAATCCGACGTCCAGCGCGCACGGCAACGTCGAGAACGGTCCGCGGCACAACGCCTTGACCGGGTGCTCGGCCTGCAGGGCGCGGATCGTCCCGGCCACCTTGCCGCCCAGATACGCCACCGCGAACGCCGACGCCAGCAGCAACAGCGCGAGACCGGCGCGCAGCGCTCCCCCGCTCGCCCGGATCGTCACCGCCGCCACGAAACCGATGTCGAGCACCGCGAAACCCAGGTACACGGTGTAGGTGAAGACGTAGACCACGAGCGTCGGGTGCGTGCGGTACAGCTCGTCGAACAGGCCGATGCCGCGCGGCAGGCCCGGAGTGCTGAAGAACGTCACCACCAGCACCGTCAACGCCACGCCGAGCGCGACCAGCCGGGTGCGGCGCCCCCGGTCGCGGGTGCCGCTGATCTCCGCCACCGTCAGGCCGATGCCGTAGGCCGCGACCATCGTCGCCAGGTTCGACAGCAGCCGGCCGAGGCTCGGGTAGAGCTCGCTTTCGAACTGCTGCGCCCGGTTCGACAGGAAGCAGAACGCTGCGCCGAGCGCGATGAGCGAGACGGCCAGGCCCGCGCCCGCGCCGGTCCGTCGCGCGCGGGCCGCTCGCCAGATTCCGGCGAACAGGGCGAAGAGCCCCACTCCGACGAAAAGTATGTCGATCACGGGACGCGACTATCCCAGGAGTGCGGCCAGCCGCCTAGCCTGATCCGCCGCTCGGCCGGACGCGCCCGGCTGAACGGCGGGTGGCTCGCTCGTCGCCGCGCTCATCAGCAGGACGGCGATCAGCTCGGCCTCGTACTCTTCGGTCCCGGTGGTGACGCGCGTGAGCAGGTGCGACAACGCCCGCGGCGCCAGGTCCGGCGCGAGCTCGGCGGCCTCGGCCTCCGACATCAGGCAGGTCCCGGTGTGCGCGCACAGCATGTGGGCCAGCTCGTGGGCGATGATGTGGTCCTGGTGCAGCGCCGACGTTCGTTCGGTGTAAGCGATCAGGTCGTAGCCGGGGCGGGCCTGCCACGCACCGGACGGCTGACCAGGCCGGTACGCGATCGGGACGAGGTCGATCTCGCGGCCCCGCCACGCTTCGAGGCCGTCGACCCAGGCGTTCATCGACCACGGCCGCGGGAGCGGGACGGCGGCGAGCACCGTCCGCACGCGCTCGCGTGCCCGGTCGCGGAGGGCCGGCAGGCCGCGCTCGTCGATGGGTCCTCCCCGGTCACCGGGCGCCAGCCGGGTGCACCGGGGCGCGAACACGGACGAGGTCATCGTAGCCGAGCCGGCCGCAGTCACTCCGGCTTCCGCCGCCGGCCGGTGCGACGCCGGGTCTCGTCGTAGCTGCCGAGCTGATCCAGCAGCGCGGTGACGGTTTCGCGATCGCGCGGCGAGAGCCGCATGGCTCGCTGCGCCAGGTTCCGGGCTTCGCTGTCCCGCCACGCCACGACGTCCTCGACCTGCTGGTCGACCTGCCCGGCGACCTCGTCGTCGAAGAAGTACGTCACCGGGACACCGAAGAACTGGGCGAGCGCCTGGATGTGCGAGCGCTTCGGATCCTTGCGCGCGCCGACGGCCAGCTGCTGGACATGGGTCGCGGACATGGTGACACCGGTCTGCTCGGCGACACCGTGCGCGATCTCCCGGTAGGAGTAGGGCTTGCGGTCCGGCGGGTGCACGGTCGCGATCAGGTGCGCCAGCCGTTCGGCGAAACTGCGCTCTTCGCTCACCACACACCACCTGCAGCCATGAAACGTGACACCGGACAGGGTAGCTGTTCCGAAAACTTGACACAGCCTGTGCCGGAAAGACTACGATACTCCGGACCGGTGTTTCGCAAACGTGACACCGGCCCGGGGTGGCGCAGCGGCCCGCGGGTGACTCACGTGGCCGCTGGGGGTGACCACGCGCCTAGCCCCACCGCCTGCGCCGCCCCTCCTTGCCATTTCGCCTCCTGCGCAGCCTTTCTCGCGACTGCGCCTCGTCCGGTCTCCCCCATCCGGCCACTCTGCGTGATGTCGCTGCTGCTCGACACTTGCGGCTCCTCCGCGCGGACTGTGCCGCCGCCGGCGCCCACGCCCCGCCGCCGACCACTCACCTCAGCGCGCCAGCAGCCGCCGGATTGCTCCCGGTGGTGCCCCCGTGTACTCGCGGACCGTGCGGGTCAAATGGGCTTGGTCGGCGAAGCCGAGGTCCGCCGCCAGCACTCCCAGCTCCCGCTCCCCCGCCTCCAGCCGCTCGAGGGCTCGGCTCACCCGGACCCGGTTGCGGTAACGCGTCAGCGAAACACCCACCTCACGCGGGAACGCGCGGCTCAACCGATACGGCGACACCCCCAGCGCCTCCGCCAGCGGGAACAGCCCGGCCGCCGCCGGGTCGTCCGCCACGATCGCTTCCCGGGCCCGGGCCACCACTGCGCGGTCGTCGCCACGAGCCGGCGATGCCGGTGTCGGGGCCTGCGTCGCCTGGGTGATCGCGCCGCGCACCAGTGTCAGCAACTGTTCCGCCAGTGCGTAGTCCGGGTCGGCCGCCGACGCCACCACGTGGCGGTGGGCGAGTTCGAGCGCGCCGTCGACGTACACCGTCGGTAGGCCCGGTCGGTCGCCCGCGAGGCGGCGCCACAACCGCGCGCCGAACTCCACCGACGTGCAGATGTCTCCGCCCGCCGGGTGCGCGAAGCGTTCTTCGTCGCCCGGGCCCGCCAGGTACGCCGACGTCGGGTCGGCGTCCGCGATCACGCCGCGGACCTTCCTGCGGAACCGGCCCCGGCGCACGAGCACCATCCGGTGGCCGGCCGACACCTCCGCCGGCGACCAGCCGGTGTGGTCGTCGGCGCACCGGACCACGCTCACCGAAAACCCGGGGCGGGCCACCACTTCGACTGCCTCAAGCACGACCCGGACGGTACGCCGGGGGTACGACACTTTCCGGCCCGCAAGGATCTTCAAGACCGCGCCCCGGGACCGCGAGCAGGCTGCCACCCGACGAAAAGCCCGGCGAAAGGAACCCTCCGTGCCCGCTGAACTCACCACCGTCGTCCTCGACTGCGCCGACCCGGCCGCGCTCGCCGCCTTCTACGCCAAGGCACTCGGCTGGGAAGTCACCTACACCGACGACGACACCGTCCAGCTCGGCGGCGGCCCGGTCGGTCTCGGCTTCCAGCGCGTCGCGGGCTACCGCGGCCCCGCCTGGCCGGACGCCGCCAAGCACGCCCACCTCGACCTGCGCGTCGGCGATCTCGCCGGCGCCGTCGAGGAATTCCTGACCCTCGGCGCCACCAAGCCGGACTTCCAGCCGGGCGGCGGCGACTGGACCGTCCTGCAAGACCCGGAAGGACACCTCTTCTGCCTCGCCGAGGGCTGACAGCGTGGTGGTCCTCCGGCACCGAGAGACCGAGGGACCACCACGCCCGTCATGAGAAGCCTCGCCGAGACCCACCGGCAGTCACCGCGAGGCCACCACGCGCAGCGAGCGCGTCTCGATGCCGACGTTGCCGTGGCCGTCCCGGGCGTAGAGGTAGAGCTTCCAGACACCCGGCTGCTGCGGCGCGGTGACGGTGAACGTCCCGGTCCCGGTGAACGAGGCCGGGATCAGGCCGCCGGCGTTGTTGATGTACTTGCTGTTGTAGCCCATCGTGTAGGTGATCGGATCACCGTCCGGATCGGACACTCCGGCCGTCATCGTGAACGTGCTGCCGGCCGGCACGTCGGTGACGCGGCTGAGGTTCATCGACGCGATCACCGGCGGGGTGTTGCCGCCGGTCTGTCCACTGTAGAGCTTGCGGACGGCGTACCAGGCGAGCCGCTTCTCGTTGCCCGTGGTGATGTTGAACCAGACGCCGCCGAAGTCGCCCTCGGTGCCGTAGTGGAAGAGCGTCGCGCCGAGCGCCACTCCCGGGTGGGCCAGCACGCAGTTCCAGGCGCTGACGTAACCGTCGCGCTTCTGCTGATCGGCCGGTTCGGCGGGCACGCCGTTGACGTCGTCCGGCACCTCCCACTCACCGGCCGGGCCGGTTTCGGTGATGACGTACGGCTTCGAGTAGCCGCCCGCGAGCCAGTCCTGCTTCACCTGGCAGACGTGGGCGTAGGAGTTGACCGCGTAGAGGTCGAGGGTCGGTGCGTACGCCTTGTAGTACGGCCACGCGCCGGTCCAGGCGTCGGTCGAGGTGACCGGGTGGTTCGCGTCGATCGCGTGGATCGCCTGCGCGGCTTGGTCGACGAAACGCGTGTAGGCGATCCGGTTCTGCTCCAGCTGCGTGCCGGAGTAGCAGTTCTGCATCCCGAGGATCGACTCGTTGCCCACGTTCCACAGCAGCACGCCGGGGTGGGTTTTGTAGGCATTAACCCATTTCTGGATCTCGGCGAGCATCGTGTTCTTGTATGCGGTATCCGTGGTGTAGTCGACGCAGCCGCCGCTGCCCGGGCCGCCGCCGGGTTGCAGCCAGAAGCCGCTGATGACCTTGAGGCCGTTGGCCGCGGCCGCGTCGAGCAGGGGCTGGGTGGTGCCGTCGGTGCCCCAGGTGCGGACCGTGTTGACGCCGATCGCGTGCAGTTCGGGCATCCGCGCGGCCGCTTCGCTCACCGGCGGGCCCCAGGTGAGTCCTTTGACGGTCCACGGTATCCCGTCGACCGTCAGCTGCCAGCTGCCCTGCGTGCCGGTCACCCTGGTGACGCCGGGACCGCCCTGCGTCCCCGGCGTTCCGCTGACCTGGAACTCCCACAGCGAGTAGCCGTAGCCGCCGACCCGGTGGGTGCCGTAGAAACGCACGTAACGGCCATGGCCGGTAACGACGAGATTCTGTATACCGCCGACCGCTGTCGTCGTGCTGTATACAGTCCGCCAAGTACCGGCATCGTCGGAAACCTGGATTTCGTAGGCGGTGGCGTAGGCGGCTTCCCAGTTCAAGCTGACCTGGCTGATGTCGGCGGGAGCGCCGAGGTCGACCTGAAGCCACTGCGGGTCGCTCCAGGCGCTCGACCAGCGGGTGCCGGGGTCGCCGTCGACGGCCGCCGACGCCGGTGTGCCCGCCCCCTCGCTGCTCGACGCGGTCGCGGGTCTGCCCTGGGAAAGCAGCGTGGCGGCGTGCGCCGGGAACGGGGCGGCGAGCAGGCCCAGCACCAGCAGGGCCACCAGCGCCGGGACGGCACGGAGGAGCGACGGTCGGTCCACGATGACTCCCGTACGACAAGGGGACGGCGCTCGGAGAGCGCTCTCCAGTGCGCTCGATGGTTGGGCACGCGGCCCCGCGCTGTCAAGGATCGCCCGAAAACCCGACAATGACTGTCCGGACGGCGAATCGGGTACTCCTTGACAGGTTCGCACCCAGCTGCGCATGCTGTGGGAGAGCGCTCTCCCATCCTTGGCACCCTCACCGTGGAGGACCCTTGGCAACAAAAGCCGCGCTCCTCGCCTGCACCGCCGCCACCGTGCTGGCAGGCGCCTTCCTGACCGCGGCCACCTGGTCGCCCGCCGGGGCCGACGACCTGGTGACCCACCACGAGTTCCAGGTCAACTGCTCCCCCAGTCACCACCAGCCGGACGACCCGATCGTCTTCCCCGGGCTGCCCGGCGCCTCGCACGACCACACGTTCCTCGGCAACAAGACCACCAACGCGGCCACGACCCTGCAGTCGCTGCAGGGCGCGGGCGTCGGCAACACGACCTGCATCGCGCCGGACGACCTGTCGGCGTACTGGTTCCCGACGGTCTACAACGGGAACCAGGTGGTGCTGCCGAACTTCGCGCAGGTCGTCTACTACAAGTCCGGCATCCTCGACTACACCAAGGTGGTGCCGTTCCCGCCCGGCCTGCGGTACGTCGCCGGGAGCGTCACGGCGACGCAGGACGAGTTCCAGCACGCGCCCGGCGCGATCGAGGGCTGGGAGTGCGGGGACAGCTTCCACAACTGGGACGTCCCCGTGCACTGCGTGGAGGGCAGCCAGCTCAACATCCGCTACCAGGCGCCGAGCTGCTGGGACGGCGTCCACCTGGACTCGGCCGACCACAAGAGCCACGTGGCGTACCCGGACCGGGCGACGCTGACGTGCCCGGCCGACCACCCGGTGGCCGTGCCGATGCTGGAGTTCAAGATGGCGTTCCCGGTCAGCGGCGACATGTCCGGCGTGCACCTGGCCAGCGGGCGCGGGTACTCGTGGCACTACGACTTCTTCAACGCGTGGGACCCCGAGACGCTGGCCGCGCTGGTGAAGCACTGCATCAACGGCGGCCTGCAGTGCGACCCGCGCGGGTTCGACCTGTACAAGCCGGATCGCGGCAGCGTGCTCGGGCCGAACTACCGGCTGCCCGGCCGTCCGTGAGACGGCGGGCCCTGGGGGCCGTGGCGGTGGTGGCGCTGACCATGGGCGGATGCGCCACCACCGCCCCGGCCGGTCCCCCGGCGGCCATCACCCAGGCCGCCGTCAACCGGGCGGCGTTCAACCCGACGGACGTGGCCTGGCTGCAGCTGGTGGTGCCGATGACGGAGAACGCCGTGACCGCCGCCCGGCTGGCGCCGGAGCACACAGCGAGTGCGGCGGTCCGCTCGGCGGCCGACGCCTGCGCGGGATCTCAGGAACGGCTGCTGGCCCGGGTGCGAGCCGTCCGCGACCGGGCGGGGCTGCCGGCGAGCGACGTCCACAGCGGACACCGGATGCCGGGCATGGTCACGGCGGCCGATCTGGTCGCGTTGCGCGGCGATCGGGATGCCGGGTTCGACCGGCGGCTGGTCGCGCTGCTGCGGGCGCACGCCGCGCAGCTCGTCGTACTGGCCGGAGGTGAACAGGCCTCGGGCGCGGACGCGGAGACCCGTGAGCTGGCCCGGGAGGTCGGCGCCGAGGGCACCCGGCAAGGCGAGCTGCTCCCGAAGACCGCATGAGACGAGCCGTCGAGGCCACGGGATCCGTGGCCTCGACGGCAGTTCCGGCTCCGGAAGGCTCAGTACATGACCGTCACCGGGCCCGGGTGGGCCGGGGCGGTCACGGTCAGCGTCTTCGTCGCCGCGTCCCACTTCCACGCCGTCGACGGCGCCCAGCCGTTGCCGACCTTCACCCGGCTCGGGGCCGACGACACGCCGAGGAACTTCACCGTCCACTCGCGGGGTGCCGCCCGGAACGAGCCCTGTGCGGGCGAAACCGTCACCGTGTGCGTCCCGTAGCACTCGCTGTAGGCGATCTTCGTCGACGACGAACGCGACGACGACACGCCGTTGTCTTCATACAGCGAGAACTTCCCGGAGCCACCCGGCGCCACCGTCACCGTCACCCGGTCCAGCGGGTTCTGGACGTCGTTCGCGACGTCGGCCGTCCGCGTGGCCGTGATGCCACCCGCGCGGAGGAACACCGGCATCGTGCCCAGGTCGGACGTCACCTGCTGGGTCGTGCCACCCGCGTAGGTCTTGCCGGTGAAGTAGTCCGTCCACTGCCCCGGCGGGAACCACACCGACGTCGTCGCCGACGTGCCCGGGGTGGTCACCGGGGCGACCAGCATGTCCGGCCCGTAGAAGTACTCGCTTTGGGCCGCCGTGTACGCGGCCGGCTCGTCCGGGTACTCCAGGTACGTCGGGCGCACCACCGGGACACCCGTCGTCGCCGCTTCCTGCGCCAGCGTGTAGGTGGTGGGCACCAGGTTTTCGCGCAGGTTCAGGAACTTCGTCGCCGACGCCTTGGCCGCGTCGCCGTACTGCCACGGCAGGCGGTCGCTGTGGTTGCTGTGCAGGCGGTCGATCGGCTGGAACGTGCCCAGCTGCACCCACCGCGCGTACATGTCGTCCGGCAGCTTGGCCGTCTGGTGCTGCTGGCCGCCGGAGGTGTAGGTCTCGCTGCCGCGCAGGCCCGTCGTGTCGTTGTGGCCGCCGATGTCGTGGCTGATCGCCGACATGCCGGTCGCCGCCGACTCCGCCGGCGTGATGCCGACCTCCATCCGCAGCGTTCCCCACGTCGAGGACGTGTCGCCGGTGAAGTGCAGCGTGCTGCGCTTGTCCGCCCACGGCCCCGTCGCCAGCCCCGTCGGGCCGCCGTAGCCGCCCGCCTGCAGCGAGCCGTACGCCCGCGAGATGACGAACCCGCGGCCGGTCGCCGGCGCGGCGAGATCGGCGTACTGCTGGTTGATCCACGCGTCCGGGGTCACGCCGGGCAGGCTCGAGCGCGAGGCGTCACAGCACCAGTCGAGCCACCAGAAGTCGTTGCCCTGCTTCATCATCCCGGCGTGCAGGTCGAGGTAGGCCTTGAGCTGGTCCGGGTCGCCCCAGTCGAAGACGTAGCAGTCGGTACCGCAGCCCGACTTGACCAGCTTGCCCTTCGCCGTCGCCTGGGCGCGGGCGAACTGCGGGTCCGAGCCCATGATGCTGGGGTGGATGTTGAGGTTGTTGTGCAGGCCCTGGGCCTTCGACCAGGCGAAGAAGCCGGCCGGGTCGGGGAACTTCGCGGTGTCGAACTGCCAGCCGTTCCACGTGTCCGGCGCCTTGAAGTCCGTGTCGGTCACCAGGACGTCCAGCGGGACGCCTTCGCTGCGGAACCGGGGCAGGATCGTGTCGCGGTAGTCGGCCGCGGTGCGGTCGATGTACTCGGAGTACCAGACGCCGTAGGCCCAGCGCGGCAGCAGCTGCGGCGGCCCGGTCAGGGTCGCGAGGTCACGCAGCCCGGCCTTGTAGTCGTGGCCGAACGCGAAGAGGTACCCGTCCTGGTAGGGGTTTCCGCCGTGGGCCGGCCGCTGCGTCACCGCGCGGGTCCGCGTGTCGTACAGCGCGGAGACGGTGTCGTCGAGCAGGTACCAGCCGTCCTGGTGCAGGAGGCCTTCGGTGGTCGACGGCGCGCCGTTGTCGCCGTTGACGCCGTCGAGACCGCGCCGGTAGCCACCGAGCGCGAGGTGCGGCGGCGGCGCCGTGCCCCCGGCCGGGGTGACGGCGACGGTGTCGACGTTGACGTGGCAGCTGGTGTCCTCGGGGCAGCCGAGGACGACGTCGTTCGTGCCCGCCTTCAGGTCCACCGGCACGGACGCGCTCTTCCAGGCGTCCCAGTTGTCGGTGATCGGCAGCGTCAGCGTGCGGGTGACGCCGTTCGCGGTGACCGGCGCGGTCCTCGTCTCGTGCCGGCCGTCGCCGCCGGTGCCGTTGGCGTAGCGGACGTGCAGCAGGTACGTGCCGTCGGCCGGGACGTCCGAGACGCGGTGGGTCAGCGCCGAGCCGCGGTTGAGCTCGGCGACGAACCCGCGCCCGGCGTAGCCGGTGTGGTCGGTCGCCACGACGGCGGACCCCGAGCGCAGGCCGGCTTCGGCCTCGCAGCTCGTCCCGGCCGGGCAGCCGGTGAACGCGCGCGCCGAGGCCGGCGGGAAGGCCGCACCGGCGGTCAGCACGGCCAGGCCGTCGAGGTTGACGTTGCCGGAGTCGGCCGCGGTCCGCTCGAGGCGGACGCTGTGGTGCCCGGCGGCGAGGGTGACCGGGACCGAGGCCAGGGCCCAGGCGTTCCAGTCGGCCGTCACGGGCAGGGTGAGCTTCTGCGCCGCGCCGCCGTCGACCGAGACGGTCAGGGTGCGCGTGACGTGCTGGCCGTCGCCGCCCTGGCCGTTGGCGTAGCGGGCGGTCACCGAGTACGTCCCCGCGGTGGGCGCCAGGACGTCCGCCGTCACCGAGTTCCCGGTGCTTTCGAAGCCGGCGAGGAAGCCTTCGCCGGTGTAGCCGGTGTGGTCGGTCGCGACGCCGAGCCCGTCGGTGGTGAGGTCTTCGGCCTCGCACCGGGCGCCGGCCGCGCAGGTCAGGTGGTGCCAGGGGGCCGCCAGCACCGGGGTCGCGCCGGCGGTCGTGCGGAACTCGAGGTTGCCGCCGTCGAACGGCCCGGAGTTCAGCCGGTAGGTCAACGTCGTCGCGCTGGTCTTGATCGTGAGGACGCCGCCCGAAACCGTGCTGGTGTACGGCGTGGACGGGAAGGCGCCGCGGCCGACGGCGTTGAAGGTGGCGGCGTCGGTGAAGCGGCCGTCGCCCGCGTACTCGGTGCGGATCAGGGTCGGCGACAGCACCTGGAAGCGGGCGTTCCCGGCGGTGACGGTCTGGCTCGCGGGCCCGGCCACGGCGGGCGTCGCGACGGCCACCGCCGCGACGGCGCTCCCGGCGACGGCGAGCGCGCAGGCCCGCCGGATGGTTCTCGCTGTTCTGCTCCGCACGGCGGAACTCCGTTCCGGTGAAGGGGACTCGGCGGCGTTACAACGTTGGAAAGCTGAGCACAGGAAATCGGCCGATGTCCAGACCAATGAGCGGAACCTGTCCCGGACAGATCAGCGGCCGGTCACCCCGTCGAGCTGCTCCCGCAGGATGTCGGCGTGGCCCGCGTGGCGGGCGGTCTCACTCGTCATGTGGGTCAGCACCCAGCGCAGGGTGTGGAACTTGCCGTCGATCGACACCGCCGAGGGTGCGTCCGGGTGCCCGGCGGCCCGGATCGCCGCGTCGCTCTCCTCGATCGCCTCGCGGTAGCCGGCCAGGACCTCGGCCACGGTGCGTCCCTCCGGCACGACCATCCCGACGTCCCCGGGGTCCGGGCCGCCCGCGATGTGGTGCCCGAACCAGACCCGTTCGGCCAAGGTCAGGTGGTGGACGAGGCCGAGCAGCGTGGTGCCCGAGCCGACCAGGACCCGGCGCAGCTGCTCCTCGGTCAGTCCGTCGGTCTTCTTGAGCACGCTCTCGCGGGCGAACGCCAGGAACGCCGTCGCGGTGTCGAGCTCGCCGCCGTCGTTGCGCGGCACGGGTTTCCGCTGGGTTTCGAGCATGCCGCCGAACCTAGCGGTCAGGCCGAGTCCCGGACCACCAGTTCCGGGTCGAAGATCACCGACTCGGCGCGCAGGGACGGGTCGGCCATGCGGTCGAGCACCATCCGGGCCATCGTCGCGCCCATCGCCTCGACCGGCTGCCGGACCGTCGTGAGCCGGGGCCGGCAGCTGAGCGCGACCCGGCTGTCGTCGAAGCCGACCACCGCCACGTCGTCCGGGACCCGCTTGCCGGCCTCGCGCAACACCGTCAGTGCGCCGTACGCCATCAGGTCGTTGGCCACGAAGAGCCCGTCGAGCTCGGGGTCCTCGGCGAGCAGGCGCTCCATCGCCCGTTCGCCGCCCTGCTCGGTGAAGTCGCCCTCGGCGACCGCCACGAACGCGTGACCGTGGCGGGCCATCGCGTCGCGGAAGCCGGCCAGCCTGTCCTGCCCCGCCGGGGTGCCCGCCGGGCCCGCGATCGTGGCGACGCGACGGCAGCCGCGCGAGACGAGCCGGCCGGCCGCGAGCCGGGCGCCGTCCTGGTGGGCGACGTCGACGTAGCAGACCGGCGCGGGACGGCCCGGGCGCGCGAACAACGCCGTCGGCACGCCGGCGCCGGTCAGCGTGCGCGGGAGCGGGTCTTCCGCCGGGTGCAGCGAGATCAGCAGCACGCCGCTGACCTGCTCCTGACGCAGCTTCGGCACCAGCTTCTCGCGCTCTTCGTCGTTGTCGACGAGCATCAGCAGCGGGTGCAGCCCCTGCGGGCGCAGGTGCGCGAGCACGCCTTCGACGACCCGGCCGAAGAACGGGTCGCCGAACACGCCGCCGGTGAAGGCCTCGACGTGCCGCTCCGGTTCGGACACGACGAGCGCGATCCCGCCGGTGCGCCGGGTGACCAGCGAGCGGGCCGCGCGGTTCGGGACGTACCCGGTGTCGGCGATGGCGCGCTCGACCGTCTCGCGCAGCTTCGGGTCGACGTTGCGCACGCTGTTCACCACGCGGGACACCGTGGCGCGGGAGACGCCGGCGACCCGCGCGACGTCCTCCAGGGTGGGCGGCTGCGTCGTCACCAGTCCTTTCTAGCACGCTGTGAGAGCGCTCTCCCTGTGCTGCTGACAAATGTGCGCTGACAAATGTCACGGGCGGCCGGTGCGGGACGGCACTGCCGGCCGGGGATCCGCGCGGCGAGCATTTCCGGCATGACCAGAACCGAAACCGCCGGCTTCCGGCCGGTACTGCTGCTGACCGGCGCGTACGCCGCGCTCTCCGTCCTCACCTTCGGCGTGATCGTCCTGTTCCGGGACCACCCCGCGATGGTGACCGACGCGGTCTGGGTGCGCGCCACCCTCGTCGTCGCCAGTTCGCTGCTGACGTTCGCGTTCGCTCGCAGCGCCGCCCGGGGCTCGCGCAAGGGACTGCTGCGGCTGCGGATCGTCTCGGCGGTGATGCTGGTGGCCATCGCCGTCATCGTCGCGTGGCCCGGGTTGTTCCCGCTGTGGCTGCGGATCGAGCAGGCCGCGTGCGGGCTCCTGCTGCTCGGGGTGACCGTGCTGGTCAACGGCCGGCGACTGCGGGCCCGGTAGCGTGCCGGTGGTGGACGGGACGAGGGATGTGCAGCGCTGGGTGCGCGGCTGGCGGCTGCGGCTGCTCGACGCCGGCATGCTCGTCTACCCGGCCGTCACCGCGGCGGCCGTGGTGCAGCATTCCTCGAAAGCTTTGGCCGGGTGCCTGGTCGTGGCCGCGTTCGCCGTCGGGTACCTCCTTGCCGCGGCCGCGGCGGCACGCCGGGCCGTGCGGCCGTTCTGGCTCCTGGTCGGCGGATGCGCCGTGCTGTTCGTCGCCGCGATCCCGTTCGCCCACGCCGACGCCTTCTTCCTCGCCGCCGTCGTTCTTTCCCTCGCCGTGCCGAGGCTCCCGCGGCGCGCCGGGATCGCGCTGGTGGCCGTCTCCGCGCTCGCGGCCGTCGCCGGGCCGTGGCCGGGCGGGCCGGGGTGGACGCAGGCGGTCGCGCTCGTGTTCACCGTGCTGGTGGTGACGGTGTTCGCCGAGGCGATCGGGCCAACACCGCGCTCGTCGAGGCCCGCGCCGAGGTGGCGCGGCTGGCCTCCGAGGCCGAACGCACCCGGATCGCGCGGGACCTGCACGACCTGCTCGGCCACTCGCTGACCGCGATCACGGTGAAGAGCACCCTGGCCCGGCGGCTGGTCACGGCCGAGGCCGCCCGCGCGGGCGAGGAGATGGCGGCCGTCGAGACGCTGGCACGGCAGGCGCTGACCGACGTGCGCGCCGCGGTGTCGGGCTACCGGGAGGTCACGTTGGCCGGTGAGCTGGCCCGCGGGCGTGAGCTGCTGCGCGCGTGCGGGGTCGCCGCGGACCTGCCGACGGCCACCGACGCCGTCGGCCCGGCGCACCAGGAACTCTTCGGCTGGGTGGTGCGGGAGGGCCTCACCAACGTGGCCCGGCACGCGCGGGCGACGCGGTGCTCGGTGACGCTCTCGCCGTCCACAGTGGAAGTCGTCGACGACGGCGTGGGCGGGATCGCGAGCGGGGGTTCCGGGCTCGCCGGGCTGCGCGAGCGCGTCCTCGCGGCCGGTGGGCACTTCTCGGCGGGTCCGCTGCACCCGCACGGGTGGCGGCTGCGGGTGGCGGTATGACGATCCGGTTGCTGCTGGCCGACGACCAGGCGCTGGTCCGGGAGGCGTTGTGCGCGCTGCTCGCCCTCGAGGACGACTTCGAGGTGGTCGCCTCGGTGGGCCGCGGGGACGAGGTCGTCGCGGCGGCACGCGAGCACCGGCCCGACGTCGCCCTGCTCGACATCGAGATGCCCGGCCTGGACGGGCTGGCGGCCGCGGCGGTGCTGACGGCGCAGGTACCGGACTGCCGGATCGTCATGCTGACGACGTTCGGGCGGGCCGGGTACCTCAGGCGCGCGATCGAGGCGGGCGCGGCCGGGTTCGTGGTGAAGGACGCCCCGGCCGACGTGCTCGCCGACGCGATCCGCCGGGTCCGCGGCGGCGAGCGGGTGGTGGACCCGGCCCTGGCGGTGGCCACGCTGGCGGCGGGCGAGTCACCCCTGACGGCCCGCGAGCGCGACGTCCTCATCACGGCGCGAAGCGGGGCGACGATCGCGGAGATCGCCTCGCGGTTGTACCTGTCCGAGGGAACCGTACGCAATTACGTGTCGGCGGCGATCGCCAAGACCGGGGCGCGGAACCGGGTGGAAGCCGTGCGGATGGCGGACGAGCGCGGCTGGCTGTAGGAAGCAAGGCACGCACCGGACTCAGGCGACCTCAGCCGGGCAGCCGGGCTTCCGCCGCCGCCCAGTTCGCGCGGCCCGATGGCTCGTAACGGCGGATTTCCTGCGTCTCGCGCACCAAAGCCCGCATCGCCGCCAGATCCGGCAGGTCCTCCCCCAACGCTCGGGCCTGGACCAGCACGTTCCCCAGCGCCGCCGCCTCGACCGGGCCGGCCAGGACCGGTACGCCGCACGCGTCCGCCGTCGACTGGCAGAGCAGCTCGTTGCGGGCTCCGCCGCCCACCAGGTGGATCACGTCGACCTGCTGGCCGGAAACGCGGGCCGCGGCCTGGATGGCCCGGCGGTGGGCCAGCGCCAGGCTGTCCACGATGCAGCGGACCACCGCCGCCCGGGTGGCGGGTGGCTGCTGGCCCGTCGCCCGGCAGGCCGCTTCGATGCGGGACGGCATGTCGCCCGGGGGAAGGAAGGCCGGGTCGTCGATGTCCACCACCGCGGCCAGCGCGGGTGCCGAAGCCGCGGCGGTCAGCAGCGCCGGGAGGTCCTCCGGGCACGACCACGTGCGCAGCGTCTCCGACAGCACCCACAGGCCCATCACGTTGCGCAGGAACCTGATCGTACCGTCGACGCCGCCCTCGTTCGTGAAGTTCGCTTCCAGGGCCGCGTCGCTCAGCTCCGGAGCCGGCAGTTCCAGCCCGGCCAGCGACCACGTGCCCGACGAGATGTACCCGAAGTTCGTCCCCGGGGCCGCCGGGACCGCGACCACCGCCGACGCCGTGTCATGCGAGCCGACCGCCACCACCGGCAGGCCGGACAGGTCGTCCGCCGTGCCCACCACCGTCCCCGGGTCGCGCAGCGGCGGGAGCAGCCGCGGGGGGATGCCGACGCGCGAAGCCAGCGAAGTGGCCCAGGTCCGCGCGCGGACGTCGTACAGCTGGGTCGTCGACGCGTTCGTCCGCTCGGCGCCGATCGAGCCTGTGAGCCAGTAGCCGAGCAGGTCCGGGATCAGCAGCATCGCCGACGCGGCCTCGAGCCGGTCGCCTTCCGACACCAGCTGGTAAAGGGTGTTGAACGGCAGCTGCTGGACACCGGTGATGTCGTAGAGCTCGCGGGGGAAGACCGATCCGGCCACCCGGGAAGGCACGCCGTCGGTGCGCGAGTCGCGGTAGTGGACGGGGTTGCCGAGCAGCGCGCCGCGCTCGTCCAGGAGCCCGTAGTCGACCGCCCAGGAGTCGATGCCGATGCCGTCCAGGCGCCCGGCTTCGCGGATCCCGGCCAGGGTCTCGCGGTACAGGCCCAGGATGTCCCAGTACAGCGCCGGCCCCGCGCGGACGCCGCCGTTCGGGAAGCGCCGCACCTCCTCGACCGTCAGCAGCGACGGACCGGCCGTCCCGGCCATCACGCGCCCGCTGGACGCGCCGAGATCGACGGCCGCGACTCGCTTCACGGGCGGACCACCGTCAGCTCCAGGCCGAGCAGGTCCGCGACGGCCGTCAGCTCGGCGACGCGGTGGCCGGTGCCGAGCGCCCAGTGGTGCGCGATGCCGCCGGCCGACCACGCGTCGGTCCACTCCCCCGGGTCGCAGCCGAAGTCGACGCGGGAGGTCGTGTTGCCGATCCGCAGCAGCGGGCCGGGCACCACGGTGCCTTCGGACGCGATCAGCGTGAACGTCCCGTCGCGGCGCTGGCCGAGCCCGCACAGCGTCACCGGCCCGTGCTTGACGTCGAACTCCACCGACACGCCCCAGCCGCGCTTGCCGTGGTAGACGCCCAGGCCGCGCAGCAGCGGCTTGCGGGCGCTGATCCCGAGGTGCGCCGGGCCGTCGTGCCCCATCTCGACCACGCCGTCGCGGAAGTTCAGCGCCTGCAGCTCGGTGAACGAGCCGCCGGCGCCGAGGCGGTCCATGACCAGCATGGCCAGGGACGTCCGCAGCTCGTACTCGCCGACGGCCGGGATGCCGCGCGCGGTGAGCAGGGACGCGCCGAGGATGAACCCGGCGCCGACGCGTTCGTGCGTCTCCCCGTCGAGGCCGCGGTGGTAGTAGGCCAGGGAGTCCAGCGAGAAGTCGTCGACGAGCCGGTCGAGGGCCACCGAAACCCGGGCGCCCCAGGCGAAGTCTTCGTCCACGACGGACTCGTCCACAGTGAACACGTCACGGGCCAGCGCGACGCGGGCGGCGGTCTCGTCGTCGGTGACCTTTTCCACGCGCACCCGCAGGTCGTCGACCTCCAGGATCTCGACGTGCCCGCCGAGCTGGGCCGACACCAGGGTCGGGTCCGTCGAGACGTCCATCATGCCCGGGTAGAGGTGCCCGAGCAGGCCGTGGCGGCCGTGCCGCAGGGCCGCCCGGACGCCCGCGGCCTTGATCCACCGCTCGATCCGCGTCCACGCCCGCGGATCCTCCAGGTACCCGGACACCGAGCGGAATTCGACGCCGAGGCGCCGGAACGCGTTGGCCATCTCGGGCAGCGGGCAGGCGCCGCAGTAGGCCAGCCACGCGCCGGTGTCGAAGGAATCGTGGTCCATCGCCTCGGTGGGCTGCAGGTTCAGCAGCAGCACCGGCGCCCCCGACCGCTGCGCGACCGGGGCCAGCATGCTGGAGGTCAGGTACGTCGTGAGGAAGCCGACGATCAGGTCGCAGCCGGCCACCCGCAGCCGCTCCGCCGCGGCCGCGCCTTCGGCCGCGTCCGAGACGAACCCGGCGTCGATCACCTCGCAGTCCAGTTCGGACAGTCGCGAAGAGACTCGCCGCGCGGACGCCGCCAGCTGGGGCAGCAGCGCGGGGAACTGCGGCCAGTAGGCGCCGAGCCCGCCGGAGACGAGTCCGACGCGGGTCTTGCGCGGCGTGATGCGGTCCAGGGTCATCGGTCTCCTCCGGGAGTCAGCGCAGGAACGCGGCGGCCACCCCGGCGTCCACCGGCACGTGCAGGCCGGTGGTGTGGGTGAGGTCGCCGCCGGTGAGGGCGAACACCGCCGCCGCGACGTGCTCGGGCAGCACCTCGCGCTTGAGGATGGTCCGCTGGGCGTAGAACTCGCCCAGCTTCTCCTCCGGCACGCCGTAGACGGCGGCGCGCTGGGCACCCCAGCCTCCGGCGAAGATGCCCGAGCCCTGGACGACGCCGTCGGGGTTGACGCCGTTGACCCGGATGCCGTGGGCGCCGAGCTCGGCCGCCAGCAGCCGCACCTGGTGCGCCTGGTCGGCTTTCGCGGCGCCGTAAGCGACGTTGTTCGGGCCCGCGAACACCGAGTTCTTGGACGAGATGTAGACGATGTCCCCGCCGATGCCCTGCGCGACCATGGCCTTCGCCGCGGCCTGCGCGACCAGGAACGAGCCCTTCGCCATCACGTCGTGCTGCAGGTCCCAGTCGCGTTCGGTGGTCTCCAGCAGCGGCTTCGAGATGGACAGCCCGGCGTTGTTGACCACCAGGTCGATGCCCCCGAACGCCAGCACGGTGGCGTCCACCGCGGCCTGGACCGCCGCCGCGTCGGTGACGTCGGCGGTGACCGCCGTCCCGCCGATCTCCGCGGCGACCTCCGCGGCCGCGTCCCCGTTCAGGTCGGCGATGGCCACGCAGGCGCCCTCGGCCGCGAGCCGCTGCGCGATGGCCTTGCCGATGCCCGAACCCGCGCCCGTGACCAGGGCGATCCGCCCGGCCAGGGGCTTCGGCTCCGGCATCCGCTGGAGTTTCGCCTCTTCCAGCGCCCAGTACTCGATCCGGAACTTCTCGCTCTCCGGGATCGGCGCGTAGGTCGAAACGGCTTCGGCGCCGCGCATCACGTTGATCGCGTTGACGTAGAACTCCCCGGCCACGCGCGCGGTCTGCTTGTCCTTGCCGAAGGAGAACATGCCGACCCCGGGGACCAGCACGATCGCCGGGTCGGCGCCCCGCATCGCGGGCGAATCCGGGGTCGCGTAGCGCTCGTAGTAGGCGCGGTACTCGTCGCGATACTCCGCGTGCAGTTCCTTGAGCCGCGCGACGACATCTTCCACAGGTGCGGAGGCCGGCAGGTCCACCACGAGCGGGCGGACCTTGGTGCGCAGGAAGTGGTCCGGGCACGAGGTGCCCAGTGCGGCCAGAGGCGCGAGCTTTTCGCGGGAGAGGAACTCGAGCACGACCTCGCTGTCGGTGTAGTGCCCCACCACCCGCTGATCGGTCGACGCCAGCCCGCGGACCACCGGCGCCAGGGCCGCGGCGCGCGCCCGGCGTTCGGCTTCGGGCAGGGCTTCGAAGCCGGGAACGACCGGGCCGAAGGGCTCGGCCTTGCCGCGGTCGGCGAGGAACTTCTCCGCCGTCCGGATGATCTCCAGGGAGTTCCGCTCGCACTCCTCCGAGGTGGCGCCCCAGGCCGTGATGCCGTGGCCGCCGAGGATCACGCCGATCGCCTGGGGGTTGGCGGCCTTCACCGCGGCGATGTCCAGGCCCAGCTGGAACCCCGGTCGCCGCCAGTCCACCCAGGCGACCCGGTCGCCGAAGCACTCCTTGGTCAGCGCCGGGCCGTCGGCCGCCGTGGCCAGCGCGATGCCCGAGTCGGGGTGCAGGTGATCGACGTGCGAGGCCTCGACCAGGCCGTGCATCGCGGTGTCGATCGACGGCGCGGCACCGCCGCGGCCGTGCAGGCAGTAGTCGAACGCGGCGACCATCTCGTCCTCGCGCTCGACCCCCGGGTAGACGTCCACCAGGGCGCGCAGCCGGTCCAGCCGCAGCACCGCCAGCCCGGACTCCTTGAGCGTGCCGAGGTCGCCGCCGGAACCCTTGACCCACAGGACGTCGGTGGGCGAGCCGGTGACCGGGTCGGTCACCGCACCCTTGGCGGAGGTGTTGCCGCCGGCGTAGTTGGTGTTGCGCGGGTCGGCCCCGAGCGCGTTGCTGCGCGCGATGAGCTGCTCCGGCACGGTCATCCTCATGCTCCCCATCCGGCCTGCGTGCCGCCGGCCCGCTCGGCCACGATCTTCTCCTGGTACCCGCTGCGGGCATACGCCGCGACCGGGTCCGGGTCGAGCCCGGCGTCCTCGCGCAGTTCGGCCAGCAGCGGCCGGACGTCGGTGTTGTAGGCGTCCATCAGCACCGCGTTCGCGGCGAGCACGTCGCCCGACTGCTGCGCGGCCCGCAACGCCGGGCGATCCACCAGCAGCGCCTTGGCCGTGGCCTCTTGGACGTTCATCACCGAGCGGATGATCGCCGGGATCTTCGCCTCGATGTTGTGGCACTGGTCGAGCATGAACGCGATCCCGTACGCCGGGTCCAACGCGTCCGCCCGCACGATCTCGTACATGATCCGGAACAGCTGGAACGGGTCCGCCGCCCCGACCATCAGGTCGTCGTCGGCGTAGAACCGGGAGTTGAAGTCGAACGCGCCGAGCTTCCCGGCCCGCAGCAGGAACGCGACGATGAACTCGATGTTCGTCCCGGGCGCGTGGTGACCGGTGTCGATGCACACCGTCGCCCGCTCCCCCAGCTCGATGCAGTGGGCGTAGGACGTGCCCCAGTCCGGGACGTCGGTGGCGTAGAAGGCCGGCTCGAACAGCTTGTACTCCAGCAGCATCCGCTGGTGGTCCCCGAGCCGCTCGTACGTCTCGCGAAGCGCCGCCGCCAGCCTGTCCTGCCGGTCCCGGATGTCGTCCTGGCCGGGGTAGTTGATGCCGTCGGAGAACCACAGCTTCAGATCGCGCGAGCCCGTCGCGTCCATGATGTCGATGGCTTCCAGGAGGTGGTCGGTCGCCTTGCGGCGGATGCCCGGGTCGGGGTTGGTCACCGAGCCGAGCTTGTAGTCCTCGTCCTGGAAGACGTTGGTGTTGATCGCGCCGATCTCGACACCGAGATCCCGCGCGTACGCGGTCAAGGCGGTGTAGTCGCCGACCTTGTCCCACGGGATGTGCAGCGCCACGCTCGGCGCGACCCCGGTGAACCGGTGCACGGTCGCCGCGTCGGCGATCTTCTCCTCCGGCGTCCGCGGGACACCGGGCTGCGGGAACACCTTGAACCGGGTGCCCGAATTCGCGTACGCCCACGACGGTGTTTCGATGCGCTGGGCCCGCAAAGCCGCTTTGACCGCGGTCCGATCACCCATGGCGATCACTGTCCTTCCCGGACGTCGAGGTGGAAGACCTCGTCGAGCAACTGGAACCCTTCATCCGGCGGGCCGCCGTCGAGCCCGGTGAAGAACTCCGCCATTTCCGCCTGCCAGCGGGTGTTGACGTCGGTCTCCGCCATGGCGGCCTGGGCGGCTTCGAGGTCGTCCGCCTCGACGTACCCGATCAGCAGGCCGTCGTCGCGGAGGAACAGCGAATAGTTGCGCCAGCCGGTGTCGTGCAGGGCCTGCCGCATTTCGGGCCACACCGCCCGGTGCCGTTCGGCGTACTCGGCTTTCCGGTCGGGCTCGACCTGGAGGCAGAAGCAGTACCGAGGCATCAGAAGTTGAACTTGTCGATGTTGTTCGCGTCGAACGTCGTCGGCGGGCCGAGGACGATCTCGCCGTTCTCGCCGATCGTGTAGTCGCCGAGCTTGCCCGCCTTGAACTTCTCACCCTGCTTGCCGGTGATCTGACCCGACTTGAGCGCGACACCCGCGTACGCGGCGAGGTAGCCGATGTCGGCCGGGTTCCACAGCGCGAACTGCTTGACCGTGCCGTCCTTGACGAACGCGCGCATCTGGTTCGGCGTGCCGAGGCCGGTCACCGCGACCTTGCCCTTGTAGCTCGACGAGCTGACGTACCGCGCGGCGGCCGCGATGCCCACGGTGGTCGGCGAGACGATCACCTTGAGGTTCGGGAACGACTGCAGCAGGCCCTGGGCCTCCTGGAACGACTTCTGGTCGTCATCGTTGCCGTAGGCGATCTTGTCCAGCTTCAGGTTCGCGTACTCCGGCTTGGCCAGTTCCTTCTTCAGGACGTCGATCCAGGCGTTCTGGTTGGTGGCGTTCGGCGTCGCGGACAGCACCGCGATCTCGCCCGAGCCGCCGGAGAGGTCCTTGGCCTGCTTGGCCAGCGCCTCGCCGATGCCCTGGGTGGTGGCCTGGTTGATGAAGACGTCGCGGCAGTCCTTGGCCGCGTCGGAGTCGAACGCGACGACCTTGATGCCGGCGCCACGGGCCTGGTTCAGCGACGGGCACACGGCGTTCGGGTCGTTCGCGGCGATGCCGATGACGTCCTGCTGCTGCTGGATCAGCGTGTTGATGTAGCTGACCTGCGACGACGCGCTGGCGTCGTTCGGCCCGACCAGCTTGTACTCGCCCTTCAGCTCACCGAGGGCCGCCTTGCCGCCGCTGACCTCGATGTCGCTGTAGGGGTTGTTGAGCTGCTTGGGCAGGAACGCCATCTTGACGCCCTCCTTCGCCGCGGCGTTCGGGTTCGCCGCGGCGGTGGACTGCTGCCCGCCGGAGCCGGCGTTGTCGTTCTTGGTCGTACCGCTGCACGCGGCCAGGACCAGCACCAGCCCGGCCGCCACTGCGCCGGTGAGGAACCGTCGGGACATCTTCGTCACCTTTCCGGAGTTACCGCTTGCCTACGGCGTCGCACTGCCGTGCGGGCCGAAGTCACGATGTTGGGGAGCAGGACCGACACGATCAGGAGCACGCCGGTCACGATGTTGAGTGCCTCGTTGGACACGTCCTGCAGGCGCAGCGCGTTCTGCAGCGAAGCCAGCAGAACCACCCCGGCGAGCACGCCGGGCAGCGTGCCCTTGCCGCCGAAGATGGACACGCCGCCGAGCAGGACGGCGGCCACGACGGCCAGCTCGAGGCCGAAGCCGTTGTCGGCTCGGGCGCTGGAGTACCGCAGCGTCCACAGCACCCCGGCCAGGCCCGCGACCGCGCCGCTCACGACGTACAGCCAGAACTTGAGCCGCCCGGTGCGGATGCCGGCGAACCGGGCCGCCTGCTCCCCCGCGCCCGCGGCGAACACTCCGCGGCCGATCGGGGTCGCGTGCAACACGACGCCGAAGACCAGCGCGGCGACGATCAGCGGGACCAGGACGTTCGGGATCGGGCCGTCGCCGATGGTCCCGGTGACCCAGCTCGTGTAAGCCCGCGGGAAGTCGGCGACCGCGCTGTCGCCCAGCACCACGAAGGCCAGGCCGCGATAAAGGGCGAGCGTGCCGATCGTGACGGCGAGGGACGGCAGCTTCAGCACGGTGACGAAGAAGCCGTTCAGCGCGCCGAGGACCGCGCCGAGCACGATGCAGAGCGGGATGATCGCCTCGATCGTTAAGCCGGCGTTCCACAGCGAGCCCATCACCGCCGAAGTGAGGCCGAGCGTGCTCGCCACCGACAGGTCGATCTCGCCGGTGACGATGATGAAGGTCATCGGCAGCGCGACCAGCGCGATCGGGAGCAGGTCGAGCAGCAGGAAGGTGAAGTTGCGGCTGGTGCCGAAGTTTTCGACGGCGCCGGAGGCGACGATCAGGACCACGACCGTCACGAGCACGACGGCGGCGTCCCAGCTGAGCAGCCGGCCGAGCCGGTTTCCGTGGTCAGACATGGGAATCCCGCTTCTTCAGTGCCTTGGCGACGCGCACCGCGACGAGCCGGTCGGCGCCGATGGCGAGCAGGATCAGCGCGCCGACGATCGCCTGCTGCCAGAACTGGTTGATGTCGAGCACGGCCAGGGCGCTGCCGATGACGGTCAGCAGCAGCGCGCCGAGGCCCGCGCCCCAGACCGAACCGCTGCCGCCGAACACCGCCACCCCGCCGACGACGGCCGCGGCGACGACGTTGAGCTCGTAGCCGGTCCCGGCGGCCGCGTCCACCGTGCCGAACCGGGCGGCGAACAGGACACCGGCCAGGCCCGCGAGGGCGCCGCTCACCAGGAACGCGGCGATGGTGTTGCGGCCGACCCGGATGCCGGCCAGCTGCGCGGCCTGCGGACTCGACCCCATCGCGTACAGCTCGCGCCCGGCGCGGTAGCTGCGCAGCACGATCCCGGCGGCGACCAGGACCAGCACCGCGATGAGGACCAGCCACGGCACACCGAGCAGCGATGCGGTGCCGAAGTCCAGGAAGGACGCCGGCAGCTTGTCGGCGTTGATCTGCTGGCCGCCGGCCCAGAAGTAGCTGACGCCGCGGTAGGCGTAGAGCGTGCCGAGGGTGACGACCAGCGCGGGCACCTGGCCGAAGCGCACCAGGACGCCGTTGAGCAGCCCGCAGACCGCGCCGACGACGAGCCCCACCAGGATGGCGGCGAGCACCGGCAGGCCCGGGTGGTCCTTCATCAGCGTGCCCACGGCAAACGCCGAAAGGCCGAGCACCGAACCGACCGAGAGGTCGATGTTGCGGGTGATCATCACGATCGCCTGCCCGACGGCGAGCACGGCCAGGATCGCCGTGCCCAGCAGGATGTCGCGGATGCTCTGCCCGGACAGGAACCGGGAGTTCTGCGTCGCGGTGAACGCGACCAGGACGATCAGGGCTCCCGCGATGCCGGATTCACGGGCCTTCAGCACGTTCGCGGTCCACGACCGTCGCGTGTGGACGGCCGGTTCCTTCGTCACGCGGGCCTTCTCGGTCACGGTCATGCGGCGGCCCCCTGGCCCATCGCGGCGAACATCACCGAGTCCTCGGTCGCCTCGGCGCGCGGGAGCTCGGCCACGATCCGGCCCTCCCGCATCACCAGCACGCGGTCGGCCATGCCCAGCACCTCCGGCAGCTCCGAGGACACCATGACGATCGCGACGCCTTCGGCGGCCAGCGACGACATCAGCCGGTGCACCTCGGCCTTCGTGCCGACGTCGATGCCGCGCGTCGGCTCGTCCACGATCAGCACCTTCGGCGCCATCGCCAGCCACTTGGCCAGCACGACCTTCTGCTGGTTGCCGCCCGAGAGCGTGCCGACGGGGTCGCCGAGGCGGCGGTACTTCGTGCGCAGCCGTTCCGTCCAGCGCCGGGCTTCCCGGCGCTCGTTCGCGCCGGTCAGGAAACCGAACTTCGCGAGCGCGCGCGAACGCGGCAGCGTCACGTTCCGCTCGATCGAGAGGTCCATGATCAGGCCCTGCTGGCGCCGGTCCTCGGGGACGAGAGCCATCCCGGCGGCCATCGCGGCCCGCGACGAGTGCGGCTTGAGCTTCTTGCCGCTCACCTTCACCACTCCCGCGTCCCGCTCGTCGACGCCGAAGACGGCCTGGACGACCTCCGAGCGGCCGGAGCCGACCAGCCCGGCGAACGCGACGATCTCCCCGGCGCGCACGGAGAAGGAGATGTCGCGGAACACGCCTTCCCGGGCGAGGCCCTCGACCTCCAGCACGACCGCGCCGGGTTCGACGTCCTGCTTGGGGAACAGCGCGTCGAGGTCGCGGCCGACCATGCGCTTCACCATCTCGTCTACGGTTACGTCCTCGAGCGCGTCGGTGGAGACGTGCTTGCCGTCGCGCATGATCGTCACGCGCTGGCACAGCTCGGTGATCTCCTCGAAGCGGTGGGAGATGAACATGATCGCCGCGCCTTCCTGGCGCAGCGCCCGCGCGACCGTGAACAGCCGCTCGACTTCGATCCGGGTCAGCGCGGCGGTCGGCTCGTCCATCACCAGCACCCGGGCGTCGGCGCTGAGCGCCTTGGCGATCTCGACGATCTGCTGGTCGGCGATCGACAACCCCCTGGCGGGCCGGGCGGGGTCGATCCGGACGCCGAGACGGGCGAAGAGCCGCTCGGCCTCGGCGCGGATCGCCGCGCGGTCGATCCGGCCGAGGCTCTTGCGCGGGTGACGGCCCATCACGATGTTCTCCGCGACGCTGAGGTCGGGGAACAACGTGGGCTCCTGGTAGATGACCGCGATGCCGGCCGCCTTCGCGTCGGCGGGCGAGCCGAATTCTCTCGCCTCGCCGTCGAGCAGCAGCGTGCCGTCGTCGGGTTTGTGCACCCCGGCCAGCATCTTGACGATCGTGGACTTGCCGGCGCCGTTCTCCCCGACCAGCGCGTGGGCTTCTCCGGCGTGCAAACCGAAGCTCACGCCGGCGACGGCCGCGACCGCTCCGAACGACTTCGTCACGCCGCGCACCTCCAGCAGAGGGGCCCGGCCCGGGTCCTGCCGCGTCATCGCGACCTCCGGATTGAAAGGTTTCACAAATCTGGTGCGGTGAAGCTACTATGCGGCGGAACGAGAAGTCAATGCATCGGCTCAGCCGTGGCCAAACGGCTTTCTCCACCGGGTACTTCGCGGTGATGTTACGTTTCAACAGTCAGCACGAAGAGGGGGTACGGATGGTGGTCAGGGAGCCGGGTGCCGAGCCGCGCGCGGCGGGCATCAAGGAGGTCGCGGCGGTCGCCGGCGTCTCCCTCGGCACGGTGTCCAACGTGCTCAACCGGCCCGATCGGGTCAGCCCGGCGACCCGCGCCAAGGTCGAAGCCGCGATGGCCGAACTCCGCTTCGTGCGCAACGAATCCGCGCGGCAGCTGCGGGCCGGGCGCAGCCGGGTGCTGGCCTACGTCATGCTCGACGGCAGCAACCCGTTCTTCACCGACGTCGCGGCCGGCATGGAGGACGCCGCGGACGCCGCCGGGGAGGGCGGCCTTTCCCTCTTCCTCTGCAACAGCGCGCACCAGCCCTCGCGCGAGGCCGCCTACCTCGGGCGCCTCGAACAGCAGCGCGTCCAGGGCGTCCTCATCACGCCGGTCGACCCGGACGCCCCGCTGCTGGGCGAGATCGCCCGCCGCGGCACGCCGGTGGTCGTCGTCGACCGCACACCGGAAGGCACCACGCACTGTTCGGTCGCGGTCGACGACGTCTACGGCGGCGAGATCGCCGTGCGGCACCTGCTCGAACAGGGCCACGAGCGGATCGCCTTCATCGGCAACCACACGACGGTCGGCCAGGTCCGCGACCGCCGGCTCGGCGCCCTGCGGGCCCTGGCGGCCGCCGGGCTCGGCCCGGACCACCTCGTCGACCTGACGACGACGGCGCTGACGGTGGCCGACGGCCGCGGCGCGGGCGAGCGGCTGGCGGGGCGGCCGGCGTCGGCCCGCCCGACCGCCGCGTTCTGCGCCAACGACCTGGTCGCCCTCGGCCTGCTGCAGACCTGCGCGAACCTGCGCATGAGCGTCCCGGACGACCTGGCGATCGTCGGCTACGACGACATCGAGTTCGCCGCGGCGGCCGCGGTCCCGCTGACCTCGGTCCGCCAGCCACGGCGGCGCCTGGGCCGCACGGCCGTCGAGCTGCTGCTGGCGGAAGCGACCGAAGCCGGTCATGAACACCGGAAGGTCGTGTTCACCCCGGAGCTGGTGGTCCGCGCCTCGACCCTGCGCTGACCGGCCGGCGCCGTCAGCGCAGCAGGGACTCCCCGGCCCCGCGCAGCGCCTGCTCGGCCCGGGCCAGTTCGCTCTCCGCTTCATGCAGCGCATCCAGCGTCGAGGCGCTGTCCTGGTCCAGCGCGGCCAGGACTTCGCGTTCGAAGCGCTCGGCGTGCGGGTCGCGCCAGGTCGCCATGAGCGAGCGGGTCGCGGCCCGGAACACCTGGTGGTCCCGCTGCACCGCGGTCATCAGCCCGGCCAGGACGTTCACCGGTCCTCCCCCACGTCCGCGGGCAACGTGTCGAAGCCCGCCTGCTTGGCCAGCCAGATGCGGTGGTAGCCGTTGCGCACGGTGTACCGCCCGTCGGCGCCCCGGCTCAGTTTCACCGCGGTGTCACCGAAGAAGGCTTCGTAGGTTCTCTCGTACGACGCCGGCGCACCGGTGAGTCCGGCGCGCGCATCGAGCTCACGCATCTCCGCGAGCCCGGCTCCGGAGCGCACGGCGGGGATGATCTCGGCTTGCAGTTTCCGGAGCCCTTCCCGGACCACCCGCATTTCCACCTTCCGGAAGTCGGCCGCGCTCCGCACGCCCGAGTCGGAGTCGTCGATGAACTCGACGGGGACGAGCCGGTGCCGGCCCGGCCCGATCGACGGCAAGGGCGCGCCCGCGGCCGCTCCGGTGGTGCCGGGCATCGCGGCCCCGGAAGGGGCGGCCGGTGCGGGCACCCCGCCCACCGGGGACGTGGTCCGGCCGAGACAGCGCGACACCGCCGCCTCGAACGCGGCCACCGCACGATCCACCTGCCGCCACAGGGCCAGGATCCGCACCCGCCCCTGCTCGGCGGTCCGGATCGCGCCGAGCAGCCGGGGTCCGGTCCGGGCCCGCAGATCGGCGACCGTCCGCTCGATCCGCCGGCGCTGCTCCAGGCCGGTGTCGCGATTCGTCGTCGCGAGCTCGACCTCGCGCCGGGCCGCCGCCAAGGCACCGTCGTCTTCGGGATCGACCGCGGCGAGCCGGGCCTCGGCCGCCCGCAGCCTGCCTTCGAGCCGCACCACCACCGCGTCGGCGGCGCGTGAGACGTCCGCACACCCCCGCTCCACGGCGAGCCGGTGCCGGGCCAGCTGCTCGCCGTAGCGCAGCAACGCGGCCCCGACCGGCGGCAGCTGGTCGGGATCGCCGGCGAACCGGCTCACCGGTTCAGCAGGCGGGCCTGGGCCGCCAGCGACTTCAGCGCCTGGATCAGCTGGTCCAGTTCGCGAACGTCCTGGTCCAGCCGCTTCGCCACCTGGTCGGCGGCCGCCCGCGACTTGTCGGCCGCACTCCCCTGGAACCGGTTGATGTTCCGCAGGCAGGACCGGACCTGCCTGGCCTGCTGCTGGATCTGGTCCCGCGACTGGCCGAGCGAGTGCGCCGCGCGGTCGACTTCGTCCGGATCGAACCCCTGGTAGCTCATCGGGCCACCGTCCGCCGGGCCGCCGCGTCGGCGGCCGCCGCACGCCACGAGTCGTCCGGCCGCGGGAACAGCCGCAGCGTCTCCGTCCGGTCGTCGTCCGGTTCGTGCAGGATCACGTAGTGCTCGCCGAGCTTCCCGGCCGCCCCGTTACCGATGACGCGCTGCGAGGCATCCACCGAGCACTGCCCGACGACCCGCGCCCCGAACTGGCCGAGACCGCCGTGGCCGAGCCGCCGGTCGACCGCTTCCACCGACTCCGTCAGCACCACGGTGTGGATGCCGTAGTCGGGTCCTTCGGCGAGAATCGTCAGCAGGTCGGCGCGAGGTGAGCCCTCTTCGCCGTAGCTGTTCTCGTCGCCGAGGACACGGGCCCGCTGGAGCGCGTTCAGGACGACGATGGTCCGCTCGCCGCTGCGTTCCTCGTCCAGCCGCCGCCGCACCTCGGCCGCGAGTTCGGCGAGGGCCGCGCCGATCTTGCCGTGGCCGACGCAAGTGGCGTTGTCTCCGATCTCCAGGACGTGCTGGAGCTTCTCGTGCTCCTCGTCGTCCTGCCCGAGGCTTTCCAGCCCGACGATCCGCAGCGGCTCCCCAGTGGACAAGCGGGCGGTGGCCAGCGCCACGGCCAGCGCGCCGACCGCCTGCCCCGGGTCCCGGTGCACGATCAGCAGGTTCGCCCCGCCCGCGCGGCGCAGCCCGACTCCGCCGGACCCCTTGATCGCCACCGGGAGGCCGAGGTGCAGCCAGAGCCGCTTGCCGTCGACCCGCGCCGTCCCTTCGACGAGTGCGGTGACGCGGTCGTCCTGGCCGACCTCGACCGGCTTGGTGCCGTCGAAGACCCGCGGGGCCCGGGTGAACCCGGCCCGGTCGGCGGACTCGCGGGCTTCGGCGATGACGGCGTCGCGTGCGGCGTCCTCGGTGTGGGCGACCTGGAACTCGACGTTGCTCTCCGGGCGGCCGCCGCCGTCGTTGAAGATCGCCTGGCCCGGCCGCGTCAGCCTCGCCCCGGCGGCGTTCTCGTCGCTGAGGAACAGGCGCGAGTCCGTCTCGCTGGTCTTGAGCACGATCCGGACGGCGACCTGGTCGAGCGTCCCGCGCAGCAGGCCCATCGCGCCGTGCCCCCGCAGGGTCTGGGTGCCCAGGACCGTGTGCACGCCGAACGCGCGACCCTGCCGCACGACGTGGTCCAGCAGCTGGGCGCACTCGTGCGCGATCCGGTCGTCCTCGGCGAAGAGCACCTGGAACTCGTCGACCACGACGACGATGCGCGGCAGCTTCTTGCCGGTCCGCTCGCGGTATTCGGTGAGCCCGTCGGCGCCCGCTCCCTCCGGACCCCGGAGCAGCTCGGCCCGCCGGTCGATTTCGGCGCGCAGGTCGCGCAGCACCGAGAGGCCGAAGTCGCGCTCACTCTGGACCGCGACCACCCGGGCGTGCGGGAGCGCGCCGTCGGCGTAGGGCTGGAACTCGACCCCCTGCTTGAAGTCGAGCAGGTACAACTCCAGCTCTCCGGGGTCGTACCGGCGGACGGCGTTGACGATCAGCGTGTGGAACAACGTCGACTTGCCCGACCCGGGAAGACCGCCCACCAGCACGTTCTGGGACAGCTTGTGCCCGAGCCGCAGGTTCAGGACCTCACGGCGGCCCTGCAGGCCGAGGGGGATGTCGACGCTCTTCGTGGTGTCGGCGCCGGTGCCCGGCTCGACCAGGGTGGCCGCGTCGATCTTGACCTCCGCCGCCGATTCGGTCGCCGCCGCATATCCGGCGACGATCGCGTTGGCCGCTTCCGGCGTGAACACCAGCGGATCGCACGGCACCCACCGCAGCTCCTGGCCGAGCGGCAGCGACGCGTGCATGCGCTCCTCGGCTCCCAGCACGAACGTGTGCGGTCGCAGCAACTGGGTGTTCCACCACGGTGCCGACGCCGGCGCGGTGCCGCGGACCCGCATGACCGGGTAGTGCCCCGGCCCGTCGTCGAGCCAGTAGGCGTGCGAGAGCGCCTCGTCCGCGACCACGAGCACCGCAATGCCGAGGCGGGCGCCGCCCTCGATGATCTGCCGCAGCCGCTGGGCCGAGTCTTCGGAGAAGCCGTGCGGGTAGCCGGTCACCACCACGACGTGGTTCGGCTCGGCGAGCTGACCGGCGGCGGCGTTGTAGGCGTCGAGGTTCGGGAAGGTGTCCTTGAGCGCCCGTTGTTCGAGCTGCGCCATCCGGTCGCTCACCCGCCGCAGCGCCGAGGCGATGTCGTCGGGCTCGGCCCAGACGGCGTCCCCGATCAGCTGCTTGCCGAGTTCGAGCAGCGACAGCAGCGGGCCCGCGCTCTGCCCCCGGCCCCGGGGGTCGATCCAGGTCAGCGTCAGCCGGCCGGGCAGAGCGCGGGACATCTGGTCGAGCACGATCCCCGTGACGGCGCGGCAGGCGTTCTCGTACGGCAGGTTCCGCTGGTCGGTCAGGAAGGCGATGCTTTGGTAGACGTAGTCCAGGTACGGCAACCGGGCCCAGCGCTCACCGGGCAGCGGGTCGAACGTCCAGAGGTGGTGCGGGGCACGCAGGTTCCCCAGCTCGGCGGCGACCGGCGGGTCCGTCCGCCGGTAGCCGTCGAGCTGCCGCACGGACTCGGGCCAGAAGGCGGAATACGGAGACACCGGCTCGGTGAACGTGCGCGCGAGGGGCCGCAGCGAGCCGACTTCCTCGGCACGTGCCTTTCTCGCCCGCTTCGCGGCCTCACGCGCCGCGACGACGTGCTTCTGCCAGTGCGCCAGCAGTTCCGCGGCTTCCTCCGCGATCAAGGCCGCCGGATTGCCGATGATGAACTTCTTCCACAGTGGACTGCGTGCGTACTCCGCGCGGACGGCGATGAGCTCGCGCATTCCGTCCGCATCGATGTCGAGCGAGGCCAGGAGGCCCGCGCTGCGGCCGAGCTCACCCTCCGGCAGTTCGGCCCGCAACGTCTCCGCACCGTCACGCAGCCCGGCGTAGGCGTTCGCGGCCCGGGTGGCTTCCGCGGCGAGCTCGTCCTGTGCCTGGGCGATCGCCGTGACGACGGCGTTGGGATCGGTGCCGTCCACCTTCCTCGCGGGATTGCCGGACCGGCGCTCGATCAGCGGCCACAGTGACTCCGGTGCGTTGAACGCCAGCGCCGAGAGCACGACCGACTGCGGGTCGCCCTCGTACGTACCGGACCGGAGGTCGTCGGTGACCGCGGCGACGAAGACGCCGAGCCGGTCGGCCACGGCGAGCACCGCGGGCTTCGCGTCGCCGGCGCCCGCCAGCGCACGCCGGAGCTCACCCGGCAGGTCCGCCGTCGGCGTGGACCGCAAGCGCGGGCTCAACCGGATCAAGCAGCACCGCGCGAGAAGCAGAAAAGAATCCGGATCCTCGAGCAGGCCGATCTCCTGCTGCGCCAAGCTGCCGCGAAACCGGCCGGCGAGCTGTTCTTCGTCGTGGTCCGCGACCGCGCGCAGCCGGCACACCGCGGCCGCCAGTTCGTCCAGCACCGGCTCGGCCATCGGCTCGGACCGGCTTCCCGGCGGCGACGGGGACCCGCCGTCGCCCGCCAGGGCGGTTCCGGCGCGGGACATGGTGCTGTTTTCCACGGGCAGAACCCCTCGGTACTCGGCGGCGAATCACTCTGCCCACCACAGTTCGCACGATTACCGGCCGATGTTACGAATCCGGAAAAAGATATTTGTCGCCCCGAACGAAAGATCGTCGGAAAACAATTAACCCGGCAAATCGCTGCAACATTTCCGGAAGAGAAAGCGATAGTGACCCCACGCGGCCGGTGCCGGTCGCGGTGAGGGCGAGGTGTGCCATGCCGTTCTGTTCCCGTTGCCGCCGCCGGATTTCCGGCGGCTCGTGCCCCTGCGCGGATTCGGCGGAGTCCGTCGCTCCGCCGGTGCCGCGCCGGGCCACGGACGTGACGGGGCGGCTCGCCGCCCGGCGGGCCAACCGGTCGGTCGCCTTGGTGTTCACCGCCGTCGTGGCGGTCGTCGGGTTCGTGGTCGCCCTGGCGATCCCGGGCAAATCGGGGAGCGGTTCGTCGTCTTCGGGCTACAGCGCCGCCGGCGTGAACGGCGTGGGTTCCGGGTCCGGCGGTTACCAGCCGACCTACCAGACCTACCCGGACACACCGACGACGGAAACCTCGGCGGCTCCGGCGTACTCGGGCGACGCCCTCGACCAACTCCGTCAGTACGCGAATTCGGATCTGCCCGCCGTCCGCGCCACGCTCGAAGACCACTGGGTGGCCCAGCTGAGCTCCAAAAAGGTCGGCCTGCCCGCGGACGGGATCATCTACGACGCGCCCGCGATCCTCCAGGACCACCTCGGCCTCCGGAGCCGATTCACCTCCGTCCGCCTGATCCGGACCGCGGACTGGAGCAGCTTCAAGTACCCGGACTTCTGGGTCACGGTGCACGACGAACCGTTCCGGACGGCCGACGAAGCGAACGCCTGGTGCGACCGCAATGACCTGCCCAAGGACGACTGCTACGCGAAGCGGTTGCGGTCCACCGGCGGGTACGAAGGAAACACCAAGGTCCGATGAGCCGGACGAGGTTCCTGCTCGCGGCGGCGGTCGTGGGCGCGCTGCTCGTGGCGGCCGTCTCCCGGCCATCGCCCGATGCCCTTCCGGAGAACGGCATTCCCCCGCTCCCGGCTGGCGCCGCCAGAGAGCCGGCCGAGAGCTGCGCCGCCGTGATGGCGGGCCTGTCCCTGCGTCGTCAGCTCGCCCAGCTGATCGTCGTGGGCGTGGACGCCGGCGACGTCACGGGCAACGTCCGGCTGGTGCGCACCGAACAGGTCGGCGGGATCTTCGTCGGCGGCACCGCGACGGCGGTCCTGCGCGACCGCGCGTTGGCCCAGGTCCAGGCGGTCGCCGGGGTGCCGGTCTCGGTGGCCGTCGACGACGAGGGAGGGCGTGTCCAGCGCATCGACGCGCTCGACGGACCCCTGCCGAGCGCTCGCACGGTCGCGTCGGCGATGCACCCGGACCAGGTGCGCGAGCTCGGCGTCCGGCGCGGACGCGCGCTGCGAGCGCGGGGCGTGACGACCGATTATGCGCCGGTTCTCGACGTCAGCGACCAGCCCGCGGGCGCGGTCATCGGCGACCGGTCCTACGGTTCGGCCCCGGCCGCGGTGGCCGCCTACGCGTACGCGTTCGCCACCGGACTGCGCGAGAGCGGGGTGACGCCCGTGTTCAAGCACTTCCCGGGTCATGGTCACGCCCGCGGCGACTCCCACCGCGTCTTGCCGGAGACCCCGCCGCTGGCCCGCCTGGCGGCGACCGATCTGCTCCCCTATGAGCGATTGGCGGAGTTCGGCGCCGCCGGGGTCATGGTCGGCCATCTCGCGGTGCCCGGCCTGACGGATGGGCAGCCCGCCTCGCTGAGCGCGGCGGCGTACCGCCTGCTGCGGGACAGGTACCACTTCGGCGGCGTCGCCGTCACCGACGACCTCGGCGCCATGCGCGCGATCACGGCGGCCCATCCGCTCCCCGAGGCGGCCCTGCTCGCCCTGCGGGCCGGCGCCGATCAGGCACTGTGGTCGTCCGGCGGACACGTGCACGCCGTCCTCGACCGCCTGCAAGCCGCCGTGGCGGCCGGCGAGCTGCCTCCGGAGCGGGTGCGGGAGGCGGTGCACCGGGTCCTCGTGGCGAAGAGCGCTTGCCGCGCCTGAGCACCCGGGGCAACCCGCTGATCGTTTGTGACGTCCTACCGGTCACGAGCGATAACCCCGGTGGAGCCCGAGCACGGAGGTCGTGGATGGCCGACTCGCACAGCGGTCCGGGCATGTCCCGGCGCGGGTTCCTGGCCGCCGGCGGGGCCGCGCTGCTCGGCGTCGTCGCCGGTTCGGCCGGGCACGCCGCACCCGGGGCGGAAACGCCGCGGCTGGGCGATTTCTGGCTGTTCGGGCGGTACGACGACGGCTGCACCGAGCTCGGCTTCGACGAGATCGACCTCTCGCCGGTGCAGCTGCCCCACTGCGTCACGCCGCTTTCGTGGACCGGGTGGGACCCGGCGTCCTGGCAGGACCGGTGGATCTACCGCAAGCACTTCACCGCGACGACGACCGAACGCCACACCGCCCGCTTCGACGGCGTCATGACGAACGCCGAGGTGCACCTCAACGGCCGGCTCGTCGCCACCCACGAGGGCGGCTACCTGCCCTTCGAGGTGGCGCTGCCGGACGTCGTGGCGGGCGACAACGTGCTGGCCGTGGTCGTCGACGGGCGGTGGGCGCTCGACGTGCCGCCCAACCTGCCGCGCGGCGGGCCGGCGCTGATCGACTTCTACCAGCCGGCCGGGATCTACCGCCCCGCCACGGTCGGCGCGGTGCCCCGGATCCGGCTGGCCGACGTCTTCGCGCGGCCCGCCGACGTCCTCTCCCCCGGCCGGTCGCTGCACCTGACGTGCACGCTCGACGTGCCCGTCGTGGGCGAGGTGACGGCGTCGGTGCTCCAAGCGGGCCGCGAACTCGCCCGCGGCGGCGCGCCGGTGCGCGGCACGACGGTCGAATTCGACGTCGGCGGGCTCGGCGGGGTGCGGCTCTGGGACGTCGACGACCCCGCGCTCTGCGATGTCGTGGTGACCGTCCAGTCCGGAAAGCACACCCTCGACCAGCGGGTGGTGCGGACCGGGTTCCGCGACGCGCGGTTCACCACCGACGGCTTCTTCCTCAACGGACGGCGGCTCAAGCTGTTCGGGCTCAACCGCCACCAGTGGTACCCGTTCGCCGGCGGCGCGCTGCCGGACCGCGTGCAGCGGCGTGACGCGGAAATCCTGCGCCGCGAGCTGAACTGCACCATGGTCCGCTGTTCGCACTACCCGCAGTCGAGCGCGTTCCTCGACGCCTGCGACGAGCTGGGCCTGCTGGTGTGGGAGGAGATCCCGGGCTGGGGCCACGTCGGGGACGACGCCTGGCAGCGGCGGAACCTGGCCGACGTCGAGGGGATGGTGGTGCGCGACCGCAACCACCCGAGCATCGTCGTCTGGGGCACCCGGGTGAACGAGGCCAACGGCACGACGGCGATGTACCAGCGGACCGGGCGGCTGGCCCGGCAGCTCGACCCGTCCCGGCCGACCAGTGGGGCGCTGGCCAGTCCGACGCTCGGGCGGTTCGCCGGCAGCGACGTCGAAATCGTGGCCTACAACGACTACACCGCCCGGCGCGGGACGCCCTTCCGGCTGCGCCCGCCGCGGCCGGGGGTGCCGTACCTGGTGACCGAGACGATCGGCACGCTCGCCGGCGCCCGCGCGTACCGCCGGACCGACGCCCCGGACGTCCGGCAGCAGCAGGCGGAACTGCACGCCAAGGCCCACGACCTGGCCGCCGCCGACGACCGCTACTGCGGGCTGCTCGCCTGGTGCGCGTTCGACTACCCGTCGGGCTGGCAGCGGGCGATCGACGGGTCCAAGTACGCCGGGGTGTCGGACATCTTCCGGATCCCCAAGCCCGCCGCGGCCTTCTACGCGTCGCAGGCCGACCCGTGGGTCCGGGCGGTCGTGGAGCCCGGCTTCGCCTGGGATTTCACGGCCCAGCCGGCCGGCCCCGGGCCGGGGGCGACGATCTGGTCCAACTGCGACCGCCTGCTGCTGTTCCTCGACGACCGTCCGGCGGGCGAGGCCCGCAGCCGGCGCCCGGACTTCCCGCACCTGCGGTACCCGCCGTTCGCGGCGGACCTGGCCGTGCCGAAGGGGCGGCGCCCGGAGCTGCGCATCGACGGCTACGTGGGCGACCGGCTGGTGGTCAGCCGGCGGTTCAGCGGCGACCGGGCGACGGACGTGCTCAGCTGCGTGCCCGACGACCCGCAGCTGCGCGCGGACGGCACCGACGCAACCCGGGTGGTGGTGGCGGCGGTCGACCGCTTCGGGACGGTGCGCGCGGCCACGGCGGGCGAGGTGCGGCTGACGCTGACCGGGCCGGCCGAGCTGATCGGGGACCCGGCGCTGGACTTCGGGGCGACCGGCGGCGCGGCCGCGGTGTGGCTGCGGCCGTTCGCGGGGTCGCCGTCGACCCTGACGCTGACGGCCCGGCACGAGACGCTGGGCTCGGCCACGGCCACGGTCCGGGTGACAGCTAATGCGGCACGCCCCTGAGCGGCGGCCGTCTCACTCCCCCGTGAGCACCGCCGCCAGCACGGCCGCCTGGCTGATCGAGGGGGATCCGCTCGCCGTCAGCAGGGTCACCGGGCCGTCTCCGGCCAGCTCGCGCAGCCGGGCCAGGGCCGCCACGCGATCCGGCTCACGCAGCTCCGCTCGATAACGCTCGGCGAACTCCGCGAACCGCTCGGGGTCGTGGCCGTACCAGGTGCGCAGGTCGTCGGAGGGGGCCAGGCCGCGGTACCAGCCGTCGAGGACCGGCGCCGTTCGGGCGGTGCCGCGAGGCCAGCGCCGTTCGACGAGCACGCGGACGCCGTCGGCGGCCCCGGCCGGGTCGGCCAGGCGCGCCACCCGGACGACCGTCGGCTGCATGCGCGCATTCTGCGTCGAGCCGGGTCGGGCCGCCACCGGAGCGCCGCGGCGGTCACTGTCCGCGACCGCAGCACTCGGGAGGATGGGCCGGGCGCTCCGCCGGCGGCCGCCGCGCTCGGACCGAAGCCGGTCGAACGCGCCAGGCGGAAGCTGCCCTGGGCAGCTACCCCGGCACGAGACGGCGACGCCGGTCATCACGATGGCGCCGGCCAACCTCGAGTTCGCCGGCGGCCACCTTGAGCTTGAGGGGCCAAGTCTTCCTCCTGTCAGAGACGCAAAACCTCGCTGGGCGCTGCACCAAATCCGTACAGCCGGACGTTTCCGCGCATACCCGGCGAAAGGGGCGCGCAGCCCGCGGAACCCGACTCTTGGCGGGTTCCGCCCATCCGGGCCGCAGAGGACGCTTCTCCTGGCTCCCACGGGCGGAGCCGGGAAAGGACGACCTCCATGAGATCGAGGGTGCTTTCTGCTGCGCTCGGCGTGGCCATCGGCCTGCTGGGCACAGTCGCCGTCGCCGCGCCGGCCGAGGCCGCCGCAAGCTGCGGCGACCAGATCGTCGGCAACGGCGGGTTCGAGAGCGGCACCACGCCGTGGACCCAGACCAGCGGCGTCATCTCCGCCGCCACCACGGCGGAACCCGCGCACGGCGGGACGATGATCGCCTGGCTGGACGGCACCGGCAGCACGCACACCGACACCCTGTCCCAGTCGCTGACGCTGCCCGCCGGCTGCGCGTCGGCGACGCTTTCGTGGTGGTCGCACATCGACACCAAGGAGACGACGACCAGCACCAAGTACGACAAGCTGGTGGTCCAGGCGGGCACGGACACCCTGGCCAGCTACTCGAACCTCGACAAGAACACCGGCTACGTCCAGCGCACCGTGGACGTCTCCCGCTACCTCGGCCAGACCGTGACGCTGAAGATCACCGGCACCGAGGATTCCAGCCTGGCCACCAACTTCGTCCTCGACGACATCTCGCTGACCACGACCGGGACGAGCAACCCGCAGTCGCCGGTCGTCACCTCGCCCGGCGCCCAAAGCGGCGCCGTCGGCCAGGCCGCGTCGCTGCAGATCCAAGCGAGCGACCCGCAGGGCGACGCACTCACCTACAGCGCCACCGGCCTGCCCGCCGGCCTCGCGATCAGCGCGATCACGGGCAAGATCACCGGCACCCCGACGACCGCCGGGACTTCTTCGGTGACCGTGACAGCGCAGGACCCGGCCGGCAACAGCGGCAGCGCCACCTTCACCTGGACGATCTCGGCCGCGCCCGCCGACTCGACGCGCACGCCGATCAACCCGGCCTACACGGTGAACCTGACTTCGAACACCGCCGGCGACACCTGGACCGGCCACCAGAGCGTCAGCTTCACCAACGGCTCGGCGACCGCGCTGCCCGAGGTGTACCTGCGGCTCTGGGACAACTACCACGGCAGCTGCCCGACGACACCGATCACCGTCACGAACGTCACCGGCGGCACGCCGTCCGCGCTGAGCGTGAACTGCACGGCCATGAAGATCACGCTGCCCACGCCGCTCGCCCAGGGCCAGTCGGCGACCATCGGGTTCGACCTGAAGATCGTCGTGCCCAGCGGCGCCGACCGGTTCGGCCACGACGGCGCGTACAACATGATCGGCAACGCGCTGCCGGTGCTCGCCGTCCGCGACGGCGCGGGCTGGCACCTCGACCCGTACACGAACAACGGCGAGTCGTTCTACACGGTGATCAGCGACTTCGACGTCACGCTCGTGCACCCGACGGCGCTGCTGACCCCGGCCACCGGCACCTCGACCGAGACGACCAGCGGCACCACGACCACCACGCACGCCGTGGCTCCGAAGGTGCGGGACTTCGCCTGGGGCGCCGGGCCGTTCGCGAAGATCAGCACGACGTCCGGCAAGGGCGTGCGGGTCAACGTCTACTCGGCGAGCGGGATTTCCACCAGCAGCGCCAACCAGATGCTGAGCCTGGCCGCCGACTCGATCGACGTCCACTCGGGCCGCTTCGGCGACTACCCGTACGGTGAAGTGGACGTGGTGCTGGACAACAACTTCTGGTTCGGCGGCATGGAGTACCCGGGCTTCGTGATGGACCTCGTGTCCACCACGGCGCTCCCGCACGAGCTGGCGCACCAGTGGTTCTACGGGATCGTCGGCGACGACGAGTACAACTCGCCGTGGCTCGACGAGAGCTTCACCGACTACGCCACCGACCTCTACCGCGGCATCACCGGCAGCGGCTGCGGCATCACGTGGCAGTCCAGCGCGGAGAAGCTGACCAACTCGATGGCCTACTGGGACGCGCATTCGTCCCGGTACTCCACGGTGGTCTACAACTACGGCAAGTGCACCCTGCACGACCTGCGGCGGCTGATCGGCGACACGGCGATGGCGAACCTGCTGAAGTCCTACGCCCAGTCGCACTGGTACGGCGTGTCGACCACGGCGGAGTTCAAGGCCGCGGCGCAGGCGGCGGCCGGCTCGACCGACCTGACGTCGTTCTGGGCTTCGCACCGCGTGGAGGGCTAAACCGGTGGAGTTCCCCGTCCGCGTCCGCCACTGTGGGGGCGTGGACGGGGAACGGCTCTTTTGCGACACCGCGCTGGCGGCCAGGATCGAACAGGCCGAAGCGCGGTTCGTCGCCGCGTGCAGTGCGGCCGCCCGGGTGCGGCTCGGGGACGACCTCGGCTTCACGCGCCCGCTCGGAGGGGGCGTCGCCAGCTTCGCCGAAGCGGACTCGCCGTTCAACAAGGTCGCCGGCCTCGGCTTCGCCGGCCCGCCCGAAGACCTCGACGAGGTCGAAGAGGCCTTCGCCGAGCTGGGCGCGCCGGTGCAGGTCGAGCTGTGCCACCTGGCCGATCCCGCCGTCGGGACGTTCCTGACCGCGCGCGGCTACCGGCTGGAGTCGTACGAGAACGTGCTCGGCCGCCGCCTCGGCGGCCCGGTGGAAGCCGCCGGCGGCGAGGTCCGGCCGTGCCGGGAGGACGAGCTGGAAACCTGGCTGGCCGCCGTCGCCGGCGCCTCCATGGTGATCGACACCGAAGGCCTGCCGTCCCACGAAGACTTCACCCCCGAGATCATCGTGAACGCGCTGCGGGACATGGCCGGGGTCCGGCGGTACACCGCGGAACGGAACGGCGAGTTCGCCGGCGGCGCGAGTTTCCGGGTCACCGATGGGATCGCGCAGTTCGCCGGCGCCGCGACCGTGCCCGCCCACCGCCGCCGCGGTATCCAGACGGCCCTGCTGCGCACCCGGCTCGCCGCGGCCACCGCGGCGGGGTGCGACGTCGCCATCGTCACCACGCTACCGGGGTCGAAGTCGCAGCAGAACGCCCAGCGGCAGGGGTTCGACCTGCTCTACGCCCGGGCGATCCTGGTGAAGGGCACCTCGGCGACGAGCTCCTCCGGCGCCGACAGCCGCCAGGCTTCGTAGAGGAGCTCCGCGAGTTCGTCGGCGTCGATGCCGTCGAGGTACACGACCACCCAGCCGAAGCCGCCGGCGGTGAACTGGACCTCGAACACGTCCGGCCGTTCCGAGACCAAGGCCAGCTGCTCGGACACGGTCTGCTTGAGGCCGACGGTCCGCGTCCGCGGCCAGAAGTAACCGAACCGCTTGCCGCGCACGCTGAACGAGGAGTAGTCGCGCGCCTCCGAGCGCTGGACCTCCGCCAGCTTGCCGAGCAGCTGGTCGAGTTCCCGGACCTGGACCGTCACCGTCGTCCCCCTCGTTCTCCGGCGCCCACCGTAGCGCGCCGGTACCGTGCGGAACATGACCGAGTCCGGAGACGGCCGCGAGGTGGTGGTCAAGCGGGGCCACGCGCCCGGCGCGACGGCCGCCGAAGTGGCGGGCCTGCGCTGGCTGGCCGCGGCGGGCACGGTCCCGATACCCACCGTGCGCAGCCACGACCGGGACCGGCTGGTGATCGACCGCGTCCCCGCCGGTCACCCGTCGGCCTCCGCGGCGGAGCGTTTCGGCCGCGGGCTGGCCGGGTTGCACGCCGCGGGCGCCCCGGCGTTCGGGGCACCGCCGCCGGACGGACCGGCGGAGGCGTGGATCGGCCGGGCGCCGATGACGAACGTGCCGGCGGACGACTGGGCCTCCTGGTACGCGGCCGACCGCGTGCTGCCCTACGTCCGGCTGGCGGTGGACGCGGGCACGTTCGGCGCGTCCGAAGCGGCGCTGTTCGAGCAGGCATGTACGCGGATCCCGGCCTCGGCCGAGCCGCCCGCGCGGCTGCACGGCGACCTCTGGAACGGCAACGTCCTGTGGGACGGGCGCCAGGCGTGGCTGATCGACCCGGCCGCCCACGGCGGGCACCGCGAGACGGACCTGGCCATGCTGCACCTGTTCGGCTGCCCGCACCTCGAGCACGTCGTCGCGGCCTACGAAGAGGCGTCGCCACTGGCGGAGGGCTGGCGCGACCGGATCGGGCTGCACCAGCTGTTCCCGCTGCTGGTGCACACCGTCCTGTTCGGACAGTCCTACGCCGGCCGGGCGGTGGCGGCGGCCCGCTCGTTCTAGCAGTGGTCGAGCATGGTTTCCAGGGCCTTCTTCTCCGGCACGGTGATCGTCAGGCCGTAGTTGCGCTTCACGACGATCCAGTCGGTGGCGTAGACGCACCAGAACGACACCAGCGGCGGCTTCCACGCGTCCGGGGCCTTGTCGCTCTTCTGTTCGTTGAGGTTGTCGGTGACCGCCCGCAGCTGCGGGCGGACGAGGTCGTTCGCGAACTCCTCGCGCCGTTCCCGCGTCCAGCTCTTGGCGCCGCTGATCCAGGCCTGCCCGAGCGGCACCATGTGGTCGATGTCCACATCGGACGCCTTGTGCCAGGTCTCGCCGTCGTACGGGCTGACCCAGGTACCCGACTTCGCGGCGCACTGCGCATCGGTCTGGACGTCCTGGCCGTCGCGCTTGAGCACCTGCTCGCGGACGTCGCAGTTCGCGTCGACCTTGTCCCAGTGCGGGAACTCGTCGCGGCTGTAGCCGTCCATCGTGCCGCGCACGGCGATCTGCAGCGCCCCGAGCTCGTTGCGCGCCTCGGCGGGCGCGATCGGCGGGGCGGCGACCGTCCCGGGCGCTTGGGTCAGGGAGCCGCCGGAGGCGAGTCCGTCGGCGAGCTTGCAGCCGGTGACCGACGAACCCACGAGGACGGCGAGAAGGACAAGCGCTCGGGTGCGCGGCATCGTGAACCCCTTTCACGTCTACCGGGAGGTGCCCAGCCGACGCGCCGGGGAAACGGTGCAGATGGCGTAGCTGACGCGAAATAACCGTGGCAGATCAGGAGCCGTGAAAGACCTGGTTGACGAACACGGCGGCCACCACCCCGGCGGTGACGAGCACGATCAGCACGAAGAGCAGGCCCCACGGGACTTGCCGGATCGGCCGCTGGCGCGGGAAGACGAGCCCCCGCCCGCTCGGGGTCCACGGGAGGGGATCGTCCGCCGGTGGTGGTGTCGGCGGCGGCGCGGGCGGCGGCGGCGGTTCCGGCAGCACCGGGAGCACGGCCGGCAGTTCCGGCAGCCGGTCGAGCACCGGAAGCCGCGCCGGGAACCCGTCGGCGATCAGGGCCGCGCGGGGCGGGGCGAGGTGGGCGAGGGAAAGGGCATAGCAGGCGTCGAGGACGTCATCGGCCGACCAGACGGTCCGCCACCGGTTGTGCTGCGCGATGATCCGCCGCAGGCCACGGCGTTCGGCGAGGACGACGGCGACCCCGGGCACCGGCGGCGGGTCGGGCCAGTGCCCGGGCGGCGGAGCGGTCCGGAGGGCTTGCTGCGCATGGCCCGCTTCGACCGACGGCCCCTGGTCGCGGGTCTCGTTCTGCCGCGGGTCCGCTTCGGGGTCGCGCGCATGCCGGGACGCCCCCGGGTCACTTGCGGGCGCGTCCCCCACCGAACTACTCGGCCCCGACCCGTTTCGCGCTTCGGCCGACGGGACAACCGCGACCAGACCAGTCACGTGCCGCCTCCCTTCATGACCCGCGAGGGCGCCCCTCGCCGCCGCCACTGCCGCTCCCGTTCGGTCGCCCGGGCCCGGCCAGGACACCGGGCCCGGCTCGTGGGCCGCTATCACCACCACTCCGCACCTCGTGAACACCAGCGCGTCCACGGATCGGAGACCGAGGCGGGTCGGCAGCGTGATGCCCGCCAGTGCCAGCCCCGTCAGGTGATCCGGGCCCGGCCCCCACGATCGCAGCAACGCCACCACGTGCTCCGCCGCCGGTAGGAGCGGCCGGTCTTCACCGGTTCGCTGGAGGGCCACGAGCACGCCGGTCACACCTCCGTCGAAGGAACCGCGAGCAGTCCTTCGACGGTAGGAGGAAGACCCGCCGCCACCCAGCAGCCGAACGAGTGGTCGATCACCACCGTGTGTGACGGCGCGCCTCCGGAAGGTTGATCACTGCGGGAAGCGGGGCGCTCCGGCTACGGCCGCGGGGTGTTGCGGAGGTTGGCCCGCGCCAGGTCGGCCATCTTGCCGACCCCGCCGTTGAGCACCGTCTTCGTGGCGCCCAGCGCGAACCCGCGCACCATGTCCCCGGTGATCCGCGGCGGGATCGACAGCGCGTTCGGGTCGGTCACCACCTCGACCACCGCCGGGCCGGGGTGGGCGAACGCCTTCTCCAGCGCGCCGCGGACGTCGGCCGGGTCCTCGACGCGCTCGGAGAACACGCCGCAGGCCGCCGCGATCGCCGCGAAGTTCACCGGGGCGTGGTCGGTGCCGAAGTCCGGGAGGCCGTCGACCAGCATCTCCAGCTTCACCATGCCCAGCGTGGCGTTGTTGAACACCACCACCTTCACCGGCACGTCGTACGCCGGCAGCGTCAGCAGGTCGCCCATCAGCATCGCGAGCCCGCCGTCGCCCGACAGCGACACCACCTGCCGCCCCGGCTGGGACAGCTGGGCGCCGATCGCGTGCGGCAGCGCGTTCGCCATGCTGCCGTGCCGGAACGAACCCAGCACGCGGCGGCGGCCGTTCGGGGTCAGGTACCGCGCGGCCCACACGTTGCCCATGCCCGTGTCGACGGTGAACACCGCGTCGTCGGCGGCGACCTCGTCGAGCACCGAGGCGACGTACTCCGGGTGGATCGGGCGGCGGTGCTCGATCTTCGTCGTGTACGCGCCGACGACCTTCTCCAGCTTCCGCACGTGCTCGCGCAGCATGCGGTCGAGGAATCCGCGTTCGGTGCGGGGCCGCAGCAGCGGGAGCAGCGCGCGCAACGTCTCACGCACGTCGCCGTGCACGGCCAGGTCCAGTGGCGTGCGGCGGCCGAGGCGCGAGGCGTCGTGGTCGAGCTGGATCGTCCGGGCCTGCGGGAGGAAGTTGTCGTACGGGAAATCCGTGCCCAGCAGCACGATCCGGTCGGCTTCGTGCATCGCGTCGTAGCAGGCGCCGTAGCCGAGCAGGCCGCTCATGCCGACGTCGAACGGGTTGTCGTACTGGATCCACTCCTTGCCGCCGAGCGAGTGCCCGACCGGCGCGGCGAGCTTCTCCGCCAGCGCCATCACTTCGTCGTGCGCGCCGCGCACGCCCGCGCCGGCGAACAGCATCACCTTCTCGCCGGAGTTCAGCAGGTCCGCCAGCTCCTGGACGGTTTCCGAGGAAGGCACGGCGGGCGACGGCGTCACCAGCGGGAGACGCTCGGTGAGCGGGCCGGTGGCCTTGCGGTCGGCGAGGTCGCCCGGGATGGTCAGCACCGCGACGCCGCCCTTGCCGACGGCGGCCTGGGTGGCGATCCGGAGCAGCCGCGGCAGCTGGGCCGGGTCCGCCACGACCTCGCTGAAGTGGCTGCACTCGGCGAAGAGCCGGTCCGGGTGGGTCTCCTGGAAGAACCCGGTGCCGATCTGGTTCGACGGGATGTGCGACGCGATCGCCAGCACCGCCGCGCCCGAGCGGTGGGCGTCGAACAGGCCGTTGATCAGGTGCAGGTTGCCCGGGCCGCAGCTGCCCGCGCAGACGGCGAGCTTGCCGGTGACCTGCGCCTCGGCCGCGGCGGCGAAGGCGGCGGTCTCCTCGTGGCGGACGTGCACCCACTCGATGCCGTCGGTGCGGCGGACCGCGTCGACGATCGGGTTCAAGCTGTCCCCGACGATGCCGTAGATGCGCTCGACCCCCGCGTCGCGCAGGGTCCTGACCAGTTGTTCCGCCACGGTAGCCATACCTCCAGCCTGGCCCCGGATGATCGATGCGTCCAATGCCTGATTGGCTGAAATTCCATACACTGGGGACATGGACGTCCAGACGCTGCGGCTCTTCCGGGAGGTCGCGGCCGGCGCCACCGTCACGGAGACCGCCGCGCGGGCGCACGTCACCCAGCCCGCGCTGTCGCGGGCCCTCCGGCGGCTCGAGCACGACGCCGGCGCGGAGCTCTTCCGGCGGTCCGGGCGGGTGCTGCGGCTGACGCCGGCCGGGCACGCCTTCAAACGGCACGTCGACCTCGCGCTCGACGAGCTCGACCAGGGCCTGCGGGAGGTCGGCGAGATCGTCGCGCCGGACACCGGCGTCGTCCCGCTGGCGTTCCTGCACACCTTCGGCACCTGGCTGGTCCCCGCCGTGCTGAGCGGCTTCCTGCGCGAGCACCCCGGCACCCGGTTCGAACTGCGGCAGCACGGCGAGGCCGGGCTCGAGGCGGAACTGCTCGACGGCACCGCCGACCTCGTCATCACCAGCGGCGACCCCGGGCACCTCCAGCTGCACTGGTCCCGGCTGCTCGTCGAGCCGCTGCGGCTGGCCGTGCCGCCGCACCACCGGCTCGCCGGGCGCCGCCGGGTCCGCCTCGCCGACGTCGCGGCCGAGACGTTCATCCTCCTGCGGCCCGGTTACGCCCTGCGGGAGACGACCGAGCAGCTGTGCGCCGAGGCCGGGTTCGCCCCGCACATCGGGTTCGAAGGCGACGAAGTCGAGACGCTGCGCGGGCTCGTCACCGCCGGGCTCGGCGTGTCCGTGCTTCCGTTGCCGCACACGGCCGCGTTCCCGGCACCGCACCTGGAACTGACCGATGTGGACGCTGCGCGCGACATCGGGCTCGCCTGGGCGGCCGGGCGGAACCTCCCGCCGCCCAGCGAAACCTTCCGCCGGCACGTCCTCGCCACCGTGCCCACCGCGTTCGATCGTCCACAAGGGACGGTGTGAGAAGGGCCGTACGGGCCCGCGAAACCGCGGCCGGTGTGCGAGGGTGGAGGCATGGTCGCCGCGCTGAGATCCTTCCTGCTGTCCTGGACCTCCGTCACCCCGGTGCTCGGCATCCTCGTGCTGGCGCTCGCCTGGGGCCGCGACCTCGGCCCGGTCTTCGTCGCCGTCGTGGCCGTCGCGCTGGGGGCGACCGTGCTGGCCGCGGTGCACCAAGCGGAGGTCGTCGCCCACCGCGTCGGGGAACCGTTCGGCTCGCTGGTGCTCGCGGTGGCGGTCACCGTCATCGAGGTCGCGCTGATCGTCACGATGATGGTTTCCGGCGGCCCGGACGCCGGTTCGCTCGCGCGGGACACGGTGTTCGCCGCCGTCATGATCACGACCAACGGCATCGTCGGCATCTCCCTGCTGGTCGGCGCCCGCCGCTACGGCTCGACGCTGTTCAACTCCGAAGGCAGCGGCGCCGCGCTGGCGACGGTCGCGACGCTGGCCACGCTGAGCCTGGTGCTCCCGGCGTTCACCACCACCACGCCCGGACCGGCGTTCTCCCCCACGCAGCTGACGTTCGCGGCGCTGGCGTCCCTGGTGCTGTACGGGACGTTCGTGCTGACGCAGACGGTGCGCCACCGCGACTTCTTCCTCCCGGTGGCGGCCGACGGCGCGGTCAAGGAGGACGACCACGCCGACCCGCCGTCGAACCGGGCGGCGCTGGGCAGCCTGGCGCTGCTGCTGGTGGCGCTGGTCGCGGTGGTCGGGCTGGCGAAGGTGGAGTCGCCGGCGATCGAAGCCGGGGTGCGCGCCGCCGGGTTCCCGCAGTCGTTCGTCGGTGTGGTGATCGCGCTGCTGGTGCTGCTGCCGGAGACCCTGGCGGCGGTGCGCGCGGCCCAGCGCGACCGGATGCAGATCAGCCTCAACCTCGCGTACGGCTCCGCGATCGCCAGCATCGGCCTGACGATCCCGGCGATCGCCCTGGCGTCGCTGTGGCTGCCGGGTGGGCTGCTGCTCGGCCTGGGCTCGACGCAGATCGTGCTGCTCGCGCTCACGGTGGTGGTGAGCGTCCTGACGGTGGTCCCCGGCCGCGCGACCCGCCTCCAGGGCGGCGTGCACCTGGTGCTGCTGGCGGGCTTCCTGGTGCTGGCCATCAACCCCTGACGGGGCTCGTCGTGGTGACCTCGATGCCGACCACGCAGGTGTCGTCGTCGGTGTCCGCCGTGCTGTAGGTCAGCAGCCGGTCCAGCTGGTGCTCGAGGCCGCCGTCGTGGCCGTCGACCAGGGTGACCAGGCGGGACACCGAATCCTGGACCGGGCGGTCGCGGCGCTCGATCAGGCCGTCGGTGTAGATCAGCAGGATGTCGCCCTCGGCGAGCTGGACCTCTTCCTCCTGGTAGACGACATCGCGGACCGCGCCGAGGAGGGAGCCGCGGATCAGGGGCAACGTCGTCGCCGTGCCGTCGCGGTGGCGGACGATCGGGGGCAGGTGCCCGGCCCGCGCCCAGCGCAGCTTCCGGTGCGCCGGGTCGTAGACCGCCGCGACCGCCGTGGCCGTGACGTGGTCGGTGAGGTGGTAGGCCACCAGGTTCAGCCACGTCAGCAGCTGGGCCGGCCCGGCGCCGGTCGCCGCGAGACCGCGCAGGGCGTTGCGCAGGCTCACCATCCCGGTCGCCGCGTCGATGCCGTGGCCGGCGACGTCGCCGACGCACAGCAGGACCTCACCGGTCGGCAACGCGACCGCGTCGTACCAGTCGCCGCCGACCAGGTGCTCCTTCTCCGCCGGGCGGTACCGGACCGCCGCGCGCAGGCCCGGCATGTCGATCGGGCCCTTGGCCGGCGGCATGATCGCGTGCTGCAGCTGCAGCGCGAGCCGGTTGCGCTCGATCGCCTCCTGCTCGGTCTCGGCCAGCCTGTCCCGCGTCGCGGCCAGCGCCACCTCGGTCCAGTGCTGCGACGAGACGTCCTGGTAGGCGCCGCGGACCGCGACCAGCTCGCCCCGGACGTCGACGACCGGCTCGGCGACCACCCGGATGTGCCGGGCGACGCCGTCGGAGCGCTGCAGCCGGAACGCCGTCGACGACGGCCGCTTGTGGTGCAGCACCGCCCGCAGGAACCGGCCGATGGCCTGCGCGTCGTCGGGGTGCGCGTGCGCGGCCAGTTCGTGCAGCGAGAGCGGCGTCGCGTTCGGCGGCAGGCCGTACAGCGCGAACAGCTCGGTGTTCCAGGTGATCACCCCGGTGACCACGTTCTCCTCGAAGCCGCCGATGCGCCCGAGCCGCTGCGCGTGCTGCAGCAGCACCGCGAGCTTCGCCGCGTCGTCCTGGATGCGCAGGATCAGCAGCACGTTCCCGGCGAAGCGCGTCACGCTGACGTCGGTGAGCACGGTCAGCGGCACCTGGTCGACCAGGGTGGTGATCGCCATGCTGTCGGCCCGGAACGGCTCGCCGGTCGCGTAGACGCGCTGGATCTTGTCGAGCAGGCCGCTCTCCTCGGCCGCCATCGGGTACGCCTCCAGCAGCCGCGTGCCGACGATCCGGCTGCGCGGCCGGCCACCCGGGTCCGCGAACCGGACGTTCGCGTGGTGGATCCGGAAGTCGCTGAGCCGGTTGCCGCCGTCGACGCACGGCGACAGCAGCACCGCCGGGTCGTGCAGGCCGTCGATGAAGTCGACCAGCTCGCCGAGGAAGTCGCCGGAGCCGCCCGCGGCCACCGGCGCGACCACGCCGTCCCAGGTGTCGAGGGTGTGCGCGCACAGCTCGGCCAAGGCCTCCAGCTGGCGGAGCTGGCGTCCGGGCTCCGCGGGCAGCGGCTCCGGCCAGCACATCTCGACGACGCCGATGATCCGGCCGCCGGTGCCGGTCGGCACCGTCACCCGGCCGCCGCCGGAGAGCGTGTGCTGCCCGATCGAGGGCAGCCCGCCGCCCGAAAGCGTGGGGAACCAGACGGTGTCGCGCTCGAGCAGCGCGCTGCGCGCGGGCGTCGCCACGCCGGGCGGGACGTAGCACCAGCGCGCCGCTTCCTCGGCGGAGAACCCGGCCGAGCCGGCCAGCGTCAGCGACCCGTCCGGCCCGGCGAGCCACACCGCGACCGCGGTCGCACCGAGCGGCCGCAGCGCGTGCTCCAAAATGGACTCCGCGACGCGCTGGGTGTCCCCGGCCGCGAGCACGCCGCTCTCGGCGGTCCGCAGCCGCACCGCGACGGACTCCTCGCCTTCGGCCCGGGCCAGGAACTCCTGCGTCACCTCGGTGATGCGGTCCTCGGCCGCCTCGCCGACGACCTCCGCGGCGAACTCCAGCGGCGTCAGCCCGGACCGCTCGGCCAGCGACTCGAGCTGCTTCGCCGCGTCCGGCGGCGTGCAGTGCAGGCGTTCCATCAGGACGCCCTTGGCCAGCTCGATCAGCCCGCGCCCGTCCGCGACGGCGTGCGCGTGGTCGACCTCGCCGCGCAGGCGGGCGACGGTGTCGGCGAGCCGGGCGAGGTTGGCCGACACCTCGGCCGGCGAGGGCAGCACGGGTACGGCTTGGTCGTCGGCGGGCAACCGCTCTTCCCCGATCACGCCGTCACGTGCCGCTTGATGCGGGCGATCAGGTCGTCCGCATCGACGGGTTTCGTGACGTAGTCGGTGGCGCCCGAGGCGAGGCTCTTCTCCCGGTCGCCCGGCATCGCCTTGGCCGTCACGGCGACGATCGGGATGCGGGCGTGCTCGGGCATCGCCCGGATCTTCGCCGTCGCGGTGTAGCCGTCCATCTCCGGCATCATCACGTCCATCAGGATCAGGTCGATGCCGGCGTGCGACGCGACCGTCTCGACGCCCTTGCGGCCGTCTTCCGCGTGCAGCACCTGCATGCCGTGCAGTTCCAGGATCCCGGTGAGCGCGTAGACGTTGCGCGGGTCGTCGTCGACGATCAGCACCGTCCGCCCGGCCAGGGTGGTGTCGACGTCGGCCGCCCGCACCGGCGTGGCCGGCTCGTCCGGGCGGACCAGCGGCAGCACCGCGCCGGGCTCCTCGGCCGACAGGTGCAGGGCGATCCGCTCGCGCAGCTCGTCGAGCCCGGACAGCACCTCCAGCGACTGCACGTCCGCGCGGGACTGCACCAGCTGTTCGAGCTCGCTGTCGAGCCGGCGGCTGTTGTGCGCGAGCACCGGCACCAGCCGCAGCGCGCTGTCGCCCTGCATCGCGTCGAGGAACGTGAACGCCGTCCGGTCGGGCAGGTCCAGGTCGAGCACCACGCAGTGGTAGGCGTCGGTGGCCAGCGCGGCCGCGGCCTCCTGGGTGCCGACCGCCGTCACGACTTCGACGTCGGCGGGCGAAAGGCCGATGTCCCGGCTGTCGGCCAGGTCCGCCGCCGCGCTTTCGGCGACGAGCGTCAGCAGCCCGTGCTGGCGCTCCTCGACGACCAGCAGCCGCCGGTACGCCCGCGGGCCCGAGGCCGCGACGGCCGTCCCGGAATCGGTCGTGACGAGGGCGGTACCGGGGTGCTCACCCGCCGGCAGCGGCGCGAAGTCCGGCCGCGCGACCGGCAGCGAGAAGGTGAACGTGCTGCCCTCGCCCAGCGTGCTTTCGGCGGTGATGACGCCGCCGAGCAGCTGCGCGATCTCGCGGCTGATCGACAGGCCGAGCCCGGTGCCGCCGTACTTGCGGCTGGTCGTGCCGTCCGCCTGCTGGAACGCGCCGAAGATCGATTCCAGCTGGTGCTCGGCGATCCCGATGCCGGTGTCGGTGACCCGGAAGGCGACGGCGGGCCCGTGCACGCGCAACGGCCGCGGCAGCTGCTCCGGGTCGACCGCCTCGATGTGCAGCTCGATCCCGCCGACCTCGGTGAACTTGACCGCGTTGGACAGCAGGTTGCGCAGCACCTGCCGCAGCCGGGAGTCGTCGGTGAGCAGCTCGGCGGGCGAGCCGGGCGCCACGGTGATCCGGAAGTCCAGGTTGCGTTGCGACGTCATCGGCCGGAAGGTCGCCTCGACGTAGTCGATCAGCTGGCGCAGCGACACCTGCTCCGGCGTGACGTCCATCTTGCCGGCCTCGACCTTCGACAGGTCGAGGATGTCGTTGATCAGCTGCAGCAGGTCCGAACCGGCGGAGTGGATGATGCCCGCGTACTCGACCTGCTTGGCGGTGAGGTTGCGGGTCGGGTTCTGCGCGAGCAGCTGGGCGAGGATCAGCAGGCTGTTGAGCGGGGTGCGCAGCTCGTGGCTCATGTTGGCCAGGAACTCGGACTTGTACTTCGACGCCAGCGTCAGCTGCTGGGCACGGGCCTCCAGCTCCTGGCGGGCCTGCTCGATCTCCAGGTTCTTCGTCTCGATGTCGCGGTTCTGCGTGACCAGCAGCGCCGCCTTCTCCTCCAGCTCGGCGTTGGAGGACTGGAGCTCCTCCTGCCGCGCCTGCAGTTCCTCCGAGCGGGCCTGCAGTTCGGCGGTCAGCCGCTGCGACTCGCCGAGCAGCTCGTCGGTGCGGGCGTTGGCGACGATGCTGTTGACGTTGACGCCGATCTGCTCCATCAGCAGCTCCAGGAACGCCCGGTGCACCAGCGTGAAGCCGTGCACCGACGCCAGCTCGATCACGCCGAGCACCTGGTCCTCGACCACGATCGGCAGCACGATCAGGCTGGCCGGCGTGGTGCTGCCGAGGCCGGAGGAGATGGTGGCGTAGCCCGGCGGCACGTCGTCGACGGCGATCGCGCGGCGGCTGCGGGCGGCCTGGCCGACCAGCGACTGGCCGACCCGGAACCGCACCGTGGGGCCGTCCCCGACCGCGCCGGACTCGGGGTGGCCGTACGCGCCGACGAGCCGCAGTTCGGGCACTTCGGCGGTGTCATCGGCCAGGTAGAAGGCCCCGTACTGCGCGTTGACCAGCGGGACGAGCTCGTCCATCACCGCGGCCGCGACGACGGCGAGGTCGCGGCGGCCCTGCATCAGCCCGGTGATCGTGGCCAGGTTGGACTTCAGCCAGTCCTGCTCCTGGTTCGCCCGCGTCGTCTCGCGCAGCGACTCCACCATCGAGTTGATGTTGTCCTTGAGCTCGGCGACCTCGCCGGAGGCGTCGACGGTGATCGAGCGGGTCAGGTCGCCCTCGGCGACGGCGCTGGTGACCTCGGCGATCGCGCGGACCTGCCGGGTGAGGTTCCCGGCCAGCTCGTTGACGTTCTCCGTCAGCCGCTTCCACGTGCCCGAGACGCCTTCGACCTCGGCCTGGCCGCCGAGGCGGCCCTCGCTGCCGACCTCGCGCGCCACGCGCGTGACCTCCGCGGCGAACGCCGAGAGCTGGTCGACCATCGTGTTGATCGTGGTCTTGAGCTCGAGGATCTCGCCGCGGGCGTCGACGTCGATCTTGCGGGTCAGGTCGCCCTGCGCGACGGCGGTGGTCACCTGGGCGATGTTGCGGACCTGCCCGGTGAGGTTGTTCGCCATCGAGTTGACGTTGTCGGTGAGGTCCTTCCACGTGCCGGCCACGTTCGGCACCCGCGCCTGGCCGCCGAGCATGCCCTCGGTGCCCACCTCGCGCGCCACCCGGGTGACCTCGTCCGCGAACGCGGACAGCGTGTCGACCATCGTGTTGATGACGTCGGCCAGGGCCGCGACCTCGCCCTTGGCCTCGACGGTGATCTTGCCCGACAGGTCGCCGCGGGCGACGGCCGTGGCGACCTGCGCGATCGAGCGGACCTGGCCGGTCAGGTTGGACGCCATCACGTTGACGTTGTCGGTGAGGTTCTTCCACGTCCCGGACACCCCGCGGACGGTGGCCTGGCCGCCCAGGTTGCCCTCGGTGCCCACCTCGCGCGCCACCCGGGTGACCTCGTCCGCGAACGCGGACAGCTGATCCACCATCGTGTTGATGGTGTCCTTCAGCTCGAGGATCTCGCCGCGGGCGTCGACGCGGATCTTCTGGGACAGGTCGCCGCGGGCGACCGCGGTGGTGACCTGCGCGATCGAGCGGACCTGCGCGGTGAGGTTGTCGGCCATGACGTTGACCGACTCGGTGAGGTCCTTCCAGGTGCCGGAGACGCCCTTGACGTCGGCCTGGCCGCCCAGCCGGCCCTCGGTGCCGACCTCGCGCGCCACCCGGGTGACCTCGTCCGCGAACGCGGACAGCTGATCCACCATCGTGTTCAGCGTGTCCTTGAGCTCCAGGACCTCGCCGCGGGCGGTGACGTTGATCTTCTGCGAGAGATCGCCGCTCGCCACCGCGGTGGCGACCTGGGCGATGTTGCGGACCTGGTCGGTCAGGTTGCCGGCCATGAAATTCACCGAGTCGGTGAGGTCGCGCCAGGTGCCCGAGACGCCCTTGACGTCGGCCTGGCCGCCCAGCCGGCCTTCGGTGCCGACTTCCCGGGCGACGCGGGTGACCTCGTCGGCGAAGGACGACAGCTGGTCGACCATCGTGTTGATGGTGTTCTTGAGTTCGAGGATTTCGCCGCGGGCGTCGACGGTGATCTTCTGCGAGAGATCGCCCTTCGCGACCGCCGTGGTGACCTGGGCGATGTTGCGGACCTGGTCGGTCAGGTTGCCCGCCATGAAGTTCACCGAGTCGGTGAGGTCCCGCCACACGCCGCCGACGCCGGGCACCTGCGCCTGGCCGCCGAGGCGGCCTTCGCTGCCCACCTCGCGCGCCACCCGGGTGACCTCGTCCGCGAACGACGACAGCTGGTCCACCATCGTGTTGACGGTGTCCTTCAGCTCGAGGATCTCGCCGCGGGCGTCGACGTCGATCTTCTGCGACAGGTCGCCCTTCGCCACCGCGGTCGCCACCTGGGCGATGTCACGCACCTGGGTGGTGAGGTTGCCGGCCATGGCGTTCACCGAGTCGGTGAGGTCCTTCCACGTGCCGGACACGCCGGGGACCTTCGCCTGGCCGCCCAGCTGCCCCTCGCTGCCGACCTCGCGGGCGACGCGGGTGACCTCGGAGGTGAACAGCGAGAGCTGGTCGGCCATGCCGTTGAACACCGTGGCGATCTCGCCGAGCAGGCCGTCGGCCCCGCCCGGCAGCCGGATGCCGAAGTCACCGTCGCGGACGGCGGTCAAGCCGGCCAGCAGGCGGCGCAGCTCCTGCTCCCCGGCCTCGCCCACGCCCGAGGCATCCGCCCCCGCCCCCGGGCGCACACCGTCGACCATTGCCCCGCTCATCCGCCACCCGTTTCTTCGTTCGTCGGCGCCCGGCGCCCGGCGCCGTCCCGCTGCCTGCACACCGGATGGCTCAGCATAGTGCAGCTGCACTACAGTGAACGGCAACGGTTGAGCAACCAGCCGCGCCCGTGTCCACGCGCGCTCCCCCGGCGGTGCTCGAGAGCCTTTCCTTCTCTCCCAGGCCATCCGGCCACATTGACCCGTTCGGCTGAATGGCGGTACGGGCCGCGTCGACGCTCACTCCAGGGCGTCGCGAGACTTCGTCGCGCCCTGCTCTCGCGTCCGGAGTGGACACTCCATCGTGACACTCCACAATGGAGCTCCACAGTGGAGTGTCACGGTGAGCTTCGACGTCAGAGCCAGTCCTTTTTCTTGAACAACGCGTACAACCCCACCGAAGACACCGCCAAGAGGACCGTCGAGGTCCAGAACCCGCTCGGCGCGTCATTGCCCGGGAACGGCACGTTCTGGCCGTAGAACCCGGTCACCGCGGTGGGCACCGCGATCACCGCGGCCCAGCCGGTGACCTTCTTCATGATCAGGTTCAGCCGGTTGCCCTGCAGGTTCAGCTGGGTCTCCCGGACCGTCGCGATCAGCTCCCGCATGGCCTCGGTCTGCTCGGCCGCCTGGCGGGCGTGGTCGTGGACGTCCTCGAAGTACGGGCGGGTCAGCTCGTCGGCCAGCCCCAGGTCCGGCCGCATCAGGGCGCTGATCACCTCCCGCATCGGCAGCACCACCCGGCGCAGCGCGGTGAGGCTCTTGCGCAGCCGGAACGAGCGGCGCTGCAGTTCCGAAGCGTCCGGGCGATCGTCGAAGACCAGGTCCTCCAGGTCTTCGACTTCGTCGTCGAGCGCCTGCACGGCTTGGTACTGCCCGTCGACGACGTGGTCGAGCAGGCCGTGCAGCAGGAAGGACACGCCGGACTTCGCCAGCCGGAGATTCTCATCCCACCGGCGCACGACCGGCTCGATGTCGAAGCCGCCGTCCTTGCGCACGGTCACCAGCGCCCGCGGCGTGACGAACGCGCCGAGCTCGGCGGTGGCGACCTCGCCACTGCCCGCATCGAACCGCACCGCGTAGGCGGACAGGAAGGCGTGGCCGTCGTAGCGGTCGAGCTTCGGCCGCTGGTGCTCGGCCACCGCGTCCTCGACGGCGAGCTGGTGCAGGCCGAGTTCGCCGGCGAGCCGGGTCAGATCCGCTTCGGCCGGCTCGCAGAGGTCGACCCACACCGTGGTGCCCGGCTGGGCCAGGAACTCCGGCACGTCCTCGACGGGGAAGTCTTCCTTCTGCAGCGCGCCGTCGCGGTACACCCGGGTTCTGGTCATCCTCCCGGGGCACCCGGCGCGACGCGGGCTCACACGAGGCCGCGAGCCTGCAGGTCTTCCCCTGCGGCGCAAATCATATATTATTTGCGATATGGTTCTCGAGCGGCCCGGCAAGATCATCGCGCTCCACCTCAACTACCGCTCCCGCGCCGCCCAGCGCGGCCGGGTGCCGGAGCAGCCGTCGTACTTCCTCAAGCCGCCGACCTCGGTCGCGGCGAGCGGTGCCGTGCTCGAGCGGCCGGCGGGCACCGAGCTGCTCGGCTTCGAAGGCGAGATCGCGCTGGTCATCGGCCGCACCGCCCGCCGCGTCGCCCCCGAAGACGGCTGGTCGTACGTCGGCGGCGTCACCGCGGCCAACGACTTCGGCGTCCACGACCTCCGCTACGCCGACCGGGGCAGCAACCTGCGCTCCAAGGGCGGCGACGGCTTCACCCCGCTCGGCCCGGTGGTGCTGCCGGCCGCCGGCCTCGATCCGGCCGCCCTGCGCCTGCGCACCTGGGTCAACGGCGAACTGGTCCAGGAGGACTCCAGCGGTGAGCTGCTCTTCGGCTTCGGACGGCTGGTGGCCGACCTCTCGCAGCTGATCACCCTCGAACCCGGCGACGTCGTCCTGACCGGCACGCCCGCGGGCGCGTCCGTCGTCGTCCCCGGCGACGTCGTCGAGGTCGAGGTCGACGCGGGCGGGCAGACCACCGGCCGGCTGGTGACCACGATCGCCGGCGGGACCGTCCCGTTCGGACCGTTTGGCGCGCTGCCCCGGGTCGACGAGAAGCAGCGCGCGGACGCCTACGGGACGACCGGACCGGCGTTCGAACTGACCGCGTCCCTCAAGGACCGGATCGAGTCCGTCGGCACCGCGACGCTGTCCGCCCAGCTGCGCAACCGCGGGTACGACGCGGTGTCGATCGACGGGCTGACCCCGACCCGGCCGGGCACCCGGCTGACCGGCCGCGCGCGGACGTTGCGGTTCCTGCCGTACCGCGAAGACCTGTTCGAGTCCCGCGGCGGCGGCCACAACGCGCAGAAGCGCGCGATCGACGCCCTCGGCCCCGGCGATGTCCTCGTCGTGGAAGCCCGCGGCGAACGCGGCGCCGGCACGATCGGCGACATCCTCGCGCTGCGGGCGCAGGTGCGCGGCGCGGCCGGGATCGTCACCGACGGCGGGGTCCGCGACCTGGCCGCGGTGTCCGCTTTGGACATCCCCACCTACCACGCCGGGGCGCACCCGGCGGTGCTCGGCCGGCGGCACGTGCCGTGGGACACCGGCGTCGCGATCGCCTGCGGCGGCGCGGCGGTCTGCCCCGGCGACGTCATCGCCGGTGACGGCGACGGCGTGCTCGTCATCCCGCCGGAGCTGGTCGAGGAGGTCGTCGACGCGGCGGTCGAGCAGGAGCGGCAGGAGACGTTCATCGCCGAGCAGGTCGCCGCGGGCGAGCGCGTCGAGGGGCTGTACCCGATGGACGAGCACTGGCGCGAGCGGTACGCCGCCTGGCTCGCGAACCGCCACCACTGACGCAGGGAGGAAGCCATGCGATTCCGCTCCGACCCCCAGGCCATCCGCGGGTCGATCGCGCCGCTGGTGACGCCGTTCACCGCCGAGGGCGCCGTCGACCACGACGGCCTGGCGAACCTCGTGCGCTGGCAGCTCGCTTCGGGCACGCACGGCATCTCCATCGGCGGGTCCACCGGCGAGCCGGGCTCGCAGACGATCGCCGAGCGCGCGGCGGCCATCCGCACGGTGGCCGCGGAGGCCGGCGACCGCGTCCCCTTCGTCCCGGGCACCGGTTCGGCGAAGCTCGACGAGACCCTGGAGCTGACGGCGCTGGCGCGGGACGCCGGGGTCGACGCCGCGCTCGTCATCACGCCGTACTACGCGCGGCCGACGCAGGACGCGCTGTTCGTCTGGTACCGGACGGTCTGCCGGGAGGTCCCCGACCTGCCGATCGTCGCCTACAACGTGCCGAGCCGGACCGCGGTCGACCTCGCGCCGGAGACCGTCGCGCGGCTGTTCCGCTCGTGCGGCAACTTCGTCGGGATCAAGGAGACGACGAAGGACTTCGAGCACTTTTCCCGTGTGTTGCACCTGTGCGGGCGGGAGCTGCTGGTGTGGTCCGGGATCGAGCTGCTCGGCCTGCCGCTGCTGGCCCTCGGCGGCGCCGGGTTCGTCAACGCGACGGCGAACATCGCGCCCGCCGCGTGCGCCGAAATGTACACGGCCTGGCAGTCCGGCGACCACGAACGGGCGCGCGAGCTCCACTACGGCCTGCACCCGCTGGTCGACCTGCTGTTCGTCGAGACCAACCCGGCGCCCGCGAAGTGGGTCCTCGAACAGCGCGGGCTCATCGCGTCCGGGCACGTGCGGCCGCCGCTGATCCCTCCGGCCGCGCGCGGCATCGCCCGGATCACCGAGTTGATGGCCGAAGGCGCGAAGTACCTTTCGCCCGCCGATGGCTTCGTCGTGGGAGGAAAGCGATGACCCATTACGTCCCGGACGGGCTGCCGAGCGAGCTGAAGCACTACATCGGCGGCGAGCCGGCCGACAGCGTCTCGGGCAAGACGTTCGACGTGCTCGACCCGGTCTCGAACACCCCGTACGCCACCGCGGCCGCGGGCCAGGCCGAAGACGTCGATCGCGCGGTCGCGGCGGCGCGCACGGCGTTCACCGGCGGACCGTGGCCGCGGATGCCGCCGCGGGCACGGGCACGGGTCCTGAACAAGATCGCCGACGCGGTCGAGGCCCAGGACGCGCGGCTGGCCGAGCTGGAGACCTTCGACACCGGGCTGCCGATCACCCAGGCGCTCGGGCAGGCGCAGCGCGCGGCCGAGAACTTCCGGTTCTTCGCCGACCTCGTCGTCGCGCAGGCCGACGACACCTACCAGGTACCCGGGCGGCAGGTGAACTACGTGCACCGCAAGCCGGTCGGCGTCGCCGGGCTGATCACGCCCTGGAACACGCCGTTCATGCTGGAGAGCTGGAAGCTCGCGCCGGCGCTGGCCTCGGGGTGCACGGTGGTGCTCAAGCCGGCCGAGTTCACCCCGCTGTCGGCGAGCCTGTGGGCCGGCATCTTCGCCGGCGCGGGGCTGCCTCCGGGGGTGTTCAACCTGGTCAACGGCTACGGCGAGGAAGCGGGCGACGCGCTGGTCAAGCACCGGGGAGTCCCGCTGATCTCGTTCACCGGCGAGACCACGACCGGCCGGACGATCTACCGCCACTGCGCGGCGCACCTCAAGGGCATGTCGATGGAGCTGGGCGGCAAGTCCCCGGCGATCGTCTTCGCCGACGCCGACCTCGACGCCGCCCTCGACTCGACGCTCTTCGGCGTGTTCTCGCTCAACGGCGAGCGGTGCACCGCGGGCAGCCGGATCCTGGTCGAGCGGCCGATCTACGCCGAGTTCTGCGCGCGGTACGCGGAACGCGCGGCGAACATCGTCGTCGGCGACCCGCACGACCCGGCCACCGAGGTCGGGGCGCTGGTCCACCCCGAGCACCACGCCAAGGTGCTGCGGTACATCGAGCTGGGCAAGACCGAAGGCCGCCTGCTCGCCGGCGGCGGCCGTCCGCCCGGAGCGGACCGCGGGAACTACGTGGCGCCCACCGTGTTCGCCGATGTGCCCCCCACCGCCCGGATCTTCCAGGAGGAGATCTTCGGGCCGGTCGTCGCGCTCACCCCGTTCGACACCGACGAGGAAGCACTGGCACTGGCCAACGACGTCCAGTACGGGCTCGCCGCCTACCTGTGGACGGCCGATCTGCGGCGGGCGCACACCTTTGCGCATTCGGTCGAAGCCGGGATGGTCTGGCTCAACTCGCACAACGTCCGCGACCTGCGCACGCCGTTCGGCGGGGTCAAGGCGTCCGGCCTCGGCCAGGAAGGCGGCTACCGCTCCCTCGACTTCTACACCCACCAGCAGGCCATCCACGTCTCGCTCGGGCCGGTGCCCACGCCCCGCTTCGGCGCCGTCCGGAAAGGACAGTCGTGACCACCGCCCCGCCGGACGTCCTCCGCTGCGCGTACGCCGAGCTCGTGGTGACCGATCTGGTGGCGTCGAGGGCGTTCTACGTCGACGTGCTCGGGCTCGTCGTCACCCACGAAGACGCCGGCGCGCTGTACCTCCGGGCCTTCGAGGAGTACCTGCACCACTCGCTGGTGCTGCGGAAGGGATCGACGCCGGCGCTGGGCGTGCTGGCCTACCGGGTGCGGAGTTCGGCCGACCTCGACCTGGCGGAGGCATACTACCGCGCGCTCGGCTGCCGGGTCGAGCGGAGGGCGGCGGGCACAACGCGGGGCGTCGGCGAAGCGGTGCGGGTGCTCGACCCGCTGGGCTTCCCGGTGGAGTTCTTCCACGAAGCCGAGCACGTCGAGCGGTTCACCCAGCGCTACGACCTCCACGGCGCCGGCGCACTGTCGCGTTTGGACCACTTCAACCTGGACACCCCGGACGTCGGGGCGGCCCGGAAGTACTACGAGGGCCTGGGTTTCCGCGTCTCGGAGGACATCCGGGACGCCGAGGGCACGGTGTACGCGGCCTGGATGTTCCGCAAGCCGACGGTCCACGACGTCGCCCTGACCGGCGGCGACGGCCCGCGGCTGCACCACATCGCGTTCGCCTCGCACGAGCGGCACCAGATCCTGCACCTCTGCGACCACCTCGGCGCGCTGCGGCAGCCCGGCGCGATCGAACGCGGACCCGGCCGGCACGGGGTGTCGAACGCGTTCTACCTGTACCTCCGCGACCCCGACGGGCACCGCGTCGAGATCTACACCCACGACTACTACACCGGCGATCCGGACAACCCGGTGATCACCTGGGACGTCCACGACAACCAGCGCCGCGACTGGTGGGGCAACCCGGTGGTGCCGAGCTGGTACACCGACGCGTCGCTCGTGCTGGACCTCTCCGGCCGGGTCCAGCCGGTGGTCGCCCGGGCCGAGCCGCGCGAAGCAGGCGTCACGATCGGGGCGGACGGCTTCTCGTTCACCGGCGGGGCGGAGTTCAAGCTAGGCGAGCAGGTGTGAAAACCACGCGCGGGTGCGGTGCAGGAGGTCGAGCTGGTGGCCGCGTTCGCGGAACGAGTGACCCTCCCGCGGGTACACGACGAATTCGTGCTCGCGGTCGCCCAGGGCGTGGTGCAGGAGCTCGCCCTGCGACAGCGGGACGTTCGTGTCGCATTCGCCGTGCACGATGAGGACGGGGGTCGCGATCCGGTCCGCATGGGTGATCGGGCTGCTTTCCCGGCCACCGAGGGCGAGATCGAACCGGCCCCACTCCCCGGTCGCGGCGAGCAGGGGCCAGTCGATCACGCCCGCGGAGACGACGGCCGCCTGGAAGCGGTCCGTCTGGGTGACGGCCCAGGCGGCCATGAACCCGCCGTGGCTCCCGCCGCCGATCCCGAGCCGGTTCCCGTCGGCGACGCCCGCCTCGACGAGCAGGTCGATCCCGGTGAGCAGGTCGGTGAACTCCGCGCCGCCGACGGCCCCGGCGACGCTCGCCGCGAAGGCGTGACCGTGGCCGAGGCCGCCGCGCGGGTTCGGGAGGAACACCGCGAACCCGGCCGCGGCCAGGAACTGGCCCCACCGGAACCAGCCGACCTGGGCTTGGTCGGCGTAGCGGTCCTTCGGGCCGCCGTGGACGACGGTGACCAGCGGGAACGGCCCGTCGGCGCGGGTCCGCCCGGGCGGGAGGACCAGCAGGCCGTCGAGCTCCAGGCCGTCTTCGGCGCGGTAGGACAGCCGTTCCTGGGTGCCCCACCGGATCCCGCTCAGCTGCGGCTCGCTCAGCCGGGCGAACGGGCCGCCGGGCGGTCCGCAGTAGACGGCCTCGGGCTCGGTGGCGGTGCTCGCGACGAAGGCGATCCGGGCGCCGCTCGCGTCCAGGTGCTGCAGGGCGCCGGCCGCGCCGTGGAGTTCGGTGAAGGTGCCGGTCGCGGGGTCGAGGCGCCGGATCGTCGTGTCGAGCCCTTCGGCGAACAAGGCCAGCAGTCCGCCGTCACCGGACTCGGCCAGGCCGATCGGGCAGACGGTCATCCCGGCGGTGAGGTTGCGGTGGTCACCGGCTTCGAAGACGGCGTCGCCGCCGACCAGACCGGGCGGGGTGATGCCGAGGTAGGCCAGGCGCCAGCCGGTTTCATCGTGCCACCAGGTGAGCGACTCGGCCTCCAGCGCCGGGACGCCGAGATCCTGCCGGGCACCGGTGGCGGGATCGACCAGGTGCAGGCCGGGTTCGAAGATGCCGGGCTCCCGGTCGGCGACGGACCAGGTGACCACGGCGAGCGTGCGGCCGTCCGGCCGCACGGCGGCTTCGACGACGTGCCGCGGGCCGAAGTCGCCGAGGGGGCGGACCGCGCGGGTCCGGAGGTCGAGGAACCAGAGCCGCCCGGGCCGGTCGGCGGTGTCCCACGTGGGCGGTCCGGCATCGGTTCGCCGCACCACCCGGACGCGGGGATCGGCCGCCGCCGCCTTCTCTTCCGGCGCGACGAACACCACCGCATCGCCGTCCGGCATCAGCACGTAGTTCTCGAGGCCCGCGCCCCAGTCGGTCAGCTGCTCCGGCTCGCCGCCCTCCCGGCCGGCCCGGTACAGCTGCGCCGTCCCGCGTTCCGCCCGGTCCGAAAGGAAGTACACCGACCCGGAATCCGCCGACCACCGCGGCTCCTGGTCCTCGGTGTCACCGGCCGCGAGCCGCCGAGCCGCCTCACTCCCGTCCGCGGCGGCGACCCACAGGCCGCTCACCGGGGGCGTGCCCACCCGGCCCACCGGCGAACTCGCGAACACCACCCACCGGCCGTCCGGCGAGATCCGGGGTGTCTGCGGCACCATCCGGTCGACCACGGCCTCCGCCGTCAGCTCCCCCATCCGGCCAGTCTGCCGTAGGAAAGTCACCCACGGCCAGGCACTGCCGGGACCATCGCCAGTAACCGCTCGTGATCGCCCGCCTTGCGCAGGACCGGGGCTTCCAGCGTGCCGGCGTCGGGGTCGCCCGCGCGGACCGCCGCCAGGAAGCGGACCACCGCGCGGGGGTCCGGGAGGACTTCGCGCCCCAGGTAGGCCAGCACCGTCGCCGCCTCGCCGGTGGCGTCTTCGATCGCCGCCGCCCAGCCGTGCACCTCGTCCCAGACCAGGGCCAGGTCGTGGCCGGGGAAGCGGGACAAGCGCCAGTCGAGGGCGATGTAGGCCGCCGCGGGCGTTCCCGCGTCGAGCGTGCAGGACTCCCAGCCCACGCCCACGGCCCGGGCCACCGCTCCTACGTACCCCTGCAACCCCCGCTCGAACGAGAACTCCGTGTCGCGCTCGAAGTCGATCAGAATGCTCAACGCTGCCTCGCTTTCCCGTCCCCCGCCGCGGGATCCTCCGCGGTCGCCCGATCGGGTACCCCGGTCACGCGCTGCTCATCCCGGCGTACCGGGCAGCCGACGTCGTCCATCCGGCGACAATTCGCTTGTCATCGTTCCGATGACATGTTAGAACCGGGGTATCCGAAGAGAAAGGCGAGCCACCCCCGTGACCGCATCGATCGAACTCCCGACCGGTTACCAGCACCCCGCCGTCCCCGCCCTGCTCGGCTACCTCCGCGAAGTCACCGCCGAGCTCGGGATCGGCCTCGAGTCCTGCACCCTCGACCACGACAGCCCGGTTTCGGCCTATGTCGCCCTCGACACCCGGCTGCCGCACTACCCCGACCGTGACGTCGCCCTGCTGTGGGACGAGGAGCGCGGCTGGGCGGCGGCGATCGAGACGCACTCCGGCGAGGACCTGATCGTCCTCCGCTACCTGGGCGGACCCACCGTGGCCCCGCCGCCGCGGCGGGTCGCGCGGTTCGTCACCGCCCTGCACGAAGACGACCACACCGTGGGACGGCCCGACCCGGTGCGCCTCCGGGCCGCGGGCGACGCCGCCGCGCTCGCCGCGCTGCTGGCCCGGCCGGCCGTGGCCCGATGACGGCGCCGCTGCCCCTGCCGGAGAGCTTCGCGCTGACGTTCCGCGGCTACGACCGCGCGCAGGTCGACGAGCGGATCGACGAGCTCCTCGCCGAACTCCGCCTGCTCACCGTCGACCGCGACGCGGCCGTCGCCGAGGCCGGCCACCTCGCCCGGCAGCTCGAACGGGCCCGGGCCGACAATGCCGAGCTGAGTGCTCGCGCCGACCGGCTGTGCCGCACGCCCGCCGACCCGGCCGCGGTCGGCGACCGCGTCCGGCACCTGCTCGACCTGGCGCACGCCGAAGCCGACGGCATCGTCGCGACGGCCCGGGAGCGCGCCGCCGCGATCGTCCGGGACGCGGAAGAGGCCGCCGACCGGCGCACCGCGGACGCCCGCGCGCGGGCTTACCGGATCGTCGACGACGCCCGGCGCCGGGCCGGCCGGCCGGCCGCGATCGAGCGGCGCACCGCCGACCGGCTGCGGCGGATCGACGCCTTCCTCGCCGATGCCGAATCGCTCCTCGACGAGCAAACCCCGCTGCGCGCCGTCGCCTGACGGGCCGCGGTTGACTCGTTTTCCCGATTCACGAGACACCGATTGCGGCATTCAGGCTCTCGACGAGCCACCCGGGCCCGCGGTGAGGCAGGATCAGGGGTGTGACCATCGATCAGGCCGGGGTGCCCGAGGCCCGTCCGGGCCCGGCATTCCCGGAGCACGAAGCCCGCGTCGACGCCCTGAGACAGCAGCTCAGCGCGATCAGCGGCGAAACCACGATCCGCCTGGCGAAACGGACCTCGAACCTCTTCCGCTCCCGCACGGCGGCGAACCACCCGGGGCTCGACGTCTCCGGCTTCGGCCACGTCCTGCGCGTCGACCCGGAGACCCGCACCGCCGACGTCGAGGGCATGGTCACCTACGAGCAGCTCGTCGACGCCACGCTGCCGCACGGCCTGATGCCGCTGGTCGTGCCGCAGCTGAAGACGATCACCCTCGGCGGCGCGGTGACCGGGCTCGGCATCGAGTCCTCGTCGTTCCGCAACGGCATGCCGCACGAATCGGTGCTGGAGCTCGTGGTGCTCACCGGCGACGGCAAGATCGTCGTCGCCACGCCGGACAACGAGCACCGCGCCCTCTTCCACGGCTTCCCCAACTCCTACGGCACCCTCGGCTACGCGCTGCGGCTGCGGATCCTCCTGGAGCCGGTGAAGCCGTTCGTGCGGCTGCGGCACGTCCGCCACCACGACCGCGGGAAGTTCTTCGAGGCCCTGGGCGAGATCTGCGCGAAGAGCGAACACGACGGCGAGCACGTCGACTTCGTCGACGGCACGGTCTTCGGCCCGGACGAGCTGTACCTGACGCTCGGGACGTTCACCGACACCGCGCCCGCGACGAGCGACTACACCTGGCTCGACATCTACTACCGCTCGATCCAGCGCCGCGAGACCGACCATCTCACCATCCGGGACTACCTCTGGCGCTGGGACACCGACTGGTTCTGGTGCTCGCGGGCGTTCGGCGTCCAGCACCGGCTGCCCCGGCTGCTGCTCGGCCGCCGGCTCCTGCGGTCCTCGGTGTACTGGAAGGCCGTCGCGCTCGACCGCCGGTTCCGGATCGCCGAGCGGCTGCTGAAGCTCCGGCGGCTGCCGCCGGAAGAGACGATCGTGCAGGACATCGAGGTCCCGCTCGGCCGGGCCGCGGAGTTCCTCGAGTTCTTCGAGCGGGAGATCCCGATCAGCCCGGTCTGGATCTGCCCGCTGCGCCAGCGGCCCGGCGGGGTCCGCTGGCCGCTGTACGAACTGGACCCCGAAGAGCTGTACGTCAACTTCGGGTTCTGGTCGTCGGTGCCCCTCGACCCCGGCGAGCGCGACGGCGTGCACAACCGGATGGTCGAAGCCGAGGTCACCCGGCTCGGCGGCCACAAGTCGCTGTACTCGGACAGCTTCTACACCGAGGACGAGTTCTGGCGGCTCTACAACGGCGACGCCTACCGGGAGCTCAAGCGGACCTACGACCCGCGCGAGCGGCTGCTCGGCCTCTACGAAAAATGCGTCCGCCGCCGGTGAAAGGAACGAACGTGACCCAGGAAACCATCACCGTCGGCGCCGTCTTCGAGCGGCTGCTCGGACCGCGCGCCGAGGTCTCGATCACCGCCTACGACGGCAGCCGCAGCGGCCCGGCCGACGCGCCGGTGGGCATCGAAGTGCGCTCGCCGCTGGCGCTGGACTACCTGATGTCCTCCCCCGGTGACCTCGGCCTCGCCCGCGCGTACGTCGCCGGCGCGCTCGACGTCAAAGGCGACCTCTACACGGCGCTGCGCGCGCTGGCCACGCAGGTCGACCAGCTCACCCCGGCCGACCGGCTGTGGCTGCTGCGCAAGCTCGGCCCGCGGCACCTGCGGGTGGTCAAGCCGCCGGCCGAGGAGCACCCGAGCCGGTTCCGGCGCGGGATGACCGCGCTGCGGCACTCGAAAGCGCGGGACAGCGAGGCCATCGCCAGCCACTACGACGTGTCCAACCGGTTCTACGAGCTGGTCCTCGGCCCGTCGATGGCCTACACGTGCGCGGTGTTCCCGCACGAGGGCGCCACCCTGGAGGAGGCGCAGGCGAACAAGTTCGACCTGATCTGCCGGAAGCTCGGCCTCAAGCCGGGGATGCGGCTGCTCGACGTCGGCTGCGGCTGGGGCGGCATGGTCGCGCACGCCGTCCGCCACTACGGCGTCGAGGCCATCGGCGTCACCCTCTCCCGCGAGCAGGCCCAGTGGGGGCAGAAGAACATCGTCGCGCTCGGGATCGCCGACCGCGCCGAGATCCGGCACCTCGACTACCGGGACGTCACCGAAACCGGGTTCGACGCGATCTCGTCGATCGGCCTGACCGAGCACATCGGCGCGCGCAACGTGCCGGGGTACTTCCGCTTCCTGGCCGGAAAGCTCAAGCCGCACGGACGCCTGCTCAACCACTGCATCACCAACCCGGACACCAGCGTCGCCCACCGGTCGCGGGGCTTCATCGACCGCTACGTCTTCCCGGACGGCGAACTCGAGGCGCCGGGCGAGCTCATGACGGCCATGCACGACGCCGGGCTGGAGGTGCGGCACTCGGAAAACCTGCGCGAGCACTACGCCACGACGCTCGCCGGGTGGTGCGCCAACCTCGACGAACACTGGGACGAAGCCGTCGCCGAAGCCGGTGCCGGGCGCAGCCGGGTGTGGGCGCTCTACCTGGCGGCCTGCCGGCTGGCCTTCGAACGCCGCGAGATCGAACTGCACCACATCCTGGGCGTCCGGACCGACCGCGAGGGCGGGATGAGCATGCCGCTGCGCCCCGATTGGGGAGTTTGACTACCGGGGGTGGCCTCTTCGGCCCAGTGATGGGATAATGGTCTTGAGACCGGATGTCCGAACGGGGCATCCAGGCTCACTAACAAAGAGTAGGTATTAGCATGGCTCAGGGCAGTGTCAAGTGGTTCAACGGCGAAAAGGGCTTCGGCTTCATCGCGCAGGACGGCGGGGGCCCGGACGTGTTCGTCCACTACTCCGAGATCCAGGGCAGCGGCTTCAAGTCGCTCGACGAGGGTCAGCGCGTGGAGTTCGAAATCGGCCAGGGCCAGAAGGGCCCGCAGGCCCAGCGCGTCAGCGTCATCTGAGCCACGAGGCATCCTGAAGGCCCTCGCCCCGACCAGGGGCGAGGGCCTTACTCGTGCGCGGCCACACTGCGGATTCACAACGTTCCGGTAACGTGGGAGCGGTCGAGAGCACCCCCACACGCCGGCGTCCGGCCGGCCTCACTCTCGCACCGTGGCCTCGAGGCCGATCGCCGGCAGGAGCGGCGACCCGCCCGGGCACCCCAAGACCGCTGACCGCCGGGTGTTCCCGCCCCCGGCCTTCCGCGCCCGGCCAGGTCCGGCGCGGCGTAGACCTCGAATCGAGTAGTGCATGACCGCCTCTGTGAAGGCTGCCCCGCCGGCCCCGAAACCCGTGCTTTCCGGCAAGCAGACGATCCCCGAGCTCATCACCATCCGCACGTTCCTGCTGGTCCCGTTCCTCGCCCTGGCCGTCGCCGTCCCGGTGTTCTGGGGGTGGGGCGTCAGCTGGCTCGACCTCACGATCGGCGGCGCGTTCTTCGTGGTCTCGACACTCGGGGTCACCGTCGGCTACCACCGGTACTTCACCCACGGCTCGTTCCGCGCGAAGCGAGCCCTGCGCATTGCGCTGGCCGTCGCCGGCGGCCTCGCGGCCCAGGGCCCGGTGATCGGCTGGGTCGCCGACCACCGCCGGCACCACGCCTTCTCCGACCGCGAGGGCGACCCGCACTCGCCGTGGCTGTTCGGGACGTCCCCGGTGGCGCTGGCCCGCGGCTTCTGGCACGCGCACATGGGCTGGCTCTTCGGCCGCGACAAGACCAACGTCGAGCGGTTCGCCCCGGACCTGGCCGCCGACCGTGACCTGCGCGTCGTCGACCGGCTCTTTCCGCTGTGGGTGGTGGTGAGCCTGCTGCTCCCGCCGCTGCTCGGCGGGTTGATCACGCTGTCGTGGTGGGGCGCGCTGACCGCGTTCCTCTGGGCCGGCCTGGCCCGGATCTCCTTCCAGCACCACGTGACGTGGTCGGTGAACTCGATCTGCCACATGATCGGCGAACGCCCGTTCACCAGCCGCGACCGCTCGGCGAACTTCTGGCCGCTGGCCATCCTGTCGATGGGCGAGTCCTGGCACAACACCCACCACGCGGACCCGACCTCGGCCCGCCACGGCGCGCAGCGCGGGCAGATCGACATCTCCGCGCGGGTGATCTGGGTGTTCGAGAAGCTCGGCTGGGCGTGGAACGTCCGCTGGCCGACGGCGAAGCGGCTCGCGGCCCTGGCCCGCTGACTCGCTGACGAAACCGGGTCGAAAGTCCTTGCCTGCCGCCGTCGCGCCGGGTGATCTTGGAGCGATGGACACGGTCGCGCTGACCTTCGACGACGGCCCGTACCCCGAGACGACGCCGGCGCTGCTGGCCGCGCTCGGCGGCACGCGGGCGACGTTCTTCCTGTGGGGCGAGCACGCCGCGGCGCACCCGGACCTCGTCCGGGCGATCGCCGCGGCGGGCCACGCGATCGGCAACCACACGTGGACCCACCCGCAGCTGACCACGTTGTCCCCGGCCGCCCGCGACCAGGAGGTCCGGCGCACGCAGGACCTCCTGACCCGGCTGACCGGGCTCCGGCCCGCCCTGTTCCGGCCGCCCTACGGCGACACGGACGCCTCGGTCGCCCGGGTGCTGGCGGCCCACGGGCTCACCGAGGTGCTGTGGAGCGTCGACACCCGCGACTGGGCGGGCTGTTCCGCGGACGAGATCGTCACCGCGGCCAGGAAGGTGCAGCCGGGCGGTGTCGTGCTGATGCACGAAGGCCGCCCGGCCACCCTCGACGCGGTCCCCCGCATCCTCGCCGCGCTCACCGCCCGCGGCCTGCGTCCCGGTCCGGTCAGGGGTTGAGGGCGAAGTACGCCGGCTTCGGACGCAGGTTCTCGTCGAAGAGGCAAGCCGCCCCTTCGCCCGGGAAGACGTCCGGGACCCACGAGTGCCGGTCCGTGAAACCCCAGGTCGTGAACTCGACACACTTGCGGACGGCGTGGCAGCCGTCCCACAGCTGCCCGAAGTAGCTCGCCTGGGTGGCGAGCTTGGCCGCGTCCGGCGGGGTCGGAATCCGGACGTCCGCCTCGGTGACGGCGGTCTCCACGCCGATCTTGGCGAAGCGCGCCAGGTTCTCGCGGTACTGACCCGGGAAGCCGTACTGGATCGACAGGTGCCCCTGGATGCCGACCCCGTCGATCGGCACGCCCTGCCGCCGCAGCGTCTTCACCAGGTCGTACACCGCGTCGCTCTTCGGGTTGATCCCTTCGACGTTGTAGTCGTTGATGTACAGCTTCGCGTGCGGGTCGGCCGCGTGCGCCCAGCGGAAGACGTCGGCGACGAAGCCGTCGCCGAGCTTCTGCCGGAAAACCGTGTCACGCCGGGTGCCGTCCTCGTTGAAGAGCTCGTTGACGACGTCCCAGGCGCGGATCTTTCCCTTGTACCGCTTGACTTCCGTGGTGATGTGGTCGCGCAGGACCCGGCGGAGCTCGTCGGCGGGCAGCGCGCCGACCCAGTCCGGGAGCTGGGAGTGCCAGACCAGGGTGTGGCCGCGGACGGTCTTGTGGTGTTGCCGGGCGTAGGCGACGATCGCGTCCGCACCCGACCAGTCGTAGGTACCGCGCACGGCTTCGACCGTGCCCCACTTCATCTCGTTCTCGGGCGTCACGTTGTCGAATTCCCGCGTGAGCACCGCCCGGTAATCGGTTTCCGAAGCCAGGTACGCCGCCGCCACCGCACTGCCGACGTAACGGTTCGTGGTGTATTGCAGTGGAACCGACGCGGATGCCGCAGGCGCCTGCCACACGGCAATACCCAGCGTGGCCACGACCGCCATCAGGACGCGTTTCTTAGGAATTCTTCCCGACATCTTCATCCTCCGCGAGGCAATGGTTCTCCGAAACTTTCCAACAGTTTCAAATCAGGTTTCGATGACCTAGAATCTCCTTCATGACAACGAAGTCTGACGAGCTCGAGCCGACCGAGTCCCGGGTGACCATCGCCCGGATCGCCGCCGAGACCGGTGTCTCCGTCCCGACAGTTTCGAAAGTGCTGAACGGCCGTCCCGACGTCGCGGAAAGTACCCGCGCCCGCGTCGAAGCGGTCATCGGGAAATACGGGTACCGGCGCCGCGCGGACGAACGTTCCCGCCGTTCCCGGCTCCTGGAACTGATGTTCCACGAACTCGAAAGCACGTGGGCACTGGAAATCATCCGCGGCGTCGAGTGCGTCGCCCGCGAAAACGGAATGGCGGTGGTGCTGGCGGAATCTTCCGGCCGGCACACACCGGGGCAGAGCTGGCTGGAGAGCGTCCTCGCCCGGCGGCCGGTCGGCATCGTTTCGGTGTGCTCGGACTTCACCGGCGGGCAGCTGGCGAAGCTCCGGGCCCGGGACATCCCGCTGGTCGTCGTCGACCCGGCCGGTGCGCCGGGACCGGAGACGCCCTCGATCGGGGCCACGAACTGGCAGGGCGGCCTGACGGCCACCCGGCACCTGATCGAGCTGGGCCACCGCCGGATCGCGATGATCGGCGGGCCGGAAGGAGTGCTGTGCAGCCGGGCCCGGATCGACGGGTACCGCACGGCGCTGGAGACGGCCGGGCTGGCGTTCGACCCGGCCCTGGTGCGCCGCGGCGACTTCCACGTCCGGGCCGGCTACCGGGAACTGGCTTCACTGCTCACCCTCCCCGACCGGCCGACGGCGGTCTTCGCCGGCAGTGACCTGCAGGCACTCGGCGTGTACGAAGCGGCCCGCGACGCGGGACTGCGCATCCCGGACGACCTTTCGGTGGTGGGCTTCGACGACCTGCCGATCGCCCGCTGGCTGACCCCGGAGCTGACCACGGTCCGCCAGCCGCTGCAGGAGATGGCGGCGGCCGGCGCCCGGCTGGCGATTTCGCTGGCCCGCGGGGTCGATCCGGAGAGCCACCGCCTGGAGCTGGCGACGAGCCTGGTGGTCCGCCACAGCACGGCGGCCCCGGCTCACCGGGGCTACCGGGTGCTGACCGGCTGAGCGAGCAAGGACCGATCGGAGCTGATCAACGGCCGGCGGGCGCGGCGCCGGCGGTCGATCGGCGGCTTTCGTGCCCCGGAATTGTCGGTGCCCACCGGTAGAGTGGAAAACGGGGGGCGCCCCCGGCGGGCGGCTCTTCCGCAGCTTTTCCGGTCGGCCTGGACCCTTCGCCTCTCTCACCACGGCCACCGGGTGCTCTCCGGCGGCCCCAGGTAACTCGCCCGCAGCCCCCCGGTGTCGATCACCAGCTTCTGCACGATCACCGCCGGGTCGACCATCCAGAACTTCAGCACGTGCGGCCCCGCCGCCCCGATCACGTGGTGAGTCGCCGTCAGGTTCACGTTGTCCGACGTCGTCCGCTCCCACTGGCGGTTCATGGACGTGTCGTCCGCTCCCGTCGCCGTCGTGGTGTTCACGACCTGCGGCTCCGCGTCGTCGAACGACACCGCGTACCGCAACCCGTCGCCGGCCAAAACGTTGCTGCGCGGGGACAAGTACGCCCACACGGTCACCGGCCCGGTGGTGAACAGCGTCATCCGGTACTCCAGGCGCGGCCCCGTTCCCGGTGCGCGGCTCGCCGCCGTCACCGGGAACGGGGTCATCCCCGCCCCGGTCCGTCCGATGTCCGGGATGCGCCGCCACCCGGCGTCCACGGTGCCGACGTTCGCGCTGCAGTGCTCGGCTTCCACCGACACGTACCCGCCGGCTTCGACGAAACCGCGTCGCCACGGCGGCGGCAGCTCCGGGTGGCGGACCACCGCGTCCACCGCCACCGAAGCACCCGCGCCCGACACCGTGATCGGGACCGTCGTGGTGCCCTTCGGGGCCCGGGACCAGTCGATCCGGACGGTCATCCGCAGCTCCTCGGTCACCCGGCCGCCCCGCGGCTCGACGAGCACCCACGGCGCTCCGGCGGAGACCGTGCAGCGGAACGGTTCCCGGCCGCGGTTGAAGACGTCGACGTACTGCGGCGGCGCGCTCTGCTGGGGACTGAACTCCGGCAGCACCGGCCGGCCCGCGGCGCCGGGCCACGCGTCCGAGGAGCCGTCGACGGCGACACCCAGCGAAGCCGCGGCCGGCAGCTCGAGACGCTTCACCGCCGGGAAGATCACGTCCGGCAGTGCGACGTTGTCCTTCTCCGGCTGCTGCCAGGGCGCGTTCGGGCCGTAGCGGGCGACGTCGCCGTAGTCGATGTGCGGCTGGGTCTGGAAGCCCTTCCACTTGCCGCCGGCGATGCCGGTGTTGTACTTCTCCGCCAGCGCCAGGTCGTCGGCGAACCGGGCCTCGGTGACGGCGGCGAGCGCGTTCGCCGAAGCCCGGCCCTGCGCCGCGTACAGCAGGTTCGTGAACTCGGCGCGCCGCAGCGCGTACAGGTTCGCCGTCGCCTGGGTCGCGTACTGGACCAGCTCGTAGAAGGCGTCTTGGAAGACCTTCGGCAGCCGCGCGCCGATCTTCGACGCCCGCGCCGCGAGGTCGTGCCACTCGCCGGTGACCCGGTCCAGCTCGCCGTAGTTGACCAGGCTGAACGGCGTCATCTGGTCGTCATAGGTGATCGTCCCGGCGGCGTCGACGGTGATCCGCCGGTTGAGCAGCTCCGGCTTGCGGCGGGACTGCAGGCGCCCGTAGTCGTGGAGCACCCCGGCGATGTCCGCCGCCAGGGCCGCCCCGAAGTTCGTCCCGGCGAACTGACGCTCCCAAGTGGACAGTTTCTCGACCGGCAGGGCCGCGGGGTCCCAGGCGTAGTCGAGGAAGAACTGCAGCGGCAGCTCGTTGCCCTTCATGTCCCCGACGTTGGCGACCCACAGCCGGTCGTTGCCGTAGGCGAAGGCCTGGTGCAGCTGCTCCCACGTGTTCGCGAGCAGCGCGGTGTCGACCCACTTGTAGTTGCGGCCGCCGCCGACGTAGTCGAAGTGGTAGTAGAGCCCGTAACCACCGGGGTGCGGGGGCAGGGACAGGTCGGGCATCTTGCGGATGTTGCCCCAGTTGTCGTCGGTGAACACCACGATGACGTCGTCCGGCGGGCGCAGGCCCTTCGCCCAGTACCGCTGGACCTCCTTGTACAGCGTCCAGACCTGCGGCACCGTGGTCAGGTCCCGGCCGGTCTCGCGGGCGAGGATCTCCCGTTCGGTGGCGATGATCTCGCGCATCAGCTCGATGCCGTCGCCGTCGGGCAGGCCGACGTCGCCGTTGCCGCGCATGCCGAGCGTGACGACGCCTTCGAAGTCCTCGCGGACCATCCGGCGGATCCCGTCGGTCCAGTAGGCCTTGATCGCCTCGCCGTTGCGGCGGAAGCTCCACTCCCCCGTGCCGCCGTACGGGTCGTGCCCCGGCGTCGTGATGTTCCCGGCCGCGTCGCGGACCGCGGGGACCGCGTGCCGGTTCCACTCCTCGATCCCGCGCATCATGGGCGCCTCGTGCGAGGTGCCCATGACGACGCCGTACTCCTTGGCCGTCGCGTGGTTGAGCGGGTCGTCCTCGGCGAACGCGCGTCCCCACACCGCCGGCCAGAGGTAGTTGGCCCGCAGCCGGAGCATGGTTTCGAAGACCTTCGCGAAGAACAGGTGGTTGAAGCCGTTCGGGAAGCCGGGCGCCTGGCCCGGGCCGAAGAAGGCCGGGGCCCAGGTGCCGAGCGCCGGGTTCTCGTCGTTGATGAAGAACCCGCGGTACTTCACGTGCGGGGTACCGAGGCTGAACCGCTCGCGCGGCAGGTGCAGCTCCGCTTGCCGGAGCGGCGGCACGTCCGCCCACCAGTACCAGGGCGAGACGCCGATGCGCCGGGAGACCTCGTAGACGCCGTAGATCACGCCGCGCTGGTCACTGCCGGTGAGCACCAGGCGGCCGTCGACGACCTGGCTCAGCGACGTCTCCCACTTCCCCGCGATCCCGGTGACGTCGAGCTTGCCGGCCGCGACCAGCCCGTCCACCAGGGGGCTGTGACCCAGGGTGCCGACCACGACGACCGGGCCGTGCGCGGGGACTACGTCGAACGACACCGCGGGCCGCACCCCGGTGACGCGTTCGACGTCGGCGGCCAGGTCGCCGACGACCCGGCGGACGCCGGGCAGGTCACCCGAGCCGACCACGATCGTCGCGGCCTTTCCCCGCGACACCAGCGGAAATCCGGTCCCGGCTTCGGCGAGTCCCGGGAGGGCCACGGACCCCGCCCCGGCCAGCGCGAGCAGGTGCAGGAAGGCACGACGGTGTACCTCGGACGGCACGGCAGACCTCCTGAGTCAGCCCTTCACGGATCCGGTCAGCCCGCCGACGATGCGCCGTTCGGCGAGCACGAAGAACGCGAGCGCGGGGATCGCCGACAACGCGGTGAACGCGAGGACCCGGGCGGTGTCCTGGGAGTACGCGGACTGGAACAGCGCGACGCCGAGCGGGAGCGTGAAGTGCCCGGAGTCGTTGAACACCAGCAGGGGCAGCAGGTAGGTGTTCCAGCTGGTGACGAAGGCGAGCACGGCGACCGTGGTCAGCGCCGGCGTCGAGAGCGGCAGCAGGATGCGCCAGAAGAACCCGAGCCGGGTGGCGCCGTCGAGCACCGCCGCGTCCTCGATCTCGCCGGGGATCGCGTGCATGAACGGCCGGAGGATCACGATCGTCACCGGAAGCGAGAACGCCGCCTCCGGGATCGCCACGCCCCAGAAGCTTTCGAGCAGGCCCAGCTGGCGCAGCCACAGGTACAGCGGCAGCGTCGCCACGCCGATCGGGAACAGCAGGCCGAGCGTGAACAGCGTGTAGAACGCCTCGCGGCCCTTGAACTGGTACCGCGAAAGCGCGTACCCGGCCATCGACCCGAGCCCGACGGCGAGCGCGGTGGCGATCACCGCGATCAGCGCGCTGTTGCCGAGGAACGTCCAGAACGCGCTCGAACCGAGCACCGAGGCGTAGTTGTCGAACACCCACGGCCCCGGCAGCCCGGCCGGGTCGGTGTTGAGCTGGCCGTTGGTGCGGAACCCGCCGAGCGCCACGAACAGCAGCGGCACGACGGTCAAGCCGACCACCACGATCGCCGCCAGGTAGCCCATCGACAGGCCGAACTTGCCGGAGCGCATCAGCCCACCATCCTGGTCAGGGCCCCCTGGGTGTCGCGGCGGAGCGCGAACCGCTGGTACAGCAGGGCGAACACGAAGCAGATGACGAACAGGACCACCGCGACCGCGGAACCGAACCCGAACTCGTAGCGCTTGAAGCCGTGGTCGATCAGGTAGGTCGCCATCGTCGTCGACGCGTTCGCCGGGCCGCCGGTGGTCATGATCCAGACGACGTCGAACAGCTGGAGCGAGCCGATCACCGACAGGAAGATCCAGATCCGGATGGTCGGCCCGAGCAGCGGCAGCACCACGTGCCAGGTGGTCTGCCACGCCGAGGCACCGTCGAGCGCGGCGGCCTCGCGCAGCTCGGCGGGTACGCCCTGCAGGCCGGCGAGCAGCAGGATGATGCCGAAGCCGATGTACTTCCAGGTGATCACCGCGAACAGCGTGTAGAGCACGATGCCCGGGTCGGCCAGCCAGTTGTGGATCAGCCCGCCGAGCCCGGCGCTCTTCAGCACCTGGTCGGCGAAGCCGTTCGGCTGCAGCATGAGCGACCAGATGACCGCGGTGATCGCCTCGGACAGGACGTAGGGGGCGAACACCAGGGCCCGCAGCACCACGCGGCCCCGCAGCTTCCGGTTGAGCAGCAGCGCCAGCCCGATCGACAGCGGCAGCTGCACCGCGATCGACAGCCCGGCGATGATCAGGTTGTGCACGATGGCGCTCTGGAACACCTTGCCACCGAGGGCGTCGGCGTAGTTCTTGAACCCGACGAAGTCGTCGAGCGGGCCGAACCCGTTCCAGTTGAAGACGCTGTAGAACCCCGCGATCCCGATCGGCACCAGGACGAACCCGGTGAACAGCAGCAGGGCGGGCCCGAGCAGCAGGGCCAGCTCGAGCCGCTTGCGCGCGCCGGGCCGGTGCTTGCGGGCGGTGACCGCCGGTGCGGACGGCTTCGCGGCCGTCCGCACCGGGGTCGTGGCCGTGGTCACTTGTTGCCCGCCGCGGCCTGGTTGACGGCCGTCACGATGCCTTCGGGGGTGCCCTGGCCGGCGAACATGTTGGCCACCGCGTCGTTCAGCGCGGCGCCGACCGCCGTCGGGAACGCCCGGTCGAAGTACATCTGCAGGTACGGCGCCTTCGTGCCGTAGTCGTAGACCTGGCGGAGCGTGTCGGTCTTCAACGCCTTCGCGGCCACGGTGTTGACCGGCAGGCCCGCCCCCTGCGCGGCGAGCTGCGTCTGCACCGGCTCGCTGCCGAGGTACTGCAGGAAGTCCGCGCACGCCTTCGACGCGCGGGTGGTGCAGGCGAACCCGTCACCGCCGCCGAGCACCGCGTTCGGGTCGCCCTGACCACCCGCGACGGAGGGGAACGCGAACCAGCCGACCTTCGAGTCGAGGTCCTTGTCGTCGGTCAGCGACGACATCGTGCCGGGCTCCCAGTCGCCCTGCAGCTCCATCGCGGCCTTGCCGTTGGCGACCAGGCCGGCCGAGCTGCCCGCGCCCTGCTGGGCGGGCGTGCCGGCGAACCCGGTCTGGAACGGCTCGGTGGCCAGGAAGTTCTTGAGGTCCTGCCCGGCCTTCGTCCAGCACGGGTCCTCGAGCTTGACCGCCTTCACCGACTTCTTGAGCACGTCGGCCGAGCATTCGCGGACGGCGAAGTAGTTGAAGTAGAAGGCATCCGGCCAGCGGTCCTTGCCGCCGACGGAGATCGGGGCGATGCCCTTGGCCTTCAGCTGCGTGACAGCGGTGTTCAGCTCGTCCATGGTCTTCGGCGGGGTCGTGATCCCGGCCTGCTGGAACAGGTCCTTGCGGTACCAGAAGCCGACGAAGTGCTGTTCGAACGGCACGCCGTACTGCTTGCCGTCCACCTGCCAGTTCTGGCCGAACGTGCCGGTGGTCTGGGTGATCCACGACTTCGTGAAGTCGGTGATGTCGGCCACCTTGCCCGAGGTCAGCTGGGAAGCCAGGTCACCGGCGCCCCACGACTGGTAGATGTCCGGCGGTGTGGCCGACTGCAGGGCGAGGGGCACCTTCGTGCCGAAGTCCTCGTTCTGCAGCGGCTGGGCCTTGATCGTGACGTCGCCGTGCGCCTGGTGGTAGTCGGCGACGACCTTCTCCCAGATCGTCTTGATCGGGTCGGTGGTGCCGTTGTGCCACCAGGTCAAGGTGACCGGGCCGCTCGGCTGCGCGGGGGTTTCGCTCCCCCCGCTGCACGCGGCGAGCGCAAGCGGGACGACGGCCGCCAAGGCGGCGAGAACGGTGATCCGGCGTTTCACAAACATTGTGGGTCCACTCCTGACGACTTCGGCCGAGTTGGACGGGGCGGCACTGCGCCCGGGTTGGCGAAGAGTCTGCTCCCGGGACAAATGCGATGTCAATCGTTGTCGATAACGTTTTCTAAAGCTAGTCTGAGCCGATGCAGCCCAGTTCCAGGGTGACCATCCGTGACGTCGCCGCCCGGGCCGGCGTCTCGGTGGCCACGGTTTCGAAGGTCATCAACGAGCGCTACGGCGTCTCCGCCGCGACGCTCGCGCGAGTCCGCGCCGTGATCGACGAGCTCGGCTACGAAGCGAGCCTGGTGGCGCAGAGCCTGAGAAACCACCGGACGAACGTCATCGGCATCCTGGTCGCCGACCTCGAACCGTTCTCGACCGAGCTGCTCAAGGGTGCGGCGGACGCCATCCGCGGCAGTGGCTTCGAACTCGTCGTCTACTCCGCGGGCGGGCGCACCGGAGATCCGCTGGGCTGGGAGAAGCGCTACCTCTCCCGGCTGAGCGGCACCCTCGTCGACGGCGCCGTGCTGGTCACCCCCACCGTTTCCCTGGACGTCGTGCCGGGCACGCCGGTCGTCGCCGTCGACCCGCACACCGGGCCGTCGCACCTGCCGACGATCGACTCCGACAACCTGCGCGGCGCGCAACTGGCCACCGAGCACCTCCTCGACCTGGGGCACCGGCGGATCGCGTTCCTCGCCGGCCGGCCGGACCTGCAGTCGGCCGAGCTGCGGAAGACGGGGTACCTGCGGGCGTTGACCGCCGCGGGCATCACGCCGGACGAAGACCTGATCCGGATCGGCGCCTACGACCCGGAGGTTTCCGCGGCCTCGGCGCACGCGCTGCTGACCGGGCCGGACCGGCCGACCGCGGTGTTCGCCGCGAACGACATCTCGGCCATCGCCACCGTGGGCGCGGCCCGCGAGCTCGGGCTCGCCGTGCCCGACGACCTTTCCGTGGTGGGCTTCGACAACGTGCCCGAGTCGGCGCTCTGCAGCCCGCCACTGACCACAGTGGACCAGCCGATCCGCGAGATGGGCCACCGGGCCATCCGCATGCTCATCGCGCTGATCAACGGCGACGACGTCGACCGCACCCACGTCACGCTCGACACCGGCCTGGTCGTGCGGCGCTCGACCCGCGCCCTCCCCTGAACCGGTTCCACTTCCTCACTCCTCCCCAGACGAAGGGCGGAACAGCCTTGACCACGCAGCCCACCACGGCCGGAGAGCCGTGGCGCGACCCCGCGGCCGACCCGGGCGAACGCGTCCGGGCCCTGATGGCCCGGATGACCCTGCGCGAGAAGCTCGCCCAGCTCTACGGGGTCTGGGTCGGCATCGACTCCGGCGGCGAAATGGCGCCGCACCAGCACGAATTCGTCGACGCGGCGGTCGACTTCGACGAACTGGTCCGCCACGGCATCGGGCAGCTGACCCGCGCGTTCGGCACCCGGCCGGTCGACCCGGTGATCGGAGCGCACAGCCTCGCGCGCACCCAGCGGCAGATCGTCGCCAGCGGCCGGTTCGGGATTCCCGCGGTGGTGCACGAAGAGTGCCTGACCGGGCTGGCCGCTTGGCAGGCGACGATCTACCCGGCGCCGCTGTCGTGGGGCGCCACCTTCGACCCGGACCTGGTGCACCGGATGGCGGCGCGGATCGGGCGGACCATGCGCGACCTGGGCGTGCACCAGGGTCTCGCGCCCGTCCTCGACGTGGCCCGCGACCTGCGCTGGGGACGCGTCGAGGAAACGATCGGCGAAGACCCCTACCTCGTCGGGACGATCGGCAGCGCGTACGTCGCCGGCCTCGAGTCGGCGGGCGTGGTCGCCACCCTCAAGCACTTCGTCGGCTACTCCGCCTCCCGCGCCGGGCGCAACCTGGCGCCGGTTTCGGCGGGCCCGCGCGAAATCGCCGACGTCCTGCTCCCGCCGTTCGAGCAGGCGCTGCGCGCCGGCGCCCGGTCGGTGATGAACGCCTACACCGACACCGACGGCCTGCCGTCCGCCGCCGACCCGGCCCTGCTGACCGACCTGCTGCGGGGCACCTACGGGTTCGACGGCACGGTGGTCGCCGACTACTTCTCGGTGGCGTTCCTGCACCGCCTGCACGGGGTCGCGGGCGACCGCGCCGAAGCCGCCGCGCAGGCGCTCACCGCGGGCATCGACGTCGAGCTGCCGACCATGGACTGCTACGGCGAGCCGTTGCTCGCCGCGGTGGAAGAGGGCGCGGTCGAGGTCGCCGCCGTCGACCGCGCCCTCGAACGCGTGCTGCGCCAGAAGTGCGAGCTGGGGCTGCTCGACGCGGACTGGGCGCCCGAGGTCCCCGAGGAGATCGACCTCGACGACGCCGAGTCGCGGGCCCTGGCGCGCGAGGTGGCCGAACGCTCGATCGTGCTGCTGCACAACGACGGCGCGCTCCCGCTCTCCCCCGGTACCCGCGTCGCCGTGGTGGGACCGCGCGCGGACACACCCGGCGCGATGCTCGGCTGCTACTCCTTCCCGCTGCACGTCGGCGTCCACCACCCCGACGTCCCGTTCGGCGTCTCGGTGCCGACCCTGCTCGAGGCGCTGGGCTCGACCTACGACACGACCTACGCCCTGGGCTGCCCGGTCACGGGCGGGGACGACGACGGGATCGCGCAGGCCGTGGCGGCGTGCGAGGAGGCGTCGGTGTGCGTGGCCGTGCTGGGTGACCGGGCGGGGCTGTTCGGCGGCGGCACGTCCGGTGAAGGTTGCGACGCGGCCGACCTGCGGCTGCCGGGCCGCCAGGAGGAACTCCTCGACGCGCTGCTGGACACGGGCAAGCCCGTGGTGCTCGTCCTGCTCTCGGGACGGCCGTACGAGCTGTCCCGCCAGCTCCCGCGGCTGGCCGCGGTCGTCGCCGGGTTCTACCCCGGCGAAGAGGGGGCCGCGGCGCTGGCCGGCGTCCTCAGCGGACGGATCAACCCGGCCGGCCGGCTGCCGGTGAGCTTCCCGGCGGCTGGGGCGAGCCAGCCGTCGACGTACCTGGCCGCGCCGCTCGGCCGGCGCAGCGAGGTGTCCACAGTGGATCCTTCGCCGCTGTTCCCGTTCGGGCACGGGCTGTCCTACGCGCCGGCGACCTGGCTGGACGTCAGCGCGACGGGCTCGCTCTGGCCGACCGACGGCGTCTGCCGGGTGCGGGTGACCCTGCGCAACGACCACGATCGCGAGACGTCGGAGGTCGTGCAGGTCTACCTGCACGACCCGGTGGCCGAGGTGGCCCGGCCGGAGCGCCAGCTCATCGCGGCCCGCCGGGTTTCCCTGCCGCCGGGCGAAACCTGCGTCCTGGAGATCGGCCTGCACGCGGACCTGACCTCCTACACCGGCCGCGCGCGGCACCGCCAGGTCGACCCCGGCGACGTCGAGCTGCGGGTGGGCACTTCGAGTGAACAGATCGTCGCGACCCTGCACTGCACGCTGACCGGGCCCCGCCGCGTCGTCGGCGCCGACCGGGTCCTGACCCCGGAGTTCTCGTTATGAGACGTCCTCTGGTGATCTTCTTCCTGGCCGTGCTGACCGTGCTCTTCGTGGGCGCGTCCGGCCGTCCCGCGCCCTCGCACTGGGTGGCGACGTGGACGTCGATGCCCCAGCTGACCGAGCCCGGCAACCTGCCGCCGGCCCCCTTCACCGGCACCGACCGGGTGCTCGACGACGCGTCCCTGCGCGAGACGGCGCAGGTGACCGTCGGCGGCCCGCGGATCCGGCTCCGGTTCTCCAACGCCTTCGGCGGGGCACCGCTGCCGCTGACCGCGGTGTCGGTGGCGCGCCCGGCCGCCGGAGCCGCCGGCGTCTCCGCCGTGGTTCCGGGCAGCGTTCTTCCGGTGACCTTCCACGGCAAGCCGTCGGCGACGGTCCCGCAGGGCGCCCAGGTCGTCTCCGACCCGCTGCCCTTCCCGGTGCGCTCGCTGGAGAACATCGCGGTGACGGCGTACCTGGCGCACGGCCAGGCCTCGACGTCGATCACCTCGCACCCGGGCTCGCGCACGACGTCGTACCTGCTGTCCGGCAACCACGCCTCCGACCTCGAACTGCCCGGCGCGACCCCGGTCGACCACTGGTACTTCCTCAGCGGCATCGAGGTGCTGTCCCCGGCGTCCGCGGTGGCGGTGATCGGCGACTCCATCTCCGACGGCCGCGGCTCGACGACGAACGGGAACGACCGCTGGCCGAACGTGCTGGCTTCGCGCCTGCACGGCGTGGCGGTGGTGAACGAGGCGGCGGGCGGCAACCGCGTCCTGCAGGACGGCCTCGGTCCGAACGTGCTGGCCCGCTTGGACCGCGATTTGCTGTCCACCAGCGGGGTTTCGTGGGCGATCGTGTTCGAGGGCGTCAACGACATCGGCACGGCCACCCCGGCGGCCGCGCCGGACGTGGCGGCGCAGCTGATCGACGCGTACGACCAGATCCTGGTCCGCGCCCACGCGCAGGACATCCGGGTGTACGGCGCGACGATCACCCCGTTCGGCGGCAACACCGCCTACGACGACCCGGCCCGGGAAGAAGCCCGGCAGCGGGTGAACGCGTGGATCCGCCAGCCGGGCCACTTCGACGCGCTGCTGGACTTCGACAAGGTGGCCCGCGACCCGGCGGCCCCGGCGCGGCTGCTGCCCGCCTACGACGTCGGCGACCACCTGCACCTGAACCCGGCGGGGTACCGGGCACTCGGCTCGAGCGTTCCTCCCGGCCTTTTCCGGAACGACGGCTAGAAATGGTCAAGCGCCAAAAAGACGACAATTCCCGGACGTGATTTCCGCCGGGTAGTCACTGATCGCCGAACCCGGCCTGACGGACGGTGATCAGCCCGGCGAGCGCCGGATATCTGTTGGGACACAAGCGAGTCTCGATGACAGGGGGCCCGTGACGCACGTCACGGGCCGTCCCCTAACATGTCGCCGTCTGCTGTCCCCACAGGTAGTCGTCGCTCCCGGAAAGGGAACCCATGTCCGACGTCATCAACAGCATCTTCGGCCGCCCCAAGAACGAAAGCACCGGCTCGGGCGAGTACGCCTACGGCGCCGTCGAGCCCGCCCCCGCGGCCGCTCCCTCAGCCGCCGAGGCGGCCGTCATCGAGGAAGCGGATTCCGCACCCGAGGCGGAGGCCGCCACGGAAACCGCCGAAGCCGAAGCGGTCGACAGCGACCAGGTCGAGGCCGACTCCGCCGAAGCGGACGCCGAAGAGCCCACCGAAGAGTTCGTCGGCGACACGGCCGAAGCCGGCGAGGACGTCACCGGGACCGACGAGGAGGCGGTCGCCGAGGACACCGAAGAGGACACCGAGGACGCTGCCGAGACCGAGCCGGTCGCCGAAGTGGCGGAGGACGAGCCGGTTGCCGAAGCCGTGGAAGCTGAGCCGGTCGTCGACGAAGCTGTTGAGGCAGAGCCGATCGCGGACGCCGAGCCGGTCGTCCCCGAAGCCGAACCGGTCGCGGAGACCGAGCCGGCCGCGGAGACCGAGCCGGCCGCGGCGCGGCCCGCCGCGGGCAGCCGCGGCAGCACCACGATCGCCGACGGGGTGGTCGGGAAGATCGTCGTGCGCATCGCCGGCCAGACCGAGGGCGTGCACAGCGTCGCCGAAGACGGCATCAAGGTCGAGCTCGCGGACGAGGTCGCCTGGGTCACCGTCCCCGTCGTGCTCGAGTTCGGCCACGCGGTCAAGGCGGTGGGCGAGCAGATCCGCGTCGCGGTGATCGACGCCGTCGAGCAGTACCTGGGCCTGGACGTCGAGGTCGTCGACGTGCACGTCACCGACATCCACTTCCCGGAAGCGGACTGACCTTCCATGCCCGGTCCCGCAACGGGACCGGGCATCGGCCCTTCCGGAGAAAAGGCGGCACTTGACCCTGCTGGAGCACCCCGGCGCACCCGCGCCGGAAACACCCGACTGGCACGTAACCGCGTTCCTCGGAGCGCGGTCCGGCGAAGACCGCGCGAGGCTCGACGCCGTCCGCGCCCTGCGCGCCCGCATCCCGGTCGACCACGGCCGCCGTCCGGCGCGGCTGCGCGAGGACGGCGGCCACGCCGAAGACCAGGACCTCGACTTCGGTGCCTGGCACTTCATCGCGCGACGCAGTCCCGGCGGCCCGCCGCTCGGGTACATCCGGCTGTCCACACCGGACACGGGCGCCCGGTTCCGGACCCGCGGCTTCCTCGGCGACGAGCGCTACGAAGAGCTCCTGGCGGCCGAAGGCTTCGCCGCCGCGGAGGTGTTCGAGCACGGCAGGCCGATCGTCGAGCACCGCACCCGCGAACTCGGACTGGGGATCCACCTCAACGCGCTGGCGATCGGCGCGGCCCACCACCTCGGCGCGCGGGCGGTGATCGGCGCGTCGGGCACGAAGGACGGCCAGGACCGGTTCCACGAGCGGTTCGGCTTCCGGCCGGTCCCCGGCACCCGCCGGTACGTCCCGCAGGACACCGAAGACATCGTGATCATGCTGCACCGCGTCGCCGACGGCGGCGGGCGGCACCACGAACTGGTCACGCGGCTGCGCGACGAATTCCCCTTCATCGCGGCGGCGGGCGCCACGCCGCCGACGCCGTCCGGCACCGGTGCGCCGGACCGCGAGACCTGGCGGCCGGTGCTCTGCACGGCCGCCGACGCCGACGCGCTGCTCGCGTCCGGGAACGTCCGCGAAGTGCACGACACGATCGACGACCAGCTCGCCGAGCTGGCCCGCAGCCGCGAGCCGGCGGGCCATGACGAAGACGGGCCCGAGAAGCCGGCCGGCGCGCGGCCGCGCGAGCACGGCACGTGGGCGTGGTACCCGTGGTCGGGCCGGCTCGTGCACGTGCTGCCGCGCGAAGAGTTCCGGCTGGTCCGCACCGACGGGGACCGGGGCCGCATCGAACGGCCCGGCGAACGGCGGCTGTTCGACAAGAAGATCGGCGTCATCGGCCCGCCGGCCGGCACCGGCGCGGCGCTGACGTTCGCGCTCGAAGGCATCGGCGGCGCGTTCAAGCTGGCCGGCTCCGGCGGCTTCGGGCTGTCCGACCTGGGCCGGCTGCGCGGCGGGCTGCACGACCTCGGCGTCGACAAGGCGGTGCTGTCGGCGCGGCGGATGGCCGAGATCGACCCGTACCTCGACATCGAGGTCGAGCGGGCCGGGCTGACGCCGGAGACCATCGAACGGTTCTTCGCGGGTGGTCTCGACCTGCTCGTCGAGGAGTGCGACACGCCGTGGGTGAAGATCGCGGCCCGCGAGTACGCGCGCGACCTCGGCATCCCGGTCGTGACGGCGTGCCCCGGCCGCGGCCTCCTCGACGTCGAGCGCTTCGACCGCGAACCCGAGCGGCCGCTGCTGCACGGGCTCCTCGGCGACGTGAAGTCGGTCGACCTGCTGGAGCTGACCCCGCAGGAGCGGACGGCGGCGTTCGGCGGGCTGGACAGCCGGCCGCACCCGGCGTCCGGCGTGGCACTCGGCGGCGCGTGGTGCGCGGAGGCGGCACGCCGCATCCTGCTGGGCCGGCCGTGCGAGTCCGGCCGCTTCCACACCGACCTCGAGCCGCGGCCGCACCTGTCGGGCAGCCGCCCCGGCTGAGCTGACGGTGGCTCCGGGCGGGAGCCACCGTCTTCACCGCCCGGCTCTCGCCCGCGTGATCACCTCTTCCAGCCGCAGCGGGCTGGCCGGGTGGTGGGACAGGCACAGCGGCGTCGCCACCCGGCGGAAGCCGAAGGCCTCCCCCGCCACGTAGAACTGCGCTCGTTCGAGCCGGGAGATGTCCGCGACCGGGCTGCCCTTCGCCCGGGCCAGTTCGTTGGCGGCCGCGATCTGCGCCGGGCTGTTGAGGCGGCCGAAGAACTGCGTCATCGCGTTGCCGACCACCTGGTTGTGCAGCCCCTTGGGCGCCTGCGTCGCGAACAACAGGCCCAGGCCGTACTTGCGGGCCTGGGAAGCGAGCACGATCGTGCTGCGCGTGCTCGCCGTCAGGCTCCCCGAGGACGCCAGCGTCTGGGCTTCGTCCATCACGAACAACGCACCCAGCGGCCGGTCGCCCGCGGGGTGGCGTTTGATCCAGGCGAACAGTTCCATCTGCAGCTGGTTGACGAAGTTCTGCCGCTGTTCCTCGGCGGGCAGCCCGACGAAGCTGATCACCGAGACGCGGGCGCGTTTCCCCGCGGCCGGCACGAGCAAGGCGCCGGGATCGACCGGCTCACCACCGCCGGCGAAGAGCGGGTCGTTGACCATCGCGGCCTTGAGAACCTCGGCCAGGTCGGCGGCGACGCGCTTGGCGTCGTTGAGGTTGCTGACGTCCTCGGGCAGGTCGGCCAGGAGCTCGACGAGGTCCGGCAGGCTGCGTGACCCGGTCCGCGCGTGGTGGACGACCGCCTGCCGGAGCACCGCGAGCCCGATGTTGGCCTTCGCGGTGCTGCCGGTGAGCCGGGCCTGCGGGGCGAGCGTCGCCACGGCCACCTCGACGGCGGCGGTGAATTCGTCGACGTCGTCGAGCACCCCGGCGAAGTCGGGCAGTGGCCGGAAGGCCAGCGGCCGCCCGGTCGCGCGCCCGGGCGTCCAGACGACGACGTCGGTGTCGGCGAGGTACCGCTCGGCCAGCTCGGCGTCACCGTTCGTCCAGCCACCCGGCGGCTCGGGCCAGGCGTCCCCGAGGCGGGCGAGGTCGTTGTTGGGGTCGAGGACGATCGCGGAGACCCCGAGGAGGGCGCATTCCTCGATGATCCGCCGGAGCAGCACGGTCTTCCCCGACCCGGAACCGGCGAACACGGCGGCGTGCTTGCGAAGCGCCGAGAGTTCAATCCGCACCGGCTCCCCGGAGCCGACGACGGTTCCCAGGGTGATTTCGCCTTCGGCGAGCGGAGGGTGCGTTGCCGCGGCGAGCGACCCCGGCGGCTGTTCGGACAGCTTCTCCGCCGGCGTCTCGGACAGCTTCTCGGGCAGTACGGCGGACAGCAGATCCGACCGGCTGGCGGGCCGGCGGTCGATCAGCCACTCGTGCAGCTCGCGGCCGCCGTTGTCGAGCATCTTCTGCAACGCCCGGAAGGTGCGTGCGTCGGCTTCCGAAAGCCGGATCGTCCGGCCGCCCGCGGCCGTGAACTTCTCGACCTCTTCGCGCGTCTTGGCCCCGCGGCCCCAGGCGTCCCGGAGGATGACCAGGTGCCGGTTGTCCACGCCCTGCCGCTGTCCCGCCTCGGACCGGGCCTTGCGAAACCGGCTCAGCGCGGCCCGCGGATCGCGGGCCGCGATCGCCCGGAAAACCCAATGCTCCTGCAGGTCCGCGGTTTCGTCGAGCGTCCGGGTCAGCCAGGCGTGCACCTCGCTCAGCCCGGCCTGACGCTCGCACGACCATTCCATGTCGTCGTCGCCGACTTCGGTGACCCAGCACCGCAGGGCGGCGGAGAGCAGCCCGGGCATCATCCGGTCCACGATCGACTCGGCCAGCAGCTTCCCGGGATCGACGTCCGCCTGCAGCTTCTCGAACTCGGCGTCGAGTTCGACGAACCGGTCGTTCTCCACCTCGGTCCGCACCGGCGCGACCGGGACCGGAGCCTTCTCGTCGAAGGAGGTGAGTTCCTTGACCTGGCCCGACCGCAGGCACAGTTCGATGTGCGCGCCGATCCGCTTCAGCAGCTGCCGCGGAGTCCACTGTTCCCACGGTTCCGCGAACGCCTCCGGCGCCACCGGCCAGGTCGGATGCGGCGGGGTGAAGTCCATGGCCTCGTAGGCCACCCCGAGCCGCTTCTCCACCAGCGCCCGGCCGACCTGGGCATCGATGATCCGTCCGAGCGCAACCCATTCGTGGAACCGGTCGGGCACGGTGCCCGCCGCCTTCGTCTTGATCTGCTCCCAGGTACTCGGCAAGCAGGCCAGCACGGTGAGGGTCTTGTGGGTGACCTCCCGCAGCCCCATGAGCCCGTCGGCGATCTGGGCCACGAGCAGGTCTTCTTCGGTGCTGTCCCCGAACTCCTGGGTGCGCTTCACCGATCGCGCGACAAGGGTGTCGAGCTGGTCGACAGCGACCACGACCGGGCCGGTGAGGGCGAGCAGCCGCGTGATCTCCCGCACGAGGACCCGGGAGGGTTTCGGCCGCGCGTAGATGTTCCACTGGCGAGCTTCGGACGTCAGCTCGGTATCGCCGTCGAGGTAGTCCTCACCGATGTACTTGACGCCGCGGTCCCGGCTCGCGATGAGCACGAGGGCCCGCGCGGTGTCGCCGCATTCGTCGGCGACCATCTCGTCGAGCGACGCCACTCCGCCGACGAACGCCTCGACATCGTCCACGGTCAGCCCGCGGCCGCGCCGGATCCTCGCCTCGACCTGCGCATCGACGTGGGCCCGCAGGCACACCCGGAGCAGGAATCTCCGCAGTTGTGACTCGCCGGAGTCGTCCGACCGGGCCAGCCCTCGGCGCAACGCCTCGGCCGTGTTCTCCCAGAACGCTTCGGCCGCGGTGACCTCGTCGAGGAAGAAGTAGCCCCTCGCGCGGTGCACCTGGCGCCGGACCAAGCCCAGCAGGTGGGTCTTGCCGACCCCCTTCAACCCTTGCAGGACGAGCCCGATCGGGCTGGGTCCGTCGCTGGTCGTGGCGTCGCGGATGCCCGCGTCGATCGCCGCCAGCGCCTCGGTGTGCAAGCCGTCGACGTGGTAGGGCGAGTCTCGCCAGACGTGGTCGGGGGTGTCCGCCCAATCGAAGCTCAACGTCGCCAGGGCCTTGAGCTCCTCCATCACAAGGCCTCGATCGAGAGCAGGTGGTTGTCCTCTCCGCCGATGCGGATCGCCGCCTCGTGATCGGCGGCGGTGAGCGCCTTGCGGTTGTCCTCCGGGACGAGGTGGACCTTCCCGGCGCGGCTCAGTCCCTTGAGCACGGCATCGACTTCCGCGGCCGGCGCGCCGAGTTTCGGCCGCAGGTCCACCAATCCGACCCAGCCACGCGGTTCCTTCACCAGTTCGCGGTAGGCGATCCGGATGCGCTCCTCCAGATCGGCCGGCGGGCCCCCGTTCGCGCTCTGGCCCGCACCGAAGACTTCGAACAGCCGCTTGTTCTCGCGCCGCAGGTACTCCCCCAAGCCACCGAGGATGACGTACAGCGCCGTCGCCAGCGGGCTCTGACCGCGTTGCGGCGGCGGCCCGTCCTCCGCCAGCTCCTTCTCGCACCAGGCCCAGCCGCTGTCGCTCAGCACGTGCACGTAGCTCCGCTTCGGCCCGGTCCGTTCGCTGTCCACGTAACCGAGCTTGTTCAGCCCCGTGCGTTCGGTGCCGGTGAGCGTGAAGCCGACCAGCTCCGCCAGCTCCTGGTTGGGCACTTCACGGCCCAGCACCATCAGCGTGAACATCGCCGCGGTCTGCTTGTGTCCCAAGCGGTCGGTCATCCGAGATCCTTCCGGTGGTTCGGCTTCGTCGTGCTCCGGGCGAGAGTGCGCAGGAGCCGGTCGATCGACCGGCGCGTTTCCGGGAGAGCCGGCTGGTGTCCGTCGCCGTGCGGAGAGCGGGCCTTGGCCGCCACCGCCAGGTCCGCCGCCAGCTCGTTCGCGCGGGGATCGTCGCCCGCCTCGACCGCCGCCTGCAGGTCCGTCAGCAGCTCGCCGACCAGCTCCCAGCGGGGCGGTCGCAGCCGGGACGCCCGGACCTGTGCGAGCAGCGCGGTGAGGTCGGACTCGTCGCCGGCCGGCGGGGTACCGCCCCTCAGCTGGGCGACCAGGTCGCGGGCCACGCCGGCCGGGCCACGGACGCCGAACCGCAGGTACCGGAGGTTGCCCACGTACCCCGGGAGCCCGGCCGCCTCCGTGCCCGCGGTCAGGATCGGGATCACCCGGCGGTCCTGACCGAGCGTGCGGTGCAGGAACAGCTCGACCTCGGCGGCCTGCCAGCGGCTCACCTTGCCGTCGACGACCAGGCACAGGTGCCGGGCGTCGTCCTCGGCCCTGGCGAGCAGGGAACGGTCGCCCGAAAGCGACTTCACCACCCCGACGTTCAGCTTCTTCAGCTCCGCGACCAGCTCGCCGGCCGGTCCGACGGCCCCCCGCGGGATGCTGACCCGCAGTTCGTGCCGGAACTCCTGCCGGCTCGTGCGCACGGCCGCCACGTACGCGTCGCGGTTCTCCGCCAGCAGGTCGGTGCGGTCGAGGCGGCACGCGATCACCGCCGCGACCGTTTCGAGGGCGAAGCCGATCTGGTCCGCGCTCGGCGTCTTTTCCAGCAGGACGGGCAGCTGCTCGCCGAAGCTCCAGTACGAGACGTACGGCAGCGTCAGGTGCCGGGACATCGTCTCCGGGGCGACGCCTTGGTCGAGCCACGCCCGGTACAGCTCGGCCGTCGCCGCGACGACGGTCTTCCGCCATTCCTCCGACCGGCCGTACTCCTCCCGGTTGTCGAACCGCGAGAGGATCGGCAGGACGGTCAGCCGCGACCGGTCGAACGGCAGCAGGTTCCGCGCCGCGTCCGCGCGCCCGGCGAGCTCGGTCGCTCCGCGGATGCTCTGCTGGTTCGCCGTGAACAGCACCACGAGGTGGTCCGGCAGGTGCGCGGTGCAGATGCTGCCGATGTCGGAGATGCCGGTGCGGCTGTCGATGAGGACGAAGTCGTAGTCGTTCGTCCACTGCTCGCGGCACTTCTCGAGGTATTCGCCGAACCCTTCGTCGTACAGGCCTTCCCAGTCGATCTCCTGGACCTGCCGGACGTAGCCCGGCTCCTCGCGCCCGGCCGCGACGAAGTCGAGTGCGCCGGCCTTCCGCAGCCGCATCACGTGCGCCTCCGGCGCGAACCGGCCGGCCCGGAAGTCGGCGACGAGGTCCACCACGCCGCCCCGCGGCTTGCCCGGCAGCCGCAGCCGGAAGTAGTCGCCGAGTCCGGGTGCCTCGAGATCCCAGTCCAGGCACAGCACCCGGTGTCCCCAGCGGGCGAGGAGCACGGCGACGTTGGCCAGCGTGAAGCTGCGGCCGACCCCGCCCTTGTAGGAGTAGAAGGTGAACACCGACCCCGGCATCGGTCAGAACCTCGGCATCCGCGCCGGCTTCGGCGGTTCGGGGGCCGGCGTGTGCACCGGCCAGTCCGCCCGCCAGTCCGGCGCTCGTTCGATGAGATCCTCGAGTTCGTCGGCGATCTCCGCGATCTTGTGGTTGAAGTCGAGGTACGCCGGCGCGGCCTGGAAGTGCTCGAAGGGGTGGTTCCACTGCTGCAGGTCACGCATGCGCCGCTCGTGCGCCCACGCCGGGAAGTTCCGTGAGTCGCAGAAGATCACCGGGTAGATCAGCGGCCACGGGTGGTCCGGCGCCGGGCGCATGGTCAGTTCCTCCCGCTTCGCCATGGAATGCCACTCCGCCAGGCACCATTCGTCCCGGAAGTACTTCGGCGAACACACCGGCACCAGCACCCGGGTGCGCAGCAGCGCGGTACGCACTTCCCCCGCCCAGCTCGCCCCGGTGCGCACCTGGTCGTCGCAGAAGATCCGGACGTCCCGGTAGAAGTTCTGGTCGAGCACTTCGGTCAGCCGGGGGTGGAAATGGTTTTTCACCCACGCCGAAATGTCCCGGCCGGCGCGTTGGTAGCTGATGAACACGTCGTACTCGTACACGCGTGCCCTCGCTCCTTCGCCGCTCCCCACCAGGCAACGGCCCATCCTAGGCCCGGCCCGCACGGCGGGAGAAGGCGGGAAACCGGACAGAATGATGCCAATACCTGGCCATTTGACGGCGCTCTCACGGCCCGGCCGGAAAAGCTTGACATACGCGAAGAAGGCGGATAGATGAGTGGTCAGTGCGCCCGGCGCGCTGAATTCTTTTCCGCAGGCCGATTCGCAAGATCGGTGAATCACCGACTCGACGGGGAGGGGCGCGATGCCCGACCGTGCCGCGCCCCGGGTGTTCGTGACCTACTCGCACGACACCCCGGAACACAAAGAACTCGTGCACGGCTTCGCGTCGTTCCTGCGCGCCGGGATCGGCTTGGACGTGCACCTCGACGCCTGGTACGACAACACGCGCCGCGACTGGTCGCTGTGGGCCACCGAGAACCTCGAGAGGGCGGACTTCATCCTGGTCATCGCTTCGCCCGACTACAAGCGCCGCGCCGACGGCACCGCGCTGCCCCACGAGGGGCGGGGCGCCCAGTTCGAAGCGGCGATCATCCGGAACAACCTGACCCGGGACCTGCGCCGCGAGACCGAGCGGGTGCTGCCGGTCGTGTTGCCCGGCCGGTCGATCGACGAGATCCCGGCCTTCCTCAACGCCCACTCGACGACCCGGTACGAAGTCCGCGAGTTCACCGAAGCGGGCGTGACCGACCTCCTCGCCGCGATCACCGGGCGGGGCCAGTACCCGATGCCCCGGCGCGGAACCTGGCGCGGCGGCGCCGCCGGCGATCAGCGGGTGCCGGCCGGCGAACTGCCCTGGGTGTGCGCCAGCAACGGCGTCAAACGCGGAGCGGCGTCGATCGACGGCCGGAGCTACGAGCAGAGCATCGTCCTGCGGCCGGCCTCGCCGGCGGTCACCGGACCGGGGTTCGTCGAGCTGGAACTGGGCGGCAACTACCGGCGGTTCACCACCGTCGCCGGGGTTCTCGACGACGCCGCGGACGCGTTCCAGGTCGGCCGGGTCCGCGTGGTGCTCGACGGCACCCCGCGCTCCGAGCACGACGTCTCGGCCGGGAAACCGGCCGCCATCGACCTGGACGTGACCGGCGCCCGCCTGCTGCGGCTGGAACTGTCCCGTCCGGGCACACCGGCGTCACCGCTGCGTTCCGCGGCGTTCGTCGTCACCCCGCGGAACGCCCGGCCGCCCGAACTGGCGCTGGGCGATCCGACCGTGACCTAGCGCGGCAGCCGTCCAGGTCCACCTCGTGCAGTGCCGCGCCCACGCCCGCCAATGCCGCCGCGTTCATCGACAACGACGTCACACCCAGGCCCACCAGCACCGGCGCCAACGCCGGGTCCGCCGCCGCCTCGCCGCACACGCCGACCGGCTTTCCCGCCGCCGCGCCGGCTTGCGCGACCATGCCCACCAGCTTCAGCAACGCCGGCTGGTGCGGGTCGTTCAACGCCGCCACCGCGCCCAGCTGGCGGTCCGCCGCGAACACGTACTGGGCCAGGTCGTTCGTCCCCAGCGACACGAAGTCCACCTCCGCGAGGATCTCATCGGCGCACAACGCCGCCGCCGGGATCTCGATCATCACGCCCACCCGCTCGATGCCCGCCGCGCGGGCGCGGGACGCGAACCAGGCCGCTTCCGCCGCCGTGGCCACCATCGGGGCCATCACCGACAGTTCCACGCCCGTGTCCGCGGCCGCCGCCGCGATCGCCGACAGCTGGCGGTCCAGCAGGTCCGGGCGGTCGAACGCCACCCGGAGGCCGCGGACACCCAAGGCCGGATTGGGTTCTTCGCCCATCGGCAGGAACGCCAGGGGCTTGTCCGACCCCGCGTCCAGCGTCCGGACGACGACCGGCTTGCCCGCGAACGGGGCCAGCACCGCCGCGTACGCGGCCCGTTGCTCGGCCTCCGTCGGCTCGGAAGCCGCTGAGAGGTAACAGAATTCGGTGCGGAACAGCCCGACGCCTTCCGCTCCGGCCGCCGCCGCGGCCGATGCGTCCGCCGCGGAGCCGACGTTGCCCAGCAGCTTCACGCGGTGGCCGTCGGCGAGGCGGCCGACGCCGTCCCACGTCGGGCGGGACGTCCGGGCCGGCGCCCGCACCGTGCCGTCGGAGGGGGTCACCGTGCCCGCCGAACCGTCGACCGCGAGCCCCGGGCTGTCCAGGTCCAGCACCCCGGCGCACGCGACCACGGCGGGAATGCTCAGCGCCCGCGCCAGGATCGCGGTGTGGCTCGTCGGGCCACCCTCCGCCGTCACCAGCGCCAGGACCAGCTCCGGGTCGAGCCCGGCGGTGTCAGCCGGGGCGAGGTCGCGCGCCACCAGCACGCTCGGCGACGTCAGCTCCGGCACGCCCGGCGGGGCCACGCCCAGCAAGGCCGCGACGATCCGGTCGCGGACGTCGGCGACGTCCCGGGCGCGTTCGGCCAGGTAGCCGCCGGCCGCCCGCAGGGCCGTCATGAACTCCCCCGCCGCTTCCCACACCGCCCGCGGCGCCGGGAGCGAACGCGCGTGGACGAGCTTCTCCGCGGACGCGGTCAACGTCGGGTCGGAGGCCATGGCGGCCGTCGTCTCCAGGACCGACCGGGCATCTCCGGACACGGAACGGGCACGATCGGACAACGCGGCCGCCACTGAGGCCGCCGCTTGCCCGATCTTGCCCGCTTCGGCCTCGAGGTCCGCCGGAGCGGGCGTAGAAGCGGGTTCGGGCAGGTCAGCGGCCACGAGGACACGCGGGCCGTCGACCCGGCCGGGGCTGACTCCGACGCCGGACAGCTGCATTTCGGGACCTCCGGGAGCAAAGGATCTCGTAACTGGGGATTGACACTACGGTAACAACGGGCACAATCAAACGGCAACGGGCAAACATCGGAGAGGAACGGGCATGTACGCCGCCGAACGGCACCAGCTCCTGGCGCAACGCGCACGACGTGACGGCCGTGTCGACGTCGGTGACGTCGCCGCCGAACTCGGTGTCGCCCCCGAGACCATCCGACGCGACCTCGGCGTCCTCGAACGCCAAGGCGTGGTCCGCCGCGTCTACGGCGGCGCGGTCGCCGTCGAACGACTCGACTTCGAACCCGAGGTCGCCCAGCGGGACCAGACCAACGCCGCCGAAAAGGACGCCATCGCCCGGGCCGCGCTGGACCTGGTGCCCGACCGCGGCTCGATCCTGCTCGACGCCGGCACCACGACCAGCAGGGTCGCGACGCTGCTGCCCGCCGACCGCGAGCTGACGGTGATCACCAACTCGATCCCGGTCGCCTCGATCCTCGCCACCCGGCCGGGCATCACGCTGCACATCCTGGGCGGCCGCGTCCGCGGGACGACGCTCGCCGCGGTCGAGGCCTGGACGCTGCGCGCGCTCGAAGGCCTGCTCGTCGACGTCGCTTTCCTCGGCGCCAACGGCTTTTCGGCCGAGCACGGCTGCACGACGCCGGACATGGCCGAGTCCGCGGTGAAGGCCGCCGTGGTCGCCGCCGCCCGCAAGCGGGTGCTGCTGGCCGACCACAGCAAGTACGGCACCGACCAGCTCAGCCGCTTCGCGCGGCTGGCGGAGATCGACGTCCTGATCACCGACAGCGGCATCGACGCGGGCGCGGTCGCCGAACTCGAAGAAGCGGGCCCGGAGGTGGTGCTGGCGTGATCGTCACCGTGACCCCCAACCCGAGCCTCGACCGGACCGCGCGGCTGGCCGAACTGCGCCGCGGCGAGGTGAACCGGGCCGAAGCCGTCCGGCTCGACCCCGGCGGCAAGGGCGTGAACGTCGCCCGCGCGCTGGCCGCCGCCGGAACCCCGACCGTCGCGCTGCTGCCCGCGGGCGGCCCGGTCGGCGAGCGGCTGGCCGACCTGCTCGCGCCCGAAGGCGTCCCGGTCGTCGCCGTGCCGATCGCCGGGTCGACCCGCAGCAACATCACGCTCGTCGAAGCCGACGGGACCACGACGAAGATCAACGAGCCGGGCCCCGAGATCTCCCCCGCCGAACTCGCCACCCTCGAACGCCGCGCCGTCGAACTGGCCGTGCGCGGCGAATGGCTGGTGTGCTGCGGCAGCCTCCCCACGGGCCTGCCCGACGACTTCTACGCCCGGCTGACGAAGCTCGCCCGCGAAGCCGGGGCGAAGGTCGCCGTCGACTCGTCCGGCGCGCCGCTCGCCGCCGCCTGCACGGCCGGCCCCGACCTGCTCAAGCCCAACCTCGACGAGCTGATCGAGCTCGCCGGCCGCCCGCTCCCGCTGCTCGGCGACGTCGTCGCGTTCTGCCGGGAGCTGATCTCCGGTGGCGTCGGCCGCGTGCTGGTCAGCCTGGGCGCTCGCGGCGCGGTGCTCGTCGAGGAGACCGGAACCTGCCACGCGCTGGGCCCGCTCGTGGCCGTGCGCAGCACCGTCGGCGCCGGAGACGCCGCACTCGCCGGGTTCCTCCACGCGGGAGGAACCGGCCCCCAAGCCCTGCGCGCCGCGGTCGCCTACGGCACCGCCGCGGTCACGCAGGAGGGCAGCCGCATGCCCACCCCGCAGGACGTGCACCCCGACCAGGTGCGCGTGCTCGACGCCGACCCCACCTTCACCCTCAGCGGAGCCGCCGCATGACCACCCCAGACCTGATCACCGCCGACCTGGTCGACCTCGGCCTCGACGCCGCCGGCAAGCAGACCGCCATCCGCGGCCTCGCGCAGCGGCTCGTCGACGCCGGGCGGGTGACCGACCTCGACCTGTTCCTGAAGGACGTCGCCGCCCGCGAAGAGCAGATGGCCACCGGGCTCGAAGGCGGCATCGGCATCCCGCACTGCCGCTCGGCCGCGGTGACCACGCCGACGCTGGCGTTCGGCCGCAGCGACGCGGGCATCGACTTCGGCGCGCCGGACGGACCGGCGAAGCTGATCTTCCTCATCGCCGCGCCGGAAGGCGGGGGCAGCGACCACCTCAAGGTCCTCGCCGCCCTCGCCCGGCGGCTGGTCCGGGCGGAGTTCAAGCGGAACCTGCTGGACGCCACCGACGCCGCCGCCCTCGCCGAGTACATCCGCCAGGAGGTGGCCTGATCATGAAGTTCGTCGCCATCACCGCCTGCCCCACCGGGATCGCCCACACCTACATGGCGGCCGAGTCGCTGGAGCAGACCGCCAAGGCCAACGGCGACGAGATCGTCGTCGAGACCCAGGGTTCGGCCGGGTCCGAACCGCTGTCCGCCGAGGACATCGCGAGCGCGGACGCCGTCATCTTCGCCGCGGACCTCGCGGTGCAGGGCCGGGACCGCTTCGCCGGGAAGCCGATCGTCGAAGCGCCGGTCAAGGCCGCGATCAACGACGCGGCCGGGCTGTTCGAACGCGCCAAGGCCGCCGCCCGCGAGCCCGTCGACGCCGCGCCCGCCACCCCGGAACTCACCTCGAAGGTCGGCGCGAACGACAACGCCGGGACCAAGATCCGCCAGTGGCTGATGACCGGCGTCAGCTACCTCATCCCGTTCGTCGCCGCGGGCGGCCTGCTCATCGCGCTGAGTTTCGCCCTCGGCGGCTACAAGATCGTCGACGCGCCGAAGGTCACCGAGCACTTCGACGCGGGTTCGGTCGCCGGCTGGGCCGCGCTGATGTTCCAGATCGGCAGCGCGGCGTTCGCCTTCCTGGTGCCGGTGCTGGCCGGGTTCATCGCCTTCGCGATGGCCGACCGCCCGGCGATCGCCCCCGGTTTCGTGGGTGGCGCGATCGCCGTCACCGTCGGGGCCGGTTTCCTCGGCGGCCTCGTCGCCGGTCTGCTGGCCGGTGGCGTCGTGCTGGCGCTGAAGAAGATCCAGGTGCCGAAGGCGATGCGGGGCATCATGCCGGTGGTGGTGTACCCGCTGCTCGGGTCCATTGTGGTCGGTGTGCTGATGTACGTCGTGGTCGGCAAGCCGATGGCCACGGTAACAATGGGCCTGACCAACTGGCTCAACAGCCTCAGCGGTGTCAGCGCGCTGCTGCTGGGCGCGCTGCTCGGCCTGATGATGGCCTTCGACATGGGCGGCCCGGTCAACAAGGCCGCGTACGCCTTCGCCGTCGGCGGCCTGACCACCGGCGCGACGGCGTCGCTGCAGATCATGGCCGCGGTGATGGCGGCCGGGATGGTGCCGCCGCTGGCCCTGGCGCTGGCGTCCACGGTCCGCAAGAAGCTGTTCACCGAGGCCGAACGCGAGAACGGCCGCGCGGCCTGGCTGCTCGGCGCGTCGTTCATCACCGAGGGCGCGATCCCGTTCGCCGCGGCGGACCCGTTCCGCGTGATCCCGTCGATCATGCTCGGCTCGGCGGTCACCGGCTCGCTGTCGATGGCGTTCGGCACGACGCTGCGCGCCCCGCACGGCGGGATCTTCGTGCTCCCGCTGATCGGCAACCCGCTGCTGTTCCTGGTGGCGCTGATCGCCGGGACGCTGGTCGCCGCCGGGTCGGTGATCGCGCTCAAGCAGGTGCGCTTCCGGGCGGCCGAGCGTTCCGCCGCCGTTTCCAGCCAGCCGGTCAACGCGTGAAGGAGTCCACTGTGTACCAACGCCGCACGCTCGTCGCCAGCAGCGTCGGGCTCCACGCCCGCCCGGCGGGCCTGGTCGCTCGCATGGCGGCCGGCCAGTCCGCGAAGGTGACGATCGCGAAGGTCAGCGCCGGGGTCGCAGGCGACCCGGTCGACGCGGCCAGCGTCCTGGGGTTGATGACCCTGGGCGCGGGTCATGGAGACGAGGTCGAGCTGACCGCCGATGGTGACTCGGCCCGAGAGTCCGTCGACGCGCTGGCCGAACTGATCGCCCAGGACCTGGACGCCTGAGCGCCGCCGCGGCTCCGATCGCCACGACCGGAGCCGCGGCGGCCGGCATCACTCACAGCCCGGAGCCGTCAGGCCGGGCCGAGCAACGCGATCGACGCCCGCACCGCGAGCTCGGTGACATCACCGGCCCGGCCGCCGTCCTCCACCGTCGTCGCGATCAGCTCGCGCAATCCGCCCAGCAGCATGATCGACAGCTGCCGCGAAGGGGGGCTGATGCCCGCCGCGCGCATCTCCGGGGTGTCCGTCAAGCGCTGTGTCATCGCGATGAACCCCTCCATCGCGTCACGCTGCAGTTCACGGGCCGGCGCGCCCAGCGCGGGGACGTCCCGGATCCAGCTCAGCGTGATCGCCGGCTCCGATTCCGCGCAGCCGATCCACGCCTCGATCGCCTGACGCACCTGGACGGCCCACGGCGCGCGCGGGTCCACCGCCTCGGAAATCTGCCGGATCATCGACCGGTTCGCCTCCGCCAGGAGCGCGATCAAGCACTCTTCGCGGCTGGAGAAGTGCTCGTAGAACGTCCGCCGGGACGTGCGGGCGCGGCGGACGACGTCGGCCACCGTCGTGTCGCGGAAGCCGGCCTCGGTGATCGATTCGGCCAGCCCGTCCAGGAGGCGCTGGCGGAATCGGCGGGTGTCGACGTCCACGGAAGTCACGCTATACCCCTCCTCTTGAAACTGGATGGTACACCGGCGTACCGTACCGACGGTACGCTCGCGTACCACCTTCCGGGAGGGTCGATGACGACCATGACACGCCCCGCAGTGCTGCCGCCGGGGCCCACCGCGCCCCGCGCCGTCCAGGGCGCCTACGCGCTGACGCAGCCCCTGCGCGGCATGCGGCGGCTCAAAGAACGCTATGGGGACGCCTTCACGGTGAACGTGCCGATCTTCGGCAACGCCGTGGTGATCAGCGGCGCCGCCGAGATCAAGCAGCTGTTCACCTCCGGGCCCGAGCTCGTCGACAACCTCGAGGTCAACCTCGGGCGGGTGCTCGGCTCCCGGTCGATGTTCGCGCTCTCCGGCGACGAGCACAAACGGCAGCGCAAGCTCCTGGTCCCGCCGTTCCACGGCCGCCGCCTCGCCGCGTACGAGAAGATCGTCGAGGAAGAAACCGCGCGAGAACTGGCGAGCTGGCCCGAAGGCAAAGCGTTCGCCACGCTGCCGTCGATGATGCGGATCACCCTCAACGCCATCCTCCGCGCGGTCTTCGGCGCCGAGGGGGCCGAGTTCGCCGAGCTGCGCGAGCTGCTCCCGCCGTTCGTCACCCTCGGCTCCCGGCTGGCCGTGCTGCCCATCCCCAAGAAGGGCCGCTTCAACCCGTGGCGCCGCTTCGAACGGATGCGCCGCGAGTACGACGCCATCGTCGACCGGCTGATCATCAAGGCCCGCGACGAACCCAAAGACGACGTCCTCTCGATGCTGCTGCAGACCCGCTACGACGACGGGTCGGGACTGAGCCGCGAAGAGATCTCCGACCAGCTCCTCACCCTGCTCACCGCCGGGCACGAGACCACGGCGACCACCCTGGCCTGGGCCGTCGAGCGCCTCCGCCGCCACCCCGCGCTGCTGGCGGAACTGCAGGACGACGACGGAAAACTGCTCGACGCCACGATCCTCGAGGTCCAGCGCACCCGGCCGGTCATCGACCTCACCGCCCGGCAGGTCAAGCAGGACGGCTTCCGGCTCGGCCGGTGGACGCTGCCGAAGGGGTACGCGGTGCTCGTCAGCATCGCGCTGATCCACGACGACGACGCCGTCTTCCCCCACGCCGCCGCCTTCGACCCGCACCGCTTCGCCGGCGCGCGCCCGGATCTCTCCCAGTGGATCCCGTTCGGCGGCGGCACCCGCCGCTGCCTCGGCGCCGCCTTCGCGACCATGGAAATGACCGTCGTGCTGCGGACCCTGCTGCGGGACTTCACGCTGGTTCCGACGAGCGAGCCGGGCGAACGCTGGCACTCGCGGGGCGTGGCTTACGCCCCGGCCAAGGGCGGCCGCGTGATCGTGCGCCGCCGGACCACCGGAGGAGATTCGTGACCGACCAGATCGCCGACGCCGGCCGGGGTGTTTCCCTGGCCTACGAGCGGATCGGGGACACCGGCGCCGAGCCGCTGGTCCTCGTCGCCGGCCTGGGCCAGCAGCTGCACAGCTGGCCGGACGCCTTCTGCGCGCACCTCGCCGAACGCGGGTACGAGGTCATCCGGTTCGACAACCGCGACGCCGGCCGCTCCACGCACCCGCGCTTCCGGCCGCCGAGCCTGCTCGGCATGCTCGCGGGCCGGTTCCCCGCGCAGCAGTACGACCTCACGGACATGGCCGCCGACACCATCGGCCTGTTCGACGCCCTCGACCTCGAGACCGCGCACATCGCGGGCGTCTCCATGGGCGGCATGATCTCCCAGACCACGGCCGCTTTGTACCCGGAGCGGATCCGCACCCTGACGTCGATCATGTCGACGACCGGGTCGCGCGTGCTCGGCCGGCCCGCGCTTTCGACGTTGCGGATGATGGGCGCGAAGCCGCCGAAGTCCCGCGAGGAGGCGGTCGAAAGCGCCGTCCGGATGTTCCGCCACATCGGCTCGCACGGCTTCCCGTTCGACGAGGCCCGGGTCCGCGAGCTGGCCGGGACGGGCTGGGACCGCGACCCGACGGCCGGCGGCGTGGGCCGTCAGCTCGCCGCCATCATGAAGTCCGGCAACCGGACGCCGCTGCTGCGCAAGATCACCGCGCCGACGCTGGTGATCCACGGCGACCGCGACCGGATGGTCCACCCCACCGGCGGTGCGGCCACCGCGCGCGCCATCCGGGGCGCCCGCCTCGAAACCGTCCGCGGGATGGGCCACGACCTGCCCGAAGGCGCGTGGGCCACGGTGCTCGACCTCATCGACCAGCACGCGAGGAGCAGCGATGTCCCGGCCCCGTAGCCTCAGCGGCCGTCCGGTGGTCATCACCGGCGCGGCGTCCGGCATCGGCCGGGCGCTGGCCACCCGGCTCTCCCGGCTCGGCTCGCCGGTCGCCCTCGCCGACGTCGACGAGGACGGCCTGAAAGCCACCGCGGCCGCGCTGTCCGGCCGGGTGCTGACCCGCGTGCTCGACGTCCGCGACGCGGAAGACCAGCTGCGGTTCGCCGACGAGGTCCGCGAGTGGCTCCCGGCCCCGCTGGCCGCGGTGTTCAACAACGCCGGCGTCGCGGTGACCTCGACCGTGCTCGACGCGGTGCCCGAGGACGACGACTGGCTGCACGACATCGACTTCCGCGGTGTCGTGCACGGGACGCGGGCGTTCCTCCCCATCCTCGTCGAGCAGGGCGAGGACGCGATCGTGAACACCTCCAGCGTGTTCGGCCTGCTCGGGATGCCGTACCAGAGCGCCTACTGCGCGGCGAAGTTCGCCGTCCGCGGCTTCACCGACTCGCTGCGGCAGGAACTGCACGGGACCGACGTCCGCGCGATCACCGTGCACCCGGGTGGCATCACGACGAACATCGCGCGCAACGCCCGGGTGCGGCGCGACCCCGAGGGCCGGGGCCGCACCCACGAGCAGATGGCCGCCCAGTTCGAGGCGATGACGATGACGTCGCCGGAGAAAGCCGCGGCGATCATCCACGCCGGCGTCGACCGCGGGAAGGCCCGCATCCTGGTCGGCCCGGACGCCTACCTGTTCGACGCGCTTGCCCGGATCACCCCCACCCACTACAACGCCGTGCTGACGCGCGTCATGCGGCGCGCCCGGCGGACGGAGACCGTGTCATGACCGAACACCTCGACGTGCTGATCGTCGGCGCCGCGCTGTCCGGCGTCGGCGCGGCCCACCACCTGCGCACGGCGTTCCCGCGCAAGAGCTACGCGATCCTCGAGGCTCGCGACGCGATCGGCGGCACGTGGGACCTGTTCCGCTACCCCGGCGTGCGGTCCGACTCGGACATGCAGACCCTCGGGTACCGGTTCCGGCCGTGGACCGACGCGAAGGCCATCGCGGACGGGCCGTCGATCCTGCGGTACGTCCGCGACACCGCCGCCGACGCGGGCATCGATCGGCACATCCGGTTCGGGCACCGGGTGGTCCGCGCCGAGTGGTCCACAGAGGACGCACGGTGGACCGTCGAAGCCGAGCACGACGGGCAGCGAGTCGAGTTCACCGCGAAGTTCCTGTACCTGTGCAGCGGCTACTACGACTACGCGGCCGGGCACACGCCGGAGTTCCCGGGTCTCGAGAACTTCGGCGGCACCGTCGTCCACCCGCAGCACTGGCCGGAGGACCTCGACTACACCGGCAAGAAGGTCGTCGTCATCGGCAGCGGCGCCACCGCGGTCACCCTCGTCCCGGCGATGACCGACCGCGCCGCGCACGTGACGATGCTGCAGCGCTCCCCCACCTACATCCTCTCGCTGCCGTCGGAGGACGCGCTGGCCAACCGGCTGCGCAAGGTGCTCGGCCCGAAGCTGGCGTACCCGATCGCGCGCTGGAAGAACGTCGCGGTGAGCACGCTGATCTACCAGCTCAGCCGGCGCCGCCCGGCCGTGGTGAAGGCGATGATCCGCAAGGCGACCGCGAAGCAGCTGCCACCCGGGTTCGCCGTCGACACCCACTTCAAGCCGCGGTACCAGCCCTGGGACCAGCGGCTGTGCCTGGTCCCGGACGGCGACCTGTTCCGGTCGATCCGCCGCGGCGACGCCTCGATCGTCACCGACCGGATCGCGGAGTTCACCGAGCGGGGTATCAAGCTCGAATCGGGCGACGAGCTCGAGGCGGACGTCGTCGTCACCGCGACCGGACTGCGGCTGCTCGCCTTCGGCGGCATCGAGCTGGCGGTGGACGGCGCCCCGGTGAAGCTGCCGGAAACCCTGGCCTACAAGGGCATGATGCTCAGCGGCGTACCGAACTTCGCCTTCACGATCGGCTACACCAACGCGTCGTGGACGCTCAAGGCCGACCTGGTCGGCGAGTACGTCGTCCGGCTGCTGCGCCACCTCGACCGGCACGGCTACGACCAGTGCGTGCCGGTCAACGACGACCCGGCGGTCACCGAGCGGCCGCTGCTGGACTTCGACGCCGGATACGTGCAGCGGTCGATCGACGAGTTCCCCAAGGCGGGTTCGCGGGCGCCGTGGCAGCTGGGCATGAGCTACGCGCACGACGTCGTCAAGCTCCGGCACGGCCGGATCGACGACGGCGCGCTGCGGTTCTCGCGGCGGCGAGCGGGAGCGGGCAGACTGAGCGCATGACGCTCGGTACCTCCCCCGCCCAGGGCCGCTGACATGCACTCAGCGGGCCTCGTGCTGCACCCCCGCCGCGACTCCGCGGCCGCCGTCGAAGCCGTCCTCGGCTGGGCGAGCAACCGGAACATCGAAGTCCTCGGCATCGCCGACGAGATCGTCCGGCTCAACTGCGCCGCGATCGGGGTGACGCCCGAGGAGCTCGGCCGCCGCTCCGACCTGGTGGTCAGCCTCGGCGGCGACGGCACGATGCTGCGGGCCATGCGGCTGGCCGACGGCCAGCGCGCGCCGGTGCTGGGGGTGAACCTCGGCAAGCTCGGCTTCCTGGCCGAGGTCGACGTCCCGGACCTGCCCGGCGCGCTCTCGGCCATCGACGGCCACGAGTTCACGGTCGAGCCGCGGCTGGCCGTGGACGCGGTGCTGCAGGGGCGGAAGATCACGGCGTTCAACGACATCGCCGTGGTGCGGGTGCCCGGTGACGGCAGTGCGGTGGTCGCCGTCCGCGTCGGCGGCCAGCCGTTCGTGAGCTACTCGGCCGACGCGGTGGTCGTCGCGACCCCGACCGGCTCGACGGCGTACAGCTTCTCCGCGGGCGGCCCGATCACCAGCCCGGCGGTGGAGGCCCTGCTGGTGACGCCGGCGGCGCCGCATTCGGCGTACAGCCGGGGCGTGGTGCTCTCGGTGCACGACGAGGTGACCCTGGAACTGCTGCCGACCAGCGGCCGGCTGGCGGTGGAGGTCGACGGCCAGGTCGAGGGGTACATCTCCCCCGGCGAACGGCTCGACCTGCGCGGCCGGCCGAGCGCGGCGCGGGTGGTCCGGCTCGGGATGACGACGTTCTACCAGCGGGCGCGGCGCAAGCTGCGGCTCACGGATTCGGCCGAGATCCCGCAGGACGGCGACCACTGACGGTGTCCTGCGTCACAGCGGGGATGCGTCGGCAATGGTCACGGAAAGGTCACGGGTAGCGTCCGCGCCTGCGCCTGAACCAGCCGAACCGTCCCGGAGTGTTTTCCCACATGCTGTGTCCCGCACCCGTCCGTCCCCGCCTGCGCGCCCGCCTGCTCGTGCCGGGAGCCCTCGCCGCCTTCGCCGGCGCCGTCGTCCTGCTCGCCGTGCTGCACGTCGACCGCCGGCTCGCGCCCCTCGACCCGGTCAGCACGATGCTCAGCGACTACGCGCTGAGCGCGGGCCGCTGGCTGTGGGACGGCGCGCTGCTGCTCACCAGCACGGGCTCGGCGCTGCTGCTGGTCGCGCTCTACCGCCGTGGCCTGCTGGCCAACCCGGCACTGGTGGCGGCGAAGGCCCTGTGGTGCGTGAGTCTCCTGGCGGTCGCGGTGTTCGCGAAGGATCCGCAGGGTGGCGCGGTCACCGCGACGGGCAAGATCCACCTGTACGCCTCGGCGGTGACGTGCCTGAGCCTGCCGGTCGTCGGCTGGGCGCTGGGGCGGCGGCACCGCGACGACCCGCGCTGGCGGCGCTTCGCGACCTGGTCGCGGCGGCTGGCGCTGGCGGCGATCCCGTTCTACCTGCCGTTCATCGTCCCGTTCGCGGTGAACGTCGTCCTCGGCGGCCACCTGCCCACTGTGGCGACCGGCCTGGTCGAGCGGCTGATGATGGTCCTGGAGATCGCCCTGCTGGGCGTCCTGGGGCACTGGGCGCACCGCGCGATGCCGGCCGGGGTCCGGTTCCGGCCGCGTGCTCAGGTGTCGCCCGGCTGATCGCGGGTGCGGTGCAGGAGCCAGTCGCGGGCGGTGCGGATCAGCGCGTACCGCACCGCGCCCGCCCGGCCGTGCAGGGTGAACAGGAGGCGCTTGGCCGTCCGGTCGTGCTCCTCCCACCAGCCGGTGTCGGCGATCTTCTTCGTCTCGTCCTCGTAGCCGAGGTGGTCGAGTGCGTGGTCGGGCACGGCGACGGCGAGCCGGTCGGCGCCGGAGTCCGGCGGGAGGCCGCGCGGCACCGCCCAGGAGCGCAGCACGCCGTCCTCCTCCAGCCGCAGGTCGAAATGGTGCCGCGGGCGGAAGTGCTCGTGCAGCACGAACGCCGGTCGCTCATCGCTCACGGCGTTCACCATGCCAGATCACCCGTCCGGGTAAGCCCGGCTAGGTTGGGGACCCACAGGGGATTCCAGGGAGGCCGGGGTGACCGTCGCCGGTGGGGTGCTGCCGGTCGCCGCCGGCGTGGCCCTCGTCGTGTTCGCAGCGAGGCTGGCGCGCGAACCGCGGCGGCTGGGCAACGCCGTCTGGCTCGGCGTGGCGCTCCTGCTGACCGCGCTGTGGCTGCTGCGCGCGGCGCTGCACCTCGAGTGGCTGACGCCGGTGCTGCTCGGGCTGCTGGGCGTCGTGGCGGTGCTCGTCGCCCTGGGGCTGCCGGCCGCGCTGATCGTCAACGGCGTGCGGATGTGGCGGCGGGAAGGCCGCAGCGCCGGGAACCTGCTGTCGCTCGGCCTCGGCGCCGGCCTGGTCACGCTGGAGGCGCTGACCTTCGCGCCGCTCGGCCGGTGGGGTTCGGCTCTGGTGGCCATCGCCGTCGTGCTGACCGGCTACTTCGGGTTCCTCTTCCTGTCCCTGCTGGTCTATTCGGTGGTGTACAGCCGGATCGGCCGCCGCGGCGGGTTCGACGCGATCATCGTGCTCGGCTGCGGCCTCGACGGCGAGCGCGTGCCGCCGCTGCTGGCCGGGCGGCTCGAACGCGCGATCCGCCTCCACGACCGGGAGCAGGCACCGCCGCTGCTGGTCGTTTCGGGCGGGCGGGGTCCCGGCGAGACGATCTCCGAAGCCGAAGCGATGCACGCCTACCTGCGGGACCGCGGCATCCCGGACGACCGCATCCGGCGCGAGGACCAGGCCCGCACGACCGAGGAGAACCTCCGGTTCTCGGCCGCGCTGCTCCCCGCCGGCGCGCGGCGGGTGGTCGCGGTGACCAGCAGCTACCACGTGTTCCGGGCGGCGGTGGAGTGCCGCCGGCTCGGCCTGCCGTTCCACGCGACGGGCGCGCCGACGGCCCGCTACTTCCTGCCGAGCGCGCTGCTGCGCGAGTTCGCAGCGCTGATCCTGCACTACCGCCGGACGACGATCGCGGCGTGCGTGGTGATCGTCGGCGCGGGCCTCCTGCTGGCCATCTTCGCCTGAGCCGCGGACCACCTAGCCCGCACGCAGGACCGAGCACGCGCGGGCCACGCCGTCCTCGGCCCGCAGGCGCGCGCCGACGTACTGCGCGCCCCGGCGGAACAGCGGGTTCTCCGTCAGCTCCCGCAGCCGGGCGGTCAGCGAGCCGACGTCGAGTTCCTCGAGCGGCAACGGTTTCGGACCGGCGCTCAGCCGCGACACCCGGTCGCCCCAGTAGGGCTGGTCGGAGAAGACGGGGCAGACCAGCGCCGGCACCCCGGCGCGCAGCCCGGCGGCGGTGGTCCCGGCACCGCCGTGGTGGACGACGGCGGCGGTGCGCGGGAACAGCCAGTCGTGCGGGACGTCCCCGGCGATCAGCAGGTCGTCCCCGCCGGCCCCGGTGCTGAGGACACCGCGCAGCCCGGCCCGGCGCAACGCCGTGGTGACGATCTCGTACGTCCGCTCGGCGTCGGCGGGCTGCATGCTGCCGAAGCCGGCGTACACCGGCGGCGGTCCCGCGGCGAGGAAGTCGCGCAGCCGCGGGTCCGGGCGCGGGTGCGCGGTGTCGAGGAACCAGTAGCCGGTGACGTGCACCCGGGCGGGCCAGTCGGCCGGCCGCGGCACGACGGCGTCGGAAAATCCGCACAGCACGGGCGAAGAGCGCCGCGGCCCGCGTCGTCCGGCTTTCGGCAGGCCGAGCGTCTCGACGCGCCAGCGGTCGACTTCGGGCCGCAGGACCTGCCAGGCGACGGCGTCGACGGCGGTGAAGCTGAGGTGCCGTCCCCACGGGCCGAGCCGGGCGGCCTGTGGCAGGAGCGGATGGGCGAAGGCGCGCGTCGGGACGCTGGGCTGGTAGTGCAGCTCGACGTCGGGGACGCCGAGGTGGGCGCCCAGGTGCGTGCCGAGGAAGCCGAGGGAGGGGGCGAGCACGAGATCGGCCCCGGCGGCGCCGGCGTGGACGTCGGCGAGGAGCCGGTCGAGGACGGGCCGCAGAACGGCCCTCAGCCCGGAGAGAAAGCTCCGGCGGCTCCCGGTGGTCCACGCCCGCCCGGCGGCCGAACCGAGGATGGCGGCGGGATCGGCCGACAGGGGCGCGAAGCCGAGCCCGTGGGCTTCGGCGAGCGCCTGGAAGCCGGGCGCGGCGAGCAGGCGGACGCGATCGCCATCGGCGGCCAGGCCACGTCCGAGAGCCACGCACGGCTGGACATCGCCGCGCGAGCCCGGCGCGACGATCACGACCAGGCGGCTCATCGCTTCGCTCCGGCCCGGCGGTGGGGCGGACTCGGCCGGCCAGCCGCCGCACCACCGTCGCGCAGCCCAGCCACCACCCCACCGCTCCGCCCAGGCCCGGGGAGCGGTGAAGCAGACTCGGCTGGCCGTCCGCCGGACAGCCACAGCCGCCACCACCTCGCCGCCCCGCTCTGGCGCCGGGTGTGGCCAGGCAGACTCAGCCGGCCCTCCGCCGCACCACCGCCAACTCCCCGGCCACACCTCATCGCTTTGCCGCCGTCAGGTGGTACCGCACCCGGAACGGCAAGCTCGCCAGCACCGCCGCCAGCCGGGCGTCCCGGCCGACCAGATAACGCGGCGCCGGCCGCCGAGCCGTCAGCGCCCGGACTACCGTCTCCGCCGCGCGGCGTGGCGGCACCCCCGTCCGGGCGGAGCGGGCCGCGCTGCGTTCCGCCGTCGCCAGTTGCTCGGCGTACCTCTCCAAGGCCGCCGGGGGCAACCGTTCGCGGACCTCCTCCGCCGCCGCGCGGGCTCGGGGCCAGATCGGTGTGGCCACCGCTCCCGGCTCGACCAGCACCACCCGGATCCCTTCCGGGGCGAGTTCCGCGCGCAGGCTGTCGGTCAAGCCGACCAGGGCGAACTTAGACGTGTGGTACGGCCCGACCATCGGGCCCGCGATCCGGCCGCCGATCGAGCCGATCGTCACCACGCGCGGCGATTCCGCGCGCCGCAACGCCGGCAGCATCGCGCACGTCACCGCCAGCTGGCCCGTGACGTTCACCTCCAGCTGTTCCCGGAACGCCGCCAGCGGCACGTGCTCGAGCGGCCCCGGCCGCGCCACTCCGGCGTTGTTCACCAGGCCTCGCAACGGTCCCGCCGCCGCGACGCGCTTTCCGCACCGGGCGACCGACTCCGCGTCACGCAGGTCCATCCGCAGCACCGTGACCGCGTCGCCGTACGCGCGCTCGATGTCCGCTTCGTCCGCGTCGGTGCGTACGCTCGCCCACACGTGCGCGCCCCGCCGGACCAGCTCCGCCACGCAGGCGCGCCCGATCCCGCCCGCCGCCCCGGTGACCACGTAGGACGGCTTCACGACGCCAGCACCCGCAGCATCCGCGGCCACGTCTTGTGCAGCTGGTCCTGCCAGTACGCCCACTGGTGCGTGCCCGGGCCGTAAAGATCCGCCGTCACCGGGACGCCGAGGTCACGCAGCCGGCCGGCCATCGCCGTCGTCTGGGCCCCGCAGAGGAACTCCAGGAGCATTGCCCCGGGCAGGATGTCGATCGGGAGCTTGGCGTCGAGCGGGCCCGGCAGCCCGTTGCCCGCCGAGAGGTACAGCTCGGTGCCGCGCAGGCGGTCCGCGTTCACCAGCGGGTCGTGCGCTTCCCAGCGCGCGGCCTCGCGGCGGCGGTCGCCCCACAGGGCCTCGGGGTCGAGGTGGGCCGACGTGACGATCGCGCTCGTCAGCAGGTCGCCGCCCGCGCCGGCCGGGTTGACGTTGCCGCTGAAGGAGGCCGCGTAGCGGAACACGCCCGGCCGCCGCGCGGCGAGTTCGAGCGCGCCGTACCCGCCGAGGGACAGGCCCGCGGCCGCGCGCCGGCCGTTGCCGCGGTAGCCGCGGTCGATCAGCTGCGGCAGTTCGACGGCGGTGAAGGTCTCCCACTGGTTGAGCGCGAGGTCCTTGCCGTAGTTCCACCAGTCGCTGAAGAAGCCCGCGGATCCCGCACCGGGCATGACCACCAGGACGTCGGCGTCGTCGGCGAGCCGCCGGACGTCGGTGTTCGCGCTCCAGCCGCGGTAGTCCTGCAGCCGGGTCTCGCCGGCCAGCAGGTAGACCGCCGCCCAGCGCCGGTCCGGCTCGGCCGCCCAGGTCCGCGGCAGGATCAGCCGGACCATCATGTACGCCCCGACCCCCGCCGAGCGCACGGTCAGGTCGAGCACCCGCGCGTCACCGTCCACAGTGGTCTGGGCGACGACGTGCGAGCCGTCGTCGGCCCGGGCGTCCGGGACGCCGGCCGCGGCCGAGGCGGGAGTGCCGGGCAGCGCGCACACCGCTGTCGCCAGCGCCGTGAACCACCTCACAAAAGGGCGCATGCGTTTCCTTTCCCGATCCTCGAAGGTGCGGCCAAGCTAAAGGAAAGAGGACAGGAAAAGCAATTGTCCTGTCCACGATGTGAGCGGACAATGTGAATGCCAGGGAAACGAACTCCCCCGCACGGGTGAGGCGGTGGTCGCGCAGGGTGACCAATCTCGGACGGCCGTGCCACAACCCGGTACCGAACTCGCCAGTAACCTGCAATCCGGCAGCTCACGCGCTGTGCCCGAAGATGTTTACGCGGTCTTGAGGTGCTTCCGGTAACCGATTTCCCCGCGTAGCCTTCGCCGTGCCGCCGGATCGGACGTCGCTCGAGGCGTCCCGGCGAAGGGTTCCAGCGCAGGGGCCGCACCTCCCCCGAGAATGCTCCCGGAAGGGTTCTTCATGGCTGCCCGAATTCGTTTTCCTCCGGCCCGCTTCGCCGTCCTCCTGATCGCCGCGGCCGCCGTGGCCACCATTTCACCCGCAAAACCGGCCACCGCGGTCCCGGTTTCCGGGCCGCCCGCCGGGCCGCCACCGGTGCCGCCGGCCGCACTGCTGCCCGCCGAGGCCGTCCCCGGGCCGCCCGCGGCGCGCGACGTCTTCGACGTCGCGACCGCACTGTCCACTTCGGACCGGAAGGCCGGCGGGGAGTGCGCCGACGTCGTCCACGGCCGGCTGCTGGGCCCCGGCGCGGTCAGCGGCCAGGGCTTCCAGACGGCGGTCCCCGGCGGGCAGCTGTCCGAACTCGTCGCCCGCACCCCGCAGCCGACCGACCTCACCGCCTGGGCCGCGCAGGCGCGCCGCTGCACCCGCGTCGCCGCCGACGACCAGGACCTGCCCACGATCTCGACCACGACCGTCGCGGCCGGGCCCACCGTGCCCGGCGCGCAAACCCTGTCCTACCAGCAGGTGCTGACCCTGCCCGGGCAGCCGGCCGAGCTGCCCGGACTGCGCCTGCGCACCGTCGCCATCGCCGCCGACGGCGTGCTCGTCCTGCTCCGCGACGCCGGAGCGACCGACCTCGACCTCGACACCCTGGCCGTCGCCGCGTGGCAGCACGCGGCCCCGCGGCTGGGCCGCTAGCACCCGCAAGGAGAACCCATGTCCCAGGAGAACTTCCCGGCGGTGGGCGGCGACACCCTGACCGCGTGCCTGCGCCACTGGGCGGCGACCACGCCCGACGCCCCCGCCCTGACCTTCGCCGACTTCGCCGAGGACCCCTCGGGGCGGCGGCGCACGCTGTCCTGGCGGCAGCTGGCCGAGCGCGTCGACGCCGCCGCGGGCGCGCTGCCGGTGTCGCCGGGCGACCGGGTCGCCGTGCTCTGCCCGCAGGGCCCGGACTACGTCATCGGGTTCCTCGCCGCGATCACCGCGGGCGCGATCGCCGTGCCCCTGTTCGATCCGGGCCTGCCCGGCCACGCGGGACGGCTCGCCGCGGTCCTCGCCGACTGCGCGCCGTCGGCCGTCGTCACCACGGCCGGCGCCCGGCCGGGTGTCGAGGAATTCCTCGGCCGGGACACCGCCGTCGTCGCGGTGGACCGGCCGGAACCGGCGCGAACGTGGCCGGCGCCCGCCGCGGCCCCGGACGACGTCGCGTACCTGCAGTACACCTCCGGTTCGACGCGCAGCCCGGCCGGCGTGGTGCTGACCCACGCGAACGTGCTCGCCAACGTCACCCAGGTCGTGCGCGGCCTCGGCCTCGACCCGGCCGCGGCCACCACGGTCTCGTGGCTGCCGCTGTTCCACGACATGGGGCTCGTCCTCGGCCTGATCACGCCCCTGGCGCTGGGCCTGCGCTCGGTGCTGATGGACCCGCTGGCCTTCATCGAGCGGCCGGTCCGCTGGCTGGAGCTGCTCGGCGACCACGCGGGCAGCTGGAGCGCGGCCCCGAACTTCGCCTTCCACTACTGCGCGAGCCGGATCCGCGAGGCCGACCGCGCGCGGCTGCGGCTCGGCCGCGTCGCCGCGATCGTCAACGGCGCCGAGCCGATCAACCCCGACGTCCTCGACCGGTTCCACACCGCCTTCGCCGCCGCCGGGTACCGGCCGGAGCTGACCCGCCCGGCGTACGGGCTGGCCGAGGCCACCGTCTTCGTCACCACCGGCCCCGCCGCGACCCCGCGCGTCACCACGTTCGACCGCGACGCCCTCGCCACGGGCACCGCGCGGCCGGCCGGGGACGGCATCCGGCTCGTCGCCTGCGGTGCCCCGGCCGGGCAGCTCGTCGCCCTCGTCGACCCGGACACCGGGGTCGCGCGCCCCGACGGCTCGGTCGGCGAAATCTGGGTGCACGGGCCCAACGTCGGCGCCGGGTACTGGCGGAAACCCCTGGAGAGCACCGAAACCTTCGGCGCCCGGCTGGCCGGCGACACCCGGTCCTGGCTGCGGACCGGCGACCTCGGCGTCCGCCACGACGGCGAGCTGTACATCGCGGGCCGGATCAAGGACCTGATCATCGTCGACGGGCGCAACCACTACCCGCAGGACGTCGAAGCGACCGCCGCGTCGGCCGACCCCGCGATCCGCCCCGGCAGCGTCGCCGCCTTCGCGGTCGCGGGCACCGACACCGAAGCCGTCGTCGTGGTCGCCGAACACCGCGGCCACGCGGAGCTGACCGAACCCGCCGAGCGGGCGCTCGCCGCCGCGATCCGGCGGCTGATCTCCGACGCGCACGGGCTCGCGCTACGAGACGTGCTGCTCGTGCCGCCCGGGCGGGTCCCGCGCACGTCCAGCGGCAAGATCGCGCGCGCCGCCTGCCGCGACCGCTACCTCGCCGGCGACTACGGAAAGGTACTGGCGCGATGAGCGAGCCGACGACCGACACCCTGCGCCGCTGGCTCCTGGACACCGTCGCCGAGCACACCGGCGTCACCGCCGAGCCCGACCGGCCGCTCGGCGACTACGGCCTGTCCTCCCGCCAGGCCGTCGGCATCGCCGCCGACCTCGAGGACCGGCTCGGCCGGCGGCTGCCGGCCACCCTGCTGTGGGAAAGCCCGACCATCGACCACCTCGTCCGCAGCCTGGCCGGCACCGAAGAGCCGGACGTCCCGCCCGCCACGGATCGCCGCCGGACCGACCCCGTCGCCGTCGTCGGCCTGGGCTGCCGGTTCCCCGGCGCGGACGGGCCCGGCGAGTTCTGGGACCTGCTGCGCGGCGGACGCGACGCCGTCCGGACCGCGCCGCCAGGCCGCTGGAGCGCCGAGGCCGCCCCGGTGCTGGGCGGGTTCCTCGACGACGTCGCCGGGTTCGACGCCGAGCACTTCGGCATCACGCCACGCGAAGCGGCGACGATGGACCCGCAGCAGCGGATGCTCCTGGAGGTCACCTGGGCGGCGCTCGAGCACGCCGGCATCGCGCCGGCGTCGCTGCGCGGCAGCCGGACCGGCGTGTTCACCGGCATCGCCACCCACGACTACGGCCACCTCACGATGGCCGGCGGCTCGCCGGACCTGTGGACCGCGACCGGTGCGGCGGCCAGCATCGCGGCCAACCGGCTGTCGTACGTCTACGACCTGCGCGGGCCGAGCATGGCGGTGGACACGGCGTGCTCGTCGTCGCTGGTCGCGGTGCACCACGCGGTGCGCGCGCTGCGTGACGGCGACGCGGACCTGGCGCTGGCGGCGGGGGTCAACCTCATGCTGCTGCCGGGCCCGACGGCGGCGTTCGCGGCCGCGGGCCTGCTGGCGGGCGACGGCCGCTGCAAGACGTTCTCGGCGGCCGCGGACGGCATCGCGCGCGCCGAGGGCTGCGGCGTCGTGGTGCTCAAACGCCTGGCCGACGCCGAAATCGACGGCGATCGGGTGCTCGCGGTGATCCGGGCTTCGGCGGTCAATTCCGACGGCCGTTCGAACGGCTTGGCCGCGCCGAACCCGCTGGCGCAGCAGGCGATGCTGCGGGAGGCGTACCGGGCCGTCGATCCGTCCACTGTGGACTACGTGGAAGCGCACGGGACCGGCACGTTGCTGGGCGACCCGATCGAGGCACGCGCGCTGGGCGCGGTGCTGGGCGCGCGCCGTGCGGCCGCGGCGCCGTTGCTGATCGGTTCGGTGAAGACCAACATCGCCCACGCCGAGGCGGCCGCGGGGGTCGCCGGGCTGATCAAGGTGGTGCTCGCGATGCAGCACGGGATCCTGCCACCGCAGCTGCACTTCGCGGCGCCGAACCCGCACATCGCGTTCGGTTCGCTGGGGCTGCGGGTGGTGGCCGAGCCGACGCCCTGGCCCCGCCACACCGGCCGCGCGACGGCCGGGGTGTCCGCGTTCGGGTTCGGCGGGACGAACGCGCACGTGGTGCTGGAGGAGGCCGCGGCGCCGGGCGTGGGTCGGGAGAGCGGCCGGTCCGGCAGTGGTGCTTCGGGGCGGAGCCGTGCCCAGCCGACCGGCTCCGGCGGCGGCGTCCGGATCGGGCTGCTGTCCGCCCGGACCCGCGACCGTCTCACCGAGCGGGCCACCCAGCTGGCGGACTGGCTCGACTCCCCCGCCGGGCGCCGGAGTTCGCTCGCCGACGTCACCCACACCCTGTTCCGGCGCGACAACTCCGGCCCGCACCGGGCTGCCCTCGCCGCCGCGGACCACCGTGAACTCGCCGCGCTGCTGCGAGCCGTCGGGGATCGCGTCGATCCCCTGCCCGCCGGGGCCGTCACCGGGGCCACCGTCGCCGGGGAAGGGCCCGTTTTCGTCTTCTCCGGGCACGGGTCCCAATGGGCCGGGATGGGCCGGCACCTCCTGGCCGTCGAGCCCGCCTTCGCCGCGCAGGTCGACAAGCTCGGCGATGCCTTCACCGAGCACACCGGACGGTCGTTGCGCTCACTGCTCACCGGCCCCAATCCCCGGACGCTGGCGGAAACCCAGCCGGCGATCTTCGGGACGCAGGTCGCGCTGGCCGCGCGGTGGGAGGCGTTCGGCGTCCGGCCCGCGGCCGTCCTCGGGCACTCGCTCGGGTCCGCGGCCGCGGCCGTCGTGGCCGGGGTGCTGACCGCCGACGAGGCCGTCCACCTGGTTGCCACCCGCGCCCGGCTGCTGGAGTCGGCCGGTCCGGGCGGCGCGATGGCCGCGGTCGAGCTGACTCCCGACGAGCTCGCCGAGCACCCCGGCGTCGAGCTCGCGGTCGACTCGGCGCCGGGGCAGGTGACCGTCGCCGGGGACGCCCAGGTGCTCGACCGGCTCGTCGCCGAGCTCGAGGCCACCGGGCGGAGCGCGCGGCGGCTGCCCGTCGGGGTCGCCGGGCATTCGGCCGGGGTCGAGCCGGTGCTCGGCGCCTTGCGTGACGCACTCGCCGAGCTGGGCGGGCGGCGGCCGCTGGTGCCCTGGTACGACACGGTGCTGACCGACCCGCGCGAGCTCCCGGACTTCGACGCCGGTTACTGGGCCGCGCACCTGCGCCGCCCGGTCCGGTTCCGCCAGGCGGTCACCGCGGCGGCCGCGGACGGCCACCGCGTGTTCGTGGAGGTGTCTCCGCACCCGATCCTGCGGGGATCGCTGGCCCGCACCCTCGAAGCGGCCGGGATCACGGACGCGGTGGTGACGGGCACCCTGCGCCGCGGCCAGGACGAGGTCCGCGCCTTCGCGGCGGCGGCGGGCACGCTGTACTGCGCGGGCACCCGCATCACGGCAACCACCCCGGACGACGGCGCCCAGCTCACGGACGTGCCCCCGATGCCATGGCGCCACGAGCGGCACTGGTACACGGACACGCGCACAGACACGGACCACGTCGGGCACCGCCCGGCCACCGCCGGTGAGCGGCTCGCCGCACCAACCACCGCGACCGCCCCGGCCGCAGCCGCAGCCGCCGGACCCCACGCCACTCCGGGTCACTCCGCAAGCCACCCCACCGCAACACCCACCGCCGGCGATCGCCTCGCCGCCATCGTCGCCGCCGTAATGGGCTTATCCCCCGACCGCCTGGACCCCGATGTCCCCCTCGTCGACCTCGGACTCGACTCGCTCATGGCCAACCGGATCCGCGAAACCGTCCGTCGGGAACTCGGCGCCGAACCCGATGCCGCCGCCGTTCTCCGAGGAGCCACCCTCGCCGACCTCAACCGCGATCTCGCCCCCCGCGGGGACGAACCTCCGGCCCGGGGCCGGGCCTGGGACGCCGCCGATCGCCTCGTGCTCCGGCTCTGGCGGCAGCACACCGGCACCGAGGCCGCCGGCCCGCACGTCCGCCTGACCGGCACCCCGCAACCCGAGCAGCTGGCCCGGCTGCTCGCCGACGGCCTCGCCACCGAACTCGACACCCCCGTCGACCCGGCGGACCTCCTGCGCCACGACTCGCTCGCCGCCGTCGCCGATGTCGCGCGGGCTCTTCTCGACACCCGGGAGGCACGCGGGCCCGTGCACCTGCTCGCACCCGGCGACGCCGGCACCCCGCCCCTGCTGCTGTTCCACCCCGGCGGCAGCACCTGCACCGTCTACCGCCCGCTGCTGGACCGGCTGCCCGCCGGCGTGCCCTGCGTCGGCTTCGAACGCGTGCCCGGCGCCGGCATCGAGGACCGCGTCGAACGGCTCCTGCCGCTCGTCCGGGCCCGCGTGCCCCACGGCCCCTACCGCCTCGCCGGCTGGTCGTTCGGCGGTGCCCTCGCCTACGGCGTCGCCGCGCGGCTCGCCGACGAGGGCGAGCCGGTCGAGCTCGTCGCGCTCATCGACACCATGCTGCCGCTGCCCGAACCGGACCTCGATCCGCGCGCGTCGTCGGCCCGGCGGTTCCTGCGCTTCACCGGCTACGTCGAAGGCACCTACGGCCGGACCGTCCGCCTCGGCCACGACGAACTCGCGCCGCTGCCCGAAGAAGAACAGATCGAGCTCACCATGCGCCGGGTCGCCGAAGCCGGGTTGCTCAGCCCCGGCGTGCTGCGGCACCAGCACCAGTCCTTTTTGGACACCCTGGCCGCGGAACGCGGGACACCCCGGCCCTACCACGGCCGCGTGGTGCTGTACCGGGCCACCGAACCGTACGCCGCCGGGCTCGCGATGGAACCGCGCTACTCCCGCACCGACCCCGCGGCGGGGTGGGACCGGCTGTGCCCGCGGCTGGAGATCGTCCCGGTGGCGGCGCACCACCTGTCGGTCGTCGACCCGCCCCACGTCGACGTCGTCGCGCGGCACCTCGCGGACCTGCTGTGGCCGTGACGCACGCGAGCGTCCGCGCGTGGCCGCTGCTTACCGTGCTCGGCGCCGGCCTTTTCCTGGTCGCGGTAGACGCGACCGTGCTTCACGTCGCGCTGCCCGACCTCGTCCGGCAGCTGCGGCCGAGTGCGGCCGCGCAGGTGTGGATCGTGGCGAGCTACCCGCTCGCCGCGGCGCCGCTGCTCCTGCCGTCCGCCACGCTCGGCGACCGCTTCGGACGGCGGCGCGTGCTCGTCACCGGCTACGTGGTGTTCGGGGTGGCGTCGCTCGGCTGCGCGCTCGCCCCCGACGTCCCCGCGCTGCTCGCCGCGCGGGCGGCTCTCGGCGTCGGCGGCGCCCTCATCATGCCGGTCACGATGGCGCTGCTGCGGGAGCTGTTCCCGGACCGGCGGCGGCGGCGCACCGCCATCGCGGTGTGCAGCGGCATCGCCGGGACCGGCTCGGTGTTCGGGCCGGTCCTCGGCGGCCTGCTCGTGCAGGCGTGGGGCTGGCGGGCGACGTTCCTGGTCAACCCGCCGGTGATCCTGGCCGCGGTCGTGGCGGCGCTGCGGTGGCTGCCGCGGAGCCCGCCCGGACGTGCGCCGTGGGACGCGCTCAGCGCCGTGCTCGCCGCCGGTGGGGTGCTCGGGATCGCCGCCGCCGTCGGGCCGTCGGGGGGCGGCTTCGCGGCGGGGGCCGCCGGGTGCGTCCTCCTCGCGCTCTTCGTGCGCCGCCAGCGGCGGGCCGAAACACCCCTGCTGGACCTGGCCTTGTTCCGGCGGCCGGGGGTGCCGGCCGCGGCCGGCGGGATCCTGCTGGTGATGAGCACCCTGGTCGGGCTCGGGCTGCTGCTCGCCCAGTACCTCCAGGTGGTGCTCGGCCTGTCCCCGACCGCCGCGGCCGCCCGGCTGCTGCTCGTGCTCGGCGCGTCCGCGGCCGGCAGCGTGGTGGCGCCGGCGCTGCTGGAGCGGTTCGGCAACACCCGCGTCCGCACGGCGGGGTTCGCGCTCGCGGCGGCGGCCCTCGGCATCCCGGCGACGGGCGGGCTCGGGTCGCCGTGGTGGCTGGGCGGAGCACTGGCCGGTTCGGGCCTCGGCATGGCGCTCGCGCTGACGTCGAGCACGGACACGCTGCTGGCGGCCGCCCCCGCCGACCGGGCGGGCGGCGCGGCCGCGGTCGAGAAGACCGGCTACGAGCTCGGGGCGGGCCTGGGCACGACGGCGTTCGGCTCGCTGGCGGCGGCCGTTTACGCGGCCCACCTGGCGGTGCCGCCCGGCGTGCCCGACGCGGCGGCACGGCTGGCTTCGGCCGGACCGGCACAGGCCGAAGCCGCGGCCCACGACTTCGCGGCGGCCACCGAGCTGCTCACCGCCGCCCGGGCGGCCTGCACGGTGAGCGTCCAGGTGGCCGCGTCCGTCGCTTGCGGGCTTTTCGCTGTTGCGGCTCTGCTTTCGGCTTTTCGAAAAGCCGACGTATAGGTCGTTATACGAGCAAGACTGCCGGCTAACTCGCGCCCGGCGGCTCGGCGGCGTAGGCGCGGAGGATCTCCGTGGTGTCGCCCAGGAACCGCGCCACCACTTCCGCTTGCCCCGGCGCCAAGCCGTCGGTCAACCGGGTGATGGCGTCGACGAGCGGGGCCAGCGCGGCCCGGACCTCGGTGCGGGCCGCCTCGCTGACGACGAGGGTCACCCGCCGCCCGTCGCGCGGGTGCGGGTCGCGGCGGACGTGCCCGGCGGCCTCCAGGCGGTCGACGAGCACCGTGGCCGACGCGGACCGGATCTTCAGCGCGTGCGCGAGGTCGACGGTGCCCATCGGCGTGCCGGTCGCCAGGTGCTGCAGCGCCTGCACGTCGGTCGCCCCGAGGCCGAGGCGCCGGGCCAGGGCGATCTGGACGTCGTGCGCGAGGGCGAGGAGCTCCCGCAGGGCGAGGTTCACCCGGAGCGCCACGGGACTGTCTTCCACCCGGTCATTCTAGGTTAGCTAGACAATCTAGCTAGTTTTGCTACCGTGGAAGCGTGGACGTCCGAGCGATGAACGCCGAAATGACCGCGAAGCTGATCGATGCCCCCGCCGAGCCGCCAACGGACGGCGGGTACGCCCTGCGCGTCGTCGAGACGCGCGGCCGCCGCACCGGCGAGCCGCGGCGGGTGCCACTGGCCGTGGTCGCCCGCGACGGCGGCGAGTACCTCGTCTCCCCGGTCCGCGACCGCGACTGGGTGGAGAACCTCCAGGCCACGCCGGAGTGCGCGCTGCTGTCCGGCGGCCGCCGCGAGGGCCGCCGGGCCGACTCGGTCGGCGGCGAGGAGGCGGCCGCGGTGGTCGCCTCCTACCTGGCCGCGATGTCGGTGCCGTGGGCGATCAGGGCGTTCCCGGTCCCCCAGGACGCGACCCCCGCGCAGATCCTCGAGCACCTGCCGGGCATGGCGGTGTTCCGGCTGTCCACAGTGGACGAGCCGTGAGCGTCGCGATCGCGGGCGGCGGCCCGGGCGGGCTGCTGCTCGGCTACCTGCTCGCCCGCGCCGGCATCGAGGTCACCGTGCTCGAGTCGCGGTCCGGCTTCGACCGCGACTTCCGCGGCGACTCGCTGCACCCGTACACCCTCGAACTGCTCGACCGGCTGGGCTTGGCCGAAGACCTGCTCGAGCTCGACCACTTCAAGGCGCGCTCGTTCCGCTTCCACACCCCGGACGGCGTCTACCGCGCCGCCGACTACGACCGCCTCCGCACGCCGTACGGCTACGTCGCCCTGATGCCCCAGGTGCGGTTCCTCGACTTCCTCGCCGAGCGGGCGAGCGCCCTGCCGTCGTTCACGCTGCGGACCAACGCCAAGGTCACCGGGCTGCTCGAAGCGGGCGACGGCACGGTGACCGGCGTGCGCCACCGCGGCGGCGAACTCGCCGCGTCCGTCGTCGTCGGCGCCGACGGCCGGTTCTCCACCGTGCGGCGGCTGGCCGGGCTCCAAGCCCGGTCGCTCGGCGCGACCACCGACCTGCTCTGGTTCCGGCTGCCCCGCTCCCCCGCCGACCCGCCGGACGCGGACCTCGACCTCTACTTCGGGCGCGACGCCTACATCGGCGTCCTCGGCGGCGTCCGCGACTGGCAGGTCGGCTACAGCATCGAAAAAGGCGCTTACCCCGCACTGCGCGAGCGCGGGGTGGAGCCGATCCGCGCGTTCGTGCGCGAACGCGTGCCGTGGCTGGCCGACCGGGCCCACCTGCTCACGGACTTCTCGCAGACCACGCTCCTGTCGGTCGACATCTCGCGCGTGGACCGCTGGTCCCGGCCGGGCCTGCTGCTGCTCGGCGACGCGGCGCACGTCATTTCCCCGGTCGGCGGCAACGGCATCCTGATGGCGATCCAGGACGCCGTCGCCGCGGCGAACCGGCTGGTCCCCGCCTTCCGCCGCGGCGGCGTCACCCCCGCGGACCTGGCGGGCGTGCAGGCCGGCCGGATCCGCGCGATCGAGCGGGTGCAGGCCGACCAGGTGCGGGTCGAACGGCGGGCGGCCGCCGCCCGGGCCCGCGGCCGCGGCGCCGCACCTCCGAAGCTGCTCAAGTACCTGTTCGCCGTGCCGGCGGTGCGCACCCGGGGCGCCCGCGGCAACGCCTACGGGCCGTTCCCGCCTCAGCTCGACGAGTCCCTCTTTCCGTCGTAGGAGGTCCAGCCGCCCTGGCCTTCGGCCGCCTCGACGTCGGCGTCGGCGGACGCGGCGTGCGTCATCGCGGCGACCGTCTGTTCGAGGCCCTGCTGGACCTCGTCCCCGTCCGCTTCCCGGACGCTGTGCAGCGTGACGGTGATTTCCGAGGACGCCGGGCCGTCGTCGCGGATGCGCAGCTCGCCGTGGTAGTCGTCCGGGCCCTCCGCACCCCACGTCAGCGACCGGGTCGCCGCGTCGGTGTGCAGCCACGCCTCGCTCGCGACGCGGTTGCCGTGCACCTCGGCCTCGACGTGGACGCTGTCCCCGCCCGTCGGCTCGGCGACCTTCATCTGCGGGAAGTACCGGGGCAGGTTCTCCGGGTGGCTCAGGAACGCGAACAGCTCGTCCGCGGGGATGTCGGCGGTCGCGCTGTGGCGGTACTCGGTCATCGGGTCGCTCCTCGTCGGGGTCCGGATCGTGCCCGGATACCCGTGAAGTGGTGCTTTAAAAGGGTTCAGGCGGGGAACCCCGAAGGCATGACGGCCACTGAACCCGAGACCCGGGCGCCTCGGCGGGGTCCCGCCCCCGTCCAGGGCATGGGCATGTTGATCGGCCTGCTGTTCCTCGTCCTCGCCGCGCTGGAGCTGATGGCCGGGGTGCCGGCCGGCGGTGGCCCGCGCGTGCTCTTCGGCGTCCTCGCCGTCTCCGGCGTGTGGACGCTGGTGCACCTGCTGACCGGCGCCACCGCGGTGTTTTGCACCCGCTCGTCGCGCTGGGCCGCCCGGTTCCTCCTGGTCGCCGGTGCCTGCTACGCCGTGGTGGGGCTGGCCGGGCTGCTCCCGTTGCCGCACGTGATCACCGACGCGCTGCCGCTGAACACCGCGGGGATCTGCTTCGACCTGGCGCTCGGCACGGCGATGCTCATCCTGGGAGCGGGCTGGCTCCGGCTCGGGCCGGCACGACGGCGCTGACCGGTTCCGCCCGCCGCGGGAACCGCACCAGCACCGCCGTCAGCAGCACCGCGAGTCCGAAAAGGACATAGCCGTTCCCGGTGAGCTGCTGGAGGAAGGTCCACTGCCGTTCGACCTCTCCGCCGCGCGGCCACCACCACTGCGGCCCCGCGACGAAGAGCACCGCGCCCGCCCCGGCCAGGAGCGCATATCCCCGCCGCCGCGTGCGGCGCGCCAGCTCAGCCCAGCCGAGCAGGACGACCACGGCCCAGGCCCAGTGGTGGGTCCAGGAGATCGGCGAGACCAGCAGCCCCCCGATCGCGTTGAGGCCGAGCGCGACGATCTTCTCCCCCGCGGCCAGCGCGCGCCGCACGCCCAGCGCCGTCAGCACGAGCACCACCGCCACCAGCGGCAGCCACCACGCCGTCCGCGCCTCCGGCGGCACCCCGGCCCTGGCCAGCAGCCCGAGCAGCGACTGGTCGCCGGCGTAGGTCGGCTCGCCGACGCGGCCGGTGTCCCACAGCGCGCCCGTCCAGTACCGCACCGAGTCCGCGCCGGCGAGCAGGAAACCCACCGCCGTCGCGGCCAGGAACGTCACGACGGCGGTCACCGCGGCCCGGCCGTCCCGCCGGAGCAGGAAGTACAGCAGGAACACCGCCGGCGTCAGCTTCACCGCGGCGGCGAGACCGATCAGCAGGCCACGCGGCCGGCGCGGGGTCTCCACCAGGACGTCCAAGACGACCAGAACGAGCAGCAGCAGGTCGATCTGCCCCGCGTACAGCGTGCGCAGCACCGGTTCCAGCACCTCGGCGGCCAGCAGCAGCGCCGCCACCCGCCGCCAGTCGCACCGGGCACCGAGGGCGCGCAGCACCGTCACCAGGACCACCGCCAGCACGCCGAGCGTGAGCAGGGTGAGCGCGAGGCAGGCCGCCCAGTACGGCAGGAGCGCCAGCGGGGCCAGCACGATGGCCGCGAACGGCGGGTAGGTGAAGAGCAGGGACTGGCCGTCGCCGGTGGGCGGCAGCGTGCCGTAGAGCGCCTGGCCGTGCAGCAGCGCCGCCGAGCCGAGCCGGTAGACGTCGAGGTCGACGCGGTAGGCCGGGAACCGCCACCGGCCGCCGTTGTACGACACGAGCACCGCCACCAGCACGAGCAGCTGGGCCCCCAGCAGCACGTACTTGTTCCCCAGCCTGGCTCGCACCCCTGCTCCCCCTCCGGTCACCCCACGCATTCTGTCGGGTCCCGGGGCGGGCACCATCCGGGAAACCCCCGAAGCCGACCCCGGGAAAACCGGTTGCCGCCCGTGCCACCCTGGGCGGATGGGGACACCGGAGGGCTTCGCCTACCGCGACGAGGGCGGCACCGTGACGATCACCCACCACGACCGCCCGGCGGGCACGCTGCGCGGGGCGGCCGCCGCCCGGTTCCTGGCCGCGGTGGCGCGGGGTGACGACCAGCAGCAGCTGATGGCCCGGGTGACCGGCAACTACAAGCACGGCAACGAGCGCCGGGCCCGGGAGCACCCCCGCAATCGCGGCCGCTGACGTCCGGGACCATCGCGGCGGGGATCTTGAGGCCGGTGGCCGCGGTTCGGCATGCTGGCGGCGTGACCTACGACGTTCAGACGATCCGAGCGCACTTCCCCGCCCTCGACGGCGGTGCCGCCCACTTCGACGGACCGGGCGGCTCGCAGGTCCCCGATGTCGTCGGGGAGGCGGTGGCGAGCACGCTGTGCGCGGCGATCGCCAACCGCGGCGTCGTCACCGCGGCCGAGCGCCGGGCGAGCGCGGTCGTCGCCGAAGCCCGCCAAGCCGCCGCCGACCTGCTCGCCGCCGACCCGGCCGGCGTCGTCTTCGGCCGCAGCATGACGCAGCTGACCTACGACTTCTCCCGGACGCTGGCCCAGAAGTGGGGTCCCGGCGACGAAGTCGTGGTGACCCGCCTCGACCACGACGCCAACATCCGCCCGTGGGTCCAGGCCGCGGCGGCGGCCGGCGCGACCGTGCGCTGGGCGGACTTCGACCCGGCCACGGGCGAACTCGCGCCGATCGGCGGGCTGCTGTCGGAGCGGACGCGGCTGGTCGCGGTGACGGCGGCCTCCAACCTGCTCGGCACCCGCCCCGACATCCCGGCGATCGCGGCGGAGGTGCACGACGCGGGCGCGCTGCTCTACGTCGACGGCGTCCACCTGACCCCGCACGCGGCGGTCGACGTCACGGCGCTCGGGGCCGACTTCTACGCGTGCTCGCCGTACAAGTTCCTCGGGCCGCACCTCGGCGTGGTCGCGGCGGCGCCGGCGTTGCTCGAGACGCTGCACCCGGACAAGCTGCTGCCGTCGGCCAACGCGGTGCCGGAGCGGTTCGAGCTGGGCACGCTGCCGTACGAGCTGCTGGCGGGCACGACCGCGGCGATCGACTTTCTCGCGGGTCTGGTGCCGGGGACGGGGTCGCGCCGGTCGCGGTTGCCGGAGTCGATGGCCGAGCTGGAGGGGCACGAGAACGCGCTGCTGGCCCGGCTCGGCGCCGGCCTGGCCGCGTTGCCGGGGGTGACGCGGTACGGGGCGCCGGAGCGGCACCGGACCCCGACGGAGTTGTTCTCCGTGGCGGGGGTTTCCTCGCAGGCGGTGTACGAACACCTCGGGGCGCAGGGGGTGAACGCACCGGCGGGGAGTTTCTACGCGATCGAGTGTTCCCGGCAGCTGGGGCTGGGCGACACGGGCGCGGTCCGCGCGGGGATCGCGCCGTACACCACCGAGGACGACGTGGACCGGCTGCTGGCCGGGATCGAGTCGCTGCCGCGCGGCTGAGGGCAGCTCGCGCCGGTCCCTGCGTGACGGGACGGCCGACACGCGTGATCAGCGGGTCGACACGCGTGATCAGGAGGTCGACACGCGGTGCGGGTGGTGAGCCGGGGTTCGCCCGGCTCACCACCCTCGGCCTCACGGCACCGGCGCGAACCCCGCCGGGCGGGCGGTGAACGTGCCGCGGCCCTGCGTGCGGCTCTGCAGCCGGTTCGCGTAGCCGAACAGCTCCGCCACCGGCACCGTGGCCGTCACCACCGCCGAACCCGGCCGGACCGCCGAGCCGGCCACCCGGCCCCGGCGGGCGGCGAGGTCGCCGAGCACGCCGCCGACCACGTCGGGCGGGACCGTCACCGCCACCTCGGCCACCGGCTCGAGCAGGCGCAGGACCGACGAGCGCAGCGCCAGCCGCAACCCGAGCCGGCCCGCCGTGCGGAACGCCAGGTCCGACGAATCCTTCGGGTGCGTCGCCCCGTCGACCAGCGTCACCCGCAGGCCCGTCACCGGGTGGCCGCCCAGCGGCCCCTCGGCCAGCGCGTCCCGGCAGCCGGCCTCGACCGCGCGGACGTACTCGCGCGGCACGCGGCCGCCGACGACCGCCGAGGCGAACTCGAAGCCCTCCGGCGCCGGCGAGACGTCCAGCACCACGTGGGCGAACTGGCCCGCCCCGCCGTCCTGCTTGACGTGGCGGTACACCAGCCCCGTCACGCCGCTGACCACCGTCTCCCGGTACGCCACCGAAGGACGGCCCACGGCGACCTCCAGGCCACGGTCGCGGCGTAGTCTTTCCACCGCCACCTCCAGGTGCAGCTCACCCAGCCCGGACAGCACCGTCTGCCCGGTCTCCGGATCGACCCGCACGACCAGCGACGGGTCCTCCTCGGCCAGCCGGGCCAAGGCCGCCGTCAGCCGCTCGCCGTCGCCCGCCCGCCGGGGTTCGACCGCCACCGAGACCACCGGGTCCGCCGACACCGGCGGTTCCAGCAGCACCGGGTCGCCGGGCGCGGCGAAGGTGGCGCCGACCCGCGCCGCCTTCGGTCCGGCCACCGCGACGATGTCACCGGCCACCGCACTGTCTACTTCGGACTGGCGGTCGGCCTGCACGCGCAGGACGCGCGCGATGCGCTCGGTGCGTCCCGCGTCCGTCACCTGGTCCCCCTTCCGCAGCGTTCCCGAATACACCCGCAGGTACGTCAGCCGTCCCGTCGCCGTCGAGACGACCTTGAACACCAGCGCCGCCGGCGGCGCCGCCGGGTCGGCGGGCCGGTCGGGCCGCACCGGCGGGACGTCCGCCGGCGACGGCAGGTACGCGACGACGGCGTCGAGCAGCGGCTCGATCCCGCGGTCGCGGTAGGCCGCCCCGCACAGCACGACGAGCCCGTCGCCGCTGAGGGTCAGCTCCCGCAGCGCCTTCTCCAGCGTCTCCGCCGAGACCGTGCCGGTGGCGCAGAACTCGTCGAGGGCCACCGGGTGCAGCTCGGCGACCGCCTCCTCCAGCGCGTGGCGCCGGCGGCGGGCTTCGGCGACGAGCTCGTCCGGCACGTCTTCGTTCCGCAGGCGCAGCAGGTCGACGACGCCGGTGAAGCCGTCCTCGCGCCCGATCGGCAGCTGCACGACCAGCGGCGCCGGGTGCAGCCGCGCCCGGATCGAAGCGACGGCGGCGTCGAGGTCGGCGCCCGCGCGGTCGAGCTTGTTGACGAACGCGATCCGCGGCACGCCGTGCCGGTCGGCCTGCCGCCACACGGCCTCGCTCTGCGGCTCGACCCCGGCGACGGCGTCGAACACGGCGACGGCGCCGTCGAGCACCCGCAGCGACCGCTCGACCTCGGCGGTGAAGTCGGCGTGGCCGGGGGTGTCGATGAGGGTGAGCCGGTGGCCGTTCCACGAGCAGCTGACGGCCGCGGCGAAGATGGTGATGCCGCGGTCGCGTTCCTGCGGGTCGAAGTCGGTGACGGTGGTGCCGTCGTGGACCTCGCCGGTCTTGTGGGTGGCGCCGGTGTGGCGCAGGATCCGTTCGGTGACGGTGGTCTTGCCCGCGTCGACGTGGGCGAGGATGCCCAGGTTGCGGACGGTGGCCAGGGGTTGGTTGCGCACGACACAGTCCTTTGTGGACGAAGTGATCGGGACGGCGCGATTCCCCGCGGCGGTGGTTCAGGAACGCGTCACGGAGTCCGGTGCGAGCCGCGCGGCCGGCACCGGGGACGCGAAGACACCAGGATCACCTCGGACCGCGGACGGGAAGCAACAGCAATGCGGTGACGCACGGCCGGCTCCCTTCGTTCGACGCGGCGGACAGGTTCCGGCGAAGAGTAGCGACACCCGGCCCACCCGCCAACGCATTTTCGCGGCCATCCGCGTGATTCAAGGGTCAACTCGCGTGATCCAAGGGTCGACACGCGTGATTTGGGGGTCGACACGCCGGACGCCCCGAGTTCCGTCGTGTCGTCCCTTCAATCACGCGTGTCGACCTTTCAATCACGCGTGTCGGCTCTCCGATCACGCCGTCAGGAAGGTGGTGGGGCGACCACGCGGAGCTGGAGCATGGCCGCGAACCTCGCTTCCGGGTCCGTGAGGTCGAAGCCGCCGACTTCGGCGAGGCGGCGCAGGCGGTAGCGGAAGGTGTTCGGGTGGACGTGGACCGCCGCGGAGGCCGCGATGACGTCGCCGAACGCGTCCAGCCAGGCTCGCAGCGTCTCCACCAGGTGGGCTTGGTGCTGGGCGTCGTAGTCGAGCAGGCGGGCGACCGCGCCGGTCGGGCGGTCGCCGCGGGCCGCGACCAGGTCCTGCAGCTCCAGCAGCAGGGCCTCGACGTGCACGTCGGCCAGCAGGGCGACCCGGCGGCCGGCACCGCTGCCCGACCGGAGCACGCGCAACGCCCGGTCCGCGCTGCCGCGGGCTTCCGGCAGCTCGGCCGCGCTGCGCGCCACCGGGCCGATGCCGACCACCGCGCGGACGCGGTCGCCGACCCGGTCCAGGAAATCCTGGGCGATCCGCAGGGCGCGCTGCTCGGCGTCGGTGTCGCGGGTCACCGGCACCAGCCCGTAGGCCGTGTCGCCGACGAGCGCCGCGGCGCAGCGCGGGTGCACCGCGCTCAGGTGCATCGCCAGCCCGTCGCTGAGGCGCTGGCGGCCGGCCGCGAGCTCGGCGTCGGCGGCCCCGGTTTCGAGGACCGCGAGGGCCAGCACGACGACCGGCTGATCGGCGAGGCCGAGCCGGCTCAGCGCCTCGCGCGCGGCGGGGCCGCCTTCGAGGGCCGTGCTCAGCAGGTCCGCGCGCAGCCGCCGTTCGACGTCGGCGCCCGCCCGGACGCGCAGCAGGTGCAGGGCCACCAGGCGGGCGGCGTCACGCAGCGCCTGAGCGCGGTCGGGCGTCAGCGGCTCGCTCACCGCAGCCCAGATCGAGCCGAGGATCTCGTCGCCCGCCCGTACCGCGACGGCCACGCGCGGCAGCATGAACCCGGCCGGGCTTCCCGCCGGCCGGTCGACGTAGACCGGCTGATCGGTGCGGTAGAGCTCGCGGAACACCCCGCGCTCGGCCAGCATGCGGGCGAACCGCTCGGGGACCTGCCGGCCCAGGATGGTCTCGACGCGCGAAGGGTCGGCTTCGTCCTGCCGTCCGGAGAACGCCAGCACGCGGGACCGCCGGTCCTCGATGGTGACGGGCGCGTCGATCAACGCGGCGATCGCGTTGGCCACGGCGAACAGGTCACCCGAGGGCAGCCCGGCCAGGGTCTCCGGCTGCGCGTCGCCGACGTCGCCCTCGGCCAGCAGCGACCGCAGCATCGCGGCGAGCTGGGTCCAGGACGCGCCCCGGGCCAGGCTCAGCAGGGCGACGCCGGTCTCCTCGACGGCGGCGGTGATCGCCGGGGTCACCGTGACCGGGGCGCGCAGCACGAGCCCGGCCGCGTCGTGGCGGGCCAGCGTCCGCAGCTGCCGCACGACCTCGTCCGGATCGGCGAGGCCGACCCCCAGCACCAGGGCGTTCTGCGGCAGCGCGGGCTCGTCGAGCGGATCGTGGATGGCGACGCCGCCGATGCTGCCCGGGCGGTCGCCGTCGCCGAGCACGAGGTCCAGGAGCGTGCCGCCGAGGTCGTCGAGGACGCGGGCGAGGCCGGCGTGCGGGCGCAGTTTCACGGAAACGAGCACCTCCCGAAGCTAGGCGCGACACCGCCAGCCTAGTTCGTCGCCGACGACGAAATCAGCTTTCGTTCTGGTGCTCGCCGACGAATTCCTCCCACCAGGGGATGAGCAGGAAGGACGCGTCGCCGAGCCCGCGGAAGAACCCGCGCGGCGAACCGGGCGCGAACTCGGGCTCGCGTTCGTACCGGCTGTACCGCCGGCTCTCCCAGACGTAGACCGGGACCCCGGCGGGGACGTCCGGCTCCTCCCGCGACTGCTCGGTGACGAGGACGACCCGGTCGTGCCCGGCGGCGGGTGGGTCGGAGCGCAGGTCCGTGGCGTGCCAGCGGATCAGGGCGTGCAGCGGTGACTCACCCGGCTCGAGCGGGAAGCGCCCGCCGCCGAGGAGGACGACATCGGCGTCGTCACACCGCTGCGCCAGGGCGACGCCGAAGACGATCCGGGTGTCACTGCGCGGCTCGATCACGACGAGGGTCCGCCCCGGCAGCCGCGGGACGGCGCCGAGGCTGTGCCGCGCCCCGGCGGCGAGGGCAGCTTCCCACCGGCGGCCGGCCACCCCGCCCCAGGCCTTCGCGAACCGCAGCGGCCCCACCCCGGACGCGCGGACTTCGCCGGGATCCCCGATCCGCTTGGCGACGGCCATGGCGGTTTCGAACCCGATCCCGGCGGCATCGAAGCGGCGGAGGTGGGCGAGCAGGGTGGAGAGGGGCAGGTGCGGGATCAGCGGTTCCAGCCGGGCGAGGCCGCCGGGCCGGGACAGCAGGTCGGTGATGGGTAGGGCCGCGAGGAGGGTTTCGGTGTGCGCCGGGGTGGTGGCCCGCCGCAGCTGGGCGAGCCACTGGCCGGGCAATGGGTGGCCGGTGCCGGAGTGGAGCCGGGCGAGCAGGTGCAGCGGGCCGGTCAGCGCGTGGTGAGCAGCCGACGGTTCTTGCGGCCCGGCCGCCACACCGCCCCGCCTGAGAAGCGCAGCCGCCGGAACCCGCCGCAGCGGCCCGGCCGGCGGAAGCGCCGAAGCACCCCGCCCACCGGAATCCCCCGGACCAGAGATCCCCGCCCAGCTCCGCACCAGCGGCAACGTTTCCGGAATCGTCCGGACCTTCCCGTGCCGCCGCGCCAGTGCGTGCCGGAACAAGTCACCCTGGGCGCCGTCACGGGCCCTGGGATGAACGCGCCTGATCACCTCGCCGAACCGCAGCGGCCGGGGTGTGCCGATGCCGCCCAGCCGCGACAAATCGGCGCGAATGAACCCCAGCTCGAAGTGGTGTCCGCCGTCGTCGAACGCCAGCAGGGCCCGCTCGTCGTACAGGCGCGTCACCGCGTCGGCCACGCCACGCTTCACCGGCTTCGGCAGCGAAGGCCCGTACACCGAAGCCCAGTACGCCAGCAGGTGCCCCGGGTCGTCGGCGCGGCGCAGCACCGATGCGATCACCTGCCGCGAGGTCCCGTGCTCACCCCGCTCCAGCCGCCCGGCCACGAACGCCGCCGCCCCGATCAACGCCGGATAGCGCATCGGGGTCTCGGCTCGCAGCCAGCGCAGAAAACCCGGCGCCCACGCCGGATCCGCCGCCCGCAGCAGCGAGACGTACCGCTCCCTCTCCGGGCGTGGCCAAGCGAAGAACGCGTCCTGGTACGCCGCTCTGGCCAGCACCGTGCGGTACAGCTCCTCGATGACCGCCCCTCCCCCACGTAGCGCCCGCGAGCGAGGAGAACCGAGACCCGGATCGGCTCCGGGCTGGTCGTCGGCGGGCGGTGAGGGGACACGTGCACCCCTCCACTCGTCCCGGATCGCGACCCACAGCCACGCACCGGCACTCCCCGCTCGCGAGCCTCGCCAGCGTAGCGACGGGGTCCGACAAAACCGCGGCTAGATCAGCTTCGCAGCCACGTTGTACGCCTCCACCAGCAATTTCGCGTTCGGCACCCGCCGTCGCGGCTCGACGCGGATCGTGCGGCTCTCCCCCGGCAGCAGCCAGAAGTAGTTGTCGCCGTAGCGGGTCGGCAGCACGCGGTCGGTGCCGTTGCGTTCGCGCAGGGAGAGCCGGATCATCGCCGCGACCGTGCGCCCGTCGTTGCGGATCGTCGCGGTGTAGGCGTCGCCGTCCGGCCGCAGCGACGTGGTCAGGCGTGCGCCCGGGAGCTGGTTGAGCGCCCGCATCGCCGCGTCCGTCCGGTAGCGCCAGTACGTGTTCTCCGACAGCACCGTGCCGCGGCCGTCGGTCAGGGTCAGCCGGAGCAGGTGCAGGTCCGGCAGGCCGTCGGCGAACGGGACGGCGAACGCGGCCGCCGCCGAAACCGGTGCCACGTCGAGCTTCTGCTCCTGGGCCTTGCCGAGCGTCACGCCGTCGAGGCCGTGGAGCCGCGCGGTGGCGGTCACGCCGGTCAGCGCGGCCGGGGTGTGGTTGACCACGCGCACCTGCCACGTCGTCAGGTCGGCTTGGACGTGCCGGGCCTCGCAGCCCTTGCGCGCGCCGTAGTAACTGCCGTTGACGTCGAGGTCGTAGTCGTAGGTCTGCCACACCGTGCTGTGCCACGCCGGGTGCGACATCCACAGCAGCACGCCGGTGGCGTCGGCCCACAGCTTCGCGTTCCACGCCTCGAAGATCGCGCGCATGCTCTCGTAGTTGACGAACTGCGCCTTGCGGCAGAACTCGGCCAGGCTCGTCGACGGCGCGAGCCGGGCGTCGATCGCCGCGAGGTAGCTCTGCGGCGACTGGTTGCCGCCCGTCGACCAGTCGTGCAGGAACCAGGGCGCGCCGATCGGCCAGCCGGGATCCCCGGCACCGACCAGGTTGCGCATGCTTTCGACGACCGACACCGTCGGCAGCCCGATCTCGCTCCAGAACCCGTACTTCCCGCCGGTCGCCTCGCCCGAGAAGTACCGCTTCGGGTCCTGCCAGTAGTAGGGCCCGTCGCCGGTGATCACGCCGCCCGCCGAATTGCCCTGGTAGAGCAGGTCGGTGTGCGCGTGGACGAGGTCGCGCAGCGCGTTGTCGATGGCCGGCGGCGGGGTGCCTTCGTTGCAGCCGAACCAGACGATCGCGCACGGGTGGTGGCGGTAGCGCAGCACCGTGTCCTTCGCCTGCGCCAGGAAGACGTCGTGGTTGGCCGGGTCGGTCGACCAGCCGTCCCAGAACTCGTTCCACAGCAGGATGCCGTACTTGTCGCAGGCGTCGAACAGCTCCGGCCGGTACGACGAGCCGACCCAGTTGCGGATCAGCGTGAAGTTCATGTCGCGGTGCATCGCGACGACGGCGTCGGCCCGCTCGGCCGGCATCCGGCGCAGCAGCTCGTCCCAGCCCCAGCTGCCGCCGCGGGCGAAGATCTTGACGCCGTTGACGAGGAACGTCAGCGGCTTCGGGCTGTTGACGACCGTGGCCGCGTCGGTCCAGGTGTCGCCGTCCTGCGACACCTGGATCTTGAACGTCGCCGCGTAGGCGGTTTCCCAGGTCAGCACGACGCGGTCGAACGCCGTCGCGGTGCCGAGGTCGACCTGCAGCCACTGGTTGTCTTCGTAGGCCGACGTCCAGCGCGTGTTCGGGTCGCCGTCGAAGGCGCGCTCGGGCGGGTTGCCGTCGGCCACCGACTGGGCCGCCGACGGCTTGCCCTGCGCCAGGTCGGTGCCCGAGCTGTCCGGCACGGACATCGTCCAGAGCGAGAAACCCCAGCCGGTGGCGCGCTTGAGCCCCTGCATGCGGACGAACCGGGCGTTCTGCGGCCCGAGGTCGACGGTCTGGGTGGCCCGGCCGTCGGCGATGACGATCGGCAGGTCGTAGCCGTAGCCGATTTCGCGCAGGCCGATCTTGACCGTCCGGCGGTCGCTCGTGGCGGCGCCGATCGACGCGGTCAGCGTCAGGTCGTAGCGGTCCGGGTCGCCGTAGCCGTTGGGCCACCAGAGCTTCGCGTTCTCGACCCGCTGCTTCGGGAACACGACGTCGGTGCTCTGCCCGGCCGGGACGGTGACCGTGGTCGCCAGGTTCACCGGGCCGAAGGCGGCGGTGACCTTGACGCGCTGGGCGGTCGCGGCGGCGTTGCGCACCGGGACGGTGAGCGTGACCTCGGCGGTCTTGCCGTCGGGCACCTTCGTGTCGACCCGGACGTCCCCGAGCACGGCGGCGCCGGTCGAGCGCAGGCGGACGTGGTCCCAGAGGCCCGCCGCGCGGTCGCGCACCGCGGGCATCCAGTCCCAGCCGGAGACGGCGAGGTAGGTCGGCGAGTTGTCGAACATCGTGCCGCCGGCGTCGACCCAGGAGCTGCCGGCGGCGCCCTTGTCGCCGGGACTGCCGGGCCGCGGCATCGGCGCGATCCGCACGGCCAGGACCTGCTCGCCGGTGCGGCGGAGGGCGGCGGTGACGTCGTGGACGCCGCGGCCGAAAGGGTGACTCTGCGTGGCGATTTCGGCCCCGTTGAGCCAGATCCGCGCTTCGTGGTTGACACCGTCGAACTCGAGCCAGACGTGGCGGCCCGGGGAGGTGTCTAGGCCGCGCGGCAGGGCGAAGCGGCGGCGGTACCACCAGGCGTGACGCGAAAGCGCTTCCGGGACGTGCAGGTTGTTCATCCCGGACACCGGGTCGGGCAGCCGGCCCTGCTCGACGAGCGAGGCCAGCACCGTGCCGGGCACGGTCGCCGGGAGCCAGCCGCGGGTGTCCACAGTGGAATCGGAGAGCACCTTGCCGTCGCCGGTGGGTGCCCAGTCGTCCATGGTGAGCACCCAGCCGGATTCGAGCGGCACGGTGCCGTCGGCCGCCACGGCCAGTGCGGGCGGCTCGTCGTCCGGCTGCACCGGGAAGCTCGTCCAGCCGCGGACGGCGGGCCGGGCCTCGCGGCTGGTCCCGAAGACCTGGAAGCCGTTGAGGCCCAGCGGGTTCGTCGTCGAGCGGCGGCTCGCGGTGAAGCGGACCCACCGCGCGGTGACGGCCAGGGGGATCGTGACGACGCCGCCGGTGCCCGCGTCGGTGTGGTGCACGGTGCGCCACGCCTTGCCGTCGCCGGAGGCGTCGAGGTCGAACGCCGTCGCGTAGCTGGACTGGATCTCGAAGCCGCTGGTGCGGGAGCGGGAGGCGGCGGCGTCGAAGGCCGGGTCGCCGGGCCGGGCCTCGAAGGTGAGGACCACGGAATCGATGGCGCACGGGGCCTGCAGGTCGACGACGATCCACTGGTCGTCGCCGCGGGCGGCGCGCCAGCCGGAGCCGCGGACACCGGTCTGGGCGAGGCCGTCGACGGCGAACTCGGCGGGCGTGGCGGCGTAGTCGGTCGAGGAAACCTGGACCGGCCGGAACAGGGCGAGATCGCTCCGGCGGCTCTCGGGCGCGGCCGGCACGGCCGAGGCGACGCCGGGCAGGACGGCCGCCAGCCCGAATCCGGCCAGCAACCCGGTTCCCGCGGTCAGGACGTGCCGACGGGACAGGGCGGCCACCTCCGCGCGCTCGTTCTCCTCCGCCATGCGGACTCCGTTTCTTCAAGCGGGTTCTTCCAGCGGCGACCGGACCTGGCGGGGTGTGGCACCGAGGACTGACAACGTTGCCAGGAAGCTTCTGCCGCGATCGCCGACACCGTCAAGAAGACAAGGAGGACAAGAATCCGGCTCGCTGACATCGATGTCGTCAGTCAGCCCCGATGAGCGGGACGCGGTAAGGTTGCAACGAACTTGCAACGAACTCGGGAGGCCGGAGTGGTCCAGGTCGAACGCACGGTCCAGGTGGCGGCGCCGATCGGCGCCGTGGCGCAGTACCTGGCCGACTTCGCGCACACGGAGGACTGGGACCCGGGCACGATCTCGTGCACCCGGACCGACCCGGGCCCGATCGTGGTGGGTGCGCGGTGGCACAACGTGTCGGAGTTCCGCGGCCGGAAGACGGAGCTGGACTACCGCCTGACCCGCCGCGAACCGGGCAAGGTGACCTTCGTCGGCGAGAACAAGACCGCCACCTCGACCGACGACTTCACGCTCACGTCCGGCCCGGACGGCACGACGATCCGGTACCGCGCGACGATCGTGTTCAACGGCTGGGCGAAGCTCGCGAGCCCGCTGCTGAAGCGCGAGTTCGAGCGGCTGGGCGACGAGGTGGTGCCGAAACTGCGCGGGGTTCTGGCCGAGCTGGGCTGACCGCCCGCGGCCGGGCGAGGTTCGTCCGAGCCGGTCTCCGGCACAAGCCGGGCCCGCGGCGGGCCCCGCGGGCCGCCGCGGTTCGCGGCTGTGGTGGCGCGGTTCGCGGCCGCCGCCGCAGTGGTGTGGTTTCCGTCCGCCGCCGCGGGTGACGCGGTTCGCGGCCGCCGCCGCATTGGCGCGGTTCGCGGCCGCGGTGGTGCGGTTCGCGGGCCGCATCGCACCGCCCGGAGCCAGGCGCCGCGCTGGGCCGTCAGACCTGCGAGTGGTCCAGCGCCAGTTCCACCGCCGAAGCCAGATCATTCACCCACCGGAACCCGCGATCGCCCAGGTGCGCCCAGCCCGGGCCCGCCGTGCCCACTTCGCGGCCCGAGGTGCGGATCCGGTCCGCCAGGAGGTCGTCGGCCGTGGTCGGGGCCATCGACCACAGCAGCACCAGCACCGGGTCCAGCCGGGCGGCCAGGTCCGCCACCGTTTCCGCCGGGACCAGCTGGCCCAGGTAGGCCACCGGGACCGCCGCTTCGGCCAGGGTGGCCCGCAGCGCCTCGATCGGCAGCGAGTGCCGCTCCGCCGGGCAGCAGGCCAGCAGCACCGGGCGGCCCGGCACCGCCGCCGGGAACCGGCGGCTGAAGCGCTCGAACGCCAGGGAGATCTCCGACGTCAGCGCCCACTCCGACGCGAAACACACATCGCCGCGCTGCCATCGGTCGCCCAGTCCGCGCAGGACCGGCGCCAGCACCTCGGTCCACGCCGCGGCCGGGCCCAGGGTGCTCAGCGTTTCGTCCAGCAGGCCCGCCATCGAGGCGTACCGCAGCTCCTCCGCCGCGTCCGTGAGCTCGTGCGCGCGGCGGGACGCCGGCACCTCGAGCCCGGCGGGCGCGCGGCCGAACGCCGCCTCCGCCGCCTCCCGCACCGGCATCCCCCGCGCGACCAGCCGCTGCATGTGCTGCAGGCGGCGGACGTCGGCGTCGGAATAGCGGCGGTGGTGGCCGGCGCCGGCGGGCGGGCCGATCCCGTAGCGCGCGCTCCAGCTGCGCAACGTCACCGGCGACACCCCGAGCAGCTCGGCCACCTTGCCGGGCGCCCAGGCCCCGGCGGCGGGGAGCGCCTCGTTGTCGGGTTCCACCGTGCCCCTTCGCCTCGCTGACCGTGAACGGACGGAGTTTAGCGATGTTCCCGGCGGCCGAACGGCGAAGACACGCAGGCCGCGGCGGGGACGCGGCGGCGGGGGATGGCCGGCCGCGTCCCCTCCGGCGCCGCCCGGCGCCGGCGATCCGGCCCGCGTCAGCCGGATCGCGCCGGCCGCGCGGTGTGGCAACCGCCGCGGCCGGTGACGTACCGGGGAACTCGTTCCCGAACCACGCTATACCGCGACGCAACGCTTGTGCATCGGCTTCCCTCGGATGCCGCAGCGGGGCCCGCGAGTGACCACGCGCCGCGGCGGGATCGCGATCCGGGGACCGGCGGCGGCCCGACCGGTGTGGACCCCCGGCCTGGACCGGCTGCCCACCGGCCCCGAGACGGGCAGCGGCCGGTGCCGCACCCAGGGCCGGATCACCCCGTCGGCCCTGGTCCGGCGGCTCCGCGTTCGCTAGCTTGACGATGATCGCAGTCTTCTGCGCCATCGCCGGGCGGCGCCGCGGGGAGCCGCCGGCCCGGCCGTTCCGGGGGGATCCACCGTGTCCAGAACACCCCTGCGCGGGGTGAGACGGCTCTTCGCCGTCCTCGCCGCCGTGCTCACCACCGGCGCCCTCACCGTGCCGGCCGCCCACGCCGACGACCCGTCGCTGATCATCACCGCCTCGGCCGGCGCCGGGCCGAACCTGGTCGCCAAACCGTTCCCGATCACGCTGACGCTCACCAACACGACCGACCAGCCGCTGACGAAGGTCACGCTCTGGGACGAGCACCTCTCCGGCTCCTGGCTGTCGATCCAGGACTGGGCGAACCTCGGCGGCAGCCCGCAGGCCGGCGTGACGCTCGACCCGGGCGCCACCCGGACGTTCACGATCACCGCCGTCGTCTGGACCTGGAACGGCGCGCCGCACGACCGGTTCCGCGCCGACTGGACCCCCGGCGGCGACCTGGCCGTCCCGATGGTGGACCCGACGACGACCCAGGGGCCGGCGTCCGGTGTCCTCTACGGCGACCGCAACGAAAACGGCGCCTTCGACGCGGGCGAGGGCCTGCCCGGTGCCGTCGCCTACCTGTACGGCACGGGTTCCGGCAACACGATCGAGGTCACCACGGACGCCGACGGCCGGTTCGCCTTCACCGGCCTGCCCGCCCAGCGCTACGGGATCTCCGTCCGGAACCTGCCGGACGGCTGGGTGTACGACTCGGCGCAGCAGAACGTCGATGTCGACGGCAGTGATCCCGGGCCGGCAGTGCCACTGCGCGCGCTCCGGCCGTTCACCGAGAAGCTGCAGGTGACCGGCTCGTTCGACCGGACGCGGTACGAGATCGGCGAAACCGCGCAGGTCACCTTCACGCTGACCAACGTCAGCGGCGGCGACCTGCACGGGATCACCGCGGGGTGCGACCGCTTCGGCTCCGCCGCGCACCTGCTGGGCTGGACCGACTGGGACATCACCGCCCCGGCCGCGATCGACCTGGCCGCGGGCCGGACGCGGACGTTCACCGAAACCGGCACCGTCCCCGCGGGCGCGACCCCCTACGGCGCCGTCCACCTGGCCTGCGACTTCGGGGTCGAACCCGGCCCGGGGAACGGGCGGCCCGAGGTCGACCTCATTGCCCACGTGCCGGCTCCGCCGGGCGCCACCGCGGGCGTGATCTACCACGACGACAACGGCAACTACACGGTCGACGCGGGCGAGCCGATCACCGGGACGGCGGTCGACCTGCTCGACCGGGCCGACGGCTCGGTCGCCGCGTCGGCCGTGTCGGACGCCGAAGGGCACGTGGCGTTCGCGAACGTCCCAGCCGGCCAATACAGCGTGCGCGTCGACGGCTGGCACCCGGTCGAAGGCGCCGCGGACGTCTCGGTCGGCACCTGCTGGTACTGCGGGGAGGACTGGGCCATCCCGTACCGGCGCTGAGCGGGCTCGTGGCCCGGCCGCGCGCCGGGCCACGGGTCGTCCACAGTGGAGCAGGCCGGCCGGCGAACCCGCAGCTGAGCGGACCGGACGGCCGGCTGGTCCGCTCCGCGCCGGCGTGGACACGCCCCGATCACCCCGGCAGTGACGGAAAACTCGCGGAATTCCCCGGTCCGCCAGACTGCGCCACGGGCGGGTGAGGCCCTAGGGTTCGCATCATGAAGGTCGGTCTGCTCACCCGCGAATACCCGCCGGAGGTCTACGGCGGCGCCGGGGTCCACGTGGAGTTCCTCGCCCGGGAGTTGCGACCGCTGGTCGACCTCGACGTGCACTGCTGGGGCGCGGACCGGCCCGGCGCCACCGGGCACACCGACCCGCACGGCTACCGGCAGCCCGCGTTCACGACCATGGACATCGCCGTCTCGATGGCCAACGCGCTCGAAGGTCACGACCTCGCGCACAGCCACACCTGGTACGCGAACCTGGCCGGGCACCTGGCGAAGATGACGCACGGCATCCCGCACGTCGTCACCGCGCACTCGCTCGAACCGCTGCGGCCGTGGAAGGCCGAGCAGCTGGGCGGCGGCTACCGCGTCTCGTCGTGGATCGAGCGGGAGGCCTACGAGGCCGCGGACGCGATCGTCGCGGTCAGCGGCGGCATGCGCCGGGACGTCCTCGCCGCCTACCCCGCGGTGCCGCCGGAGCGCGTGCACGTGATCCACAACGGCATCGACACCACGCTCTACCGGCCCGACCCGGGCATCGACGCGCTGGTCAAGCACGGGATCGACCCGGACCGGCCGTACGTCCTGTTCGTCGGCCGGATCACCCGGCAGAAGGGCGTCCCGCACCTGGTCCGCGCGGCCGCGAAGCTCGACCCGGGCGTCCAGCTGGTGCTGTGCGCGGGCGGCGCCGACACCCCGGAACTGGACGCCGAGTTCCGGGGGCTGGTCGCCGAGCTGGAGAAGACCCGCACCGGCGTCCGGTGGATCCCGGAGATGCTGCCGCGCGACGAGGTCGTGCAGCTGCTCACCCACGCCGCGGTGTTCGCCTGCCCGTCGGTCTACGAGCCGCTCGGCATCGTGAACCTCGAGGCGATGGCGTGCGGCACCCCGGTGGTGGCCAGCGACGTCGGCGGCATCCCGGAGGTCGTCGACGACGGGCGCACCGGGCTGCTGGTGCACTACGACGAACAGGACCCGCAGGGGTTCGAGGCGGGCCTGGCCGCCGCGCTGAACGAAGTGGTCGGCTCCCCGGACCGGGCCGCCGCGATGGGCACCGCCGGCCGCGAGCGCGCGGTCGGCGAGTTCGGCTGGAAGGCGATCGCCGAGCGGACGGTCGCCCTCTACGAAGCGTGCGGGAGGTCGTCGTGACAACTGGAGCCGACGTGCTGGGCATCGTCCTCGCGGGCGGCGAGGGCAAGCGCCTGATGCCGCTCACGGCCGACCGCGCGAAACCCGCCGTGCCGTTCGGCGGCGTGCACCGGCTGGTCGACTTCGTGCTGTCGAACCTGGTGCACGGCGGGTTCCGGCGGCTGTGCGTGCTGACGCAGTACAAGTCGCACTCGCTCGACCGGCACATTTCGACGACGTGGCGCCTCTCGGCGCTGACCGGCGAGTACGTCACGCCGGTGCCGGCGCAGCAGCGGCTGGGCCCGCGCTGGTACCAGGGCAGCGCCGACGCCATCCACCAGAGCCTCAACCTGGTCTACGACGAGGACCCCGACTACATCGCGGTGTTCGGCGCGGACAACATCTACCGGATGGACCCCCGGCAGATGCTGGACGCCCACATCTCGTCCGGGGCCGGCGTCACGGTGGCCGGGATCCGCGTCCCGCGGGCGGAGGCGAGTTCGTTCGGCGTCATCCGGACCACCGACGGGCTGATGATCGACGCGTTCATGGAGAAGCCGGCCGACCCGCCGGGCCTGCCGGACTCCCCCGAGGAGTCGTTCGTGTCGATGGGCAACTACATCTTCACGACGAAGGTGATGCTGGAGGCGCTGCACGCCGACGCCGAAAACTCCGCTTCGCACCACGACATGGGCCGCGACATCATCCCGGCGCTGGTCAAATCGGGTGAAGCCGCCGTCTACGACTTCAACACCAATGTCGTGCCCGGGGAAACCGAACGCGACCACGGTTACTGGCGCGATGTCGGGACCATCGACAGCTACTACGACGCGCACACCGACCTGATTTCGACGCACCCGATCTTCAACCTCTACAACCGGAAGTGGCCGATCCTCGCCCACCCGGGCCAGCGCGCGGCGGCGAAGTTCGTCGAAGGTGGCTCGGCGAACCAGTCGATCGTCAGCAACGGCTGCATCATCTCCGGCGCCCAGGTCGTCGACTCGGTGCTCTCCCCCGACGTCCTCGTCGAGCAGGGCGCGGTGGTGCAGGGTTCGGTCCTGCTCGACGGCGCTCGCGTGGGCCGCGGCGCGGTGGTGCGGCGGGCGATCCTGGACAAGAACGTCGTGGTCCCGCCCGGCGCGCACATCGGTGTCGACCTGGCCCGCGACCGCGGGCACTACCACGTCAGCGAGGGCGGCATCGTCGTGCTGGGCAAGGGGGAACGCGCGATCTGACCCGCCTCAGGAGCGGGTGGCCCCGAGATCCGCTCGACGACCTGCCGGGGGTCGATCCCCCAGCGCTCGGCCAGCTCCGAGATGGACGCTCCCGCCGCGTACTCGGCAGCGATCAGGCTGTTGACAACGCCGGCCACCGGCTCACTCCTCGGCCACGGGTGTTCGGGCACCCGAGATGCTACATGTTCGTCGCGGACGTCGAACAACGTGCTGTACGTCGGCGGTCCGCTCGCCGGCCGGCTGCTCGGTCACCGCCCGGATTCGTCCGGTTCCCGCGCCGGATTCGGCACTTTCGCCTGCGCGCGCGTCGCGCTGAACACGGCGTCGAAGATCGGCGTCGGCTCACCGTCGTCGCGCTTCGGCCGCTCATCCCCCGGCGTGCTCTTTTCCTCTCCCACGCGCCCCAGTTTCTGCGACGGCCCCCGATTTCGCTGACGCGAGCGCCGAAGATCGCCCACCCGGGGGATCTCGTTTTCGCGCTTTCCCGGCACCGAAAAACGATTTCCCGGCGCATTTCCGCGGGTCCCGGGAATATCCCGGCCCGTCCGCGGATTGCACCCGGCATGAAGGCAGTCGTCTACCGCCGGCACGGCGGACCCGAGGTACTGGAGCTGTCGGAGCGAGCCGTCGCGGACCCGGGGCCGGGCGAAGTCCGTGTCCGGATCGTGGTGTCCGCGGTCAACCCCACGGACTGGAAAGCGCGCGGCGGCCTGCGCGCCGAACCCGGGGCCGAGGTCCCGGAAACGGTGCCCAACCAGGACGGCGCGGGCGTGGTCGACGCGGTCGGCCCGGACGTCACCGGCTTCGCACCCGGCGACCGCGTGTGGCTGATCCTCGCCGGCGCGTACGGGCCCGAGTCCGGCACGGCGCAGGAGTACACCGTGCTGCCGGCCTCGAAGCTGGTCCGGTTGCCCGACGGCGCCGGGTTCGACGCCGGCGCCGGCCTCGGCGTCCCGGCACTGACCGCGCACCGGGCGCTCACGGTCGCCGAGGACGGCCCGACCCGGCTCTCCCCCGGCGCGCTCGCCGGCCGCACGGTGCTCGTCAGCGGCGGGGCGGGCGCGGTCGGCAACGCGGCGATCCAGCTCGGCCGGTGGGCCGGGGCGACGGTGATCGCGACGGTCAGCAGCGCGGAAAAGGCCGCCCTCGCGCAGGCGGCCGGCGCTCAGCACGTGCTGCGCTACCCCGATCCGGAGCTCGGCGCCCGCATCCGTGAGGTCGCCCCCGACGGCGTCGACCTGGTGGTCGAGGTCGCGATGGGGGTCAACGCGAAGCTGCACACGGAGGTGCTGCGCCCCCGCGGCACGGTCGCCACGTACGGCGACGACCGGGGCACCGGGACGGTGACCTTGGAGTTCGGGCCGAACCTGATGCTCAACTCGCGGTACCAGTTCCTGGTGCTGTACACGGTGGGCGAAGACAAGCTCCGCGCGGGCGCCGAGGACATCACGGCCGCGCTGGCGGACGGCGCGTTGGGGGTCGGCGAGGATCGCGGGGTGCCCGTCCACCGGTTCGCGCTGGCGGAAACGGCGAAGGCGCACGCGGCGTCGGAGGACGGGATCACGGGGAAGGTGCTGATCGACGTCAATCCGGCGGACTGATTTCGGCTTCGCGGCGGCCGGCTTTTCCTGTCACACGACAGGAAAGCCGGCCGCTTTTGGTCAGCCGGCGGTGATGCGGAGGCCGCGTCGCAACGCGTCCAGCTCGTCGGCGAACATGCGGCGGGAGATCTCCGCCGCCTCGACCAAGCTGGAGCCGTGGAACGTCCCCGGGTAGTGGCGCAGCTCGGTCAGGACGCCGGCGTGGGCCAGGCGCTGGGCGTAGGTGATCCCCTCGTCACGCAGGGGGTCGAACTGGCAGGTCGTCACGAACGCGGGCGGCAGCCCGGCCAGGTCGGCGGCGCGCGCCGGGGCGGCGTAGGGCGAGACGTCCGGGCCGCCCGGTTCCGCGCCGAGGTAGCTCGTCCAGCTGTGCACCGCGTTCGGCCGGTTCCAGATCGGCGTGTCGGTGTAGGCCCGCATCGACGGGGTGTCCAGGCGGTCGTCGAGTTCCGGGATGCCGAGGTACTGGAAGCACAGCTGCGGGCCGCCGCGGTCGCGGGCCAGCAGCGCCACCGCGGCCGAGAGGCCACCACCGGCGCTTTCGCCGGCCACGCCGAGGCGGGCCGGGTCGATGCCGAGCTCGTCGGCCTTGGCCGCCACCCAGGTCAGGGCGGCGTAGCAGTCCTCGACCGGCGCCGGGAACGGGTGCTCGGGGGCGAGCCGGTAGTCGACCGAGACGATCACGACGCCCAGTTCGTCGACCAGGCGCAGCACGTGCGTGTCGAAGGTGTCGAGATCGCCCAGGACGAACCCGCCGCCGTGGATGTAGAGCAGGCCGGGCACCGCGGTGGCGCGGTTCGCCGGGGCGTAGACGCGGACCGGGACATCGGGGGCATCGGACGGCCCGGGCACGGTGAGGTCCCGGACGTCGATCGGCCGGGTCGGTTCGTAAGCCGGCAGGACTTCGCGGAGTTGGGCCATCGAGGAGCGCGCGGCCAGCAGGGACTCGTGGTCGGTGAGGGTCACGGCCGGGAGCATGTCCAGCCAGGGCAGCAGCTCGGGATCGATCGCGTAGGTCATGGTTTGATGATCGGCCGCATGAGGCGACGTGGGCCACCGCCACGCGGCGGCTGTTGCGGCCCGAATCCACGCCACCCGGCGGCAGGCCGGTCGTCGCCGGGCCGGCGGCGGCGCTGCCGGCCCGGTGCTCGCCATCCGGTGGCGGGCGCCTCTATCGTGGCGACATGAAAGGGCTGCTGCTGCGGCTGTCCGGGCTCGACGCCGACGCCGAGAACGCCGTGCGGGTGATCGGGTTTTTCGACCGCCTGATCGCCGGCCGCGCGGGTCTGGACGTTCTCGTGCGCAGCACGGCGGACCTGGCCGGCTGCCCGGTCGGCGTGCACGCTCCCGGCCAGGGTCTGTCGCTGCGTGCTTCGCCGGGCGCCGGCGTCGCCACTCCGGCCGCGGCGCCCGCGGGGGCCGCCACGCGGACGCTCGAGGGCGGCGTGGTCGTGTGGGTGGCCCGGGCGGGCGCGGCCGTCCCGCTCGACGACATGCTGCTCGAACGGTTCGCGATCGCCGCCGCGATCCTGCTGGAGCACTCCGGGGTACCGCTGCCCGAGCTCGGGGATCCCGCTCTGGTGGAGCTGGTGCTGTCGGAGGACGCGGGCACGGCCGAGCGGTCCCGGGCCCTGCACCTGCTCGGCTTCGGCCCGGCGGCGCGGCTGCGCGTGCTCGCGGGCACGGGCGTCGAGGCGCTCGCCGGCCGTTCGGCGCGGCTGGGCGGGGTGCGGGCGGTCCTGCTGCCGGGTGAGGTGGCCTCGCTGCCGGACGGCGCCCGCGCGGGCATCGGCCCGGAGGGACCGGCGATCGAGGTGGCCCGATCCTGGGCGGCGGCCCGGACGGCCCTGCGGTTCACCTCGGCGGCGGAGCCGGTGGTGTGGTGGGAGCGGCTGGGCGGCCTGGCCGCGCTCGCGGGCAAACTGGCGCCGGCGGAACTCGCGGAACTGGCCGACGTCCAGGCGCTCGACCACTTGGCCGCCGAACCCCACGGCGCGGACACGGTGGCGGCCCTCGACGCGCTGTGCGCAACGGGCTCGGCCCGCAAAGCGGCCGCGGCGCTGCACCGCCACCACAGCACGATGCCGGCCAGGCTGGCCCGCGCGGAGGCGGTGCTGGGTTTCGAGGTCGACTCACCGGCCGGCCGCTTCCGCCTCCACCTGGCCTTGGTCCTGCGGCGGCTGCGAGACAACGCCGACCCGGGCTGACCGTCCTGAGTGGACCCGGCACCGCCTCTCCCCCGCGGCCACCATGACCCCGCCCCGCCGCTCCCCCGAGCCGCCCGACCCTCCAGGCACGCAAGCCGACCGCCCAGGTACGCAAGCCGACCCTCCAGGCACGCGAACCGACCGCCCGGGCCCGCGAACCAACGGGTGCCGGGCTCAGCTGACCGTCTTCACCGGCTCCCGCGACCGCCGCACCAACTCCTCGGCCGCGGCCGGCCACTCCGGGTACCTGAACTCGAACCCCGCCTCGCGCAACCTGCCCGGGACCACGCGGCGGCTCTTCAACAGCAGCTCCGTGTCGCTGCGCAGCACGAACGCACCGATCTCCGCCATCCACTTCGTCGCGGGCAGACCCACCGGCACCCCCGCCGCCGAGCGCAGAGCGCGGAGGAATTCGGCGTACGGCAATGGCTCCGGGGCCGCCAGGTTCACCGGCCCGCTCAGCTCGTCGTGCTCGATGAGGAACTCGATCGCCCGGATCATGTCCTCCTCGTGGATCCACGACATGTACTGGCCGCCGCCCGCGACCGGGCCGGCCAGGCCCAGGCGCGTCAAGCGCAGGAGCATCGCCAGCGCTCCGCCGGGTTCCGGGCTCATCACCATCGCCGCGCGCAGCGCCACCTTGCGCGTGTCCGGGGTGGCCGCCAGGCGCTGCTCGCGCTCCCAGGCCTTGGCGATGTCGACGCTGTAGGACCAGTAGGCCGGCACGTCCGGCTCGTCGCCGCCGAGAATTCCGGTGGTTTCGTCGTTCGGGGCGTCGAACCTGTGCGCGTAGATCGTCGCCGTGCTCATCTGCAGCCACACCTTCGGCGGGCGGGCCGCGTGGGCGATCGCGCCGCCGACCACCCTCGCCGAGTCGACGCGGGAGTTCAGCATCTCGCGCAGGTTCGCCGGGGTGTACCGGCAGTTCACCGACCGTCCGGCCAGGTTGAGCACGACGTCGCTGCCGTCGACCTCCGCCGTCCACGGGCCCGGGCCGCGGCCGTCCCAGCGGACGTGGCGCACCCCCGGCTCCGCGCGCGACTCCCGCCTGGTCAGCACCACGACCTCGTGCCCCTGACCGGCCATCGCGCGGCCCAGCACTCGGCCGAGGTGCCCGGTGCCGCCCGGAATCACGATCTTCATGCATCCCCCTTCGCACTTCGCTGGCTCTCACGGTACCCCAAGAGTTGAACGTGTTCAAATAAGGCGCAACGACCGTTGGCCTCACCGACACGGCCACCACTCTGTCCAAGGTGGATGGTTCCGGGCGGACTCGGTCCGGCGGGGAGCGCGTTGATCCCGCTGAGCCTGTCCACCCCGAACGACGCCTCACGGCGCGACGACTCCGGCAACCGGTTCTGCGTGCAGGGCTTCGTCGCGCGCCGTCCGGGACGCCGTCGGCCCGGGCGCGGGTGGCCTATGTGGACGGTGACCCGACGAATCCGGCGGCGGGAGCGCGTCAGGTGTCGGTGCTGAGCTGGTCGGGGAACCGGTGACCGCTCAGGCCAGGCCGGTCAGCCGCTGGTAGGCCTGGCCGAGCGGGCCGGCCGCGAAGATCGCCAGCAGCGCGGCGGCGATCATGAACGGCCCGAACGGCAGCGCCGTCTTGCGGCCGCCCCGGCCGCTCGCCAGCACGACGACGCCGGCGACCGCGCCGAGCAGGAACCCGCCGAACGCCCCGATGAGCAGGGCCGGCCAGGACAGGTAGGCGAGGATCCCGCCGAGGAGGCCCGCGAGCTTGACGTCACCGAAGCCCATGCCCGCCGGGTACGCCAGGGCGAGGACGAGGTAGAAGCCGAACAGCGCGGCGCCGCCGATCCCGGCGCGGGCCAGGGACCACCAGTCGCCGCGCCACCAGGCCGACGCCGTCAGCAGGAGGACGAGGACCGGGTACGACGGCAGCACGATGGCGTCCGGCAGGCGGCGGCAGTCGAGGTCGATCAGGGCGAGGGCGATCCCGATCGCGCCGAAGTAGAGGAACGCGGGCAGGTCCGGCGGGTCGAGCCGCAGGGCCAGCAGCGCGAACAGCACGGCGGTGCCGAGCTCGACCAGCGGGTACCGGACGCTGATCCGGGCACCGCAGCCCGCGCACCGGCCGCGCAGGACGAGCCAGCCGAAGACGGGGACGTTGTGCCGGGCTTTGATCGTCTGCCCGCAGCCCGGGCAGTGCGACGGCGGGCGGACGACCGACTCGCCGCGCGGCACGCGGTGGATCACGACGTTGAGGAACGACCCGACGAGCAGGCCGAGCACCGCCGCGGCCACCGCCAGCACCGCCATCGGGCTCCTTCGTCAGGGGGAACGACCGCCGCAGATCTTGCCCGACCCGGCCCCGCCCCGCGACCGGACAACATGCGTACCCAGCCGGACGACTCGCGTACCTGGACGGTCGGCTCGCGTACCTGGACGGTCGGCCTGCGTCCTGAGGGGTCGGCCCGATCGGAACCGAGGTGAATGTCCAGCCGACTCTCCGGGTACGCGGGCCGACTCTCCGGGTACGCGGGCCGACCGTCGGGGTACGCGAGCCGACCGGCTGGGTACGTGAGTTGCCCGGGGAATTCCGGTCCCGGGGTGGGCGGCGGGCCTACAGTCTGGAGGTGACCGCCGCCGGATTGCCGATCGTTGCCGGGGTGGACGGGTCGGCCGAGTCGCTCGATGCCGTCCGCTGGGCCGCGCGGACCGCCCGGCTGCGGGCCGCGCCGCTGGAGGTCGTGCACGCCCTCGACGTGCCGGCCCTGCTCACCGGCGGAGTCGTGCCGCCGCCCGAAGAGATGGTCGACGCCCTGCGCGCCCGGGGGCGGCGGGCGCTGCGGACCGCGCAGGAGCTCGCCGCCGCGCAGGGGGTCCCCGGCGCGGCCACCCGGCTCGATCCCGACCGCGCCGCCCAAGCCCTGATCGAGGCGTCGCGGTCGGCCGCGCTGCTCGTCGTCGGGTCCACCGGGCACGGCCGGCTCACCAGCCTGCTCGCGGGGTCGGTCGCCGCGGCGGTCGGCACCCACGCCCGCTGCGACACCGTCGTCGTCCGCGGGGACAGCTGGGACGAACCCGGCGCGGCCGACCGGCCGGTGGTCACCGGCGTCGACGGCAGCGAAGCCGGTGCCCGGGTCCTGGCGACCGCGCTCACCGAAGCCCGCGCCCGCCGCGCGCCGCTGGTGGTCCTGCACGCGTGGGCGGACAGCCCGCCGCCGCACCGGGACCCCCGGTGCGTCACCGAGGCGGGGCGCCGGCTCCTCGGCGAGCGGGTGGACGCCCACGACACCGGCGATGTCGCGGTCGAGCAGATCGTCGTGCACGCGCACCCGCGGAAGGAACTGGTCGAGCGCAGCGCCACCGCCCAGCTGGTCGTTCTCGGCGACCGCGGCCGCGGCGGGTTCCCCGGGCTGCTGCTCGGCTCCACCGGGCAGGCCCTCCTGCACCACGCCGCCTGCCCGGTCCTGCTGGTGCGCACGACCGCGTGAAGGGAAGCGGAACGGAAGCGGAACCGGGCAGGATGCCGGCGAAGCCAGCGGGAGGAAGAAATGAAGACTGCGGTACAGGCCGGGCTGGTGGCGCTGGGGGCGCTGCTGGCCGGCACGACGGTTCCGGCCACGGCCGAGGCGGCGGCGACCATCCAGCGGACGGCCCTCTGCCACGCCGGCGACTTCAGCGGCAGGTTGACCCTGCGCTACGAGGCCGTCGGCTTCGACTACCGCGTGGTCGGCGGGTACACCACGTCGGGGCCGTACATCGGCGACGTCGCGGGCAAGGTCTCCCTGCGGATTTCGTACCGCACCGGATCGACGACGCACACGGTGTACTCGCAGTCGTCGTCGACGACCGGGAACACGAACTTCGCCATGCCGACGACCACCACCTTGCCGGCCACGGCCATGGGCACCGCGGCGGCGACGTTCGACAACGGCTCGGCGTCCTGCACCGCGACGGTGCCGATCAGCTAGCCGCCGGGTCGAGGGCCGCGCGCAGGATCGCGCGGGCCGAACCGGCCAGGACCTCGGCCGCCCGGGCGCGGTCGAGGCCGCCGATGTCGGTCAGCCAGACCAGGGACTCGATGCCCGTCGCCGAGCGGATCGCCACCGCCAGGGCGTGGACGTCGAGCGTGTCCGCGAGCGGGGCCAGTGCCTCCTCGATCCAGCGGATCGCCCGGCCGCGCCGCAGCACCGGCTGCGGCGCGCCGGGCTCCAGCGACAGCCTCAGCTGCGCGCGCAGCTGAGGCTCCCAGCGCAGCGTGAATTCGATGAACGCCCGCATCACCAGGTCGAGGCGCGCGACCGGGTCGGCGGGCGCGTCCGCGGGCAGCAGGCCCGCGTCGTCCTGGATCTCCGGGTACGCCGCCAGCAGCAACTCGCGCTGGTTCGGGAAGTAGCGGTAGGACGTGGTGCGGGAGATCCCGGCCGCCTCGGCGGCGTCCTCGACCGTCGGTGAGACGCCGTTCGCGAGCAGTTCGTGCGCCGCGGCGACCAGGGCCGCCCGCGTCCGCCCCTTCTGCCGGCTCCGGCCCGTGGACTCGTACGGGACATCCATGCCATCATGGTACTCAAATCCCACGAAGGAGGCCGCCATGACCGGTGACCCGGCCGAAACGAATCCCGAGCTGTACCGGGTGGTCTTCGAAAACGAGCGGGTGCGGGTCCTGGAGTACCAGGACGTCCCCGGCGATCGGACCGCGCCGCACCGGCACCCCGACACGGTGATGGTCACGCTGAGCGCGTTCAGCCGCCGGATCTCCGCCGGCGACCGTGAGGTCGGCGTGGAGCTGCCCGCCGGCGCGGTGCGCTGGGTCGCGGCCCAGGAGCACTCGGGCGAGAACGTCGGCGGCACGCCGTCGCACGCGATGTTCGTCGAACTCAAGGAACCCCGCCCCGGCGGGGCCGTGGCGGGCACCGCCCTGGGTCCCGGCGCACCGTGACCCGGGGCGGCTCTCACCCCGCCGTCAGCAGCTCGAGTGCTGAATGGTCTTGAAGATGTTGACAGCGCCGAAGAGCGACGCGTCGTAAGTGAAGTGCTTCGTCCAGAAGTAGCGCGGCGGCGGGTTGCCGTCGTTCATCCGCGGGCTGTCGAACGTGCCCGCGGAGAACAGCTGCGTCCCGGCCGTGGTCTTGAAGTCGAAGCTGGAGTGCCAGACGTCGCCGGAGTGCGTCTGGAACGTCAGCGTCGTCGCGCTCCAGTCACCCGTGCCGTCCGACCGGATCACCATGGTGCCGTTGTCCTGCTCGCAGTCGCCGGCGTGCAACTGGCCCCACGTGGCGCTTTTCACCTCGAGGACCGCTGCGCTGTGCGCCGGCGCCGCGGTCGCCGCCGGCGCGCCCGCCAGCACCGCCGCCCCCGTCGCCGCGAGGGCGAAAACCGGTGCGAGACCCCGAATCATGCGTTTCATGGACTTCCTCCCGAAGAACCGGTGGCCGCGGACGCTCCCGGTCCGCGCCGGGCGAGCCTCGCAGCGCCCGTCGACAGTCGATCGACAGTTCGTCGACGGAGGTTTACTTGGGCGTCGGACGTATCCCGGGCGGCGCGGCCCGCTCCTGTACGCCGAAGCGCGCGGGATACCCGCGTCGCGGAGGGGCGGGCATGGGCGGGGTGGACCTCGGGGTGCTGGGACCGTTCGAAGTGCGGCTGGACGGCGAGCCGCGCGACGTCGGGGGGCCGCGCCTGCGGACCCTGCTGGCGGTGCTGGCGGCGGAGGCGGGCCGGGTGGTCAGCGTCGCCGCGCTGGGCCGCGCGCTGTGGGGTGAGGAGGCGCCCGCGCACGCCGGCCGGACCGTGCGGACGTACCTCTCCCGGCTGCGCGGCACGGTGGGTTCCGGCGCGATCGTGACCCGGCCGCCGGGCTACGTCCTGCACCTGGCGGCCGACGCCCTCGACGCCGCGCGGTTCGAAGGGCTCGCCACCGACGGACGGCGGGTGCTGGCCGCCGGGGAGCCCGCCGCCGCCCGGGAACGGCTGACCGCCGCGCTGGCCCTGTGGCGCGGCCACGCCGCCTACGAGGAGTTCGGCGACGTGGAAACCCTGGCCGCGGAGGGGATGCGGCTCGACCGGCTGCGCCACAACGCCGTTCAGGACCGGATCGACGCCGACCTCGCGATCGGCGAGGACACCGGGCTGATCGCCGAACTGGAGGCGCTGACCGCCGCGTTCCCCGGCCACGAACGGCTGTGGGCGCAGCTGATGACGGCGTTCTACCGGGCCGGGCGGCAGAGTGACGCGCTGGAGGCGTTCCGCCGGGCCCGGCACGGCTTGATCACCGCGGCCGGGGTGGAGCCGTCGCCGGTGCTGGCGCAGGTGCACCGTCAGGTGCTCGCCCAGGACCCGGCCCTGCTCGCCACCCGCGCGACGGCGGTGGTGACCGCCCCCGACGACGCCCTCGCCGCGGGCGAACACGCGCTGCTCGAGGACGGCGACCTCCGGACCGGCCGGGAACACTTCGAAAGCGCCTACGTCCGGGCCGAGCGGGCCGGGGACGCCGTCGCGCTCGCCCGCGCCGCCCTCGGCCTGGGCGGGGTGTGGGTGCACGAGCACCGGACGGCCGTCGCGGCGGCGTCGCTGCTGACGCGGCTGCGGCACGCGCTGGAGCAGGTCGATCCCGGCTCCACGCTGGGTCACCGGCTCCAGGTCCGGCTCGCGGCCGAACTGGACTACGAAGCGGGCACCCACGACCGCGTCCTCGCGGCGGCCGAGCGGACGCGGGCGGCGGGCGACCCGGTCGCGCACGCCGAGGCGCTGAGCCTGGCCCACCACTGCCTGCTCGGCCCGGACCACACGCGGCTGCGGTACACCCTCGCGACGGAGCTGGTCGGGGTGAGCGGCCGCACGGGACGGCGCACCGACCTGGTGATGGGCGTGCTGTGGGACACCGTCGACCTGTTCCTGGCCGGCGACCGGCACGCCGAGCGGCGGCTCGGCGAGCTCGACGACCTGCTGGCCGAGCGCAAGCACCTGGCGGCGGGCTTCGTGGCCGACGCGCTCAAGGTCATGCTGGCCATCCGCGCCGGCCGGTTCGGCGAGGCCGAGGCCGGGGCGCAGGCCTGCGCCGAGGTCGGCCAGGCGGCCGGCGACTTCGACGCACTCGGCTGGTACGGCGCGCAGCTGGTGGCGATCCGGTGGTTCCAGGGCCGGCTCGGCGAGCTGGTGCCGGTGCTGGACGGCCTGATGCACTCACCGACGCTCAGCCCGATCGACAACTCGTACTACGCGGCGCTCGCCGTGGCCGCGGCCTCGGCCGGGGACCGCCGCACGGCCGCGGGCGCGCTGGCGCGGCTGTGCGGCGAGGACCTGGGTGCGTTGCCGCGGTCGAGCACCTGGCTGACTTCGCTGTGCGGCGCCGCGGAAACGGCCTACCTGCTCGACGATCGGCCGACGGCGGCGCGGATCCACGAGCTGCTGGCGCCGTTCGCGCAGCTGCCGGCGATGGCGAGCTTGGGCATCGCGTGTTTCGGCTCGGTCCACCACCCGCTCGGGACCACGGCCCTCACGGCCGGCGACCCGGACCGGGCGGTGACGCACCTGCGGGCCGCGGTACGGCACAACCTCGCGCTGGCCCACTGGCCCGCGGTGGTGTTTTCGCGCCGCCGGCACGCCGAGGCGCTGCTCCGCCGCGGGGGTCCGGGCGACCCGGCGGCCGCGGACCGCGAGCGGGCCGCCGCGGACGAAGAAGCGCGCACGTTCACCGGGCCGGCCGTCACCGGGCGATGAGCTGCGGCTCCGGCCGTCCTTCCAGCCGGAACAGCGGGGCGACCGCGGCGAGGTCCAAGGCCCGCCGCACCACACCGGACGGCTTCAGCGCCAGGTCGATCCCCGCATCGGCACAGCGAGCCCGCAGGCGGCCCAGCGACGCAATGCCCGTCACGCCGCAGAAACCCACGCCCAGCAGGTCGACCACCAGCCGCCGCGGGGCCGCCGCGACCGCGCGGTCGAGTTCCTCGTCGAGCCGTGAGCGCGTCACCATGTCGATCTCGCCGGTGACCGTGACCCGCAGCGTTCCCGGACGGGGCTCCGCGGTCTTCGCAGACAGCAGCAGCGCGGACAGGTCGGCGGCGCTCATCGAGGGGCTCCTTCCACGGAAATCAGCGTCGAGTGATCACCCTTCTACCCCGTCGCCGAAGACACGAAACGTCCTCAGCGCCGCCACCCCGGTGAGAACACCGGCCGGACCGGGACGCCGCCGCGGGCGGTGCCCAAGTCCGTCAGTGCGACCTTCTCCAGGCCGTTGCCCGGGCCGCCGTCGCTGGTCACCGCCAGGGCCAGGCTGTTGCGGCCGTGGGGGTCGAGGATTCCGTTCGGCAGCACGAACGTGTGCTGCGGCCCGACGTCCCCGATGTACTGGCCGACGTTCCAGCCGTTGAGGAACACCAGCACCCGGTACCGGCCGCCGGAGCGGGGCTTTGCGGGATCGCCGATCGTCAGGCCCACCGATGTGTCCTGGTCGCGCGGGACCCGCAGCGAGAACGTCGTGCGGTACCACGTCGTCCCGGGGTCGGCCGCCGGAGCGGGGACCGGCGACGGTGTCCAGGCGCGGTCCGGGAAGCCCGGCAGGTGCCAGCCCGCGCGTTCGCCCGCGAGACCGCCGTTGTTCAGCGGGCCGCGCACCGGGTCCGCCGTGCCGCCCTCGAGCTTCCACGCCACCCCGGTCAGGGACGACGAGATGAGCCCCCGGCCTTCCTTGTGGGCGTCGTTGACGCCGCCGTCCTCGTTGTGGCCGTTGTTCCGGACCATCACCGACAGCACGTGCGGGCCGTCGCCGCGCAGGCCTTCGGGGACGGTGAACGCCGCCGTGCCGGTCGTCGGCGGGGCGGGCAGCGCCGACGGCACGACGTGCTGGCCGAGGTACTGCCCGTCCAGCCACGCCTGCAGCATGCCCGCACCCCCGCCGCCGTAGCGGAGGCTGACCTGCTCCCCCGGCGCCCCGGTGAACCGGCCGCGGTACCAGACGTCGCCGACGCCGAAGCCGTAGTCGTCCGCGGTCAGCACCGGCTGCCCGGCCGGCGGCGGGGTGGTGCTGTTCGTGGTGGTCCGGTCCGCGGACGGCCAGGCCGAGTCGTCGTACCCCGGTCCGGCCTCCGGGGACCCCGGCGCCGAGCGCCAGCCGGTGAGCTCCGGCAGGCGCGGGTCGGCGGGACCGGGCAGCGGCCGGAAGGCCAGCAAGCTGCCCGACGCCGTCGGCCGCGCCGGCACCGGGGCGCCGTTCCACCACAGCAGCGGACCGCGGGCGCCCCACACTTCGAGGTCCCTCGGCGCCTTCGTGTCGCCGGTCAGCACGAACCCGGCCTGGGCCGTGCGCACCAGGTCCGGCCCGCGCACGAGCAGGCCGCCGGCCGCCCAGAAGGTGTCCGCGGTCGCGTCGTCGGCGAGCAGCAGCGTGACGGCCGGGCGGCCGCCGCCGCTGATCCGGACGCGCGCGAGCCCGTCGTGGCGGTAGTTCAGGCGCAGGTCGTTGCCGGACCAGGTGGTCGTGACGTTCCCCGCAAGGACGTCCACGCGCGGCCGTGTCGCGTACCGAAGCACCGTCTCGCCGTCCTCGCCCGGCCGTCCGTGCAGCAGCACGGTCCCGGCGGCCTGGGCCATCAGCTCCGACGTCGAGTACACGAGGTGCTGACCCGCGACGTCGAAGTTCGCCACCAGGTACTTCGCGTCCTGCCCGGTCAGCCGGACCGGGACGGTGTAGTCACCGTCCGATGTGGACAGCGGGAAGGTGAACGCGTCGTCCGTCGTGGCGTTCGACGGCGAGTGCACCGGCAGGTAGAAGTGCACGCCCGTGTCCGGGTTGACGTTGTGGTAGACCTTCACCGCGGCCGACGACGGCGTCACCGGCGCCGCCCGGTCCAGTTTGGCCAAGTCCGGGACGGTGGCCAGGAACCCGCCGATCTCCTTCATCGTCAACGCCTTCGGCCGGAGCTGACGTCCTTCGTCGATCGCCGCGCCGTAGTCGTAGGAGCTGTAGACCACCGGCGCCGGGAGCCCGCCCCACGACGTGCCGCCGAAGGTCATGTAGAAGTTCTGGAGGGTCAGGCCGTTCGCCAGGTTGGTGCCGTAGAAGACGCGCTCGTAGCCCGGTCCCTGCCGCACCGCGGTGCACGGGTAGGTGCCGTTGCTGCCCCAGTAGTCGAACCAGCCGCCGCCGAACTCGGCGACGAACCCGGGCGTGTTCGGCGACGCGCTCGCGCCGCCCTTCGCCCCGCCGGGCCCGTACGTCCCCCAGTCCGGGGCGGTGTTCGGGTTGCCCGGGGTCGCGTCGGTCCGGCAGGTGCCGCCGGGGTAGCCGTCGAAGGCGTAGAGGTCGACCTTGCCTTCGACGGTGCCGGGCACGCCGGAGCCGGGCGGCACCCAGATCCCGTTGCGGCCCTTGTCGTTGTGGAAGACCGGGACGGTGATCCCGTCGGCCCGCACCTTGTCGTGGAGGTGGGCGATGTAGTTGCGCTGCGCGGTCCCGGTGGCGGAAAGCTCGTTCTCGATCTGGTAGAGGATCACCGGGCCCCGGCCGTCGGTGTACTGGTGGCGGCCGATGATCGCGTCGATCCGCGACAGCCACTCGTCGGCCGCGGCGAGGTAGTCCGGCGCGTCGCTGCGGGCCCGGCCGGCCTGGGTGCTCAGCCACGCCGGGAATCCGCCGCCGGTGACCTCGGCGTTGATGTACGGGCCGGGCCGCGCGATGACGTACAGCCCGGCTTCGGCGGCGAGGTCGAGCACGCGGTCCATGTCGCGGACGCCGGTGAAGTCGTACACCCCGGGCGCCGGCGAGTGGTAGTTCCAGTCGAAGTAGATCGAGACCGCCGTGTACCCGGTGGCCTTCATCTTCTGCAGGACGTCGCGCCACAGGTCCGGGCTCGGCAGCCGGAACGGGTGGAACTCGCCCGACCAGACCACCTGGCGGCGGCCGTCCAGCATGAGCGAGTACTTGTCGAAGGTGACCTGGTGCTTCGGCCTCGGAGCGGGAGCGGCCGACGCCGGCGCCGGTGCGGCACAAAGCCCGGTCGCGACGAGCAGAGCGAGGAGGAACGACAGGAACCGGTGCATGGACGGACTTCCGATCGGCGGGGTACAGGTCGTTTGATCCGCGGGTCAGTACACGTAGGGCCAGCCGGCGCTGTCGTAGCCGATGAGGTTGATGCCGAGCTTGCCCGTCAGCGGCGTCGCGTCCGAGTAGTAGTAGTGGTAGATCAGCACGTCGGCGTCCGTGTCGTGCAGCACGGCCACGTGGCCGGGGCCGTGGACGGCGCCGTGGCTCGCGAGGATCTGCGTGCCGCCGCCGGCGGTCATCCGGACGCCGTTGCGGTCGGTGTACGGGCCGGTGATCGACGTCGAACGGCCGACCATCACGCGGTAGGTGCTCTTCGTGCCCTGGCAGCAGAGGTCCCACGAGACGAACAGGTAGTAGTAGCCGCCGTGCTGGATGATGTAGGGCGCTTCTTCGGCCGACGTGCTGCCGGTGCGCTGGGCGATGGCGCGCAGCGCGGTGTCGGTGGTGCTGCGCTTGCCGGTCGCCGGGTCGAGCCGGATCATCTTGATCCCGGTCCACCAGGAGCCGAAGGTGAGCCACCAGCGGCCGGAGGAGTCGACGAACAGGTTCGGGTCGATCGCGTTGTAGTCGTTGCTCGTGCTCGTCTGCACGACGATCCCCTGGTTGGTCCAGCTGCCGGGCAGGCCGGTGGTGCTGGTGGCGAGGAAGATCGCCGAGTTGCGGGAGCCGAGCGACGAAGCCGCGTAGTAGAGGTAGTACTTGCCGTTGTGGAACGAAATGTCCGGCGCCCAGAGGTACTCCGGCTTGGCCGGGTCGGTGAAGGGCGTGGTCCACGGGGCGCCGTTCGGCCAGACCGAGCCGATCTTCGTGAAGTGGATCCGGTCGGTCGAGCGGCGGATCTGCAGGTACTGGTCGGTGGAGTAGAGCAGGTAACTGCCGTCCGCGGCGCGGATCATGGACGGGTCGTGCACCGCCTCGATGTCCCCGGTCACGTAACCGGGGTCGGGGTAGGTCGCGGCCTGCGCGGCGGGGGCGCTCAGCAGGGCGGCGGCGACGGCGACGATGGCCGGGAGGCGGCGCAGGCTCATGAAAGGTCCTCGGGGTCGACGCTGATCCGAGGCGCTGTTAACGCTAACAGCACCTGACGGGTGAAATGGTTGACCTTCCCGCTTCGGCCGTCAAGACCCGGACGTCGGGTTTCCCGGTCTGCCGCAGCTTGTCGTGAGTGGTAAAGCGGGTTCTAACCCGCCTTACCACTCACGACGGCGGGGAGAGGGGGGTCAGTGCACGGGGTTCCAGCCGTCGCCGCCCGCGAGGTACTTCTGGGCGGTGTAGTTCCCGGCCTGCGCGGCGGGCAGCTGCGGCCGGTCGGCGCCGGTCCCGGCGCCCGGGCCGGTGTTGCGGTACTCGGAGAACCGCGCGTCCTTCCACGAGAAGCCCGACATGTCGGTCCACGGCGCCGGCTTGATCGCCGCGGGCAGGGCCGTCTCGCGGATCAGGACCTGGGCGATGGCGTCCACGTCCCCGCTCGGGTGCCACGGCCGGCCGAGGTAGAAGCTCGCGCCGGCCGCCGAGCTGACCACCTTGCTGCCGGTGATCAGGAAGCCGTACGGGTTCGACCGCCGGGTGCTGGCCGCGGTCAGGAACCCGTTGTTGCTGCTCGAACCGCGGTCGAGCGCGGTGATCGTCGCCCGGTCGAACACCGCGGTGGCGCGGCCGAACATGAAGTCGACGTCACCGCTGATCGCGCAGTTGCGGTAGTACTGGCGGCCGGCCGTGCCGACGGCCGCGGTGTCGGCGTACAGGGTGTCCTGGTGGCCGAGGAAGGTGACGTTGTCGAAGACCATCCGGTCGCCGGTGGTCTTGACCGCGACCGCCTGGGTGTCGGTGATCTCCGGGTGCGCCTTGCGGTCGAAGGAGTTGCGGAAGGTCAGCGCGGTGGCGGTGAAGCCGTTCGCGGCGATCGTCGCGGTCGCGCTGCCGGAGGTGCCGTACGTCGAGCCGTCGGGCTTCTTCGTCCCGCTGGCGTTGTTGTAGTCGATGACGACGTCGGCGGCGTTTCCGGTGGTCCCGCGCAGCGTGATCCCGGTCTTGCCCGACGGCACGGTGATCACTTCGCGGTAGGTCCCGGGTTTGACCGAGATCGTGCCGCCCGCCGAGACCGCGTTGATCCCGGCCTGCACGGTGGTGTAGTTGCCGGATCCGTCCTTGGCCACGACGACGTTCGCCGCCGCGGCCGCTGACGTCGGCGCAGTGGCCGCCAGCGACGCCCCGGCGAGCACCGACGCGACGAGCAGGGTCTTGAACATGACGCCTCCACGGAGTGGAACGCGCCGGGGGTACCGGACGGCGGCCGGCACCCCCGGCGCGGGTCGGTTACTGGTAGGCGATGTTCGCCGCGGTGTAGAGGCAGTTCGCCGAGTCCGGGCCGCTGCCGATCTTCGTCGGCTCGCCGCTGGTCACGCCCTTGTACTTCGTGCAGGGCTCGATCTTGCGGCTGGAGTCGCCGACGATGGTGATCCTCGTCAGCTTCGCGGTGTCACCGTAGTTGGTGTTGATGCCGACCAGCGCCTTGCCGGGCACGGTGGCGGTGACGTTGTCCACGACGACGTTGCGCTTGTACTGCGTCTTGCAGTTGCCGCAGGAGCGGTACAGCTTGCCGAAGTCGTTGACCTGGAAGTTGCGGATGTACATCGTGCCGGGGCCGTTGTGCTGGAACACCTTGTCCGACGCCTTGCGCGCGCCGCCGCCGTCGATGGTCATCGTCTGGGAAGCGGAGGTGCCCTTGAACGTCGCGGCGTCTTCGCCGACGTCCTCCCACCAGACGTTGAGCAGCGTGCAGGTGCCGAGGCAGTGCACGCCGTCGGCGGCGGGGTTGCCCAGCACGACGTTCTTCAGCGTGGTGCCGTTGGCGAGCTCGAAGATCGGGCCCTGGTCCTCGCTCTGGCCGCCGGTGCCGAGGTCGCCGGTGCCGTAGAACCGCTTGAGGCCGCCGTCGTAGGTGCCGCTGGTGACCTTGATCGTCTTCGGTACCGGCACGCTGGTGCCCGGGTTCGGCCACGAGGCGGCCGACGCGGTGGCGCCGGTGCCGACCGCCGCCGAAACCACGAGCGCGGCGACCGCCGCCACCCGGACGATCCGGGACATTGCTGGGGGAATCATTTCGTCACTCCCTGGTCTTGAGCTTCAATCGGCGCTGATGGAAAACGTCCGACCGGGTTGTGAAAGCGCTTTCTCGCCCCCGAGTTTCGGGTTGCGGCCAGGCCGTGTCAATGTCGTTCGCCGCAGCGCCGCGCATGTCGCCCGGATGGTCGCCGCCGGCAGCGCGTTTTCAGAAAACACGGCCAGAAACCACCGCCAGAAACGCCGAAACTGTCGAAGGTTTCAGCGGCCGGGACCGGCACCGGCGAGCACCAGCGCCGGAACCGCCCAGGCGGGGTCGAGGCGTTCGACGAGGCTCGGCGTCCAGCCGACGTCCGCCCCGAGGTCCGGGTCGTTGGCCGCGTTGTATTCGGCCAGCAGGTCGACCGGCCGCGGCCACTGGTTGCCCTGCGCCACCAGCGTGCCGGTCGCGTGCAGGACGGTTCCCTTCCAGTAGTGCACCAGCTGCCCCAGGGACAGCCCGGCCGGGACGCGGAAGAAGTTGTTCTCCGCGTAGATCCGGGACTGCACGCCCACGCCGAGGGAATACGTGTAGGCGGCCGGATCCTGCACCAGGTAGAGGTTGTCGTAGACGTGCACCTGGCCGTACCGCACCCGGGGCGCGCGCTGCCCGATCTCGGAGAACAGGTTGTGGTGCAACGTCACCCGCAGCTTGCCGACGTCGTAGGTGGGCTTGTCGGTGTTGCCGATCAGCATGGTCTTGTCGTGGTCGTGCAGCCGGTTGTAGGACACCGTGACCAGGTCCGAGCCGTTCACGATGTCGAGCAGCCCGTCGTGGACCTCGTACTTGCGCCCGTAGTAGGACGGCTGCTGGTCGTTGCCGCCGTCGCTGAACTCGTTGTGGTCCACCCAGACGTGCGTCGCGCCGACCAGGTCGAGGTTGTCGTACTCGGAGTTCCAGTTCCCGTCGGCGGTGTCGAGGGGATCCCACTGCGGGAAGCAGTCGTGGGCGTCGGCGAAGTGCAGGTTCCGCAGGATGACGTTGTCCCCGGTGACGCGCAGGGTGAGCCCGTGCAGCACGGCGTGCCCGCCGAGCCCGGCGATCGTGGTGTTCGGGCCGACGTCGAGGACGACCTGCTTCGCCTGGTTGGCCTGCGACCGAGCGCGGGCTTCCTCAAGCGGTCCCGACGGCGGCACTCTCCCCCAGGTCGCCGGGTCGTACGCCGCCAGGTACGCCGGGAGGCTGTAGGCCGGGTCGGCGAAGCTTTCACAGCTCGCCGGCCGGTCGGCGGCGTCCACATTGCCCTCGACGGTGCCGCGGACGTAGATGATCTTCGGGGCGCCCGGGTTCGCCGCCAGTGCGGCCGCGAGTTCGGAGCGCTTGGTCACCGTGTGGATGTCGCCGGGGGCGGCGGCCGAGCCGCCGGTGGTCCCGGTGGTCGCCGCGGCCCAGCCGTCGTGCGCACCGAGCACCACCCGGCCGGGATCGCGGCCGTGGGCCTGGGCGGGTGCGGCGGTGAGCGTCAATCCGAGCAGGGCGAGGCACCCCGCGAAAGCTTTCCAGCGCATGTCGGCTCCTCTAGTCGGTGTCCTGTCTCGTGAGCACCCGCTTCGCGAGCCGGGCGAGCCCGGCGGCGTCCGGGGTGCCGTCGATGACGACGACGTGGTGGGTCAGGGTCAGTTCCTCGCCCGGTTCGAGCAGCCACGGCCGGTGGTAGGTCGCGGCGAAGCTGACCACGGGGAACGGCTCGGCGCGGACGTACCAGGCCGTCGGGTGGGCCGCGTTCCCCGGGCTGTCGGCGAACAGCAGCGTCGAGGTCCGCAGGCTTTCGTCGTGCTGGCCGGTGAAGGCGAGCCACGGCGCCCGGTGCCCCATCGCCTCGGCCGCGGCCTTCCCGTCCGACGTCCGGACCGTGCCGCCGACGAACGAGCGCGGCCCGCGCCAGAACAGCCCGCCGTAGCCGGCGGTGTCCCGCCCTTCGGTGACCGGGCTCCCCCACCGCAGCTCGTGGCCGCTGGTGTTGCGCAGCCGGCTGGACCAGGTGAGCGTCCAGTGCCCGCCGCGCAGCGAGACGTCGCCGAAGTGCAGCGTCCGGTGTTCGGTGAGCCAGCGCCGGCCGGCCGCGGTGCGCCAGGCCAGCTCGTGCCGCAGTTCGCAGTGCCCGCCGGCCTCGTCGATGCTTTCCCAGCGGACGTGGCCGATGGTGCCGTTGTTGTCGAGCGGGGTGTAGCCGCGGCCGCGCACGTAGGTGCGCCCGCCCCAGAAGTTCTCGCCCGAGAGGTGGGCCATGGTGAACTGCAGGCCGTTGTGCCAGGTGTGGTCGTGCGGCCGGACCGCCGTGACGATCTCCCCCGCGGTGGTGCGCAGCGGGTGCAGGTACGGCTTGGGCGAATCCCCGGCCGGCGTCGGCGGCTCGACGACGTACTCGGCCAGCACGACGTCACCGAGGCGCACGCACACCCGGCCGTCACCCTCCTCGGTCACCGCCGGCGTGCCGTCCCCCACCGCGGCCCGGCTCACGCCGGGTCCCCGATCTCCCCCAGCAGCTCCTCGACGGACACGGACCGGCCGGTTTCCAGGGACCGGTTCGCGGCCAGCCCGGTGAGCAGCGCCTGCAGGCCGGCGTCGTGATCGGCCGCGCAGCCGAGCGCGTCCGGTTCGGCGTCCCCGAGCAGCTCGGCGAGCATCCGTTCGTCGCCGCCGCCGTGCCCGTCGCCCAGCTCCTGGTCGAGCACGACCTCGGGCGGCTCCCAGAGTCGTTGCACGGTCAGCCGGGCACGCCCCCGCTTCGGCACCGGCTCGGCGCCGGACGCGTGCTCGTTCTCCCGGACGTCCAGTTCCAGCCGCCCTTCGCTCCCGGAGAACGCGACGCGGTAGCCCTCCCGCGGCGAATACGCGTGCAGGTGGTAGTTCAGCACCGCCCCGCCGCGGTGGCGCACGAGCACCGACAGGTCGTCTTCGATGGTGACGCCGGGCGCGAACACGTCCTGGTTCCGGACATAGCCGTCTTCCCGCTCCGCGTCGAGGTAGAGCGCGCGCAGCTTGGGCGAGGCTTCGAGGTCCAGCGCGAACCGGTCGCCGGCCGTACGGTGGCCGCTTTCGTCGCCGTAGAAGAACAACCGGCCCAGCGCGAAGACCGTCTCGGGGCCACTACCGAGCCACCAGTTGACGAGGTCGAAGTGGTGGCCGGACTTGTGCACGAGCAGGCCGCCGGAGTTCGCCTTGTCCCGGTGCCAGCGGCGGAAGTAGTCGGCGCCGTGCGCGGTGTCGAGCAGCCAGCTGAACTCGACCGAGCCGACCGCCCCGATCGCGCCGCCGGCCAGCAGCTCCCGCACCCGGCGGTGCACCGGGTTGTACCGGTAGTTGAAGGCGACCCGCACCGAGCGGCCCGTCTCGCGCCGGGCCGCCAGGATCCGCCGTGCCCCCTCGACGTCGGTGGTCATCGGCTTTTCCGTGACGACGTCGCAGCCGGCCTCCAGCGCGGCGACGACGTAGTCCGCGTGCGTGTGGTCCGGCGTGCACACCACGACGACGTCGATGCGTTCCTTCGCCAGCATCGCGGCGAAGTCGGCCGGCCGGTAGCCGGGGATTTCCGTGCCCAGCCAGTCGTTGTGGACCCGCATGCGGGTCTCGTTGTGGTCGCAGAAAGCCGCGAGCTCGGCCCGCGGCGACGTGGCCAGGGCCCGGGCGAACAGCTGGGCCCGGGAGCCCAGGCCGACGATCGCGTGGCGTCGCACCGCCATCACCTCTCTCGTTCCGGTAAAGCGGCGCCGGTCCAGGGCAGGGCGAGTTCGGAGAAGAGCGCGAGCCGCTCGGCCGCGGTGTCGACGGCACGGTCGACGCCCGGCACGACGAAGTGCCGATCGGGACCGGTGTCCACGGCGTGGACCCACTCGGTGGGCAGCGGCAGCGGTTCGGGGGCGTCGCGGACCGCCTCGACCAGCGCGGTGAACGCGCGGGTGGCGGCCAGCGGGGCCAGCAGCGGCTCGCCGTCGCGGAGGTGCGCGACGAGGTTGGCCAGCAGGTCCCGCGGCGGCCCGACCGGCGTTTTCGCGTCCCCCACGACCACGAGGTCGGTCTTGTAGTGCCAGCGGATCCGGCCTTCGGTGCCGTGGACCAGCACGTACGGGTCGTGGTCGGCCTCGGCGTCGAGCGTGGCCGCGACGACGACGTCCGGCGCCCCGGCGAAGCTCAGCCGTGCGCAGGCGGTGTCGTCGGACTCGATGTCCCGGGCCCGGTACAGCTCGACGGCGGTCCGGTCCGGCAGGACCTCGGCGGTGCCGTTGACCAGCAGAGCGGTCGCGACGGCGTGCGCGAAGGGGTTGGTCAGCGCCCCGTCCACGACGGGCTGCCCGCCGACCCGGCGGCGGCCGGCCCACTCGGCACGCGCGAAGTACCGGTCCCGCCGGATCCACGCCCCCGCGGCGGCGACCCCGGTGACCGTGCCGATCTCCCCGGCCTCGATCGCCGCCCGCACGACCGGGACCGCGGCGGAGCCGAAGCTCTGGAACCCGGTCTGGCAGGCGCGGCCGCGGGTCAGGTCGGCGAGTTCGCCGAAGGCCGCGAGGTCGAGCACCGGCGGTTTCTCGACGAGCAGGTGGCAGCCGGCGGCGAGCGCGAGTTTCGCCAGCGGCAGGTGAGTGTGCGGCGGGGTGGCCACCACGGCGATGTCCGGGGTCGTGCGAGCGAGCAACTCGGCCGCGTCCCGGGTGATCACCGCCCCTTCGGGCAGCAAGGCGCGAGCTTCTTGAGAGGGTTCGCGGATGTCGCAGGCGCCGGCCAGCACCAGCTCGCCGCGGTCGTGCAGGGCGCGGGCGCGGCGCAGGTGCTGGCCCGCGTAGCCGGCCATGCCGAAGACGACCACCTCCGGCGTCATCGGCGGCCGCCGGTCGCGACCGCGGCCAAGGCGAGGGGCCCGGCCACCACGAGGGCGAGGATCGGCAGCATCCAGACGAGCAGGACGGCGAGACCGGCGGCGACGGCGAGCAGCAGGCCTCTCGCCGGCGCGGCGGCGGTTTCCCGCGCCGCGGCCACCGCGGCCCGGAGCCAGGCGCGCCCGCCCGGCAGCGGCGCCCCGGTCTCCCGGCGCCCGGCCGAACCGCCGCCGGTGGCCACCAGCTCGCAGGTGCGCAGCGCCACCACCGTGCCCGCCACCGCCAGCAGCCACAACGCCACCCGCAGCGCCCCGGAGCCCGGCATCGAAGCCACCACCGCCAGATCCACCCCGAACAGCACCACCGCGGCGACGCACCCCAGTCCGAAGGGCACCCCTCCCCCGGCCGCCTCGCGGAAGTCCGCCCAGAACGTCGTCCACAGTGGACCGCCGATGTCGCGGCGGGTCCGGTCGAGCAGGCGGCAGCCCGCGACGAACGCCGGGACCGCGGTCACCACCGGGACCGACGCGAGCGCGACGAGCAACCCCGCCAGCAGGCAGTCCGAAAAGTCACCGAGCCCGGTTCGCCACTCTGTCGATCGCTTCAGCGTCCGCATCGGTTCACCCCTTCAGGCCGCTGGTGCTGACGCCTTCGACCAGCAGGCGCTGGAAGGCGAGGAAGAACAGCACGATCGGGACGAGCGCGAGCGCCGACATCGCGAACATCGCGCCGAAGTTCGACTCGCTGCTGGTGTCGACGAACAGCCGCAAGCCCAGCGGCACGGTGAACTTCTCCGTGTCGTTCAGGTACACCATCTGCGTGAAGAAGTCGTTCCACGTCCAGATGAACGTGAAGATCGACGTGGTGACCAGCGCCGGTTTCGACAGCGGCAGCACGACGTGCCAGAACGTCCGGTAGACCGAACAGCCGTCGATGAGGGCCGCTTCGTCGAGCTCGCGCGGGATGCCCCGCATGAACTGCACGATCAGGAACACGAAGAACGCCTCGGTGGCCAGCAGCTTCGGCAGGATCAGCGGGACGAAGGTGTTGACCAGCCCGGCCTGCTGGAAGATCACGTACTGCGGGATCAGCGTGACGTGGTAGGGCAGCATCAGCGTGGTGATCATGAACGCGAACAGCGCGCCCCGGAACCGGAACTTCAGCCGGGCGAACGCGAACGCGGCCAGCGAGCACGACAGCACGTTCGCCGCCACCGAGAGGCCGGCCACCAGGAACGAGTTGAGGAAGAAGCGGCCGAACCCGACGTCCGCCGCGCCTTCCCAGCCCTTCGTGTAGCCGTCGAAGACGAACCTGCTGGGCAGCAGCGCCAGCCGGGAGAGGATCTCGTCCGGGGGCTTGACCGACGCGAACGCCAGCCACACCAGCGGGTAGAGCACCACGGCGACGATGACCAGGCACAGCACGTGCCAGCCGAACGACCGCGCCGTGCGCGGCAGCGCGGTCATTTCTTCTCCTCCGCATCGTCGTAGAACACCCAGAGCTTCGCGGTGCGGAACACGATCGCCGTCACGATCGCGATGACCACCAGCAGCACCCACGCCATCGCGGACGCGTAGCCCATCCGGAAGTCCTGGAAGCCGACCTCGAACAGGTAGAGCGTGTAGAACAGGTCCGCGTCGGCCGGGCCGCCGCGGCCGCCGCCGATGACGAACGCCGGGGTGAACGCCTGGAAGGCGTGGATCGCCTCCATCACCAGGTTGAAGAAGATCACCGGCGACAGCATCGGCAGCGTGATGTGGCGGAAGCGGCGGAACGCGCCCGCGCCGTCGATCGCGGCCGCCTCGTGCAGCTCCGCCGGGATCTGCTTGAGCCCGGCCAGGAAGATCACCATCGGCGCGCCGAACTGCCAGACGCCCAGCAGCACGATCGAGGCGAGGCTGAACCGCGGGTCGTCGACCCAGCTCGGGGTGTGCCAGCCGAAGGACGCGAGCACCTCGTTCACCGGGCCGCCGCCCATGAACAGCGCCCGCCACACCAGGGCTGCCGCGACACTCGCGCCAAGGAGCGAAGGCGCGTAGAACGCCGCCCGGTAGAAGCCGTTGGCGCCGCGGCGGGTGTTCAGCAGCATCGCCACCAGCAGCGACACCGTCAGCTTCAGCGGCACCGAGACCAGCACGTAGATCAGCGTCACCTTCACCGACTGCAGGTAGCGGTCGTCGCCGGTGAACATGTGCGCGAAGTTGCCGAAGCCGACCCACTTCGGCGCGGTGAACATGTCGTAGTCGGTGAACGACAGGTACAGCGAGACCACCATCGGGCCGACGGTCAGCGCCACCGCGCCGAGCAGCCACGGGGTCAGGAAGGCGAACGCCTCCGGCTGGCTCTTGCGGCGGTGCCCGGCCGGCCGGCCCCGGCGGCCGCGCGCGGCGGGCGCCGGGGGCGCGACCGGGGGGTCCGGCGTGCGCAGGGTCGTCATCGGCTAGGACAGTCCCTTCTGGGCTTCGGTCATGAACCGGTTGACCGCGTCGTCGATGCTCATCCGGCCGAACGCGACTTCTTCGTACGTGCGCTGCAGCAGCTTCTGGATGGCGCCGGCGCCCTTCGGCGGCACCGGCGGCGCGGCCCCGAGCTTCGGTTCGAGCGCGGCTTCGTACTCGTAGAGGGTCTTGTCGTTGCCCTTCGCCGACGACGCCAGCTGCGCGCGGACCTTCAGGTTCGGGGCGAGGCCGCGGTCGGTGCCGACGATCTTGCCGACCTCGGGGTCGTTGACCAGGAAGTCCACCAGCTTCGCCGCCGCCTCCTGCTGCTGGCTGCGCGCGGACACGGACAGGAACATCGACGGCCGCCGGTACTGGCCGGTGTCGCCGTTCGCGCCGGTCGGGTACGGCGCCACGTTCAGCGGCTTGCCGTTCGCCTTCTGGTACGCCGGCAGCAGGTTGTCATAGGCGAACTCCGAGCTGGTCAGCTTCTTGCCCAGCGGGGCCTGCTCGGGCGAGGTGTTGTAGGACGCCGTGACGTCGGCGGGCGAAGCGGCCTTGGTCTCGCGGAACTTGCTCGCCAGCTGCCAGTAGCTGCGCAGGTCGCCGGCGGTGAAGCCGAGCTTGCCCTCGGGGGTGTAGAACTGCTTGCCCTGCTGGCGCAGCCAGATCTCGAGCGTCGTGTCGAGGATGCCGAAGTCGGTGACCCCGCGCACCGAGCCCGCCGTGCCGACCTTCTGGGCCACCTCGGCGAACCGGTCCCAGGTCATCCCCTTCGCCGGGTCGCCGCCGGCCGCCGTGAACGCCGCCGGGTCGTAGATCATCGCCGGGGTGTTCTGCGCCCACGGCACGGCGTAGCGCTTGCCCTGGTAGACGCCGGTGGCCGCCAGCTCCGGGTTGACGTCGGCGAGGGAGATCGCCTTGCCCGCGCCGGAGTTCAGGTCGGCCAGGACGTTGCGGCCGCCGTATTCGGCCAGGTAGCGGCTGTCGACGTTGAGCACGTCCGGCGGCTTGCCCCCGGCCGTCTGCGTCGCCAGCTTCTCCCAGTAGGCCGCGTACGCCGAGAACGACGTCTGCACCTTGATGTTCGGGTTCTTCTGCTGGAAGAGCTCGACGGCCTTCTTCGTGAGATTCGCTCGCCCGTCGCTGCCCCACCAGACGAAGTTGATGGTCACGTCGCCGCCGCCACCGGAGTCCGGGCCGCAGGCGGCCACCCCGGTCAGCAGCAGCGGGACCACCACGGCCAGCGCGGCGACACCTCGCCCCTTGGTCCTACGCTCAGTTGTCCGCCCCATCGAACTCTCCGTCCTCAGCCGGTCAGCACTTTTCTGAAAACGCTGTCAGCGCGCTCACGGTAGGCAGTGCGCCACACCGGTGTCAACGGGCAAACGGCGGCAATACCCCTTGCGTACCAACGTCTTCGCTGTTCAGCGGACACGCCGAGAAAGCGCTTACAGCAACGGCGGCGACGACCGGGCTGCCAGCGCTGGTGCGCACCGGTGCGCGTTATCCGGTGCGTTCGGCGGCCGCGCCGCCCGACGGTCGTCGCGCGGCACTCGCCCACGGGACGCCGATTTCGGAGAACAACGCCAGCCGGTCCGCGGCGACGGCGACCTCTTCGCCGATCCCCCGCACGACCGGGTGCCGGCTCGCTCCTTCGCCCACGGTGCGGATCCAGCCCGCCGGGATCCGCGACGGCGACGGCGCGTCCCGCACCGCTTCGACCACCGAGGCGAACGCCCGGGTGCCGGCCAGCGGCGCGAGCAACGGCACGCCGTCCGGGTCGAGCCGGTGGGCGATCAGGTTGCGCAGCAGGTCCGCCGGTTCGCCGAGGTGGAACCGCTCGTCGTCGAGTTCGAGGCGGTGGCTCTTGTACCAGAACTTGGCGCGGCCGCGCTCGCCGTGCACCACGACGTAGGGCTCGTGGTCCTGCTCGGCGCACAGCGAAGCGGCGACGACGATCTCGGGTCCGTCGCCGAACCGGATCCGCAGGCACGCGGTGTCGTCGGCCTCGATGTCGCGGGTGCCGTAGAGCTCGAGCGCGATCTCCGCCGGGTCGCGCCCGGCGACCCCGCCGACCAGCAGCGCGGTGGCCACGGCGTGCGAGAACGGGTTGGTCAGGGCGCCGTCGACGACGGCCTCGCCGTCGAGCCAGCGGCGCCCGGCCCACGGGTTGCGGCGGTAGTAGGCGTCGGTGCGGATCCACGCCCCGGCCGCGCCGACCCCGGTGACTTGGCCGAGCCGGCCGGCCGCGATCGCCGCCCGGAGGACGGGCAGCACCGGGGAGCCGAAGCTCTGGAACCCGGTCTGGCAGGCCGCGCCGGTCTCCGCGGCCAGCCGCGACAGCGTGGTGAAGCCGTCGAGGTCGAGCACCGGCGGGGTCTCCAGCAGCAGGTCGCTGCCCGCCCGCAGCACCGCGGCGCCGGTCTGGACGTGCGCGTGCGGCGGCGTGGCGACCACGGTGATGTCGGGGCGGCAGCGGCGGAGCAGGTCGTCGACGCTCGCGTGCGCGGTGCCGCCCGGGGGCAGCAGCGCGCCGGCGGCGGCCGACGGGGGCCGGATGTCGGCCATGCCGGCGAACCGGACCAGCCCTTCGTCGTGCAGGATCCGCGCCCGGTGCAGGTAGCTGAAGGCGTAGCCGGACGTGCCGACGACCGCCACCCTCGGCGGGTCCGCCACGGTGCGGCTCCGGCTCCCCGACATGGATCTCCGATCGGCGGGCCCGATGGGGCGCCCGCGCGGAACTGACGAATGGGTCAGGCTTTGGGAGAAACTTCCGGTCGCCACCGTAGGGCGTGCGCGACAAACGTGTCAATCATCAGGACGGTGGCGTCGAAATAGTCGAATCGCCGATGGTCCGAACGGCTGCCCGTGTTTCGAGATAGCGCTTACTGGAATAGACCACTTCCGTCTGCAAGTCCTGAAGACCGTTTGCAGGATTTGTTGACAACGCACTCGGGGAGTTTCCATGATGTTGTCGGAGCCTGCCGAGGAGTAGCCGTGACCGTGACGATTCACGACGTCGCCCGCCGGGCCAACGTGTCGATCTCGACCGTCTCGCGGGCGTTCACGTCCCCCGACCTGGTCCGGCAGCAGACCCGCACCCGGGTGCTGGCCGCGGCGCACGAGCTGGGCTACCACGCGGCCGGCACGCCGCAGCCGGGGCCCGCGGTCCGCACCGGGCACATCGGGATCGTGGTCTCCGACCTGGGCAACCCGTTCTTCACCGGGGTGCTCAACGGCGTGCAGGCCCGCGCGCGCCAAGACGACATCGCGGTGCTGTTCGCCAACAGCGACGAGGACCCGGCGATGGAGCAGAACCTCGTCCGCCGGATGGCCAAGCAGGTCGACGGCGTCGTGCTGTGCAGCCCGAGCATGACCGACGACCAGCTGCGCGCGCTCGCCGGGCAGACCACCCTGGTGCTGCTCAACCGGGAGGTCCCCGGCATCCCGTCGATCGTGATGGACGCCGCGGACGGGATGCGCCAGGCGATCGAGCACCTGGCCGCGCTGGGCCACCGCCGGTGCGCCTACCTCGGCGGTCCGCGGGCGTCGTGGGCGAACCAGACCCGCAGGCTGGGCCTGGCGGAGACCGCGCAGAAGCACGGCACCGACGTGGTCGAGTTCGGCCCGTTCCCGCCGGTGTTCGAGGGCGGCCTGCAAGGCGCGGACCTGGCGCTGGCGGCGGACGTGACGGCGATCGTCGCCTACAACGACCTGGTCGCCTTCGGCGCGCTGGCGCGGCTGAACGCCCGCGGGGTGCCGGTGCCGGACGAGGTCAGCCTGGTGGGCTTCGACGACCTGGTCTTCGCGGCGATCTCGGCACCCCCGCTGACGACGATCGCGATGCCCACGGAGGCGGCAGGCCGCGCGGCGGTGACGATCCTGCTGGGCCTGCTCGACGGCGAGGCCGACGAGCACACGACCCAGGTGCTGGACACCCACCTCATCGTCCGCGCCACCACGGCCCCGCCGTCGGCCTGACCGACGGGCGACCAGCTCACTCCGGCGGGCTAGCCGCCGAAAACGTTGCGGCTCAGGAAGGGATTGCGGAACTTGCCCCGCGGATCCAGCCTCTCCGCCAGCGCCCGGAATTCGCCCAGCCGCGGGTACTCCGCCGGGATGCCGTGGAAGAGCTTGCCCCAGTGCGGACGCGCACCGAACGGGGCCAGGCGCTCCTCGAGGACCGGCAGCACCGCCTCCACCTCGGGCTGCCGCGGCTGCCAGGTGAAGTGCAGGGCGACCCGGTCGCCGCCGTGGCAGGGGCTCAGCCAGCGGTCGTCGCCCGCGATCGCGCGGATTTCCGAGACCAGCAGCAGCGGCGCGACGAGGTCGCTGATTTCGCGGACCGCCCGGATCGCGGCGGTCGCCGCGCTGTGGGGCACGAAGTACTCCGACTGCAGCTCGTCCCCGACGCTCGGGGTGAACGCCAGCGCGAAGTGCGGGAGCCTTTCGTGCCACGGGCCCGGCACCCCCTGCTGGGGCGTGCAGTTGTCCGCCGGGATGCCGGCGGCGTGCGCCGGGTGGCGCGGCCCGTCGGCGGGCACCGCGCCGAACAGGCCGGCGCGTTCGGTGAACTCGTCGGCGCGGCTCTTGATCCACACCTGGTCGATCGCGTCGTTCGCCCAGTTCGTGAACATGCTGACGCTGTAGCCGGCGTCTTCGATTTCGTCGAAGTGCTCGTCCGCGACTTCCCACGGCAGGTCGTCGAAGACGTCTTGGCGGACGTCGAACGCCGGCACCACGTCGAGGGTCAGCCGGGTGACGACGCCGAACGCGCCGAGCCCGACGACCAGCCCGGGGAACTCGGCGTCTTCTCGGGTGAAGGTCCGCAGCTCACCGTCGGCGGTGACCAGCTCGAGGCCGGAGACGGCCGCGGCGAGACCCGGCTGCCGCCGCCCGGAGCCGTGGGTGCCGGTCGCGACGCTGCCCGCCACCGTGATGTGCGGCAGCGACGCCAGGTTCGACAGCGCGAACCCCGCGTTGTGCAGCTGCTGCGCGAAGTCGCCGTAGCGGGCCGACCCGCCGACCGTCACCGTGCCGTCGCCGATCTCGACTCCGGCGTCGAGGGCGCTCAGGTCCAGCAGGAGCCCGCCCGGGGAGTCGGCGATGTCGTTGAAGCAGTGCCGGCTCCCGAGGGCTTTGACGTGCGTCGCGGCCGCGACGGCGGCCCGCACCTCGTCGACCGTCCGCGGGGTCGTCACCGCGTCCGCGCCGTACGTGAGGTTCCCGGCCCAGTTCGACTCGCCCACCCGCATGTGTCCTTCCGCGCGCCCGATCTTCGTCTCGAACCCTACGCGGCCGCCGCGTGCCAGAAGTCCCGCATCCAGCGCGGCGGCACGGGGTTGTCCTCGCCGACCTGGGTGAGCAGGACGGCCACCGTGCCGGTGGCCGGGACGACGTGGGCGGTGGTGCCGGTGCCGCCGACCCAGCCGTACCGGCCCGGGACGTGCCAAGGCTCGGTGACGGCGATGTCCACCGCGCCGCCCATCCCCCACCCCTGGCCTTCGAGGAAGAGCGCGCCGATCTCGCGGTGCGCCGCGGTGGTGTGGTCGGTGGTCATCAGCCGGACGGCCTCGGGGGTGAGCACGCCGGCGCCACCGGCCAGCAGCATGCGGCCGAACGCGACCCAGTCGCCCGCCGTCCCGGCGAGGCCGCCGTTGCCGAGCGGCAGCGCCGGCATCGTGCGCCACTGGCCGTCCGGCGGATCGGCGAGCACCAGGCCACCGGCGGTCTTCTTGTAGAAGGCCGTAGACCGGCCGGGTGCGGCCACGAAACCGGTGTCGGTCATGCCCAGCGGGGCGAAGATCCGTTCGGCGAGGAACTCGGGGAAGGACTGTCCGGACGCGCGGGCGACGAGCAGGCCCTGGATCGTGGAACAGGTGTCGTACAGCCAGGCTTCCCCGGGCTGGTGGACGAGGGGCACCCGGGCGAGCCGCGCGAGCCAGACGTCGGGCTCGGGGAAGCTCTGCACCTCCCGGCCGTCGCCTTGCACGGGGAGCAGCGCCTGCACGGCCGGGAGCGTGAAGTCCGACGGGAAGCCCCAGCCGGCCTGGCCGGTGAGGACGTCGAACACCGTGATCGGCCGCTTCGCCGGGACGACGTCGTCGAGCGGGCCCGACGGCGTCCGCACGACCTTCGGCTCGGCCAGCTCGGGCAGCCAGCGGCCGATCGGGTCGTCGAGGGCGAGCCGGCCGTCGTCCACCAGCACCAGCACCGCGGCCGCGGTGATGGGCTTGGTGATGGACGCGAACCGGAACAGCGTGTCTTCGGCCATCGGGCGGCTGCCCTCGGCGTCGACCGAGCCGGCGGCGACGACCTCCCGCCGGCCGCCCCGGTCCACGATCGCCACCGCCCCGGGCAGCGTGCCGTCGTCGACGTAGCGGTGCAGGGTGTCGCGCAGGTTCATGATCCTCCCCCGGGGCCGGCCCGGCCGACGATACTTCAGCGGGCCGGGATGATCGCCTGGTGCGGGCCGCCGAGGCCGTGCGGGCTGAGCAACCGGCCCATCCGCTTCGGCATCCGCAGCGTGATCGCGCGGTCGAGGACCCGCGCACCGGGGGCGGCTTCCGCCAGCCGCGTCTCGTAGGCCGGGCAGTCGGCCGGTACCCGCAGCCACGCCGACACGACGAGGTTGCCCTCCCCGACCACCGCCGCGGCGAGCCGGGTCTCCGGCAGCTGCGCGATCGCCGTCCCGGCGCGGTCGAGGTCCGTCGCGCGGGTGTCGAGGCGGTAGCCCGCGATCACCGGCCAGCCGGCCGGGACGTGCGCGATGTCGCACCGGAAGTCGAGTTCGTGGTTGCGCAGCATCCGCGCCAGCGTGCGCCGCACCGCCGACTCGCTCATCCCGCAGTCCCGGGCCAGCACCGCGTAGCTGCGCCGCCCGTCCTCGCCCAGCGACTCCACCAGCGCGCGCAGGCCCCGGTCGTTCCACTGCTGCGGCACGACCAGCCGGGCCTGCACCGCGGTGTCGTCCAGCACCGCGCGTTGTTCGGGGGCGAGCGCGTCCACCAGCCAGCCGCTGCCCTCCCGGTAGACGCGGGTCGCGACGGCCAAGCGGACCTCCCGCACCCCGGGCAGGGCGCCGATGCGGCCGGTGACCAGCGCGTCCAGCGCGTCGAGATCGCGGGCGGACAAGCCGAGGAACAGCGAGAACCGGCTCGTCGTGCGCTCGACGCTGAACACCGACGGCCAGCCGCACAGCTCGCGGGTCAGTGCGCTCAGCGAGTCCGGCCGGCAGGCGAGGTCGACGTAGCCGACCGTGGTCGTCGGCGGGGTGCAGTAGGCGGTGAGCCAGGCCAGCCCGGCGGCCTGCAGCCGCTCCCAGCGGCGGGCCGCCGTGGTCGCGTCGGTGCCGACGGCGGCGGCGATGCGCGTCCACGGCGCCCGCGGGTCGCGCTGGAGCGCTTCCACCAGCGCGAGGTCCGACGCGCTCAACCCCGGGCGCGCCGCTTCCGGCGGCGCACCGGGCGAAACGGGCATGGCGCATTGTGACCCGGTCATGATCGGCTGCCAAGGGGCACGCCGGACGCGCCGGCGTGCCCCTCGCCGTCCTACCGGCGCCGCAGCCGCGGCACCACGGCCGCGCCCGCCATCAGCACGAGGACACCGCCGAGCGCGATCGGCAGCGCCGGCCCGTCGCCGGGGTCCGCCGCGGGCACCGCGCGTTCGCGGCCGCCGTACCCGCCGCCCGCGCCTTCGCGGTCGTAGGCCGAGCCCGGCAGCTTGTCCGCGTACCGCCCGTGCAGCGCCGTGCGGTAGTCCTGGAGGGACACCTTCGTGCCCGCGGCCAGGCCGGTGACCGAGCCGTCCAGGACCGTCACGACGTCGCCGTGCACCGCGTACCAGGCGTTGACCTGGGGCTCGTGCAGGAGGTAGCCGCCGGCGGCGGCCTGGCCGTACTGCCGCTCGTAGTCGCCGGACGCGACGTTGACGACGGTCCACGCCGCGCCCTGGCGCTCCGCCCAGACGGTCGCGGCGGTGCCGTCGCCGGTCCGCGCCGGGACCGCGACGTAGGCGAGGGCGGCGGGGACGTCCGACTTCCCGGCGACGAACGCCGCCGTCGGCTCGTAGACCGGCACCTGCGTCCGCGGGTCGGCGGCCTGCTGCGCCGCCGCGGCCGCCGCGTGGCTGCCCGGGAACTTCGTCGTCGCGAGCCGGCCGAGGGTGGCCGCGCCGCCCGTGACCTGGCCGATGGCGGCGGTGTCGGCGGCGGTCGGCGCGCCGGTGGGCCCGTCCGCGGCGCTCGCGGCGCCGTCCGTGGTGAGCATCACGGCACCGGCCAGCACGGCCACGCCCAGCACTTTCCGCAGCATGCTCATCCCTCGATCCCGTACAGCGTGTGGGTCCACTGGAACTGGCTGTTCGAGCGGTAGGTGTCGTAGTTCATCGAGTTGTAGCGGCTGTTGTTCGGCCACGGGTCGCCGTATTCGACCCGGGTGGTGCCGCTCGAATTGTCATATCCGTAGAGCACGTGCATGTGGCCGCCACCGGAGCGCCAGCCGATGCGGGTGCCGACCGGCTGTCCGGCGTCGATCTGGGTTTTGACGCCGGTGAAGGAAAGCGTCTGGCCGCCCGAGTTGTACGTGCCGACGTTCGTGAAGCCGAGGTAGCGGAACACGCGCTGCTGGTCGGACAGGTAGCCCTGGTTGTTGGCGCAGTCGCTACCGGATTCGTTGTGCGCGATCTGGCAGAACCGGGTCTGGGTCAGGGAGTATCCCCAATAGCCGGCGATCGTGTTGCCGCTGGCGTCCCAGCACCACTGGTCCTTCTGCTGCGCCTGCATGGTGATTCCGAGATCGGTCCGCGCCGCGGCCGCGGCGGCCGGGGCCTGCAGCCCGACGACCGCGACCGAGAGCGCGGCGAGTCCACACAGGACTCCTGAAATGGTTTTCACGAAGTACTCCTCCAGCCGGTGATGATTCGACGTGGTGGCTGGGAATACTCCGCTCCCGGCACCGTGATCCGGTACCTACCAAGGGAGGATTGCGTTGGCGGGAAACGATTCCGGCGGATCCCGGCAGTTCCGGGCCGCCGGATTCCGGCATCGCCCCGGGGCCGCCGGACGGATTCCGGCGGCCCCGCGGCGGCCGGGTCAGGAAACGGTCGTCGTGCCGAGGACGGCGTCCTGGTCCGGCGGGTCGAGCGTCAGCGTGACGTCGAACTCGCCGAGGCTGCTGTCGGTGACGACGTGCGTGCTCGCGGCCGGGTCGACGCTGCTGACCGCCTCGCCGGCCGGGGTACCGGCCGGCACGGTGAAGTCGACCTGGCCGCGCGCGGTGAACTCGAGGCTGCCTTCGGCGGGTACCGGCGTCGCGGGGATCGGCAGCGCGACCGGGATGGCCACGGACTGCCCGCCGACGGCCACGTTCACCTGGGACTTGATCGTGCCGGACAGCTGGGTGGCGCCGACCAGGCGCAGGCCGTCCCCGGCGGCTTGGCCGGCGTCGACGTCGAGGCTGAAGGGCACCGAAACCGTGCTGCCCGCGGCGGCGGTGGCGGGAATGTCGGCCCCGACCACGACGGTGACCGCCTGGTCGCCGATGAGCGGGAACCCGCCCCGGTAGGTGAGCGTCTTTTCGGCGGCCGCGGCGGGTCCCGCGGAAACAATGGCGAGCGCGCCGGCCAGCAGCGCGGCAAGGCCGATTCCGCGGCGTCGGGTATTCCTCATGTCCGGTCCTTTCCTCGTCGAACGGCGGTTCGGATCCTAGGTGGAAAACTTCCCAACCGGCTATTCGCTTTTCTCGTTTCCCGGGAATTTGTCACGCGCGTCCGGCCGCACCGTTCCGGTTTTTGTCATCGACCCGCGAGGGCAGCGGTGCAGCGGCGGCGCGGTTGCCTCACGGCCAGAGTGAGTGTACAGTCACTCACTTGACCAGACGCGGTGCCACGCTCTCCACCTCCGACGCCCGGCGGGACGCCGTCATCGAGGCGGCCATCGCCGAGTTCGCCGGTGGCGGCTACCACAGCACGCCGATCAGCGCGGTGGCCGCCCGGGCCGACATCTCCCCCGCGTACGTCTTCAAGTTGTTCCCCGGCAAGGTTTCCCTGTTCGTCGCCGCGCTGGACCGATGCTACGAACTCGTCGTCCACGCGCTCTCGAACGGCGCCGCCCGCGTCGAGGACGCCGACCCGGGGAAGATCCTGTACGAGATGGGCGACGCCTACGCGGAGCTGATCGCCGACCGCAACCTGCTGATGCTGCAGGTGCACGCCCAGTCGGCCGCCGACACGCCCGAGATCGCCGACGCCGTCCGCCGCGGCCTGGCCAAGGTGACCGAATTCGCCCGCTCGCGCTCCGGGGCGGCCGACGACGAGGTGCAGCGATTCATCGCCTACGGGCAGCTCTGCCACCTGATCGTCACCCTCGACCTGGACGAGCGCGCCGGCGAATGGGCCGCCGTGCTGTCCGCCGGTATCCGCCACCCCGGCAAGAACTGAAAACCCCGGCCCACCCGGGCCGTTTTTCTCGCCCGTCGAGTGATTGATCAGTCACTCACACCGTTGGAAGGAACCACCGTGAACGTCACCGAAATCGTCCTCCCCGGCCTCGTCGAACCGGACGGCCTGCGCGTCGAACACCGCGAGCTGCCGCCCCTGGGCGCCGGCGAAGCCCTGATCCGCGTCGAGGCCACCGGGATCTCGTTCGCCGAACAGCAGATGCGGCGCGGCAAGTACTACGACCAGCCCCCGTTCCCGTTCGTCCCGGGCTACGACGTCGTCGGCACGGTGCTCGAAGCCGCGGACCCCGCCCTGATCGGCCGCCGCGTGGCCGCCATGACCAAGATCGGCGGGTGGCGCAGCCACCTCGCCCTTCCCGCCGCCGACCTGGTGCCGGTGCCCGACGGCCTGGACGCCGCCGAGGCGGAGACCTTCGTCGTCAACGGCATCACGGCGTACCAGATGCTGCACCGGTGGGCGAAGGTGCGCCCCGGCGGCACGATCCTGGTCCACGGCGCGAGCGGCGGCGTCGGCACCACCCTCGTGCAGCTCGCCCGCGCGGCCGGGATCCGGGTGATCGGCACGGCGTCCGCCCGCAACCTGGACGTCGTGACCGCGCTCGGCGCCACCGCCGTGGACTACCGCGGCGACGTCCCGGCCCGGGTGCGCGCGCTGGCACCCGGCGGCGTCGACGCCGTCTTCGACCACGTCGGCGGGCCCGGCATCGTCGATTCGTTCCGCCTGCTGGCCCCGGGCGGCGCCCTGCTCGCCTACGGCAGCGCGTCGACCGTGAACGCCGGCGGCAACCCGAAGCCCGCCGTGCTGAAACTCCTCGTGCGGCTGCTGTGGTGGAACGCGCTGCCGAACCGCCGCCGGGCGCACTTCTACAACGTCTGGGGCGGCAAGCGGAACCTCAAGCGGTTCCGCGCCCGCCTGGCCGAAGACCTGACCGCGGTCTTCGAGCTGGCCGTGAAGGGACAGCTCAAGGCGCAGGTGGCCGCGCGGATTCCGCTGACCGAAGCCGCGAAAGCCCTGGCGTTGGCCGAATCCGGCACGGTGACCGGCAAGGTCGTGCTCGTCCCCTGAAACGCGCCGAAGGCCACCACGGCGAGCGTGGTGGCCTTCGGGTCGTGCGCGATCAGTCCGTGCCGAACTCCATCGCGGCGTTGTCGAGCAGCTCGACGTCGTCGGTCTTGCCGCGCGAGGCGATCACCTCGGCGCCGCCCTCGGGCATCGCGCCGATCAGGCCGGTCGACGCGGCTTGGGCGGCGCCGATCAGCTTCGGGTTCGAGCCGCCGACCATGCCGAGGCTCGCGTACTGCTCCAGCTTCGCCCGCGAGTCGGCGATGTCCAGGTTGCGCATGGTCAGCTGGCCGATCCGGTCGACCGGGCCGAACGCCGAGTCCTCGGTCCGCTCCATCGACAGCTTGTCCGGGTGGTAGCTGAACGCCGGGCCGGTCGTGTCGATGATCGAGTAGTCCTCGCCGCGGCGCAGCCGCAGGGTGACCTCGCCGGTGATCGCGGTGCCGACCCAGCGCTGCAGCGACTCGCGCAGCATCATCGCCTGCGGGTCCAGCCAGCGGCCCTCGTACATCAGCCGGCCGAGCTGCCGCCCGTGGTTGTGGTAGCTGGCGAGGGTGTCTTCGTTGTGGATGGCGTTGACGAGCCGCTCGTAGGCCGCGTGCAGCAGCGCCATGCCCGGCGCTTCGTAGATGCCGCGGCTCTTGGCCTCGATGATCCGGTTCTCGATCTGGTCGGACATGCCGAGCCCGTGCCGGCCGCCGATGGCGTTGGCCTCGAGGACGAGGTCGACGGCGGTGGCGAACTCCTTGCCGTTGATCGTCACCGGCCGGCCCTGCTCGAAGCCGACCGTGACGTCCTCGGCCGGGATCTCGACCTCGGGGTCCCAGAACGCCACGCCCATGATCGGCTTGACGATCTCGATGCCGGTGTCCAGGTGCTCCAGCGACTTGGCCTCGTGCGTGGCGCCCCAGATGTTGGCGTCGGTCGAGTAGGCCTTTTCGGTGCTGTCGCGGTAGGGCAGGTCGTGCGCGAGCAGCCACTCGGACATCTCCTTGCGGCCGCCGAGCTCGGTCACGAAGTCCGCGTCGAGCCACGGCTTGTAGATGCGCAGGGAGGGGTTGGCCAGCAGGCCGTACCGGTAGAACCGCTCGATGTCGTTGCCCTTGTAGGTGGAGCCGTCGCCCCAGATCTGGACGTCGTCCTCGAGCATCGCGCGCACCAGCAGCGTGCCGGTGACCGCGCGGCCGAGCGGGGTGGTGTTGAAGTAGCTGCGGCCGCCGGTGCGGATGTGGAACGCGCCGCACGTCAGCGCCGCGAGCCCCTCCTCGACCAGGGCTTCCCTGCAGTCGACCAGCCGGGCGATCTCGGCGCCGTACTGGCCGGCGCGCCCGGGCACCGAATCGATGTCGGGCTCGTCGTACTGGCCGATGTCGGCGGTGTAGGTGCAGGGGACCGCGCCTTTGTCGCGCATCCACGCGACCGCTACGGAAGTGTCGAGGCCACCGGAGAAGGCGATACCGACACGCTCGCCGACGGGCAGGGAAGTGAGCACCTTGGACATGCGAATGATTATGCACGGTGATGCATCGTCGTGCAATCCGGGGTGCTCCGGCGCACGAAAACCCCGTTGACGTGCGTGGTTCGGTGCTCACATGGGCCGCATGCACGCCGACGAGCACGCCATCGACACCACGCTCGTGGCGCGGCTGGTGCGCCGGCAGTTCCCGGAGTGGGCGCACCTGCCGGTCACTCCCCTGGCCTCCGGCGGCACGGTCAACGCGGTGTACCGCCTCGGTGACGGCCTGACGGTCCGGCTCCCCCTGACGGCGGGCGGCGCCGGTGACATCGCGAAGGAAGCACGGGTCCTCCCCGCGCTCGGCGGGCTGCCGGTGGCGGTCCCGGCCGTCGTCGCGGTCGGCGAACCCGCCGAGGGGTACCCGTGGCCGTGGGCGGTGCATCGGTGGCTCGACGGCGCACCGGCCCTCGAGGGCCACGCGGCCCGGGGCCTGGCGGAGTTCGTCCTCGCGCTCCGGGCGAACCAGGCGGCCGGTCCGCCGGCGCGCCGCGGGCGGCCGCTGTCCACGGTGGATACCGCCACTCGCGAGGCGATCGACGAGCTGGCGCGCACCGGCGAGCCGTTCGCCCCGGACGCTGCCCTCGCCGCCTGGACCGAGGCGCTCGACGCTCCACAGTGGACGGGGCCGCCGTGCTGGGTGCACGGCGACCTGATGCCGAGCAACCTCCTGCTGCGCGACGGCCGGCTGACCGGGGTCCTCGACTGGGCGACCGCGGGCCTCGGCGACCCGGCGGCCGACCTGATCCCCGCGTGGAACCTGCTGACCGCGGACACCCGGCGCACTTTCCGCGACGCCGTGGCCCCCGACGACGCCACCTGGGCCCGCGGCCGGGGCCGGGCGTTGTCGATGGCGGTGATCCAGCTGCCGTACTACCGGCACACGAACGCGGTCATCTCGGCCAACGCCCGTTACGTGCTCACGGAGCTGGAGTGTGTCCCAGCCCCGTGAGCACGCCGGTTCAGCTCGGCAGCAGCGCCGGCGCCGCGAGGCGGGTGGCGTTCGCCGCCGCGTCGTCCGGGGCTTCCTGGGCCGACCGCTCCGCCTCCACCCGGGCCAGGTAGTTGGCCACCTCGCGGTCGGTCCGGTGCGCGTCCCAGCCCAGCAGCGGGGCGATCAGCCCCGCCACGACGGGCGCCGCCGCGACACCGCGGTCGCGCTCCTCGATCGAGATGCGCGTCCGCCGCGTGAGCACGTCCTCCAGGTGCAACGCGCCCTCGTGGGAGACCGCGTAGACGGCCTCCACGCGGAGGTACTCCGAGGTCTCCGTGATCGGCTCCCCGAGCGAAGGCTCCTCCTCGATCAGCTCCAGGAGGTTCCAGATCCGCGTGCCGTACCGCTGCAGCAGGTGCTCGACGCGGGTCAGCGGCAGTCCCGCCTTCGCGGCCACGCCGAACCGGTCCGCCCACAGCTCGTGGTAGCCCTCGGCACCGGCGATCGGGAGCCGGTCGGTCCACGACGGCGGGGCCGGGCGGCCGAGCTCCTCGACCGCGACGTCGACCGCGTCCGCGGCCATCACCCGGTACGTCGTGTACTTGCCGCCGGCCACGATGACCAGGCCCGGCACCGGGTGCGCCACCGCGTGCTCCCGCGACAGCTTCGTCGTCGCGGCCGCCTTCGCCGCCAGCAGCGGGCGGAGCCCGGCGTAGACGCCTTCGATGTCGTCGTGCGTCACGGGGGTGCGCAGGACGGCGTTGAGGTGCTCGAGCACGTAGTCGACGTCCGCGCGGCTCGCCGCCGGGTGCTCGCGGTCGAGGTCCCACTCGGTGTCGGTGGTGCCGACGATCCAGTGCCGTCCCCACGGGATGACGAACAGCACGCTCTTCTCGGTGCGCAGGATCAGCCCGGTGTCCAGGTCGATCTTTTCGCGCGGCACCACGAGGTGGATGCCCTTCGACGCGCGGACGGTGAACGGCGCGGGGATCCCGGCCGCCTCCGCCATGTCGTCGCTCCACACGCCCGTCGCGGCGACCACGGTGCGAGCGCGGATCTCGAATTCGATCCCGCTCTCGCGGTCCACGACTTTCGCCCCGACGACCCGCTCGCCGTCGCGAAGCAGCGAAGTGACGCGAGCCCGGGTGAGCACCGAGGCGCCCTGCTCGGCGGCCGTCCGCGCGATCGTCATCGTGTGGCGGGCGTCGTCGACCTGGGCGTCGTAGTACTGGATCGCCCCGACCAGCGCGTCGTCCGCGAGCGCCGGGGCCACCTTGAAGGCGCCCCGCTTGGACAGGTGCCGATGCCGCGGCAGCGCGCGGGCGCCGCCGAGGGTGTCGTACAGCGTGACGCCGGCGCCGATGTAGCCGCGCTCCCACACCCGGTGCTGCAGCGGGACCAGGAACTTGACCGGCCGCACCAGGTGCGGGGCCAGCGTCTGCAGCAGCAGGCCACGCTCCTTCAGGGCTTCGCGCACCAGCTTGAAGTCCAGCTGCTCCAGGTAGCGCAGGCCGCCGTGGATCAGCTTGGACGACCGGCTGGACGTGCCGGCGGCGAAGTCGCGGGCCTCGACCAGCGCGGTCGACAGCCCCCGGGACGCGGCGTCGAGCGCGACGCCGGCCCCGGTCACGCCCCCGCCGACGACGAGCACGTCGACCTCTTCGTTCACCAGCTTCCGCAACGTTTCCGCGCGGTACTGCGGGGAAAGCGGGGTCACGGTGTTCCTCCTCTTGCTCACTGCACGTCGACCCAGTCGAGCGTGCGGCCGACGGCTTTCTGCCAGCCCGCGTAGCCCTCGGCGCGCTGTTCGTCGCTCCAGGACGGCGTCCAGCGCTTGTCCTCGTTCCAGTTCTGCTCGAGCTCGTCGGTCGACTTCCAGAACCCGACGGCCAGCCCGGCCGCGTAGGCGGCGCCGAGCGCGGTGGTCTCGGCGACGACCGGCTTCGACACCGGCACGCCGAGGATGTCCGCCTGCAGCTGCATGCACAGCTCGTTGGCCGTGACGCCGCCGTCCACCCGCAGCACGTCGAGCGTGACGCCGGAGTCGTTCTGCATCGCCTCGACGACGTCGCGGGTCTGGTAGCAGATCGCCTCCAGGGTCGCCCGCGCGATGTGGGCGTTGGTCGTGGCGCGGGTGAGGCCGACGATCGCGCCGCGGGCGTCGGAGCGCCAGTACGGGGCGAACAGGCCGGAGAACGCCGGGACGAAGTAGACGCCGCCGTTGTCCTCGACCTGGCGGGCCAGGCTCTCGCTCTGCGCCGCGCCGCTGATGATGCCCAGCTGGTCGCGCAGCCACTGCACCGCGGACCCGGTGACGGCGATCGAGCCTTCCAGCGCGTAGACGGGCTTCTCGTCCCCGAACTGGTAGCACAGCGTCGTCAGCAGGCCGTGCTGGGAGCGCACCAGCTCCTGGCCGGTGTTGAGCAGCAGGAAGTTGCCGGTGCCGTAGGTGTTCTTGGCCTCGCCGGGCCGGAAGCACACCTGGCCGACGGTGGCCGCCTGCTGGTCGCCGAGGACGCCGGTGATGGCGACCTCGCCGCCGAGCGGGCCGCCGGTGCGGGTGGTGCCGAAGCCCGGGTTCGACGACGGCCGGATCGCCGGGAGCATCTGCCGCGGGACGTTGAAGAACGACAACAGCTCGTCGTCCCAGTCCAGGGTTTCGAGGTCCATCAGCATGGTGCGGGAGGCGTTGGTCGGGTCGGTGACGTGGACGCCGCCGTCCGGGCCGCCGGTGAGGTTCCAGATCAGCCACGAGTCGGTGGTGCCGAAGAGCGCGTCACCCTTCTCGGCGTCCTCGCGCACGCCTTCGACGTTCTCGAGGATCCACTGCAGCTTGCCGCCGGAGAAGTAGGTGGCGGGCGGCAGGCCGGCCTTGCGGCGGATGACGTCGCCCTTGCCCTCGCGTTCGAGCGCGGAGGCGATCCGGTCGGTGCGGGTGTCCTGCCAGACGATGGCGTTGTGGTACGGCCGGCCGGTGCGGCGGTTCCACACGACGGTGGTCTCGCGCTGGTTGGTGATGCCGAGCGCGGCCAGGTCGCCCACGGTCAGGTTCGCCTTGTTCAGCGCGGTCGCGATGACCGAGCGGGTGCGTTCCCAGATCTCGGTGGCGTCGTGCTCGACCCAGCCCGGCCGGGGCAGGATCTGCTCGTGCTCGAGCTGGTGGCGGGCGATCTCGTTGCCGCCGTGGTCGAAGATCATGAAGCGGGTGCTGGTGGTGCCCTGGTCTACGGCGCCGACGAAGTCCGGCATGGTCGTGCTCCTACTCAGTTGGCGGGCTCGAAGTCCTTGGCGGGCATGGCGTCCAGCGGGTCCCCGGCGGGCAGGTGCCGCTCGATCAGGTACTTGTAGATCGCGCCGCCGACGACCGCGCCGATGACCGGCGCCACGATCGGGATCCACCAGTACGGGAAGCCGTATTGGTCGGTGAACGCCGTGTCGTAGCCGGTCAGCCAGGAGGCCAGGCGGGGGCCGAAGTCGCGGGCGGGGTTGATCGCGTACCCGGCGTTCGTGCCCCAGGCCATGCCGATGGCGACGACGAGGAAGCCGACGACGACCGGGGCCAGGTTCGCGCCCGGCGAGGTGTTGCGGAGGTCGGTGATGGCGAAGATCACCAGGACGAGGATCGCGGTGCCGATGATCTGGTCGCGGAAGGCTCCCCAGTCACCCACCGGGAGCGTGCCGTTACCCGGAAGGGTGGAAAACACGCCCTGGGTCTTGATCGTCAGGCCCGGGTCCTTGGCGTTGAGGACCTCGGTGTAGTTCCACCGCACCAGCATCGCGGCCAGGAACGCGCCGGCCGTCTGGGCCAGGGCGTAGGGGGCGACCTTGCGCCACTCGAAGCCCTTGAACACCGCCAGGGCGATGGTCACGGCCGGGTTCAGGTGCGCGCCGCTGATCCGCGAAGCGACGTAAACACCGAGCGTCACGCCGAGGCCCCAGGCCCAGGCGATGCTGTCGTGGTCCCCGATGCCCGCGGCGACGACCTGCGCCACCACGCCACACCCGAACAGGATGAGGATCATCGTTCCCACGAACTCGGCGGCCATCTCGCCGCCGAGTCCGCGGGCCTTGAGGCTTCGCACCATTGCTTTCCTCCACAAAGGACCTTGTCCCCCTACTGGTGGAGTGAAGTTAAGTTCGCATTTCAGGGCGGTCAACGGACAGCGGTCGGCATTGTCGAACGGCCGGAGTGGATGTTCGACATTGTCGAATCGGGGCCGGTCAGGTTAGGGTGCGCCGTGCCCGGTCCGATCCAGTCCATCGAGCGCGCCGCCGCGATCCTGCGGTTGCTGGCGCGCGGCTCGGGGCGTCTGGGCGTCGGCGAGATCGCCGACGCGCTCGAACTGGCGAAGGGCACCGCGCACGGGATCCTGCGCACGTTGCAGGGCGTCGGGTTCGTCGAGCAGGACCGCGACACGGGCAAGTACCAGCTGGGCGCCGCGCTGCTGCACCTGGGCACGAGCTACCTCGACGTCAACGAGCTGCGTTCCCGGGCGATCAACTGGGCCGACGCCCTGGCCGCGCGCAGCGGCGAGGCGGTCCGGATCGGCGCGCCCCTGGAGGGCCGGGTGCTGGTCGTGCACCACGTGTTCCGGCCGGACGACAGCCTGCAGACCCTCGACGTCGGCACGCTGCTGCCGCTGCACGCGACCGCGCTGGGCAAGGTCCTGCTGGCCTACGACACGACGCTCGTGGCATCGTTGCGCACCGGCGAACCGGAGGCCTACACCCGCCGGACCCTGGTCACCCAGACCGCGATCAAGCGGGCGTGCGCCAAGGTCCGCGAGGCGGGCTGGGCCGCGGAGAACGGCGAGATGATCTCGGGCGAGGCCGGCATCGCGGCCCCGATCCGCGGCCACGGCGGCATCGTGGTCGGCGCGCTCGGCGTGTCCGGCGCGGTGGAGCGGATCTGCGAGCCGGACGGCAGCCCGAGCACCCGGCTGCTGGGCCACGTCCGCGACGCGGCGCGCGCGGTTTCGCGGGACCTGGGAGCGTCCCGATGGTGAGGGAGGTGGCGAGCGTGGCCCGCCCACGGCACACCCGGCACCCCGTGAGCCCGGCCGGTGTCCGGCTCCGGCCGCCGGTGCCCTTTTGGGCCGGCGCCGCTCGGCCGCCGCTTCCTCGGCCCATGGCCGACCCGGCCGGACAGCTTCCCTCGCCGGGCCTCACCGCCCGCCCTCAGCTCCCGCCACCCATGCCCCACCCGGCCACCACCGGCCCGGTTTCCGGCCGCGCCGCCCAGCCCGGCTCCCCCGCGCACCACCGCGAGCTGGTACCAGGCGTTCCCGATCCGATGGAGGTGAGCACGTGGTCCAGCGGTACGTGATGTCCATCGACCAGGGCACCACCTCCACCCGGTGCATCCTGTTCGACGCCCGCGGCCGGCTCGTCTCGGTCGTCCAGCGGGAACACCAGCAGCACTTCCCCCGGCCCGGCTGGGTCGAGCACGACGCCACCGAGATCTGGCGGAACCTCTCCCGGATCGTCCCGCAGGCGCTCGCGGACGCCGGGGCGAGCGCCGAGCAGGTCGTCGGGCTCGGGATCGCCAACCAGCGGGAAACCACCGTCCTGTGGGACCGGCGGACCGGCAACCCGGTCGGGCGGGCGATCGTCTGGCAGGACACCCGCACCGACGCCATGCTCGAACAGCTCGCCCGCGAACCGGGCGCCGACCGCGTGCGGCAGCTGTGCGGCCTGCCCCTGGCCACGTACTTCTCCGCGCCGCGCATCCGCTGGCTGCTCGAACGCACCCCCGGGCTGCGCGAGCGCGCCGAACGCGGGGACGTCCTCTTCGGCACCATCGAGAGCTGGCTGATCTGGAACCTCACCGGCGGCGCCGAGGGCGGCGTGCACGTCACCGACGTCACCAACGCCTCGCGCACCATGCTGATGAACCTGCGCACGCTCAACTGGGACGACGAGCTCCTCGAGTTCTTCGACGTCCCGCGCGCGATGCTGCCGGAGATCCGGTCCTCGACCGAGGTCTACGGCACCACTTCGCGGGTCGTCCCCGGCATCCGGATCGCCGCGGCGCTCGGCGACCAGCAGGCGGCGCTGTTCGGCCAGACCTGCTTCGCGCCCGGCGAGGCCAAGTGCACCTACGGCACCGGCAGCTTCCTGCTGCTCAACACCGGCCCGACGCCGGTGCTGTCGACCCACGGCATGCTCACCACCGTCGGGTTCAAGATCGGCGACGAGCCCGCGGTGTACGCCCTCGAAGGCTCGATCGCCGTCACCGGGTCGCTGGTGCAGTGGTTCCGGGACGGCCTCGAGCTGATCGGCAGCGCGCCCGAGATCGAGACGCTGGCCAGGACGGTCGAGGACAACGGCGGCTGCTACATCGTGCCCGCGTTCTCCGGCCTGTTCGCGCCGCACTGGCACAGCGAGGCGCGCGGCGTGATCGCCGGGCTGACGTCGTACATCACGAAGGGCCACCTGGCGCGGGCGGTGCTGGAGGCGACCGGCTGGCAGACCCGCGAAGTCGTCGACGCGATGAACGCCGACTCCGGGCTGGCGCTTTCGACGTTGAAGGTCGACGGCGGGATGACCGCGGACAACCTGCTGATGCAGTGCATCGCCGACGTCCTCGACGTGCCGGTGGTGCGTCCGATGGTGGCGGAGACGGTCTCGCTCGGCGCGGCTTACGCGGCGGGGCTGTCCGTCGGGTACTGGCCGGACCTGGAAGGGTTGCGGCGCAACTGGCACCGGGCCGGCCAGTGGCTGCCGGCGATGGACCCGGCCCGCCGCGACTCCGAGTACGCGCACTGGCGGCAGGCGGTGGAGCTCACGTTCGGCTGGATGCGCCCGGCCCCGGCCGCGGCGGCGCCCGGTTCGGACCTGGTCGAGGTGCTGCTGGCCGACCACCGCCGGTTCGAGCAGCTGCTGCGCGACCTGCGCAACGCCGAAGCCGACCGGCCCGCGCTGGTGGCGGAGCTGGCGGCGTTGCTGGTCGCCCACACGACGGCGACCGAGCGGATCGTCCGCCCGGGCGCGCCGGGCGAACCGTTCGCCGACGACCTGCTCGCCGTCCTGGAGGGCGACGACTTCGAAAAGGCGTTGCTGCGCCTGGAGAACGCCGTGGACGCGCACGTCCGCGGCGAGGAACGCGGGCTGCTGAACGAGCTGCGGCGGAGTATGTCCACTTCGGACCGGACGGGACTGGGCCGGGCGTTCGTCGCCGAGCGCCGCCGCCAGCTCGACCTGGACTGCGGTGCGGCGGAGCACATCCGCGGCCTGGGCGACCGGCTGAAGCTCTGACACTGCCATCCGGGTGAAGCCGGGCCCGAACCCTCCTCCGGCACCGGCGCCCGGGAGAAGACTGCGGGCACCGATTCGCCACTGGAGGGAGCACTCGTGTCCGCAGCCGCCGACCAGGCCTTGCTGTCCCTGTCCACCCCGGCCGGGCTCGCCGATCCGTACCCGGTCTACGCGCGGCTCCGCGCGGAGACACCGGTCTTCCGCAGCGAAGTCTTCGGCGGCTGGGTGCTCAGCCGGTTCGCGGACTGCCAGCAGGTGCTCGCCGACGGCGAGACCTTCCGGGTGCTCGACGCCCAGTGGCGCGACCAGCACCAGCCGGGCTGGCGCGACAATCCCGCGATGACGTTGCTGGCCGCGCTCCTGCCGTGGAAGAACCCGCCGGAGCACACGCGCGAGCGCCGCCTGCTCGTCCGCGACTTCACCGTCCGGCGCGTCCAGGAACTGGAGCCCGCCGTCCGCCGGGCCACCGACCGGGTGCTGGACGGCTTCGCCGACGCCACGGCGGACGGGGCCGCGGCGGAGTTCGTCGGCACGGTCCTCTACCCGCTCGGGATGGCCGTGATCGGTGACCTGGTCGGCGTGCCCGAAGCCGACCACGACCGGCTTCGCCGCCTCACCGACCTGATCGGCCGGCAGGTCAACCCCGCGATGCCGGCCGAGCTCCGCGCCGAGGTCGACGCGGCCGCCGTCGAATTCCGGGCCTACTTCACGGAGCTGATCGCCCTGCGGCGGGCGGAGCCGCGTGCCGACCTGACGTCCGCGCTGCTGGCCCGGCCCACCGCCGAGGTGGAGCTGATGTCGGAGGAGGAGGTCCTCAACGCCCTCATCGTGTTGTTCGGCGGCGGCTACGAGACCACCGCCGGCGCGCTGGGCAACGGGATTCACGCGCTGCTGACCCACCCGGAGCAGTTCGCCCTGCTCGCCGGCGATCCGGGGCTGGCGGCCGGCGCGGCCGAGGAGGTGCTGCGGTGGGACGGCGCCGCCCAGATGAGCCAGCGCGTGGCCGCCCGCCCGGCGGTGCTCGACGGCCGGGAGATCCCGGCGGACGACGTGGTCGTGATCCTCACCGGCGCGGCGAACCGGGATCCCGCCCGCTTCGCGGACCCGGACCGCTTCGAGATCACCCGCGACGGTGGCCGCGGGCTGTTCTTCGGGCACGGCCTGCACCTCTGCCTCGGCGCGGCCTTGGCGCGCCTCGAGATGACCGTGCTGCTCGAACAGCTGGGAAAGCGGTTTCCGTCGCTGCGGATCGGCGGCGAGGTGCAGCGCCGCCCCAACCCGGCGCTGCGCGGGATGGCCGCCCTGCCGCTGACCCGGTGAGCCGTGGGAGGCGCCCGGTGATCACCGCCCTGTCATGCGCTACGGACGGACGTAAGGCCGGGTCATGACCTCCATGTTGTGACCGTCCGGGTCGTCGAAATAGGCGCCGCGCCCACCGAACAGGTCGTTCACCCGGCCGGGTTCGGTGTGGCGAGGGTCCGCGTAGTAGGTGACCCCGACCGCCTCCAGACGGGCGATCACGGCGTCGAACTGCTCGTCGGGCACGAGGAAGGCGTAGTGCTGCGCCTGGATCGGCTCGTCCCTCTTCTCGTAGTAGTCGAGCGTCACGCCGTTGCCGAGGTCGACCGGCAGGAACGGCCCGAACGGAGCGCCGACTTCCAGGCCCAGGATCGCGGCGATGAACTCGGCGGAGAGGGAACGGTCGCTCGCGTAGACAGCCGTGTGGTTCAGCTGGACGCCGGCAGGGGGGTATGGCTGGTGGTAGGACATGAGTGGGGTGTCTCCGGTCTTGGGATCCGTGGGAAAGACACCCTAGGCGGGCGCCGGGAGCTGAAGACGCGGAGAAGGCGGCGGGCCCCTGGCCCGCCTCGGGCTCACGCCGAGGCCGGGAAACTCACTCGTGCATGGCTCAAGGCCGACCCGGCAGTCACGCGACCGACCTTAGTGATCACCGCGGGCGAGGGCAACATCGTTTCCCGGCCGCAGCTCGAAGCGTCGTCCCAGCTGAGCACACGGGCTAAACGCCCTTGAGGCAGCGGCTGCTCTCCCGCACCACCAGCTCGGCCTCGACCGTTCCCCACGCCGGTACCGCCACGCCGTCGATGCGGGCCGCCAGGGTGGCCAGCGTGTGACGGCCCGCCGCCAGGTGGTCCTGGCGGACCGTCGTCAACGGCGGGGCGAAGTACGCCGCCTCGGGGACGTCGTCGAAGCCGACGACGTGGGCGTCGCGCGGGACTCGCATGCCCGCCTGCGCGAACGCCGCCACCAGCCCCAGTGCCATGTGGTCGTTCGCCGAAAACACCGCGCCCACCCCGGATTCGACCGCCAGGGACTGGCCGGCGCGGAAACCCGAGCGGGCGGACCAGTCGCCGCGGACCACCGGGGGGACCTCCGCTCCGTGGCGTTCGAGGGTCTCGCGCCAGCCGCGTTCGCGGGCGCGGGCCACCGGTCCTTCCTCCGGGCCGCCGAGGTGCCAGACCGTCGGGTGGCCGAGTTGCAGGAGGTGCTCGGTGGCCTGGCGCGCCCCCGCGTACTGGTCGGTGGACGCCGCGGGCACCAGCGGGATGCCGGCGACCGGGGCCAGCTCGGCGAGGAGGTGCCCGTCGAGCACCACGATCCCGGCCACCCCCTGCAGCTGCAGGCCGGCCACCGCGGCCAGCACCGCCGCGCCGCTGTTGATCGAGACGCTGAAGACGCTCAGCACGTAGGCCTGCTCGCGGGCGGCCGCGCGCAGGCCGTGCAACACCGGGCCCGACGCCGACGCCCCGGTCGCGATCACCCCGAGCGTGCCCCGCCGCTGGAGGGCCCGCGCGCGGAGCGGGCCGTCGGGACCTGCGTCGTCCACGGGCATGCGTCGATGTTAGCGATCACACCGATAGACGTGAACTTTGTTCACCTTCCATAAATAACGAAAAGATAACGGCGGAATCGTGGCTTGAACCGGCCCCGTTCCGCGGCCGTTCCCCCCAATGCCGGAACCAGTGACACCGGGCGGGTCCCCCGATACCCGCGACCCGGTGCCGCTCCCCGGGTTCCGCGCGTCTCCAGCCCGGGCACGCAGGCTCTCTTCAGCGTGCCCGGAAAACCGAACGAGGTGAACATGGCCCGGAATACTTCCCGCACCCCCGCCACGGGCAGACATCGCATCACCCGCCGCACGAAGATCGCGACCGGTGGCCTGGCGCTCGCGCTGGCCGTCGGCGGCATCGTCGTCGCGACCACCGCCGGCCGCACCGGCGAGGCCAGCGCCGACGAGGCCGACCCGTCGTTCTTCCTCGACATCGCGAAGGTCCCTTCGGGGAACAACGTGAACAAAGCGCTTCAGCAGAAGGGCGCCCGCGGCACGTTCACCGTGAACTGTGGCCGCAACGAGAACCAGCACTTCAACCCCGACAACTTCATCGCCCAGCCCGGCATCAAGAACGGCGCCCAGCACCTGCACGACTACGTCGGCAACCTCTCCACCAACGCCGACTCGAACAACAAGAGCCTGGTGAAGGCGGGCACCACCTGCAAGAACGGTGACAAGTCGGCCTACTTCTGGCCCGTCGTCCGCATCGACACCGGCGACGCCGAGAAGAACCCGCCCGCCACGCAGCCCGACCGGGCCGGCAGCGCCAAGGACAAGGCGAGCGCCCAGGTCGACTGCCCCGACGTCGCGAGCAAGCTGCCCGACGTCCCGGACCAGGCGATGGACGAGGTCGACCGCAACCTCGACCTGCTCGACTCGCAGATCGACGAGGCCAACAAGCGGATCGCGAACGGCGATCTCAAGACGCCGCAGGACATCCAGAACGCCGTGGTCGGGCCGCTCAAGGACAAGCGCGCGGCCACCATCGACCGGATCGCCATCGCGATCGGCCGCCGGGCCGCGAAGCCGACCAACCTGGGCGGGCTCGCGCAGTGCGCGCTCAAGCAGAACGGCCAGGGCGGGATCGACAACGGCGGCCAGAACAGCAATGGCCAGCCGGCGGAACTGCCCGGCGTCAACGACAAGAACGAGGTCGGCGACAACGACGGCGAGATCCAGCGCGTCCAGTCGGCGACGATCACGTTCACCAGCGGCGGCGCGAGCAAGGTCGTCGCGATGCCGCAGTTCCTCCGCATCCTCTACGGCGACGCCAAGCAGAGCACCAACGGCCCGGCCAACGCCCGGCCCAGCTGGACCTGCACCGGCTTCGAGGACCGGCTCACCGACCACTACCCGATCTGCCCGCAGAACAGCAAGGTCGAGCGCATCCACGCCTTCCCGAACTGCTGGGACGGCAAGAACATCGACAGCGCCAACCACCGCACGCACATCGTGTTCGCCGACCAGCAGGGCAAGTGCCCCAAGGGTTTCCAGAACGTGCCGCAGCTGGTGATCAAGCTGGTCTACAACATCCCGCACGACATCCAGGTCAAGGGCCAGTACAAAGTGGACGCCTTCGCGCAGGAAAAGCACAACCCCCGCTCGGACCACGACGACTTCGCCAACGTCATGGGCCAGCGCCTGATGAACCAGGTCGTCAACTGCATCAACACCGGCAAGCGCTGCAACCAGTGACCCGGCGGTCGTGAGTGGTAAGGCGGGTTAGAACCCGCCTTACCACTCACGACCTTCACGGCGAAGGTGTTCACCCAACGAAGAGGGGGCCTCCCCCGCACCCGGGAAAGGCCCCCTCGAACGACACCCGGCTCAGGAAGCCGCGCGGCGCTTCGTCCAGATGTCGTAGGCCACCGCGGCCAGCAGCACGACACCCTTGACCAGCATCACGCGCTCGCTCGGGGCGCCGATCAGGGACATGCCGTTGTTGATCACCGCCATGATCAGGCCACCGGTGATCGCGCCGACCACCTTGCCGACGCCGCCCTGGACGGCCGCGCCGCCGATGAACGCCGCCGCGATCGCGTCGAGCTCGAAGTTGACGCCCGCCGTCGGGCCCGCCTGGTTGAGCCGGCCGGCGAAGATGATGCCGGCCAGCGCGGCCAGCACGCCCATGTTGACGAAGATCCAGAACGTCACCTGCTTGACCTTGACGCCCGAGAGCGTCGCGGCCTGCAGGTTGCCGCCCACGGCGTAGATGTGCCGGCCGAACACCGACTTCCCGGCCACCAGCGAGTAGCCGAGCACCAGCACCGCCAGCAGGATGAGCACCCACGGCAGGTTCTTGAACCGCGCCAGCTGCACGACCAGCGCGAGCACCAGCACCGCGATCCCGGCGATCTTGAGCACGAACACTCCGAACGGGTCGACGTCCTGGCCGTAGCCCATCCGTCCCGCCCGCTTCCGCCACTGCGTGAACACGATCCCGGCCACCGCGGCGACGCCGGCGAGCACCGACACCAGATCGGCGCCGCCGAGCGGGCCGAGGCCGATGTTGCCCAGGTAGCCGGAGGTGAAGCCGTTGGACAGCGTGCGGATCGCGTCCGGGAACGGGCCGATGCCCTGGTTGCCCAGCACCGTCAGGGTCAGGGCCCGGAACGCCAGCATGCCGGCGAGCGTCACGATGAACGCCGGGATGCCGAAGTAGGCGACCCAGTAGCCCTGCCACGCGCCGATCGCCGCGCCGACGACGAGGGTGATCAGCACGGCCAGGAACCACGGCACGTGCGAGTTCACCATCAGCACCGCCGACACCGCGCCGGTCATCGCGACGACCGACCCGGCGGACAGGTCGATGTGCCCGGAGATGATCACCAGGATCATCCCGATCGCGAGGATCAGCACGTAGCTGTTCTGCACGATGATGTTGGAGATGTTCTGCGGTTCCAGCAGCGCGCCACCGGTGAGCACCTCGAACAGCACCACGATCAGCGCGAACGCGACGTAGATGCCGCTCTGGCGCGGGTTGATCGAGATCCTCCGCTTGGAGCGCTCAACCGGGGGCACGGCGGGCCGCGCTTCGGTCGTGGTCATTCCCGTTCCTTAGTCATGTACTGCATCAGCAGTTCCTGAGTGGCTTCTTCGCGCCTGGCCTCGCCGGTGATCCGGCCCGCCGACAGCGCGTAGATCCGGTCGCAGAGCCCGAGCAGCTCCGGCAGCTCGGAGGAGATGACCAGGACGGCCTTCCCCTGGGCGGCCAGCTCGTTGATGATCGTGTAGATCTCGAACTTCGCGCCCACGTCGATGCCGCGGGTCGGCTCGTCCAGGATCAGCACGTCCGGATCGGTGAAGATCCACTTCGCCAGCACGACCTTCTGCTGGTTGCCGCCGGAGAGCTTCCCGGTCACGCTCTGCACGCTCGGCGCCTTGATCCGCAGGTCTCGGCGGTATCGGTTGGCGGTGTCGTGCTCGGCGTGCTCGTTGACCCAGCCGCGCTTGGCCAGCTTGCCCAGCCCGGCCGCGGACACGTTGCGCTGGATGTCCTCGATCAGGTTGAGCCCGTAGCGCTTCCGGTCCTCGGTGGCGTAGGCGATGCCGTGGCGGACGGCTTCCTGCACCGACCGGACCTCGATCTCCTGGCCGTGCTTGAGGATCCGGCCGGAGATGTCCTTGCCCCAGGACCGGCCGAACACGCTCATCGCGAGTTCGGTCCGGCCCGCGCCCATCAGCCCGGCGAGGCCGACGATCTCCCCGCGCCGCAGCGAAAGCGACGCGTGGTCGACGACGACCCGCCCGGCCTGGGTGGGGCTGTGCACGGTCCAGTCCTCGATCCGCAGCACCTCTTCGCCGATCTCCGGCTCCCGGGGCGGGAACCGGTGCTCGAGGTCGCGGCCGACCATCCCGGTGATGATGCGCTCTTCCGTCAGCCCCGCCGCGTCGAGCGTTTCGATCGTCTTGCCGTCACGCAGGATCGTGACGGTGTCGGCGATCGCCGTCACCTCGCCGAGCTTGTGCGAAATGATCACGCACGTGACGCCCTCGTCCCGCAGCCCGCGCAGCAGCTCGAGCAGGTGGGCCGAGTCGTCGTCGTTGAGCGCCGCGGTGGGCTCGTCGAGGATCAGCAGCTTGACCTCTTTGGACAGTGCCTTGGCGATCTCGACGAGCTGCTGCTTGCCGACACCGAGTTCCTGCACCGCCCGCGTGGCGTTTTCGGCGAGGCCGACGCGCTTGAGCAGCGCGCCGGCCTCGTGGTTGGTGCGGTTCCAGTCGATCCAGCCCCGCTTCTGCTGTTCGTTGCCGAGGAAGATGTTCTCCGCGATCGACAACTGGCCGCACAGCGCGAGTTCCTGGTGGATGATCACGATCCCGCGCCGTTCGCTGTCGCGCACCGACCCGAACTCGCACCGCTGCCCGTCGAAGGTGATCTCGCCGTCGTACGTCCCGTGGGGGTAGACGCCCGAGAGCACCTTCATCAGGGTGGACTTCCCGGCGCCGTTCTCCCCGCAGATCGCGTGGATTTCCCCGCGGCGCACGGAAAGAGTGACGTCCGACAGCGCCTTGACCCCGGGGAAGGTCTTGGTGATCCCGCGCATGCCGAGCAGTTCGGTCATTTCAGCTGACCTGCCGTGTAGTAGCCCGACTCGACGAGTTCCTTCTCGTAGTTGGCCTTGTCCACGGTGACCGGCTGCAGCAGGTAGGACGGGACGACCTTCTTGCCGTTGTCGTAGTCCTTGGTGTTGTTGACCTCGGGCTTGCCGCCCTTGAGCACCGCGTCGGCCATCTTGACGGTGGTGTCGGCGAGCTTGCGGGTGTCCTTGAAGATCGTCGAGTACTGCTCACCGGCGATGATGGACTTGACCGAGGCGACCTCGGCGTCCTGCCCGGTCACGATCGGGTAAGCCTGGCCGCCGGTGCCGTAGCCGTTGCTCTTCAGCGCCGAAAGGATGCCGATCGACAGGCCGTCGTACGGCGAGAGCACGCCCTGGACCTTCGCGCCACCGGTGTAGGTCTTGGTGAGCAGGTCCTCCATGCGCCGCTGGGCGGTGGCCGGGTCCCAGCGCAGGATGGCCGCGCGGGCGAAGTCGGTCTGGCCGCTCTTGACGACCAGCTTGCCGCTGTCCATCAGGGGCTTGAGGACGGACATCGCGCCGTTGAAGAAGAAGGTCGCGTTGTTGTCGTCCGGGGAACCGGCGAACAGCTCGACGTTGAACGGACCGGCACCGTCACCCAGGCCCTTGACCAGCGAGTTCGCCTGCTCGACGCCGACCTTGAAGTTGTCGAAGGTGGCGTAGTAGTCGACGTTCGGTGAATTGCGGATCAGCCGGTCGTAGGCGATGACCGGGATCTTCTTGTCGGCCGCTTCCTGCAGCTGGGTGGTGATGGCGGTGCCGTCGATCGAGGCGATGACCAGGAGCTTGGCGCCCTTGGTGATCTGGTTCTCGATCTGGTTCACCTGGGTGGGGATGTCGTTCTCGGCGTACTGCAGGTCGACCTTGTAGCCGAGCTTCTCCAGCGCCGACTTGATGTTGTCGCCGTCGTGGATCCAGCGCTCCGACGACTTCGTCGGCATGGTGACGCCGACCAGGCTGCCCTCGGCGCCGGCGCCGGGCGCGGCCGTCTGGTCCGCGGTCTTCTGGCTCGAGCCGCACGCCGACAGCGTGAGCGTGAGCCCCGCGACAGCGATCGCCGCGATTCCTCTGGTGAACTTCATCGTTCTTTCTTCCTTTCTCAGAAGCTTGTGCCTCAGAAACCCTGGGCGAGCCGGTGGTAGGCCTGGTTCCACCGGATGCGGTCGGCGAAGTCGTGCGGGGTCGTGTCCTTGTCGATGACCAGGAGCTCGACGCCGAGCAGGTTCGCGAAGTCGCGCAGGGTCTCGGTGCCCACGGCCTGGGTGAGCACGGTGTGGTGCGGGCCGCCCGCGGTGATCCACGACTCCGCGGACGTCGCCAGCGACGGCGCCGGCTCCCAGACGGCCCGGGCGACCGGCAGGTTGGGCAGCGGCTCGTCCGGCGCGACGACGTCGATCTCGTTGGCCACCAGCCGGAACCGGTCGCCGAGGTCGACCAGGCCGAGGACGACACCAGGACCGGGCGCGGCGTCGAACACGAGCCGGACCGGGTCCTCGCGGCCGCCGATGCCCAGCGCGTGGATCTCGCAGGACGGCTTGGCGGCGGCGATGGTCGGGCAGACCTCCAGCATGTGGGCGCCGAGGATCTTCGGCTTGCCCGGCCCGAAGTGGTAGGTGTAGTCCTCCATGAACGACGTGCCGAGGGTCTTGCCCACGCCCATCGCCTTGACCGCGGCCAGCAGCGCCGAGGTCTTCCAGTCGCCCTCGCCGCCGAAGCCGTAGCCGTCGGCCATCAGGCGCTGCACCGCGAGGCCGGGCAGCTGCCGCAGCCCGCCGAGGTCCTCGAAGTTCGTGGTGAACGCGCCGAACCCGCCGTCGGTCAGGAACTTCCGCAGCCCGGCCTCGATGCGGGCGGCGTACTGCAGCGACTCGTGCCGCGCTCCCCCGGCCGCCAGCTCCGGCACAACGTTGTAATCCTCGGCGTACCGCCGCACCAGCGAGTCCACATCCGAAACCGCGTCGACCTGCTCCACCAGCTCGTTGACGCCGTAGGTGTTGACCGAGACGCCGAACCGCAGCTCGGCCTCGACCTTGTCGCCTTCGGTGACGGCGACGTCGCGCATGTTGTCGCCGAACCGGGCCAGCCGCAGGTTCCGCAGGTGGTCGGCGCCGATCGCGGCGCGCGCCCACGCGTCGATCCGCGCGACGACGGCCGGGTCGGACACGTGCCCGGCGACGGTCTTGCGCGGCACGCCGAGGCGGGTCTGGATGAACCCGAACTCCCGGTCGCCGTGCGCGGCCTGGTTGAGGTTCATGAAGTCCATGTCGATGGTGGACCACGGGAGCGCCTCGTTGAGCTGCGTGTGCAGGTGCAGCAGCGGCTTGCGCAGCGCGTCGAGGCCGGTGATCCACATCTTCGCGGGCGAGAAGGTGTGCATCCAGGCGATCACGCCGACGCAGGCGGCGTCGGCGTTGGCCTCCTGCAGCACGCGGCGGATCGAGGAGGCCTCGGTCAGCACCGGCTTGCCGACGATCTCGGCCGGGAGCGAGCCGGCGGAGGCAAGCAGCTGCTGGATGCGCAGCGACTGGCCGGCGACCTGCTCGAGGGTCTCCTCGCCGTAGAGAGCCTGGCTGCCGGTGAGGAACCAGAGCTGGGGTTTCGATGCCGAAGTCATCGTTCTCCTTGGGAAGATCAGTGCTGGCCGTAGACGTTCTGGTACCGGGCGTAGAGCCGGTCGACGTCCTCGGGCGGGAGGGGTTCGGGCGTGCCGAGCTCGAAGGCCTTGTGGACGGTGCGGGCCACCTCTTCGACCAGCACCGCGGCCTTGACCGCGGCGCGGGCGGTGCGGCCGACGGTGAACGGGCCGTGGTTGCGCATCAGCACCGCGCGCGAGCGGCTCGAGCGAAGCGTTTCGACGATGCCGCGGCCGATGGAGTCGTCGCCGATCAGGGCGAACGGCCCGACCGGGATCTCCCCGCCGAACTCGTCGGCGATCATCGTCAGCACGCACGGGATCGGCTCGCCGCGGGCCGCCCACGCCGTGGCGTAGGTCGAGTGGGTGTGCACGACGCCGCCGATCTCCGGCATGTGCCGGTAGACGTAGGCGTGCGCGGCGGTGTCCGACGAGGGCGCGAGCTCGCCTTCGACGAGCTCGCCGTGCAGGTCGGTGACGACCATGGTGTCGGCGGACAGGTCGTCGTAGGACACCCCCGACGGCTTGATGACCAGCAGGTCCCGGTCCGGGACGCGCGCCGAGACGTTGCCCGCGGTCCAGACGACCAGCTCGTTGCGGGTCAGCTCGCCGTGCAGCTTCGCGACCGTCTCCCGGAGTTCGGTGACGGTGTCGAGCACTTCACCGGTCAGCGACATCAGGACTGTCCTTTCGCGACGGCCTTCGAAACGGCCCGGCGGCGGGCGGCCAGGCGGTGCATGACATCGTTGCCGCCCCGGCCGAAGTAGTCGTGCAGCTGCGTGTATTCGGCGTACAGCTCGTCGTAGGCGACGACGTGCGCGGGCACCGGCCGGTACACCGCGCGCTCGACCGAGCCCATCGCGGCGGCGGCCTCGCGGATGTCCGCGTGGGCCCCGGCGGCGACGGCCGCGTGGATGGCCGAGCCGAGCGCGGGCCCCTGCGCCGAGCCGATGACCGACAGCGGCAGGTTGGTGACGTCGGCGTAGATCTGCATCAGCAGCGCGTTCTTCGTCAGCCCGCCCGCGATGATCAGCTCGGTGACCGGGACGCCGGCGGCGTTGAACGTCTCGATGATCTTCCGGGTGCCGAAGGCGGTGGCCTCCAGCAGGGCGCGGTAGGTGTCCTGGGGACGAGTGGCGAGCGTCTGCCCGACGATGACGCCGGACAGCTCGTGGTCGACCAGCACCGACCGGTTGCCGCTGTGCCAGTCCAGCGCGATCAGGCCGTGTTCGCCGATCTCCTGCTGCGCGGCGAGCCGGGTGAGCTCCTCGTGCGAGGCGTCGGCGAAGTGCTCGACGAACCAGCCGAAGATGTCGCCGACGCCGCTCTGGCCGGCCTCGTACCCCCAGAGCCCGGCCACGATGCCACCTTCGACGACCCCGCACATGCCGGGGACCTCGCGCAGCTCGGCGCCGTTCATCACGTGGCAGGTCGAGGTGCCCATGATCGCCACCATCTGCCCGGGCTCGACGGCCTGGGCGGCGGGCGCGGTGACGTGCGCGTCGACGTTGCCGACGGCGACCGCGATGCCCTCGGGCAGCCCGGTCCAGGCCGCGGCTTCCGCGGTCAGCGACCCGGCGCGGGAGCCCAGCTGGCCCAGCGGGTGCTCCAGCTTGTCGGCCACGAAGGACTCGAAGCCGGGGGCGAGCTCGTGGAGGAAGTCGCGGCTGGGGTACTGGCCGTCCTGCAGGATGCCCTTGTAGCCGGCCGTGCAGGCGTTGCGGACGTAGGTGCCGGCGAGCTGCCAGACGATCCAGTCGGCCGCCTCCACCCAGTGCCGCATCGCGGCGTAGACCTCGGGCGCCTCTTCGAACAGCTCCAGGGCCTTGGCGAACTCCCACTCCGAGGAGATCAGCCCGCCGTAGCGCGGGAGCCACTTCTCGCCGCGGGCGCGGGCCAGGTCGTTGATCCGCACGGCCTGCGGCTGCGCCGAGTGGTGCTTCCAGAGCTTCACGTACGCGTGCGGGTTGCCCTCGAACTCGGGCAGTTCGCACAGCGGCGTCCCGTCCGCGGTCGTCGGCACCATCGTGCACGCGGTGAAGTCGGTGGCGATCCCGACGACGTCCGCCGCGTCGACGCCGGCGTCCCGCAGTGCCGCCGGGACGGCGTTGCGCAGCACGCCGACGTAGTCCGCCGGGACCTGCAGCGCCCATTCCGGTGGCAGCGCGCGGCCCGTGGCGGGCAGCGTCTCGTCGAGCACCCCGTGCGGGTACTCGAAGACGCCGGAGCCGAGTTCGGCCCCGTCAGCCACGCGCACGACCACCGCGCGGCCCGACAGCGTGCCGAAGTCGACGCCGACGGTGAGTGGTTCTCCCACGGTGTCTTCCCTCCTGGTTGGTGACCGGGACGCGGCGCGGGCGGCGGTGAACGCGCCGCGTCCCGGGGTCTTAGCGGCCGGTGAGGACCAGCGTCGTCACGGAGTTGGCCGGCAACGTCAGCTTCGACGTCGCGGCCAGGCCGGTGATCTCCCTGGTCTGCGGCACGATGGCGGTCGGCGCGGCGAGGCTGTTGCGCCCCGCCGGGTCGCCGGTGAGCGTGGTGAGCGTGCCGGTGCCGTCGACGGCGGTGACGCCGGTGAGCGCCAGCCGTGCGGTCTGCACCTGCGGAGTCGGGTTGACGAGTTTGACCGTGAAGGTCTTCCTTCCGCTCTTCGTGGTCACGTTGACCACCTGCCGCAGGGGGCTGCCCTGGTTGAGGCGGCTGGTGACGATCTGCTTGCCGAGGGTGCTGGAGAACATCTGCTGCACCCAGTACGACGGCGAACCGTAGCTGCTGCCGGCGTCGAGCCCGATCAGGTTGACCGGCCAATTCGCCTGGTTCTCGTGCACCAGCACCGGCGCGTACATCGAGCCGATGACGACGTCGCTGTTGCGTTCGAGCCCGGTGAGGAACGCTGCCTCGCCGATGGCGGCGGCCAGGGTGCCGGTGGGCCGGCCGTCCTGGGCGCCGTACTCGCCGACGAGGATGTCCGGGCCGCTGCGGTCGGCGGTGTCGTAGCGGGTCGAGTTGTCGGTGAACCACTGCGGCGACTGGTAGTAGTGGTCGTCCGCGGCGTCCGGGCGCACCCCGGTCGACGTGCTCGACGCCGCCCCGCCCTGCAGGCCGCCGGTGGTGGCGATGACGGTCAGCTGCGGGTACTTCGCCTTGATGGCGTTGTTCAGGTCGGTGAAGCGCCAGGCGTAGCTGCCGGAGGTGTCGAACCAGTCCTCGTTGCCCACCTCGACGTAGTGCAGGTCGAACGGCGCCGCGTGCCCGTCGGCGATCCGCTGGGCGCCCCAGGTGGTCGAGCTGTCGCCGATGGCGTACTCGATCTCGTCGAGGGCTTCCTGGACGTACTGCGGGTAGTCGGCCTGGCTGACGTGCTGGCCGTTGAGGGTGTAGCCGGCGAACAGCGCGAGCAGCGGCTGGGCGCCGACGTCCTCGGCGAGCTTGAGGTAGTCGAGGATGCCGAAGCCGTCGGTGGACCAGTAGCCCCACGCGGTGTTCTGGTGGCCGGGCCGCTGTTCCAGGGGGCCGATGGTGTTCTTCCACGCGAACCGGGTGTCGAGCGTGTTGCCCTCGAGGTAGTTGCCGCCGGGGACGCGGAACAGGCCGAGCTTCATCGCCGCGAGCTTCTGCCCGAGGTCGGCGCGGACGCCGTTGGGCCGGTTCTTGAAGGTCGGCGGGAACACCGACACCTGCTGGAACCAGGCGTCACCGCTCAGTGCCTTCTTGCCCTTGTTGACCAGGGACACGACGATCCGGTTGTCGGTGGACGCGGTGATCGTCGACGGCGTGGTGAAGCTGAAGCTCTGCTGCGCCCAGGCCGGGCCGACCGGCTGGAGGTCCTTGCTCGCCAGCACGGTGCCGTCGGGCTTCTCCAGGCTGACCCGGACACCGCCGGTCCACGTCCCCTTGGCGAAGAGGCTGCCGGTGTACTTGGTGGACGGCTTAGCGGCGACGCCGTAGAAGCCGACGTTCGCGGCGGCCACCCGGCCCGCGGCCGGGACCGCGTCGGCGTGCAGCTTGAGCGAGCGGTCGAGCGCGGTGTTCAGAGGGTTCGCTGCGTCGACCGAGTAGGCACCGGTCGCGCCCGCCGAGGTGACCAGCGACCAGTACGGCACCGGCGTGTCGCCCGCGCCGCTGCCGGGCTGGTAACCCTCCTTGAACGTGCGGTTGCGGACGAGCTCGGCGTAGAGGCCGCCTTCGACCGAGTGGCTGATGTCTTCGAGGATCGAGCCGTAGGTGGTCGGCCGGGTGTTGGCGCGGACGACGTTGGCGTCGACGGCGAGCTGGTTCGCGCCGGCGAGAGTGCCGATTTGGGCCGCGGTGAGCGGGAAGCGGCGCAGCTCGACCTCGTCGACGGCACCGGTGAAGCCGGGGCCGACGGTGAACGGCGCCGCCGCGGTGCCCGAAGCCGGGCAGGCGGAGACGTCGAGGGTCGTGCCGGTGGGCGTACCGCACGTGCTGGTGACCGCGGCCGCGTCACCGTCGGCGTAGACGGTGAGCCGCTGGGAGGCGCGGTCGAGGACGAGAGCGGCGTGGTGCCAGTTCCCGTCGGCGAGCCCGCCGCCGTTCGTGGTCACCTGGATCGAGCCGACGCGGGCGGTGAGCTTGCCGCCGGTGACGCCGAGCGCGTAGCCGTCGCCGTGGTCGACGAGCGTGCCCGCCGCGGTGGTGCGGAACCAGGCGGCCAGCGACAGCGAGCCGGTGCCGGTGTCGAACGCGGGCGAGGTGCCCATGTCCACAGTGGACTTGCCGTCGAGCTGGACGGCCTTGCCGGCCGCTCCCGCGGTCCAGGTGGCGCCCTCGAGCGTGCCGTCGGCGGCGTTCGCCGAGGCGTCGCGGGCGACCGTGCCGGTGCCCTCGTCGAAGTGCCACGAGCCGCTCGCGGCCAGTGCGGCGACGGCGGCCGCGGTCAGCGGCGTCGGGTACGCGCGCACGTCGTCGACGCCACCGGCGAACCAGTCGACCGGGTTCCCGGCCCACTTGCCGCGGCCGATCTCCAGGTGCCCGGCCGCGGTCCACGGCGTCGTGAACGGGACGCTCTGCTGGAGGGTTCCGTTGACGTAAAGGGAAAGCGTGTTCGCCGCCCGGTTGTAGACACCCACGAGGTGCTGCCACTGGTCGGCCTGCGCGGGCAGCGTGGACACCGCCGAGGACGCGGCGGAGTCACCGTCGGCCGCGCGGCGGGCGAAGGCGAACCGGCCGTCCGCGGCGCGCTGGAGGTAGAAGCCGCTGATCGTCGAGCCGTCGACGCTCACGGCGGTCCGGAAGCCGGCGGCCGCGGTGGGCTTGACCCACGCCGACACCGAGAAGCTCTGCGCGGTGTCCACGACCGGAGCCGGGACGTCGACCGCGGCGTCGGTGCCGTTCAGCGCGACGCCGTGCGGGCCGACGACGCCGTCACCCCAGGCCGCGCCGCCGGTCAGGGTGGCGGTGCGCGTGTCGAGGGAGTCGTCCGCCGTGGTCGTCCCGGTGCCCTCGTCGAGGCCCCAGTGCCCGGCGATGGTCAGGCGCGCCGCGGCGGCCGCGGCGAGGGCGCCCGAGTAGGCGCGGACGTCGTCGATCGTGCCGTCGACGAAGTCCACCGGGTTGCCGCCGTACTTGCCGCGGCCGATCACCAGGTGCCCGGTGCCCGCCCACGCGGTGGGCGCGGCGACGGTGGCCTGGCGGGTGCCGTCGACGTAGAGCGACAGCGTCGACGCGGCCGAGTCGTACACGCCGGTCAGCTGGTACCACTGGCCGGCGACCGGGTCGAAGTTCGCCGAGGCGACGACGCCGTCGGCCGGGGCGTCCCCGGCCAGGCGGGTGAAGGCGAACCGGCGGGAGTCGTCGCGGAACTGCAGGAAGAAGTTGCTCACCTGGGAGCCGTCGACGCTGACGAACGTCTGGAAGCCGGACGTCTTGTCCAGCTTCACCCAGCTGCTCACGGAGAAGCTCTTGGTCGTGTCGAGCACCGGCGCCCCGGCGTCGGCGAAGCCGTTCGCGCCATCGGTCGTCAGGGCGCCGCCGCGGATGCCCGGCCCCCAGCCCGCTCCCCCGGCCAGCGTCGCCGGGTGGCTGCCCGCCGTGTCGGCCGCGGTCGTGCCGCTGCCGTCGTCGAACGCCCAGTGCCCGGCCAGCGCCGGGTCGGCGTCCGCCGACGCGGCCGGGGCCACCGCCACCGGAACGCCGGCGCACAGCGCCAGGGCGGCGAGCACGGCCATGGGCCGCCGCAGTCTGCGGAGCATGACTCTCCCTTGAGTGTGAGCGCTCACATGGTCCACCCCGGTGGCGGACCGGGTGTCAGCGGGTCCGTCGGGTGACGAGGCGTTGCAGGACGATGAAGACGAACAGCAGGGCCCCGGTGATGATCGAGGTCCACCACGAGTTGAGCGTGCCGTCGAAGGTGATCAGCGTCTGGATGATGCCGAGCACCATGATCCCGAGCACCGTCCCGAGCACGTACCCGGATCCGCCGGTGAGGATGGTGCCGCCGATGACGACCGCGGCGATCGCCGTCAGCTCCAGGCCGACGCCGTTGAGCGGGTCGCCCGAGGACTTGTAGAGCACCAGCAGCAGCCCGCCGAGCGCCGAGCAGACCCCGCTGATCGTGTACACCGCGATCTTCGTGCGGCCGGTCTTGAGCCCCATCAGCATCGCGGACTGCGCGTTGCCCCCGATCGAGTAGACCGTGCGCCCGAACCGGGTGAACGCCAGGACGTAGGCCGCGGCGGCGACGACCAGCAGGGAGACCACCACGCTGATCGAGATGTGCAGCTCGCCGCCGAGCGGGAGCTGCGTCTGGGCCAGCGTGGCGATCGTCGCGTTGTCGATCGAGTAGGCCTCGGTGGTGATCGTGTAGCAGAGGCCGCGCGCGAAGAACATCCCGATCAGCGTCGCGATGAACGGCTGGATCTCGAAGAAGTGGATCAGCGCGCCCATCCCGGCGCCCAGCACCGCACCGACCACCAGCACCACGGCGATCGCCGCGTACGCCGACCAGCCGTGCTTCTGCATCAGGTCGCCGGAGATCACGGTGGACAGCGCCACCACCGACCCGACGGACAGGTCGATGCCGCCGGTGAGGATCACGAACGTCATGCCGACGGCGACCACGAGCAGGAAGGCGTTGTTGATGAACAGGTCGAGGATGACCTGCCCCGAGCCGAACGCCTCGTAGCTCGACGCGCCGAAGATGTACGCCCCGATGAGCAGCGCCATCGTCGCGAGGATCGGCAGGTGCCGCTGCTGCGGCCGGTAGCCCTTGACGCGGGCGAGCGTGGTCATGCCGTGACCTCCACCTTCTCGGGAGCGGGCGTGGCGGCCGGCTGGCCCGGCCGGTGCGTCCGGCGGCGCCGGAGCTTCCGGCGGAAGGCCGGCGACTGCAGGAGGCACACCGCCAGCACGACCAGGGCCTTGAACAGCATGATCGCCTCGGGCGGGATGCCGAGGGCGTAGACGGTGGTGGTGAGCGTCTGGATGAACAGCGCGCCGATCACCGAGCCGCCGAGGGAGAACCGGCCACCGGTCAGCTGGGTGCCGCCGACCACGACGGCGAGGATCGCGTCGAGCTCGATGAACAGGCCGGCGTGGTTGCCGTCGGCGCTGTGCACGTTCGCGCTGATCATCAGCCCGGCGATGCCCGCGCACAGCGCGCAGAAGACGTAGACGAGCCAGGTCAGCCGCGCGGAGCGGAGCCCGGCCAGCCGGCTGGCTTCGGGGTTGCCGCCGACGGCCTCGACCAGCAGGCCGAGCGCGGACCGGCGGACGAGCACCGACGCCAGCACGAACACCGCCAGCGCGATGAGGATGGCGCCGGGCAGGGTGAACAGGAACCCGCTGCCGATCCACTCGAAGGAGTGGGAGTTGACGGTGATGATCTGGCCGTCGGTGATCAGCTGCGCGATGCCCCGGCCGGCGACCATCAGGATCAGCGTGGCGATGATCGGCTGGATGCCCAGTGCCGCGACGAGCCAGCCGTTCCACACCCCGAGCACCAGGGACAGGCCCAGCGCCAGGCCGAACGCGATCAGCGTGGTGCCGGCGCCGTCGGGGTTGTCGCTGACCCAGAGGCAGGCGAGCGCGCCGCTGATCGCCACGACCGAGCCGACCGAGAGGTCGATGCCGCGGGTGGCGATCACCAGCGTCATGCCGATCGCGATGAGGATCAGCGGGGCGCCGTTCTTGAGGATGTCGACGAGGTTGCCGTAGAGGTGCCCGTCGCGCAGCTCGATCTTGAAGAACGACGGGCTCGCGATCAGGTCGCCCACCAGCAGCACCAGCAGGGCCACCACGGGCCAGAACAGCCGGTGTTTCGTCAATCCCTTCAAGGCAGTCACGCCTGCACCCCCTCGGCCATCGTGGCCATGATGTCGTCCGCGGTGAGCGCCTGGTTTTCCCGCTCGGCCACGACCTTGCGGTCCCGCAGCACCACGATCCGGTGGCTGAGCCGCAGGACCTCTTCGAGTTCGGCGGAGATGTACACGACGGCCATCCCGTCGCCCGAGAGCTGGGTGACCAGCCGCTGGATCTCCGTCTTGGCGCCGATGTCGATGCCGCGCGTGGGCTCGTCGAGGATCAGCAGCCGCGGTTCGGTGATGAGCCAGCGGGCCAGCAGCACCTTCTGCTGGTTGCCACCGGAAAGGTTGCCCACCAGCGCTTCGGGGTTGGTGGGCCGGATGTCGAGCGCCTTGATGTACTTCTCGGCGATTTCGTCCTGGCGGCGGCGCGACAGCGGCCGCGCCCAGCCGCGGGAGGCCTGGAGCGCGAGGACGATGTTCTCCCGGACGGTGAGCTCTTCGACGAGTCCCTCGGCCTTGCGGTTCTCCGAAAGGAACGCGATCTTGTGGTCGAGCCCGGCCCGCGGGGTGCGCAGCGAGGTCGCGGTGCCGTCGACCTGCACCGAGCCGCTGTCGGCGTGGTCGGCGCCGAACAGCAGGCGGGCGAGTTCGGTGCGCCCGGAGCCGAGCAGGCCGGCCAGCCCGACGACCTCGCCGGCGTGGATGGCGAGGTCGAAGGGTGCCACCCCGCCCTTGCGGCCGAGGCCTTCGGCAGCCAGCAGCACCGGCGCGCCGGCGACCTCGGCCCGGCTGGGGCCGGAGTCCTCCAGGTCCTCGAGGACCTGGAGTTCCTTGCCGATCATCTTGGTGACCAGCTCGACCGGCGTGATCTCCGCGGTGGGGTACTCGCCGATCAGCTTTCCGTTGCGCAGCACGGTCATCCGGTCGGCGATGGCGAAGACCTGGTCGATGAAGTGGGACACGAACAGGATCGCCATGCCGCTTGCGCGCAGGGACCGGACGACCTTCAGCAGCTGCTCGACCTCGCCGGCGTCCAAACTGGACGTCGGCTCGTCGAGGACGAGCACCCGCGCGTCGACGTCGAGCGCGCGGGCGATCGCGACCAGCTGCTGTACCGCGATGGAACAGGTGGACAGTTCGGCCGAGACGTCCACGTGGACGTCGAGCCGGGCCAGGAGTTCCTCGGCCCGCCGCCGCATCGGGCCCCACTGGATGCGGCCGAAGCGGCGGGGTTCCCGGCCGAGGCAGACGTTCTCCGCCACGGACAGGTTCGGGCAGAGGTTGACTTCCTGGTAGACCGTGCTGATGCCGGCCTGCTGGGCCTCGCCGGGCCCGGTGAAGGCGACCTCGTCGCCGCTGAGTTCGATGGTGCCCGCGTCCACCCCGTACACCCCGGTCAGCACCTTGATGAGGGTGGACTTGCCGGCGCCGTTCTCGCCCATCAGGGCGTGGACTTCGCCGGGGTACATCCGGAAGTCGACCCCGTCGAGGGCGAGGACGCCGGGGAACTCTTTGCGGATACCGCTCATCCGCACCATGGGTTGCGGTTCAGGCATTTGGTGTGCTCCGGGGAGGAGGCGGGGGTCGTGAGTGGTAAGGCGGGTTCTAACCCGCCTTACCACTCACGACCGGCGGGCGAGTGTCAGTACTGGCGCTGCGGCAGCGCGGCCTTGGCCGCCGCCTGGTCGAACTCGGTTTCCTTGGTCTCGATGCGGGCGGGCACCTGCTCGCCGGCGGCGACCTTCTTCACCAGGTCCATCAGCTGCGGGCCGAGCAGCGGGTTGCATTCGACGATGTGGTTGATCTTGCCGTCGGCCAGCGCCTGCATGCCGTCCTTCACGGCGTCCACGGACACGATCTTGATGTCCTTGCCCGGGACCTTGCCCGCGGCTTCGATGGCCTCGATGGCGCCGAGGGCCATGTCGTCGTTGTGGGCGTAGAGGACGTCGATCTTGGGCTGGGACTTCAGGAAGGCCTCCATGACCTCCTTGCCCTTGGCGCGGGTGAACTCACCGGTCTGCGAGGCGACGATCTTGTACTTCGGGTCCGCCGCGATGACGTCCGCGAAGCCCTTCTTGCGGTCGTTCGCCGGCGCCGAGCCGGTGGTGCCCTGCAGCTCGACGATGTTCACGTCGCCGGTGGCGCTGCCGTACTCCTTGGTCAGCCACTCCCCCGCCTTCTTGCCCTCGGCGACGAAGTCGGAGCCGAGGAAGGTCTTGTAGAGGGACTTGTCCGGCGAGTCGATCGCCCGGTCGGTGAGGATGACCGGGATGTTGGCCGTCTTGGCCTCCTTGAGGACGGTGTCCCAGCCGGACTCGACGACCGGCGAGAAGGCGATGACCTTGACCTTCTGCTGGATGTACGAGCGGATCGCGGAGATCTGGTTCTCCTGCTTCTGCTGCGCGTCGGAGAACTTGAGCTCGATCCCGGCGGTCTTCGCCGATTCCTGGATCGACTTCGTGTTCGCCGTCCGCCAGCCGCTCTCGGCGCCCACCTGGGCGAACCCGAGCGTGGTCGCCCCGCCCGAGCTGCCGCCGGACGAACCGCCACTCCCGCAGGCGGTGAGCAGCACGAGTCCGGCCGCCGCGGCCGCCGCGGCGGCCCATCGCTTATTCAGCACGTTCACTCCTCGATCGACGATGATCAGTGGGAAAACCTTGTGGGGACTATTCGGGGTGAAACCTGGTGATGCGTGTTAGCGCTAACAATCCCTCGGGAACCACCGGTCCCCGCCGGCCGCCGCGCTAGCGCGGTCCGGTGCTCTCGCGCACGATCAACTCGGGGACGACCAGGGCGCGCGCGTGCCGGTCGCCTCCGTCCATCCGCCCGGCCAGCAGGCCGAACGTACGCCGTCCGACTTCGATGAAGTCCTGGCGCACCGTCGTCAGCGGCGGCGTGAAGTACGCCGCCTCGGGGACATCGTCAAAGCCCGCCACGCGCACGTCCCGCGGCACCGAGATGCCCGCTTCGGCGAACGCGCGCAGCAGGCCCAGTGCCATCTGGTCGTTGCCGGCGAAGACGGCGTCCAGATCTTTTTCCTTGGCGAGAGATCGCCCCGCCTCGTAGCCGGACCGCGAGCTCCAGTCGCCGCGGATCACCTGCGGGGCCCCGACTCCGTGGCGTTCCAGGGTTTCCCGCCAGCCGAGCTCGCGATCGCGGGCCTCCAGCCAGTCCTCCGGCCCGGCGATGTGCCACACCGTGCGGTGGCCCAGCGCCAGGAGGTGTTCGGTGGCGCGGCGGGCGCCGTCGCGCTGGTCGACCGAGATGACCGGCACCGGTGCCGTCTCCCCGCCGCCGACCGCGACGACCGGGAAGTCCGCGGGTGCCGCTTCCAGCGCCCGGCCCGCACTGACGTGCGGGGCGATCACGATGACGCCCTCGACCGCCTGGCGGCGCAGGTTCTCCACCGCGTCGGCGATCGACGACCGGCCAGGACGGCTGACACTGGAGATCGTGATCGCGTACCCGGCTTCCCGGGCGGCGTTCTCGATGCCGTACAGCGTGCTGGCCGGACCGTACAAATTGGATTCGAGCGCGACCACGCCGAGCGTGCCGGTCCGCCCGGTGACCAGCGCGCGGGCCGCGGAATTGGGCCGGTAGCCCAGTTCCTCGATCGCCGCGAGCACCCGGGCCCGGGTTTCCGGGCGCACCGGGCCGGTTCCGTTGATCACCCGCGACACGGTCATGTGGGACACGCCCGCCACCCCCGCGACGTCGGTCAGGCTCGGCTGGCGCGTCCCGGCGTTGGTCGCCTTCAGGGGGCCGCCGGAGCGGGGTCGTTCGGCCACCGGCGTCCCCTTCCGTCCGCTCCGACATGGTCTGCGTCACTGTTCGGGTGACGACGAGGAGTTAGTGTTAGCGATAACACCCACGGGGTCAAGACCGGGTCGCGTAACGGTCTAGTCACATGCCCTTCACACGGCCCCGACGACGAATTCGACGGCGCGACCTGCGCGGAGCGTCGTTTGAAATTCACCGCCCGTCAGCGCCGCCCGGTGTTCAAGCCCATGTTCGCCGGTCTCGCGGGGCGTTTACCACACGCCGCCAACGGGCGATTCGAGGGCTCCGGGCCGCGAGTCAGAAGGCCACGGTGGCGGCGACGGGCAGGTGATCGCTGCCGGTCGCGGGCAACGTCCAGGCCGCCACCGGCCGCACGCCGTCGACGAAGATCTGGTCGATCCGGGCCAGCGGCAGGCCCGCCGGCCAGCTGAAGCCGAAACCGTCGCCGGCTTCGTCCTGCGCCGAGCGAATCCGCCCGGTGATCGGCGCGAGCGCGCGGTCGTCGGCGGTGCCGTTGAAATCGCCGACGAGCACGGTCCGCGGCGCGGATTCCGCGGCGACGGCGTCGGCGAGCAGGCCCATCGCGGCGTCACGGCCGTTCGCGGTGAACCCGGCGTCGAGGCGCACGCGCACCGAAGGCAGGTGCGCCACGAAGACCGCCACCGGGCCCTTCGGAGTGTCCACAGTGGTCTGCAGCGCGCGGGTCCACGGCATGATCTCGACCGGCCGCGTGCCGCGCAGCGGGAAGGTGCTCCACACCCCGACGGTGCCCTGGACGGAGTGGTACGGGTAGCCCGCGGCGAGAGCGTCCTCGTACTTCCGGACCTCGGACTTCTTCAGTTCTTCGAGCGCGATCACCTGGGCGCCGGCGGCGGCGAGGGCGCGCGCGGTCCCCGCCGGGTCCGGGTTCTCGTCGTTCACGTTGTGCGAGACGATCGTGAGGTCCCCGCCCGGCTCGCGCTTGTCGAAGAGCCGTCCGCCGAAGAACCCGCCCCAGACCAGCGACGGCAGCAGGAGGGCCACGAGGGCGAGCGCCGAGCGCCGGAGGAGCGCCGCGGCCAGCAGCGGCACGACGAGCAGGCCGGTCCAGGGCAGGAACGTCTCCAGCAGGCTGCCGGCGTTGCCCAGCCAGTTGGGCACCAGCGGGTGCGCGAGCAGCAGCAGCGCCGTCAGGACGGCGAAGGCGGCGATGACGCGGCCGCGGCGCCACGCCCCGGCCCGGCGCGCGGGGACGGCCGGCAGCCGGATCGGCTCGGTCGTCGCGGTCATCGGGTGGCCGCCGGCAGCTCCCGCTGGATCGCGGCGACGAGCTTCTCGCTGTTCTCGAGCGCGGCCCGCAGCCCGGCCGCCGGGCTCCCCCCGGGGTTTTGGTGGAGGACGACACCGAGGATCAGGGCACCATCGCGAGCCCGCGCGGCCCACATCAGCGCCCCGCCGGCGGCGGTCGACGAGCCGGTCTTGAGCCCGATGACGCCGTCCCGGCCGAGGAGGGTGTTCGTGTTGACGACTGTTCCCGGCACGCCGTCGATCCGCAGGCTCGGGGTGGCGGCGATCGCGCGGATGACCGGGTTCTTCATCACTTCGCGGGCCAGCCGGAGCTGGTCGGTGGCGGTGCTCGTGGTCGAGTCTTCGACGCCGCTGGCGCCGGTGTAGCTGGTGCTGGTCATGCCGAGGGTGGCGGCCTCGCGGTTCATCTTCGCGACGAAGGCGTCCTGGCTGCCGGCGTCCCACCGCGCGAGCAGGCGGGCGACGTTGTTGCCGGAGGGCACGAGCATCAGGGCGAGCAGGTCGCGTTCGCTGAAGAGGCGCCCCGCCCGGACCGGCGCACTCGATTCCTCGGCCGAGGTGGACTCGGTTTCGGCCTGCTCGTCGACGGTGATCCGGGGGCCGGCCTCGCCGGGGCCGAGGGGATGGTCCTTGAGCACGACGTAGGCGGTCATGACCTTGGTGACGCTGGCGATCGGCACGGGCCCCTGCTCACCGCGGCTGCCGAGCGACCCGAGGTTCTGCACCTCGGCACTCGACTGCCCCTCGGCGGGCCACGGGAGCGGAAGGTCGACAACGGGCCGGGCGGCCAGAGCGCGCCCGGCGGTCTCGGGCGGGAAGACAACCCAGAGACCGGCGGCCAGCCCCACGGCCACAGCGGCGGCCACCCCCGCGGCGACGGGTGGGATGCGGGGACGGGCCATCGGTTTCCTCCGGGTGCGCTGGGTGCGCTCGGTGAAGCGCACACCGGTCACTTTGGCCGGAGAAGATCGCCGCTTTGTCGGGGATGTTCGACAGGTTTGAACCAGGAATGTCCCGATCTTGTATCAGGGGGAAAGAGGAAGCCGTGCGGGCCGGGCATGGGCCGGGCCCGGGTGGGCCCGGAGCAGGCGGGCACGATCCAGGCTGGGCCGGGCGCGGCGGGCGCAACGCAAGGCGGGCCGAGTCTGGGCCGTCCCACCGGCCCGCGCGCCGAAGGGAGCTTCCCCCGAACCACCCGCGAGGAAAGCCCCCTTCAGCCGCCGCCAACCGGTGACCCGGCGGGCGGGGTCACCGGGCCGTGCGCTGGATGCAGTCGAGGCCCACGCCGAGCGGGGTCGCCAGGTACTGGCAGATGTGCGACGAGTGCGCCTGGTCCGTCTGCGTGCAGGCGACCGGCACTCCGAGCAGGTCCACCGAGCAGTACGCGGAGAACTGTTTCACCGGGCAGAATTCCCCGTCGAACGCCTCTTCAGCGGTGCGTCACCGTAAAGTGTCACGTTCACATACGTGATCATTGTTCATCCTGTTGACCGATGTCGGGCCGGTGACCTATAAAGGAAAAGTCCGGGTGTCCGCCGCAACACCTCCGCAGTTCCGCTTTCCGGAGGCCATCGGTGTCCCCACTCCCCTCGTCCCGTCGCGCCGTTTTCCTCGGCGCCGTCAGCATTTCCGCCGCCGTCGCGGTCATCGCCGCGCTCGGCGGCCCGGCGCCCGCCCGCGCGGCGGGGGTGAACCTCGCCGCCGCCTTCGCGCAGACATCGGTCTGGACCAGTGGTTACGGCGGCGGCTACACCGTCACCAACCGCGGGGACACCGCCGCCACCGGCTGGACCGTCGAGTTCGACCTGCCCGCCGGTTCGGCCGTGAGCAGCTCCTGGAGCTCCGTGCGCACGCAGACCGGCCGGCACTACCGGTTCACCAACGCCGGCTTCAACGCCACGATCCCACCCGGCGGCACCGAGAACTTCGGCTTCAACGTCGCCGGCACCGGCCTCCCCGCCGGCTGCACCGTCAACGGCCTCCCGTGCGACGGCGGCAGCCAGGTGACCACGACCCCGACCACGACCACCCCGACCACCCCGACGACGACCACACCGACCACGACGACCCCGCCCACCGGCGACGTCGTCGACGTCTCGACGGCCGCCCAGCTGCAGGCCGCCCTGGCGAACGCCGCTCCCGGGCAGGCGATCCGGCTCGCGGCCGGCACCTACCGCGGCTCGTTCGTCACCACCAAGGCCGGCACCGCGGCCAGGCCGATCACCCTCTCCGGCCCGGCGAACGCCGTCCTGATCAACGACGGCCCCGCCGGCGAAGCCCCCGACTGCCCGGTACCGACCGCCGGCTGGGACTCCGGCTACGGCCTCTGGCTCGCGAACGCGCCGTACTGGACGCTGCGCGGGTTCACCGTGCAGGACTCGAAGAAGGGCATCGTCGCGGACAACTCGCCGCACACCACCATCGACGGTGTCACCGTCCACCACATCGACGAAGAGGGCGTGCACTTCCGCCGCTCGTCGGCCGACAGCGTGCTGAAGAACTCCACGATCACCTACACCGGCCTGGTGCAGCCCGGCTACGGCGAGGGCGTCTACCTCGGCTCGGCCAACTCGAACTGGGGCTGCCACGGCAACTCCGGCGGTGTCGACCGCGGCGACCGGATCCAGGTGCTGGACAACCACATCGGCCCGTTCATCGCCGCCGAGCCGATCGACGTCAAGGAAGGCACGTTCGACGGCGTGATCCGGGGCAACACCTTCGACGGCCGCGGGATCTCCGGCCAGAACTCGGCGGACTCCTGGATCGACGTCAAGGGCATCGGCTACACGATCGAAGGCAACACCGGCACGTTCGCCCCGCCCGGCACGTTCGCCAACGGCTACGAGAACCACAACACGAGCACGAGCCCGTCGTTCGACAACGGCTGCGGCAACGTGTGGCGCAACAACAAGTCCGACCTCGGCGGGGTGGGCGACTACGCGATCAAGATCAGTTCGGTGTCCAAGTGCGCGGCGAACCCGAACGTGGTGTACGCGTCGAACACGGTCACGAACGCCCGCTCGGGACTGACGAACGTCCCCATCACCCCCTGAGCGACTCGTCGTGCCGTGAGGCTCGGCGGCCTCACGGCACGATCGCGTCGACGTACCCGCCGTCCACCCGCACCGCCGCGCCGGTGGTCGCCGACGCGAACGGGGAACTCAGGTACACCACCAGGTGGGCGATCTCCTCGGGCTCGATCAGCCGCTGCAGCAGCGATTGCGGGCGGTGCCGCTTCATGAACTCGCGCTGCGCCTCCTCCCACGGCAGGTCCTTGTCGACGAGCTCGTAGACGAAGTCCTCGACGCCGCCGGTGTGGGTCGGGCCCGCGATCACCGCGTTGACCGTGACGCCGGTGCCGGCCGCGTGCTTGGCGAACCCGCGGGACACCCCGAGCAACGCCGTCTTCGACACTCCATAGTGGATCATCTCGGCCGGGATGACGATCGCGGAATCGCTGGCGATGTACTGGATGCGGCCCCAGCCGCGGTCGGTCATGCCCGGCAGGTAGGCGCGGGTGAGCCGGACCGCGGCCAGGACGTTGACCTCGAAGTAGCGCCGCCAGTCGGCGTCGGTGATCTCGAGGGGCTCCTGGGCGCCGAAGATGCCGAGGTTGTTGACCAGGATGTCGGCGTCCGGCACCTCTTCGACCACCTGGGCCGCGCCGGCCTCCTCGGAGACGTCGCCCGGCGCCGGCAGGAAGTCCGCGTCCGGGACCTCCTCGCGCAGCCGCGCGATGGCCTTGTGGACACCCGTCTCGCTCCGGCCGTTGATCGCGACGCGCGCGCCCGCCGCCGCGAGGCCCGTCGCGATCGCCGCACCGATGCCCTGGGTGGATCCGGTGACCAGTGCCGTCTTCCCGCTCAGGTCGACCCGCATCGTGAAAGCCCTCTCTCGCTCGAGTGCCTCCCCCCGGGCGATTCAAGCACAGCTCGCCGGAGCGCACCGGCTGGAAAATCCGGTTGCCCCCGCCGGCGGGCGGCGGCCACGATCTGCGCCATGACCACGCCTCGCACCCCGCTCCTGCCGACCGCCGCCACCACCGCGCCGGTCGAGCAGCAGCCGTGCCGCCCGCGGAGGTCGATCACGCCGGTGCCGTGAGCGCCGCGCTGGTCGCCGGCCTGGTCGCCGGCTACGGCATCGCGATCCCGGTCGGGGCCGTCGGGACGTACCTGGTGGCCCTCACCGCCCGCACGTCGCTCCGGACCGGCCTGGCCGCGGCTCTCGGCGTCGCGACGGCGGACGGGGTGTACGCGCTGGTCGCCGTGCTCGGCGGGGCCGCGATCGCGGGCGTCATCGCCCCGTTCGCCGAACCGCTGCGGCTGGTCTCGGCGGCGGTTCTGGTCGTCCTCGCGGCGCACGGCGCCCTGCGGGCACTGCGGTCCCACCGCGCCCCTGCCACCCGGCCGGTGTCCCCGCTCGGCCCCGGCCGCGCCTACGTCAGCCTGCTGGGCGTCACGCTCGTCAACCCGGCCACGGTCGTCTACTTCACCGCGCTGGTGGTCGGCGGCCGCGCCGGGGCCGCCGTCCCGCTGCTCGACCAGGCGGTGTTCGTGCTCGCCGCGTTCGCCGCGTCAGCGAGCTGGCAAGCCGCGCTCGCCGGCGGCGGCGCATTGCTCGGGCGCGTCCTCACCGGGCGGCGCGGCCGGCTGGCGACGGCGCTCGTCTCGAGCGCCGTGATCACCGCCCTCGCCGTCCGGCTTGTCCTCACCTGAGGGGAAAACCAGGAGCCTGCACCGGTTTGCCCGGTTTCCGGGCGCACTCCGGAAGACGTCCGCCGGCCCGGCACCCGGTTAGCGTCCAGGGGACGGACACGGGAGGTGGCCATGGCGATGCCGATGTCGATGTCGGGATGGGACACCGCGGGTGCGGTGCTGCTGGTGCTCTGGGCACTGGCGATGTGGACGGCGGTCGGCGTCCTCGCCTACGCCAACCGCGGGCCGGTGCGGCCCTGGGTGTATCGCGGTGCGGTCGGGGTGATCGGCTTCGGCGTCCTCGGTCAGCTCGGCCACGTCCAGGAGCACGTCGCCCAGGTCGGGTACTGGCTCGGCCACCCGAACGCCCCGGCCTGGATGACGCCGTGGGGCACCGGCCTGGCGAACGGCCTGCAGCAGGTGCTCCCGGACCGGCCGACGTTCGGGATGGAGCTGCTGCACCTGACCGGCAACTTCCTCTTCCTGGCCGGCCTGGCCGGGGTCATGGTGATCACGCGGCGGGCGCTGGGCACCCGCGCCCGCCGCTGGGCGAAGATGGGCGTCTGGATGCAGGGCCTGCACGGCCTGGAGCACCTGGTCCTGACGCTGTCGATCGGGTTCGGCGCGCCCCGGGCGATCGGGCTGTCGACGTTCTTCGGGCTCATCGACCCGGGCCCGGGGCTGGCCACCTACCGCGTCTGGTGGCACTTCATCGCGAACGTCGTCGGCTCGATCATCTTCGGCCTCGCGCTGTACCACCTGTGGCGCGAACGCCGCGAGGTCCGCGCCACCTTCTTCCTGCGGCCGGTGCCCGCGCTCACCGAGCGGGCGGCGTAGTGCAGGTCAGCGTCGGCACCGCCCAGTCCGCGTGGTCCTGCCCGTTGCCGTCACCGCCGTCGTCCACCAGCAGGTCGAGCACCTGGGCCCCGGTGACGTCGACGTCGACCGGCACCGCGGCCTGCCCGCCGCGGACCACCGGCGTCGTCACCTTGGTGACGCCGTCGGCCGAGACGCTGAAGCGCACGCTGCCACCGGTGCCGGTTTCGCCGTCGACGCCCACCGAAGCCGTCAGCCGGGTGCACGCGCCCGCCAGGTAGAGCTGGACGTCGCTCGCCGCGTGGACGCCGAGCCCCTTGGCGTAGGCCACCCCGCCGATGGTCATCGGCTTGCCGTCACCCGCGCTCGCTTCGCCGTTGCTGGTGTCACGCTCGACCGGGCCCCAGCCGTTCGTGGCGGTGAGGAAGGGCAGGGAGCCGACCGGCACCTGCCCGGCGGGCGGCGCCGCGGGCACCGCGCCCACGATCCGTTCGCCGGACACCGAGCCCGCTCGGCCCGCCTGCCGGTAGGCCACCGCGACCTTCAGCGCGGCGGTGTCCACAGTGGCGGGTGGGGTCACGGTCCAGGTGAACGTGGCCGACTTGCCGCCGTCGATCCGCGCGACCGAGGGCGGTGAGGCGGCGCCGACGGTCCACCCGGCCGGCGCGGTCAGCGCCGGCTTGACGTCGAACGCCGGCGGCGCGCCCGCCGGCACCCGCACGGTCGCCGACGCGGTGAACGGCTGCCCGCCCGACGCCGTGTCCGGCGCGGTCAGCGACACCCCGGCCGTCGGCGCCGGCGGCATCGCGTACCGCACCGGGTCGTAGCCGGGCGAGGAGTTCGGCCGGACGGTCAGCGGCGAGCGGTAGCTGCCGTAGTTCGTCCAGGCGATCGAGCCGAGGCCGCCGGTGCTGCCGTCGAGGTTCCACACCGCGACGGCGATCGTGTTGCGGCCGTTCGGGTTGAGGATCCCGTTCGGGATCGGGAAGCTGTGCTGCGGCCCCAGGTAGTTGACGTACTGGCCGAGCTGCCAGCCGTTGACGAAGATCAGCGCGCGGTACTGCCGCGCCGGGTCGTCGGTGATGGTCAGGCCGAGCGATGTGTCCTGCCCGCGCGGCAGGTCGAGATCCGCCGTGGTCCGGTACCACGAGACGCCGGGGGTCGTGTCCTTCGCCGGGAGCGAAGCCGGTGCCCAGCCGCGGTCCGGGAACCCGGGCAGCGACCAGCCCGCGCGCTCGCCGTAGAGGCCGCCGGTGTTGAGCGGGCCGCGCACCGGGTCGAGCCCGGTTTCCCCGCCGCGGACGCCCTGCAGGCGCCAGGTCACCGACGTCAGCGCGGCGCCGGTCAGCCGCGCCGCGGTCAGCCCGCGGGCAGCCTTGTTGCCGTTGCTGGCCCCGTAGTCCTCCTCGTGCCCCATGTTCACGGTCAGCACGGAGATCTCGTTGTCGCCCTGGTGCAGCGACCCGGCGGGGAAGGTGAACGTGTGCTGCGGGCTGGTCGAGCTGCCGAGGAAGACCCCGTTGAGCCACGCCGAGAACGCCCCGGCCGGGCCGCCGCTCTGGCTCGCCAGGGTGATCCCGGTCTGTTTGCCGTCACCGGTGAAGTGCCCGCGGTACCAGGTGTTGCCGGTGTGGAAGCCGTAGTCGTCGGCGAAGAGAACGGGTTTCGTGCCGAGCGCCGTCGAGCTGTTGGTGGTTTCCTTGTCCGCCACCGGCCACGCCGAGTCGTCGAAGCCGGGCTGGCTCTCCGGGGACTCCTGCTGGTGCTTCCAGCCGGTCAATGCGGGCAGCGTCACGGCGCTGGCAGCCGGGGCGGTCCCGGTGAGGCTGCCGCTCGAGGTCGGCTTCGCCGGGACCCAGGAACCGTTCCACAGCACCGCCTTCGCCGCGCTGAAGACCTCGAACGCGCCGTCGGTGCCGGTGTCGCCGGTCAGCGACAGCAGCCCGTACTGCTCGGCCGCGGTCCGGACCAGGTGGGTGCCGCGGACCAGGATCGGGCCGCTCGCGGTGTCCTGGCGCCAGAACGTCGCCGCCGTGGCCTTGTCGGCGAGCAGCAGGAGCAGCGGCCGCGCGCCCGGCGCGGTGACGAGCACGCGGGTCAGGCCGTCGTGGGTGTAGTTGAGCCGCAGGTCGCCGCGGGCGGCGTCCCATGTGGACGTCGCCGCGCCGCCGAGCACCTGCACAGTCGGCTGCTTCGCGAACCGGAGCACGGTCTCCCCCGGGCCACCCTTGTCGCCGTAGAGCACCGCGACATCACGGTCGCCGATGGCGGCGCTCGTCATGAGCTCCGACGTCGAGTACTGCATCCGCGTGGCGCCGAGGTCGTAGCCGGCGACGAGGATCTTCGACTGCCGCCCGTTCAGCGTGACGCCGGTGCCGGGCTGCTGCGGCACGACCGGGTAGTAGTCGGTGCTGCCGGACAGCAGGTCGATCGCGTCCACCACGACGAACGGCGAGGTGGCCTGCGCGTTCTTCTGCCCGGTGACGACGATCTTCAGCGTGTGCGGGCCGGCGGCCAGGTCACGGACCTCGTAGCCGGTGATCTGGTTCTGCTTGCCGGCCGCGTAGAGGTCGACCGAGGAGACCTTGGCGTCGTCGAGGTAGACGTCGGCGATGCCGTGGCTCGGGTCCTTCGACGTCACCCAGCGGATTCCGGTACCGGTGAAGGGAATGCTCACGCTGTCCCCGGTCACGTTGGAGAACGACTCGGTGTGCTGGTAGTCGCCGCCGGTGTAGTTGACCTCCGGGCCGACGTGGCTCCAGGTGCCGGTGTAGCCGACCTCGGCCGCGCGGTCGTCGTAGGTGTAGCCGGCGTGCGCGGCGAGGTCGAGCGCGACGCTGGTGGTGTTCGTGGCGGTCGACGTCGAGTCGCTGTGCCGCAGGGTGTGGAACTGCGTGCGGGTGTCCGGGTTGATCCGGGCGGTGTCGGTGAGCGCCGGATCGCTCAGCGGCGCGGCCGCGAGCCCGTCGGTCTTGGTCAGCGGGGCGACGGACTGGGTGAAGTAGCCGATCAGCTTGTCCTCGGCGTACTTCGGATCGAACTGGCGTGCCTCGGTGATCGCGGCGCCGTAGTCGTAGGAGGTGTAGTTCTGCGGGATCGCGCTCCAGCCCCAGGACGTCCCGCCGTGCAGCATGTAGAAGCTCTGCCCGGTGGCGCCGACGGCGATGTTCTGCTTGTAGAAGACGTTCGCGAACTGGTCGTTGATCAGCTGGGCGCACTTTTCGTAGCCCGGGCCGCCCCACGGGTCGAAGGCACCACCTTGGAATTCGGCGGTGATCAGCGGCTTGCCGGGGACGTGGTCGTAGCTGATGTCCGGCACGCCGTTCCAGCGGGTGGGGTTCGAGCAGTCGAAGCCCTGCGGATAGGAGTCGGCGGCATCGACGTCGAGCGCGGCGGCACCGGCGTTGAAGGTGCCGTTGTTGTTGCCGACCAGCGGAACGGTGATCCCGTCGGCGCGAGCCTTGTCCTCCAGGTGCTGCATGTAGGCGCGGCCGTCGGCGTTGCCGTTGTAGTACTCGTTTTCGACCTGGTAGGCGAGCACGCTGCCGGTGCCGTTCGTGAGCTGGTGGCGCGCGATGATGCGGTCGATCTGCGTCTGCCACTCGTCGGAGTACTTCAGGTAGACGGGGTCGGCACTGCGGGTGTGCCCGGGCGTGGTGGACAGCCAGGTCGGAAACCCCCCGCCATCGACCTCGGCGTTGATGTACGGCCCCGGCCGCGCGATGACGTAGAGCCCGGCCTGCTGCGCCATGTCGAGAAGCTTGTCGAGGTCCCGGACCCCGCTGAAGTCGTAGACCCCCTGCTTCGGCGAGTGGTAGCCCCAGTCGAAGTAGAGCGACGTGGCGTTGAAGCCGGCCGCCTTCATCTTCTGGAAGATGTCGAGCCAAAGGTCGGGGCTGGGCAGCCGGTAGGAGTGGAACTCGCCGGACCAAAGGTAGGTGCGACTGCCGTCGACGAGGAAGGAGTACCCGTCGTAGGTGACGGTGTGGGTGGGCCGAGCCACCGGCAGGGCCGCTGTCGCCGAGGGAACGGCCACACCGGCGAAGGCGAACAGGACGGAAAGAAGGACGGTGAACAGCGTCCGGCAACGTTGGGCGGCACGCATGCGGGGGCCTCCAGGGCGGCGGCGGGGACCACAATCGAACACGAACACTTGCCGACCCCACAGAACCCGTCAAGATACAACACCAGGATGGATCAATGCCGAGGTATTGTTAGCGCTAACAGTAGGCCGCCGCCAAACCAGAGCACACGCAGCCCAGACCCCCCGCAACCCCGGCCCACCTCTCCACCCCCAAGCGTGAGACCCGATCACCGAGGCCGGGTGCTCTCCCGAACGACCAGCTCCGCGGGCACCAGATGCCGAGCCCCGGCATCCCCACCCGCCATCCGCTCCTCGAGCAGCCCGAACGTCCGCCGCCCGACCTCGATGAAGTCCTGCCGCACCGTAGTCAGCGGCGGCGTGAAGTACTCGGCCTCGGGAACATCGTCGAACCCGGCGACGTGAACATCCTCCGGCACCCGGATCCCCGCCTCGGTGAACGCCCGCAGCAGGCCCAGCGCCATCTGGTCGTTGGCCGAAAACACGGCCTTGAGCCCCCGCTTGCCGACCAGCGCCCGGCCGGCCTCGTACCCCGACCGCGGGCTCCAGTCGCCGCGCACCACCGCCGGCACGCGCAGGCCGCGCCCCTCCAGGGTCTCGCGCCAGCCGCGTTCGCGGTCGCGGGCCTCCAGCCAGTCCTCCGGCCCGGCCAGGTGCCAGACCGTCCGGTGCCCGAGGGACAGCAGGTGCTCGGTGACGCGGCGGGCCCCGTCGTACTGGTCGACCGAGAGCACCGGCACCGGTGCCGAATCGCCGCCGCCGACCGCGACCAGGGGGATGTCCGCCGGCGCCGCGTCGAGCGCCCGCCCGGCCGTGACGTGCGGGGCGATCACGACGATCCCCTCCACCGCCTGGCGCCGCAGGCTCTCCACCGCGTCGCCGATCGACGTCCGGCCCGGCCGCGTCACGCTGCAGATCGCGACGCCGTACCCGGCCTCGCGGGCCGCGTTCTCGATGCCGTAGAGCGTGCTCGCCGGTCCGTAGAGATTGGACTCGAGCGCGACCACGCCGAGGGTGCCGGACCGGCCGGTGACCAGCGCCCGCGCCGCGGTGTTGGGCCGGTACCCGAGCTTCTGCACGGCGGCGAGCACCCGCTCGCGGGTCTCCGGGCGCACCGGCCCGCTCTCGTTGACCACGCGCGAAACGGTCATGTGCGACACGCCGGCCATGCCGGCGACGTCGGCGAGGCTCGGCTGCCGCGGCCCCGGCGGAGACGTTCTCGTCTGCTCCCCCGGCTTCGCCCGGTCCACCACCCTGGCCCCCTGAATCTCGTACCGTGTCCCCACCCACGAGACGGTACCGCCGAATCGGCGCGTTCCGGACGTCCCGCGCCGGGTCAGGCCCACCCGAGCGGACCAGCAAGCGCTTTCACGACCGCGGTGACGCGCTGGGTGGCGATCGCCCAGCTCGTGGTGGCCGGCTGGGCGGTCAGCACGACCACGACGTACCGCCGGTCGCCGACCACGCCGCTGGTGTGCAGGTCGCGGCCGGGGTCGCAGCAGGACCAGCCCTGGTCCACGGCCCAGCCGGTGGCGGTGACCGCGGCCGGGACGCCGAAGAGCTGCTCGAAGCCGTCCGCGCCGCGGCGGGCCGCGCTTTCGAGGGCCCGCAGGACGATCTGCCGGGTGGCGGCGGGCGCGGCGTCGAGGAGGTACCGGTAGCACCGCGCGAAGTCGGCGGCGGAGACGAGCGTGCTGCCCCAGCGACCGGGCTCGGCGGGCGGGCGGGTCGAGGTCAGGCCGATCCGCGCGGCCCAGCCGGTGACGATCGCGGGGCCGCCCAGCTGGGCCCACAGCCGGCCGGCGACCTCGTCGTCGCTGCGCGAAAGCATCCCCGCGACCACGCCCGCCGGCTCCCCCTGGCGCAGCGCTTCGAGCGCGATGAGCAGCTTGACCAGCGACGCGGCCGGGTAGGTGACATCCGGCTGGTGGGCGACGAGATCGCGGCCGGTCCGGCGGTCGTGCACGAGCACGCTGAGCTTCCCGGGCACCAGGCGCGCGAGCGCCGCGCCGTCGGGCAGGCCGGTCACGGGTGTCTCGGGCGGCGCCGCGGTCGCCGTGGTGGCCGCGCTCGTCGTCAGGGCGGGCGGCGCGGGCAAGGGCGGCGCCTCGGCGGGGCCCGGCGGCCGCACCGCGGCGGCCACCACGAGGACCGCCACCACCGCGCCGGCGCAGGTCCCGGCGAGCAGCGTCGCGTTCCGTCGGTGCATACCGGCTGTTGTCCGCGGCGGGCCCGGCTGTTCCACGAATGTGGCCTGCGTCTCATCCGGACGGGCGGGCGGGGACGCAGGCGGCGGGCCGGGACAACCAGTACCGTGACCAGAATCGTCGATCGGCTGGACCGGCCCGACCTCGCCGCACGGGATCCGAGAGAGATCTTCGCGCGGCTCTTCGACGAGTACGCCCCTCCCCTGCGCGGCTACCTCGCGGGCCGGGTGGGCGTGCACGTCGCCGACGACCTCGTGGCGGAGACGTTCGTCGTCGCGCTGCGAAGACGGGCGAGCTACGACCCGAAGAAGGCGCCGATCCGCGGCTGGCTCTACGGCATCGCCACCAACCTGCTGCGCAACCACCTGCGCCAGGAGGTCCGCGGGTTCCAGCTGACCGCGAAGGCCGGTGCCGGGGACCGCCCGGCCGAAAACCACGACACCGCGGTCGCCGGCCGGGTCGACGCGGCGGCGCGGCTGCGCGTGCTCGCCTCCGAACTCGCCGGACTGTCCGAACAGGACCGTGACGTCCTGTTGCTCACCTCCTGGGCCGGTCTCGAACCGGCCGAAGTCGCCGAGGCGCTCGGCGTGCCCGCGAGCACCGTGCGCTCGCGCCTGCACCGCGTGCGTCACCGGCTCCAGGCCCTGCTCGTCCCCACCGAGGAGAACCAGTCATGAACGAGCTCGACGAGACCCTCGAGCTGCTCCACCGCGACGCCCGCACCGCGCCGGCCGACCTGTCCGCGGCCCGCGCCCGGCTGCTGGCCGAGCTCGACGCCGGTCCCGTCGCCGACGTCGTCCCGCTGCGCCCGAAGCGCCTTCGCCGGTTCGCGCTGCCGGCCGCGGCCTCGGTGGCCGGCGTGGTGGCGGTGACCGCCGTGGTCGTCGCGCAGCAGCGCCCGCCGGCTCCGGCACCCGGCCCGATCGCCGCGCCACCGGTCCGGACCACGACCGCGGTCCCGACGTCGGCCGCCCCGGACGTCCGGCTGATGTCGGCGGTCCAGGTGCTGACCCGGGCCGCGGACCTGACCGTCGGCGCGGCCGACCAGCCCGTCGGCCCGGGCCAGTTCCGCTACGTCGGCGAGCACACGTGGGTGCAGCGCGGCGTCCAGATCAATGGCGGCGCCGGCTACACCTACCTGTGGGAGCAGGAGGTCGACCGGTGGATCCCGGCCGACGAGCACGACGTCTGGCAGGAGACCCGCAAGATCCTCAGCACCGGGAAGTTCCTGGGCGGTTCGGTACCGCAGTCGCAGGCCCCGGAGCCGGCGATCGAGGACACCGACCAGGGCCAGTGGCAGGGCCGCTGCGGCGACTTCTTCCCGAAGGCCAAGCCGCCGAAGAAGTGCGGCGACGCGAGCGACTGGGACAGCCCGGCGTTCTACGCGACCTTGCCGCACGACCCGGCAGCGCTGTACGCGAAGCTGCAGCAGCTGACGAAGGCCCGCGGCTCGACGCCGTCGGTGATGTTCCACTTCGGCATCGAGATCCTCCGCGCGGGCCAGATGCCGGCACAGCTGCGGGCGCAGTGGTACCGGGCGCTGGCGAAGATCCCGGGCATCACGGTGCAGGCGGCGGAGGCGAACCTCGACGGCCGCACGGGCATCGCGCTCGGGCTGGACGACCGGCACGAAATCCGGCAGCTGATCATCGACCCGGCGACCGGCGGGTTCATCGGCGAGCGCACGATCGCCGGAGCAGAGCCCGACGAGCCGTGGATCAAGCCGGGCACCCAGCTCGGGGCCAGCGCGATCCGGACGGCGGTGACCGGGCGGCTCGGCGAGGTCCCGCCGAAGTGACGAACCCGGCGTAACAACCCGGCTCCCAGCGCCCAGGGTGGCCTTGGGGCGCTGGGGGCGTCAGTCGTGGGCGAGGCGCACGCAGCACGCGCCCGGTTGCGGGTCCAGCCGGGCCCGCAACCCGCTCTCCCCCGCGCCCGCCAGCATGCCCTCGACCAGCCCCAGGTTCATCTCGCACACCAGGCGCGTGTGGACCTGGGCCAGCCGGTGGAACGGGCAGTTGACGAGCGTCACCTCGCCGTCGTCGAGGCGCGGCTCGAAGCCGTTCTCCTCCAGCGTGCCCAGGATGTCGCGGCCGCCGGCGGCCAGCTCCGTCCCGCGCTCGCGCGCGCAGCGGGTCAGGATCTCCCGCGGGGAACCGCCGGTTTCGTCGGCCTCCTCCAGCGCGGTGGCCAGCAGCCCGCCCGCCAGCTCGTACTGGCGCTCGGGCAGGGAAATGCTCACCTGGCGGTCCGACCGCCGGTACAGCTTCGCCGGGCGGCCCGCCCCCGGGCCGCTGCGGCCGGTCCGGCGCTCGTGGCCGACCGCCAGCAGCCGCTCCTGCACCAGGCGGTCGAGGTGGAACGCGACCGTCGCCCGGGGCACGCCGAGGGCAGCGGCGACGTCGTCGCGGCTCACCGGCTCCCGGCGGCGGACGACGTACTCGTACAACCGGCGCCGGGTCGGCTCGTCGAGCGCTGCGGCCGCGGCCAGCGCCTGGGTCTCCTGCATCGCCGGATTCTAAAACAAAGACGTGTTGACGAAAACCCCCGGGAGCTTCTAACGTCGGTCCGACTTGTTTTTAGAAGGAGGCACCCTCGTGAGCGTCGATCCCGTCAGCGCCCCGGTCCCGCTGCGGCACCTCGGTGTCGTCCACGACCGCGACACCGTCGACCTGGACGCGGCCGAACGCGCGGTCGCCGACCTGTTGCGAGCCCTCGGGAAGGACCCGTCGTCGGAGCACCTCGGCGACACGCCGCGTCGGGTGGCCCACGCCTACGCGGAAATGCTGCAGCCGCGCGACTTCCAGCTGACGACCTTCCCCAACGACGAGGGCTACGACGAGCTCGTGCTGGCGAAGAGCATCCCGGTGCAGTCGCTGTGCGAGCACCACCTGCTGCCCTTCCGCGGCGTCGCGCACGTCGGCTACCTGCCCGGCGAGCGGATCCTGGGGCTGTCCAAGCTCGCCCGCGTCGTCGAGATGTTCGCGCGCGACCTGCAGGTGCAGGAGCGGCTGACCAAGCAGGTCGCGGACTGGCTGCAGGAGCACCTGGCGCCCAAGGGCGTCGGCGTCGTGATCGAGGCCGAGCACCTGTGCATGTCCCTGCGCGGGGTGCGGGCGACCGGCGCGCCGACCGTGACGTCGTCGCTGCACGGCCTGCTGCGGGAAGAACCCAAGACGCGGCAGGAGTTCTTCGCCCTGAGCGGGGTGAGCGCGTGATGGCCACCTTCGTCATCGCCGGCGGCGGGCTGACCGGCGCGAAGGCCGCGGAAACCCTGCGGGCCGAGGGGTTCGACGGGCGCGTCGTCATCGTCGGCGCCGAACCGGACCTGCCCTACGAGCGGCCGCCGCTGTCGAAGGGGTACCTGCTCGGCCAGGAGGACCGCGCCTCGGTCTTCGTCCACGACGAGAAGTGGTACGTCGACCAGCGGATCGAGGTGCTGACCGGCCGCCGCGTGACCGCGCTGGACCGGGCGGCGCACGAGGTGGAACTGGCCGGCGGCGAACGCCTCGGGTACACGAAGCTGCTGCTGGCCACCGGGGCGTCGCCGCGGCGTCTGCGGGTGCCCGGCAACGACCTCGACGGCGTCCACTACCTGCACCGGCTCGCGCACGCCGACCGGTTGCGCGACGCGCTGGAGGCGGGCGGCCGGGTCGTCGTGGCGGGCGCGGGCTGGGTCGGCCTGGAGACGGCTGCCGCCGCACGCCACCACGGCTGCCCGGTCACCATCGTCGAGCCCGGGCCGGCCCCGCTGCACGCCACGCTCGGGCCGGAGGTGGGCGGGTTCTTCGCCGACCTGCACCGCCGCCACGGCGTCGAGCTGCGGTTCGGCACCGGCGTGACGGGCTTCGCGGGAGACACCGCGGTCTCGGCGGTGCTGACGGACGACGGCGAGATCCCGGCCGACGTGGTCGTCGTCGGCATCGGCGCCCGGCCCGAGACGCAGCTGGCCGCCGAGGCGGGCTTGGCCGTCGACGACGGTGTTCTCGTGGACGCGGGCCTGCGCACGGACGACCCGGACGTCTTCGCGGCGGGCGACGTCGCGAGCGTGTGGCAGGAGCGCTACGGGCGTCGCGTCCGCGTCGAGCACTGGGCCGCGGCGACGAGCGGCGGCCCGGCGGCGGCGTTGGCGATGCTCGGCCGCGAGGTGGTCCACGACGACCTGCCGTACTTCTTCTCGGACCAGTACGACGCGGGCATGGAGTTCACCGGCTGGTTCCCGCCGGGCGGTTACGACCGCGTCGTCACCCGCGGCGACGCCGAGGCGTTCCACGCGTTCTGGCTCACCGGTGGCCGGGTGGTCGCGGGACTGCACGTGAACCGGTGGGACGAGGGCCTGGACGCGGTGCGCGAGCTGATCCTCAGTGGACGGACCGTGGACGCGGACCGGCTCGCCGACCCGGCCCGGCCGCTGACGGACTGAGGTCCATTCAGCGCGCTCCGGCGGCGAACTCCGCCAGGCCGGTGTCGATGAGCCGGGCCGCGCTGCGCACGTCGGCGGTGACCGCCCGGCGGACCTGGTCGGGACTGCGTTCGCCGTCGAGGCTCCGGCGCAGCGCCGTGGACTGGACGCGCCAGAGCCCGAGCAGGGCGGTCGCCGCGATCTGGCACCGCGGGTCGTCGGCGGCGCGGCCGGTCCGGGCGGCCAGCACCTCGGCGGCCACCGCCTCCAGCTGTTCGGTCATGTCCCGGTGGTGCGCCCGCAGCGCGGGCGTCGAGCGCACCAGCTCGGTGAACGCCTGGATCCGGGCGCTCGCCCCGGCCCGGTCCGGCTGGGTCTCCAGCCAGGACAGCAGCGCGTCCAGTTCGCCGGCCAGGATCTCCAGCACGGCTTCGACGGGGGTGCGGCCGGTCCCGGCCAGCCCGTCGCGCAGCGCGGCCATCGTGGCTTCGGGCCGGTCGAGGATCAGGGCTTCCTTGCTGGGGAAGTAGTTGAAGACGGTCTTCTCCGACACGTCGCAGGCCGCGGCGATCTCGGCGACGCGAACCGCGTCGAACCCGCGCTCGAGGAACATGGCGGTGGCGGTGTCGGTCAGCCGCCTGCGCAGCAGCCGCTTCTTGCGCTCCCGCAGTCCCTCCGTGCCGGACGTCTCCCAGTCCACCGTGGGCAAGCTCATCCGCCCACTGTAATGACCGGACGTTGCGCCGATAAGTTCAGTGACTGTAATCTTTCCGTGTGAGCAACCCACTGCAATACGCCGGCCTGTTCCTGATCGGCGTCCTCGCCGGCGAAGAGCTGATCGTCCGCTATGGCCTGCATCCGGCACTGTCCCGGTTGGACGATCACGCGCACCTGCTGGCCCGCCAGGCCCTGGTGCGCCGCCTGCGGGTTTTGGTGCCGATCGTGATGCTCCCGGCGGTCGCCCTCGCCGCGGCGGTCCTCGTGGTGGCCACCGGCCCCGGCCTGGCGCTGAGGTGGGCGACGCTCATCGCGATGGTGACGTTCCTGCTGCTGTCGTTCCTCGGGACGGTGCCGATCAACATCAAGGTCGACGGCTGGCAGGCGGACGCGCCGCCGCCGGGCTGGCAGGCGGTGATCGCCCGCTGGGCCCGCATCGACGTCCTCCGCTCGACGGCGGCGACCGCCGCGTTCCTGTTCGCCGTCCTCGCTGTCGCGCAGGCGAACTGACCCGCTGTCGGTCGTTTCCAGGACCGCCCGGGCGCATCAGCACTCGCCCGGCATCACCGCGGTAATCCCCGAACCAGCCGATCAGGCCGGGCACGCGAACGCCGCGGTTCCCGCGGCGGCCGCCCACCCGCCTCCACGCCCTAGTTGTCCCGCCGGTGCCGGCCGCGCCTCGGAGCCGCGATCGCGGCGACGCGGGTCGCCAGGTCGTCGCGGCGTTCCCGGCGGGCGTACTCCAGCAGCGCCTGCGCTTGATCCCGCGGCAGCCAGCCGCGGTCCGCGCCCGCCTCCAGGCGGAGCAGGTGGGTCACCAGCTCGCGCGACTCCTCGTCGTGCTCGCTCGCGCGCTCCGCGAACCGGCCGGCCGCCTCCACCTCTCCGTCGCACCACGCCGTCATCGCCAGCAGCGTCGCCGTGGCCGTCATGATGTCGCCGCGGTGGACGCCACCCTCCGCCGCCAAGTGCTCCGCCAGCTGGAAGCTGCGCGTGCCGACGCCCCCGGCCCCCTCGCGGCGCACCGCGTCCGCGAGTGCCCGGATCTGCCGCGTGACATAGTCCCCGCCCGACAACCCCGCCATGTCGTCCCCTCTGCCGCGCACGCCCATTCGTGCGTCACCCGACAGGTGTACTCCATCCGGGGCTGGATACGTCGAACGCCCCACCGGTTTCGACCGAACGGTCGGGAATTCAGCCCGATCGTCCCGGTTCCGCCCGCCGGTGGGACATGTAGACCGCCGCCGAGGTGCGCCGCTCGACGCCGAGCTTGTGCAGCACCGACGACACGTAGTTCTTCACGGTCTTCTCGGCCAGGAACAGCCGCTCGGCGATCTGCCGGTTGGTCAGGCCCTCCGCCACCAGGTCCAGGACCCGGCGCTCCTGCGGGCTCAGCTGCTCGTACCGCGGGTCCGGCGCCGCGACGTTCTCGCCGCGCAGCTTGTTCATCACCGACGCGGTGAGCGTGGCGTCCAGCAGCGAGCCGCCGGCGGCGACCGTGCGGACGGCCTCGATCAGCGACCGGCCGGACACCTGCTTGAGCATGTACCCGGCCGCGCCCGCCATGATCGCGCCGAACAGCGCTTCGTCGTCCGAATAGGACGTCAGCATCAGGCAGGCCGGCGGCGGGTCCACGGTGGACCGGATCTCGCGGCACACCGCCACGCCCTCGCCGTCGGGCAGCCGGACGTCGAGGACGGCCACGTCCGGGCGCGCCTGCGGAATCCGCACCAGCGCCTCGGCCGCCGTCCCCGCCTCCCCGACCACCTCGATGTCGGCTTCGGGCTCGAAAACGGTCTTCAGCCCGGTCCGGACCAGCTCGTGGTCGTCCAGCAGGAACACCGCGATCGTCATCGTGCTCTCCCCTGCTCGCCGGTCATCGCCGGTAGCTCTGCCGTCCATTCCAGCCGCGACCCGCCGTCCTTGCCCGCCGCCAGCACGCAGTGGCCGCCCCACCGGGCCGCCCGGGAAGCGAGGTTGGCCAGGCCGCTGATCCGGCCCGCCTCCGGCGGCGGGCCGCTCCCGTCGTCGCGCACCACCAGCGTCAGCTGCCGGCCGCGCCGGCCGTGCTGGTTGACGGTGACCTCGACCGACGACGACTTCGCGCCGGCGTGCCGGGCGACGTTCGTCAGCGCTTCGCGCAGCGACGCGATCAGGTCGGAGCGGACCGCGTCCGGCACCGCGGCATCCAGCGGCCCGTCGAAGCCGACGCGCGGCTCGAAGCCGAGCGCGTCCCGGGCGTCCACGGCCACCCGCAGCAGTTCGGCGCGGAGGCTGCCCTGGGCCTGTGCGGGCGCCTGCAAGGAAAAGATGCTGTTGCGGATCTCCCGGATCGTGCCGTCGAGGTCCTGGGCGAACCCGGCCACGCGCGCGGCGACCCCGGCGTCGGCGATCAGCCTGCTCACGCCCTCCAGCCCGAGCCCGGTCGCGAACAGCCGCTGGATCACCAGGTCGTGCAGGTCGCGGGCGATCCGGTCGCGGTCGGAGAACACCGCCAGCTGCTGGCGCGCCTCCTGCGCGCGGGAGAACTCGACGGCGAGCGCGGCGTGCCCGGCGAAGGTCTCGGCCAGCTGGACGTCGGAGTCGGTGAACGGCGAGCGGTCGCGGAACTTCGCGACCACCAGCACCCCGAGGGTCTCCTCGCCGACGATCAGCGGCACCGAGATCGCCGAGTCCAGGTCCTTGATCATCGCCGGCATCGGCCCGTCGTGGTCGCGCTGCTGCTCCTGCACGCGTTCGCCGTAGTCGCGCACCACGACCGGGCGCCGGGTGGTGAACGCCATCCCGGTGGCGGTGCCCTCGGTCGGCACGGTCAGGCCGGTCAGGCGGTCGGCGTCCTCGCCCGGCGGCTCGACGACGTCGAACACGAGCCGGCCGGGGCCGTCGGGCCGCGCGATCGCCCCGGCCGTCCCGCCGGCGACGACCCGGGCGCGTTCGGCGACCAGCCGCAGCGTGTCCCGCAGGTTCTGGGCGGCGAGCAGGGCGCGGGTGACGTCGTAGGACGCCTCGAGCCAGCGTTCGCGGCGGCGCATCTGGTCGACGAGCAGGGCTTTCTCGACGGCCATCCCGGTGGCCGCGGTGAGCGCGCCGAGCACCTCGCGTTCGCGCCGGCCGAATTCGCCGCCACGGCCGGGTTCGACGGTCAAGGTCCCGAACAGCTGCGTTCCGGCGCGGACCGGCAGCTCGACCGCGCCGGCGCCGAGCGCGCCCCGGCCGTACTCGGCGATCCCGCCGTCGGTCAGGGCCAAGCGAGCGCGCCGGGCGCCCAGCAGCTCGCCCGCCGCCGTCACCGCGCGGTCCAGCAACGCGGGCAGCTCCAGCTCGCGGGCGATGCCACCCACCGCGGCCAGGATCGCCGGCATGCTGATTTCGTCCGCCACTTCCCGTCGACCCCGCTGGTTCCGCCGATATCCCGGGCTTGCCCCCGGGCGGTCAAGGGTCCCACAGGTCACTGCCCGTGTCGGCCCAATCCGGTTCGTCCATCCGGTGGGTCGATGCCGGGAGCCGGTCCGTTACGGCGTTCGGGGAATCACTCCGCGTGGCAGGCGACGCGGTGACCGCTGATGGTCTCCGCCGGGATGCGCAGGAACCGGTGGCTCGTGCGGGCGGGCGCCGGGCACGGGCAGGTGCGCTCGCCGAGGTCGACGGCACCGGACTCGGTGGCGCGGCCCAGCAGGCTGACGTACCAGCCGGCGCCGAGGTCGGCGGCGAACTCGTCGGCTTCGAACGCGACGACGGCGTCACGCGCGCCCGCGTACATCGGACTGCCGGGCGGGACGGCGAACACCACGGCGTCGTCGACGACCGTGAAGCGCACCGGACGCACCGCCGGCATGGCCCGGTGGGTGTAGATCACCCGTCCGAGGCTCGCCGTCCGGAGCAAGGCGAGGCACTGCTGCCGGTCGAGCAGCAGCCCGAAGCCCACGTCGTCCACCATCGCGTCCCTGTGTTTCTCCTGTGAAATCCCTGGCCACCAGCGTGATCGGTTCGCCCGGTCCGCCGATAGGGCCGTTCGGCCCGGCTCCCCCGACGCGGCGGCCACGCACATCGGACGGCTTCCGGCCAGGGCCGGAAGACCTGGTCCGGAACGGCCGGGCGGCCGGTGTGGCGGCCACGCGGAGTGACCTAGCGTCGTGACCGTCCGTTGCCGGAAACGCCGGAAAAGGGGGTGAGGACCGATGCCGCCGCACTCCGCCGAGGGTGGTCCCACGCCCACGGCGACGTTCTCCCTCGACCCGGCGCTCGTCCGGTCGGCGGTGCAGGGCAACCGCGCCGCGGTGGCCGGGCTGCTGCGCGCGCTGCGGCCGATCGTCTTCCGCTACTGCCTGGGCCGGCTGCGCACGTGGCAGGGCGGTTCGTCGGACGCCGAGGACTGCGCCCAGGACGTGCTGCTCGCGATCGTGCGCGCGCTGCCGGATTACCGGCACCCGCCCGACGGCTTTCTGCCGTTCGTCTTCGGCATCGCCGCGCACAAGGTGTCCGACTTCCACCGCCGGCGGGCACGCGACCGCACCAGCCCGGTCGCCGAACTCCCGGCCGGCCTGTCGGGCGGCGCGGACCCGACGGGCGAGGAGGTCCAGCGCGCCGCGGCGCTCGACTGGTCCTCCGGGCTGCTCGACACGCTCCCGCCACGCCAGCGCGAAATCCTGGTCCTGCGCATCATCCTCGGCATGACGGCGGAGGAGACGGCCGCCGCGGTCGGCCTCGGCAGCGCCGGCGCGGTCCGCGTCGCCCAACACCGCGCCCTGGCGACCCTTCGGCGCAGCCTGGTCGACCACCGGGAAGCCGCTTCCTGACGCGCGTGCCCGGTGTCCCCGCCGCTGATCGCGGTCGTCAGTCGTGGGTGGACGCCTCTGGTCCGGTCACGGCGTACCGGGCGGCGATGGTGCGGACGGCCTCGTCGACCACCTCGGCGACGCGTTCGGCACCGACCTCCCAGCCCGGCACCAGGAGTGTCGGCCAGAACACGTAGTTGGAGATCATGCCCAGGAACTGGGTGGCCGCGAGGTCCACGTCCTCGATCCGCACCGTGCCCGCCTCCTGTTCGGCCAGGAGGTAGCTGCGCACGGACTCGAAGTAGGGCATCTTCCCCTGCGAGAACTGCGCATGGGCCAGCTCGGGGAACCGCGGCAGCTCGGCGATGACGATCCTGAACAGGTCGGTCATCCGGGCCCGGCCCAGCAGCTCGGCGTACCGGCGGCCGATGGTGCCGAGTCCGTCGACGACGTTGCCGGCCGGCGGCGGTTCCTGCTCGCCGGCGGTCGACCAGGACTCGGTCACGATGGCGTCGAACAGGGCGGCTTTGGTCGGGAACTGCTTGAACAAGGTGGCCCGCGAAACGCCCGAGCGCTCGGCGATCCGCGCCAGCGACGTCCGGTCGTAGCCCAGCTCGAGGAACAGGGCGGTCGCGGCCGTCACGATCAGCGCGCGTTTCTCCTCGGCGACGCGCTGGTGATACGTCGTCACGACCTTGCTCATGGACCGAGCATACGAGGTGAGTGGCTTGACTCGCCACTCCCGCCGACCTAGTGTCGAGGGCATGGTGAGTCGACCGGCTCACCACTGGAAAGGACCATCCCATGCTCCGCTTCGACAACCAGACCGTGCTCGTGACCGGCGGGACCGGCGGCCAGGGCTCGAGCCACGTGCGCGCCTTCCACGCGGAGGGAGCGAACGTGGTGATCGGCGGCCTCGACGCGGAACGCGGCGCGGCTCTTGCCGACGAACTCGGGACCCGCGCTCGCTTCGCCCGCCTCGACGTCACCGACGAGAGCTCGTGGGCTGCCGCCGTGCCGGCCGCCGAGAGCGCCTTCGGCGCCTTGAACGTGCTCGTCAACAACGCGGGCGTGCAGAACCCGCCCGCGGCCATCGAAAACACGGACCAGGCCACGTGGTCGCGCATCCTCGACGTCAACCTCACCGGGACCTTCCTCGGCATCAAGGCCGCAGCCCCCGCCCTGCGCCGTGCGGCAGGAGGAGCCATCGTCAACATCGCCTCGACCATGGCGTTGGGCGGTACGGCGCACTACGCGCCTTACGTCGCCAGCAAGTGGGCGCTGCGAGGCCTTACCCGAACGGCAGCCCTCGAGCTCGGCCGAGACCACATCCGGGTCAACAGCATCCACCCCGGAGTGATCTCGACCCCGTTCATCCACGAACCCGCAGCGGGTGCGGCCGCGGCGATCGCCGACTTCTACTCACCCGAGCCGTTCGCCATCCCCCGGCTCGGCGAACCGGCCGACGTCACCCGGCTGCTCCTGTTCCTGACGTCATCGGAGGCCGCGTTCATCACGGGGTCGGAGTACGTCATCGACGGTGGGCTGCTGCTCGGCCCCGCCCTTCAGGCCGAGACCGCATGAGCTTCCGCCGTCGGCCGTGATCGCGGATTCCCTGGCCTCGAACACTCGCGTTCCGCAACCCCACCAGCCAACCGGTGATTCACGGCGCCATTCAGCCATTTCACGGCAATTCCCGGGTATCAGCCCGGCCGCGCGCATTCCCCAGGCCTCACCGAGGGATACGGACGCCGGTTCACTTCGGTTCAAAGTTTTTTCCGCGAGTTCCACACGCCGCAAAGATCCCCAGGTCAGACCCCTCTTCCGCTACGGAAACGCGACCCCGGCCTGACGGTTCGTAACGGCGAAAAGAACTTCTTGCCCGGTGTCAAACGCCCGTGTAGGTTCCATAACGGAACGATAACCAGCCGGTTGACGGCGCGGCCACGGGCAGGTGACCGCACACCCACTGATGTCGGGTCAGTGGACCAGCCGGGCTTCGTTCCTGCCGACACATCCCGCAAGAACCCCGCCTGATCGGGTCGAGCCTGGGCTCGTCCCGGCTCAGTGTCGCGCGTTCCCGCCAGCCCGACACCCCGGAGGATTTTTCCCATGTCCCGCACCCAAGGACGGCATCGCCTTTCCCGCCGGACGAAGATCGCGACCGGCGGCCTCGCCCTCGCGATCGCGGTCGGCGGCATCGTCGTAGCGACGACCACCGGCAACACCGGTGAAGCCAGCGCCGACGAAGCGAACCCCGCGTTCTTCGTCGACATCCTGAAGGTGAAGCCGAACCAGTTCGACCCGCGCCCGGTCAGCGGCGCCGCGACCGGCACGTTCACCGTCGACTGTGGCCGCAACGAAAACCAGCACTTCAACCCGGACAACTTCATCGCCCAGCCCGGCGTCCGCAACGGCGCCCAGCACCTGCACGACTACGTCGGCAACCTGTCGACGAACGCCGACTCGAACAACAAGAGCCTGGTCAAGTCCGGAACCACCTGCCGCAACGGCGACAAGTCCGCCTACTTCTGGCCCGTGGTCCGCATCGACACCGGCGAAGAGGAGAAGAACGAGCCCGCCAAGGTGCCCGACGGCGACCGGGCGCAGGCCGACCGCGAGGCGAAGACCGTCCAGGTCGCGTGCCCGGACGTCGCCAGCAAGCTGACCGACATCCCGGACCAGGCCATGGCCGAAGTGGACAGCAACCTCGACCAGCTCGACACGCAGGCCGACGAGGCCAACCAGCGCATCGCCGCGACGCAGGGCCAGGGCGGCCAGGACTTCGTGCGCAACGCGATCCTGAACCCGCTCAAGGACCGGCGCAGCGCCATCATCGACCGGATCGCCATCGCGATCGGCCGGTTCACGCAGAAGCCGGGCGACCTCGGCGAGCTCGCGCCGTGCGCGACGAAGCCGGGCAAGGACACCGGAACGCCGACACCGCCGCCGAGCACCACGGCCGGCGGGGCGCTGCCCGGGCAGGACGAGAACAACGAGCTGCCCGGCAACGACGGCAAGATCCTGCGGCCGCAGCGCGTGCAGATCACCTTCCGCGGCAGCCCGGTCGGCAAGGTGGTGGCGATGCCGCGCTTCCTCCGCGTGCTCTACGGCGACGCGAAGGTCTCGACCAACGGGCCCGCCAACGCCAGGGCGAGCTGGACGTGCACCGGGTTCGAGAACCGCGTCACCGACAAGTACCCGATCTGCCCCGACGGCAGCAAGGTCAAGCGGATCCACACGTTCCCGAGCTGCTGGGACGGCAAGAACACCGACAGCACCAACCACCGCACCCACATCGTGTTCCCGGACCAGTTCGGCCGGTGCGGCAACGGGTTCAAGGCGGTGCCGCAGCTGCAGATCTCGCTGACCTACGACATCCCGCACGACATCCAGGCCAAGAAGCAGTACAAAGTGGACGCTTTCCCGCAGGAGAAGCACAACCCGGGTTCCGACCACGACGACTTCGCCAACGTGATGTCGCAGCGGATCATGAACGGGCTGGTGAACTGCGTGAACCGCGGCCGGACCTGCCGGGCGTGACCCGGGACCGGCGGCGCACCCGGGGATGGTGCGCCGCCGGTTCCGCGCGCGACAATGCCCGCCATGGTCACCGGCGACGAAGTGCGCGCGTTCGCTCCCACCCTCCCCCGCGCCTACGAGGCACTCGTGCGCGACCGGATCAAGTTCCGGGTGGGCCAGATCGTGTTCGTGGCGCTTTCGGCGGACGAGACTTTGATGGGTTTCGCCTTTCCTCGCGAGCAGCGGGACGCGCTGATCGCGGCGGAACCCGCCAAGTTCCTCCTGCCCGAACCGTCGGACCTGCGCTTCCGCTGGGTGCGCTGCCGCCTCGCCGCGATCGACGCCGTCGAGATGCGCGAGCTGGTCGTGGAGGCGTGGCGGATGTGCGTGCCGAAGAAGGTCTGGACGGCCTACCTGGACACCCACCCGCTCTGACGGCCACCGCGTAACGCAACACCCCGCCGCTGCGACTCACGAGGGTCCGGCCCGGGGAGGAAGCATGGCGAAACGCCTGGTGATCTGCTGCGACGGCACCTGGAACAGCCTCCGCCAACCGGCGCCGACCAACGTGGGCCAGCTCCAAAAGGCCGTCGCGCCCGCCGACCCGGCCGGCACGGAACAGCGGGTCTACTACCGCGAAGGCGTCGGCACCGGCAAGCTGTGGGACCACCTCATCGGCGGCGCTTTCGGCATGGGACTCTCCGCGCACGTCCAGGACGCTTACCGCTTCGTCGCCGAAAACTACGAACCCGGCGACGAACTGTTCTTCTTCGGCTTCAGCCGCGGTGCCTACACCGCGCGCAGCACCGTGGGCTTCATCCGCAACTGCGGCGTCCTTCTCCCCGGCGAACTCGGCCGGCTCGACGAGGCCTACCGGCTCTACCGCGACCGCGATCGGGACACCTCCGGCCCGGACAGCCCGCGCGCCCGCGAGTTCCGCGCCAAGTACGCCCGCGAAGACCGGACGCCCATCCGGTTCGTCGGTGTCTGGGACACCGTCGGCGCGCTGGGCATCCCCCTCAGCGGCGGCCGGCTGATCCACCTGCTGAACAAGCGCTGGCAGTTCCACGACATGGAGCTGACGTCGATCGTGCAGGCGGCGTTCCAGGCCCTCGCCGTCGACGAGCACCGCAAGTCGTTCAGCCCGGCCGTCTGGGCGCCCGCGAAAGCAGCGAAGGCGTCGAAAGCGGCCGACGACCGGATCCGGGAACAGGTCTGGTTCGCCGGGGCCCATTCCGATGTCGGCGGCGGCTATCGGCCGTCGGCCCTGTCGGATCTGGCCCTGCGGTGGATGACCGACCGCGCCGAGCAGTGCGGTCTCGCGTTCAAGGAAAACGCGTTCGGGTATCTGGCCAAGCCCGACGAACTGGGCGCGCTGCACAATTCGCTCAACGCGTTCTTCCGCTGGTTCGGCTCGGCCGACCGCGCCATCGGCGGGGTGGATCCGGCGACGGAGTTCGCCGGGTCGTGCGCGCTGCACCGCAGTGAGCAGATGCGGCCGCCGTACCGGCCCGCGAACCTGCTGGCCTACCTCGCGGATCCGGAGCACCGCATCATGAAGATCTGACTGTCCGAACCGGACTGTGCACCGCACGCGGACGAGCCCCTGTCCGGGAGAGGTGGACAGGGGCTCGAGCACGTTCAGCGGGTCAGTGGTTGACCTGGAACCACGGCTGCGACCAGCCGAGGTAGGTCTGGCCCCACTTGCTCTTGATCTGCGCGATCGTCGTCTCGGTGTAGCTGCCGTAGCCGTTGATGTCGTTCGACAGGAACTTGCCGCCGCCGATGGAGATCATCGTGTGCCCGGCGCCGCTGCTCTTGAAGAAGGCCAGGCCACCGGCCGGGACCTGGTAGTCACCCGGGTGCTTGAACGACGACGGGATCTGGGTCCAGTGGACGTAGGCCGTGTTCGAGCCGCTGGCGCTGAACCCGTAGTTCTGCGCGTTGATCCGGTCGCACCAGCCCTCGTAGGCGTCGAGGTCGTTCGTGTGGATGCGGGTCTTCGCCTTGGCGACCGCCTCGGCGCAGGTGTTCGGGTCGCCGGTGCCCGCGGTCGAGCAGGCCAGCGTCGAGCCCGCGCAGTCCGGGGCGACCCGCCCGTCGGAGCCGGTGTAGACGTAGGCGTCGCTGACGTAGCCGTCGCCCACCTTGTCCCAGATGTCCGAGGTGCCGTACTTGCCGTCGACGGTGGATCCGTTGGTCTGGCAGCTGATGGTCACCGCGGTGCCGTCGGCGATGCTGCCGACCGAGCCCGCACTGGCGCTCGGGCTCGACCGCACGGTCAGCGGTGCGCCCGAATCGGTGTGCACGGTGCCCGCTGCGGCGAACGCCGGGCCCGCCCCGACGACCACGATCGCCGCGGCGATCCCGGCGACCCCCGCCATCCGCTTCACGATGCCCATGTTCATTCTTCCGTCCTCCAGTTTTCGGTGTGAGGACAGAATGAAGACCGCCGGTACAAGGCCCGTACAAATCGCGGACGCCGTTCTGGAGTTGCGGCAAACCGGACGAAATCTCGGGTTCAGGCCAGGTATTCCGCCGCGGCACGCAGGCTGACGTACGAGCCGCTGAACGTGTCGATCCGCGGCCCGTCGCCGTCACCGCCGCCGCCCGGTCCGGGCACACCCGTTTCCACCCGGATGAAGTCCAGTCCGGACAGCGCGGTGAGCAGCGCGCGCACCCGCGGGTGCCGGTGCGCTTCCCGCGTCACCACGACGACGCTGCGGAACCCCGGCGCCGCCTCGAGCACCACGTCGGCGTCGTCGGGGGTGACGGTGAGCGCCCGGGTGCCCGGCACGAGCTCGGCCAAGTGCGCGCCGAGGCCCCACGGCATCGGCCCGGCCGCGATCGTCGGGTCGGTCTGGACGTCGACGACCAGCGGCGGGCCGGCCAGCCGGGGCTCGCCGTGGACCCGCAGCGCCTTGCGGGCCGCTTCCAGGCCCAGCCGCCGGTCGACCGGGCCCACCCGCGCCGGCGCCGGGTCGGTGCCCAGCCCCGCCGTCCGCGAAGCCGCCTCCGCCAGCCGCTCCAGCGGCAGCTCGCCCGCCGCGACCGCGGCCACGATCGCCGTGACGCAGGCGTCCAGGTGCTCGGCCTCGAACGCCGCACCGCCGAGGCACAGCGCGTCCGCGCCCGCGGCCAGGGCCCGCACGGCCGAGCGGCCCAAGCCGTCGTGGCGCCCGTACGCGCCGGACACCGCGCCCATCTCGAGGGCGTCGGTGATCACCGCGCCGGTGAAGCCGAGCTCGCCGCGCAGGACGTCGGTGAGCGCGGTCCGGTTGAGCGTGGCCGGCTCGTCGCCCCAGGCGCGCACGACCAGGTGGCCCGACATCACCGAGCGGACGCCGGCCCGGATCGCCGCGGCGAACGGGACCAGCTCGATCGCGTGCAGCTCCTCGACCGTGCGCGGCAGCACCGGCAGCGCCACGTGCGAGTCCTCGGTCGCCGCGCCGTGGCCCGGGAAGTGCTTCGCGCACGCCGCGACGCCGTACTTCTGCAGGCCGGTCACGTACGCCGCGACGTGCGGTGACGCCTTCGCCGGGTCGGACCCGAACGCCCGGACGCCGATGATCGGGTCCTCGGCGGCCAGGGTCAGGTCCGCGCAGGGCGCCAGGTTGAGCGTGACCCCGCAGGCCGCGAGCCGTTCGCCGAGCGCGGCCGCGACGGCCGTGGTCAGCTCCGGGTCGTCGGCCGCGCCGAGGGCGAGCGGGCCCGGCACGAACGACCCGGTGTTCACGTCGAGGCGGGTGACGTCACCCCCCTCTTCGTCGATGCCGACGACAACACCACTGTCGCCGTCCCGCTCGCTTCGCAGCTGCGCGGTCAACGCGGCGACCTGCTCGTCGTCGACGACGTTGCGGCCGAACAGCACCACCCCGCCCAGGCCGCCGGCGACCCGGCGGCGCAGCCAGTCGGGCGCGGTCGTCCCGGCGAACCCGGGCAGGAGGACGGCTTCGGCGAGCTTCTCGGGCGAGGACTGCGTCTCGGGCGTGGACAACGGGGCTACCCCTTCACAGCGCCGGCGGTCGCGCCGGACACCAGCTTGCGTTGCACGAGCAGGAAGAAGATCAGCGCCGGGATCGCGTAGATGACCGACGCGGCCATGACGCCGCCCCAGTCGGTGGCGAACGCGGTGCGGAACGACGCGAGCCACACCGGCAGCGTCTCCTTCGGCTTGTCCCGGATGAAGACCAGCGCGAACAGGTACTCGTTCCAGGCGGTGATGAAGCTGAACACCGACGTGGTGACCAGGCCCGGGCCGAGCAACGGCAGCGTGACGCGCCGGAAGGCGCCGGTCTGGCTGCAGCCGTCGATCATCGCGGCCTCTTCCAGCTCGTACGGGATCCCGTTGACGAAGCCGTAGAGCATCCACACCGTGAACGGCAGCGTGGTGGCGAAGTAGATCAGCAGCAGCGACGGCAGCGTGTTGAGCAGCCCGGCGTCCTTCATCAGCAGGAACAGCGGGATGAACAGCGCCGACACCGGCGCCAGCTGCGCCACCATGACCAGGACCAGGAACCCCTTGCGGCCGGTGAACCGCAGCCGCGACAGCGGGATCGCCGCCAGCGTCCCGGCGACCAGCGCGCACAGCACCGAACCGACCGTGACGATCAGGCTGTTCATCAGGTAGGTCGGGAAGTTGTCCTTGCCCAGCGCGGTGGCGAAGTTGCCGAACGAGAACGACGTCGGGATCAGGTCGTACTTCGGCGACAGGATCTCGCCGGGCGTCCGCAGCGACGTGACGAACATCCAGTACGTCGGGAAGAGGATCAGCAGCGCCACGACCACGCCGACGACCGAGAGCGCGATCCGCTGCGGCAGCGACTTCCTCACTTGAGATCACCTTCCGGGGTCCGGACCAGCAGCTGGATGTACCGCCCGGTGATGAGCGCGAGCACGATCAGCATCAGGGTCGCGATCGCCCCCGCCGCGCCGAAGTGGTTACCCGCGATGCCCTTGAGGTAGAGCACGACGGCCAGCGTGGTGCTCCCGCCGTCCGGGCCGCCTTCCCGGATCGCCCAGATCTGCGCGAAGGCGTTGAAGTCCCACAGCACCGACAGGAACGTGACCATGGTGGTGATCGGCCGGATGGCGGGCCAGGTGACCGCGCGGAACGTCTGCCACGCGCTGGCGCCGTCGATGCCCGCGGCTTCGTACTGCTCGCGCGGGACACCGATGATGCCCGCGTACAGCGAGAACGTCACGAACGGCACGGCCTGCCACACGATGAGCAGCCCGATCACGGTCAGCGTGCTGGCGCCGCTGGAGAACCACGAGAAGCCGATGAAGCCGGGGAAGCCGAGCCGGTCCAGCGTCTTGTTGAGGATGCCGTACTGCTCGTCGAAGATCCACTGGAACACCGTGGTCGTGGCGATCACCGGGGTGGCCCACGCCAGCACCAGCGTCACCTGGACCATGATCCGCACGACCGGGCCGAGGTGGCGCATCAGGATCGCCAGCAGCAGGCCGCCGAGGATGGTGGCGGCCACGATGGCGGCGGTGAAGACCAGGGTCCGGACGGTGATCGTCCAGAACTCGGAGTCGGCCAGCGTGTTCGTGTAGTTGTCGAACCCGATCCAGACGGTCTTGCCGGAGACGAGCTGGCCGATGTCGAGCTTGCGGAAGCTGATCGCGAGCACCTGGACCAGCGGCCACGCGAGCAGGACGAGGATCGCGGCGAGTGCGGGGAGCAGGAGCACGTACGGGAGCACCCGGTCGCCGAACCGGCCCCGCCTGCGCCTCTTGACCCGCGTGTCGCGCGGCGATGCCGGCGGGGTCGCCCCCGCCGGCATCGTCACATTGGCGGTCGCTGTCATCCGCCGATGAGCTTGTTCAGCGCTGCGTTGGCGTCGGCGGTCGCCTGGTCGAGCGTCTTCTTGCCGGTCAGGTACGCGGTCAGCATGTCCTTGACCGGGTTCTGGCCGGACTCCACGTCACCCCACTTCGGGCTGGCCGGCACGGCCTTGCCGTTGGCCGAAGCCTTGGCCATCACGCTGCCCAGCGGGTCCTTGTCCAGACCGGCGAGGTCGGTCGACGTGCCGGGCACGACGCCGGCCGCGGCGAACTGGCTCTGGTACTTCTGGCTGGAGATCAGCTTGATGTACTCCTTGGCCGCGGCCACGTTCTTGCTGTTGGCCGGGATGGCCAGGTTGGAGCCGCCGAGGAAGACCGGGGCGCTCTGGCCGGCGGTCTTGCTCGGGATGGCGAAGGCGCTGGTCTTGTCGGTCAGGCTCGCGTCGGTCTTGGCCGCGGTGGCCAGCTCCCACGGGAGGCCGATCATCATGGCCACCTTGCCGGCGCCGTAGACGGTCGCCTGCTGCGGCTTGGCCTCGTCGGCGTCCTTCGGCGCCTTGGTGCCGGAGGTGTCGACGAGCTTCTTGTAGAAGTCCAGGCCGGCCTTGGCCTCGGGGGTGTCGAGGGTCGCCTTGTAGTTCTTGCCGTCGGCCTTGGCGATGTCGCCGCCGTTGTCCCAGATGAAGGACAGCAGCGCGTACCAGTTCTGACCGGGCATGTAGAGCGCCTGGAAGTCGGGGTCGGAGCCGAACTTGGCCTTCAGCTTGCCGATCGCGTCGATCCACTCGTCGTTCGACGCCGGCGGCTTGGCGATGCCCGCCTGCTCGAACATGTCCTTGCGGTAGATGACCTCACGGTTGGCCGCGTAGAACGGGACGCCGTAGGTCTTGCCGTCGTAGCTGCCGGAATCGGCGAGACCCTTGAGCCACTGCGAGCCGTTGAAGCTGTCCTTGTCGGCGGTCAGGTCGGTCAGCACGCCGTCCTGCGCGGCGAACGCGGCGGTCTGCGTGTTGCCGATCTCGATGACGTCCGGCGGCGCGCCGCTGGCCAGGGCGGTGGTCAGCTTCTGCTGGATGCCGTCCCACTGCTGGACTTCGTACTTGACCTTGACCCCGGGGTGCGCGGCCTCGAACTCCTTGTGGAGCGCGTCGGTCAGGGTGGCCGGCGCGGAGCCGGTCATCAGCCAGACCGTGACGGTCCCGCTCAGCGGTGCATTGCCGCTCGACGAGGCCGCGGTGTCCGAGCCGCTGGAGCCCGCGCAGCCTGCGGTCGCGAGCGTGAGTGCGGCGGCGCCCGCCGCCAGCTTGAGCCAGCGTTTCACTCGATGCCGTCCTTTCCATGCCCGGCCAACCGCGGCCGAGCGCCCCAAATGGTGTAGACCAATGTTGGGGTTAGAGTGGTACGTACCACAGGCCCTGTCAAGGCGGTTGCCGGAACGTTGTAAACGCCTGCGGCGAGTAGCCGGGCGATTACCCGCGTTCGGAGAGGCGCGCCAGAAGTCGTCCGGATAGGGTGGTGTCCCGGACCTTTTTCACCGCTGGGGCACCGGAAATCCGCGCGCCCGCGGTGGCGGGCCACGACGAAAACCGCCCCGGGAAAGACTTCCCGGGGCGGTGAAGGCGATCAGGCCGGCGTTTTCACCGGCGGGGCCGCGTGTCGCCGCGCGCGGTGGGCGGCCATCCGCACCGGCGCGTTGGCCACGCCGAACCCGCGGTACCCGCCGATCCGCTGCACCACCTCGAAGAACACCCGCGCCCCGGCGAGCGCGGTGTAGAAGTGCAGGAACTCGCCTTGCGCGTCCCGGTCGTAGAGCACCGCATGCTCCCGCAGCGCGGCGAGTCGTCCCGGCGGCAGGTCCAGCCGGGCTTCGAGGTCGTCGTAGTAGTTGCCGGGGATGTCCAGCAGCGGCGCCCCGGCCGCCCGCATCGCCGCGGCCGCGGCGAGCGCGTCCGCGCAGGCGAACGCCACGTGCTGCGGTTCGGGGACCGCCGGCGCCCATTCGCCGCGGCGGACCACGGCCGCCTCCAGCGTCAGCCGGACCTCCCCCGCCGCCACCGAGCGACTGCGCACGAGCCCGAACGGCGCCGCGAACTCGGCCACCGGGGACGGCGTCAACCCGAAGACCGAGCGGTAGAACAGCGCCGCCTCCTCGAAGTGGTCGAACGGCTGGGTGAGGGCCACGTGATCGATTCCGAAGATCCCCGCGCCGGCCGCCGTTTCGCCGGTGGGCGCGAAGTCGTCCCGCCAGTCGTCGCCGCAGAGGAACACCTGGGTGCCGTCCGGCGCCGCGACCGACGCCAGGTCGGCCTCGCGCGGGCCGCGCACGCGCGGCAGGACCGGCGCGAGCAGGGCTTCGGCACGGGCGGCGGAGCGGGCCGGGTCGGCGCTCACCAGCGCGACCGCCCCCACGGCGCCGTGGGCCGCGCCGCCTTCGTTGACCACCACCCGGGCCTCGCCCTGTTCCCACAGCTCGACCGGCTTGGTCCGGTGGACGCCGGTGCGGGCGAACCCGAGCGAAGCCAGCACCCTGCCCGCCCCCGGATCGGTCACGACCTCGGCGAACGCGTGGCCGGTCAGCGCCGGCGCGGCCGGCAGCGCGAGCACGCCCAGGGATTCCTTGAGCGCCAGCAGCGACCGCAGCGCGTCGACCGCGGCCGGGCGCGGGTCGGCTTGGCGGAACACGTCGTTGAAGACTTCCAGCGACAGCGGCCCGCGGTAGCCCGCGGCGAGCACGTGCCCGGTGAACGCGGTCAGGTCGAAGTCGCCCTGGCCGGGGAAGAGCCGGTGGTGGCGGCTCCACGGCAGCACGTCCATCGGCAGCGTGGGCGCGTCGGCAAGCTGCAGGAAGAAGATCTTTTCGCCGGGGATCGCGCGGATCGGCGCCGGGTCGTGGCCCTTCGAAAGGATGTGGAAGCTGTCCAGGCAGACGCCGAGGGCGGGGTGCGCGGCGCGGCGGACGATGCGCCAGGCGTGCTCGTACCCGCTGACGTGCCGGCCCCAGGCCAGGGCTTCGTAGGCGATCCGCATCCCCCGCGCCGCGGCCAGCTCGGCCAGCGCGTGCAGTTGTCCGGCGGCCAGTTCGTCGTCGTCGATCGCCTCCGGCGACACCGAGGAGCAGACCAGGACCGTGTCGGTCCCGAGTTCGGCCATGACGTCGAACTTGTGCGCCGCGCGGCGCAGGTTGGCCGCGTGCCGCTCCGGCGGGACGGCTTCGAAGTCGCGGAACGGCTGGTAGAGGTCGATGGACAGGCCGAGGTCGGCGCAGCGGCGGCGGATCTCCGCCGGGCTCGACGGGGAGACCACCAGGTCGTTCTCGAACAGCTCGACGCCGTCGAACCCGGCCGCGGCGGCCGCGGCCAGCTTGTCCTCCAGCGTGCCGGACAGGCAGACGGTGGCGATGGCGGTGCGCGGTTCAGGCGACACGGGCGGCCTCCCCTTCCAGGGCGTCGAAGTGGCGCAGCATCCGCGCCGGGTCGGGCTCGGCGCCGGTGAACAGCCGGAACGATTCGGCGGCCTGGAACACGACCATGCCGCCGCCGTGCAGCACCCGGCAGCCGCGGGCGCGGGCGGCGGCCAGCAGCGCGGTCTCCAGGGGGCGGTAGACGATGTCGGCGACCCACAAGTCTCCGTGCAGCAGCTCGGCCGGGACCGGCAAGCCGGGGTGGGCGGCCATCCCGGTCGGGGTGGCGTGCACCAGGCCGTCCGCGTGGTGGATCGCGCTCAGGTCCCCGGTCGCCGCCCGGCCCGGGCCGAACCTCCGCTCGAGCCCCTCGACGAGGTGGGCGCCGCGGTCGCCGTCGACGTCGTGGACGGCGAGGCGGCCGGTGCCCAGCGAGAGGAGCGCGTGGGCGACCGCCGCCCCCGCTCCCCCGGCGCCGAGCAGGACGACGTCGTCCAGCCGGACGTCCGGCAGGCCGCGGGTGAGGCTGCGGGCGAACCCGGTCGCGTCGGTGTTGTGGCCGATCGCGCGGCCCCGGTCGAAGACGACGGTGTTGACCGCGCCGAGCGCGGCGGCCTCGGGCGAGAGCTCGTCGAGGTGCGCCACGACCGCCTGCTTGGCGGGGTGGGTGACGTTGAGGCCGTCGAACCCGGCGAGCCGGGCCGCCGCGAGCACCTCGGCGACCGGGCGCCGCAGCACGTCGAGGTCCAGCAGGCGGTAGACGTAACGCAGGCCCAGCTCGTCGGCCTCGCGTTCGTGCAGGGCCGGGCTGGCGGACGGCCCGATGCCCGTGCCGACGAGCCCGATCAGGTAGCTGGTCACGCGTCACCCTCCGGCCGCTAATGTACGAACTAGTACGTTCACGGTAGCGCGGCGTCCGCCCCGGCGGAAGGGCTGGACTAGAGTGGGTGTTCACCTGCAGCGGAGGGAGCCCGGTGGCCGCACCATCGTCGGAGGCCGAGCGCCAGCGCGACAAGGAACGGACGCGCGCCGACATCCTCGCGGTGGCCACGCGGGAGTTCGCGGACAAGGGCTACACCGGCGCCCGGGTCGACGAGATCGCCGCCCGCACCAGCACCACCAAGCGGATGATCTACTACTACTTCGGCGGCAAGGAACAGCTCTACCTCGCCGTGCTGGAGCAGGCGTACTCCGCACTCCGGGCCTCGGAGCAGCAGCTCGATGTCGAGCACCTGGCCCCCGAGGACGCCCTGCGGCAGCTGGCGGCGCTGACCTTCGACCACCACGAGGCACACCCCGATTTCATCCGCCTGGTGAGCATCGAGAACATCCACCGAGCGGAACACCTGTCGCGGTCGGAGATCCTCGCCGGATTGGCCGACCCGGCCCTCGGCGGGATCTCCCGGCTCCTCGAGCGCGGCCGGAAGGCCGGCTTGTTCCGGGACGACGTCGACGCCCTCGACGTGCACATGGTCATCAGCTCGTTCTGCGTGTTCCGCCTGGCGAACCGCCACACGTTCCAGGCGATCTTCGGCCGCGACATGCTCGACCCGGCCCGCCGCGAGCACTACCGCGCGATGCTCGGCGACTTGCTGATCGAGTACCTGACCGCGCGCTGAGCGCGGCGCCCCACCCGGCAAAAAGGATCTCTTGACACCCGGCGCCCCGGTCTCGCACTCTCTATTAACTAACTAGACCGTACATTGCTTCCCCGCCGAACTTCTGCGCAACGAAGCACGGATGTCAGGAGAAGAGTCCCCGTGACCGGATCGATGCCCCGCAAGGCCGCGCTGGCCGCCTGGATCGGCAGCGCGCTCGAGTACTACGACTTCTTCATCTACGGCACCGCCGCCGCGCTCGTGTTCAGCAAGGTGTTCTTCCCCGCCTCCTCCCCCGCCACCGGCACCCTGCTGGCGCTGGCGACCTTCGGCGTCGGCTACCTCGCGCGGCCGGTCGGCGCGTTCGTCCTCGGCCACGTCGGCGACCGGTTCGGCCGCAAGCGCGTGCTCGTCTTCACCCTGCTGCTCATGGGATTCGCGACGTTCTGCGTCGGCTGCCTGCCGACGTACGCGAGCGTCGGCGTCCTCGCTCCGGTCCTGCTGGTCGTGCTCCGCCTGCTACAAGGGCTTTCCGCGGCCGGCGAGCAGGCGGGCGCGAACTCGATGTCGCTGGAACACGCCCCGGAGCACCGCCGCGCCTACTTCACCAGCTTCACGTTGAGCGGCACGCAAGCCGGGCAGATCCTGGCCACCGCGATCTTCCTGCCGGTCGCCGCGCTGCCGGCGCAAGACCTGCTGACCTGGGGCTGGCGGGTGCCGTTCTGGGGCAGCGCGCTCGTGGTCGTGGTCGGCTTCGTGATCCGGCGCAAGCTCGACGAGACGCCGGTGTTCGAACGCACCGACGTCGCGAAGCTGCCGGTCGCGGTCCTGTTCCGCCACCACTGGGCGGACGTCCTGCGGGTGGTGGCCGCGGCGACGATCGCCTCGGTGAGCACGATCTTCACCGTCTACGCGCTGAGCTACGCGGTCAACACGATCGGCCTGTCCCGCACCCCGATGCTCTGGGTCGGCGTGCTCGCGAACGTCGTCGCGCTGGCGGCGATCCCCCTCCTGGCCGGGCTCGCCGACCGCATCGGCCGCAAACCGGTGTTCATCACCGGCTGCCTGGCCTGTGGCGTGCTGATCTTCCCGTACCTGTGGTCGATCTCGATCGGCTCGTACGCCTTGCTGTTCGTGCTCGGCATCGCGTTGTTCGGCGTGGCGTACTCCGGCGTCAACGGAGTCTGGCCGGCCCTGTACGGCGAGATGTTCAGCGCCCGGGTCCGCCTGTCCGGCATGGCGATCGGCACCCAGATCGGCTTCGCGGTAGCGGGCTTCGCCCCCAGCGTCGTGGCGGCGATCGGTTCGGGCAAGGGAGATTGGCTGGGCGTCGCGATCTTCACGGCGGCGGTGTGCGTACTGGCGACCCTGGCCGCGGCGACGGCCCGGGAGACCCACCGGGTACCGACCGCCGAACTCGGCGGCGCGGCACCCGCGAAACCGTCCACTGTGGTCGCGTCCGCTGTGGACGGTTAGCCCGAGATCCGCCGCACGGCTGCCCGATGGGCAGAGCCGTGCGGCGGCTTCGGTCAGACCTTCGGCACCGGCGTGTCCGCGGCTTTCACCCGTTCCAGCAACAGCTGGGCGACATCGCGCACGTCGACGTTCTCCGCCTTCTGCTCACTCTGCCGCTGAACCAGCCCATCGGTGAGCATCACCCGGCAGAACGGGCAGCCCGTCACGATCGTCTCCGCGTCCGTGGCGATCGCCTCGTCGACCCGCTCCAAGTTGATGCGCTTGCCGATCTGCTCCTCCATCCACATGCGGGCGCCGCCCGCGCCGCAGCACAGGGCGCGGTCCGCGTGGCGCGGCATTTCCGCCAGCGATGCGCCCGTCGCGCCGACCAGTTCGCGCGGTGGTGTGTAGACCTTGTTGTGGCGCCCGAGGTAGCAGGGGTCGTGGTAGGTGACCTTCGGGCCGTCCTCGACCGGCTTCACCGGGGTGAGCTGGCCGCCGCGGACCAGGCGGTTGAGGAGCTGGGTGTGGTGGACCACCTCGTAGTGGCCGTCCAGGTCCGGGTATTCGCGGCCGAGGGTGTTCAGGCAGTGCGGGCAGGTCGTCACGATCTTGCGCAGCCGCGGCTCGCGCCCCTCGAACACGGCGTTCAGGGTCTCGGCCGTCTGCTGCGCCATCATCTGGAAGAGGAACTCGTTGCCCGCGCGGCGCGCCGGGTCGCCGGTGCAGGACTCCTCCTTGCCCAGCACCACGTACTTCACCCCCGCGATGTGCAGGAGCTCGGCCGTCGCGCGGACGGTCTTGCGCGCCTGGTCGTCGAACGCGCCGGCGCAGCCGACCCAGTAGACGTACTCGACGTCCTCGGCCAGCTCGCCGTCGAACACCGGGACGTCGAAGCCCAGGTCCTTGGTCCAGGCGAGGCGCTCGGAGTTGTTCTGGCCCCACGGGTTGCCCTTGGTCTCCAGGTTCTTGAACAGCCCGCCCAGCTCGGTCGGGAACGCCGACTCGATCATCACCTGGTAGCGGCGCATGTCGACGATGTGGTCGACGTGCTCGATGTCCACCGGGCACTGCTCGACGCACGCGCCGCACGTGGTGCACGACCAGAGCACGTCCGGATCGATGACGCCGCCGTCGGCCTCCGGGCCGACCAGCGGGCGCGCCTCCTCGTGCTCGGTGCCCGCGAGGATGTAGGGCGCCTCCTCGAACAGGTTGTCGCGCAGGTTCATGATGACGAGCTTGGGCGACAACGGCTTCCCGGTGTTCCACGCCGGGCACTGCGACTGGCAGCGGCCGCACTCGGTGCACGTGGCGAAGTCCAGCATGCCCTTCCACGTGAAGTCGCCGATCTTGCCGCGGCCGAACGTGTCGTCCTCGCCCGGGTCCTCGAAGTCGATCGGCTTGCCCGCGGACTCCATCGGCAGCAGCGGGCCGAGCGCGTCCGGCAGCCGCTTGGCCGAGACGTTGATCGGCGCCACGAAGATGTGCAGGTGCTTGGAGTAGAGCACGATCGACAGGAACACCAGCATGACGCCGATGTGCAGGAGCAGGCCGACCGTCTCCAGCACCTCGGTCGTCGAGTGCCCGAGCGGCTCCAGGAGGTTCCCGACGCCGAGCGAGACGTACGCGCCGGAGTCGTACGGGAAATTACCCGATGCCGAAGAGGCGCCGCGGAAGAAGAACATCGTCCAGACGACGTTGAAGATCATGGCGAGGATCAGCCACGCGCCGCCGGTGTGCGAGCCGTAGAACCGCGATGCCCGGTCCTTGCGCTCGGGGGCGTTCCGGATCCGGATGATCGCGAACACGCCGAGCGAGACGGCCACGGCGACGGCGATGAAGTCCTGCAGGAAGCCGAGCACCGCCCAGTGCCCGATCCACGGGATCGCGAACTTCTCGTCGAACAACGCGCCGTACGCCTCGAGGTACACCGAAGCCAGGATCACGAAGCCCCAAAACGTGAAGAAGTGCGCCAGGCCGGGCACCGACCACTTCAGCAGCTTGCGCTGACCGAACACCTCGCGCACCTGCGCGAAGACGCGGGCACCGAGGTCGTCCGACCGCTTGGCGTCGGGCTGGCCCGCCTTGATCAGCCGGTACAGGAAGGCCACGCGCTTGCCGGCGACGGCGAGGCCGACGACGGTCATGAGCAGGCCGAGGATGAGACGAACGAGCACGAGTCCTCCGCGTCGTGATGGAAGGACCGGCTCAGTGCGAGCCGGTGTAGTACCGGCACGCCTTGCACGCGTACCGCATCTTCGCGATCCGCCAGTGCTTCCGGTACAGATCGAGGTCGGGCGAGCGCCGGACACCGAGGCGCTGGTAGCGCCCGGGCCGCCGGCCGGTTTCGTACTGCTCGGTCGCCCGGCCGAGGTGGGCGCGCCGCAGCACGCACCCCCGCGTCCCGCAGCGGCCGAGCGCGGTGCGGCAGAACCGGTGCAGCAGCACGAGATCGCCGGTCACTTCTTCGACCACGCCGTAGCCGGGGTGGTCGCCCGGCCCGGCGAGCCGCACCGGCAGCCCGCAATACGCGCATTTGAGCGTGCAGGGAAGGCAGCCGGTGAGGTGCCGCATCCGCAGTTCGCGCCGGTCTTCGGAACCGGGTCCCCGAACGCGCGACGCCATCAGGCCTCCTGGAACCACTGTGATCGGCACCACTGTCTGCTACTGGAGGGTAATGAGGAGATCACTTCGCGCGACAGGACCGAATGGCGCAGTTATCCTGGACCATTCGGCGCAATTTGTTCAGCAAGGATGACCTTACTGTCCGTACAGCGGACGCATAACACCGCGAATCGTACGTTCGGCCCTGCTGCGCACTCCGTGTCCCCCGCCACAATCCGGGCATGACCTACCACCCGGTTCCCTACCGGCCCGCCCGGTTGCCCGACGCCGAAGCCATCGCCCGGGTCGCGTCGCTGCGCCGGCGGATGGAGGCCCGGCGTTCGGTGCGGATGTTCTCCCCCGACCCGGTGCCCGAACGCGCGGTGCTCGACGCCATCGCGGTCGCCTCGACCGCACCCAGCGGGGCCCACCAGCAGCCGTGGACGTTCGTCCTCGTCACCGATCCGGCCGTGCGCCGCCGGCTCCGCGAAGCCGCCGAAGCCGAGGAACGGGTTTCCTACGACGGCCGCCTCGGCGAGGCGTGGCTCGACGCGCTGCGGCCACTCGGCACGGACGCGGTCAAGCCCCACCTGACGGACGCGCCGTACCTCATCGTCGTGTTCCAGCAACGGTTCGCCCTCGACGGCGACGGCGGGGTCCGCAAGCACTACTACGTCGACGAGTCGGTCGGCATCGCGGTCGGCATGCTGCTCACGGCGTTGCAGGTGGCGGGCCTCGCGGCGCTGACGCACACGCCGTCGCCGATGCGGTTCCTCGGGGAGCTGCTGGGCCGCCCCCGCAACGAATCGGCGTTCGCGGTGATCCCGGTCGGCTACCCGGCCGACGACTGCGTCGTGCCGGACCTGCGGCGCAAGTCCCTCGACGAGGTGCTCGTGCGCATCTGAGTCAGCAGCCGGGCAAGCCGTCCGGCGGCTCCGGGAACGCCGGGCCCGACAGCAGGTCCGCGCCCCGGTCCCGCCACCACGTGGCTTCGGCCGGGGTCGCGATCCCGGCGACCGACACCGACGCCCCGGCCGCGTGGGCCGCGTCGATCAGCGCCGACAGCGGCGCGGCCACCAGCGGGTGTTCCCGCTTGGCGGCCAGGTTCGCCGCGATCCGGACCGCGCGGGCCGGGAACTCCGTCAGGCACGTGACGTCCCCGAGGCCGTGGATCTCCGCCCGGACCCCGATTTCGCCCAGCACCTTGAAGTTGTCCGCCGCGTCTCCGGTCTCCGCGGTCAGGGCCGCGGCCGGGATGCCGGGGCGCACGCGGTCCGGGGCCAGGCCGGTGTCGGCCAGGATGCGGCGGATTTCGCCGACCAGCTCGGGATCCGCCGCCTGCTGCGCCGTGAGCTCGACGACCAGCGGCACGCCGATCCCGGACGCCGCCAGCCGCTCGGCCGCCGTGCGCAGGAGCCAGGTGCCCAGCGGCAGCGCCAGCCCGGTCTCCGCGGCCAGCCGCACGCACGTCTCGTGCGGCAGCACGCCCTCGGCCGGGTGGTTCCAGCGCAACCGCGCCTCGACGCCCTCGACCGCACCGCTCGTCGCGGACACCAGCACGCGGTAGCGGGCCTCGACCTCGCCGTTCTCCCACGCGCCCGCCATCGACGCGGCCAGCCCGAAGCCGTGCCGGTCGCGCCGGTCCAGCTCGCGGTCGAACAGGCCCCACTGGTTGCCCGTCCGCTGGGCGCGCCGCAGCGTCAGGTCCGACGCCTGAAGCAGCTCCGCGGGCGTGCTGTCGCGGGGCGGGCGGTGGACGACGCCGATGGCGGCCGACACCGCGACCCCGTGCTGCCCGTCGACGTACTCCGCCTCGGCGAGCTCGTGGGTGATCCGGCGGACGAGCGTCACCACGCCCGGCGTGTCCGCCGTGTTCTGCACCAGCACGCCGAATTCGTCGCCGCCGAGGCGGGCCACGAGCGCCTTCTCCGCTTCGAACACCGTCTTCAGCTTGGCCGCGACCCCGCGCAGCACCCGGTCGCCGAGCTCCCGGCCGAGACCGGCGTTGATCTGCGAGAAGCCGTCGAGGTCGAGGTGGAACAGCGTGACCCCGCGCGCCGGATCCGCGTCGCGCAGCAAGGTCTCCAGGCGGGTGCCGAAGAACTGCCGGTTCGGCAGCCCGGTGAGGACGTCGTGCAGGGCCTGGTGGCTCAGCCGCCGCTGCAGCAGCGACACCTCGGTGTCGTCGTCGACGATCGTGAGCAGCTGCCGGGGCGCGCCGAGGGCGTCCCGGATCACCGACGCGGCGAACGTCGCCCACATCGGCTCGCCGTCCGTGCCGACCAGGCGGCGGCCGGCCCGCAGCCGGTGCAGCCGGCCGGCCACCAGCTCGCGGTAGCTCTCCCGCAGCTGTTCGACGTCCTCGGGGTGGACCAGGTCGAACAGCGTCATCGCGGCGATCTCCGCCGGTGTGCGGTTGAGCGTCTTGGCCAGCGCCGCGTTGGCCCGCAGCACCCGGCCGTCGAGTTCGGTCAGCGCGACGCCGCTGGCCGAGCCGGCGAACACCTCCTCGAACTGCGCGCGGGTGATGACGTGCTTCTGCCGCGTCTCCTGCTCGACCTTCAGCAGCGCGCGGCTCAGACCCTCCTGCCGCTTCTGGATGTCCTCGCGCAGCATCTCGCCGTAGCCGGAGCTGAAGGCGCCGAGCACGACCACGACCCGCTCGGCCAGCCTGTCGGCCGCACGCAGTTCCGGTTCGCGCAGCAGCGCCTTGCCCAGCACCTCCAGGCTGCGGCGCAGGCTTTCGGCGCCGACGCACCGCAGCTCGACGAGCCGCCCGCCCGCGCTCGCGGCCGCCTCGAGATCCGGCGGATCGCTCGCCACCGCTTCGAACAGCCGCCCGGCCAGGCCGGCCAGCTCACGCTCGATCTCCTCGGGCGTGTGCGGCAGGTAGGCGGTCGTGCTGATCAGGTAGCCCCACTTGCGCGCGAGCGCGCCGAGCCGTCTCGCCGCGCGATCGGCGGACGGCTTCTTCCGCGGGGCGTCGCCTCGGGGATGGGGAGCGGTCACCTCAGGCTGTCCCAGGGTTCAGTGCCCATCACTGTTGGGGGCAATCGATATATCTTGGCCCGGAATTGTGCGCGGCGCACGGGTTCAGTTTCGTCCGATCGAGTGATAACCCTGCGGAGTAATCCCCAGGCGGTCCCGCAGCCAGGAGCGGGTCGCGCTGCGGTATTCGTTCGCGTTTTCGTGCAGCGCCACGGAATGGCCCGCACCGGGCAGCACGTACGTCGACACCTTCGACGGGTCGGCGTAATAGGGCGCTTCCTGGGCCCGTAGCACCGCCGCGTCGGAACAGTCGCGCAACGCCAGCACCCCGCAGAAAAGGACGTCCTTTTCACCGACCACCTGGAAAACCGGTGCGGTGATTCCCCACGTCGCGGGCACCACGATGCCGAACAACGCGACGGTGCCCATCCCGGGGACCGAAACCTGGTCCTTCGTCGCCTCGTCGGCGGCGATCACGGCGGGATCGGCGTCGCCCGCGGCGTAGAACAGCCCGGCCCGCGCACCCGGCCTCGTCGTGAAGTACAGCGGGTCGCTGCCCAGGGTGCCCAGCCGGCCGTCGAGCAACGCGGGCTGCAGCCCGAGCGCCGCGCCGAGGGCGAGCACGGGCAGCGCGGGCAGGTGCGTGATGCCGGTGAGGACGACGCCGTCGACGTCGTGGTAGGTCGACGCCTCCACGGCGACGACCCCCGACCCGACCGAGTGCCCGACGATGACCACCTTCGCGAACGGGACGCCGCCGGCGCGGCCGGCCCGGAGATGGCCGACCACCTCGTGCATCGACTCGGCCGCGGCCCAGACCGACAGCGGCAGGCTCAGCGGCCGGCTGCTGCGCCCGGCGCCGAGCTGGTCGGCGGCGAAGGTCGCGTAGCCGTGCGCGGCCATGTCCCGCTGGTAGGAGTAGCGCGCCGGCTCGTAGGGCAGGTCCCAGTACGCGCTGTTGTACGTCCCGCCGTGCACGAGCAGCTGGACGGTGTCCGGGGCCGCCCCGGCGGGCAGGCACAGCCGGCCGTGCACGACCGCGGGTGCTCCCGGCACCAGGGGTGGCAGGCCGGGGCCGGTGACCGGCAGATCCGTGTCGCCGCAGGAGATCGCGGCGGCCTCCGCGGGCACCGCCGCGGTCAGCGAGGCGAACAGGACACCGCAGGCGAACAACGCCGATGTCAGCTTGAGCGGCCGTCTCAAACCCCACCTGCCTTCCGTTCAGGACCCCGGAACACTACACCCGGTAGTGGAATCGGCACCGTCAGGTCCGGCGGGGCACCACGGTCATCGGCAGCCGGTTCGGCTGCATCGTGGCCTTGATCTGCGCGTACACCTTCTTGCCCGGCACCGGGACCAGGCGCCACCGCGCGCCGATGGTCGCGGCCACGATGCCGATCTCCGTCGGCGCGAACACGTGCCCCGGACACAGCCTGGCGCCCGCCCCGAACGGGATGTAGGCCCCCTTCGGCAGTTCCGCGGTGCGGCCGGGCTCCCAGCGGTCCGGGTCGAACCGGTCCGGGTCGGGGAACCAGCGCGGGTCGCGGTGCAGCGTGTGCTGGCTGACGGCGACCTCGCTGCCCGCCGGGATCGCCACGCGGGCGAGTTCGACGTCCTCCCGCGCGCGGCGCATGAGGATCAGCGGCGGGGTGCGGCGGACGATCTCGTTGACGATCCGGTGCGTGTAAACGAGATCAGGCAGGTCCTCGAAGCGCGCGGGCCGGCCGTCGAGGACTTCGTCGACCTCGGCGTGGAAACGCCGTTCGACGTCCGGGTGCTGCCCGAGCTCGTGGAAGAACCAGGCCAGCGCGACGGCGGTGGTCTCGGCGCCGGTGGTCAGGATCGTGATGACCTCGTCGTGCACCTGGCGGTCCGACATGCCCTCGCCGGTCTCCTCATCGCGGGCCAGCAGCAGCATCGAGAGCAGGTCGCCGTGGTCGGCGCCGTCCGCACGGGCCGCGACGACGGTCTCGCCGATCACCTCGCGCAGGCGCGCGGCCGCGGCGTCGAACCGCCGGTTCGGCGGGATCGGCAGCTTCTCGACGAACTTCGGGGAGAACGCCCGGATCAGCACGTACTTCAGCATGACCGGGATCGAGTGCCGGATCTCCGCGAGTGCTTCCTCGCCGAGGGCGGTGGAGAACAGCGTCTGCCCGGCGATGGTCAGCACCAGGTCCTGCATCCGCCGGTCGAACTCGACGACTTCGCCGGGCCGCCACGAATCCACCAGCTCACCGGCCAGCTTCGTCATCGTGTGTTCGGCGTAGCCGGCGATCCGCGTGCGGCCGAAGGCGGGCATCACCAGCCGGCGCTGGCGGCGGTTGAGCTCGCCGTTCGAGGTGGCCAGGCCGTCGCCGAAGAGCGGGCGCATCTTGTCGAAGACCAGGCCCTTGTCGAACTTGTCGGCGTCGGTGGCCAGCACCTGCCAGGCCAGCTCCGGGGTGGTGACCACGTGCACCGGCAGCGGGCCGAGCCGGATCTTGACGACATCTCCGTGCGCGGGCAGGGAAGTGAAGAACTCGAGCGGGTCGCGCAGCAGGGGCACCGTGTGCCCGAGCAGGGGCACCCGGCCGGGCACGGGACGCGGGTTCGGCATGGCCTCGTCTCCTCGTGACCGGGCCACCTTAGCCGCGCCCCGGGCGCCCGGAACACGAGTCCACACGAACGGATGAGGGGCTAAGCTCCGTCCCCGCAGCGTCCGCGAGGGTGGGAGGTCCCGTGACCGGAGAACTGAGCTGGGTACCGCCGGAGATCGACACCACGGTGCCGAACCCGGCCCGGGTGTACGACTTCTGGCTCGACGGGGACCACAACTTCGCCGCCGACCGGGCGCTCGGCGAGCAGATCCTGAAGATCATGCCGGGCGTCCGCGACGCCGCCCGGCTCAACCGCGCCTTCCTGCGCCGCGCCGCGCGGTACATGGTCGACGCCGGGGTCCGGCAGTTCCTCGACATCGGCTCCGGCATCCCGACCGTCGGGAACCTGCACGAAGTCGTCCAGCAGGCCGACCCGGCGTGCCGGGTGGTGTACGTCGACCGCGAGCCGATCGCCGTCGCCCACAGCGAACTGCTGCTGCAGGGCAACGACAACTGCGCGGTCCTGCAGGCCGACCTGCGCGACGTCAACGACATCTTCGACGCCGAGCCGGCCCGCCGGCTGCTCGATCCGGGGCAGCCGACGGGCGTGTTCATGTTGCTGCTGCTGCACTTCGTGCCCGATTCCTGGGACCCGGCCGCCATCCTGGCCCGCTACCGCGAACGGCTCGCGCCGGGCAGCTTCCTCGCCGTCACGCACGTGGCGGCGGACTCCGGATCGGCGGGCCTCGACGAAGCGATCGAGGTCTACACGAGCCGGCAGAACCAGCAGAACCAGCCGTTCCCGCGCACGCACAACCAGGTGCTCCGGTTCTTCGAGGGCTTCGACCTCGTCGAACCGGGCCTGGTCGGCTGCGCGATGTGGAACCCGCAGGGGGTCGGCGACATGTCAGACGACCCTTCGGTCAACTCCCTCCCGTACGCCGGTGTGGGCCGCCGACCCTGAGCTACCCCGGTCGTGAGTGGTAAGGCGGGTTAGAACCCGCCTTACCACTCACGAGCCGTCACCGCAGCGAGAACGTCGACACGTTCACCGGGCCGTCGAAGGTCAGGTAGACGTCGTGCCGTCCGCTCGCCTTGGCCAGGGCCGCGGTCACCGTCGCGTACGCGTAGTGGTCACCGGTGCTCGCGACCGAAGCGGTACCCAGCACGCGGCCGGTCGGCGAGTCCAGGCGGACCGTGACGTGCGATGACGCCGGTGCGGACACCGAGGCCGAGAACCGCGACGGGCCGTTCAAGGCCACATTGCGGTAAGCCACCCAGCTGCCGGCCACGCCGGCGACCGAGGTGCCCGAGACCTTCGACGTGTCCGTCAACGTCGTGCCGGAGTAGTCGTCGAAGTTCTGGGCCTGGGTCGGCCGGCTCAGGTCGCGCGGCAATGCCCGCTCCCCCGGCACGTACACCGGCTGCGGTGCCGAGAGTTCGAAGGCGTTGCGGCCCACCGAGAACTCGTACACCCCCGCCGCCACCACGGACCGGTCCCGGGAGACGTCCCAGGACGCCAGGTCCGCCACGGGCACCTCGAACCGCACCGTGCGGGTCTCCTTCGGCGCCAGAGTCAGCTTCGAGAAGTCCCGCAACCGCTGCACACCGGAGTTCTTCGAGTAGAGCTGGACGACGTCGGACCCGCTGCGGGCGCCGGTGTTCGTCACGTCGACGCTGACCTGCACCTTCCCGTTCGCAAGAGAAATCCGGACGTTGTCGTAGCGGAAGCTGGTGTAGCTCAGCCCGTAGCCGAACGGGAACAGCGGCTTCCCGCGGTAGTACTGGTAGGTCATCCCGGTCTTGGCGATGTCGTAGTCGAGGATGCTCGGCAGCCCGGCGTCGGAGGCGTACCAGGTCTGGGTGAGCCGCCCGCCCGGGTCCTTGTCGCCGAAGAGCACGTCGGCCACCGCGTGCCCGGTTTCCTGCCCGGCGTGGCTGGTCCACAGGATGCCGGGCACTCCCACGGTGTCCCAGCCGGTGGTCGGGTAGCTGTTCTCCACCACGACGACGGTGTGCGGGTTCGCCTTCTGCACCGCTTCGATCAGCGAGCGTTGTGCCGGGGCGAGCTCGGTGCTCGTGCGATCGTTCGCCTCGCGGCCGTTGATGAACGGCATGCTGCCGACCACGACGACGGCGGTGTCCGCGTCCTCGGCCGCGGCGACCGCGCTGCCGACCCCGCTGGTCAGCACGTCACGGCCGAACTTGGTCGCGTGCGCGGCGTCCGGGGCGGAGATGGTCAGGACCCCGTCGGCGCCGACGACGGCGAACTTGTCCGGGCCGAACCACGGCTCGTTCACCTCGTTGCCGGCGTACTCGAGCACGTAGCTGCCGTCCGGCTGCGCGTCCAGTTTCAGCTGCTGCTGCACGAACCAGCCGGCCGGCTGGTCGACGTCGTTGACCAGCCCACCGCCGGAGTAGCTGAGGAACTTGCCGTTCGCGGCCGCGCGCAGCGTGTTCTTGCCCGCGCCCCAGTCGTAGACGTCGAAGGATTCCGCGGTGCCCGCGACGGTCCCGCCCGCGGTCACCTTGCCGGTGGTGGCGGGCGCGGTGAGGTACTTGCCGGTGGCGAGGTCCTTCAGCGCGATCCGGTCGACGCCTTCGGACGAGGCGACCGTGCCGGCCGAGCCGAGCCGTTCCTTGATGCCCTGCACCGGCGTGACCTTGTACTGCATCGCGCCGCTGTACCAGTCTTCGTACAGGGTGTTCGAGAGCGGGCCGACGACCGCGATCTTCTTGTTCCGCGCGGCGTTCAGCGGGAGCGCGTTGCCGTTGTTGCGCAGCAGCACCAGCTGCTCGTCGGCGGTCTTGCGCGCCAGGGCCTGGTGCTCGGGCGAGCCGATGACGGCCGGGGTGATCTTCGCGTACGGGTTGCGTCCCGGCGGGTCGAACTCGCCGAGCCGGAACCGCAGCGAAAGCAGGTGGCGGTCGGCGGTTTCGACGTCGGCCATGGTCAGCAGGCTCTTGCTCAGTGCCTCCTTGACCGCGGCGGCGGTGATCGAGCCGTCGGTGTCGTTGTCGGTGAAGCTGTCGAGCCCCGCCTTGATCGCCGCCGCGTCCCCTTCGGCCTTGGTGGCGTAGTACTTCTCGGAGTTGACCAGGTTGGACGGCGCGCCGGCGTCGCTGACGACGGCGATGTCCTGCGGCGCCCACTTCCGCAGCTTGCCGTCGAGGTCCGGGCTCACGTGGTTGGGCCGGCCGTTGACCAGGTTGTACGACGGCATGACGGCGTTGGCCGCGCCCGCCTGCAGCGGGATCTTGAACGCCTGCTCGTCGTAGTCGTGCAGGATCTTCGGCGGCACCGAGGAGTTGCTGGTGTCCCGGTTGACCTCGTTGTTGTAGGCGAGGAAGTGCTTGAGCGTCGGGGCGGCCTGCAGGTACCGGGGGTCGTCACCCTGGATGCCGCGGCCGTAGGCGGTCGCGAACTCGCCGGTGAGGTGCGGGTCCTCGGAGTAGCCCTCTTCGTTGCGGCCCCACCGCGGGTCGCGCAGCAGGTTCACCACCGGGGCCCACAGGTTGAGCCCCCACAGCGTCGGGTTGCGGGCGTTGAAGCCGCGCGCCTCCTGCCCGACGGCCGCGCCCACCTGCTTCACCAGCGCCGGGTCCCAGGTACTGGCCAGGCCGATGGCCTGCGGGAACACCGTGCCGTCGGCCTTGACGACGGCGCCCTTGTCGTCGTAATCGGTCGACCAGGCGACGCCGTGCAGGGCTTCGGTGCCGGTCTTGAAGACCCCGATGCCGAGCCGCGGGATGGCCGGTTCGTACTGGTGCAGCAGCGAAATCTTCTCGTCCGCCGTGAGGCGGGACAGCAGATCGTCGACCCGGGTCGCCAGGGGCAGCGACGGATCGCGGAACGGGGGCGGGGCCGCCGCGAGCGCCGGCGAAGGGGCCAGCAGCAGGGTCGCGGCCACCGCCGGGACGAGAGCACGGCGGAAGAGGGAGTGGCGCACGGACAGCCTCCGGAATCGTCGAATCGTTTCGACGGCGCGGCACGAAGATTCGCGTCGAAGGGAGTGGGAGCGTGCCGACTATTACAGCCCGGTGAGCATCAGGTCAAGAGTGCCTGGGAACGCTCCCAGGCGCCCTGGTCGAATCCCCGGAATCACCTGCTGAGCTGCAAGAACAGCCGTCAACAGGACAGTTCGACAATTTCGACGAACACCTCGGTTGTCGAAATTCAATCGAATGCGGGCGAACGGCGAATGATGCTTGTGTTTCGGGCGTGTGTCACTTACCTTCGTGCCATCGTCGATGCGCTTCGACACCGCATCGCTCGCTCGCCTCAGGAGGCCGCCCGTGGTCACGATCAACGACGTCGCCAACGCGGCCGGGGTCGCCCCCAGCACGGTGTCGTACGTGATCAGCGGCAAACGTTCGATTTCGCCGAAGACCCGGCGGCTGGTCGAGGACAGCATCCGCAAGCTCGGCTACCACCCGCACGCCGGCGCGCGGGCGCTGGCCAGCAGCAAGACCAACGTGCTCGCGCTGGTCGTGCCGCTGCGCACGGACCTCAACGTCGCCGTCGTGATGGAGTTCGTCGCCTCGGCGGTCACCGCGGCCCGCGCGCACGACCACGACCTGCTGCTGCTCACCAAGGACGAGGGCCCCGCCGCGCTGCAGCGGGTGGCGTCCTCGGCCATCGCCGACGCCCTGATGGTGATGGACATCGAAACCGCCGACCCGCGGGTGCCCATGCTGCTGGCCCTCGACCTGCCGGTGGTGCTCATCGGCGTGCCCGACCACCCGGCCGGGCTGAGCTGCGTCGACCTCGACTTCACCGCGGCGGCGTCGGCCTGCGTCGCGCACCTGGCCGAGCTCGGCCACCGCTCGATCGCGCTGATCGGCCCGTCCCCGGCCGTCTACCGGCGCGGCACGAGTTACGCGACGCGGTTCCTGCGTGGCTTCGACGAAGCCACGAAGAGCCGTGACCTGCGTGCGGCCTCCCACGCGTGCGCCCACTCCTACGAAGCGGTGAGCGCCTGCGTCGACGAGCTGCTCGCCGCCGATCCCGGCCTGACCGGCCTGGTCGTGCACAACGAGGCCGTGCTGCCCGGGCTGCTGTCGGACCTGCGCCACCGCGGCCTGCGGGTGCCCGAGGACATCTCGGTCATCGCCGTGTGCCCGGACAGCATGGCCGAGCAGCACGTCGTCTCGCTGACCAACGTGGCCATCCCGGCCGAGGAGGTCGGTACCCAGGCCGTCGAAATGACCATGCGCCGGCTCGCCGGCCACACCACCCCGGAGGTCCGGCTGCTCGGGCCCCGCCTGACGCGGCGCGAGAGCACCGCCGCGCCCCGCGCCTAGCGCCGTCACCCCACCAGTCCCGGTTCTGCTCCGCCGCCGAAGGAGAATCACCATGTCCGTAGCCTGTCGCGCCCTCGTGCTGACCGCGAGCGCCGCGTTGCTGGCCGCCTGCAGCCCCAGCCCGGCCCCGTCCGCGTCGAACGGCGCCGGCGCTCCGGCCGCCACGTCCATCACCGAGCTCGACTACTACGCCGACGAGCAGGGATCCGCCGCCTGGCAGAAGATCCTCGACACCTGCGCCACGCAGACCGGGATCAAGATCGAGCGCCAGAAGGTGCCGACCAGCCAGATGCTGCCGAAGGTCCTGCAGGGCGCCAGCTCGAAGACGCTGCCGAACCTGCTCTTCACCGACAACCCGACGCTGCAGCAGGTCGCCGCCACCGGCGCGCTGACCCCGCTGACCGACTACGGCATCACCACCGACGGCTACTACCCGGGCATCGCCAAGGCCGGCACCTACCAGGACAAGCTGTACGGCGTCGCCCCCGGTGTCAACGGCCTCGCGCTGATCTACAACAAGGACCTCCTGCAGGCCGCGGGCGTCGAGCCGCCGAAGACGTGGGACGAGCTGAAGGCCGCCGCGGCGAAGCTGACCAAGGACGGCAAGTACGGCCTCTCCTTCTCCGCCATCTCCTCGGAAGAGGGCACCTGGCAGTTCCTGCCGTTCTTCTGGAGCAACGGCGCCGAACTGTCGCAATTGGACTCGCCGCAGGCGACGCAGGCGCTGCAGTACGTCACCGGCCTGGTGAACTCCGGTTCGGCGTCGAAGTCCGTGGTGACCTGGAGCCAGAACGACGTCGCCGACCAGTTCGTCAGCGGCAACACGGCGATGATGATCAACGGTTCGTGGAACATCGCCCGGCTCGACGAGCAGAAGTCGCTGCACTACGGCGTCGTGCCGATCCCGGTCCCCCAGGCCGGCGGCAAGCCGGTGGTCGCCCTCGGCGGTGAGGTCGGCACCGTGCCGGTGACCAGCGGTCCCGCGCAGCAGGCCGCCGGCAAGGTGCTCTCCTGCATCCTCTCCGAGCCGACGATGCTCGAGTGGAGCAAGGCGCACGCCTACATCCCGTCGAAGACGGCCACCGCCCAGAAGTTCGGCACCGAGCAGCCGGCGATGCAGGCGTTCGTCGACGAGGTCGGCACGGCCCGCTCCCGCACCGCCGAACTCGGCGAGAAGTACCCCAAGGTCTCGCAGGCGCTGGCCGACGCGCTCCAGGCGGCGCTGACCGGGAAGACGCCGGTCGACCAGGCCCTCAAGGCCGCCCAGCAGGCGAGCGGCTCGTGACGGTCGCCGCCGCCCCGACGGTCTCGGCGGCATCCCGCGCGAGCCGGAAGTCCCGCCGGGACAACCGGTTCGCCGCGTGGGCGTTCCTGCTGCCGGCGCTGGCCTACGTCGTCGTGTTCTTCGGCTACCCGCTGGCCGCGAACCTGGTGATGAGCACGCAGAACTACACGGTGAAGTCGTTCTACACCGGCGAAGCACCTTTCGTCGGCATCGAGAACTACTCGGCCGTGCTGAACAACCCGCTGTTCTCGACGGCGGCGCTCAACACGGCGCTGTTCACCGCCGGGTCGATCGTCTTCCAGTTCGGCATCGGCCTGGCGCTCGCGGTGTTCTTCAACGGCCGCTTCCTCGGCAGCGCGCTGCTGCGGTCGCTGCTCCTGCTGCCGTGGCTGCTGCCGCTGGTGGTCAGCGGCGCGGTCTGGCGGTGGATGTTCGACCAGGACCACGGCGTGCTCAACGCGGGCCTGCGGTTCCTCGGGTTCGACGCGGTGCCGTGGCTGAGCAGCACGAGCTGGGCGCTGCCGGCGGTGATCATCACCAACATCTGGATCGGCATCCCGTTCAACCTGGTGATCCTGCACGGCGGCCTGCGCGCGATCCCGGCGTCGCTCTACGAAGCCGCGGCGCTGGACGGCGCCGGGGCGTGGCAGCGGTTCCGGCACGTCACCTGGCCGCTGCTGCGGCCGGTCACCGGGATCGTGCTCATGCTCGGGCTGGTCTACACGATCAAGGTGTTCGACGTGATCATGGTCGTCACCGGCGGCGGTCCGGCCGGCTCGACCCAGACGCTCACCACGTGGTCCTACCGGCTGTCCTTCCAGGACTTCGCGTTCGGGCAGGGCGCCGCGGTCGGCAACGTCCTCATCGTGGTGGCGACGGTCTTCGGGCTGCTCTACCTGCGTTCGGCGAAGGCGACCCTGGCGGAGGCGGCATGAGGACGGCGAACTGGCCGCGGACCGTGCTCGGCGTGCTGATCGTCGCGGTGCTGCTGTTCCCGCTGTACTGGATGGTCAACGCCTCGCTGCAGCCCAGCGGCGCGCTGCTGCGCCCGGACCCCGCGTTCTTCCCCGCCGGCGGCACGCTGGACGGCTACCGCAAGGCCGTCTCGACGCAGGGACCGAACCTGCTCTCCAGCGTCGTCGTCGCGCTCGGCACGGTGCTCGTGTCGCTGCTGGTGGCGGCACCCGCGTCGTACGCGCTGGCCCAGCTCAAGGTGCGCGGCGGCGCAGGCCTGGTGTTCGTGCTGCTCATCGTGCAGATGATCCCGGGCATCGTGATGGCCAACGCGCTCTACACCGTGTTCAGCAACCTCGGCCTGATCGACAACTACCTCGGGCTGGTGCTCGCCGACTCCACCGCGACCATCCCGTTCGCCATCCTGCTGCTGCGGGCGTTCATGATCTCCGTGCCGAAGGAGCTGACCGAAGCGTCCCGGGTGGACGGTGCCGGGTACTGGCGCACCTTCGCCTCGATCATCCTGCCGGTCAGCCGCAACGCGCTGGTCACCGCCGGGCTGTTCTCGTTCCTGTTCGCCTGGGCGGACTTCCTGTTCGCCGTCACCCTGACCACCGGGCAGTCGTTCGAGCCCATCACCGTGGGCATCTACCGGTTCGTCGGCAACCAGTCCGCCGACTGGAACGGGATCATGGCCACCGCCGTCCTCGCCGCGATCCCCGCGGCCGTCCTGCTGGTCGTCGCCCAGCGCTACGTCGTCGCCGGGCTGACCAGCGGCGCCGTCAAAGACTGATTTCCCTCAAGGAGACCTCGTGATCGCCACGACCGAAGACGGCCGCTCGCTCGAAGTCAGCGTGCGGCACGAGGTGCTGCGCATCGAGCCGTGGGGCGACGGCAGCCTGCGCGTGCGGGCCGGCCGGCACCGCATCCTCGACGACGTCCCGGGGGCGCTGCTGCCCGCGAAGCCGTCCGCCGCCACCGCCTCGGTCGAGGGGCGGACCGGCCGGGTCGTCAACGGCGCGCTCACCGCGATCGTCGAGATCGCCGACACCGACACCGGCATCGACGCGCAGCTGCGGTTCGTCCGCACCGAGACCGGCGAGGAGCTCCTGGCCGAGCAGCGCGCGCACTTCTGGTGGCCCGGCGCGCGGCTGTTCATGCCCTCGCGCAACGGCTACGGCCGGCTGGAACAGCGCTTCAGCGCCTACGACGACGAGCGGCTCTTCGGGCTCGGGCAGCACACGCACGGCCGGCTCGACCAGAAGGGCCTCGTGCTCGACCTGGTGCAGCGCAACGCCGAGGTGTCGGTGCCGTTCCTGCTTTCCAGCCGGGGCTACGGGTTCCTGTGGAACAGTCCCGCCGTCGGCCGGGTCGAGCTGGCCGCGAACGGCACCCGCTGGGTCGCCGACGACGCGCGTCAGCTGGACTACTGGATCACCACCGGCGACGGTCCGCGCCAGATCCTCGGCCACTACGCCGACGCGACCGGCCACGCGCCGATGCTGCCGGAGTGGGCGGCCGGGTTCTGGCAGTCGAAGCTGCGCTACCGCACCCAGGAGGAGCTGCTCGCCGTCGCGCGGGAGTACCACGACCGCGGGCTGCCGCTGTCGGTGATCGTGGCGGACTTCTTCCACTGGACGCACCTCGGCGACTGGAAGTTCGACCCGGCCGAGTGGCCCGACCCGGCCGGGCTGGTGTGCGAGCTGTCCGAGCTCGGCGTGAAGCTCATGGTCTCGGTGTGGCCGTCGGTGAACCCGCTCTCGGAGAACTACCGCGAGCTGCAGGAACGGGGGCTGCTGGTCGCCGCCGAGAGCGGCGTCCCGGCGCACGCGCCGTGGAAGGACAAGGGGTTCGGCGTCGAGATGCCGGTGGCGTTCTACGACGCGACCAACCCGGAGGCCCGGCGGTTCGTCTGGAGCAAGGTCAAGGAGAACTACTACGACCTGGGCGTGCGCGCGTGGTGGCTGGACGGCGACGAGCCGGAGATCCAGCCGGGCCACCCCCACAACCTCGGCTTCCACGCCGGCCCGGGTGCGGAGGTGTTCAACCTCTACCCGCAGGTCAACGCGCAGACGTTCCACGACGGCATCCGCGCGGAGGGCGACGACGAAGTGGTGCTGCTGTCCCGCTCGGCGTGGGCGGGCAGCCAGCGCTTCGGGGCGGCGCTCTGGTCGGGTGACGTCGGGGCGACGTGGGCGTCGCTGCGGGCGCAGGTCCGGGCCGGGCTGAACGTGGCGCTGGCCGGAATCCCCTGGTGGACGACGGACATCGGCGGCTTCCACGGTGGCGACCCGGACTCGCCGGAGTACCGGGAGCTGATGGTCCGCTGGTTCTCCTACGGGGTGTTCTGCCCGCTGTTCCGCCTGCACGGCTTCCGCGACCCGCGCCCGGCGTTCGGGCCGGAGATGACCGGCGGCCCCAACGAGGTCTGGTCGTTCGGTTCTTCGGCGTATGAGTCGATCACGGCGTCGCTGCGGCTGCGGGAGCGGCTGCGGCCGTACCTGATGGAGCAGATGCGGGTCGCGCACGAGCAGGGCATCCCCCCGATGCGGCCCGTGTTCGTCGACTTCCCGGTGGACCCGGCGGCCTGGGACGTGGACGACCAGTTCCTCCTCGGGCCGGACGTGCTGGTGGCGCCGGTGCTCGAGCCGGGCGTCACCACGCGCCGAGTGTACCTGCCGGCCGGGGCGTCCTGGACGGACGCGGTGACCGGCAGCCGGCACGAAGGCGGCGAGTGGGTCGAGGCGGCGGCCCCGCCGGAGCGGATCCCGGTGTTCCTCCGAAACGGGGCGGACCTGCCGATCAGAGCCGAGTGAGGCCGGCCCACCGCCGCGGCTCGGGTTCGCCGGGTGCCCAGCCCGGCGGCCAGGTCCGGAGGACGCGTGCGTTCAACCGGACCTGGGCCCCGGTGAAGTCGAACCCGCCCGCCGTCGCGGCCGTGAAGTCCGCGTGGCCGCCGAAGCGGGCTCGGGTGAAGTGAGCTCCGGCGGCGAACCGGCTGCCGGAGAAGAGCGTGCGGCCGGCGAACCCGGTCGCCTCGAACGAGACGTCGTCACCGAAGGCCGCCGCGGGGAAGTCCGTGCGGGCCGAGAACCGGGCGGCGTCGAACCACATCGGGCCGCCGGCGGTGACGCCGGTGAAGTCGGCTGTGCCGGTGAAGGTCGCGTCCTCGAAGTCGGCGCCCGTCCCGAACCGTGTGCTGCCGAAGAGGGCGTGGCGGGCGAAGCAGGATCCCTCGAAGCTCACCAAGCCGGTGAAGACCGCTTCGCCGAAGCGGGCGTCGCCGACGAAACGCACGGCGTGGAAGCGCGCGTCGCGGACTTCGCAGCCACGGAGGTCGACCGCGTGCAGCACCAAGCCGTCCAGCTCGAGGTCCATCCCCGGCCAGAACCACGGGGACCCGGGGCGCAGGTGCGGCAGCAGGAGCCGCCACAGTTCGGCCTGCCAGGCCGGCGGGTCCGGCCGGCCGGACCGGAACTGGGTGAGGATCTCGCCGACGCACTCCTGGCGCAGGTCGGGGTCGGCGTCGGCCTGCCGGGCGAAGGAGGCCAGCGCGGCCAGCCGGGCGGCGCGCTCGTCGGCCACCAGCCGAGCAGCGACTTCCCCGGGCACGGGCTCCGGGGGCGCCGACGGGATCAGCACCTCGGCGGGCCGGTCGCGGCGCAGGAGCAGCCACGCCGTGACCGATCCGGACACGGCGCCGATCAGCGCCAGGATCGCCAACGGCGTCACCGTGGACATACCCGGAATTCTCCCGGGGCCGGCCAGCGAATTAAAGTGGACCTGTGAGTCCAAAGCTGACCCCGAAGGGCGCCGCGACGCGGCAGCGGATCGTCGAAGGCGCCGCGGCGGAGATCCGTGAGCGCGGGGTCGCCGTCACGACGCTCGACGACGTCCGGGCCCGGACGGGGACCAGCAAGAGCCAGCTGTTCCACTACTTCCCGGACGGCAAGGAAGAGCTCCTGCTGGCGGTCGCGCGCTACGAGGCCGACCAGGTCCTGGCGGTCCAGCAGCCCCAGCTGGGCAGCCTGACGTCGTGGCCGGCGTGGCGGCGGTGGCGCGACACGGTCGTCTCGCACTACGACAGCCGTGGCCGGCACTGCCCGCTCAACGTGCTGCTCTCCCAGCTCGGCCGCGTGACGCCGGGCGCGCAGGCGGTGGTGACCGAACTGCTGCGGCGCTGGCAGGACGAGATCGAGGCCGGCATCCGCCACCTGCAGAAGGACGGCGAGGTCGGCCCGGACCTGGACGCCGGGCGCGCGGCCGCCGCCCTGCTGGCCGGCATCCAGGGCGGCGTGGTGGTGATGCTGTCGACCGGCCGCATCGATCACCTCGAAGCGGCGCTCGACGTCGGCATCGAAAACCTGCGGGCGAACGGGAACCGGTGAGCCCGGTTCCCGCTCCCCGGATCAGGCGGACTTGATCGCGGAGATCTCGAACTCCAGCGTGACCTTGTCGCTCACCAGCACGCCACCGGTCTCGAGGGCGGCGTTCCAGGTGATGCCGTAGTCCTTGCGGCTGATCGTGGTGGAGCCTTCGAAGCCGATGCGGTCGTTGCCGAACGGGTCCTTCGCGGCGCCCTCGAACTCGATCGGGATGGTCACCGAACGGGTGACGTCCTTGACGGTCAGGTCACCGGTGACCTCGAAGCTGGTCTCGCCGGTCTGCTTGATCTCGGTCGAGGCGAAGGTGATCTGCGGGTACTCGTCCATCGCCAGGAAGTCGTTGCTCTTCAGGTGCCCGTCGCGGTCGGCGTTGCGGGTGTCGATGCTGTGGGCCTGGATGGTGACCTGGGCAGACGACTTCTCCGGCGCGTCGCCGTCGATGCTGGCGGAGCCGGTGAACTCGTTGAAGCTGCCGCGCACCTTGGTCACCATGGCGTGCCGGGCGACGAACCCGATCCGCGAGTGCGCGGGGTCGATGGTGTATTCGCCGGTCAGCTGGGGGTAGGTGGTCGCGCTGGTCATCGCTGGTCTTCTCTCCTCGTAGGGACCCCCCTGTGATTGAGGGTTCAACGACACTGTACTCACTTTGGCTGGTTGCGCAAGCAAGCTTTCGGTAGAGTCGCCTTATGAGTGATGTATCCGCGCTCGACGCCGACGAAACCGCGTTCTGGCGGCCGCTGATGCGCATCATGACCGCGCTGCCGCGCGCGCTCGAGGACCAGTTCCTGCCCGAGACCGGGCTCGCGATCACCGACTACGGGGTGCTGGTCGCGCTGTCCGAGGCCCCCGATCGCCTGCTCCGCATCTCGGCGCTGGCCGCGACCACCGGGCTGTCGCTGAGCCGGATCAGCCGGGTCGTCGACGACCTGACCCGCCGCGGCCTGGTCGAGAAGCGCCGCTGCGCGGAGGACGGCCGCGCGTCCAACGCCGTGCTGACCGAGGCGGGATTGGCCAGACTGGAGGCGGCCTACCCGGGCCACCTGGCCCGCGTGCGGGCTTCGGTGTTCGACCACCTGAGCGCCGAGGACATCCGCGCGGCCGGGCCGGTGCTGGCCCGGCTGGCCGCGGCCCTGGATTCCGCTCCCCCGACCGACGACTGCTGAGGACGCCGATGACCGACAAGGGCGAGTACAAGCGCGACCTGAACTACCTGCCGGACCGCATCACGGCCGACGGCCGCGACGGCTGGCCGGTCGAGCCGGACCGCTACCGGCTGGTGGTGGCGCGGGCGTGCCCGTGGGCGAACCGCGCGGTGATCGTGCGCCGGCTGCTCGGCCTCGAGCCGGTGCTGTCGATGGGGATCGCGGGCCCGGTCCACGACGAGCGCAGCTGGAGCTTCGACCTCGACCCCGGCGGCCGCGACCCGGTCCTCGGCATCGAACGGCTCCAGGAGGCGTTCTTCAAGCGCGACCCGGAGTACCCGCGCGGGATCACGGTCCCGGCGTTCGTCGACGTCCCGAGCGGCCAGGTCGTCACCAACGACTTCGCGCAGATGACGCTGGACATGTCGACCGAGTGGACGGCGTATCACCGTTCCGGCGCGCCCGAGCTGTACCCGGAGAAGCTGCGGGACGAGATCGACGACGTGGCGCAGAAGGTCTTCACCGACGTCAACAACGCGGTGTACCAGTGCGGGTTCGCCCGCTCCCAGGAGGCGTACGAGCACTCGTACCGGAAGCTGTTCGCCCGGCTGGACCGGCTTTCCGAGCGACTCGCGAACCAGCGCTACCTGGTCGGCGACACGATCACCGAAGCGGACATCCGGCTCTTCACCACCCTGGTCCGGTTCGACGCGGTGTACCACGGCCACTTCAAGTGCAACCGCCAGAAGCTGACCGAGCTGCCGGTGCTGTGGGCGTACACGCGCGACCTGTTCCAGACGCCGGGGTTCGGCGACACGATCGACTTCGCGCAGATCAAGGAGCACTACTACGTGGTGCACAAGAACGTGAACCCGACCGGGATCGTGCCGCTGGGCCCGGACCCGAGCGGCTGGCTTACCCCGCACGGCCGTGAGGAGCTGGGTGGCCACCCGTTCGGCGACGGGACGCCACCGGGTCCGCCGCCGGCCGGCGAGCGGGTGCCCGAGCTCTGAGTTCTTGGCTACGGTGATCGCCATGGAACGCCTGCGCGATCGCCGAGTCCTGGTCACCGGCGCCGGTTCCGGCATCGGCCGGGCCACCACGCTCCGCCTGATGGAGGAGGGGGCCCACGTCATCGGCACCGACGTCTCCGAGGACGGCCTGATCGGCACCCAGCAGGCCGCGCACCTCGAAGGCTTGACGACGTACGTCATGGACGTGGCCGACGAAGCATCGGTGGCCTCCGGGGTGCAGTCGGCGGTCGACGTGCTCGGCGGCCTGGACGTGGTCGTCAACCCGGCCGGGATCCTGCTGGCGTCGCACACGCACGAGACGTCGCTGGAGCTGTGGAACCGGGTGCTGACGGTGAACCTGACGGGCACGTTCCTGGTGACCCGCGCGGCTCTGCCGGCCCTGCTCGAATCGCCGGACGGCGTGGTGGTGAACTTCAGTTCGACCTCGGCCTCGTTCGCCCACCCGTACATGGCGGCGTACAGCGCGAGCAAGGGCGGCATCCAGGCGTTCACGCACTCGCTGGCCCTGGAGTACGGCAAGCAGGGCCTGCGCGCGGTCAGCATCGCCCCGGGCAGCGTGAAGAGCGGCATCACGGACTCGGCGGCGAGCCGGCTGCCCCAGAACGTGGACTTTTCCCTGTTCGGGCGGCTGCTGCCGATCCTCCCGACGGAGTTCACGACGGAGGTGGGCAACGCGGTGGCGGGCCCGGAGACGGTGGCGGGAGTGGTGGCAATGCTGGCTTCCGACGACGGCAAGTTCATCACGGGAACGGAAATCCGCATCGACGGCGGCACGCACACCTAGGCCCGAAGGTTCGCCACCGCGGCCGCTACCGTCCGGGGATACTCCCCCGCTGGGTTGCTGCGTCGTACCGCGCCGAGAGCACGCGGAGCCGCTCGGTCAGTTCCGGGGGTGACTCCACCTCGAACCGCACGTCCAGCATCCCCACGACGAACGCCACGATGTCCCACGAATCCGAAGCCAGCTCAAGCCGGCAGGTCTTCGAATCCAGCGCGGTCACCTCGCCGTCGACGCGGCCGGCCACCTCCTCGGCCGGCGCGTGGAGCTTCAAGACCGCGCGCAAGGGCCACATCTCGCGGCCCATCGTGCGCTTGAGGTACGCCGTGAGGTCGCCGTCCGGAGGCTCGCGGTGGGTGAAGCGGGGTCCGTTCGGCGTGCGCAGCGTGAGGCGGTCCGCGCGGAACGTCCGCCAGTCCGCGCGGCCGGTGTCCCAGCCGACCAGGTACCAGCGGCGGCCCCACGAGACCAGGCGGTGCGGCTCGACCGCGCGGCGGGACTCGCGGCCGTCGTGGCTCACGTAGTCGAACCGCAGTGTCTCCGACGCGCGGATCGCCGACGACACCGCGGTCAGCACCTCCGCCGCCACCACCGGACCGCGGACCGGGAGGGCCAGCAAGCTCGCCTCCAGCGCCGCCACGCGGTGGCGCAGCCGGGACGGCAGGACCTGCTCCACCTTCGTCAGCGCCCGCAGCGACGCCTCCGCCAGGCCCGAGACGCCGCCGGCGTGCAGGCCGACCACCACCGCGACCGCCTCGTCGTCGTCCAGCAGCAGCGGGGGCAGTTCCGCGCCCGCGCCGAGGCGGTAGCCGCCGATGGGGCCCATCGCCGCGTGCACCGGGTAGCCCAGTTCGCGCAGGCGGCCGACGTCGCGGCGGACCGTCCGGGTCGTCACGCCGAGGCGGTCCGCCAGTTCGGTGCCGGACCAGTCGCGGTGCATCTGGAGCAGCGACAGCAAGCGGAGCAGCCGGCCGGGGGTTTCGCGCATGGGGCAAGTCTGCCGGACATCGAGGACCGATCCTGTCCTACACGGGCGACAGAGTGCCGGACATGGATCCCTTCCGCATCGACGTTCCGCAGGCCGACCTCGACGAGCTGCACCACCGGCTCGCCCGCACCCGCTGGCCGGGCGAACTGCCCGGCGCCGGGTGGGCTTACGGCGTCAGCGAGCCCTACCTCCGCGAGCTCGCCGACTACTGGCGCACCGGCTTCGACTGGCGAGCCCAGGAAGCCCGGCTCAACGCGTTCCCGCAGTTCACGACCACCATCGACGGCCAGCGCGTGCACTTCCTGCACGTCCGCTCCCCCGAACCCGACGCCACCCCGCTGATCATGACCCACGGCTGGCCGAGCACCGTCGCGGACTTCCTTGACGTCCTCGGCCCGCTCACCGACCCGCGCGCCCACGGCGGCGACCCGAAGGACGCCTTCCACGTCGTCGCGCCCTCCGTGCCCGGGTTCGCCTTCTCCGGCCCCACCGGCGACCGCGGCTGGAACACCCGCCGAACCGCCCGGGCGTGGGCCGAGCTGATGCGGCGGCTCGGCTACGAACGCTACGGCGCCCAGGGTGGCGACTTCGGCAGCATCGTCTCCCCCGAACTCGGCCGCGCCGCCCCCGAAGCGGTGCTGGGCGTGCACGTCAACGCCGTCGCCAACGCCGGCGTGCCGACCGCTCCCGGCGACTTCGAGCGGCTGTCCGAAGACGACCGGAAGCGGGCACGGGAAAACGAAACCTGGTGGTACGCCCACTCCGGCTACGCCACGCAGATGGCCACCCGCCCGCAGACCCTGGCCTACGCGCTCAACGACTCCCCCGCCGGGCAGCTCGCGTGGAATCTCGAGTGGTTCGTCGACTGGGACCCCACCACCACGCACCAGGCCCCGGTAGACCGCGACGCCGTCCTCACGAACGTGACGATCTTCTGGCTCACCGGCACCGCGGGCTCGGCGGCGCGCCTGTACCTGGAAGCGGCCCAGGACGGCTGGGGCGAGCGCCCGGCCCCGTCCGGCGTCCCGACGGCGGTGGCGAACTTCCGGGGTGACCACGCGCTCCGGGGCCTGGCCGAGCTGTCCAACACGGTGACGCGGTGGTCGGAGTACGACGCGGGCGGGCACTTCGCGTCCCTTCAGGCCCCGGAAGTGCTGGTGGGCGACATCCGGGAATTCTTCCGGGAGCTTTAGGGCAGCGAGCGAGTCAGCCAGACGACCACGCCACTGTCCTCTGTGGACAAGTGATGCGCTTCGAACCCGAGCTTCCCGAGCACGCGCGGCCGCAGGATCAGCCGCTTCGTCGTGTGGTGGAACGACATCGGGTCGTAAGGGGCCACGTCAGATTTCGCGGCGGCGGCGCCGGTCCACGGCGCCGTCGAGCAACGGCAGCAGCTCGGCGACCACCGTCTCCAGCGGCGCGATGTCCTGGTGGGCGCGGGCCAAGACGATCGCGCCCTCCAGCGCGCTGAGCATGAGCACCGCCAGGGACGCGCTGCGGGCCGGTGGCACGCCCAGCTGCTCGAGCGTCGCGGCAACCGGGCGCTGCCAGCCTTCGAACGCCTTGCCCACCGCTTCGCGCAGGCTGTCGCTGGTGGCTGCCGTGTCGGCGACCGTCGCGACCAGCGGGCAGCCCGCGTCGAAGCCCGACGTCGTGAACTCGTCCTGCCACTGGGCGGCCATGGCCGCGAAGAGCTTGCCCGGCGTCGGGTCTTCGAGCTTGGCCGCCGCGCGGGTCACGCGCCGGGCGGCGTAGTCGCCCGCCCAGGTGACGGCTTCGGCGATCAGCTGGTCCTTACCGCCGGGGAAGTAGTGCTGCAGGGACCCCCGCGGCGCTTCGGCGTGGGCGACCACGTCCCGCATGCCGGTCGCCCCGACACCCTGGATCCGCACCAGCTGCGCGGCGCTGAGCACCATCCGCTCGCGCGGTGTCCTGGTCATCGACCGCCTCCTTCATGACGTCCGTCATGGTAGCCCAGTCCGGCACGACCAGCGCGAAGTCGCGTTCGCCGCGTTCGTACGACGGCACCGGCCGGAACCCCTGGCCCAGCAGGAGCGCCTCGGCGCCGGTGTTCCCGGCTTGGACGGTGGCTCGCACGGTCCAGCCCGCCCAGCGCCCGGACGCCCACAACCACCGGCTCAGCGCACTGCCGATCCCCTGCCGCTGCCACGCATCGGCGACGAGGATCCCGATCTCCGCCTCCCCCGGTGTCTCGGAGACGAAGTTGAGCAGGCCCACCGGGCGGCCGCCGCGGGAAGCGAGCAGCGCGGCGCCGTCCGGCGGCCCGGCGAGCAGAAACCGCTGGTAACGCTGGAAAACCTCGGCCGGCCGGGCGGGTCCGCCCATCATGAACCGGCGCCGGAGGCTGTCCGGCGAGCAAGCCGCGACGACGGCGGCCACACACGAACGGTCCGCGACCTCTATGACAGTGGTCATAGTCCCATGAGAGCACACCGCGACGCGGACCACACTATGACCGCCGTCATAGCCCACCGGACCCGGTTCGCCCCGGGAGGACGCGGGTACGTTGCCGTGGCCGCGCTCCCCCACCGCGAAAGGCGTTCCCCCGATGCAGCTCTACGCCGAACGGCCGATCCGCCGTACCGCCCAGCTCGTCAGCGATCTCCTGGCCGTGCTGCTCGTCGTCCTCGCGGTGTGGCTGGGGAATTCGGTGTACGACCAGGTCATGAAACTCCGGGCACCCGGCGACGGCCTCGTCGACGCCGGCACCGGCCTGCGCGGCACCTTCGACTCCGCCGCGAACTCCGCCGACGGCATCCCGCTCGTCGGCGACGCGCTCGCGAAGGCCCTCCACGGCGGCTCGAACGTCGGGACCAAGCTGACGGACGCGGGCCGCTGGCAGATCGAAGCCGTCGAGAACCTGGCCTGGTGGATGGCGGCGATCATCATCGCCCTGCCCGTGCTGACCCTCCTGGTGACGTGGCTGCCGCTGCGCTGGCGCTACACCCGCCGCGCCACGGCGGCCGCGCGGCTGCGGACCCTCGGCGACGAAGGGCTCGACCTGCTGGCCCTGCGGGCCCTGGCCACGCAGCCCTTGGGGCGCCTGGCTTCGGTGGGCGAACCGGCCACCGGCTGGCGGGAGCGCGACCGGGACGTCATCGAGAAGCTCGCCGGGCACGAACTGGCCCGGCACGGGCTCGCTCCCTGAGCCGGAGGACTCCCCGCCGGGGCTCAGGACACCGGCGGGGAGACCTCCTCACTCCGCGGGCTGAAGGACGGACAGCTCAGCCGACGGAGGGGCCCATCCCGAGGGACTGCGGCGTGCTCGCGTCGGGTGAGGGCTGGTGCAGGCCCTCGTCCAGCGGGCCGAACTCGGTCATCAGGGCCGCGCTGCCGCCCCACGGGGTCTGCTCCTCGGCGATCAGCGAGTTCGTCGTGAGCAGCAGGCCCGCCACCGAAGCGCCGTTCTGCACGGCGGACCGGCACACCCGCAGCGGGTCGACCACCCCGAGGGCGATCATGTCCCCGAAGCGGTCGTGCAGGGCGTCGAAGCCCTCGTCGTCGCCGAGTTCCCGGGTGCGCGCGACGATCTCGTGGGCCGGGTGGCCGGCGTTGTAGGCGATGAGGAACGCCGGTTCGGCCAGCGCCCGCCGGACGATCTCGACGCCGATCGCCTGGTCTCCCTCCAGCCCGAGGCCCTCCAACGCCTTCTCGGCGTGGAGCAGCGCCGCGCCCCCGCCGGCCACGATGCCCTCGGCCATCGCCGCCCGGGTCGCCGACAGCGCGTCTTCGACCCGGTGCTGCAGCTCCTTCAGCTCCGCCGGGGTGGCCGCGCCGACGCGGACGACCGCCACCTTGCCGGTCAGCGCCCCGATCCGCTCGGTCAGGACGTCTTCGTCGACGCCGAACTGCGCGCGCTCCAGCTCGGCCCGCAGCTGCCCGACCCGGAAGTCGACCGCGTCCGAAGAACCCGCGCCACCGACGATCGTGGTGCGGTTCTCGGTGACCCGGACCTGCTTGGCGCGGCCGAGGTGCTCGAGGGTCATCGTCTCCATCGTGAACCCGGACTGCCGCGAGAGCACCGCGCCGCCGACGATGGCGGCCAGGTCCTCCAGCTTGTGCAGCCGCCGGTCGCCGAAGCCCGGCGCGCGGACGGCGACCGACTGGAAGGTGCCGTTCAGGTGGTTGTGCACCAGCATGGACAGCGCCGTGCCCTCGACCGTCTCGCCGATCACCACCAGCGGCCGGGGCGCCCGCATCACCTTGTCCAGCAACGGCATCAGCTGCTGCACCTTGGTGATCTTCTCCGCGCACATCAGGATGTACGGGTCGTCGAGCACCGCTTCCAGCCGGCCCGGGTCGGTGACCAGGTACGGCGAAAGGTAGCCGTTGTCGAACTCGAACCCTTCGACGAACTCGACGCTCATCCCGATCGACGGTGACTCCTCGACCGTCACCACCCCGCCGTCGCCGACGGTGTGCAGGGCCTTGGCGATCACCGCGCCGACGGCGTCGTCGTCGTTGGCCGAGATCGCCGCCACCCGCGCGTAGTCCTGTTCGGACACCACCGGGTGGGCCTGCTTCTCCAGGTGCGCCACCAGCAGGCCGACCGCGTGGTCGATGCCGCGCTTGACCAGCACCGGGTTGCCGCCGGCCGAGATCGCCCGCATGCCTTCGCGGACGATCGCCTGGGCGAGCACGGTGGCCGTGGTGGTGCCGTCGCCGACGACGTCGTTGGTCTTGATCGCCGCTTCCTTGACCAGCTGCGCGCCCATGTTCTCGAACTGGTTCTTCAGGTGGATCTCGCGGGCGATGGTGACGCCGTCGTTGGTGACCACCGGGGAGCCGGTGATCTTCTCGATGATCACGTTGCGGCCCTTGGGGCCCAACGTCGACTTGACCGCTTCGGCCAGCTTGTCGACGCCCGCCAGCAGCAGGTCGCGGGCGTCCGCGCCGAACCGCAGTTCCTTCGCCATGTGCGGTGCTCCTAGGGGGTGAGGATGGCCCGGCCGCGCACGCGTCCGGCGTCGAGGTCCGCCAGCGCGTCGAGCGCCGCGTCCAGGGGGTACTTCTTCGTGTGCAGGGTGACCTTCCCGGCCTGGGCCAGCACCATCAGCTCGGCCAGGTCGTTGTAGGTGCCGACGAGGTTGCCGATGATGTTGCGCTCGGTGGAGATGAGGTCGATCGTCGGGATCTCGATGTTCGAGCCGTAGCCGATGACGAAGTGCGACCCGGCGCGGCGGGTCATCGCGAAGGCGTCCTGCTGGGCGCCCTGCTCGGCGACGAAGTCGAGCACGACCTCGGCGCCGTGGCCGCCGGTCAGGTCGAGCACCGCCTCGACCTGCTTGCCGTCGGCCAGCACGGTCTCGTCCGCTCCCAAGGTCGACGCCAGTTCGAGGGCGTCGGCGTTGCGGTCGACCACGATCACCCGGGCGGCCGTCAACGCCCGAAGCGACTGGATGCCGATGTGCCCGAGGCCGCCGGCGCCGTTGACGACGCAGGTCGTGCCCGGGTACAGGTGCGGGACGGCCTTGCGCACCGCGTGGTAGGCGGTGATGCCCGCATCGGCCAGCGCGGCGACATCACTGGGCTGCGTCGACGGGTCGAGCTTGATGCACGCCCGCGCCGACGTCAGCAGGTACTCCGCCATCCCGCCGTCGCTGTCGATGCCGGGGAAGCTGCCGTTCGGGCAGTGCATGTCGTCGCCGGCGCGGCAGGCGTGGCACAGCCCGCACGTCGGCGTCGGGTGCAGGATGACCGTGTCGCCGACCTCGACGTTCGTCACCGCCGGGCCGACCTCGTGCACCCAGCCCGCGTTTTCGTGCCCGATCGTGTACGGCAGCTCGACGCCGGACTTCTCGGCCCACTGCTCCTCGATGATGTGCAGGTCGGTGCGGCACACGCCGGCGCCGCCGATCTTGACGACGACGTCGAAGGGTCCGGTCGCGCGCGGCTCCGGCACTTCTTCGATGACCGGTTGCCGGTGGTACTTCTGCAGCCGCACGGCCTTCATCCCGTGCCCTCCTCTTCGCTGGTCAGGGCGTACCGCGCGCGCAGCATGCCGCGGCAGACGCCCGAGTTGGCCTCCATGCTCGTGCGCGTCAGCCGGGCGAAAGCGAGATGCCGCTTCGCGTCGGCCGGGGCTACCGCTCTCCCGGTCGCCGGGTCGAGCAGCAGCGGGTCGCCGTCCCCGGCGGGCAGGCCCAGCTCGCGGCGGCGGGCCCGCAACCGGTCCAGGTCCGGGCCCGGCGGGACGTCGCCGAGGGTCAGCGATCGCGGGTCCCGGCCCAGGGACCGGCAGACGCGGTCGGTGCCGGCCAGCACGGCCTTGCGGACGAAGTCGTACCGCAGCGTGTCGAGCTCGTCGGCGGCCTCGCCCTCGAACGACGCGACGAACCCCTGCCGCGCGGCCACCCCGCGGTTGATGACGTCGGAGGCGAAGTGGTCGTCGAGCCGGATGTCGAGCCCGGTCAGGGCCGGCACCCCGGCCACGGCGTCGTAGGCGTCCGCGACCATCAGGAACGCGAAGTTGGGCGCGCAGAAGTACGTCGGCAGCCGCAGCCGGACGACGGCGTGGCCCGCGTCGCTCACCTCGCAGCGGGCCACGAACCCGAGGTCGGTGAGGGGCTCGTCCAGTTCGGGATCCCGGACGGTGCCCAGCGCCGCCCACACGGCGGCGCGGGCCCCGGTCACCACGGCGGTCATGAGTTCGGCACGCCGACGGGCTCGACGTTCTTCGGGTCGGCGAGCTTCAGCTCCTCGGGGACGTCGATGTCGTAGAGGCGGGCGGCGTTCAGCCCGAGGATCTTCTTCTTCTGGTCGACGGTCAGCGGCGGGAAGTCCGACAGCTCGTCGTCGGCGGGCATGTTCCAGTCGACGAAGCCCTCGACCTGCCACTTCGGTTCCCAGATCGCGTAGTCCGCCCCGAAGATCAGCTTGTCCTCGCCGAGCCAGAACATCAGCTCGCCCATGACCTTCGCGAAGAACTTCGGGCGGGCGTGCATCAGGCCGCCGACGACGACGGCGAGCCCCGCGTAGACGTTCCGCTCCTGGGTGGCCATGAAGCAGAAGTCCTCGATGCGCGGCAGGCCGACGTGCTCGACGATGAAGTTCAGGCCCTGGAAGTTCGTCGCCGCGTAGTCCACATCGGACACGTCGAAGGCGTCCTTGTCGAGGGGCCAGATCGTCGGTCCCTTGTGGATGTGGACGTTCTTGACGCCGAGTTCCTCGCACTTCTCGAGGTAGCGCGAGGCTTCCGGGTCCTTCAGGCTCCAGCCGCGGGAGTCCCCGCGCCACTCGGCCGTGTAGAGCTTGACGCCCTTGCAGCCGTAGCGCTTGACCCGCTCCTCGAGGGCCTTCAGGCCTTCGTCGCCTTCACGCGGGTCGAAGGTGGTGTTGACGAGGAACTTGCCGGGATGCTTCTCGGCCAGCGCCGCGTCCGCCTCGGTGGTGTTGAAGCCGTTCTTGTACCACTGCCGCAGGTTCGTCGGCTGGAAGATGGCGGTGTCGACGTGCCCGACCTCGAACAGGTCGTGCATCATCAGCTCTTCGGAGTACTTCTGGAACCGGTCGATCGGCCAGTGCGTCTCCTTCGGGCCGAGTCCCTGGTAGGCGTGGAAGCACTCGATCCAGCCCTTGGCGTATTCCTCCTGGCCCTCCACCCAGTTGTCCGGGCTCGCGTCCCAGAAGTGGGTGTGGGCGTCCACCACGAAGTATTTTTCGCCGTCTTTTTCGTACATCGGTTGATCCTCCTGAGCGGGATCGAGTGCTTGCCTTGCTAGCGAACGGGCTTGAGGTCGAAGTCGAGGTATTCGGCCGCGTCTTCCGGGTTGGCGAACATGATCGTGCGGTCGTCTTCGTGGATCATCCGCCCGTAGTGGGTGGACATGCTCTCCTCGAACTCGGCCGCGTTGAACCAGCCCTCTTCTTCGCCGGCGGCCTCGTCGACCTCGGCGTAGACGACGTCCATGCGGCCGACCGCGTCGACCCGGATCATCGAGGGCAGCGGCGTGATCGTGACGTTGTCCTTGGCGCCCATGACCTCGGCGACGATCGCGCCGACCTGGTTGTTCATCAGGGTGAACCCGCACATGTTGGACGCGGTGTTGTTCGTCTTGAACGGGCTTTCCGCGGTCTTGAAGACAGTCACTGGCCCAGCTCCTCGGGTGCCTTGAGGCCCAATTCGGACAGGATGCCGGCGAACCGGCTCTTCACGCGGTCGAGACCGTCCTCGAACCGGATCGGCTTGGCGTCGGGCTGCGACCACAGCGGCTGCAGGGCGCGGGCGGCGGCGATGCTCTTCGGCACCCAGTCCTCGAGCCACTTCTGCAGCAGCGCCTTGTTGTGGTCGGCGAACTCCTTGTCGTTGATCAGCAGGTGGTACAGCTGCTTGGTGTAGCGGAGGTCGCGTTCGGAGAAGTCGAACTCCTCGGCACCGATCAGCGTCGGGGTGACGAAGTCACCGTTCGCCGGCGCGGCCTGCTGGACCAGGTTGCTGCGGAACAGCTCGCCGACGAGGGGCTCGAAGACGACGTTCGCGGCGAAGATCGCCTCGCCCCAGTCCCAGATCCCGGTCAGCTGCTCGGCGGTGTCCCGCACGCCCTGCCACGCCGGGTCCTCGTTCCAGGTGGCCAGATGGGCCGTGCCGTCGAAGCCCTCGATCTCCTCGGTGAGCGTCAGGTTGTACAGCGCCAGGTCCTGCGCCGCGCGGATGCGGTGCATGCTGTTCACCGAGATGGCGTTGTTGTGCATGTTCGTCGGGGCGCGGCGGTTGGCGTTGGCGAACAGGTAGAGGCCGAGGCCGTGGTCGACGTGCATCCAGGCGCCGACGTGCTTGGCGACGAAGTCGATCCAGTTGCGGTTCCACTGCTCGAACGCCTTGGCCTGGCGCGCGGCGTCGACGTTCTGGTTGAGCTGGCGGACGACGTTCGCGTTGTAGCGGTACAGGGTGAGCTCCCACTCCTCGTTGGGGTCGCGGAACTCGTGCCAGCCGTGCGCCGGCCAGTCGTAGCCCTGGCCGCCGGAGCCGGGGCCGCGTTCGGGCACCGGACGGTCCGAACCCCACGCCTTCAGCGCGGTCCATTCCAGCGGGTACCCGGCCTTGCCGTCGGCGAAGGCGTAGAGCCAGCCCTGGGACAGGTAGTGCCGCGGGTCGGGCTGGACCTCGACGGTGACGTCTTCGTAGTGGCTCTGCTTGCGCTTGGCCGGCGTGAAGTAGTTGTACTGGCGGGCGGTGGAGTCCGGGAAGACCTTCGCGCCCGCTTCGGCGTCGGTGAACGCCGGCTTCGGCACGCTGCGTTCGGAGGTGGCTGTCATGGGTTTCCTTACCCTTCGCCCGTGGTGGTGAACTTGTCGTAGAAGACGCGCTTGCCGTCGACGCCGAGCGCGGGCAGCAGCTCCAGCGCCGCTTCGACCATCGGCGGCGGCCCGCAGACGTAGGCGTCGGCGCCGGTCAAGTCGATCCCGGCGCGGCGCAGGACGTCGGTGACGAAGCCGGTTTCGCCGGTCCAGTCGTCGTCGCCCGGCTCGGACAGCGCGGGGACGTACCGGAAGCCGGGCAGTTTCGCTTCCAGCTCCCGCAGTTCCGCCTCGAAGCAGAGGTCGCGACGGCGGCGGGCACCGTAGTAGAACGTCGCCTTCCGGTCCAAGCCGCGCTCGGCCATGGACCGCAGCAGGGACAGGATCGGCGCCATCCCCGCCCCGCCGCCGACGAAGACGAGGTCCTTGCCCGGGTTGTCCCGGAGGGTGAACACCCCGAACGGGCCGGTCACCCGGAGCCGGTCGCCGACCGCGACTCCGTCGGCCAGGAACCGGGAGAACAGCCCGTCGGGGTAGATCTTGATGACGAACTCCAGCAACCCGTCGCGGGCCGAGGTGCTGGCCATGGAGAACGACCGCGTCTCCTCGGTGCCCGGGATAGCGAAGTCCAGGTACTGGCCGGGGAAGAACTTCAGGTCCCCGTCCAGCCGGACGACCAGGTGCCGCAAGTCGTGGGTCACCGGATCGTTCGCCACGACCTCGGCGGTCGCCTCCTGGATCGGCAGGCCGGACTGGATCATCTCCTCGTCGTAGTTGAGCAGCTCGATCGTCAGGTCTTCGTAGGCGTGGGCCCGGCACAGCAGCGTGAAGCCTTCCTCCTTTTCGTAGTCGGGCAGCGCGAAGGTCGAATAGCGGTCGTGTTCGACGTCGTCGCCGTCGAGGAGGAACGACTTGCAGGCCGCGCACTGCCCTTCCTTGCAGCCGTGCATGAGCATGACGCCCTGCTCGGCGGCGGCCCGCAGGATCGTCTGGTCCTCGGCGACGTCGATCTCGATCCCGACCGGCTCGAACCGGACGCGGTGCTTTTCGGCCATCCCAGCCCCGTCTCGCTGCGGGGTCGTGAGTGGTAAGGCGGGTTCTAACCCGCCTTACCACTCACGACCGGTTGGTGTCAGGCCTGCGGCGCCGGGCGCCCGGCCGGGCCCTGGCGGTTGTAGTCGGCCACGAAGGCGGCGCGCTGCTCGGCGGTCATCTGGTTGAGCAGCACGTTCGGCGACTGCACCTCGGGCATCCGGCGCAGGTGGTCGAGCGTCCACATCTTCTTCGGGTCCAGGTCCAGGTGCGGCTGGGCGACCATGGTCTTGCCGTCGTCGCGGACAAAGCCCATGTCGGAGACGACGTCGGCCCAGTTCCAGCCGTGGTAGAGCGTCTCCCACTCGCGGGCGCCGACCAGCTGGCCCATGTTCGGGGTGCTGCGGCCCTGGTAGGTGGGCCGGAACGCCTCGGCGTCGGTCCAGCGGCAGGTCTCCGAGCAGTACGTCCGGTGCTGGCCGTCGACCTCGTCGACCACCATGTCCTCGCGGATGAGGCACGGCACCATGCACGTCCAGCAGCGGTGCGGGTACACGTAGCCGACGTCTTCGGCGACGATCGGGTGGTGCCCGTTCGGCGTGGCGAGGCGGTTGTAGTTCTCCCACCACTTGCCGTACTTGTCGTACCAGCCCGGGTACTTGTACTCGAACCATTCGAAGTCTTCGTCGGTCATCGGGTCGATGCGCCAGTAGTTGGCGAGCCACCCGGTGGCGAAGAACTGCGCGACCTCGTGGACGTAGCCCTTGTTCCAGATCCGGTTCCACGCCTCCTCGATGAGGTCGTGCGGGATCACCAGGCCGTACTTCTCGAGCGGGACGAGGTAGCTGCGGTAGTAGTCGTCGTAGATCCAGCGGCGCCACATTTCCGCGTAGCTCTCGCGGTCCTTGCGGCGGTCCTTGGTGCCGTATTCGATGAACGTGCCGATCGCGGCGTCGACGACGGCGTGGTTGTTCCACCACGCGTACCGCAGATCGCGGTCGAGCAGCTGGTGGTTGCTTTCGTCGGACAACGCCATCAGCAGCGTCGCGTAGCCGTTGCTGATGTGGCGGGATTCGTCGGACTGGACCGAGTGGAACACCGTGGGCAGCAGGTAGTCGCCGTTCGCGGCGGCTTCGGCCGGCATGGCGACGAACAGCGTGTTCGTGAACGCCGTTTCGGCGACGATCGTCAGGTAGATGCTCGCCGCGGTGATGGCGTCACCGGTGATGAAGCCTTCGGCGAACTGGCGGCCGATGGTGCCGCAGTAGTCGTTCTGGAAGTTGCGCAGGCTCGAGTTGAAGCCCGCCGGGTCGATGTAGTTCTGCATGTAGAGGCGCTTGAGGTTCTGCTGGATCGTCGAGTGCCGGACCTCGTCGATCATCTGGATCGCCTGGCCGTTGTGCAGTTCCGGGTTCGGGACCGTGCGGAACAGCAGCGGCATCGCCCGCGCCGCGGAGATCTCCGGCAGCGGGATGATCGACAGGAACAGCTTCTGCCACTCCAGCCAGCGTTCCTGGACCTGGCGGAACATGTTGCCGCGGATCGCGCCGTCCTCGGCGCCGTAGACCCGGTGGTCCTTTTCCTCCTGCATCGGGAAGTACGAGCGGAGGACCTGCTTCAGCGGGTCCTTCTTCTTGGCCTTCCGGAAGGTGTAGTCGGTGCCGTAGTGCGAAACCGGGGTGTGGTAGGCCGGTTCCCACGACAGTTCCTGGATCTTCTGGTGGGCTTTCGCCACACTCTGGCGACTCATGGATCACTCCTTATCTCCTGAGCTCGCCGCCCAGGGCGTCCTGCGCTCACCATTAGGCGGGCATCCGCGCCGGACGCGGGTCTCAATCTGAGACAGAACCGCTGCTCAGGACGTTTCGCCGGGGTCGAGCATCCGGGCGCGCAGCCCGGCCAGCTCGTCGTGGATCCCGGCCTGCACGCGCGCGTCGCCCTCGACGGTCGGGACGATCCCGAACGCGCGCAGCAGCGCGGCGGCGGGCTCACCGGGGTGGCCCGCCGAGCCGAGCTCCGGGTGCAGGCCCTGCTCGGCCAGGTGCGTGAAGACCAGGTTGACGATCGTCCAGGGGTTGTACGTCTCGGCGGCCATGCCCCCATCGCACCGCCGCCGCGCCACCGGGAGCGTCTCAATTTGAGACACCGGCCCGGCCCTCGCACGCCTAGGCTGGACGGGCGGCACAACGGGTGTGCCCGCACCCACGTGGGCCGCGGGGAAACTGGAGGTCACGTGGACGAGACGGCCCTGGTCGCCGACGACGTGCTCGCCCGCACCCGGGTGCGGTTCCTGACCGCCGAAGCGGTGCCCGCGGACACGGTCCGCCCGACGATCCTGGCCTCGTGGCGCCGCTCGCGGGAGTTCCAGGTCGAAGCCGATCGGATCGACCCGCTCTACCTCGGCGACCAGAACCTCGACATCCCGCTCATGCGCGGCGCCGAGCCGGTGCTGCACAAGCTGGGCGAGCAGTTCGAGGGCCAGCCGATCAGCCTCATCCTCACCGACCCGGGCGGTGTCGTGCTCACCCAGCGGACCGGTGACGCCGACCTGGCCCGGCACCTCGAGCGCGTCGAACTGGTCCCCGGGTTCAGCTACGGCGAGCAGTCCGTCGGCACGAACGGCATCGGCACCGCGCTGGAGGACGGCCGCCCGACGACGGTGTTCGGGCACGAGCACTACGCCGAGCACCTGGAGAACCTGGCCTGCGCGGGGGTGCCGATCCACCACCCGATCTCGGGCAAGAAGGTCGGCGCCGTCGACCTCACCTGCTGGCACAAGGACGCGGGCGGCCTGCTCGTCGCGCTGGCCCGCTCGACGGCCGAGCAGATCCGCCAGGCCCTGCTGCGGCACAGCGACCTGCGGGAGATGATGCTCTTCCAGGCCTACCTGCAGACCTGCCGCCGGTGGACGGGCATCGTGCTGGCGTTCAACGAAGACATCGTGATGATGAACGACCGGGCCCGGCAGCTGCTGGATCCGGCCGACCAGTCGGTGCTGCTCGGCCACGCCACCGAAGCACTGGCCGAGGGCCGCCGGACCCCGGCGACGCTGTCCCTGTCCAGCGGGCTGCGGGTGCGGGTGCTGTGCCGGCGGGTCGCGGGCCGGCGCGAATCCGAGACCGCGGGCGGCGTGCTGTCGGTGAAGCTGATCGAGGCCGAGGAGCCCTTGGCCGTCCCGACGCCGATGCTGCCGATGTACCTGCCGGGCGTCGTCGGCTCGGCGCCGCTGTGGCAGCGCTGCGGGCACGACCTCGACCGTGGCCACCAGCGTGGCGAATGGGTCGCGCTCGAAGGCGAGCCCGGGACCGGCAAGCTGACCTTGACGAAGGGCCTGCACCAGCGCCACCACCCGGCGGCGCGGCTGCTGACCGTCGACGCGGCGGCGCCCGGCACGGACTGGGCCGCGCTGCCGCGCGAACACGCCGAAGCCCCGATCCGCACGCTGGTGATCCGGCACGCCGACCGGCTGGCAGCGCCGGCGGCCACCGCGCTGGCCGCGGTCCTGCGGACCCTGCGCGAGGACGCGAGCGCGCCGTGGGTGGTGGTCACCCTCGTGCCGGAGGCCGAGACCGAACCGGCGCTGGCCGAGCTGCTGAAGTCCTTCCCCCGGACGGTGCGCGTGCCGCCGCTGCGCCACCACGTCGAAGACCTCGCCGAACTCGTCCCGCTGGTCTTGAGCAAGCTGGGCTACGGCGGCCGGCTGACGTGCTCGGCCGCGGCCCTGCACCTGCTGATGCGGGCGGAGTGGCCGGGCAACACCGGCCAGCTCCACCAGGTGCTGCGCAAGGTCGCCCAGCGCCGCCGCGCCGGCACCATCCGCCCCGGCGACCTCCCGGCGGAGTTCCACGCGGTGACCCGGCGGCCGCTGAACCGCTTCGAGTCGATCGAGCGCGACGCCATCGTGCGGTGCCTGGAGGACGCGGACGGCAACAAGGTCAGGGCGGCGAAGCTGCTGGGCATCTCCCGGGCCACGATCTACCGCAAGATCCACGAGTACGGCATCGTGCCGCCGGCCCGGTGAGCGGTGCTGTGGGTGGGAATCCGCACCACCGCTCACGAGTCCCTTCAGCGGGCCGCGAGCTCCGCCAGCTGGTAGGCCAGCTTCGCGCGCACCGGCGGGAGTGAGAAGGCCGCCTTCAGCACCGTGTTGCGCAGCAGCCGCGCCGGGCGGGGGCGCAGGGTGGCCATCCGCGTCATGCGGTCGGTGAACGCCACCACCTCCGTCGCCACCGGGCGGCGCGTGGTCTCGTAGCCGTCGAGGATCGTGGCCGGCTCGCCGGCGACGACCCGCGCCAGCAGGCGGCCCAGCGCGACCGCGTCCTGGATGCCGGTGTTCATGCCCTGGCCGCCTGCCGGGCTGTGCACGTGGGCCGCGTCGCCCGCCAGGAGGACCCGGCCGGCCCGGTAGTGCTCGGCCACGCGGTGGTGCACGCGGAACCGGGAGCTCCACAGCACGTCGGTGACGCGGGTGCGGCCGCCCTCCGGGCCACGCGCGTCCACAATGGACTGCACGTCGGCGATCCCCGGCCGCTCCGGGGCTTCGGCGACGGTCGCGACCACGCGGTAGCGGTCGGGGGCGCCGGGCAGCGGGGCGACCACCGTGACGCCCTCCGGCGACAGGTGCAGGCTGACTTCGTCCCGGGCCAGCGGCCAGTTCATCCGGACGTCGGCCAGCACGAAGGACTCGGCGTAGCTGGAGCCGGTGAACGCGATGCCCGCCTGCTCGCGCACGGTGCTGTGCATGCCGTCGGCGCCGATCACGTACCGCGCGCGGACCGTGCCCGGCGTGCCGTCGGCATCCGAGACCGTGACCGTGACGCCGGTGTCGTCCCCGGCGAGCGCGGTGACCCCGTACGGGCGGCGCACGTCGCCACCGGCTTCGCGCAGCCGCGCCAGCAGCACGGCTTCGGTCCGCTCCTGCGGCACCATCAGCGTGTACGGGAAGGCGGTGGGCAGCCCGCCGAACGGCACCGTGGCGAGCACCGAAGCGCCGTCGCGGACGGTGAACCTCGGGACCACGACGCCCTCCTCCTTCAGCCGCTCGGTGACGCCGAGTTCGGCCAGCACCTCCAGGGTTCTGGCGTGCACCACGCACGCCCGGGAGGTGTTCGCCCCTTCGGCCAGGCGGTCGAGCAGCACGAAGCCGACCCCGGCCTCGGCGAGGGTGATCGCGGCGGCCAGCCCGGCGGGGCCGGCGCCCACGACGAGCACGTCGGTCCTGGCCGGCAGGGAGGTGGTCATGGCGGGCTCCTCGGATCGGTTTGCCAACAACTGTTGGCATCGACCGTAGGCCTGTCCCGCGTGGCATGTCAACAGGTGTTGGCCTACACTTGTTGACATGGTTGACGAGCCTTCCCCCCGCCGGTCGGACGCCACCCGGGCGGCCATCCTCGAGGCCGCGCGCCGCCGGTTCGCCGCCGACGGCTTCCGGCGCGCGACGATCCGCGCGATCGCCGCGGACGCGGCCATCGACCCGTCGATGGTGATGCGCTACTACGGCAGCAAGGACGGCCTGTTCGCGGCGGCCGTGGACGTCGCGCTCGACCTGCCGGACCTGGGCGCGGCCGACCCGGACACGGTCGGCGAGCTGCTGGTCCGGCAGTTCCTCGCCCTGTGGGAGGGCCCACCGACCGGAGAGATCCTGCTGACGCTGCTGCGGTCGGCGGTCGCCGACGACGCCGTGATCGAAAAGATCCGGCAGGTGTTCGCCGGCCAGGTCACGCCGGCGGTGCTGCGGTTCGGCAGCCCGGCCGACGCCGCGCGGCGTGCCGGGCTGGTCGTGAGCCAGCTGCTCGGCCTGGCGCTGACCCGGTACGTCCTGCGCCTGCCGCCGGTGGTCGCGCTGACCCCGGCCGACGTCGTCGAGCAGATCGCCCCGACCGTGCAGCGCTACCTGGCAGGCGGCTGAAACGGACGAGAGCCGCCCGGACCCGGGGTTCCCCGGCGGGCGGCGCTCCTTCCCCAGGACCGATCGCGTCGGCTACTTCGCCGGCGGGTTCACCGCCGCGGCGACGTCGGCGATCGTCTTCGCATCGACCAGCCCGGTGTCCTCCAGGACCGTCATGTGGTCGAGGACGGTCTGGTTCGCCTGCGTGGCGTGCCGCCGGATGACGTCGTTCTGCGTGCCGGCGCGGACTTCGGCGATGGTCGCGAAGATCTTGCCGTGCGACGCGCGAAGCAGGTTCGCGAACAGCTTGTCGAACTCCAGGCCCTGGGCGTCGGTCAGCCGGCGGACCCAGCCCTGCTGTTCGGCGGTGGCCTGGTCCGGCAGCGTCACGCCGAGGATCTTCGCGTCCTCGCGGACGAGCTGGTCGAGGTGCGAGTGCCCGTCCAGCAGGTGCAGCCCGGCGCGCCTCACCTGTTCGCTGCTGGCGTGGGTCTGCGCCAGGTCGCCCGCGGGAATCTCCCAGAGCCCGGCCTGGCGGACCTTGACCAGGAACGTCTTGTCGAGCTCGGTGACCGGCCCGGCGCCCGCCACGTCGTTCGTGGCCGCGGCCTGGGCGGCGGACCCCATCTGCATACCGGCCATGTCGTGCGCCGGGACCTGCGCCTGCGTCGAGCCGGGCGCGGTCTGGGCGCCGGCGTTCAGCACCATGACCGAGCCGACGCCGACCACGGCGAGCGTGGCCACGACGACCAGCGCGGTCCGGGCCTTGGCACGGCTCGTCATGCCACGGTGATCCGGCATGCTTCCTCCTTCTGACGGCAGTTCGGTACCGGGAACACGGACGCCGTCACGCGGAGGTTCAGCGAAATCCTTATGAATGTCTTACGTACCAACGAAATCAGGGAAGCGAGCAGCACTCGGCCACAAAAAAGGGAAGCAGCGGCAGACCGGCCGGACACCGCCGGCGAGCGCCGGGGATGTCCATCTTGACCGATCCTCTTGCGGTTGGCAAGTATTGCGCCATGCAACCCCTCGAAAACGCGGCCCCGGGCGCCGACCCGGACGTGGCCGCTCTCGACGGCCTCACCGTGGTCCTGGTGGGGATCGCCTGGGAATGCGCGCGCGCGGCCCCGCCGGAGGTGTCGTTCCCGCAGTCGCGGCTGCTGCTGATCCTCGACCGCCTCGGCCGGGTCCCGAGCTCGCAGCTGGCGGCGGCGATGGGCGTCAACGCGTCCTCGGTGACGCGGCTGGCCGACCGCCTGGAAGCCCTCGGTCACGTGGCGCGCGGCCGCAGCCCCGGCAACCGCAGCGTCGTCACGCTGGAGGTCACCGGGACCGGGCACGAGATCGTGGCGCGGATGCTCGAGCGGCGGCAGGCCGCGCTGGGGGCGCTGCTGGACAAGCTGCCGCCGGCACAGCGGGAGGCCGCGGGCGAGGCGGCCCGGCAGCTGGTGCACGCGGCCGCCACCATCCCGGCGCCCGGCCCGGCCGCGCGGTGAGTGCCATCCTGGACGGCATGGCGACCCGGTGGACGTGCCCGCGCTGCGACCGCGAGTTCGCCCGCGCCGGCCAGGGGCACACGTGCGTCCCCGGCTGCACGGTCGAGGAGACCTTCGCCGGAAAGGCCCCGTGGCAACGTTCGGTCTACGACGCGGTGCTCGAGCACCTGCGCACCCTCGGCGACGTCCACGAAGACGCCGTCAAGGTCGGGGTGTTCCTGAAGCGGGACCGGAAACTGGCGGAGCTGCGCCCGCGGTCGCGGGACGTGCTGGTGTACCTGTGGCTGCCGAGCCCGGTCGAAACGGCCCGCATCGCCCCGGCGAGCTGGGCGAGCGGGCCGCGTGTCGGGCACAAGCTGAGCCTGCGCGCGGTGTCCGATGTGGACGACGAAGTCCGCGGCTGGCTGACCGCGGCCTTCGCCGTCTCCTGAGGTTCAGGAACCCGTGGGTCCCGTCCAGCCGTCGGGCACGTGGCCGATGCGGACCCGCTGCGGGTGGTCGCCGACCGGCACCGAAACGAGCTTCTGCCCGGTTGCGAAGTCGATGGCGGTGACCAGGTCGGCGCCGGCCTCCGAAATCACGCAGGCCTTGCCGTCGCCGCTCACCGTCGCCCAGTACGGCTTCACCGCGGGCACCAGCGTGCCCTGCTGCAGGGACGCGCGGTCGACGACCGTCGCGTAGTCGTCCATGGTCCCGGCGATGCAGAGCTTGGTGCCGGCCGGGTTCATCGACATGCCGTGGTGGCGCGAATCGTTGACGAAGGTCTTGCGGTCGTCGCTGGTGGCCGGGTTCTTCGGCAGTTCCTTGACCCGCGTGATCTTGTCGGTGGCGACGTCGTACTCGGCGAAACCGTTGAAGAACGACACCTGGAAGTACAGCTTCGACTCGTCCGGGGTGAACGCGACCGGCCGCACGGCGTCCGAAAGGTCACTGCGGCCGAAGGCGTCCAGCCGCTGGCGCATGTCGATCACCTTGACCTGGCGGAACGCCGCGGCGTCGACGACGGTGATGTGCCGGTCCCCCTTGGTGAAGTCCCAGCCCGGGTCGTCGAGGTCGGTGTTCACGTCGCCGATCGACATGTTCCAGAGGTACCGGCCGCCGTCGGTGAAGACGTTCTCGTGCGGCTTGTCCCCGGTCGCGAAGGAGCCCACCTGCTGGCCGGTGCCGATGTCCAGCACGTGCACGGTGTTCGACGTCGAGGCGGAGACGGCGACGCGGCGGCCGTCCGGCGAGACCGCCATGTGGTCGGAGCGGAAACCCGACACCGGGAAGCGCCAGTTGATCCGGCCGGTGGTCAGGTTGATCGAGACGACGTCGGCGAAACTCGGCCGCGACGCCACCACCGAACCGCCGTCCGGTGTCGTGTACATGTCGTCGACGAACTGGTCGTGCCCTTCGCCGGGCCCGTTGCGGATGCCGAGGAAGAAGGCCAGCTTGATCGGGTTGAGGTAGATCTCCGTCAGGCGCTGGTCCTTGTCGGGGATGATGTTCACCCGCGCGATGCGGGCGAACGACCCGCGCGACTGGATGACGTCCGCCGTGCCTTCCCAGTTGTTGCCGACGAACATCACCTCCCGCAGGGCGGCCGCGGCGCCGGTCGCCGGCACCGCGGCGCCGGTCGCCAGCAGGGCGACCGACGCGGTGAGGCAGGCCAGGCGGGAGAGGTACGAGCGGTTCCGACGGACCGGGGAATTGCGCACGGGAGACACCTTTCGGCACTGAAGAGGTGTGGTGGCCTTCGCTCGATGGATTTCGCGAAGGAACGGGGTTACTGTCCGGTATCGTCACGATAACCGGCCACCTGAGCCGCTCCGGTAGGGCCGCTCGCCCAACATCGCGGACGCGGTGTTGTGGCCCTGCCACAACGGGAGGGTGCCGTGCCGGCCTCACCGCTGCTCCGGCAGGTGCTGGACGCGATGGCCGCCGACGACGCCGTGGTCGACGAGCTGGTCAAGGCCGCGCGGAGCGAGTCACCCGAGGTCGCGCGGCTGCCGGAAGCCGAGAACCGGCGGCACGTCCGGTTCCTGCTGTCGGCCGCGCTGCGCGCCACCACGAACCCCGACACCGCGGACTACACCACCGCCGAGGCGCTGGGCGCCGACCGGGCCGCGCAGGGCGTCCCGCTCGCCGACCTGCTGCGCGGGGTCCAGGCCGGCCGCACGCTCGCGGCCCGCTTCGCCGTCGAACGCGCGCGGGCGGCGGGCCTGCCCGACGACGTCATCCTCGAGACCATCCTCGACGCCGAGCGCTACACCGGTGCGCTGGAACGGCACATCGTCAAGGGCTACCACGCCGCCGAGCTCCAGCTGTCCCGGACGGTCCGCGACGCGCGGACCCAGCTGCTGCGCACCCTGCTGCTCGCCGGGCACCCGCCCACACCGGAAGAGCTCCGGCAGGCGGGACTGCGGCCCGGAGGCCGGTACTCCTGCGTGGTGTCCGACGTCAGCGACCCGGCGCGGGCGCGCACCCTCGAACAGGCGCTGCTGGAGTTCGGCGGGGTGTACGGGCTGGTCGAGGGCAGGCTGACCGGCCTGGCGGCCCGCCCGCCCGCCGCCGTCGCGCTCGCCCAGGGCGTCGTGGTGGTCGTCGCGCCCCCGGCCGCCCAGCCCGAGCTGCGGGAGGTGCACCGCCTCTGCACGGCGGCGGCCCGGATCGCCGGCCCCGGCTACCACGACCTCACCGACCTGGCGGGCGAAATCGCGCTGACGGCCCAGCCGCTGCTGGCGGACCTGCTCGCCGCCGGCGTGCTCGGCGCACTAGACCCGGGCAACGCGTTCCACCGCGAGCTGGCCGCGACGGCGCTGGCCTACCTCGACCACGGCCAGCGCCTGCGCACCACCGCCGAGGCACTGCACCTGCACCCCAACACCGTCCGGTACCGCCTCGACCGGCTGGCCGAGCTCACCCCGCTGGCCTTGGCCGAAAACAGCGGCGGCCGCGTGCTCGACGCCATCCGGTCGTGGTGGGCCCTGCACCACTGGCTCGACGGTCGATAGGGTCACCCGCATGGCTGAACTCCGCCGCATGCCGGCGACCACGTCGACCGGAGAATGCGTTTTCTGCGCGATCGGCTCCGGCCAGGCCCCGGCGGCCTTCGTGCACGAGGACGACGACTTCGTCGCGATCGTCGACCTGCGGCCGGTGACGACCGGCCACCTGCTGGTCCTCCCCCGGGCCCACCACGCGGACCTGGCTTCGCTCCCGGCTTCCGACGGCGCGCGGCTGTTCACGATCGCCCAGGAGCTGGCGGCGGCGTTGCGGCGCACGGACCTGCAGTGCGAGGCGATCAACCTGTTCCTGGCCGACGGCAAGGCGGCGGGCCAGGAGATCCCCCACGTCCACCTGCACGTGATCCCCCGCTTCGCGGGCGACGGCTTCGTCATGAACGCCGACTGGCAGGTGCGGACGAAGGAGGAGCTGACGGAGGTCGCGGCGAAGGTCCGCGCGGCGCGTTAGGCCTTGTTTTCAAGCCTTGTGCAGCTTGTCCGGGTGGTGCACGGCGGTCTTCCCGGACTTCTCGCTGCGGACCAGGTACTGCGGGTTGTCGGGTGAGGCTTTGACGTCCCGCTTGCCGGCGTGGGTGTCCTCGGTGAGCTTTTCCTCGACCGTGCCGACGGAGCTCTGGTTGCCCGCGTCCCACCGGACGCGGTCGCCCTTCTTGAATTCCTTGGTCATGGTGCTGCGGGTACCCGTGATCACCGCGCGTACCCGTCACGGATGGACGACTGGCCGACGGCCGCGTAGTCCTTCAGCTCCAAAGCGTTCGCCGCTTCGCGGATCGGGCGGGACATCTGCTCCAGCACCCGGTTGCGGCCCGGCAGGTACGGCATCAGCTTGATCATCCGGGTGTTGAACCACGCGAACGCCCGGGACTGCGGGATGATCCCGCGCAACGCCGTCTTCGCCAGCGCCTGGTTCTTCTCGATGAACGGCCGCATCAACGCCTCGTACCGTGTCAGCCCTGCCGAGAAGTCCGCGGCCAGTTCGCCCGCCAAGACGTAGGCGCCCGCCAGCGCCAGGCTCGTGCCCTGGCCCGACGCCGGTGACGCGCAGTAGCCCGCGTCGCCGAGCAGCGTCACCCGGCCCGCCGACAGCTTGTCCAGCACGATCTGGCACACCGGGTCGAAGTAGAAGTCGTCCGCTTCGCGCATCGCCTCCAGCAGCTCGGGGATTTCCCAGCCCAGGCCAGCGAACCAGTCCGCCACCAGGGCCTTCTGGCCGTCGACGTCGCGGCGGTCGTAGGTCAGCGGGGGTGCGGTGAACCAGAACGCCGCCTTCGCGTCGGCCGCCCGCGCGGTGCTGTAGACGTTCACCATCTTGCCCGGCGCCGCCGAGTGCAGCAGCTCCCAGCGGTCCAGCTCGAAGCTGTTGGGCACCGTCGAGATCGAGATGTAGGCGTCGAAACGGCGCAGGTAGTCCTCCTCCGGCCCGAACGCCAGCGCGCGGACGCCGGAGTGCAGGCCGTCCGCGCCGACCACCAGGTCGAACCGGCGGGGCGCGCCGTGGGCGAACGTCACCTCGACGCCGTCGGGACGCTGGTCGAGGCCGGTGATCCAGTCGCCGAAGACGTACTCGGTGTGCGACCGCGTGGCGTCGTACAGGATGTGGGACAGGTCGCCGCGCAGGATCTCGGTGTCGTCGCCGTGGCGGAAGCCGAACGTGTCCGCGTCGAGGGTGGCCAGCTGCTTGCCGCGCTTGTTCACGAACGCCGCGCCCCGCATGTCGGTGCTCGCCGCGTGCACCTGCTCCAGCAGGCCCATCCGGCGGACGACGTCGACCGCGACACCGCGGATGTCGACCTTGTAGCCCCCTTCGCGCAGGCTCGGGGCGCGCTCGACGACGGTGACGTCGAAGCCGTGGCGGTGCAGCCAGAAGGCGAGGGCGGGGCCGGCGATGCCGGCGCCGGAGATCAGGATGTTCTTCGTCATGCCCCGAAGGATCGCCCGCGCCGTTGACCGTTCACGAACCGAGCGCGAACCGCCGCTGACCGGCCTCCTCGACGGCCTGTTCGGGCGGCAGTTCGCGACCGCGGCCGAACGCCTCGGCATAGGCCCCGGCGCCGAGGCGCGCCCGGACGCGGTCCGTCACCGACGCGACATCGGGGTCGCCGCTGACCGGCGCACCGCGCAGGCCGACCGCCACCCCGAGCAGGAACGCGGCCCGCTCGTCCTCGTCGCGCCCGGCGAGGACGCCGGCCAGTCCTTCGATCGCCTGGGCCGCGCCGGGCAGGTTCGCGTGTTCCAGCGCCGTGGCCAGGGCTTCCTGGTGCAGCTCGGTCGCCTCCTCGAGGTGGCCTTCGGCGGCCGCCGTCCAGCCGAAGCCGGTGTGGACGCGGATCCGCGTCTCGCCGCCGGTCACCGGGTCGGCGGCCAGGGCGAGCGCCGAGGTGTACCAGCGCCGGGCCGTGGCCAGGTCGCCCGCTCGCCGGGCGAGCTCGCCCAGGCCGCCGCGGGCCCGGGCGAGGGTCACCGGAGTGCCCGCGGCGCGCGCTTGCTCGGCGGCGGCTTCGTAGTCGGCCTTCGCGGCTTCGGCGTCCCCTTGCCGCAGGACGCCGTCGGCGCGGCGGCACAGCAGGTCGGCGGCGTCTTCGGCCGCGCCGAGTTCGGCGGCCAGCCGGACGGACTCGTCCATCAGCTCGCGGAACCGCGCGTGGTCGCCGCGCCAGTCCGCGAACTCCGCGAGTTTCTCCAGCGCGCTCGCTTCACCCCAGCGGTCGCCCAAGGTGCGGAAGGCGTCCAGCGCCGCCGAAAAGTGCGCTTCGGCTTCGGCGATCCGGCCGCGGTACTGCGCGCCGAGGCCGTCGCCGATCCGGGCGAACGCCCGCGACCAGGCGTCCGGGCCGATCAGCGCGGCCAGCCGTTCGCCGTCCTCGGCCTTGGTGCGCGGGGAAAACGCCCACAGCAGGAAGAGGTACGGGTACTCGAGCGGCCCGTCGAGCCGCCGCAGGATCGGCTCGATCTCGACGTCGGTGTCCGACGCCTGGATCACGCAGACGACGTACTCCTCGGCCAGTCCCGGCGGCGGTTCGGGACCGACGGCGGCGAGCACGGTGTCCGCGATCGGCGTCACCTCGCTCCGCCGGCCGCTCAGCCACCAGTACCAGGACAGCGCCGCGATGAGCCGCAGCGCGGTCTCCGGCTCCTCGGCAGCACTCCAGCGCAGGGCCGCGTGCAGGTCGGCGTGTTCGGCGGTCAGCTCGGCCAGGGCCGTCAGCTGGTCCACGCCACGCAGCTTCGGCTCGCGGGCCACCGCGAAGTCCAGGAAGTACCGCGCGTGCGCCGCGCGCCGGTCGTCGCCCTGCTCGGCGCAGAACGCGCGGATGGTCTCCAGCATCCGGTACCGGCCGCCGCCGAACTCGACGAAGGACTTCTCGACCAGGCCGGTCAGCACCGCGTCGGCGTCGGGGACGTCGCAGACGGCCTCGACCGCCTCCGGCCGGGCGCCGCCGGCGAACACCGCGAACCGGCCGGCCAGCAGCCGCTCCTCCGGATCGAGCAGGTCCCAGCTCCATTCGACGACGCCGCGCAGGGTCCGATGCCGCGGCTCGGCGGTCCGGTCGCCGCGCGAGAGGAGCCGGAACCGGTCGCCGAGCCGGGCGGCGACGTCGTCCGCGGACAGCGACCGCAGCCGGGCGGCCGCGAGCTCGATGGCCAGCGGGAGGCCGTCGAGCGCGGCGCAGATGCGGGTGACCGCGTCCGGGTCGGGGGCCGCGCCGGGCGCGACCGCCGCGGCCCGGTCGGTGAACAGCCGGGCCGCGGCGCGGGCGGGCAGCGTGCCGACCGGCACCAGGGTCTCGCCGGTCAGGCCCAGTGCCTCCCGGCTGGTGGCCAGCACGCGCAGGCCGGGGCACTCGCCCAGCAGGCGCCGGACCAGCCGCGCGGCCTCGACGACGACGTGTTCGCAGTTGTCGAGGACCAGCAGCAGCGGCCGGTCGGCGAGCCCGGCCACCAGGCGGTCGGCCGGGTCAGCGGCCGCACCGGGCGTCAGCACGCCCTGTTCGCGCAGGCCCAGCGCGGCCAGGACGGTGCGCGGGACCTCGGTGGTCGTCGCGAGTTCGACGAAGCACACCTCGCCCGCCGCCCGGGCCGCGGCTTCGACGGCGAGCCGGGTCTTGCCCGCGCCGCCCGGTCCGGTGAGCGTGACGAGCCGGGCGTCGCGCAGGGCCGCGGTGAGCCGGTCGAGCTCGGCGCGGCCGACGAACCCGGTGAGCGGCACCGGCACCCGGCGGGCCGGGACGGGCGCGGCGGCTCGCAGGACCGCGGTGTGCGCGTCCGCGAGCTCGGCCGACGGGTCGGCGCCGAGTTCGTCGGCCAGGCGCTCCCGCACCTCCGCGAACACCGCCAGCGCTTCGGCGGACCGGCCGCTGCCGTGCAGGGCCCGCACGAGCTGGGCGGTCAGGCGTTCGCGCAGCGGGTGCTCGCCGGTCAGTTCCCGCAGCTCGGCGACGAGCCGGTCGTGGTGGCCGAGCGCGAGCCCGGCTTCGACGCGGTCCTCGGTCGCGGCCAGCCGCAGTTCCGCCAGGCGGGCCGCGCGGGGCGGGTCGGCGAGCCCGTCGAGGGCCGGGCCGCGCCACAACGCGAGCGCTTCGGTGAACAGCGACAGCTTCGTGGCGGGATCGGGGGTTTCCCGTGCTTGCGCGGTGAGCAGCTCGAACCGGTGGGCATCGACGTCGGCGGGATCGACGGCCAGCCGGTACCCGGCGGGGGTGAATTCCACCAGGCCCTCGGGCGCGCCGCCGTCGCGCAGCCTTCGCCGCAGCCGCGAAACCTGGGACTGGAGGGCTTCGGCCGCGCCCTCGGGCGGGTGCTCGCCGTGCAGGCCGTCGATCAGCCGCTCGGCACTGATGACCCGCCCGGCGTCGAGCGCGAGGAGGGCGAGCAGCCCGCGCAGCTGCGGGCCGCCCAAGGCAACCGGGGTCCCGTCGGGACGGTGGGCTTCGACCGGCCCGAGGATGGCGAACTGCACGCCGACGATTCTGGCCCACGCCCCCCGGTCGTGAGTGGTAAAGCGGGTTAGAACCCTACTTGCCACTCACGACAGCCACGGCAGACCGGTCTCCCGCGTTGAGGAACTGCAGCAGCCGCTCGCCTTCCGCCGTGATCTCCGCCCGCTCCTCCGCCGTGAGCCGGTCGTGTGCGGTGACCTCCAGTCGGTCGGAGTGCAGTCGCCAGTCCGCGCGGGAGAAGCCGTCCACCAGCAGCGTTCCCCGCGAAGCGCCGTTGCCGGGCGGCAGCGGGACCCGCCGCCCGGGTGGGAGCACCCGGGCCCGGTCGGCGTGCGCCAGCAGGACGTTGTCGTACTCCGGCAGGAACCGCGCCGGCGCCGGGGTGTCCGGGTCCGGGAGCAGGCCGTCTTCGACGTCGTACAGCAGCTCGCCGGACTCCGCGCGCACCGTCCGCAGGCCCATCGGCTCCACGACTTCCCGCAGCTTCGTCAGCCCCGACCACGCCTGGACGTCGGCGACCGACGCCGGCCCGAACGCGCGCAAGTAGCGCCGCACGACGTCCTCGATCGGCGGCTTTTCGGCCAACGGACGGCCGAGCCAGCCGTCCAGGGTGGTGAGCGTGGCCGGGCCGGTCGCGCCCCAGACGCCGCGGGGCGGGAGCTGGGCCGTCGGGACGAAGTAGCCGACCGCGTACGAGAGCGCTTCGGCGTCGTGGTCCGGCCAGCGTTCGGCGAGGAGGTCCCGCAGCTGCCGCCGGGTGCGCGGCCGTTCCTCGAGCCACGCCCGCCCGGCGGCCGCCGCCGCGCCGAGGTCGGCGTCGCCGATCCGGCGGCCGAAGTGCCCGGTGTAGCCGCTCGCCACGACGCGCTGGACCAGCGGCCGCAGGATCCGCGCGTCCTCGGCGAGGACGAGGTGGACCGTCCCCCGCATCAGCGACGCGCGCACGGCCTCCCGCCCGGTGATCAGTGCGGCCAGTTCGTCCGGCCGGAAGCCCGGGATCCGCGTCCACAACCCGACGTACGGTGCGAGCGGGGCCTGCGCCTGCATCCCGACGAGGTGCCCGAGCACCGCGGCGACCGGCTGGGCCGTCCGCTCGAGGAGGTGCTGTCGCGCGAGCAGCGCCCGGTTGAGCGCACGGACGTTCACGGCCGCAGCCCGCGGAAGAACGCGCGGATGTCGGCCACGAGCAGCCCGGGCTCCTCCATCGCCGCGAAGTGGCCGCCGGAAGCGAAGTCGGACCAGTGCGCGATCTTTTCGTCGGGGTCCATGATCCGCCGGACCACCGGCGAGCTGTTGAACACCGCCCAGCCGGCCGGGACGTCCGACGGCGCCAGCCAGCCGTGTCCCGAGTGGGCCGCTTCGTACAGGAACCGGGCCGCGCTCGCGCCGCTGCGGGTGAACCAATAGAGACTGACGTTGGTCAACAGCCGGTCGCGGTCGATTCCGTTCCCGCCGGTCCACCCTTCGAACTTCTCCGCGATCCAGGCCAGCTGCCCGACCGGGGAATCGGTGAGCGCGGCCGCGATCGTCTCCGGCTTGTGCGACTGGAGGTCGAGGTAGCCCCGGCCCGCCTTCCACGCTTCGCGGGCGGCGTCCAATTCGGACTGTTCGGTCTCGGACAGGTGCTCCGGCTGCGGCAGCTGCTCACCGGCCAGCGCGATCGTGCCGCGATCGCTGTTGACGTGGGTGCCGATGACGCGGTCCGGGTACAGCGCGGCGAGCCGCCCGGTGACGCCCGCGCCGATGTCGCCGCCCTGCGCGGCGAACCGGTCGTAGCCGAGGCGGGTCATCAGCTCGGCGAACGCGTCCGTCGTGCGGGCCAGCTCCCAGCCGGGGCCGCTCAGCGGCGTCGAGAACCCGAACCCGGGCAGCGACGGGACGACGACGTGGAAGGCGTCCGGGCCCGGCTCGGTCAGCGGGCCGATGACGTCGAGGAATTCGGCGACCGAGCTCGGATAGCCGTGGGTGAGCAGCAGTGGCACCGCGTCGGGCTGCGCTGAGCGGACGTGCAGGAAGTGGATGACCTGGCCGTCGATCTCGGTAGTGAACTGCGGAAACGCGTTGAACGCCGCTTCCTGGGCACGCCAGTCGAAGCCGTCGCGCCAGTACCCGGCCAGCTCCCGGACGACGTCGGTGGGGATGCCACGGGACCAGTCCGGCTCGTCGCCGGGCACGGGCTCGGCGAACCGGGCCGAGGCCAGCCGCCGGTGCAGGCCGGCCAGCTCGGCCTGCGGGATGTCGATGCGGAAGGGGCGGATTTCGTTCGTCATGGGAAGCACGCTAGGAGCCATTGCGGAAGATTTCCTTCCGCGTTTCGTGCGATGCTCGAAGAATGTTGCAGACCTCCGCCCGCCTCCTGCGGCTGCTGTCGCTGCTCGAAACGCGACGCGACTGGACCGGCGCCGACCTGGCCGGCCGGCTCGGCGTCACCGCGCGCACCGTCCGCACCGACATCGGCAAGCTGCGCGAGCTCGGCTACCCGGTCGAGGCCGCCCCCGGCGTCCAAGGCGGCTACCGCCTCGGCGCGGGCGCGCAGCTCCCGCCGCTGCTGCTGGACGACGACGAAGCGGTGGCCGTCGCGGTCGGGTTGCGGACCGCGACGGGCGTCGCCGGCATCGGCGAGACGTCGGTGCGCGCGCTCGCCAAACTGGAGCAGGTGCTGCCGTCGCGGCTGCGGCACCGGGTGCGGGCACTGCAGGCCGCGACGGTCGCGGTGCCCGGCGCCGGCCCGGCCGTCGACGCGGACGTGCTCACCGCGATCGCGACGGCGATCCGGGCGAGCGAGCGGCTGCGCTTCGACTACACGAGCCACCAGCGGACGCCGAGCCGCCGCGACGTCGAACCGCACCGGCTGGTCACCTGGGGACGCCGCTGGTACCTGGTCGCCTGGGACACCGCCCGCGACGACTGGCGCACCTTCCGCGTCGACCGGATGACGCCGAGGGTGCCGAACGGCCCGCGCTTCGCCCCACGGGAGCCGCCGGAGGGTGACGTCGCGCAGTTCGTCCAGCGCAGCGTGGGCACGGCGACCTGGCGCTTCCACGCCCGGGTGCGGCTGCACGCGCCGGTGGACCACGTCCGGGCGCGGCTGCCGATCGCGGTCGACCTGATCGCCGAGGGCCCGGACCGTTGCGTGGCCGAACTCGGGTCCGACCACGCGCAGATGCTCGGGCTCTACCTGGGCATGCTCGACGTGGACTTCGAAGTGCTCGACGCGCCGGAGCTCGCCGAGGCGCTGGCGAAGACCGGCGAGCGGTTCCTGCGGGCCGCTACCGCAGGGAGTCCGCCAGCTCCTGGATGATCACCATCTGCTCCCGCGCGCCGACCTCCATGCCGGACTGCAGGATCATGTCCCGCAGTTCCTTGCTCCCGGTCTCGGTCAGCAGTTCCAGGCGCGTGCGGTCGCCGTCGAGGGCGGTGAAGGTGACCGTGTTGAGCGGACCGTCCACGGAATCGAGGTCCACCCCCGGCATCTCGAACACCTCCGTGTAGACGAGCCGCTCGTCCGGCACGATCTCGCGGTATTCGCCGTGGAAGCCGACCTCGGCGCCGTCGTTCGTCTTCAGCACGTACCGCCAGCGGCCGCCGGGCCGCAGGTCCAGTTCGACCTCGGTGGTGGTCCCGCGGTGGCCGCTCCACCAACGGCGCACCAGCTCCGGGGTGGTCCACACGCGGTAGACCAGGTGTTTCGGCGCGTCGAATTCGCGCGTGATGAGAATCCGGTCGTCGGCGGGGGTGGTGATCTCCACGTCACTGCTCCTGTTCCTTGAGTTCCTCGAGGACGTCGTCCATCAGGTCGAACCGCTCCGCCCACGTCCGTTCGTAGCGCTTGACCCAATCGTGGATGGGCTTGAGCGCGGCGCCGTTGAGCCGGTAGAGCCGCTGGCGGCCGTCGCCGCGCACGTCCACCGCACCGACCTCGCGCAGCACCCGCAGGTGCTTCGAGACCTGGGGCTGGGCCAGGCCGAGCAGGTCGACGAGGTCGCCGACCGACCGCTCGCCGTCCCTCAGGACGTCGAGGATCTGCCGCCGCCGGGGTTCGGCGACCGCGTTGAAGGTGTCCGCCGTCGTCGCTGCTCGTGCCACGCAGCACATCATATTCCCATATGGGTATGCGTCAAGCCCGCATCCTGGGCATACTGGGCGCGCGCCGGTTCGTCTGCCACGATCGGGCGATGACCAGCCGGGCGAGGAGTCCACAGAGGACGGATGCGCGCGGCGCCCGGCGCAGCGCCAGCGCGAGCGCCGTGCTGCGGGCGGTGCTCGACGGAGGGCCGATCGCGCGCAGCACCATCGCGCGGCGGACGGGGCTGTCCGCGGCCGCGGTCACCGGGCACACCGCCGAGCTGGCCCGGCTCGGGCTGCTGCACGAACTCGTCGAGTCCGGGCCCGAACCGCGCGGGCGCGTCGGACGGCCGCACGTGCCGGTCGACCTCGACACCGGGCGGCACGTCGCCGGCGCGCTGCACCTGGCCGTGCACCACGCCACCGTCGCCCTGCTCGACCTGCGCGGGAACGTGCTGGTCCAGCACGAAGAACCGCACGACGGCCTGGCCGCCGAGGACCTGCTCGCGCGCGCGGCCGAGATCTTCGACGACCTGCTGCTCGGGCACGCCCCGGACCGCGAGCCGCTCGGGCTCGGCGTCGCCACCGGCGGCTGGGTCGACCGCGCGTCCGGCACCGTCGTCGAGCACCCGCTGCTCGGCTGGCGGAACGTCCCGGTCCGCGACCTCCTGACCGGCAGCACCGGGCTGGCGGTGGAGGTCGACGGGCACGCGCGGGCGCTGGTGCACGCCGAACGGCTCTTCGGGCACCCGCGCGCCCGGGACAGCGTCGTGCAGCTGTTCACCGGCAACGTCGTCGACGCCGCGTTCGCCACCGGCGCCGGCGTGCACCACGGACCGCGATCGGCCGCGGGCGCCGTCGCGCACCTGCCGGTCGACGGCAGCACCGAGCCGTGCCGCTGCGGGCGCACCGGCTGCCTCGAAGCCGCCGTCTCGGAAGGAACGCTCGCTCGCGCGGCCGTGGAATGCGGTTTGCTCGAGCGCCCGGACTTTCCGGAATTGCTCGCGCTCGCCGAATCCGGCCATTCCGCGGCGGCGCGGTTGTTCCACGAACGCGCGCGGCTCGTCGGCCAGGCGGCGGCGCTCCTGCTCGAAGTGCTCAACCCGGCCGTGCTCGTGGTGGTCGACCGCAGTGTAACCCGGGTACCCGGCTGCCTTCCCATCATCCGGGACGAGGTCCGCGACCGGTCGCGCTGCCCCGATCCGGCGGAAACCGTTGTGGGCACCAGCTTTCCGGGGACCGAGCTGGCGACGGCCGGCGGCGCGGTGCTCCTGGACGTGCTTTACGACGACCCGCTCGGTCCGCTGCTGACCGGGTTGCCGCGCGCCTCGTGAACCGGCGGAGTTATTTCACGAACTCGCAAAATTGACCGTCCGCTCGTCGGCTGCGAACAATTGCTGCATCCCCGCCGACTCCCGGAACGGACGAAACCACCGTGAAGAAAACCCTGCCCCTGTTCGCCGCCGCCGTGGTGCTGCTGGCCGGCTGCGCTTCGGCGACGGCCACCGGTGCACCCGGCCAACCCGAGAAGCTGGAACTGCGCTACCAGGGCAGCGCGAACTCCGTGACCCTCCCCGAACTCGCCGAGGACCTGGGCTACTTCGGCCCGGTCAAGCTGAAGTGGGTCGGCAACACGATCAGCGGCCCCCAGGACATCCAGTCGGCGGCCACCGACCAGACCGACTTCGGCGGCGCCTTCACCGGCGCGGTCGTCAAGCTCGTCGAAGCGGGCGCGCCGGTCAAGGCGGTCGTCAACTACTACGGCTCCGACGACCGGACCTTCATCGGCTTCTACACCCGAGAGGACAGTCCGATCCGGACCGCCCGCGACCTGATCGGCAAGAAGGTCGGCGTCAACACCGCCGGGGCGAACCTCGAGGCCGCGCTCGACACGTGGCTGAAGGGCCAAGGCCTCGCCGACGACGAGATCAAGCAGGTGCAGCTGGTCGTCATCCCGCCGGTGAACGCCGAACAGGCCCTGCGCAACGGCCAGCTCGACGTCGCCGCGCTGCAGGGAATCCTGCAGGACCACGCCGTCGCCGCCGGTGGCGTGCGCCCGCTGTTCACCGACGTCGGCGCGTTCGGGCCCTACAACGGCGGGCCGTACGTGCTGCGCACCGACTTCATCAAGAAGTACCCGGAGACCGCGAAGGTCTTCGTCTCCGCCGTGGCCAAGGCGATCGAGTGGGAACGCACCACCCCGCGCGACGAGGTGATCGCGCGCTTCACGAAGATCATCAAAGCCCGCGGCCGCAACGAAAGCACCGACACGCTGAAGTACTGGAAGAGCGTCGGCATCACCCGCGCCGGCCTGATCTCCGATGCGGACTACACCCGGTGGGAGCCCTGGCTGAAGCAGGAGGGCTACCTCAAGCACGACCGGATCGACACCTCGAAGCTCTACACCAACGAGTTCAACCCCTACCGCGACGGCGCTCCGGCGGTGGCCAAGTGATCGGCATCCGCTCGGTGACCAAGACCTTCGGTGAGCTGACCGCCCTGGACGACGTCTCCCTCGACATCGCCGACGGCACGTTCCTGTCCCTGGTCGGCCCCAGCGGCTCGGGCAAGTCGACGCTGCTCGACCTGCTGGGCGGGCTCACCACCCCGACGTCGGGCGAGGTGCTCATCGACGGCGAGCCGGTGCGCGGCCCGGGCCTCGACCGCGGGGTCGTCTTCCAGCAGTACGCGCTGTTCCCCTGGCGCACGGCCCGCGCCAACGTCGAATTCGGCCTCGAAGGCGGCTCGCTCGGGAAGCGGCAGCGGGCGGAGCGGGCGCGCGAATACCTCGCCCTGGTCGGGCTGTCCGGCTTCGAGGACCGCTACCCGCACGAGCTGTCCGGCGGCATGAAGCAGCGCGTCGCGATCGCCCGCAGCCTCGCCTACGACCCCGCCGTGCTGCTGATGGACGAACCGTTCGCCGCGCTCGACGCGCAGACCCGCGAGCAGCTGCAGGAGGAGCTGCTGCGGATCTGGCGCCGCACCGGCAAGACGATCGTCTTCATCACCCACGGCATCGACGAGGCCGTCTACCTGGGACAACAGGTCGCGGTGCTGACGTCGCGGCCCGGGCGGCTCAAGGCCGTCGTCGACGTCGACCTCGGCGACCGCACCGGGGACGTCCGCTCCGGCGCGGCGTTCGGGCGGCAGCGCCACCGGCTCTGGGAACTGCTGCACGACGAGGTCCGCAAGGCGGCCGAACACGAACGGAGCGCGGCCCGATGACCACCACCCTCGAGGCACCGGCCGTCCACGTCGGACTCACGACCTCGGCGAGGAAGCCACGGCGGTGGCGGAAGAGACTCACCCGGGCGGTGCACGCGTCCGCCGCGGTCGTGCTGTTCGTCGCGCTCTGGGAGCTGGTCCCCCGGTTCGTCCTCGACGAGAGCACCCGGACGTTCCTGCCGCCGCTGTCGGAGGACCTGCAGGCGCTGTGGGACCTCGCGCTCGACGGCGAACTCGCCGACCACCTGCTGGCCAGCATCGGCCGGTCCGCCGCCGGGTTCGCCGTCGCCGTCGCGGTGGCCGTGCCGCTCGGGCTGCTGATCGGCTGGTACCGGCCGGTGGCGCGGTTCCTGCAGCCGCTGCTGGAGCTCGCCCGCAACACCGCCGCCCTGGCGCTGCTGCCGGTGTTCACGCTGCTGCTGGGCATCGGGGAGCTGTCGAAGGTCACCCTCGTCGTGTACGCCTGCGTGTGGCCGGTGCTGCTCAACACGATCGCCGGGGTCAACACGGTCGACCCGCTGCTGGTCAAGGCGGCCCGTTCGCTGGGGCTGTCCAGCCCGCGGCTGTTCCGGAAGGTGATCCTGCCCTCGGCGGTGCCCACGGTGTTCACCGGCGTCCGGATGGCGGCGTCGTACTCGATCCTCGTGCTGGTGGCCGCGGAGATGGTCGGTGCCAAGGCCGGGCTCGGCTACCTCATCAACACGAGCCAGGTGAACTTCCAGATCCAGCAGATGTACGCCGGGATCATCGCGGTCTCGCTGCTCGGCGTGCTCGTCAACGCCGGTTTCGTCGCCCTCGAACGGCGGTTTTCCACCTGGCGCCCCAAGGAGAAGTCATGATGCACCTCAACGCGTTCGTGATGCCGAACGGCCACCACGAAGCCGCCTGGCGGCACCCCTCGACCGACCCGCACCGGGCGCGGACGCTGCAGCACTACGTGGACATCGCGCGGACCGCCGAGCGCGGCAAGCTCGACTCGCTCTTCCTCGCCGACGGCGTCGCCCTGTGGGTCAACGTGAAGCACAACTCGCACAGCCACTTCGAACCGCTGACGCTGCTTTCGGCGCTCGCCGCGTCCACGGTCCACATCGGACTGATCGCCACGGCGTCGACGACCTACAACGAGCCCTACCACCTGGCCCGGAAGTTCGCTTCGCTCGACCACCTCTCCGGCGGCCGCGCGGGCTGGAACATCGTCACGTCGGCGGGCATCGACGAGGCCCGGAACTTCAACCTGGCCAAGCGCCCGTCGCACGACGCGCGGTACGACCGGGCCGAGGAGTTCGTCGACGTCGTCAAGAAGCTGTGGGACAGCTGGGACGACGACGCGGCGGTCGTCGACCGGCCGAGCGGGGTCTACGCCGACACGGACCGGATCCGCGCGATCGAGCACGACGGGCCCCACTTCCAGGTCCGCGGGCCGCTCAACATCGAACGCCCGCCCCAGGGTCACCCGCTGCTCGTGCAGGCCGGGTCGTCGGAGACCGGCAAGGAGTACGCGGCCCGGCACGCCGAAGCCGTGTTCACCGCGCAGCAGACTTACGCCGAAGGCAAGGCGTTCTACGACGACGTCAAAGGGCGCCTCGCGAAGTACGGCCGCACGCCGGACGAAATCAAGATCCTGCCCGGGATTTCGCCGATCCTCGGCCGCACCGAGGCCGAGGCCCGCGCGCGGGAAGCCGAGCTGAACGCGCTGATCATCCCGGACTACGGGCTGCGGCAGCTGTCGAAGATGCTCGACCACGACGTCACCGGCTACCCGCTGGACGGCCCGCTGCCCGACGTCGGCAGCTTCACCGAGGGCGGCCAGAGCCGGTTCGACCTGGTCGTCGGGCTGGCCCGGCGCGAGGACCTGACCATCCGGCAGCTGCTGGAAAGGCTGGCCGGCGGGCGCGGGCACCGCGTCTTCGCCGGCACCCCGGCGCAGGTCGCCGACGAGCTGGAGGCGTGGTTCCTCGGCGGCGCCGCCGACGGTTTCAACGTCATGCCGCCCACCCTGCCCGGCGGGCTCGACGACTTCGTCGACCTCGTCGTCCCGGAACTGCAGCGGCGCGGGCTCTTCCGCACCGAGTACTCCGGCACCACCCTGCGCGAGCACTACGGCCTCGCGCGTCCCGCCAACCGCAACCGAGTGAAGGAGCCCGCATGACCACCATCGGCACCGACGTCCGCAAGCTGACCGGGAGGATCGGCGCCGAGATCGTCGGCTTCGACCCGGCCGGCGACCTCGACGACACGCAGGTCGCGTTCCTGACCGACGCCCTCCACGAGCACAAGGCGCTGGTGTTCCGGAACGCCCGGCTCGACGACGAGACCCAGCAGCGGTTCGCCGCGCGCTTCGGCGAGCTCACGAAGGCCCACCCGACGGTGCCCGCCGTCGAGGGCGCGCCGACGATCCTGCCCGTCGACAGCGAGCGGGGCCGCGCCAACCACTGGCACACCGACGTCACCTTCGTGCTCAACCCGCCGAAGGCGAGCACGCTGCGCAGCCTGGTGGTGCCGCCCTACGGCGGGGAGACGCTGATCGCGAACGCCGCCGCGGCCTACCGGGACCTGCCGGAGCCGCTGCGGGCCTTCGCCGACACGCTGCGGGCGGTGCACACCAACGACTACGACTACGTCCAGCCGCCGGAGACGGTGGACGAGCAGGAGCGCGCGCGGCGGGAGCAGTTCGTCTCGCGGAAGTACCGGACCGTCCACCCGGTGGTGCGGGTGCACCCGGTGACCGGCGAGCGCGGCCTGTTCATCGGCGGGTTCGCCCAGCGCATCGAAGGCCTGTCGGTGGCCGAGTCGCGGGACCTGCTGCGGCTGCTGCAGTCCTACGTCACGCGGCCGGAGAACGTCGTACGCGTGGCGTGGGAGCCGGACCAGCTGGTCCTGTTCGACAACCGGATCACCCAGCACTACGCGATCGACAACTACGACGGCCTGCCCCGGCGGCTGAACCGGGTCACGGTGGCCGGCGACGTGCCGGTGGGCCTCGACGGGCGGCCGAGCGAGTCGCTCGAAGGCGACGCGTCGCACTACACGCCGGTGGCGTGAAACCCCGGGCGCGCCGGTGCCGGGGACCGCACCGGCGCGCCCGACCGGTCAGTGCCCGTTGCGCGCCAGGTCCCGGAAGCTGTCCCACGCGCGGCTGACCAGCGCCGGGTGCGTCCGCAGGTCGATCACCGTGCGCGCCAGGGCCGCGGCCGACGCCAGCATCGCCACCCGGCCGCGCGGGCTCGCCGCCGCTTCCGCGAACTCCGGCGTGTGGTCCGACTTCTCCTCCGCCGTGATCGCGACGAACGGGTGGATCGCCGGGACGCGGACGCTGACGTTCCCGATGTCCGACGAGCCGAGGAAGACGCCGGGCGCCGGCGGGGTCGCGTGGATCCCGCGCGCCGCCAGGTGCTCGGTGAACCGCTCCGACAGCACCGGGTTGTCGCGGAAGTGCGCGTACCCGCGGCCGAGGCGTTCGACGTCGACCTTCGCCCCGGTCGCCAGCGCCGCGCCTTCCGCGCACGTCGTCACGTCCCCGACGAGGCGGTCCAGCGCGTCGGTGGTGAGGGCGCGGAGGCCGAACCGGCCTTCGGCGCGCTCGGGGACGATGTTCGTCGCCTCGCCACCGTGGGTGATGATCCCCTGGACGTGTGATCCGGCGGGCAGCCGCTGGCGCAGGGCCGAGACCGCGCCGAACGCCTGGATCAGCGCGGCGAGGGCGTCGATGCCGTGCTCCGGGTCGCCGGTCGGGTGCGCCGCCCGGCCGTGGAAGGTCACCTTCAGCTCCACCTGCGCGGTCAGCGGCGCCCACGACCACGAATGGACGCCGGGGTGGACCATCAGGGCCGCGTCGACGTCGTCGAAGACGCCCGCCTCGGCCATCGCGACCTTGCCGCCGCCGCGCTCCTCGGCCGGGGTGCCCACGGCGAGCAGCGAACCCGGAGCGTCCCCCAGGACGTCCTTGGCGGCCAGCGCGGCGCCCAGGCCGGCCGCGGCGATCAGGTTGTGCCCACAGGCGTGCCCGAGGCCGGGCAGGGCGTCGTACTCGAGCAGCAGCGCGACACACGGCCGTCCGTGACCGGCGCGCGCGACGAAGGACGTGGGGAGGCCGGCGACCCCGGTTTCCACCGCGAAGCCGTCCGCGGCCAGTTCGCCGGTGAGCCGTTCGGCGGCAGCGTGCTCCTCATAGGACAGTTCCGGCCGCTCGTGCAGCGCGGTGGCGACGGCCCACAACCGCTCGTCCAGGTGCTCGATACCCTCGTCGGCCCGCTCGTGCAGATCCTCGTGCCACTCCATGCCCTCCGGAATACCCCAATCACGCACGGGCACGCCACCTGGGTGTTACGCGCGTGTTTCGCGCGAGCCGCATCCGGCTACCCGGCGGAATGGACCACAGCAAAGCACCGGTGCTCGAGGCGCTGCGCGACTACCACAGCGCCGGCTACGTCCCGTTCAACGCGCCCGGTCACAAGCAGGGCCGCGGTATCGACCCGCGGGTGCTGGAGATCGTCGGGGCCGACGTGTTCAAATCCGACGTCATCGCGCTCAACGGCCTCGACGACCGGCTGATGCGCCAGGGCGTGCTCGCCCACGCCCAGGAGCTGATGGCCGACGCGGTCGGCGCCGAGCACACGTTCTTCTCGACCTGCGGCAGCTCGCTTTCGGTGAAGAGCGCGATGCTCGCCGTCGCCGGGCCGCACGAAAAGCTGCTGGTGCCCCGGCACGTCCACAAGTCGGTGATCTCCGGGCTGATCGTCAGCGGCGTCCGGCCGGTCTGGGTGCGGCCCCACTGGGACGCCGAGCGGCACCTGAGCCACCCGCCGGGCGTCCGGGAGTTCGCGGAGGCCTACGAGAGCGATCCGGAGGTCAAGGGCGCGCTCGTGGTGACCCCGACCGACTACGGCACGGGCGGCGATCTCCGCGCGATCGCCGCCTGGTGCCACGAACGCGGGCTGCCGCTGATCGTCGACGAAGCGTGGGGCGCCCACCTGCCGTTCCACGACGGCCTGCCGCCGTGGGGCATGGACGCCGGTGCCGACGTGTGCGTCACGAGCGTGCACAAGATGGGTGCCGCGGTCGAGCAGAGCTCGGTCTTCCACCTGCAGGGCGACCGCGTCGACCCGGAGGTGCTGAAGTCGCGGGAGGACCTGCTCGGCACGACGAGCGCGAGCTCCCTGGTCTACGCGGCCCTCGACGGCTGGCGGCGGCAGATGGCCGAACAGGGCCGGGACCTGCTCGACGGCGCCCTGACGCTCGTCGAGTCGGTGCGCGGCCGGCTGACCGAGCTGGGCGTTTCGGTGATGCACGACGAATTCCTCGGCCCGGACCTCGCCGACTCGGTCGACCCGCTCAAGGTCGTGCTCGACCTCGAGCCGCTGGGCATCAGCGGGTACCAGGCCGCCGACTGGCTGCGCGAGCACCGGCGGGTCACCGTGGGACTGTCCGACCACCGCCGGATCGTCGCCCAGTTCACCCACTCCGACGACGAAGCGACCGCGGGCACGCTGATCAACGCCGTCGACGCGCTGGTGAAGGTCGCGTCGTCGTTCGAGAAGCCGCCGAAGGTGGAGCTGCCTTCGCCGCGGGAGATGGAGCTGGAGACGGCGATGCTGCCGCGCGACGCCTTCTTCGGCCCCGCCGAACAGGTGCCCGCGGCGGAGGCGGCCGGCCGGATCGCGGCCGAGATGATCACGCCGTACCCGCCGGGGGCGCCCGGTGTGCTGCCCGGCGAGGTGATCACCCAGCCGATGCTCGACTACCTGCGCAGCGGCCTCGCGGCCGGCATGGAGCTGCCCGACCCGGCCGACTCCGCGCTGAAGTCGATCCGGGTCGTCGCGAAGCGGTGACGAAAACGCCCGGCGGGTGCACGACCCGCCGGGCGTTTCGCGAGGACCGTCAGGCCTTGGCGCTCTTGAGCTCCAACGGGTTCTTCGGCGCGGCCGGGCGGGCGTCGATCATCCGCTGCCCCAGCTCCTGCAGCTGCTTGCGGCCCATCGCCGAGCGGACCTCGGGGAACCACTCGTCCTCTTCCTCTTCGACGTGGTGGCGGACGTTCTCGGTGAGGACCGTGACCTTCGCGTCGAAGGTCTCCTCCTTCGGGTCCATGCCGTGCAGTTCGGACAGCATCCACACCACGACGTGGTGCTCCTCGACGCTCTCCAGGATGTGGTCTTTCGTCTGTGGCACGGCTTCCCGCGCCGCCGGGTAGAAGATCTCCTCCTCGATGTATGCGTGGACGGTCAGCTCTTCGATGATGGAGTCGGCGATCCGGCGCTTCTCGTCGTACGCGTCCTCCCCTGCCTTCTCGAATTGCTTGAAGAGCTTCTCCACGGTCTTGTGGTCGTTTTTGAGCAGCACGATGGCGTCGGTCGACATGACCGGGCGAATACCCGCTCCCGGCGCCGGAAAACGCCGTTTGCCGAAACCGCCGCACGGGTATCCAACCGGTCCCCGAACCCCCAGGAGAACAGCGGTGAACCAACCGACAGGCGATGTGCTGACGTTCGGCATCGAAGAGGAGTTCTTCGTCGTCGACCGCCGAGGGCACCTGTCCCACGCCGGCGACGACGTCGTCGACGCGGCGGAAGCCGCCGGCGACGACCAGGGCGAGCTGCAGCACGAACTCACCCGCTCCCAGGCCGAGGCGGCCACCGATGTCTGCCGCACCCACACCGAAGCCCTGCGCCAGCTGCGCGGGCTGCGCGAAGACCTCGCCGGGGCCGCCCGGCGGCGCGGGTACCGCGTGCTGCCCGCCGCGTCCCCGCTGCTGTTCGAAGCCAACCCGCCCGTCATCACCCCGAACCCGCGCTACGAGCGGATGGCCGAGCACTTCGGCGCCACCGCGCGGACTTCGCTCACCTGCGGCTGCCACGTGCACGTCGCGATCCCGGACAAGGAGAGCGGCGTCCAGGTCCTGAACCGGATCCGGCCGTGGCTGCCCATCCTGCTCGCGCTGACCGCGAACTCGGCGATCTCCGACGGCTACGACACGGGTTACTGCAGCTGGCGCTACCAGCAGTGGAGCCGCTGGCCGTCGGCGGGACCGCCGCCGCGGTTCGCGTCCTTGGACGAGTACGAAAGCATCGTCGACGGCTGGCTGCGCGCGGGCTCGATCCTCGACCGCGGAATGATCTACTGGGACGTGCGGCTCTCGGACAAGCAGCCGACGCTGGAGTTCCGCATCGCCGACGTCGCCGCGGTGCCGGAAGACGCGGTGCTGCTGGGCGTGCTGGCGCGCGCCCTGGTCGCCACCGCGCTGGCCGAGGACGCGCCCGCGCCGCACCTGTCGAACGAGGTGCTGCGCGCGCAGCTCTGGCGCGCGTCGCGCGAAGGGGTCACCGGTTGCTGCCCGCACCCGAAGAGCGGGGACTTGGAGCCGGCGAAGGTGGTGCTCGACGACCTGGTGCAGCTCGTGACCCCGGCCCTCGAAGCGGCCGGCGACCTCGACTTCGTCTGGGAGGGCACGGCCCGCCTGGCCGCCGAGGGCGGCGGCGCCGACCGGCAACGGCGCCGGTTCGCCGAACGGAACCGCGCGGAAGACGTGGTCGACCTGCTCACGGGCAGCTGACTGACCGGGGAGCTTTCCTGGGCCTGTCCTCGAAATGGGTGACGGTCGTCTGCTTCGAGGACAGGGCCTAACGCGCGGTGCCCTGAAGCCGGTCGAGCAGTTCGAGTGCCCGGACCGCGGCCCGCGACCGGCCGGGGTCGACCACCAGGTGGACCCCCACAGCTTCGGCGTGGCGGTGGGCGCGCAGCAGGACGCGGATGCCCGCGGCACCGAGGAACCAGACCTGGCCCAGGTCGATCCGCAGGACACCCGGACGCGCCCGGAGGTGCTCGTCCAGCACCGCCGCCAGCCGGGCCACCGAGCAGAGGTCCACGTCGCCCAGCACCTCCACCACGACGGCGTCGGGGGTCTTCCACCGGATCCGGCTGCCCAGGTCGCTTTCGGACGGGGCGCGGGGTGCGGGCAGGCGGTGCACCGGCGCGGTGGCCACCTCGGTCACCCGCAGCCGCTCGTGGGTCGTCATGGGTGCGAAGTACCCCCGGGGCGCTCATCACGAAACCAGCCCGGCGCCCGGACGCATTTACGCCACCGGAACGGGTAACCCCAGCCGGTCCCGGAAGGAGCCCGCCCATGTCCGACGGCCCGCCCACGATGGGTGTCGAAGAGGAGTTCCTCCTCGTGAACCCCCGCACGGGGCACGCGTCGCCGTGCGCCGAAGCGGTGCTGGCCCGGTACCGCCACCACGGGCCGCTGCCCGACGGCGTCCGGGTGCACCGGGAACTGCGGCTCACCCAGCTCGAAGCCGCCACCGGTGTCTGCTCAGGCGCCGACGAGCTCCGCCACCAGCTCACCGCCGCGCGCCGCGTGCTGGCCGGTGCCGCGGCGGCTGAAGACTGCGCGCTCCTGGCCGTCGGCACGCCGGTCGGGCCCGGACCGGCCACGGAGCCGCCGGCGAGCACCGGCCGGTACGCCGAGATCGACGCCACCTACGGCGCGGTCGTCGCCGACTACGAGGCCTGCGGGTGCCACGTCCACGTCGGGGTGCCCGATCCCGACACCGCCGTCGCCGTCGTCAACCACGTCGGCCGGTGGCTCCCCACGCTGCTCGCCCTGTCCGGCAATTCGCCGTTCGACCACGGCCGGGACACCGGCTACGACAGCTGGCGGATGGTGCTGCAGTCCCGCTTCCCCGGCGCCGGCGTCGCCCCGCACCTGAGCGGGCACGCCGAGTACCGCCGGGCCGTCGAGACGCTGGTCGGCTGCGGCGCGCTCGTCGACCCGGACCAGACGTTCTGGCTGGCCCGCCCGTCCGGCCGGTTCCCCACGGTCGAGTTCCGGGTCGCCGACACCGCGCTGACCGTCGACCACGCGGTGCTGCAGGCCCTGCTGAGCCGGGCGCTGGTGCAGCGGGCCCTCACCGACCTCGCCGACGGCCGGGAAGCCACGCCGCTGTCGCCGCAGGTGGCCGCGGCCGCGGTGTGGGCCGCGGCGCGCCACGGCCTCTCCGGAGACCTCGTGGACGCCGCTGCGGAAACCCGCCGTCCGGCGTGGACACTCGTCGACGAACTCCTCGCCCACGTCCGGGTGCCCCTGGAAGAGAGCGGTGACCTGGCCGAGGTCCGGAAGCTCGTCGACGCGGTCCGCGACGGCGGTACCGGCGCCGCGCAGCAGCGCGCCGTCGCCGATCGGGAAACGGCGGCTGCGGTGCGGTGGCTCACCGCGGCGACCGTGCCCGCGGCGCATGGAACGCTGCTGACCGGGTAGCCGGGATCATGACGACTTCCACCACTGCCGGAGCGGCCACCCTGCCGGCCGCCCGGGGCCCGCTCTCGGAGTCGGTCCTGTCCACGTTGCTGCGCGAGCGCCCGCGGGCGGACCTGGACTTCGACGGCCTCGCCGACGCCGACCCGCTCGGCGACGACCTCCAGCTGGCGCTGCACCTGTGCTACGAACTGCACTACCAGGGCCTGCCCGGCGTGTCCCCCGACTGGGAATGGGACCCGGAGCTGCTGCGCCTGCGCGGGGCGCTCGAGGCACGGTTCCTCGACGCGCTCCGCGACCACGTGGCCGGCGGCGACGACGTCACGGCCGCCCTGGACGCCCTGCTGGTCGAGCCGATCGACGTCGAAGGCGTTTCGCACTACCTGCGCGACCACGGCGACTGGACGCAGCTGCGCGAGTACTTCACGCACCGCTCCGTCTACCACCACAAGGAAGCCGACCCGCACGCGTGGGTGATCCCCCGGCTGCGCGGCCGCGCCAAGGCCGCGCTGGTGGCGGTCGAGTTCGACGAGTTCGGCGGTGGCCGCGCGGAGCTGATGCACGCGCGCCTCTACACCGACCTGCTGCGCGCGGCCGGCCTGCCCGACGGCTACCTCGAGCTCATCGACCAGGTCCCCGGCACGATGCTGGCGGTGGTCAACATGATGTCGCTGTTCGGCCTGCACCGGTCGCTGCGGGGTGCGCTGTGCGGGCACTTCGCGGCGGCGGAGATCACGACGGCGCCGTCCGCACAGCGGATGGACCAGGCCTTGCGGCGCCTGGACGCGCCGGAGGCGTGCCGGTTCTTCTACACCGAGCACATCGAAGCGGACGCGGTCCACGAGCAGGTCATGCGCCACGACGTGCTCGGCGACCTGCTGGAGCAGGAGCCCGAGCTGGCCGCCGACGTCGTGTTCGGCATCCAGGCGACCGAGTTCCTCGAAGGCCGCTTCGGCGAGCAGGTGCTGAGCCGCTGGAAGGCCGGGAAGTCCTCACTGCGCACGTGACGCGGAAATGGCCTCCCGGATCGCACCGGGAGGCCATTTCGTCAGTGGTCAGTCGTCAGTCATCCGTCTGCGTGCGGACGCGTTTGCGGTGACTGGTGTCGCAGAACGGGAACCGCTTGCTGCGGCGGCACGCGCACACCGCGACCACGAACCGGTCGGACCGCACGAGCTCGCCCTCGGGCGTGCACAGCTCGACCGGCCCCTCCACCAGGACCGGGCCGCCCGGGACGACGGTCACCCGGCGGGGACCCCGCTCAGCGGTCGGCACGCAGCACCACCAGCTCCTCCACCCGCTGGCCCGGCTCGATCAGCCCGGCCGCCTCGAGGAACTCCGTCCGCCCGGACAGGACCGGCCCGAACGGGATCCGGGCCCGCCGCACCACCGACGCGCGAAGCCCCTGCGCGGCCAGCATTTCCCGCGACTTGTCCACATCGGACAGTGTCGAGTGGACGAGCAGCATGGTCCCGCCCGGGCGCAGCAGCGTGCCCGCGGCGGCGCACAGCGGGTCCAGCAGCGCGCGGCCGTCCCGGCCGGCGTCCCAGCCCCGGGTGGACCGCACCGTCGGCGCCGGGGACGGCACGTAGGGCGGGTTGGCCACGACGACGTCGAACGGGCCCTCGCGCAGTGCTCTGGCGAGGCCTCCCCGGCACGGGCGCACGGCGAGCTGCCGGATCAGCGCGTTGAGCCGCGCCGAGGCCAGCGCCCGGCGCGAAAGGTCCACGGCCAGCACGGTTCCCGCGCCGCGGCGGGCCAGCGTGATCGCCTGCGCGCCGGTGCCGGTGCACAGGTCGAGGGCCCGCGCGCCGGCCGGGATCGCCAGTTCGGCGATCGCCGACGCGAGCAGGGCGGTGTCTTCCTGCGGGCGGTAGACGCCGGGCAGCCGCAGCATCCGCGGGGCGGCCGGCACCGGCTGGTGGACGACGGACCGGGCGGCCAGGGGGCCCGGGCGGACGGGTTCCGCCGACGTGGTCATCTGGGTCTCCTTCACTCGCCGCGGTCCCGGCGCGCTCGCCGGCGGACAACCGCGTCGCTCCCGGGCTTACCCAGCGATCATCGGGGCAAACGCCGGCGGTTGAGCCGGGCGTGGGCGGGTATCCGGTACGGAAGGGACTTTGGAAGGAGGCACGAAATGACATCCGAAGAGCGCACCCAGCACCCGACCGAGCCCGCCGAAGGTGCTCGCGGCAACGACCCGCACGGCGACACCCCGGAGGCCCAGCGCGAGACGCTGCGCGGCGAGCAGGGGACGTCGAGCGGCGACGAGCACGACGACAGCGACCCGCAGTCGGGCTGACCGCACAAAAGAGCGGGGGTCGCGTTCGGACTGTCCGAACGCGACCCCCGCTTTTCGCGTCGGCGTCAGGCTTCGGCGAACTCGAACGGCAGCGCGTCCACGCACGCCCGGTACTTCTGCACCATCTCGTGTTCGGTGTGCGCCGCGACGAACAGCTGCGCCAGCTCGAAGCTGTAGCTGTCCTGCTCGGGCAGGTCCGACAGCCGCTGCCCCGCCGCCGGCACGATCGTGATCTGCGTGCCGTCGATGCGGTCCTGCACCGCGGCGATCTCCTCGGGCGTCGGCACCCGCGTCACCACGCCGTCCTCGAACCGGCGCAGGTACCACTTGCCGGCGATCTGGTAGGTGCCCTTGGTGGGGCGGCGGCCGGGATCCTGGCCGAGGCCGAGGCGCACCATGATCTCGTGGTTGGCGACGCCGTCGACGAACTCGAACAGCTCCGCGTGCGACTGCGAATGCCGGGGGTTGATCTCCAGCAGGGCCACCTGGCCGGACTCGGGGTCGCAGAAGAACTCGATGCTGAAGGTTCCGTTGTCGAAGCCGATCTGCCGCATCACCCGCTCGGCCACGTCCCGCATCCGCTGGACGGTCTCCTCCCCCAGCTGCGACGGGTACTGGTGGCGCAGGAAGGACGAGCTGTCCGGGTAGTTGATCGAGTCGAGCGCGCCGTAGACGGTGACCTCGCCGCGGTAAACGTACCCTTCGACGGCCGCCTGGACGCCGTGCAGCGCTTCTTCGGCCAGGCAGGCGGCGCCCCCGACCCGGGCGATCTCCGGCGGGAGCTCGACCTGCCCGAGCACGGAGTCGAACGGCTCCCCCACGCGGCCGACACCGGACCGGATCTCGGCCACCGCGTCGGCGAATTCGGCGTCGTTCCCGGCCTTGAAGGCGAGTTCGGAGGAGAAGGACTTCACCGGCTTGAGCCACATCGGGTAGCCGACGCCTTCCGGCGGAGCGGGTTTCTCGTCGTCGAGGTCGACGACGCCGAAGTTCGGCAGCTCGTCGATCACCGTTCTCTGCTCGAGCCGGCTCCAGTACTTGTGCTCGCACTTCAGCACCGCTTCCAGCGACACACTGGGCAGGCCGTAGCGGCCGCACAGGATGGGGACGAGCGTTGCGGCGGGGAAATCCCAATAGCTGACGATCGCGCCGACCTCGCCGTCGAAGGCGTCCAGTTCGTGCTGCGCCGTCTTCAACAGCGCTTCGAAGTCGATTTCGCCGTGCTGCAGCTCTTCGGGGGTCAGCAGGCCGTGGAACCGGTAGCTCGTGGCCCACGGCAGGCGTTCGAGGACGCGCTGGTTCTCCTCGTCCAGGCCGATCACGAAGATGTCGGTACTCATGCGAACGGGCTACCCGAGGTCTCGAGCGGGCCAAACGGGCCGGATGGCCGGTTTGGCCGGGCCGTCAGCGGGCATTCGCAGGCATGGCTGTGCCGTCTCAACCCGTCCTGCCCGATCCGCTTTCGCTGTGGGTAGAAACCGCCCCTTCCCCGGACCGCTCCGGCGTGCCGGTGCCGGAATCCGCCGACGTCGCCGTGCTCGGCGCGGGCATAGCCGGGCTCACCACCGCCCTGCTGCTCGCGCGCGCCGGGCGGTCGGTCGTCGTGCTGGAGGCCGAGCGGGTCGCGGCCGGGGTGTCCGGCCACACCACCGCGAAGGTCAGTGCCCAGCACGGGGCCAAGTACGCGGACCTGACGTCCCGCCACGGCGCCGGCGCGGCGAAGGCCTACGCCGGCACCCAGGCGGCGGCGCTCGAATGGATCGCGGCCACGGCGGCCGAACTGGGCATCGACTGCGGGTTCACCCGCGCCGACAGCTACGTCTACACGACGCGGGAAAGCACCGTGGACTCCCTCAAGCGGGAAGCGGACGCGGCCGCCGCGGCGGGCCTGCCGGCGTCGTTCACCGAAGAAGTCACGCTCGACGTGCCCGCGCTCGGGGCCGTGCGGACCACCGGGCAGGCGCACTTCCACCCGCGCCGGTGGCTGCTCGGCCTGGCCGCCGAGATCGAGCGGGCGGGCGGCACCATCGTCGAGCACGCCCGGGCGACCGCGGTCAACGGGCAGACCGTGCGCACCTCGCGGGGCGACGTCGTGGCGGGCGAAGTGGTCGTCGCGACCCACTACCCGGTGCTCGACCGCGGCCTGTACTTCGCCCGGCTCGACCCGGTGCGCGACCTCGTCGTCGCGGGCCCGGCGGCGGGCGGCACCGCGCCGGCGGGCATGTTCCTCGACGCCGACACGCACCACTCCGTGCGCGGGTACACCGAACAGGGCACGCAAATGGTGATCGCCGGCGGCGAGCACTACCGGGTGGGCGCGCACGTCAACGTCGAACGCCGGTACCGGCGGCTCGCGGAGTGGGCCGACGCGCACGCCGAGCTGCACCGGGTGACCCACCGCTGGTCCGCCCACGACATGTCCACGCCCGACCTGCTGCCCTACGTCGGCCGCTACCTGCCCGGGACGAAGAACCTGTGGGTGGCCACCGGGTTCGGCCAGTGGGGCATGACCGGCGGGACGGCCGCGGGCCACGTGCTGGCGGCGCGGATTCTCGGCGAGCCGCACCCGGCCGCGGCCCTGTTCGACCCCAACCGCTTCGACGCCCGTTCCGTGCTCGAGGTGGCCCAGGACAACCTCACCGTCGCGAAGTACCTCGTCGGCGACCACGTCGCCGCGCTGTGGCGGTCCGAGAAGCTCGACGACCTCCGGCCCGGGGAGGCGGAGGTCGTCCGCGTGGGCGGCGAGCTCGTCGCGGCCCACCGCGACGCCGCGGGCCGGCTGCACACGGTCGGCGCGCACTGCACCCACCTGGGGTGCCTGGTTTCGTTCAACGACGCGGAGAAGACCTGGGACTGCCCCTGCCACGGCTCGCGGTTCGGCGTCGACGGCGAAGTGGTGCAGGGCCCGGCGGTCCGCCCGCTGCGCCGCGGCCCGGACTGAGCCGGCGGCGGACGTTCCTCCCCTCTGCACCGAGGAACGTCCCCCGCCGGGTCTGGTCAGCCGGACGCCAGTTTCTTGCCCGCGTCGTACAGCAGGTGGAGGGCGTCGGCCAGGCCGACGGCCGTCAGCACCGTGGCCGCCAGCCGGGTCGCGCGCGGCGCGATCACCAGCCCGGCGGCCAGCCCGGTGCCGACCCAGACGTTCAGGCAGAACGGGCACGACACGAGCTCGCCGACCGCGTGCTCGACGTGTCCCTTCGCGGGGACGGACTCGTTCAGCTCGTCGTCGCCGGCCGGCTCTTCGTACCGGGTGAACGGCGCGCGCAGCGGGCTGGTGACGGCGTCCTTGGCGAGCAGGCGGCTGGCCTTGAACGTCGCCGCGCCCAGCAGGACCGTGTCGCCGACGCCGAACCGCTGCGGCAACCGGGCCCCGACGGCGCGGCCGAGCAGGGCCAGCCCGCCCACCAGCCCGCTGTAGGCGCCCATCGCGACGGCGTACCCGGCCAGCGGCCGGTCTTCCCCGCCGGCGTAGCTGCGTTGAATCTGCTTCGCCTTCTCGGTGACCTCTTCGACCACGCTGGTCATCGGTGCTCCTTCCGGTGCTCCTGGGCGGGCTACCCGCCGCCGCGGGCGGCAATCATGGTTTCCCGGTACGCCGGGCGGGTATTTCGCGGCGGTGGGACGAACCAGACTCCGGCGCAGTGACCTGCGCGGCCCGGGCATCAAGCGCATCCGCCGCGGCCGCGGGTTCTCCTACGCCATGCCCGACGGCTCTCCGGTGACCGACAACGAGCTCCTGGCCCGGATCAAGGACCTCGTCATCCCGCCGGCCTGGCGGAACGTCTGGATCTGCCCGTACCCGAACGGGCACGTCCAGGCGGTCGGCACCGACGACGCCGGGCGGCGCCAGTACCTCTACCACGAGCAGTGGCGGCGCGACCGGGACGAGGAAAAGCACGACCGCGTGCTGCAGATGGCCCGTCGGCTGCCGCAGTGGCGTGCTTCGGTGGCGGAGGACCTCGCCGAGCCCGGCCTGACGCGCAAGCGGGTCCTGGCGGCGGCGCTGCGGATGCTCGACCGGGGCATCTTCCGCACCGGCGGCGAGGAGTACGCGGAGGAGAACGGCACCCACGGCGTCGCGACGCTGCTGCGTTCGCACGCCGCTGTCCGAGGCGACGAGTGCCGGTTCTGCTACGTCGCCAAGGGCGGTCTGGACCGCGAGGTGGCCATCTGCGACGCCGAGCTGGCGGCGGTGCTGAAGTCGCTGCTGCGCAGCCGCTCGGGCAGCGACCGGCTGCTGGTCTACCGCGAGGGCGGCACGTGGCACGAGGTGCACGCCGCGGACATCAACGAGCGGTTCAAGGAGCTGGCGGGCGAGGACTGCACGGCGAAGGACATGCGGACGTGGAACGCGACGGTGCTGGCGGCAACGGCGTTCGCGACGGTGGACCCGCCGACGTCCGAAACGGCCCGCAAGCGCGCGGAGGCGAAGGTGATGAAGGAGGTCTCGACGGCGCTCGGGAACACCCCCGCGGTCTGCCGGGCGTCCTATGTGGACCCCCGGCTGGTGGAGGCGTACCGCGCCGAACGGACGATCGCCCCGGCGCTCAAGCGCGCGGCGAAGCTCGACGGGGACGAGGCACGGGCGGTGCTGGAGAAGGCGTGCGCGCGGCTATTGAACGCGTCGTGACGGTGTGCAGTGGGAGGTACGGTGGGATCCATCCGAACGTGTACTGGCCCGCGGCCGTGGTCGTCGGGGAACCTTGAGGGGATGACTTCCTCCGCAGTCCGCTGGCGCGCGTCGATCAGCCTCACCGTGGGCGACGGCGGGCCGGTCTCGAGCATCGTCGAGTCCGACCACGGAAGTGAGGGGTCGGCGCGGGAGTGGATCGAGCGGAAACTGCCCCGGACCCGCTTCCCGGCGTGGATCCCGGCGGCCCGGCGGCGCGACGGGGTGGAGTTGTTCGGCCGGGTGGCCCGGGGCCGGATCGACCCGGACCAGCTGCTCCCGACCTGGGAACCGGAGGCGACGCCGGTCTGGCACGCCGACCGAGCCGGAGACCAGGTCCAGTGGCGCCGCTGCGCGGCCGAGGATCGGTGAGGTCCGGTCCGGTCGGCTGAGACACGCCGCAAGGTGGCCTTCGGTGCGTTGGGCGCGCCCAAGGTGGCGTTGATACGCCAACGCATCCAAAGCGGCCTACGCTGCGCCCAACGCACCCAAAGCCGCCCTTGGGTATGCCAACGCGGCCCTCGCTACGCCCAGCGCACCCAACGCGGCCTTCGCTGCGCGCAACGCGGCCTTCCCTGGCCCACGCGCGCAAGGTGGCCTCGGTGCGACCACCGCGCCCGGTATGGCTGTCGCCGCGCCCAGCGCGCCCAACGCGGCCCTCGCCGCGCCCAGCGCAACCAACACCACATGGGGGCGCTCGCCGGGCGCAGCAGCCGCAGCGGAGATCAGGCCGCGGCAGAACTCAGGTCGCGCCTAAATTCAGGCCGCGCCCACGTCCGTGCGCAGCAGGCAGAACTCGTTGCCCTCCGGGTCCTGCAGCACCACCCACGACTCCTGCCCGGTCTGGCCCACGTCCGCCGCCCGAGCACCCAGCGCCGTCAAGCGCGCCAGCTCCGTCTCCTGGTTTACCCCCGCCGGGCTCACGTCGAGGTGCAACGGGAGCTTGCCGCGGCGAGGGTTGTCCGTCCGGGCCAGGATCAGCGTCACCGGCCCTTCGCCGAACCGGGCGCCGGCCGGGCCCAGGGCCAGGCCGTCCGGCTCGTGGCCGATCACCTCGTAGCCGAGGACCGCGCACCAGAACTCCGCCAGGCGGTCGGGGTCGTGGCAGTCCAGCACCAGTTCGGTGATCCGGCAGGCCATCCGCTCACTTCCGTTCGGACTCCGCCACCGCCGCGGCTTCGTCTTCGTCCATCGCCTTCGTGTCCCGCGGCGGCAGGAACGGCTCCTCCTGGTCCTCCACGCGCCCCGCCTCGATCGTGCGGCCGCGGGCCAGCTCCGCGTCCAGCTCGGCCCCCAGCAGGATCGCGAGGTTGGAGATCCACAACCATACAAGGAACGCGATCACCCCGGCCAGCGAACCGTAGGTCTTGTTGTAGGAACCGAAATTCGCGACGTACAGCGCGAAACCGGCCGACGCCAGCACCCACAGCACCACGGCCAGCAGCCCGCCCGGCGTCAGCCACTTGAACCCCGGCTGCCGCACGTTCGGCCCCACCCAGTACAGCAGCGCGAACGCCACGCTCACCAGCAGCGCGATCACCGGCCACTTCGCGATCTCCCACACCAGGACCCCGGTCGACCCCAGCCCGATCAGGTCGCCGATCCGGCGGGCCACCGAACCCGTCGCGACCACGCCCAGCGCGCACAGCGCCAGCAGCACCACGATGGCGATCGTCAGCGCCACCCGCAGCGGGATGACCTTGTAGATAGGCCGGCCCTCGGGCATGCCGTAGATCGCGTTCGACGCCCGCATGAAGGCGCCGATGTAGCCCGACGCCGACCACAGCGCACCCAGCAGGCCCAGGATCGCCAGCGGGCCGGCCAGGCTGCGCGAGCCCGTCAGCTCCTTGATCGCGCCGACGAGGATGTCCTTGCCCTGGCCCGGGACGAGCTGGTTGACGTTGTCGATCACCGTCTGGATCTTGTCCGGGCCGAGCAGGCCGAGGATCGCGGTGAGCACGATGATGCCCGGGAACAGCGACAGCACGCCGTAGTAGGTGAGCGCCGCCGCCCAGTCGGTGAGGTTGTCCCGGTTGAACTGCTTGAACGTCCGTTTGAGCGCCGCACCCCACGACCGCTTCGAGAGTTCGCCGGGTCCGCCGGGTTCTTTTCCGTGTCTGGCCACCATCGCCACCTCCTGCTCGGTCCGGCGGGCATACCCCGTCCCGGGAGTGGGTATGCCTGTTTCGTCACTCGAACCAGGAGGAAGCCGTGCCCGAGGTCAGCCGCGTGATCGACGTACCGCCCGACGCCGTGTTCGCGGTGCTCGCCGACGGCTGGCTCTACGCCGGCTGGGTGGTCGGCAGTTCCCACATCCGCGACGTCGACGAGGACTGGCCCGCGGTCGGCTCCCGGATCCACCACAGCGTGGGCCCGTGGCCGGTGCACATCCAGGACGTGACGGTGGTCCGGGCGGTCGAGCCGGGCTTGTCGCTGTCACTGGAGGCGCACGGCTGGCCGCTGGGAGAGGCCGCGGTGGGCCTGACGCTGGTCCCCCACGGCGACGGGCAGACGCTGGTCCGGATGACCGAGCACATCACCCGCGGCCCCGGCAAGATACTCCCGGCGGCGGTCCAGGCGCTGATCGCGAAGCCGCGCAACACGGAGTCCCTGGCCCGGCTGGCGGACTTGGCGACGGGCAAGTACGCCCGCGCCCGGCACGGCCACCCGAGCCCGTAGGCCGCGGGGGTAGCCGGACCCACCGCCGCGCGGGCTTCGGCCGCGCTCGGTTCGGAGCGCGCAGTCGGCCGCCCGGCCACCCAGCGCTCACGCCCTCCACGGCCTCAAGCGCGGATCGGCGGCCACGCCGTTTTCGTCGGTGTGCGCCGATACGCTGGATCCGGGGGGCGCCCAAGCGGCCTCAGCCGTAGATCGCCCGGTGGGCCGCCCGGATCACCGCCGCGTATCCGCCGCCCAGCATCCCCGCCCGGGCCATCGCCGCCCGGGCCGCGTTCGCTCCCGGGCCGCCGTGGACCGCTCCGCCCGGGTGGGCCGAGGCTCCCGCCAAGAACAGCCTGTCCACCGGCGTGTCCGCGCGGCCCGTGCCCGGCACCGGGCGGAAGAACAGCTGCTGGTGGATCGCCGTCGTTCCCCCGTTGATCGCGCCGCCGACCAGGCCCGGGTTGTGGCCCGCCAGCTCCGCCGGTCCCTGCGGGTAGCGGGCCTTGATCAGCTCCGTGAACCCCGGCGCGTTCGCCTCCACCAGCTCCTCGATCCGCTTGACCCGCCGATCCAGCGCCGCCCGGTTCTCCACCGTGCCGCGCGGGACGTGCGTGTACGCCCACGCCGCCTCCGTGCCCGCCGGTGAGCGGGTCGGGTCGGTCGTGGTCATCTGGCCGAGCAGCAGGAACGGGCGGCGGGGGGTCCGGCCGCGGGCGAGCTCGCCCCCGAACGCCGACAGCCCGTCGAGGTCCGTTCCGAGGTGGATCGTGCCCGCGCCGCGGGCTCCTTCGGCCGTCCACGGGATCGGGCCGGACAGGGCCCAGTCCACCTTCACCGTCGCGCTGTCCCATTCGAACTTGCCGAGGTCCTCGACCAGCCGGGACGGCAGCCACTCCTCCCCCACCAGCTCGCGGTACAGCACCGGCGCGGGCACGTCGGCGAGCACGGCCTTGCGCGCCCGGACCGGATCACCCGCGGCGTCCCGGACCCCGAGCGCCCGCCCGTCCCCGACGAGCACCGAACGCACCGGACGTCCACAGTGGATTCGCCCGCCCCGCGACTCGAGCCGGCGGACCAGTGCCGCGGCCAGCTCGCCCGCGCCCCCTTCGGGCACGGGGAAGCCCTCGTCCTGACCGACCATCGCGAGCAGCCAGCCGAACACCGCGCTGCCGGCGTTGTCGACCGAAAGGTCGCTGTGCGCGGAGTTCCCGGCCAGCAGCAGCTTCGCGCCTTCGCCGTCGAACAGCTCGTCGCCGAAGCGGCGCGCGGGCAGCGTCAGCATGCGTGCCAGCCGCAGTGCGTCGCCGGTTCCGGTGCGGCGCAACAGCTTCAGGGCCGGGCGGACCGGCGGGAACGGCGTGAACAACGCGTTCAGCAGCGGCTCACGAATCTCGCGCCACTGCTCGAACAACCGCCGCCACGCGTCGCCGTCGCCCGGGGCGAACTCGTCGGCCGACGCCGCCGTGCGGTCGATGTCCCGCGAAAGCACCGCGCACCGGTCGTCCGGCAGGACGTGCGCGAGCACGTCGGGCGCGTGCCGCCAGCGCAGGCCGTGCTCGTCCAGCCGCAGGCCCCGGATCACCGGCGACACCGCCGAAAGCGGGTAGAACGCGCTGAACAGGTCGTTGCGGAAGCCCGGCTCGGTGACTTCGGCGGTCCGGACGGCGCCACCGACGTGCTCGGTCGCCTCCAGGACCAGCACCGACCAGCCCGCGTCGGCCAGCAGGTTCGCCGCCACCAGGCCGTTGTGCCCGGCGCCGATCACCACCGCGTCGACGGCTTCCGTACTCACTCCGGCCTCCCGGCTGGTCAGGCTTGCGACTGGTGGCTCGGCCCGACCCGGGTGAGCGAGCGGAGCCGGGCCAGGACCCCGTCGCGGCGCGGCGGAGCCAGGGGCGGGCTCGCCGCCCCCGCGCCCGACCGGAGCCCGGCGACCAGGTCGGCGAGCGCGGCCGCGGCGTCATACCGAGGTTGCCAGCCCAACGCGGTCTCCGCCAGGGTGGTGTCCCCGAGCGCGGCGCGATCGGCCAGCTCGAGCCAGCCCGGGTGCACCGGCAGCACCCCGCCCAGCCAGGCCGCCCGGGTCGCGAGCTGCACCACCGGCTTCGGCACCGGGAGGCGGGTGCCACCCAGGACACCGGCCAGCGCGTCCGCGTCGAGCACCTCCGGCGCGGCCAGGTTGACCGCGCCGGTGAAGCCCTTGCCGAGGATCAGCCGGATGGCTTCGGCGACGTCGGTGGTGTGCACCACCTGCGCGCGCAGGTCCGTCCACAGCGGAACCGGCAGCCGCCGTCCGCCGACGAGGTGGGCGGGCACCGCCGGGCCGAGCAGCCAGCGCGCGAACTCCCCGGCCGCGCTGCGGTGCAGGATCGCGCACGGCCGGATCCGGGCCACCCCGACCTGCGGATACTCCTTTTCGAACCGGTCCAGCAGGGTTTCCAGCGCGGCCTTGCCCCGGCTGTAGGCGCTGCCCGTGATGCCGTCGCACGGCCAGTCCTCGGCCACCTTCTCCCAGCGGGGCGCCGGCCCGTAGGCAGCCACGGATGAAGCCACCACCAGGTGCGGGACCCCGGCGCCCGCCGCCGCGGCGAGCACGTGCCGGGTGCCGTGGTCGTTGGTGCGGGCCATCGGCGGGTCGCCGCGCACCGGCGAGATCGCCCACGCCAGGTGGACGACGGCGTCCGCGCCCGTGAACACCTCCGCCAGCTCCTCCTCCGCGCCGGGGAGGCCGATGTCGACGGCCCGCCAGGCCGCCCGGCGGTACGGCTCGGCCGTCGTGTCCGGCAGCCGCCGCGCGAGCCCGACCACGTCGTGGCCGGGCTCGAGCGCGTCCAGCAGTGCCGTTCCGACGTTCCCGGTCGCCCCGGTGATCACGATGCGCACACCCGGTGCGTACCCCGTCACGCGTTGGTGAAACTCAGACGAGGTCCCGGGGAATCCGCCGGTGCCAGTTCCGCGACACGATCCGCCGGGCCCCGTCATAGCCGTCGAGCTGCGCATCGACGACGAACTCGGTATCGGTGCACGACACGCGCGTGCGGGTCTCGCTGCGCGCCACCCAGTCGCCGCGCGCGAAGGTGACGTCCCACGTGGTTTCCGCCACCGGGGAGCAGAAGTCGTCGGCGACCCAGCTGTACCGCTCGCGGACGTCCCGCGTGACCTCCAGGTCGAGGTCGTCGTACCGGACGGTCCCCGCGTCCTTCACGATGTCCAGCGCCGACTGGTAGCCGACGAGGTCCCGCGAGACGGTCCAGCGCTGCTCCCCCGGCGTCACCGCCGTCACGGACATCGGCGGCGCGCCCTCGGGTTCGCCGAACGGCCGGGCCGGCAGCTCGTCCGGTTCGGCGACCGGGCGCACCGGCAGCTCGAGCGCGCTGTGTCCGGTGTGGACACTCAGCAGCACCGGCGTCGGCGGCGGCCAGGCCAGCGGCCAGTACGACGTCGACAGCGAGAGCCGGATCCGGTGCCCCGCCGGGAAAGCCTGCGCCACGGCGTTCAGCTCGATCTCGACCGGACAGCGCTCCCCCGGCTCCATCGGCGCCGGCTCGTCGTGGCCGTCGCGGTGGGTCAGGTTGAGCAGCCCGTAGGTGACCCGGGTGGCCCGCCCGTCCGGTGCGACGTCGGACAGCCGCGCCGCCACCATCGCGACCGGCCGATCGGCCGAGACCTCCAGCCGCACCTTCGGCGAGCCGAGGATCTCACAGCGCTCGGTGAGCACGTCGGTGTCGAAGACCAGCGACCCGCCGTCCTCTTCGCGCTGGTCGTAGGGCAGGTCCGGCGGCGCGCTGTAGGACGCCCACTTCCCGGAGAACTGCCCGACCGACAGCGGCGACGACACGGTCAGCGCCTCGTCGGGCACCGTCTCCCCCGGCCGCGCGAGGCGGTGCGGGGCCAGCGGCAGCTCCTGCGGCTTGACGTGCGGTGACGGCCAGGTGGCCTCCCCGACCCAGCGGCCGGGGCGGTCTTCGTACGACGTCGACGGCGGCACGCTCTCCTGCATCCAGGTCCGCAGCATCGGCCCGTCCATCGCGCCGTTCTCGGCCCCGCGCAGCCAGTGGTCCCACCAGCCGACGACCTCCTGGAGGTAGCCGATGGCCGGGCCCGGCTCGCCCAGGTGCGGGTACTTGTGCGACCACGGGCCGATCAGGCCGCGCCGCGGCACGTCGAGGTGGGCCAGCAGCCGGATCACCGCGTTGGAGTAGCCGTCGGCCCAGCCGCTCGAGGCCAGCACCGGCACCTGGACGTCGCTGTAGTTCTCCGACACCGACGCGTGCCGCCAGTAGTCGTCACGGCGCTGGTGGCCGAGCCAGTTTTCGATCCACAGGCTGCAGTTGTCCAGCCGCTCCCGCCACATCTCCCGCCACCGCTCGCCGACGACCGCCGGGTCGGGCGGCAGCGTGGCGTAGGCGAACATCGTGCCGGATTCGGCCACGTTGTCCGACAGCAGGCAGCCGCCCATGTAGTGCATGTCGTCGGCGAAGCGGTCGTCGGTGAACGACGAAATCACGATCGCCCGCAGGCTCGGCGGTTTCCGGGCCGCGACCTGGAGCGCGGCGAACGCGCCCCAGGAAATCCCCATCATCCCGGTGTCGCCGGTGCACCACGGCTGACCGGCGATCCATTCGAGGACCTCTTCGGCGTCGAGCTGCTCACGTTCGAGGTACTCGTCGGCCAGGACACCCTCGGACTCGCCGGTGCCGCGGATGTCCACGCGCACGCAGGCGTACCCGTGCCCGGCCAGGTAGGGGTGGTGGATCGAGTCGCGGGGCGCGGTGAGGTCCCGCTTGCGGTAGGGGATGTATTCGAGGATCGCCGGCACCGGCTCGATGTCCGACGAGACCGGCCGCCAGATACGGGCGGACAGGACGGTCCCGTCGGACATCGGGATCCGGACGTGGTCTTCCTCGGTGATTTCGTACGGCAGCGAGGTGACGGCTCGCAAGAGCAACTTCCTCCCGGGTTACTTGGCGGGCTGCAGCAGGATCTTCTGGGCGCCGTCGAGCTTCTTCTGGAAGATCTCGTACGCGCGGGGCGCTTCGTCCAGGGGCAGCTTGTGCGTGGCGAAGCCTTCGACGCCGAGCGGGTCGCCGTCGCCGGTCAGCACCGGCATGATGTCGTCCAGCCAGTGCCGGACGTTGGCCTGGCCCATCCGCAACTGGATCTGCTTGTCGAACAGCTCCATCATCGGCAGCGGGTCGACCATCCCGCCGTAGACGCCGGACAGCGAGATCGTGCCGCCGCGGCGGACGCTGTCGATGGCGGCGTAGAGCACGCTGAGCCGGTCGATCCCGGCCTTCTCGGTGATCTTCTCGCCCAGCGGCTGCGGCAGCAGCCCGACGAGGGTGTGCGCCAGCTTGCCGACCGGGGCGCCGTGCGCCTCCATGCCGACGGCGTCGATCACCGAGTCCGCGCCGCGCCCGTTGGTCAGCTGCCGGATGGAGTCGCCGATTTCCTTGTGGTCACGCGTGTCGAGCGCGGTGGCGCCGTGTTCACGGACCCGCGCGAGGCGCTCGGGCACCAGGTCGACCCCGATCACCTGGCCGGCGCCGCGGTGCCGCGCGATCCGGCAGGACATCTGCCCGATCGGGCCGAGGCCGAAGACGACGACGGTGCCGCCGTCGGGGATGTTCGCGTACTCGACGGCCTGCCAAGCGGTCGGAACGACGTCGGAGAGGTAGACGAACCGCTCGTCCGGCGGGCCGTCCGGCACCTTGATCGGCCCGTAGTGGGCCTGCGGCACCCGCAGGTACTCGGCCTGGCCGCCGGGGACCTGGCCGTAGAGCTTGGTGTAGCCGAGCAGCGAGGCACCCTTGCCGTGCTCCCTGACCTGGGTCGTTTCGCACTGCGACTGCAGGCCGCGCTCGCACATCCAGCAGTGGCCGCAGGAGATGTTGAACGGGACCACCACGCGGTCGCCGGGCTTGAGGTTCGTCACCTCCGGCCCGACCTCTTCGACCACGCCCATCGGCTCGTGGCCGAGGATGTCGCCCTCGGTCATGAACGCCCCCAGCACCTCGTACAGGTGCAGGTCGGAGCCGCAGATCCCGGTCGAGGTGATCCGCACGACCGCGTCCGTGGCCTCCTCGATCTTCGGGTCCGGCACCTCTTCGACGCGGACGTCGCGTTTGCCGTGCCAGGTCACTGCCTTCATGGCTCTCCCTTTCCGCGGGGCGGGTGGTCAAGTCCCGGCTTCCCGCGGGTGGCGGCCGACAAACTCAGGTGATCAGGTCGGCCACCAGGTAAACGGCCGCGGCCACCGCCGCGGCGGCCGGGAAGGTCAGCACCCAGCCGAGCACGATGTCGCGCGCGATCCCCCACCGCACCGCCGACAGCCGCCGCGTCGCGCCGACACCCATGATCGCCGCCGTGATGACGTGCGTCGTCGAGATCGGCGCCTTCACCGCGAACGCCGTCACGTACAACACCGACGACGCCACCGATTCCGCGACGAACCCGTGCGGCGGGTCGAGCGGGAAGACCCGCCTGCCCAGCGTCCGCATGATCCGCAGGCCACCCGAATAGGTGCCCAGTGACAAGGCCGCGGCGCACGCCAGGGTCACCCACAACGGGACCGCGAACGTCGACTGCTGGCCGGCCGCGACCAGCGCCAGCACGATCACGCCCATGCCCTTCTGGGCGTCCTGCAGGCCGTGGCCGAGCGCGAGCGCCGAGGCGGAGACGAGCTGGAACCGGCGGAACACCCGGCCGCTGCGGTGCGGGTTCTCTCGGCGCAGCAGCCACAGCGCGGCGACCATGGCGAAGTAGCCCAGCGCCAGGCCGAGCAGCGGCGACGCCACCATCGGGATCAGCACCTTCTCGGCGATCCCGGCCCAGTGCACGGTGCTCGCGGCGGCCAGCGCCGCGCCGACCATGCCGCCGATCAGCGAGTGCGAGGACGACGACGGAAGCCCGAAGTACCAGGTGACGAGGTTCCAGGTGATGGCGCCGGCCAGCGCCGCGAAGACCACGGTGAGGGCGTCCGGCCCCACCGGGACGTCGATGATCCCCTTGGCCACCGTCGCGGCGATGCCGGTCGACAGCAGCGCGCCCGCCAGGTTCATCACCGCGGCCAGCACGAGGGCGGCCCGCAGGGTCAGCGCCCGCGTCGACACCGCGCTGGCGATGGCGTTGGCCGCGTCGTGGAACCCGTTGGTGTAGTCGAAGACGAGCGTCAGCACGATCACGGTGACCAGGGCGGCGGTCCCCGTCACTCAGGACTCCTTGACCGCGATGGTCTGCACCACGTCGGCGAGGTGCTCGAACGCGTCGGCGGCCAGCTCGAACTGCTCGACGACCTCCTTGGTCTTCAGCACCTCGAGGGCGTCCCCGCCCGGCTCGAACAGGTGGGCCAGGATCCGCCGGTAGACGCGGTCGGCCTCGTTCTCGAGCTCGTTGATCTCGATCCAGAACGGCTCGAGCTCACCCACCTTGGCCAGGCCGGGCATCGACGAAGCCGTCAGCTCGGCGGCCCGGCAGAGCACCCGGACCAGGACGTCGGTCCCCGGCGGGAACGCGCCGATGCGGTAGAGCACCGCCAGGTCCGCCGCGGTGTCCGTGAAGTCCAGGACGTCGTCGATCTTGGCGGCGAGGGCCTGGATGTCCTCGCGGTCGAACGGCGTCACGAACGAACTGTTGAGCTCCACCATGATCGTGTGCGTCAGCTCGTCGCCCTGGTGCTCGACCTCGTGCAGGCGCTTCGCGATCGCTTCCCGCCCGGCGGGATCGGCGGCGACGAGGTCCCCGAGCAACGCCGTCGCGGTGACGAGGTTCTTCGCCGCGTCGGCGAGCAGGTCGAAAAAGCGGGTGCCCCGTGGGGTGAAGCGCATGGATGGAAGTCCCTTCGTCGCGCACGCCCGTCCGCGGCCGAGTACCCCGTCCGGCCGTACGTTTAACAGCCGATCTCCGGGAAACCAGGAGTCATGACCGATCCCGGATCCCGGCGCCTGAGAGTACTGCTCTGGCACGTGCACGGCTCATGGACCGACGCTTTCGTCCGCGGCCGCCACGACTACCTCGTCCCGGTGTCACCCGACGGTGCGCCCTGGGGTCTCGGCAAGGCGGGACGGCACTGGCCGTCGGTCACCGAGGTGCCGCTCGACCGGCTGGCCGAGGCCGAGCCCGACGTCGTCGTCCTGCAACGCCCGGAGGAGCTGGACCTCGCCGCCCACCTGGGCGTTCCGGCCGTCTACGTGGAACACAACGCGCCCCGGCCGTACGCCGCGTCCAGCGAACACCCGCTCGCCGGCCGGTCCGACATCACCGTCGCGCACGTGACCCACTTCAACGCGGCCATGTGGGACTGCGGCCGCGCCCCGGTGACCGTGGTGCCGCACGGCATCCCCGATCCGGGACCGCACTACACCGGCGAGCTCGCCACCGGCGTGTCGATGATCAACGAGCCGGTGCGGCGCCGGCGCGTCACCGGTGCCGACCTGCTCGGCACGCTCGCCGAGACCGCCCCCGTCGACGTGTTCGGCATGGGGACCGAGGAGCTCGGCGCGCCGCTGCGCGGGCTGGGCGACGTCCCGGCACCGAAGCTGCACGACGAAATCGCCCGCCGCCGCGTCTACCTGCACACCGCCCGGTGGACGTCGCTCGGACTGTCGCTTTTGGAGGCGATGTACCTGGCGATGCCGGTCGTCGTCTTCGCCGCCACCGAGGCGGTCGAGGCGGTACCGGACGACGCGGGGGTGCTCTCCACGGACGTCTCCGTGCTGGCCCGCGGTTTCCGCGAGCTGCTGCACGAACCCGACTTCGCCGCGCTCGCCGGCAAGAACGCCCGCGAACACGCGTGCAAGCACTACGGGCTGGACGCCTTCCTGACCACTTGGGACCGGCTCCTCGCCGAGACGGCCCGTTGAACCGTGAAGGGAACGCCTCACCGATGAAGATCGCCATGGTGTCCGAGCACGCCAATCCCCTCGCCGCGCTGGGCGAAGCCGACGCCGGTGGCCAGAACGTGCACGTCGCCGAGCTGTCGGCCGCGCTGGCGCGCGCCGGGCACGACGTCACCGTCTACACGAGACGGGAGAGCCGCGACGAGCCGGCCGAGGTCCGGACGCCGCAGGGGTACCGCGTCGTGCACGTGCCGGCCGGGCCGCCCCGCAAGGAGCCGAAGGACCGCCTGCTGCCGTACATGGGCGAGTTCGGCAGCTTCCTGCGGGACCGGTGGGCCCTCGATCGGCCGGACCTGGCGCACGCGCACTTCTGGATGTCCGGCCTCGCGACGTCGCTCGCGGCGGGCGCGACCGGGACGCCGGTCGCCCAGACCTTCCACGCCCTGGGCGTGGTCAAGAAGCGCTACCAGGGCGACCAGGACACCAGCCCCGCCGACCGCATCCGGCTGGAGCGGATCATCGGCCGCCAGGCCGGGCGCGTGATCGCCACCTGCTCCGACGAGGTCTTCGAGCTGTCCCGCCTCGGCGTCCCGCGGTCGCGGATCTCGATCGTGCCCTGCGGCGTCGACCTCGGCCGGTTCTCCCCCGACGGGCCGGTGGCCCGCCGCCGGCTGCCGCACCGGCTGGTCACCGTCGGCCGGCTGGTCCCGCGCAAGGGGTTCGACATCGCGATCACCGCGCTCGCCCAGCTGCCGGACACCGAGCTCGTCATCGCGGGCGGCCCGGAGCGGGGCCGGCTGTCCCAGGACCCCGAAGCGGCCCGGCTGCGGCAGCTGGCCGACCGGCTCGGCGTCGGCGACCGCGTCCGCTGGCCCGGCCAGGTGTCGCGCGACGACATGCCGGCGCTGCTGCGCTCGGCCGACGCCGTCGTGTGCGCGCCGTGGTACGAGCCGTTCGGGATCGTGCCCCTGGAGGCGATGGCCTGCGGGGTCCCGGTGGTCGCGGCCGCGGTGGGCGGCCTCACCGACACCGTCGTCGACGGCGTCACCGGGCTGCTGGTCCGCCCGCACCAGCCGAAGGAGCTCGCCTCCCGCGTCCGCCGGCTGATCGACGACCCGGCGCTCTGCCACGCCTACGGCACCGCGGGCCACGACCGCGCGGTCGCCCGCTACTCGTGGGACCGCGTCGCCGCGGACACGCTGCGCGCGTACCACAAGCTGGTCCCGGAGGCGGCGATGACGGCCGAGGCCCGCTGACCCCCGTCGTGAGTGGTAAGGCGGGTTCTAACCCGCCTTACCACTCACGACCATCTCAGCCCACGTAGCGGCGGGCCTTTGACTCGCGTTGGGGTGCTTCCAGCAGGCGCAGGCCGTGTTCGACGTGCGGCGGGACCACCCGGCGGTCCCGCAGGACCGACGGGAGGCCGCGGGCCACGTCCAGCAGCGCCGCCGCCGTGGCCAAGTCCGCCGGCGCCGACCGCAGCACGTCACGGCCGCGGCGGAAGACCGCGGGCCAGGGGCGGCGCAGCAGGAGCGTCCACAGCGTGTTGCGGATGCCGAGGCGGCGGCGGTGGCGCGGGTCGCGCAGCTTCGAGGGCGCGTGGTGGATCACGACGTCCTCGGCCCAGCACATCCACCACCCCCGCGCGGCCAGGTCCAGGGCGAACAGCTCCTCTTCGCCGCCGAGCCACATCCGCGTCGAGAAGCCGCCGACCTCGCGGAACGCGCTGACGCGCACCGCCGTCAGGCCCGCCATGATGCCGAGCAGGGCCGGGCCCGGCAGCCAGTCCGGCCCCGGCACCGGCGACTCGCGCAGCTCCGGGGTGATCGGGTCCTCGGCCAGGCCGGGCTCGACCAGGCAGCGCCCGGTCACCGAGCCGAGACCGGGATACGCGTCCAGCAGGTCGGCGGCCCGGGTCAGGGCGCCGGGCTGCCACGTCGTGTCGTCGTCGCAGAAGGCCACGTACGGCGTCGTCACCTCCTCGACGGCGATGTTGCGCGCCACCGCGCCGAGGTTCTCCGCCAGGCGGAACAGGCGGACACCCGGGAATTCGCGGGCGACCATGCCGGCCGTGCCGTCCGCGGATCCGTTGTCGGCGACGAAGACCGGCGCCGCGTCCGGCAGGGCCGTCATGTGCGCCAGCGTCTCGCGCAACTGCTCGCGGCGGTTGCAGGTGATGATCACGACCGAGATTCGCGCCATTCGGCGGTCCTTTCCAGAGTCCGGGCCTGGTGTTCGACGTGGGCGGGCAGCACGCGCCGCGAACTCAGCGCGCGCGGCAGCCGCGGCACCGCACCGAGGATGGCGCCGGGGGCCCGCACCAGCGTCCGCGCCACCTCGCGGCGGCAGACCCGCGGTGGGCGGCGCAGCAGGGCGATGAGCAGCCGGTTGCGCAGTTCGGCCCGGCGGCGCCACGACGACGGCGGCCGCGACCGGGACGGGTGGTGGTGGGCGCGCAGGCGCCCGACGTAGCAGACCTCCCAGTCGCGCGCGGCCAGGTCGTAGGCGAGCAGCTGCTCCTCGGCCCCGAAGTGCAGCAGCGGACTGAACCCGCCCACCTGCAGGTACGCCGTGCGGCGCACGATCGCGGAGCAGGCGAGGAAGCCGAGCACGAGCGGCCCGGGCGCGCCGGCCGGGTGGCCCAGCGGGCTGCGCTCCATTTCGGGCGTCACCGGGTCGTCCCGGCATTCCGGGCCGACGAGGGTGCGCGCGGCGAGCAGGCCGGTCCGCGGGTGCTCGTCGAAGATCCGCTCGGCCTCGGCCAGGGCGTCCGGCGCCCACCACGAGTCGTCGTCGCTGAAGGCGACGTACGGTGTGTCGGCCGCGATGACGCCGAGGGTGCGCGCGGCGGCGCCGAGGTTCTGCGGCAGCCGGATCACGCGGACGTTCGCGTGCCGCCCGGCGACCTCGGCCGTGTCGTCCCCGGAAGCGTTGTCCAGCACCACGACGGGCGGCCGGGGGTCCAAAGAGGACAACCAGCCGAGCGTGCGGGCCAGCTCGGTGGCGCGGTTGCGGGTGGCGATGACGACGGTCGTGCGCGCGCTCATCGCGAGCCCACCAGCTCGTCCACCAGCGCGGTCAAGGAGGCCGGGTGCGCGGGCGGCCGCACCGAAGCCGGCAGGCACCACTCCAGGCGGGCGTCGAGCAACGCCGTGTCGCCGGCGTCCTCGGCCGCCACCACCGGCCAGTCCAGCGCCCGGCCCTGCGCGGTCACCTTCCCGCCGCCGGCCACCGGGTCGACGGCGAGCACCGGCACCCCGGCCTTGAGCCCGAAGACCAGCCCGTGCAGCCGGGTCGTCACCACGGCGTCCATTTTGGACACCAGCGCGGCGAACTGGTCCGGGGTCGCGCACCGCTCCCAGTCCGCGTGCGCGAGCCGGGTGTCCAGCGGCACGCGGGCGCAGTCCAGGCCGGCGAGCCAGCCGGTCAGTGCCTCGTGGACGTCGCCGTGGCGCCCCGCGCCGCCGTATTCCGGCTGGTGCGGCGCCAGGATCACGCCGAGCACCGGCGTGGGCGACACCGGCGCGCCCAGCGCCAGGTCGAGCTCGGCGGTGACGCCGTCGTCGCGCGGGATGACCCGGTGGAACCCGGTGACCGCCGGGTCTTCGGCGTCGGGCACGGACACGCCGACCGCGATCCGGCGGCAGGAGGCGTAGCGCTCGTGCAGCGAACGCACCTGCGGCCCGTGCACCGGTCCGCAGGCGAAGACGACGTGGGTGTAGTCGCCGGGTGGCGCGTCGGGCAGGTGCAGGGCGCCGGGCCGGAAGCCCGGGCTCCACGCGACCCGGTGGTCGATCCCCGCCTCCGCCAGCGCGTTCCCGGCCGCGCGCAGGCTGAGGACGTCGCCCGCGGTGGCTTCTCCGTGCAGAAAACTGGCCCAGCCGGTGAGCAGAACTCGCATGGTCCGGGCGCTTACCCGCTCTCCACCGCCTTACACGGTTTTGCGGCCGCCGCGGCCGGGTAGCCGCCACGGCATGACGGATCCGGGAGTGACCAGGCGGTTCGGGCGTGCGGTGGTGACCGGGGGTGCCGGCTTCGTCGGCGCGCACCTGTGCGAGTTACTGCTCGAAGAGGACATCGAAGTCGTCGCCGTGGACAACCTCGCGACGTCTTCGGCGGACAGCTTGGACCACCTGCGCCGCCACGAGGGGTTCCGGTTCGTGCGGCACGACGTCACGCAGCCGATGCCGCTGAGCTGCGAAGCCGACGTCGTCTTCCACCTGGCTTCGGCCGCCTCGCCCCGCGACTACCTGGCCCTGCCGCTGGAAACCCTGCGCGCGGGCTCGCGCGGCACCGAGAACGCGCTCGAGCTGGCCCGCCGCGACGGCGCCCGGTTCGTGCTCGCCTCCACCAGCGAGGTCTACGGCGATCCCCTGGAACACCCGCAGCGCGAGGGGTATTGGGGCAACGTCAACCCGATCGGCCCGCGCAGCGTCTACGACGAAGCGAAGCGCTACGCCGAAGCGCTGACGTCGGCCTACCGCCGCGAATTCGGCGCCGACACCGCGATCGCGCGGATCTTCAACACCTACGGCCCCGGCATGCGCGCCCACGACGGCCGGATGATCCCGGCGTTCCTCGACCAGGCGCTCAAGAACGACCCCATCACGGTCACCGGCACCGGCGAGCAGACCCGGTCCATCTGCTACGTCGAGGACACCGTGCGCGGCCTGCTGGCCCTCGCGCGGGCGGACCACCCGGGGCCGGTCAACATCGGCAACCCGGGCGAACTGACCGTCCGCCAGGTGGCGGAGCGCATCAAGGACATCACCGGGTCCGGCTCCCCGATCGAATACGTCGACGCCGTGGTCGACGACCCGCAGCGGCGGTGCCCCGACATCGCCCTCGCGCGGGACGTCCTCGGCTGGGAACCGAAGATCGACTCCGACGACGGCCTCCGTCGCACTGCGGCGTGGTTCCCCCGGGCGCCGTCGCGCTGAGTAGCGACGCCCAGGGCTTATGCGCGCCATCGTTTATCAACGACTTCGCCGGGTAGCGCTATAGGCGAGAGCGGGCCCCACGAGTCCGCACCGAAACGCCAGAGGCAGGTCGATGCGCATACTCGGGATCAATGCCGTCTTCCACGACCCGGCCGCCGCGCTCGTGGTGGACGGGGAGATCGTCGCCGCGGCGGAGGAAGAGCGGTTCAGCCGCCGCAAGCACGGCAAGCAGGCGGTGCCGTTCTCCACGTGGGAACAGCCCGCCCAGGCCGCCGCCTGGTGCCTGGCCCAGGCGGGACTGTCCGCGAAAGACCTCGACGCCGTCGGATACTCCTACGACCCCGCGCTCGTCGAGCCGGGCCTGGCCGGGCACGACCCGAGCGGGGAGGAGCTGCGGACGGAGTTCGCGAAGCGGGCGCCCCTCTTCCTGAAGTCCGCGTTGCCCGGACTCGACCCGGGCATCGTCAAGTTCGTCCGGCACCACGTCGCGCACGCCGCGTCGGCCGCGCTCGCCGCGCCGTTCGGCGACTGCGCCGTGCTCGTCGCCGACGGCCGCGGCGAGAGCACGTCCTACCTGGCCGGTGAATACCGCGACGGGCGGTTCAAGGAGCTGGCGGCCCAGAAGCTGCCGCACTCGCTCGGCCTGCTCTACGAAGACCTCACCGAGCACCTGGGCTTCGCGCGATCCAGCGACGAGTACAAGGTCATGGCGCTCGCTTCCTACGGCAAGCCGGCATTCCTCGACGAACTCTGCGAGCACGTCCACGTCACCGGCGACGGCGGCTTCCACGCCTCCGGCGTTGACCTGGCCTCGCTGGCCCCGCGCCGCGAAGCCGGCGAGGAACTGAGCCGCCGGCACGCCGATCTCGCCGCGAGTGTCCAGAAAGTCCTCGAAGACATCGTGCTGGAGCTGGCGGACTGGCTGCACGAGGCCACCGGCCAGCGCGACCTGGCGATGGCGGGCGGGATCGCGCTCAACTGCGTCGCCAACAGCCGGCTGCACGCGGAAGGCCCGTTCGACCGGATCTGGGTGCAGCCCGCCGCCGGGGACGCGGGAACCGCACTCGGCGCCGCACTGCAGCTCGCCGCCGAAGCCGGGGAGCCCCGCACATCCATGGGAGACGCGGGGCTCGGTCGAGGGTGGACCGACGAAGAGCTCGAAGAGATCCTGATCAAGGCGAAGCTGCCCTACGAACGGCCCGACGACCTCGCCGAGACCGTCGCCGAAGCGCTGGCGAACGACGAGGTGATCGCCTGGTTCCAGGGCCGTGCCGAGTTCGGCCCGCGGGCGCTCGGGCACCGGTCGCTGCTGGCCCACCCGGGTCGCAAGGAGAACCTCGAGCGGCTCAACGACGTCAAGGGCCGCGAGCAGTTCCGCCCGGTGGCGCCGATGGTGCGCGCCGAGCGGGCGGCCGAGATCTTCACCCGCGGCCCGCTGCCCAGCCCCTACATGCTCTTCGTGCACGACGTCGCCGAAGAATGGCGCGACCGCATCCCGGCCGTCACCCACGTGGACGGCACGGCCCGGGTGCAGACCGTCGAAGAACGCGAAAACCCGGTGCTGGCCCGGATGCTGGCCGGGTTCGAGCGCCGGACCGGCCTGCCGGTCGTGATCAACACCAGTCTCAACACCGCGGGCCGCCCGATGGTCGACTCGCCCCGGGACGCGCTGGAGTGCTTCGGCTCGGCCCCGATCGACCTGCTCGCGCTGGGGCCGTTCGTGCTCCGGCGTCCCCGACCCACTCGGACCGGCGCGGCGTCGCCGGAGGAGAAGGAGGTGCCGTGATGGAGGAACATCTCGCCGCGCTGGCCGAAGCCGCCGGCCGGGCCCGCCAGTCCGCCCCCAAGATAACCGCGTGGGGCCGGCACCTCGCCGGCGTGTTCGAGGCCGGCGGCAAGCTGCTCGCCTGCGGCAACGGCGGCAGCGCGGCCGAGGCCCAGCACCTGACCGGCGAGCTCGTCGGCCGGTTCCGCCACGAACGCCGTCCCCTGTCGGCCATCGCGCTGCACGCGGACACGTCCGCGACCACGGCGATCGTCAACGACTACGGCGACCACGAGGTCTTCGCCCGCCAGGTGCAGGCGCACGGGCGGCCGGGTGACGTCCTGGTGTGCCTGTCCACCAGCGGTGGCAGCCAGAACGTCGTCGCCGCCGCGAAGGCGGCGCAGGAACTGGGCGTGACGACGTGGGCGCTGACCGGGCCGGCCCCCAACCCCCTCGCCGCCCTGTGCGACGACGCGGTGACGGTCGAAGCGCCGACCGTCGCGACCGTGCAGGAAATGCACTTGGCGCTGGTGCACGGCCTGTGCGCGGCGCTCGACGACGCGCTCGGGGTCACCGCGTGAAGCCGCTGGTCGTCCTCGGCGACACGCTGCTGGACGTCGACGCCGAAGGCACCGCCGAGCGGCTGTGCCCGGAGGCGCCGGTGCCGGTGGTCGACCTGACGGCCCGGCGCCGCCGCCCCGGCGGGGCCGGCCTGGCCGCGCTGCTGGCCGCCCGCTCGGCGGCCGAGGTCGTGCTGGTCACGCCGCTCGGCGACGACGAAGGCGGCCACGCGCTCACCGGGCTGCTGGAACCGGACGTCACCGTGCTGCCGCTGCCGCTGCGCGGCACGACGGTGTGCAAGACCCGGATCCGCGCGGGCGGGCAGTCGTTGCTGCGCCTGGATTCCGGCGACGGCACGGCGACCGCCGACCCGCTGCCCGCCCGGGTGCACGACGTCCTGGCCGAGGCCGGCGCGATCCTCGTGGCCGACTACGGCCGCGGCCTGACGCGCAACCCGGACGTCCGGCGGCTGCTGCGGGAGCTGGCCGAGCGGATCCCGGTGGTCTGGGACCCGCACCCCCGCGGCGCCCAGCCGGTGCCCGGCGCGCGGCTGGTCACCCCGAACCTCGCCGAGGCGCGTGCGGTGCTCGCCGGGCACGAGGAGCCGGCCGAGCTCGCCAAGCTGCTGCGCGGCCACTGGCACGCCGACGCGGTCGCGGTGACCACCGGGGCCCGCGGTGCGGTGCTGGCCGACGGCCTCGGCGAAACGACCGTCCCGATCCCCGCCGCCGCGCGGTTGCCGGGCCACACCGCGCCCGACACGTGCGGTGCGGGCGACCGATTCGCCGCCGCGGCCGCCGCCGCATTGCTCGGCGGCGCTGACACGACCGAAGCCGTGGTGACGGCGGTCGAGGCGGCCGCCCGGTTCGTCGCCGCCGGCGGCACGACCGCGCTGTCCACGGACGACGGCCCGGTGCCCGACCCGCAGCCGGCGACCGACGCCTTCGGCCTCGCCGAGCGGATCCGCGGCACCGGCGGCCGGCTGATCGCCACCGGCGGCTGCTTCGACCTGCTGCACCCCGGGCACGTGAGCCTGCTGCGGCAGGCGCGCGCCCTCGGCGACGCCCTCGTCGTCTGCCTCAATTCCGACGCGTCGGTGCGGGGTCTCAAGGGTCCCGGCCGCCCGCTGGTCCACGACCGCGACCGCGCCCGGCTCCTCAACGCTTTGTCCTTTGTGGACGCCGTCGCCGTCTTCGACGAGCCGTCGCCCACCGCCGTCCTGGAGAAGCTGCGCCCGGACGTCTGGGTGAAGGGCGGCGACTACGCCGAAGCGGACCTGCCCGAACGCGAAGTGGTCGAACGGCACGGCGGCGAAGTCGTGCTCGTCCCGACCGTGCCCGGCTACTCGACCTCCCGGCTGGTCGCCGCGGCGGCCAGTGCCTGATCCCAGCGCCCGATCCTCTGCCCGCGAAGGAGAGCGATGCGACCCCTCGGCAACGTCCTGATCACCGGTGGCGCGTCCGGCCTCGGTGCCGCCACCGTCGACGCCGTCCGCAAGGCCGGTGGCACCCCGTACGTCCTCGACCGGGTCCGCCCGGACGACCCGGCCGAATACGTCGAAGCCGACCTGACCGACACCGCCGCGACCGAGGCCGCGGTGCGCGAGCTGGCCGAGCGCGCGGGCGGCCTGGACGGTGTCTTCACCGCGGCCGGCACCGATGCCTGCGGCCGGCTCGGCGAAGTGCCCACCGAAGCCTGGGAGCGGGTCGTCAAGGTGAACCTGTTCGGCACGGCCGCGGTGATCCGCGCCGCGCTCCCGTACCTGGAACGTTCGCACGGCACGGTCGTCACCGTCGCCTCCACCCTGGGCATCAAGGCGGTGAGCGACGCGACCGCCTACTGCGCCTCGAAGTTCGGCGTCGTCGGCTTCACCCGGGCGCTCGCCGCCGAGCTCGCCGGGCGCGTCGGCGTCACGCTGCTCATCCCGGGCGGGATGTGGACGCACTTCTTCGACGACCGCACCGACCAGTACAAGCCGCCGCCGGACGCCAAGCTCAACCAGCCCGAGCACGTCGCGAACACCGTCGTCTTCGCGCTGCAGCAGCCGCCCGGCGCCGAAGTCCGCGAGATGGTCGTGTGCGCGTCGGAGGAGGGGTCGTGGCCGTGAGTGCCGCGGTCCTCGTGCTGCGCGCGCTCGGCGTCGGGGACCTGCTGACGGCGGTGCCCGCGTTGCGCGCCCTGCGGGCGGCGTATCCCGGCGACCGGCTGGTGCTGGCCGCGCCGGAAAGCCTGCGGGACCTGGTGGAGCTGATCGACGCGGTCGACGAGCTGCTGCCGACCCCGAAGCTCGGCGAGCTCGCCTGGCCGGGCCCGCCGCCACGGCTCGCCGTCAACCTGCACGGCAGCGGCCCGGAGAGCATCCACGACCTCATGGCCGCCGACCCGGCCGAGCTGCTGACCCACCGCCACCCCGACTTCCCCGACGTACCCGGCCTTCAGTGGCGCGACGACCTGCACGAGGTCGACCGCTGGTGCCGGCTCGTCGAATACCACCACCTGGCGGCGGACCGGTCGGCGCTGGCCCTGCCCGTGCCGCCGGGCCCGGGCCCGGCCCCGGACGCCGTCGTGGTGCACCCGGGCGCGGCGTTCCCGGCCCGGCGCTGGCCGCCCGGGCGGTTCGCGGCCGTCGTGCGGGACCTCGCCGCGCGCGGGCACCGCGTCGTGCTCACCGGCAGCGCCGCCGAACGCGACCTGGCGGTTTCGATCGCCGCGGCGGCCGGGCTCGGCGAGGACGCCGTGCTGGCCGGGCGCACCGGCCTGGCGGAACTGGCCGCGCTGGTGGCCGGGGCGGCGCTCGTGGTCTGCGGCGACACCGGTGTCGGGCACCTCGCGACGGCGTTCGGCACGCCGTCGGTGCTGCTGTTCGGCCCGACCCCGCCCCGGCTGTGGGGCCCGCCGCCGTCCGCGCGGCAGCACGTCGTGCTCTGGGCCGGCAACGTCGGCGACCCGCACGGCGAAGAACCCGACGACGGCTTGCTGCTGCTCGGCGAAGAGCGCGTGCTCGCGGCGACGCGGGCGGCCCTCGAAGCGAGGGTGGCGCATGGCTGAGCACATCGGGATCGTCGGCGCGGGCTACGTCGGGCTGACGAGTGCCGCGTGCTTCGCGCGGCTCGGGCACCGGGTCACCTGCGTCGACGCCGACGAGTCCAAAGTGGACGAACTGGGCCGGGGCGTGGTGGCCATCGCCGAACCCGGCCTGGCCGAGCTGGTCGGCCAGGGCCTCGCCGACCGGACGCTGAGCTTCACCACCGCCCAGGCGGAGCTGTACGGCACGGACCTCGTCTTCCTGTGCCTGCCCACGCCGCCCGCCGAGGACGGCCGCCCCGACCTCGGCGTGCTCGAACACGTCGTGCCGCAGCTCGGGCGGCTGCTGCGGCCCGGCTGCGTGGTGGTCACCAAGTCGACCGTCCCGGTCGGCACCGCGGCGCGGCTGCCCCGCCTGCTGGGCCGCGACGACCTGCCGGTCGTGGCCAATCCCGAGTTCCTCCGCGAAGGGCACGCCGTCGACGACTTCCTGCACCCGGACCGGGTCGTCGTCGGCACCGACCCGGCGGACTCGCCGGCGGCCCGGCGGGTCGCCCGGCTGTACGAGCCGACCGGCGCCCCGGTGGTGGCGACCGACTCGGCCAGCGCCGAGCTCGCGAAGTACGCGAGCAACGCGTTCCTCGCCGTCAAGCTGTCCTACGTGAACGTCCTGGCCGAGCTGTGCGAGCGGTTCGGCGCGGACGTCCGCGAGGTCTCGCGCACCATGGGCCTCGACGCGCGGATCGGCCCGGAGTTCCTCGCCCCCGGCCCCGGCTGGGGTGGCTCGTGCCTGCCGAAGGACACCAAGGCCCTGCTGCACGCGGCCGAGGCGGCGGGCGTCGACTTCGGCATCCTGCGCGACGCGGTCCGCGTCAACGCCCGGCAGCGCGCCCGGGTGGTGCGGGCCGTGCGGCAGGCCGTGACGGGTACTCCCGCCGGGTCCCTCGCCGGAGCCCGCATCGGCCTGCTGGGCCTGGCGTTCAAGGCGGGTACCGGCGACCTGCGCGACTCCCCCGCCCTCGGCGTGGCGGCCGAACTCGCCCGCGCGGGCGCCGAGCTGACCGCGCACGACCCGGCCGTCAGGTCCGTGCCCGACACCGAGGCGGTCCAGGTCGTCGACGACCCGTACCTGGTGGCCAAGGCCGCCGCGGCGCTCGTCGTGCTCACCGAGTGGCCCGAGTTCCGGGACCTCGACTGGGCCCGGCTGGCCGCCGCGGCCGACCGGGCGGTCGTCGTCGACACCCGCAACCTGCTCGATCCCGATGTCCTCGCCGAGGCCGGATTCGCCCACATCGGCGTCGGCACCCATCCCAGGAGGCAGTCATGACCCTGCGCGTCCTCGCGCTGACCTGCACGCTCAAGCCGTCGCCGGCGAAGTCGAGCAGCGACCTCATCGCGCGGCAGCTGCTCGACCTCTTCGCCGAACGCGGGGCGACCGGCGAGCTGGTCCGCGTGGTCGACCACGACGTCCGCCCGGGCGTCGAGGCTGACATGGGCGAGGGCGACGAATGGCCCGATATCCGGCGGAAGATCGCCGCCGCGGACGTCCTGCTGATCGCCACCCCGACGTGGGTCGGCCACATGTCGAGCGTGGCGCAGCGGGTCCTGGAGCGCCTCGACGCGGAGCTGTCCGAAACGGACGACGAGGGCCGGCCGGCGATGTTCGGCAAGGTCGGGGTGGCCGCGGTCGTCGGCAACGAGGACGGCGCCCACAAGATCATCGCGGACCTGTTCCAGGCGCTGAACGACGTCGGTTTCACCGTGCCGGCCCAGGGCGCGACCTACTGGAACGGCGAAGCCATGCAGGGCGGCGACTACCAGGACCTCGAGGAGACCCCGGAGGCCGTGGCCTCGACGAACGCGACCCTGGTGCGCAACGCCGTCCACCTGGCCACGGTGCTGCGCGAGCAGCAGTACCCGGTCAAGTGATTACTCCATTCGAGTGACATCACTGGGCCGGACGAGTGTGGCGCAGGCCACGTGGGTAACCCCCTGAGATCGTCCATCCGCGTCAGGGGGCTCCACCATGCCGAACCGTGTCATGATCAGCCGCGACAGCAAACCGATCCCTTGCGAAGAGTGCGGCCTGCCCACGTTGCACGTCGCGCGGCTGCTGTCCGGTGACGGCACGCTGCTGGGCCAGACGATGGTGTGCACGGCCTGCCGCCGGCACCGGTCCGAAGCCGAAGCCGAAGCGGTCGCGGTCCAGTAGCGTTCAGCGTCTCTCCAGCTGTTCGAGGAGCAGCCGCGCGGGCAGCGTCAGTGTCCCCAGGCCCAGCCGGGCCGGGACGCCGTCTTCTTCCGCCGTCACCAGGCGCTTCTCGAGCTTTTCGAGCAGGGCGCGGCCTTCGTCCAGCTCGACCGGTTCCCCGGCCGTCGCCACCGACTGCACGACGCCGGCCAGGTGGTGCATCAGGTCGGCCAGCAACTCGCGCGCGTCCGGCCAGGGGTACTCGAACGGGTGCTCCCGCCGGCCCGCCGTCGTGCGCACCGCGGCGAGCAGCTGCGACACCGCGGGCCAGAGCCCGATGAGTGTCCGAAGGGGACGCTCGTGGCGCGTCCCGGCGGAGGGCCGCGCGCGGCGCAGGTTCAGCATCCGCCCTTCCCGCGTCAGGCCGACGGCCTCTTCGGCGGCCAGCACCTGGCTGCGCGTGTCCTGCTCGTGGGACAGCAGGCCGTCGAGGTCTTCCGGCGGCTCGTCCCGGCGGATCAGGTCGGACAGCGACTCCAGGAGGTCGGCCAGCGCTTTCCCGAGCCGCCCGGCCGCCGCCGCCAGCCGTTCGCCGTAGAGGGGCGGGAAGATCAGGGTGTTGACCGCGACGCCGATGGCCGCGCCCAGCGCCGTTTCGAGCAGGCGGTCGCCGAGCAGGACGGGTTCGCGGGCGGTGCCGTAGGAGATCACGAGCATGCCGGTGACGCCGACCCAGACGCCGGAGTCGCCGAACCGCCGCCAGCTCCCGGCGAGCAGGCCCAGGAAGACCACGGTGGCGAGGGCGACGGCCTGCCACGGGATGAACTGGCCCGCAACGGCGGCGAGGACGACACCGGACGCGACCGAGCCGACCTGCTGGAGCCACCCCCGCAGCGACCGGTAGACGGTGGCTTCGACGAGGAAAACGGCCGCGTACGGAGCGAGAAAGGGTTGCGGCAGCCGGAGGACGAGGGTGGCCAGCAGCCAGGCCGCGGTCGCGGCGAGGGTGGCTTTGGCGCTCTGGACGAGGATCCGGCGTTCGCGGCCGGGGACGCGGACAGCGCGGGCGATCCAGCTGACGGGGGTCCGGTCGTGGCGTTCTTCGTCCGATGAGGAGTTTTCGGCGCTCGGCGGGCGGAGCATGCGAGCGAACCGGCGCGCCGGGGTGCGGGCGTGCCGCTGCCCCTCCGGCGAGGAATCGCTGCTTCGCTCATCCCGGCCACCGGAAACCCGATCGTGCCGTTCCCCCTCCCCCAGCCGGTCCTCGCCCGGTCTTTCCCTCTGTCCGGTCATGCGGGCGGGGCGATGTGCACGAGCTTCGTCTGGGTCATCTCGTCGAGCAGCTCCGGCCCGTAGCCGTACCCGTTGCCGCTGCGGCCACGCGGGTGCGCCGCTCCGCCCGGGGCGCCGCCGAACACGTTGTTCACCTTGACCGTGCCCGCCGGCAGCTCGCGCCACGCTCGCTGCGCGTGGGCCATCGAGGCCGTCAGCACCGTCGCCGCCAGTCCGTAGTCGCCCGTGGCCGCTTCGGCCAGGCCCTGGTCGAAACTCTCCACCACCCGGACCGGCGCCACCGGGCCGAACGTCTCTTCCGTCATCACGCGCAGATCCGGCGCGCAGCCGGTCAGGACCGTGGCCGGGTAGTGCGCTCCCGCACCGTCCGGGACCGACCCGCCCGTCAGCAGCCGGGCGCCGCGGGCGACCGCGTCGGAGACGTGCGAATGCACGTGGTCGCGGTGCCGCCGGTCGACCAGCGGGGCCAGCGTCCGCGACTCGGCCTCCTTCACCAGTGCCGCAAGGAACGGCTCGGCGATCGCCGCACACACGTAGATCCGCTCGACCGCCACGCAGATCTGGCCCGAGTTGGCGAACGATCCCAGCGCCGCCTGGCCGGCCGCCCACGCCGGGTCGACGTCCTCGTCGATCACCAGCGGGTCGTTGCCGCCGTTCTCCAGCAACGTCTTCGCGCCCGTCGCGGCCGCGCTCGCGGCGATCGACCGGCCGGTCGCCGTGCTGCCGACGTGGGCGATGACGTCGACGTCGGCACGCATCGCCAGGATCGCGCCGACCCCGCCGTCGCCCTGCAGGGTCTGCAGCACGCCCTCGGGGAAGACGCCACCGAGCACATCGCCGAGCAGCTGCCCGGTGTGCGGGGCGCGCTCGCTCGGCTTGTGCACCACCGTGTTCCCGGTGACCAGCGCCGCCCCCAAGAGCCCGCAGGCGACCGCGACCGGGTCGTTCCACGGCGTGAGCGCCACGACCACGCCGTGCGGCTCGGGCACCATCAGATCCGTCGCACCGACGTCGCCGAGCAGGCTGCGGCCGCGGTGGACCGGCCCGAGCTCGGCGTACTGGGCCAACGTGCCCGCCCCGGCGAGGACGCCTTCGCGGGCTTCGTCCCGGGGCTTGCCGGTCTCCGCTTCGTTCGTGTTCGCCAGCTCGTCGGCGTGGGCCCGCAGCCGCTCCGCCGCGGTGTGCAGCAACGCCCCGCGTTCGGCGGCCGGCGTCCGGGCCCACTGCGTCCGGGTCCGGCGGGCCAGCGCGAGCGCCGCGTCGATCTCGGCTTCGCCCGCGGCCGGCACCGTGCCCACCACGCTGCCGTCGGCCGGGTTCCGGATTTCGATCGTCCCCGCGGTCATCCGCACCTCCTTCTCGTCGCCTGCCGGATACCCGCGCGCGGCGGCTTCGACACGCCGTTTGATCACCCCCGCCCCGGGTATCCGGTTCCGGTGACTGCTTCGCTCGACTACACCGTGGTGATCCCCACGACGGGCCGCGAGACGCTTCGGCCACTCCTGGAAACCCTTCTCGGCGGGCCCGACCCGCGGCCGGCGGAAATCCTCGTCGTCGACGACCGCCCCGGCGGGTCCGATCTCGACGTCCCCGGCGGCGTCCGCGTGCTGCGCTCCGGCGGGCGCGGGCCGGCGGCGGCGCGGAACCTCGGCTGGCGCACCGCGAAGAGCGAGTGGATCGCGTTCGTCGACGACGACGTCGTGCTCGCCCCGGACTGGGCGCGGCAGCTCGCCGCCGACCTCGGCTCGCTGCCGCCGGACGTGGCCGCCTCCCAGGGCCGCATCACCGTCCCGCTGCCGGCGGACCGGCGGCCGACGGACGACGAGCGCGGCACCGCGGGCCTCGAGCACGCCCGGTGGATCACCGCGGACATGGCCTACCGCCGTCGCGCGCTCGTCGAAGCGGGCGGTTTCGACGAGCGGTTCCCACGCGCCTTCCGCGAAGACTCCGACCTGGCGCTGCGGGTCGCCGAAGCCGGGCACCGGATCGACCAGGGCGAACGGCTGACCACGCACCCGGCCCGGCGGGCCGGGTTCTTCTCCAGCCTGAAAGCCCAGCGCGGCAACGCCGACAACGCGCTGATGCGGGCCAAGCACGGCGTCCTCTGGCGGCAGCGCACCGGCGCCGGGCACGGCCGGCTCGGGCTGCACGCACTGTCCACAGTGGCCGGTCTGGCCGCGCTCGCGCTGCCGGTGCTGCGCCACCACGGCAAGGCGCTGCTCGCGGCCGGGGTCTGGGCCGGGCTGACGGCGGAGTTCGCCACCCGCCGGATCCTGCCGGGCCCGCGCACCCCCGGCGAAGTGGCGCGCATGGTCGTCACCAGCGCCCTGATCCCGCCCGCCGCGTGCTACCACCGGCTGCGCGGGGAGATCGCGGCCCGGCGGCCCCGGCCCGAGGTCGCGGTGCTGTTCGACCGGGACGACACGCTGATCGTCGACGTCCCCTACCTCAACGACCCGGACGGCGTCCGCCCGGTGCCCGGCGCGGTCGAGCTCGTCCGGGGGCTGCGGGAGCGCGGCATCCCGGTCGGGGTGGTGAGCAACCAGTCCGGTGTCGCGAAAGGACTGATCACGCGGGAGCAGCTCGACGCGGTGAACGCCCGCGTCCAGGAGCTCTTCGGCCCGTTCGGCACCTGGCAGGTCTGCGTCCACGACGACGGCGACGGCTGCGCGTGCCGCAAACCCGCGCCCGGCATGGTGTTGCGCGCCGCCGTCGAGCTCGGCGTCGACCCCGCCTCCTGCGTGGTCATCGGCGACACCGGCGCCGACGTCGATGCCGCGCTGGCGGCCGGCGCCCGCGCGGTGCTGGTGCCGACGCACCGCACGCTCGAACCGGAGATCGCGCGGGCCCGCCGGGATGCCGCCGTCGCCCGGGACCTGTCCGAGGCGCTGCGCGTCGCCGGGGTCGCCGGATGACCCGGGTGCTCGTCGCCCGCCAGGACAACCTCGGGGACGTCCTGCTCGCCGGGCCCTGCATCCGCGCGGTCGCGGCGTCCGGGGCGCAGGTCACGCTGTTGACCGGACCGCACGGCCGCGCCGCCGGCGAACTGCTGCCGGGCGTGGCCGAGGTGCTCACCTGGACCGCGCCCTGGATCGACCCCGACCCGCCGCCGGTGACCGCCGAGGACACCGGTGCGTTCGTCTCGCTGATCCGGTCGAAGTCGTTCGGCCGCGCGCTGGTCCTGACGTCGTTCCACCAGTCCCCGCTGCCGCTGGCGCTGCTGCTGCGGCAGGCCGGGGTGCCGTGGATCGGCGCGATCTCCGAGGACTACCCGGGCAGCCTGCTCGACCTGCGCCACCGCGTCGACGGCGATCCACCGGAGCCCGTCCGCATGCTGTCGCTCGCCGAAGCGGCCGGGTTTTCGCTGCCGCCGGACGACCACGGCGCCCTGACGCTGCGGCGCCCGTTGCCGAACACCGCCCAGTTGACCGGCGGCGGCGCGTACGTCGTGGTGCACCCCGCGGCGTCGGTGCCCGCCCGCCAGCCATCGGCGGCCTGGAGCCGCGAAACGGTACGGGCCCTGGCCGCCGACGGGCACCGGGTGCTCGTGACGGGCGCGCCGTCGGAGCGCGCGCTGACCCGTGAGGTGGCCGGGACGTCGGCGGTCGACCTCGGCGGCCGGACGTCCCTGCCGGAGCTGGCGGCGGTGCTGTCCGGCGCCCGCGTGGTGGTGGCGCCCAACACCGGCCCCGCGCACCTCGCCGCGGCGGCGGGCACCCCGGTGGTTTCGCTGTTCGCCCCGGTCGTGCCGCAGGAGCGGTGGGCGCCCTACGGTGTGCCCACGGTGGTGCTCGGCGACCAGCACGCCCCCTGCCGCGCCACCCGCGCCCGCGTCTGCCCGGTGCCGGGCCACCCCTGCCTCGACACGATCGACCCCGCCGACGTCTGCCGCGCGGTGACGGCCCTGGCGCTGCCCGGCGCCGTCGCTCCGGAGACCGCCGAGGTAGCGCGGTGAGCGCGGCCCGGGCACGCAGCCCGGGCCGCGGGCGACGTCAGCCGCCGATCTCCTTGCTCACGCCGCTCGGCCCCTCGTAGGTCCGGTCCGGCAGGCTGCGCACGACGTCCAACGTGGCCGGGTCGGCGCCGTTCTTCTCGGCCGCCCGCACCAGGTCGGCCCGCTTCGCCGGGTAGTCGACGCCGGAGAGGTACTTCTGCAGTTCGATCGGGTTCGGCTTGCTCACGGGAACTTTTCCTTCCGTTCGGGAGCGGCGCGGTTACCCCGCCGTCCGGCCGACACACGCCGGCCGCCGCGTTTAGTCCCCGGCGGGGGTGGTAGCCGACCGGGAACGAAAGGAGCCGCCCGTGTCGCTCCCGGCGCCCCTACCCGCCGAAGCCGCTTCGCCGCGGCGTGCCGTCGTCACCGGTGCCGATTCCGGCATCGGCCGCGCGGTTGCCGTCGCCCTCGCCGGCGGTGGCCTGGACGTCGGCATCACCTACCACTCCGACGCCGACGGCGCGGAGGAAACCGCCGCGGAGGTCCGTTCGCGCGGCGTGACCGCGCACGTCCGGAAGCTCGACCTGACCGAGCTGCCCGGCGCCGCCGACGTCGTCGACGCGTTCGCCGAGGACCTCGGCGGCATCGACGTCCTGGTCAACTGCTCCGGCACGGGCAGCAGCCAACTCGCCGTGGACCTCGACTACGAAAAGTGGCGCCAGGTCCTCGACGTCGACCTCGACGGCGTCTTCCTGCTTTCGCAGCGCGCGGCCCGGCACATGATCGACGCCGGGCACGGCGGCCGGATCATCACGATCACCAGCGTCCACGAGCACGTGCCCCGCGTCGGTGCCGCACCCTACTGCGCCGCGAAGGCCGGTGCGGGCGCACTGACCCAGGTGCTCGCCCTGGAGCTGGCCCAGCACGGCATCACCGTGAACTCCGTGGCCCCGGGCGAAATCTCGACGCCGATGACGGGACAGGCCGACGCCGACCCGCGCGAGCAGGACCGGCCCGGCATCCCGCTGGGCCGTCCCGGCCACGCGGGCGAAGTGGCGGCCGCGGTCGCGTTCCTGGCGACCCCGGCGGCCGGCTACATCACCGGCACGTCGCTCGTCGTCGACGGCGGCCTGCTGCTGATGGGCGCCCAGCACGGGACCGCTTACCGCGATCACGACTGGCGTTCCCCGTGAGACCAGGGGCCCGCGTCCTGGCTGCAGGGACCGGCGCGGGCCCCGGCCGTGGGCCGGACGGCGGAACCCCCAGCCCGCCGTCCGGCCCCTTCCACTTGTCCGTTTTCCGCACGCGTGACGGGGTATCCGGCCGCGAAGGGAAGGAGACCCCCATGTCATCCGCCGAAATCCGCTCCCGGACCGCAGCGTCCTGGCTCCGCCCGGTCGTCGCCGTCCTCGGGCTGCTCTACCTCGTGCTGGGCATCGCCGGGTTCCTGACCCCGGAAACCGCCGCGGTCGGCCACGAGACCGGCCGCACGGTCTGGATCTTCAGCGTGACCCCGCTGCTCAACCTCGTCCACACGGCGGTCGGGGTGCTCGGGCTGCTCGCCGCGACCCGGCGCAGCGGGGCGCTCATCTACTGCTGGGTGCTGTTCGTCGGGTTCACCGGGATGACCGCGTACGGCATCCTCGCCACCGCGCTCGTCAACCCGGAGGACCCGATCAACCTGAACTGGGCGGACAACTGGCTGCACGGGCTGACCGCGGCCGCCGCGCTGGTGCTCGGCATCGTCGCGGCGCGGGCGGTCAACCGGACGGCCGCGCGTTCGCGGTGATCCCGGTCGTTTCGGCCCGTGGTGGCCGGGTAGCCGGGGAAGAACACCGCGCCAAGGAGGTTCCCATGCACCGCGAACCGGACATCCCGCCGTCGGGCGGCGGCACATGACCACGAGTGAGGCGGTGGTGGGTGAGCCCGCCGTCGTCGTGCACTACCGGCTGCACGCGGACTTCGCCGTCGGATTCCCGTGGGTGCGCAGACTTCTGGGTGCGCGCGCCGGGCTGGAGCTGGACGCCGCCGGCCTGCGCGTCCGGTTCGGGCCGTGGCTGGTCGAGACGCCGCTGAGCAACCTCGCCGGAGCGGAAGCGACCGGCCCGTACCGCGCTCTCCGCGTCTTCGGCGTCCGGCTTTCGCTCGCCGACCGCGGCCTGACCTTCGGAACGACCACGGAAGGCGGCGTGTGCCTCCGGTTCCGGGAACCCGTCCGGGGTATCGACCCGTGGGGACTGCTCCGCCACCCGGGACTGACGGTGACGGTGTCCGAACCGGACCTGGTCGCCGAAGCCATCAACCGGATAGTGGCGGATTCGTGACGGCGGCCCGCATCCTGGCCGTGGCGATCGACTGCCGTCAGCCGGACCTGCTGGCCGAGTTCTGGGCCGCGGCATTGGGCAGTGGGAAAACCCGCACGTGGACCGACTCCCATGGGCTCACCTACCGCCAGGTCGACTTCGACGACGGACCGGCGCTGTTGTTCCAGCCGGTGCCGGAGGAGAAGACCGTCAAGAACCGGCTGCACCTCGACTTGGCACCGGTGGCGGGCGACCAGCGGGCGGAGGTCGAACGCTTGGTGATGCTCGGGGCGAAGGTCCTCGACGATCCGGACGACGACCCGTGGATCGTGCTCGCTGATCCGGAAGGCAACGAATTCTGCGTGCTGCCGGCCCGCTGAAACCGCCCCCGGTTTCGCGTTGAGTCTCCCTCGAGGGGAGACGGCAGGCTGTGGGGCATGGACGACGAGAACCTCCTCACCATCGGGGCACTGGCCGCGCGGACCGGGCTGTCCGTCAAGACGATCCGGTTCTACTCCGACAAGGGGATCGTTCCGGCGACCTGCCACAACCCCGCTGGCTACCGCCTGTACGACATGGCTGCCCTGGCCCGCCTGGAACTGGTCCGCACGCTCCGTGCCTTGGACGTCGATCTGGCCACCGTCCGGCGCGTGCTGGCCGATGAGACCTCGCTGGCCGAGGTTGCCGCGGCGCATGCGGCGGCGCTCGACGTGCAGATCCGGGCCCTGCGCCTGCGGCGTGCCGTGCTGGCCGCGGTCGCGAAGCGGGGATCGACCCCTCAGGAGATGGATCTGATGCACAAACTGGTGAACCTGTCCGACGCCGAACGGCGTCGCTTCATCCATGACTTCATCGATGACACCTTCGGCGGTTTCGACGCCAATCCCGCCATGGTGGAGCTGCTGCGTTCGAGCATGCCGGAGCTGCCCGATGACGCCACGCCCGAACAGGTCGAGGCGTGGATGGAACTCGTGGAGCTGGTCCAGGACACCGGGTTCCGGGCCGCCGTCCGGCGGATGGCCGAATACCAGGCGGCCCAGCGCGCCGAGGGGGACACGACCGGCCTGCACCACGAGTTGACCGAGGCCGTGCGCGAAGAAGTCGGCCGGGCGCTGGCCGCAGGGATCGACCCGGACTCCGAGCCGGCCGCCGGCATCGTCGCCACGCTCGGCGCGCGCTACGCCGAGACTTTCGGCAAGGCCGACGACGACCGGCTGAAGTGGTGGATCCTCGAACGGCTCGAGGTCGCCGGCGATCGTCGTGTCACGCGGTACTGGCAGCTGGTGGCCGCCATCAACGGCTGGCCCGCGCTGCCGGATCTGGAACCGGTCTTCACCTGGTTCGGCCGGGCACTGCGCACTCGGCTCGACGGGCGCGCGGCCCGCCCGGGTCAGGCTTGCCCGACCGGGTCGCCGGCGTAGGCGGCCAACCGCTCCTCGAAGCCGTCCGCGGTGCCGGGTCTGCGGAAGTCCGGGGGATCCGGGCGCCCGGGGTACTTCTCGCCGTACAAGCCCGCCACGAACTCCACGACGGCTTCCGGCGGCGGCAGCACGTCGTCGCCCAAGTAGGCCAGCACGATGACGTCATCCCCGGTCGACGACTCGACCGCGGCGGCCCAGCCGTCACGTTCGTCCCACAGCAGCGCCGTCTCGTGGGCCGGGAACCGGGCGAGCCGCCGCTCCAGTGCGACGTACGCTCCGGCCGGGACGTCCACCTCGCAGAACCAAGCGGGTGCGTCCAGCTTGGCCGCGACGGCCAGCAGATACTGCCGCAGCCCGCGCGCTGCCGCGCCAAGCCCGTCCCGTTCGCTCATCCCGCTCCCGCCCCTTCGGTCGGTGCCCCATCGGGTGATACCCCGTCACCCACAGGGTCAATCCGGGGCTCCCCGAGTGGAGCAGCACGTCACCGGCGGTCCTCTTAGGAGCGCGCCGGGTCACGAACTGAGCAGGTTCAGCACGTCGTCGTCGCCCAGCTGGCGGAAATCGGCGTACCACTGACCGACCGCGCGAAAGTCCGGCGGTTCGCTGACGCAGACGACGTCGTCGGCTTCGCCCAGCACCCGCGTGACCGCGCCGGGAGCGGCGACGGGGGCCGCGAAGACGAGCGTCCGCGGCCGGGCCGCACGGAGGTCGCGCAGCGCCGCCGTCGCGGTGACGCCGGTCGCGAGCCCGTCGTCCACGAGGAGGACGTCACGGCCGGTGAGACCGGCGGGTGCCCGGCCGGCTCGGTAGTGCTGGAGCCGGCGGCGTGCTTCCGCCCGTTCGTGGGCCTCGGCCCGGGCCATCCGCGCGGCGGTCAGCCTCAGCGCGCGCAGAGCAGTCTCGTCGTAGATCGCCGGTCCGTCCCGGGTGACCGCGCCGACGCCGTATTCGCGGTGGCCCGGCGCGCCGATCTTGCGGGCGACCGCGACGTCCAGTTCGGCGCCGAGCCACCGCGCCACGACGGCGGCCACCGGCACGCCGCCGCGGGCGAGCCCGAGCACGACCGGGTCGGCCCAGGCCCGGCGCCGCAGCTCGCCCGCGAGCCGGCGGCCGCCGTCCTCCCGGTCGGCGAAGATCCGCGGACCCGCCTGCCGCGCGGACATCAGCTCACGGGCGCCACTCGTCGCGCCAGTCGGGGTGGGCTTCGTACACCGACGCGATGAGCTTGACGGAGGCGTCGTCGTGGACGTCGCGGATTTCGCGGCGCAGGAACTCGGCCTTCTCGGCGAACGGCACCGGGTGCCGGTCCTCCATGGCCTCGACCGGCCCGCCGGCCAGCAGCAGGCCGTCGCCGTTGTCGGCGTACATGATCCGCAGCCGCCCGCGCCGCTCGGCCTCGTCGATCTGCGGCAGTTCACCCGCCCGGACGCGCTCTTCGTCTTCCGCGAGCCGGGCGAGCACGAATTCGTCGAGCTTCGCGGTCGTGGTGTCGTCGAGATTCGTCATGGGCCCGGGATACCCGCCGGGCCACGGCCTCAAGCGTCCGCGCGGCTCAACCGCCGGGCGACCGCGAACCCGGTGCCGAGCAGGACGGCGCCCCCGGTGAGCCACGGCCACAGCGGCATCGAGCCGTCCGAGTCCGGGCTCGCCACCGCGGCGGCGGCCGGCACCGCGGCCGCCGGGCCCGCCACGGTGAGCCGGAACGGGACGGTGCCGGACACCGGGTGGCCGTCGGCGGACGTGACGCGGTACCGGATGGTGTAGGCCCCGGCCGGGCCGAGCGGACACAGCGGCGCGGAGACCCGGGCGTCCACAATGGACGCCGGACCGGCCTCCCAGTGCGACGTCCCGTCGGGCCCGAGCACCGCGAGTTCGGTGAACCGGTTTTCCACCGGCTCGTCGAACTCGAGCACGGCCTCGGCCGGGCCCGCGGCGACCGACGCGTCGGCGGCCGGCGAACTGGACACCAGGACGCTGTGCGCGGCCGCCGCGGGCGCGCCCAGCAGCACCGCGCCGGCGGCGGCCGCCAGCGCGGCGGCGATCCGGACCGGGAAAGACCAGCGGGAAGTCATGTTTTCTCGCCTTCTCGGGAATTCGAGCGATGCCGGAACCGTAGCGACCCGATCCGGGGTCATGACGGGAGGTCGTGAAACGGCTGTGTTAACCAATTCTCACCGGCGCGGCGCACCGCCACCGAAGGATCGGGCAAACCGGTCAGCTACTCCGACGGTTCGCCTGCCCGGTCACCCGAACAGTCCAGCAGAAGCGGCTTTCGGCGCAGCAACTCACCGGCTCAGGCCGTCTGCGGGCCGCTCGACTTAACCTGGCCTTCACGTGAAGATCACCCCGCGAAACGTGGCGGCTGGTTTATTGCTCCCACATCCCGCTCTTTCCCCGCCGCTCCGGAATTGCGTTTCCCGTGGGCGAATTCCCGTTCTCTGGAGGACGAAACCGTGCGAGGACCCGCCCTGCGCCGTGACCACGTCATCGCCGCGAGCCTGGCCGGCGCCGTCGTGATCGTCGTCGGCTACGCCTCCGGCCTCGGCCTGCGGCCGGGTACCGCCGCGGCCACCCCGCCCGCGGTCGCGGACGGCGGCCGCCCCGCCACACCGCGAACCCCCGGCGCGCAACCGGTTCCGGCCGGCCGGCTGCCCACGGGCGGCCCGGTGTCCCCGCTGCCCGCCATCCCGGTGGGCGGCCGGCCGGCGGACCCGGTGCCGTCGATGCCGCCGATGCCCGGTGACACCGGCGTGGTTCCGGTCGCGGACCCGGGATCCCCCGAGCCCGGGACCATGCCTCCCCCGGTGTCCTCGCCGGAGCCGACGACACCGGCACCACCGCCGCCGGGAAACGACGTGCCCGCGTGCCAAGCCGGTGTGCCGCAACAGGTTCTCGACACCGTCGGCGGGCTGCCCCTGCTCGGCTCCCTCACGACCGGGCTCGGGGTGACCGGGCCGGACGGGGCCGCCGCCCTGATCCTCGGCTACTGCCGCGCGGCCGACGGCGGGCTGACGCCCGCGATGGTGCCGGTACCGACGCCGACCGTCCCCAGTGGACGGTGAGCCGTGGACCCCGTCAAGGGCTGGTACGTGCTCGCCCGGACCGTCGACTACGCCGGTCTAACCCTGTTCGCCGGCGGGCTGCTGTTCCTCGCCGTGCTCTGGCCCGCCGGCGCCGGCCACCGCGGGGCTCGTTCGGTGCTGGTCACCGGGTGGGTCCTCGGCCTGGCCGGCACGCTCGCCGGCCTCGGCCTGCAGGCGGCGTGGGCCGCGCAGCGCCCGCCCGGCGACTTCCTGGCCTGGGACCTGCTCGGCCAGGCGCTGGACAGCCAGTTCGGGCGCATCTGGTTCGCCAGGGCGCTGCTGTGGCTGCTCGGCGGCGTGGTGCTGGCCTGGCTGCTGCAACGCGGCCGGGACGCGGCCACGGCGTTGCCCTGGCGGGTCGGGGCCGGGGCGATCCTGCTCGGGCTGCTCCGCACGACCGGGCTCACCGGCCACGCGGTGGAGAGCACCCGGCCCTGGCTGACGCAGCTGGCGGACTTCGCGCACCTCGCGGGCGCTTCGGCGTGGATCGGCGGGCTGGCCGTGCTGCTGTTCGGCGTCCTGGCCCGCCGGGACCCCGAAGAGCTCGCCTCGGTGATCCCCCGCTACTCGAAGCTGGCGATGACGTCGGTCGCCGTCGTGGTCGCCGCGGGCGTCGTGCTCGCGTGGCAGACCGTCGGCAGCGTCGGCCGCGTGTTCGGCACGGCCTACGGGCGGACGCTACTGGTCAAGCTGGCCGTGCTCGCCGTCGTGCTGCTGGCCGCGCAGTTCAGCCGCAGCTGGGTGGGCCGCCGCCTCGACTTCGCCGTCGTCCTGCGCGGGGACGCCGCCACCGTCCGCCCCTTCGTCCATTCCGTCGCCGCGGAGACCACGCTCGTGCTCGTGGTGCTCCTCGCGGCGAGCTTCCTCGTCACGGCCGGCCCCGGCCGCTGATGGCCCTGCGAAAGGAGTCCTCGATGGACAACCCCACCCCCACCGCCCCCGAGCAGCCGGAGGTGGTGCGGCGACGGCGGAGCTGGCCGGTCGCCGTGGCGGTTCTCGCACTGGCGACGGCGTTGTTCAGCCTCGCCACGCTGCGCGGCGACCGGACCGAGCAGGCCGCGCCGGGCCAGGCCGCGAACGTCGACCTGGCCGCCCTGGCCCAGCAGGGTCCCCTGGCCGTCCCGCTGTACCGGGGACTCGCGCAGGAACAGGCGGGCGGGGCCGCCCCGGCCGCGGCGCCGTCCGCCAAGCCGGTCGAAGCCATGGGTTACAAGTTCTCGCCGGCCGACCTCACGATCGACGTCGGGGACACGGTGACGTGGACCAACCACGACACCGCGCCGCACAACGTCGTGGTCACCGACGGGCCGGAGAAGTTCACCTCGCCGACCCTGCAGACCGGCCAGACCTTCAGCCACACCTTCACCAAGGCGGGCAAGTACTCGTACTACTGCTCGATCCACCCGGACATGAAGGCGACCGTCACCGTGACCGGCGCGGCCCCGACCAGTGCTCCGCCGACTTCCACCCCGACGTCCGCTCCGACGTCCGCGCCGACTTCGGCACCGAGCCACTCGATGCCGATGCCGTCCACCCCGGCCGGCGGCTCCTGCGTGCCGAAGGCGGTCCTGCAGCCGATCCTCGACCACATCAAGAGCGCGCACCTCGAGACCTCACCCGGTCAGCAGGTGCAGGTCATCCTCAACCTGGACCAGTACCTCAAGACCCACACGGTGTGGCTGGAAACCGTGCTCGCCCCGGTGTTCGACGGATCGGCGGGCCAGGTCGCCACCGACACGCTCGCGCCGATCATCGCGCACCTCAGGAGCGCACACCTCGAAGAGTCGCTGGGCCAGCAGGTGACCGATCTGCTGAACCTCGACCAGTACATCAAGACGCACACGGTGTGGCTCGAGAACGTGCTCACCCCGTTGCTGAACCAGGCGAGCTGCTGACGCTCGCCGTCGTCACGGGTGGCCCGGTTCCCGGCCGGGCCACCCGCTCCCATCCCCGGAGGCCACTCCTCATGTCCGACACCGCCGTCCTGCCCCGGACCGGCTACACCCTGCGCCGCGACCGCTGCGTCATCGAGATTTCCTCACGCCCGCCCCTGGTCCGCGGCCGGCTCACCGCGACCGGCGGGCACTGGACGCCCGGCTCGGCGCTCACGGTCACTCTCGACCCCGGTTCGCTGCGGACCGGGATCCCCTTCCTGCGCCGGGCGTTCCGGGGCAACGAGCTCACCTTCACCGCCGAAGAAGTCGCCGAGGACCCGTTCGTCGTCGAAGGCAGCGTGGCCGGGCGGGCGGTGCGCCTGCGCGGCGACGTCCGGCACCGGGACGAGGACGGCGTCGTCGTCTGGGCCGCCGGAGCCGTCCTCCCGGCCCGCCGGAAACCACCGCGCGCGGGCCGGTTCGGGCGGTGGCCGGCCCGCCGGCGGCTGCGCGTCGAGATCGCGATCGAGTTCGTCCGATGAGGCGCGCCGCCCTGGCCGTGACCGGCCTGCTGGTGTTCCTGAACGTGCCGCTCGCGAGCCCCGCCGCCGCGGCGACGCAGCAGGTCATGATGCAGGGCTACGCCTTCTCCCCCGCCGCGCTGACCGTCCGGGTCGGCGACACGGTCACCTGGATGCAGTACGACGAAGCCCCGCACGACGTCGTCACGACGAGCGCGCCGGTCGCGTTCCGCAGCCCGCAGCTTTCGGCCGGGCAGAGCTGGAGCTACACGTTCCGGCAGGCGGGCACCTACCAGTACTACTGCTCGGTGCACCCGGACATGCGGGCCTCGGTGACGGTGCTGCCGGCGCCCACGACCGCGCCGCCGAGCACCGCTGCGCGGCCGCTCCCGTCCCGGACCGCGGCCGGCGCGGTGCCGGTGGCCACCACACCCGCGGGGAACACTCCCCCGGCGACGACGTCCGCGGCCGCCGTCACCCCGGCCGCTCCGGCCACCCAGGCCAATCCGGCCGCCGCCGAGCCGCCACCCGCGGTGCAGCAGGCGACCGCGGCGACACCGGCAACCCTGGACCCGATGCTGCTGGTCGCCGGGCTCGTCACCGGGATCGCGGTGCTGTGCCTGCTGCTGCTGAGCTCGCGGCGGGCGTGAATTCCTGTCCGGAACCTGTCCCGGCAAAGGACTGGACCAATAATATCGGCTCGGCAGAATGGGAGCATCGCCCTTCAGCGCGGAAGGTGACCGATGCACTTCCTGGCTTTCCTGACGACCCTGGCCCTGGCCGCCGCTCCGGCCACCCCCGCTACCCCGGCTGCTCCGGCTGCTCAGACCTCCGTGGCCGCGACCCCGGCCGCCGCCCCGATCTGCGACAAGTACTGCGACGCCCGGGATCCGGCGCTGTCGCCCGGTGACCGCGAAGGGAGCGCGGCGACCACCGGGTCACGCCGGATCTCCCTGCACCTCGACGACGGCGACGACATGGGCTGGGCGGCGATCACCGGCGGCGGCGCCGGCGACCACGTCTGGCTGGACCGCTCGTTCGACGCCGGACGCACGTGGGCCTCGGGCAGCAAGCTCGGCGACACCGTGACGCCGTCGGGCGCGACGGGCTACCGGACGCTGATGTACAACGCCGACGACTGGGCGAACAAGGGCGTGGGGCTGTTGCGCGCGTGCGGGCAGCCCGCGGGGTCGGGGACCATCGCCTGCACCGGCTGGGCCCGGACGACCTGGAACGCCTGGGACCGCCGCACCGCGGCGGCGACGGCCCTGATGGAGCGGTACAACCTCGGCACCGGCCTGTTCGACACGACCGGGTGGTGGAACTCGGCCAACGCGCTCACCGCGGTCATCGACAACGCCCGGATCAGCGGTATGGGCAGCTACCGCTACGCGATCGACACGACGTACACGAAGAACCTGTCGGCGCAGGGCGGCAGCTTCCGCAACGACTACCTGGACGACACCGCGTGGTGGGGCCTGGCCTGGGTGGACGCCTACGACCTGACCGGCGACGGCCGCTACCTGAACACCGCCCGCGCCGACGCCGACCACATGTACGCGTACTGGGACGGCGTCTGCGGCGGCGGGGTCTGGTGGAACACCTCGCGCACGACGAAGAACGCCATCCCGAACTCGCTGTACATCCAGCTCAACGCGGCCCTGCACAACCGCATCCCGGGCGACACGGCGTACCTGGCGCGCGCCCGCGCGGGCTGGACGTGGTTCTCGGGCAGCGGCGTGATCAACAGCGGGAACCTGGTCAACGACGGCCTGAACACGGCGACGTGCGCCAACAACGGCCAGCCCGTCTGGACCTACAACCAGGGCGTGCCCCTGGCGGCGCTGACCGAGCTCCACCGCGCCACCGGCGACGCGAGCCTGCTGACGAAGGCCCGCGCGATGGCGAACGCGTCGACGACGAACGCGGCCCTCAACCCGGGCGGGATCCTCCGCGACCCGGGCGAGACGGCCGGCGGAGGCGGCCTCGACGGCCCGACGTTCAAGGGCGTGTACGTCCGGGACCTGGCGGTGCTGAACGCCGCCCTGCCCGATCATCCGTACCCGGCCTACCTGCAGCGGCAGGCGAACGCGGCGTACGCGAACGACCGGAACAGCGCGGAGGCGTACGGGCTGATGTGGGCGGGCCCGTTCGACCAGACCGACGCGGCCCGGCAGCAGAGCGCGCTCGACCTGATGAACGCGGCCCCGTGAGCCCCTGCCGGGTGGCGTCGCGGGCCATCCGGCGGAGGCCTTGGGCGATACTGGTGCGGCCTGCGGTGCACAGGGTGGCCATGGCGCGGGGTGCGGTGTCGGTGGCGAGGTTGTGACGCCGTGGCCGATGTGGGTTTCGCGTTTCCGCTGGCGCGTTCGGTGCGGTATCGGGTGATCTCGAAAGCTGTTGCCACGTCAGGGAAATCGAGATCGCCGGGGCCAGACCGACGCGGCCCGGCAGCAGAGCGCGCTCGACCTGACGAACGCGGCCCCGTGAGCCCGGGCGGGTGCGAACCCGCCCGGGCCTCGGCTCAGAGCGTCTTCTCCAGCCGGCCGGACAGCAGCTTGATGAACCGCGACGGATCGGCCAGCTCGCCGCCCTCCGCCAGCAGGGCCATGCCGTAGAGCAGCTCGGCCGTCTCGGCCAGGCCCTCGTCGTCCGGCCGGGATGCGTGCGCCTCGCGCAGCCCCGTCACCAGGCCGTGCTCCGGGTTGAGCTCGAGGATGCGCTTGATCGGCGGCAGCTCCTGCCCCATCGCGCGGTACATCTTCTCGAGCGTCGGGGTCAGGTCGTGCGTGTCGCCGACGATGCACGCGGGCGACGTCGTCAGCCGCGACGAGAGGCGCACCTCCTTGACGGTCTCGCCCAGCGCGGTCCCCATCCAGGTCAGCAGGCTCTCGAAGTCCTTGTTCTGCTGTTCGCGGGCGACCTCGGTGGCCTTCTTGTCCTCTTCCGACTCGAGGTCGACCTGGCCCTTCGCGATCGACTGGAACTGCTTGCCGTCGAAGCCCGGCACCGAGTCGACCCACATCTCGTCGATCGGGTCGGTCAGCACCAGCACCTCGAAGCCCTTGGCGCGGAACGCCTCCATGTGCGGCGAGTTCTCGATCGCGGACCGCGATTCGCCGGTCATGAAGTAGATGTGCTCCTGGCCCTCCTTCATCCGCGAGACGTACTCGCGCAGCGAAGTCGGCTTCTCGGCGTCGTGCGTCGAGGCGAACGACGAGATCTCGAGGATGGCTTCGCGGTTCTCGAAGTCGTCGAGCAGGCCCTCCTTGACCGCCCGGCCGAACTCGCGCCAGAAGGTCGCGTACTTCTCGGCGTCGGCGGTCATCATCGTCTTGACCGTCGACAGGACCTTCTTCACCAGCCGGCGGCGGATCAGCTGGATCTGCCTGTCCTGCTGGAGGATCTCCCGCGAGACGTTGAGCGAGAGGTCCTGGGCGTCGACGACGCCCTTGACGAACCGCAGGTACTCGGGGACCAGCGACTCGCAGTCGTCCATGATGAACACGCGCTTGACGTAGAGCTGGACGCCGCGCTTGCGCTCGCGCAGGAACAGGTCCATCGGCGCGTGCGAGGGCAGGAACAGCAGCGCCTGGTACTCGAACGTTCCCTCGGCCTGCAGCCGGATCGTCTCGAGCGGGTCCTGCCAGTCGTGGCTGACGTGCTTGTAGAACTCGTGGTACTCGTCCTCGGTGACCTCGCTCGACGAGCGCGCCCACAGCGCCTTCATCGAGTTGACGGTCTCGACCTCGGCGGCTTCGCCCTCGCCCGTCATCCGGATGGGCCAGGTGATGAAGTCGGAGTACTTCTTCACGATTTCGCGGATCTTCGCCGCGGACGTGTAGTCGTAGAGGTGGTCCTCGGTGTCCTCGGGCTTGAGGTGCAGGGTGACCGCGGTGCCCTGGGGCGCGTCTTCGACCGGCTGGATCGTGTACGTGCCTTCACCGGCCGACTCCCAGCGGACGCCCTCGGCAGTGCCGGCGCGGCGCGTGACGAGGGTGACCTTGTCCGCGACCATGAAGCTCGCGTAGAACCCGACGCCGAACTGCCCGATGAGGTCCTGGGACGCCGCCGCGTCCTTCGCCTCCTTGAGCTTGGTCAGGAAGTCGGCGGTGCCGGACTTGGCGATCGTCCCGATCAGGGCGACGACCTCCTCGCGGGTCATGCCGATGCCGTTGTCGCGCACCGTCAGGGTCCGCGCCTCCGGGTCGGTCTCGATCGCGATGTGCAGGTCGGACGTGTCCGCCTCGAGGTCCTTGTCGCGGTACGACTCCAGCCTCAGCTTGTCGAGGGCGTCGGAGGCGTTGGACACGAGCTCCCGCAGGAACGTGTCCTTGTTCGAATAGATCGAATGGATCATCAGCTGGAGCAGCTGACGCGCTTCCGACTGGAACTCCAGCGTCTCGATCGGGGCAGTCACTTCCATCCCTTTCCGCGTGTCCGAAGGCCGTTGTTGGGTCGATCCTACCGAGTGGGTCCGACAGTTCCGACCGCGCACTTTATGAACGCAATCGCCGAGCCGGCGGCTCCCGGTGTGATGCTGGCCACGCCCCGCTGCCGATCAAGGAGGATCGAGTGCCCGGACGCTTCCCCCGATGGGCGGCCGTGTTCGCCGCGGCCTGTGCCCTGACCACCGCCTTCGCCGCGCCCGCCGCCGCGGGCGGCGTCGCCGACCACCCCGTGCCCACCACCGGCTGCGGGCGCGCGCCCGGGTTCCCGGCCGGCGTGACGACCACCCGGCACGTCACCTCGGGCGGCCTCGACCGCGAGTACACCGTCCACCTGCCCGCCGGGTACCGCCCGTGGCGGCCGTACCCGCTGGTCCTGTCCTTCCACGGCCACAAGCGGACGTCCCAGTACCAGGAGGAGCTGTCCGGCTTCTCGGCGCTGGACGCGATCGCCGTCTACCCGCAGGGCCTGATCGGCACCGACGGCGAATCCGCCTGGACCGGGGCGCCCTACTCGGCCGCCGCGGACGACGTCCTGTTCACCAGTGACCTGCTGACCGCGCTGCAGCGCACGCTGTGCGTCGACCCCGGCCGGATCTTCGCGGCCGGCAAGTCCAACGGCGGCGGGTTCACCGGCGTGCTCGCCTGCCGGCTGGCGGGCCGGATCGCCGCGTTCGCGCCGGTGTCCGGCGCGTTCTACCCGCAGGGCGGCGCCTGCCACCCGAGCCGGCCCGTGCCGGTCCTCGACTTCCACGGCACGGCCGACACGACGATCCCCTACGCCGGCAACCCGGCGAAGGGCCTGCCCGCGATCCCGGACTGGCTGGCGGCCTGGTCCACAAGGGACGGTTGCCGGCCCGCTCCGGTGCCGTGGACGCCGGTCGCCGGGGTCGTCGCCGAGAAGTGGCTCGGCTGCGACCGGCGCGGCGCCCTCGAGCACTACCGCGTCGAAGGCGCCGGGCACGTCTGGCCCAGCACCCGGCCGAACAACGATTCCGCGACGCCCACGGTGCTCGACGCGACGCCGGTGATTTGGCGGTTCTTCCGCGCGCATCCCCTGCGGTGAAACGCGATTGACGCAGGTCAAGCCACTCGGCGACGATGATTCCCGCCAAGCGGGAGGCCACCGCTTCCCGCGTCCCCATCGTCGAAATCGGAGTGCGCTGTGAAAGTACTCGTCCTGAACGCCGGCTACGAGCCGCTGCAGACCGTTTCGGTCCCGCACGCGATCCGCATGCTCGTGCGCCACGTCGCCGAGATCCACGAAGCCGAGGAGGGTCTCGCCTACGGGCTGTTCCCGCGCCCGAAGATCGTGCGGTTGCTGCGGTACGTCGTCATGAAGTGGCGATATACGCAGCCGCCGCGCTGGTCCCGGCGCGGCGTGCTGGTCCGTGACGGCTACCGCTGCGCCTACTGCGGGCAGCGGGCCACCACGATCGACCACGTGACGCCGCTGAGCCGCGGCGGCGCCCGGACCGACTGGCTCAACACGGTCGCCGCGTGTGGCGGCACGGCCCGCAGCTGCAACGCCCGCAAGGCGGACAAGCTGCCGGGCGAGGCCGGGATGAAGCTGCGCTTCAGCCCGTACGTCCCGGCGTGGGACCAGCTGCACCGGCCCGGCGCTTGACGCGGCCTGCCCGCCTGCACACCGGCGGGCAGGCCGTTAGGCTCGAACCGATCGCCACCCGCATCCGTGTGTGCTGTGTGCTCTGGGGAAGGCCGGGGAGGTCGCCGTGACCGACGCAGGAGAGCTGATCGCCGGGCGCTACCGGCTGGCCGAACGAATCGGCCAGGGCTCGATGGGCGTCATCTGGCGCGCCCGCGACGAGCGGCTCGACCGCGTCGTCGCGGTCAAGCAGCTGGACTACGACGCGGCCATCGGGCCGGCGGCCAGTCAGCAGGCGAGCGTGCGTGCCCTGCGGGAAGCGAGGCTGACCGCGCGCCTGCGGCACCCGCACGCGATCACGGTGCACGACGTCGTCGAGGCGCCCGGCGGGCCGTACCTGGTGATGGAGTACCTGCCGTCGCGCAGCCTCGCGGAGATCCTGCTGGACCGGGAGACCCTCCCCGCCGAAGAGGTGGCGCGCATCGGCCTGCCGGTCGCGTCGGCGCTCGCGGCCGCCCACGCCGAGAGTGTCGTGCACCGGGATGTCACGCCCGGCAACGTCCTGCTCGGGGAGTCCGGTGTCGTCAAGATCGCCGACTTCGGCATTTCCCGCGCCACCGGCGAAGGGACCGTGACCGGCGGCGGGTTCATCGCGGGCACGCCGGCCTACCTGGCGCCCGAAGTCGCCGGCGGCCACGAAGCCGGCTTCCCGGCCGACGTCTTTTCCCTCGGGGCGACGCTCTACCGCGCGCTGGAGGGCACGCCCCCGTTCGGCAACGACGACAACGCGATCACACTGCTGCTGCGCATCGCGAAAGAGGAGACCATCCCGCCGCGGCACAGCGGGCCGCTCGCCGAGGTGCTCATCCGCATGCTGCAGCGGGATCCCGAAGCGCGCCCGTCGATGGCCGAGGTCCAGGAGCTGTTCGAAGCGGTCACCGGCGGCCGTCCCCTGCCGCCGCCCCGGCCGCGGCCCCGGGCCGGGACCCGGCTGCTGCGCGTCCGCCGCCCCCGGCGCCGGCTCGTCCTGGCGTCGGCCGCCGGCGCGATCCTGCTGGCCCTCGGCGTGGTGATCGGCACGGTGCTCGTCCCCGGCGGCACGACGACCGTCGCCGCACCGGCCTCGTCCTCTCCCCCGGCCTCTCCGCCGGCCTCGACGTCCGCGAGCCCGGCGCCGACGACGCCGGCCGATCTGGGCTGCGCGGCCCGCTACGAGGTGACGAACTCCTGGCCCGGCGGCTACCAGGTGCAGGTGACGGTCCGCAACGACCGGACCGCGGGCCTGTCCGGCTGGCGCGTCCGCTGGCAGCTGCCCGCCGGTCACCGCATCAGCGGCTTGTGGAACGGCACCTTCACGGTCGATGGTTCGACGGTGACGGTCGAAAACGCCGACTGGAACGCCAAGCTCGACGCGGACGCGACGACGACGTTCGGCCTGATCGCCCTGACGCAGAACGGAAGTGCCGACGCCCGGCCGGCGCTCACCTGCCGGACGCTCTGACCAGCGGGAGGTCCCGTGCGGCCCCACCACGTCCGGGACCGGCGCCGATCGATCCACTTCGACGGCCGGACGGTCACGCTCAAGGTCGCCACGAAGTCGCTCGGCTTCCTCCCCAGCGACACCCCGCACCGGTTTCCGGTCGCGAAGCTGACCGACGTCCGGCACACCGCGGCCACCCGCGGGAAGCCGGGCGAGATCGTCTTCGTGGCGCCGGAGGCCCCCACGGAGGTCGTCGCGAACGTGCCCTTCGGCTGCGACAAGCTGCCGGGCAACACGTTCCGCTACGGCTACTCGAAGCTCGCCGTGGTCAAGGAATTCCTGGAAGCCGTCGAAAAGGCGCGGAAGAAGTAGCGCGTTGGACCGATCGGCGGTAATTCGCCGAAGATCGTGACCCGGCTCAACAGCCGGGGTGGCCGGCCCGTCGTAGTGGTGATCACTCACCACACGGAGGCGCCAGTGCGAAGAAGATTTCCGGTGTTCGCGGTCCTGCTCGCCGGTGCGGCGGGCGTGGCCGGGCTCGCCCCGCCGGCCGCGGCCGCCGCGGGTTCGTCCTCGACCGTCACGCTCGTCACCGGGGACCGGGTGACCGTCCGGACCGCCCCGGACGGCCGGGACACCTTCGAGGTGCAGCCGGCCGCGGCCAAGGGCATGGCGCGGGCGCTGGTGCACCTGCGGCTCGGCGGCCGGGACTACGAGGTGCCCGGCACCGCGCTGCCCTACCTCGGGCGCGGACTCGACCTGAGCCTGTTCGACGTCAAGGCGTTGCTGGCCGGGGCCAAGGCGCCGGTCGACACCGCGACGTTCGGCGCCGCGCTGGCCAAGCAGTTCAAAGAGGACAGTGCTCGTGGCCGCTTCGGTGGCCAGGGGCTGTTCGCCGATGGCGTCCGGTTCGCCCTCTCGGGAGCGCCGAAGCGGCAGGCTGTGCGCCCGATGTCGGTGATGCGCACGGTTTCGGTCGACGCCACCGACATCGCGGGCAAGCCCGCCGACACCGGCATGGCGTTCCTCTACAACACCGACGACGGCGACGCCCTCGCCTTCGACGAGACCTTCAACTACTTCTCCGGCGGGACGGCCAAGTTCAGCGTGCCGGACGGCCACTACAGCGCGCTCGGCGTGTTCTGGACGTCCGACGCCGACGGCAACGCGACCGAGCTGCGGTTCAGCGCGCAGCCGGAGTTCGCGGTGCAGGCGGACGGAGGTGTCCGCGTCGACGCGAAGCGGGCGTCCAGCAAGCTGACCTGGGTGACCCCGCGCCCGGCGCTGCTCGACGACACCGGCTTCCTGTTCCGCCGGGCCGCCAAGACCGGCCCGGCGCTGCTCGTCGACTTCGACGCCGGCCCCGGCGTGCCGATCTCGGTGTCGCCCACCAGTGCCCCGGTGCGCACCGGGGCCCTGCAGACCTATCCGTACAGCAGGCTCGTGTCCCCGCCCGGGCCGGGCACGCCGTACGAATACGTGCTGCAGAAGGCGAGCATCGGCGTGATTCCGCAGCAGCGGTACGTGATCACGGCGAAGGACATCGCCGCCGTGGACGCCACCTACTTCAGCGAATACCCCACGCTCGGCCTGCGCCAGCGCAGCGGGATGTTCACGTTCGAGGACGTCAACGGCCGGCCGGCGCACCCGATCCAGCTGCCCCGGAAGCAGACCGAGTACGTCTCCGCGTCGCCTGACCTGGGGTGGTTCGGCGGCTTTTCGAAGTACATCCGGCCCGGGCCGTTCCCCGGCTGGGCCGGCGGCCAGCGCGAGCCGTTCCACACCTACCAGGGCGGCTCGTCGGTCACCGAGGACTGGAACCGCTTCCCGCTGCACCCGGCGGGCGAGGTGGCGCTGCTGCCGCTGTCCGACGGCCGGTCGTACACCCTGCCGGGCGCGACGCGGGCGGGTGACCTGCTGCGGTTCTCGATCACGCCGTTCAGCGACAACCAGCCCGGCCACACCGGTTCCGGCTTGGTCGGCGAGCCCCGGGACACCATCTCCGGCTCCTACCGGCTCACCCAGGACGGCACGACCCTGGCCGAAGGCGGCCCGCAGGGAGACTACGCGCTCGCCTTCGAACAGGAGGTCACGCCCGGCCCGTCGACGCTGGGGCTGACGATCGACGCCGGGCGCACCGGACCGATGTACCGGCAGAGCACCGCGACCCACACCGAGTGGACGTGGAAATCGCAGCACGTCGAAGGCGTGACCCTGCCCCCGACGCTGTACTGCGCCCGCGGCGAGGACGGGCCGGACCGGGCGTGTGCCGTCGAACCGCTGCTGACACTGGGGTACGCCGTCGGCGGGCTGCGGCCGGACGGGTCGACGGTGTCCGGCCCGCAGGGCCTGGACCTCACGGTGGGGCACCTGCAGCAGAGCACCGGTTCGCCGGTGACGGCCGCGACCGTGCAGTACTCGACCGACGGCACGACCTGGCAGGACGCGACCGTCACCGCCCGCGGCGACGGTGTCTTCCACGCGGGCTTCACCGCGACGCCGGAAGCGTTCGGGGGCCAGGATGTCTCCCTGCGCGTCACCGCCGCCGACGCCGCCGGAGCGACCATCGCCGAGACGATCACCGCCGCCTACCACGTCTACCCGTCATGAGAGGACTGTCCACGGTGAACAGGAGATGGCTGGGAGTGCTGGCCGCCGCGGTCGCGGTCGCCGGCGTGCTCACACCGGCCGCGAGCGCGGCACCCGCACCGCGAGCGGCATGTCCGGAACGGCCGGGCGTGCTGCACTGCCTCACCACCTACACGCCGGGCGCGGCGCGTGCCTTCGGCCCGGCCGGCTGGGGCGCCGACGACCTGGCGTCGGCCTACACGTTGCCCGCCGCGGCGGGGCCGGGCACCGTCGTCGGTATCTCGATCGCCTTCGACGCTCCAAATCTGGAGGCCGACCTGGCCGCGTACCGGGCGCAGTACGGCCTGCCGCCGTGCACGACGGCGAACGGCTGCTTCCGCAAGGTGAACCAGCAGGGGGTGGCCACGCCGCTGCCGGAGACCGACTTCGGCTGGGCCATGGAGTCCACATTGGACGTTTCGATGGTGTCGGCGGCGTGCCCGTCGTGCCGGATCCTGGTCGTGGAGGGCAACTCGCCCGGGTTCGCCGACCTGGCGGAGACGGCGGACACGGCGGTGCGGCTGGGCGCGAAGGTGGTGTCGAACAGCTACGGCGCCCGCGAAAACGGCGCGGCGCTGGCGTACGCGAGCCACTACCAGCACCCGGGCGTGACCGTGGTGGCCTCCTCCGGCGACCGCGGCTTCACGGCGGCGAGCTATCCGGCGGTCCTGGCCTCGACGATCGCAGTCGGCGGGACGTCGCTGGCCCGCGACCCGGACTCCCCGCGCGGCTGGACGGAGTGGGCCTGGCCGTACGGCGGCAGCGGCTGTTCGGCGTACATCGCGAAGCCGACGTGGCAGCGGGACACCCATTGCGGCAAGAGAACGGTCGCGGACGTGTCGGCGGCGGCCGAGGACATCGCGATCCACTACACGGACGCGGACGGCTGGACCCGGGCCAGCGGCACGAGCGCTTCGGCGCCGTTCATCGCGGGCCTGATCGGCCGTTCGGGCCGCGCGGGGGCCATCGGACCGGCGGACGTGTACGCCAAGGCGGCCTCGTTCACCGACATCACCGAGGGCCACAACGACCCGGCCGGAGCGGGCAAGAAGTGCGGCGGCGATTACCTGTGCGTGGCGGGCCCGGGTTATGACGCGCCGACGGGGGTCGGGGTACCGGACGGTCTGGGCGGCTTCTGAGGGCACCGGTGGCGTGGGCCGGCTGCCCGCGCCACCGGGACCGCCGGGCAGCTCTTGGGCGCCTGGCGGCGCGCCCCCGAACCAGAGCGTCGTCAAGCCGCGCCATGGCCCGGACGGCACAGCCCGCGCTCGTAGGCCAGCAGCCCCGCGCCCGTCCGGTGCGCGCAGCCCAGCTTCCGCACCACCGTCGCCACGTGCTCCCGGACCACCGGTTCCGGCAGCTCCAGCCGCTCGGCGATCTCCGCGTTCGTCATGGCCGCGCCGACCGCCGTGAGCACCTCGGTCTCGCGGGCCGACAACCGGTCCACCGCCGCCAGCCGCTCGTCGCGCGGGCCGGACAGCCGGGTCGCCGAGGCCACCCAGCGGCGGGAGGCGTCCGGGGACAGCACCACGTGGCCGTCCGCGGCCAAGCGGACCACCTTGATCAGGTCGCGACGCCGGGCCGATCGCAGGAGGAAGCCCGCCGCGCCGTCGCGAAGGGCGCGCAGGATGCCCGCGTCCGAGTCGAACGTCGCCAGGGCCACCACCGCCGGGCGGCGGGTCAGCGCGTCCGGCCAGCCCAGGCGCAGGTCCAGCAGCAGCACGTCCGGCAGTCGTCGGCGCAGGGTGACCCGGGCCGCCGTCACGTCGGGGGCCGCGCCGACCAGCTCGATGCCGTCCGCCTCCTCGAGCACCGCGCTCAGGCGGGCTCGCACCGCCGGGTCGCGCTCGGCCACCAGGACCCGCACCGGCAGCGGCGCGAGCACCGCGTCAGTCCTTCGGCCGCAGGCGGATCAGCGGCAGGTCGGTCTTCGACGCCCCGACCAGGTCCCGGCCGCCCGGGCCGCGCAGCCGCACCTCGCGGAACCGCACCGACGAAAGCTGCGCGGCTTCGATCGGGTAGACGTCGCCGTAGCGCTTGATCTTCTCCACCAGCTCCTTGCCGAGCAGCTCGACCAGACCGGCGTGCCGGGTCGCGCCGCCGCCCAGCGGCACGTCCAGCTGCCGGCGCACCTCGGGGAACCGCTGGTCCAGCTCGACGGCCAGCTGGTGGATCGTGACGTAGGCCGGGCCGAACTCCGCGGCGTCGGGACCCGGCGGGATCTCCTTGAGCACCTTGATGAGCTTGTCGTCCATCCCGAGCTTGTCCCACAACGTCACGTCTTTATCCTCCGCTCACGACCGCCGTTGGTCTACCAGAGGACCGGCACGCGGTCCACTCCCCCGGTGACACGGTTGGTCCGGACCTGGAGTTCATCGACGCCGACGGCCAGGCGCAGCCCCGGAAAACGCCGGAACAGCGACCCGAAGACGACGCGCAGCTCGGTGCGCGCGAGGCTGGCGCCGATGCAGAACCAGCCGCCGTGGGCGAAGGAGAGGTGCGAGGCCGCCTTGCGGCCGGGGTCGAACGCGGCCGGGTCGGGGAACGCCGACGAGTCCCGGTTGGCGGCCCCGAGCGCCAGCACGACCGCGTCACCGCGGGCGATCTCCACGCCGCCGAGCTCGACGTCGTCGTGCGCGTACCGCAGGACGCCGAGCCCGCTCGGGGCGGACAGCCGCAGGATCTCCTCGACCACGCCGTGCACCCGCCCGTCGGGGTCGGCGGCCAGCGCGTCCCGGCGGGTGAGGTCGGCGAGCAGGTAGAGCACGCCGAGGTCGATCCGGTTGGACGTCGTCTCGTGGCCGGCGAACAGCAGGCCGGCGGCGAGCCGGGCGAGGTCGTCGTCGCTGAACGACGGATCACCGGCCTGCGCGCGGACCAGGTCCGAGACGACGTCCTGGCCGGGAGCGCGCCGCTTGGTGGCGGCGAGCCGGCTCATGTAGGCGGCGAACTCGTCGAGCGCCGCACCGGCACCGTCGCCGATGTCCATCCGGCCCATCCGGTCCGACAGCACCCGGAAGGTGTCACGGTCTTCGGACGGGACGCCGAGCAGCTCGCAGATCACCAGCACGGGCAGCGGGAACGACAGGTGCTCGTGCAGGTCGACCGGGCCGCCGGCGTCGCGGGCCCGGTCCATGGCGTCGAAACAGCCGTCGGCGAGTTCCTGGACGTGGCCGGCGAGCCGCCGGATCCGGTTGGCGGAGAAGGCCGGCACGAGCATCCGCCGCATCCGCGCGTGGTCGGCGTGCTCGGTCTCGTGGTCCCCTTGCGGGCGGCTGAGGATCGCGGCGTCCGAAAGCGCCGGAGCCTCCTCCGGCGCCGGGTGCGAGCGCCCGAACCGCGGATCGGTGAAGACGCTCCGGACCTGTTCGAACCCGGTGACCAGCCAGGCGGGGTCCCCGGCCGGAGTGGTCACGGCGACCACGGGTCCCTGCCGGCGCAGCACCTCGAAGAGCGGCGCGATTTCCAGGACGTTGGGCCGTTCGAACGGCAGACGCGGGCGATCCGTGGTGGCGGTCATGGGTTCTCCTCCCGGGTGCGCGGCCGATCGGCGCGGACACGGACGGGCCGGTCACCGGCCGCTCCCCCGGTCCCCCCGCGATCCACGGTACGCACCGGACGCGGCTACCGGGCCCGGAGCAGCGGTTCCCGCCCGATCGGGCCAGCGGCCGCGCCCGGAGGAGCGATTCTGTCGGTGCCCCCCGGTATCGTGGAACCGGGGGCCGGAGGCCAAGCCCCGGCTCGGCAAACCGCGGCCCGAACCAGCCTCGCGCCCCGAAATCCGCCCGGCAGGTTTAGCCGACGATCCAAAGTGGACCGGAAAGCCGACCTCCGAGACAGCACGTGGCCGTACAGATGCGCCCGCCGCCGGGGTGGCGATCGTCAACGCGGCGATCGTCATGAGCGGCGCCAGGCCAGGTCACCGTCGCGACCGCGGCCTGGCGCTCGATCGTGACGGTGCCGGAGAGCCGACTCCGGTGGGTTCGGCGTCGCCCGTCCGGGGTAACCCATCGGCGCTCAACCTTCGGGGCCGTTCACCCGTACTGATCCCCGGCAGGAAGTTCGGCGAAGGGGACGACGGATGCGCAGGACCGAGGTGGTGACCCTGCTGGGTGCGGTGCTGGTCACGGCCGCTTGCTCGGCACCGCGCACCACGACACCGAGCCCGATCGCGGAGCCGGAGCCGCTGAGCACGACTTCGGCCGCGCCACCGGCGCCGACCACGACCACCCCGCCCCCACCCACGCCGCCGTGCGCCGTCACCACCGGGGCGTGCGTGAGCCTGCCGCAGCGGCTGGCCTGGCTGCTGCGCGACGGCCAGGTGGTCCGCGGCCCGGTCCCGGCCGGGTTCGGGCCACCCGACCAGGCAACACCCGCCGGGTCGTTCCGCGTCGTGTGGAAAGACCGCGAGCACCGCAGCAGCCAGTACGGCACCGACATGCCCCACTCGGTGTTCTTCGCCGCCGGCGGCATCGCCTTCCACGCCGGGCCGCTCGACGCGCCTTCGCACGGCTGCGTCCACCTGACCGACGCCGATGCGGCGGCGTTCTTCGACGGGTTGAACGTCGGGGACGCGGTGCAGGTCTTGTAGGCTTCTTCCCCGTTGGACACTCCCACTGTCGTCTCCCGGCTGCGCGCCGCGGGCTGCGTGTTCGCCGAAGACGAGGCCGATCTCCTCGTCGCCGCGGCCACGTCCCCCGCGGAACTCGGTGCGCTCGTCGAACGCCGGGTCGCCGGGCTGCCGCTGGAACACCTGCTGGGCTGGGCGGAGTTCCACGGCCTGCGCGTCACCGTGCGGCCCGGGGTGTTCGTGCCGCGCCACCGCACCGGGTACCTGGTCGACGTCGCCGTCTCGCTGGCGCCCCCGGACCCGGTGGTGCTCGACCTCTGCTGCGGCTCCGGGGCACTGGGCGCCGCGTTCGCCGCCGCCCGGCCGCCGCGTGAGCTGCACGCCGCCGACGTCGAGGCCGCCGCGGTCGAGTGCGCCCGGCTGAACCTCCCGGACGCCCACGTCCACCACGGCGATCTCTACGACGCGCTGCCGCCGTCCCTGCGCGGCCGGGTCGACGTCCTGCTGGCGAACGTGCCCTACGTCCCGACCGAGGCCGTCGCGACGATGCCGCCGGAAGCGCGCCTGCACGAGCCGCTGGTGGCGCTCGACGGCGGCGCGGACGGCCTGGACCTCGCCCGCCGCGTCGCCGCGGGCGCGCCGGGCTGGCTCGCTCCGGGCGGGACCCTGCTGATCGAATCGAGCGAGCGGCAGGCGCCGGTGCTCGCGGAAATCCTTGCGGCGGCGGGGTTGTCGCCGCGCGTGCACTCCTGCGACGAGCTGGGCGCGACTGTCGTGACCGGTACCGCGGAACCGTGACCTCACGTTCCGGCGCTCCCGGACGTCTACCTGGTGTGATCGTGAAACCGTTCGAGCAAGTCGTGGCCGAGCACGGGCCGATGGTCCTCCGGGTCTGCCGGGCCGTGCTCGGGTCCGCCGACGCCGAAGACGCCTGGTCGGAAACCTTCCTGGCCGCGTTGAAGGCGTACCCGGAGCTGCCCGCCGACGCGAACGTCCAGGCGTGGCTCGTCACGATCGCGCACCGCAAGGCCGTCGACGTCACCCGCGCGCAGGCCCGCCGGCCGGTCCCGGTCGGGGACGTCCCGGACCGGCCGGGCCGCGCGGACGCGTGGAACGGCGACCTGTGGGACGCGCTGGCGAGGTTGCCGGACAAGCAACGCCTCGCCGTGGCCTACCACTACCTGGCCGGGCTGCCGTACCGCGAAATCGCGGAAATCACCGGCGGCACCGCCGACGCCGCCCGCCGGGCGGCGGCCGACGGCGTCAAAGCGCTGCGAGCCTGCTACCCCCTGGAAGGAGCGCACTCATGACGGACATGTTCCCGTTCTTCACGAACGAGGTCCTGCTCGACCCGAACCCGATGCACGAGCGGCTCGTCGCCGACGCCGCCCGCCAGGGACTGCTGGACGTCGCCTACCACATCGTCGACTCCCCGGTGGGGCCGCTGCTGCTGGCGGCGACCGAGGAAGGCCTGGTGAGGGTGGCCTTCGACCGCCAGGACCACGACGGCGTGCTGGCCGAGCTGGCGGCGGTCATCAGCCCGCGGATCCTCCGGACCCCGGCCCGGTTCGAGGAGGTCACCCGCCAGCTCGAGGAGTACTTCACCGGCGAGCGGCACGCCTTCGACGTCCCGCTGGACCTGCGGCTGGCGCGGGGGTTCCGCCGGGCCGTGCTGGCTCACCTGGCCGAGATCGCCTACGGCACCACGGAAAGCTACGCGCAGGTCGCGGCGGCGGCGGGGAGCCCGAAGGCGGTCCGCGCGGTCGGCACCGCGTGCGCGCTCAACCCGTTGCCGGTGGTGGTGCCGTGCCACCGGGTCGTCCGGTCCGACGGGTCGTACGGGCAGTACGCCGGCGGGGAAGAAGCCAAGCGGGCCCTGCTGACGATGGAGGCGGCGTGACGACGTTCGAGGAGCGCGTCGCCGCGGCCGACTGGGCCGCGGTGGCCGCCGAGGTCGACGACTACGGCAGCGCCCTGCTGCCGCGGCTGCTCAGCCCGGCCGAGTGCGCGCGGCTGGTCGAGCTGTGGGACGAACCGGCGCACTTCCGGGCGACGGTGAACCTGCGTCGCCACCGGTTCGGGGACCACGGCGACTACCACTACTTCGCTTCGCCGTTCCCCGAACCGGTGCAGCGGCTGCGGCAGGCGCTCTACCCGCGGCTGCTGCCGATCGCGCAGGACTGGGCCGCGCGCCTCGGGCGGCCGGCCGAGTGGCCGTCCACCTTGGACGAGTGGCTGGCCGTGTGCCACGCCGCCGGTCAGCAGCGGCCGACGCCGATCCTGCTGCGCTACGACACGGGCGGCTGGAACGCGCTGCACCGCGACCTCTACGGCGACAAGGTGTTCCCGCTGCAGGTGGTGATCAACCTGAACGATCCGGGCACCGACCACACCGGCGGCGAGTTCCTCCTGGTGGAGCAGCGGCCACGCGCGCAGTCCCGCGGCACGGCGACGCTCATCCCGCAGGGCCACGGCCTGGTGTTCACCACCCGGGACAGGCCGGTCCGCTCGGCCCGCGGCTGGTCGGCGGCCCCGGTGCGCCACGGCGTTTCGGTGGTCCGGTCGGGCCGCCGCCACACACTGGGCCTCGTGTTCCACGATGCCGCATGACCTCGCTCGAACTGGCGGCGCTGCTGGGCTTGCTCGGCCGGGCGCGGCACATCGTGATCGGCACGGATGCTGCCTCCCGGGCCGAGGGCGAGCAGATCGCCGCGGCCTGGGGCGGCCTGGTGCTGGCCACGGTGACCTGGCCCGGAACGGCGGCGTCGTGGCTGCGCCAGGCGCGTCGCTTCGCGGCGCCGGAGCCGGACGCGTGGGTGGTCGCCGCCACCCCGGCGGGCTGGGCCGGCATGACCCGCCGGCTGCTGCTGTCGACGTCGTGGAGTCCACATCGGACGATCGCGACTTCGGCTCTGGAAGGCTTCGCGCTCCCCGGTCTGCGCGGCGCCCGCGCGGACGGGACTACTTGGGAGAACCGATGAAACACGCTGTGGTGGATTCCCCGATCGGCCCGCTGACCGTCGTCGGCGACGATGCCGTCGTGACCGGCCTGTACTTCCCGAACCACTGGACCCGCCCGGACCGCACCACGTTCGGCGAGCGCGACGACACGGCGTTCCCCGAGGCGGTGCGGCAACTGGAGGAGTACTTCGCCGGCCGGCGCACGGTGTTCGACGTGCCGGTGCGGGCGGACGGCCCCGGCTTCGACCGCGCGGTGTGGGCCGAGCTCGCCAAGATCCCGTACGGCGCCACGGCGACGTACGGCGAGCTGGCCCGGGCGGTCGGCGGCCTGCCGCACGAGGTCGGCGCGGCGGTCGGGCGCAACCCGCTGAGCATCCTGGTGGCGTGCCACCGCGTCGTCGGCAAGGGCGGGAAGCTGACGGGCTACGCGGGCGGGGTGCAGCGGAAGGCGTTCCTCCTGGACCTGGAACGGCCACCGGCCTCGGGGCTCTGGTGATCAGACCCGGCCGAGCAGCAGCGTCACCCCCAGCCCGGTCATCGTCACGGCGATCACGACGTCCAGCACGCGCCAGGCCATCGGCTTCGCGAACACGCCGGCCAGCCGCCGCGCCCCGAAGCCCAGGGCGCTGAACCAGACGGCGCTGGCCACCCCGGCGCCGAGGCCGAACAGCCACCGCCCGTCGCCGTGGGCGACCGCGACCGAGCCGAGCAGCAGGACCGTGTCGAGGTAGACGTGCGGGTTCAGCCAGGTGAAGGCCACGCAGGCGAGCACGGCCTTCCGCAGCGGCGTGCGGTCCTCGCCGACGGTCATGACGGACGGCCGGAACGCCCGCCGCGCGGCGAGCGCGCCGTAGCCGAGCAGGAACAGCCCACCCCCGGCGGCGATGACCCCGATGGCGGTCGGCCACTGCGCCAGCACGGCCCCGATGCCGCTGACCCCGAGCCCGATGAGCACGAGATCGGACCCGGCACAGATGACGACCAGCGGCGCCACGGCCCCGCCACGCAGGCCTTGTTGCAGCAGGAAGGCGTTCTGGGAGCCGATCGCGACGATCAGGGACAGGCCGGTTCCGAATCCGGCCAGCAGGAGAGGCAGCACCTCGACACGGTATGACCGGGGCGCTGCCTTACTCCAGCTAAAGATTCTTACGTAACGTTAGCACTCCTGATGTCCAGCGGCGGTCAGTGCACCGCGGCCTGGAGCTGGGCGGCGTGCGCCTGGGCTTCGGGGAGAGCCGGGCTGCAGAACTCCGTCACCATCGCCAGGATGCGGCCGGACGCCGCGGCGGGTGATGCGGTCAGGTCCGGGCTGGACGCGACGGTGATCTGGCGGGTGGCGGTGTCTTCGCTCATGCTCCACGTGCTGTACCCCGGCACGTCCCCCGCGTGGCCCCAGACATCGGGCGCGCCGGGGCCGCAGATGCCGGCCAGGGAGAGGCGCATCAGCCCCAGCCCGTAGCTGAGCAGCCCGCCCTGCCCCGGCCACGGGACCGTGGTCTTCATCTGCGCGAGCACGTCGGCCGGCAGGAGTTCGCCGTCGAACAGCGCGCGGAAGAAGCGGTTCAGGTCGGTCGCGCTCGAGATGATGTTCCCGGCACCGAAGTAGCGGCTGAGGTTGTAGACGGTGACGTCCGTCAGCCCGTGCGGCGCGGGGTAGAGCTGCTCGTAGCCGCGGATGGCCGGGCGCGGCACCAGCGGGAAGTCGCGCGGCAGGAACGTGTCGGCCAGGTGCAGCGGACCGGTGATCCAGTCGGCGAGCACCTGCTCGAACCGGCGGCCGGTGAGCTTCTCCACCAGCAGGGCGAGCACGTTGTAGCCGGTGTTGGAGTACGACCAGCTCGTGCCGGGCGGGAACAGCAGCGGCTGCACGGTGCTGTCGTGGATCGCCTCCACCTCGCCGAAGTGCTCGAACCGTTCGGTGTCCACCTCCGCCAGGGTCGTCCAGGTGTACTGCGGCGCCAGGTCCCGCGGCAGGCCGCTGGTGTGCTGCAGCAGCTGGCGGACGGTGATCGGCTCCGCGTAGGGCAGCAGGCCGGGCAGGTACTTCGCGATCGGCTCGTCCAGCCCCAGCCGGCCCTTCGCGGCCAGCTTCAGCACGAGTGTCGCGGTGAACGTCTTGGACACGCTGGCGATGCGGAACCGCCCGCCGGTGTCGGGCTTCGCCCCGGTGACGACGTCACCGACCCCGGCGCGCCCCCGCCAGCGGCCGGCCGGATCCGTGGCGACGGCGATCATCCCCACGTTCCCGGCCTGCACGGCGGTGTCCAGCGCGGCCTGCCGTGGGTCCGTGGCCGCGGCGGCGACAGCGGTGCCGCTGCCGGTGAACACGAGCACGGCGCAAGCGGCGGAGACGACCAGTCGACGCATGATTCCCCCCGGATGTCTGCGGTCTCCTCCGACGGTAGCGCAGACCGGCCGGCTCGGTAAGGGAAGCGCACCACCCCCGGCCGGTCGGAACGGAAACGCCGCGGCGTGCGGCAGGATCTCCCCATGGACGACTACCCGAACCACGACGCGGTGGGCCTGGCCGCTCTGGTCCGCGAAGGCCAGGTCACCCCGGCGGAGCTGCTCGAGGCGGCGCGGGCCCGGCTGGCGCAGGTCAACCCGCGGCTGAACGCCGTCGTGCGTGCGGTGGACCCGCCCGCGGCCGCGCCGGACGGGCCCTTCGCCGGCGTTCCGTTCCTGATCAAGGACCTCCACCAGGATCTGGCCGGAACGCCCACCAGCGGCGGCTCGCGGTCGATGGCGGCGATACCCGCCGCCGAGACCAGCACCGTGGTGCAGCGCTGGCTCGACGCCGGGCTGGTCGTCTTCGGCAAGACCAACACCCCCGAATTCGGGGCCAAGGGCATCACCGAACCGGACCTGTTCGGGACCGCCCGCAACCCCTGGAACACCGGCCACACGCCGGGTGGGTCCTCGGGCGGTGCGGCCGCCGCGGTCGCCGCCGGGATCGTGCCGTGCGCGGGGGCGAGCGACGGCGGCGGCTCCATCCGGATCCCGGCGTCGGCGTGCGGACTGTTCGGGCTCAAGCCGTCACGCGGACTGATCCCGGCCGGGCCGTCGCGCGCCGAAGGACTCGGCGGCACCGCCACCGACGGCGTGATCTCCCGCTCCGTCCGCGACACCGCGGCCATGCTCGACGTCCTCGCCGGCCCGACACCGCTCTCGCCCTACCTCGCCGCCGGTCCGCGGACTCCCTTCGCGGACGAGGCCGGGCGCGACCCGGGCCGGCTGCGCGTGGCGCTGTGCACCGCCAGCGCCATCAACCCGGCCCCGCACCCGGAAGCCGTCGCCGCCGCGCGTGCGGCCGGCGATCTGCTCGACGAACTCGGGCACGACGTGGTGGAGCTGTCCGCCCAGCCGTTGGACGACGCCGCCCTGGCCCGCGACTTCCTGACCAGCTGGTTCGTCAGCTGCGCGCACGCGATGGCGGACTGCCGGGCGGCGAGCGGAGCCGGCGACGCGGCTTTCGAACTCGACACCCGCACCATGGCCGCGCTGGGGCGGGCCACCAGCTCGGTCGACCTGGTGCGCGCCATCGAACGGCGCCACGAGCACACCCGGCGGCTCGCCGGGTTCCACGAGACTTACGACCTCCTGCTGACCCCGACGACGGCCACCCCGCCGCCCCGGATCGGCGCTTTCGAATCCCCGGCGCCGCTGCGCGCGGCACAGCGGGCCCTGCTCGCCGCCGGGGCGGCCGGGCTGCTGCGGCACACGCCGGTGGTGGAACGGATGATCTCCGACAACCTCGGCTGGGTACCCTACACGCAGCTGGCCAACCTCACCGGCCGCCCCGCGATGAGCGTCCCCCTGCACTGGACCGCGGACGGGCTGCCGATCGGCGCCCAGTTCGTCGGCCGGCTCGGCGCCGACGACACGCTGTTGCGGCTGGCGGGCCAGCTGGAGAAGGCCCGGCCGTGGGCCGGGCGCCGACCGACGCTGAATTAGTCCCGCGATCGGGAAAACCGGCGCGCTCGGCACCGCCCAAGGGGAAGTCACGAAACAACGGTGACGTCCACCCGAAAGTTTCCGGCCGTCAATCCTTCGGTGTCGACGGCGATGTACCAATGCCCGTCGGACGGAACTCGAATGTCGAGCTGCCGGTTCGTCGCGACCCCGCCGACCATCCGATAGGCACTTCTCCGCCGATAGGATTCCACGTTCTCCGCGCTCAGCAGGCGAACGTTCACCACGGCGTCAAGACGCACGCGCACCACAGCGGCCCGGTGGAGCCAACCCAGATCCACCACAACCGGTTCCGACCGCACCATAATCCCCACCGCGACGATTCATCACGCACCAGAGTCCACCCCGGAAAACACCAATACCTTGTGCGTGTCGATCGCCATCGAATGTCGCGGTGTTACAAAACAAGAAGGGCGAAACAAACGAACCGAACACGGTGGAGTGAGATCGACGCCACGCGCCGTTCTTCGCCGGAAACCGCGCCGGCGTCAGCCCGCCTCACCCGGGAACGCACCCACCCCGTGTTCCACGAGGTCGAAGGCCTGGTCGACCACCGCCACCTGTTCCCGCCGGACCACTTCCGCGTCGTCACCCGCGATGATCCGGCCCATGGCGTGCGCGAACACCGTCGTGATCGCCGTCGTCAGCAAGCCCGCCACCATCCGGGACCGGAACGCGTCACCCGTCTCCTCGGCGAGCACCGAAGCGAACGCGTCCGCGATCTCGCGCTCCTGCTCGTACCACCGCGCCATCAGCGCCGGGCTCGACGTCAGCACCCACCAGAAGCCCGGGCCACCGGCGATCGCGCCCGAGAGCGGGTGCCCCGTCGCCAGCAACTCGTGCTGGTGACGGCGTAGCGCTTCACACGGCGACACCCCCGCCGGCCGGGACCGCACCACCGCGGTCAGCTCCGCCAGGCGGTCCGCGTGGCGGTCCAGGAAGAGGTCCTCCTTGCGCGGGAAGTAGTTGAACACCGTCATCTTCGAGACGCCCGCCGCCTCGGCGATCTCGGCCACGGTCACCTCCTCGAAGCCGCGCTCGGCGAACAAGCCTGTGGCCACGTTGGAGATCAGCAGGCGGGTGGCCTGCTTCTTCCGCTCGCGCAGTCCCGGATCCGGCATGCCCGGAGTATAGACCGAGCCAAAAGTTTGACTCGGTAAAAGTTTACCGGCATCATCGGAGCCATGAACAGGGATGTGGTGATCTCCGGGGGCGGACCGGTCGGCTTGATGCTGGCCTGCGAACTGCGGCTGGCGGGCGTGGACGTGCTCGTCGTCGAACGGCTGCCCGAGCCGGACCAGACGATCAAGGCCGGGTCGGTCAACCTGACCACGGCCGAAGCCTTCTACCGGCGGGGGCTGCTGCCCGCGATGGACGAAGTCGTGCGGCAGAACTTCGCGCAGATCCAGAAGTTCCTCGAATCACGCGGCGGAGGTGGGCCCAAGGCCGTCCCGGTGGGGCACTTCGCCGGGATCATGGTCACCTCGGGCGGGGTCGACTTCACCGATCCCGCCTTCCGGGACGTCGGGCCCGCCGCCCGGGTGGTCGTCATCCAGCAGCAGGCCGTCGAGGCGATCCTCGCCGCGCGGGCCGCCGAACTGGGGGTCGAGATCCGCCGGGGTGCCGAGCTCACCGGGTTCGACGCCGACGACGACGGCGTGACCGTGCAGTTCGGCGAGGGGGAAACCGTGCGCGCCGGGTGGCTCGTCGGGTGCGACGGGGGACGCAGCCGGGTCCGCAAGCTGGCCGGGTTCGAGTTCCCCGGGACCGATCCGGCCATCACCGGGCGGCAGGCGATGGCCGAACTGACCGGCGCCGAGGTGCTGCCCGCCGGGTGGCAGCACGGCACCGGTGGCCTCTACGTCGTCGGGCCGACCCCCGGCCGGTTCCTCACCGTCGAATTCGACGGGCCGCCCGTGGACCGGGACGCGCCGATCACCGCGCAGGAGCTCGAAGACAGCCTCCGGCGGGTGTCCGGGGCGGACGTCCGGGTGACGAAGGTCCACAGCGCGACGCGCTTCACCGACAACGCGCGCCAGGCGACCAGCTACCGCCAGGGCCGCGTGCTGCTGGCCGGGGACGCGGCCCACGTGCACTCCCCCTTCGGCGGGCAGGGCCTCAACCTCGGCATCGGCGACGCCGTCAACCTGGGCTGGAAACTCGCCGCCACCATCCACGGCTGGGCCCCGGCCGGCCTGCTCGACACCTACACGACCGAGCGGCACCCGATCGGCGAGTGGGTCCTCGAGTGGACCCGGGCGCAGGTCGCGCTGATGCGCAGTGACGTGCGGACGAAGGCATTGCGCCAGGTCCTCACCGATCTCCTGCTCACCGGCGACGGCGCGACCTACCTCGCGAAGAAGCTTTCCGGGGTCCTGCACCGGTACCCGATCGACGGCGAGCACGACCTCACCGGCCGCGCCGCGCCCGACTTCGCGTTCGCCGACGGCACCCGGCTCGGCGAGCGCCTCCAGGACGGCAAGGCGCTCCTGCTCGACCTCGCCGACCACGGCGACCTGCGCGAGACGGCGAGCGGCTGGGCCGGCCGGGTCGGGGTGCTGACCGCGAAGTGCGACAGCGAGCCGGCGCTGACGGGCGTGCTGGTCCGGCCGGACGGGCACATCGCCTGGGCGCGCGAGGACGGCTCGACCGCCGGCCTCGACGCGGCCCTGCGCAGGTGGTTCGGCGCACCCGCCTGACGCACGGACCGGGCGCGCCGGGCTTCCGGCGCGCCCGCCCGCCTCCACGAGCAACCTCGCCCGGCGGACCGAGACCGCTACAACCGCTCGCCGAGCAGCTTCGCCAAGCCGGCGTAGACCTCGCTGCGATGCTTGACGACGTAGGCGATCGCCAGGCGCGTCCGGCCGTGGCTTCGCTTGGCCGTGACCACCATTTCCGCATCGTCGGTGGCCGCCCGGTCGCAGTAGTACGCGCCCTCGCCCGCGCCGGCCACCGCCGTCGCCGGGCCGCCGCAGTCCTTCTTGTTGTCCTCCAGCGCCTGGGCGGGCCGGTACGAAGCGACCCTGGGGAGGATGATCCACAGGTCGGCCAGCCAGGGATGCACGTACTTGTCCTCGTAGCGGCAGTGGAACTCGGTGCCGGGGACGAACGTCGGATCGGCCGGCTGCTCGGTCGCGACAAGGTCTTCGCTGGTGCCCAAGAGCTCCTGCAACTCGGCGGTCCCGAGGAACGGGCAGGCGGAAGTCACCTTCCCGGGCGAAGCCGGCGGGGTGAACGGCGGCGGTTTCGCGGTCGTCTTCGCGGCCGTCACCGGGGCTCGCGGCGTCGTGACCGCCGGGGCAGGCCGCGTGGTGGACAGCGGCGCGGGCGCCGCCGGTGCCGAGCAGGCGGCAAGACAGGCCGTCGCCACCACTACCGCGAGCACACGCCGGATCCGTTGCATGTCCTTCCCACGCCCCGAAGCGGTGTCCGGTTGCCTAACCCTCCGCGGCCAGCTGCACCGCGACATCGATGATCATGTCCTCCTGCCCGCCCACCAGCGCGAGCTCGCCGCACCGGCGCAAGATCGCCTGCGCCGGGACGCCGTAGCGCTCCGCCGCTCGCTCGGCGTGCAGCAGGAAGCTCGAGTACACCCCGGCCCAGCCCTGGACGATCGCGTTGCGGTCCATCTTCGGCCAGCGGTGCAGGAACGGGCGGACCACCTCCTCCGCCGCGTCGAGCAGGGCGCCGACGTCGAGGCCGGTGTCGATGTCCAGGCGGTCGAACACCGCCGCCAGGACCTCCGTCGGCGAGTTGCCCGCGCCCGCGCCGAGTGCGCACAGCGATCCGTCGATGTAGCGGACGCCCGCGTCGTACGCCAGGACCGAGTTCGCGACGCCGAGGGAGAGGTTCTGGTGCCCGTGGTAGCCGACCCACGCCGTGTCGCCCACCTCCGCGACCAGGGCTTCGAAGCGGGCGCGGGCCTCGTGCATCAGCAACGCGCCCGCCGAGTCCGTCACGTACGCCGCCTGGCAGCCCGCGTCCACCATGATCCGGGCCTGCTTCGCCAGGTCTTCCGGCGGTGTCCGGTGCGCCATCATCAGGAAGCCGGCCGTCTCCATCCCGAGTTCGCGCGCCAGGCCGAAGTGCTGCGGCGACACGTCGGCTTCGGTGCAGTGCGTCGCCACCCGGACCATCTCCGCGCCCGCGTCGAACGCGCGCCGCAGGTCTTCGGCCGTGCCGATCCCCGGCACGAGCAGCACCGCGATCTTCGCCTGCTTCGCCTCTTCACGCGCCGCGGAGATCAGCTTGAGCTCGTCGACGGCGGAGAAGCCGTAGGTGAACGACGAGCCGCCGAGGCCGTCGCCGTGGGTCACCTCGATCACTTCGACACCCGCGCGGTCGAGCGCCCGGACCGTGTCGCGCACCTGCTGCCCGGTGAAGCGGTGCGCCATCGCGTGGCTGCCGTCGCGCAGCGTCGTGTCGACGATCCGCACGTCGTGCTTCAACTTTGGCCGGCCGGTGTCCACTGATTCGTTCGCAAGCTCACTCATGCCGGCACCTCCTGCTTCGCGCGGGCCATCAGCTCGCCCACCCGCGCGGCCGCGGCGGTCATGATGTCCAGGTTCCCGGCGTACTCGGGCAGGTAGTCGCCGTTGCCGCGGATCTCGAGGAAGATGCCGACCCGCGCGTTCCCGTCCCACTCCTCGCGCGCGTCGTCGAACTGCGGGTCCGCCCGCAGCGCGTACCCCGGCACGTACTGGCGGACCTGGTCGGCCATCTCGTGGATCGACGCGGTGATCGCCTCGCGGTCGGCGTCGAGGCCGATCGCGCAGAACACCGTGTCCCGCATGATCATCGGCGGCTCGACCGGGTTGAGGATGATGATCGCCTTGCCGCGCCCGGCGCCGCCGATCTCGGCCACCGCCTGCGACGTCGTGCGCGTGAACTCGTCGATGTTCGCCCGCGTCCCGGGGCCCGCTCCGCGCGAAGCGACCGACGCGACGATCTCGGCGTACGGGACCGCGGTCACCCGGGAAACGGCGTGCACCATGGGGATCGTGGCCTGGCCGCCGCAGGTGATCATCGAGACGTTCGGCGCGTCGAGGTGTGCGCCGAGGTTCACCGGCGGGCACACCATCGGGCCGAGGTGCGCCGGGGTCAGGTCGATGGCCTGGATGCCGGCTTCGGCGTACCGCGGGGCGTTCGCGGCGTGCGCCTTCGCCGACGTCGCCTCGAACACCAGCTGGGGCAAGCGATCCTGGCGCAGCAGCCAGTCGACGCCTTCCGCGGACGCCTCGATCCCCTGGGCCCGGGCGCGCTCGAGGCCGTCGGACTCGACCACGCCGACCACGTAGCCGACTTCGATCACTTCACTGCGTCGCAGCTTCGCCAGCAAATCGGTGCCGATGTTGCCGGGGCCGACGATCGCCGCCATCACGGGAGCCATGTCCCGACCGTCGCACCGCGGCCACGGCTGACAACAGTCAGGCGTTCCGTTCACCGGAACGCCTGGTCGGGCGCCCGAGTGACCACCGCGGCGAGCAGCCCCCGCAGGTCACGACGAACGGTTTGATCGACTCGCGATCGGGGAAGTTCCGGAAAGCACCCGATCGAGGAGGTTTCGATGGCCGACCGGCGTTGGCACTTCACCCCGGAGACGGCTGCGCTGTGCTGGATTTTTCTGGGCGTAGGCGCGGTTCTGCTCGTCTCGAGCATCCTCACCCTGACCGGCACCGAAGGCCGGGCGCCCGTCCCGGCGGTGGTCGCGGCGGTGGCCGCGGTGGCTCTGATCGTCCTCTCCGCCGTCGGCCTGGTCCGCCCGAAACTGCGCGGCCGCTGACCGGCCGGGCCCCGTGGCGGCGCCGGGGCCCGGCCGGAATTCCTCACAGCTCCTGGTGATCCGCGTGCTCGACCCGGGCCTCCGGCACCGGACGGCCGTCACTCACCCGGAAATCGGTCACGTCGTCGAGGACGAACGTCGGCGTGCCGGCCACCTGGTCCGCGCGGCCGTGGTGCACGTCGGCGTCGGTCACGTCCCGCAGGACGTACGCCGGTCGCGTGTCCGGCCTGCCGAACCGCACGTCCACGTTGTCCCAGCTGATTCCCCGGGCGTGCCGGACGAAGAAGCCGTACGCCGGGAGGGTGCCGAACATCGACGGCTCCGGGTAGGCGGTTTCCAGCTCCGGCGGGTTTTGCACGACGTCGCCCGGGGTGAGGCCGCCCGCGAGGTGGTGGCGGATGTTGCTCAGCTTGACGTCTTCGATCGGGTGGCCCGGGATCCCGGCGAGGCACGACGGGTAGCGCGGGTCCGCGTCGATCGTCGTGACGTCGCTGATGCTCACCCGGCGCAGGAACCCGACCGGGATCCCCGCCGGCCCGCGCATCCGCGCGCCCAGCCGGAGGAACAGCGGCATCTGGACGTCGCGCATCGTCAGGTTGCTGATCGTGACGTCCTCGAGCCACCCGCCGTCGACCGTCTCCAGCGCCAAGCCGCGGCAGTGCTCGAAGACGACGTTCGAGATCGCGATGTTGCGGAAGCCGCCGTTGGATTCGGTGCCGAACTTGACGCGGCCGGTGCGGCCGTACCCGGCGGTCTTGAACGTCCCGCCGACGAGCGTGCCGAGGTCGTAGCCGCTGACGAAGCAGTTGTCGATGGTGACGTTTTCGGTGTCGCGCACCTGGTTCAGCGCGTACGTGCTCTTGAGGACGATGGCGTCGTCGTTCGGCGAGTTCACCGTCGTGTTGGCGATCCGGACGTTCTTGCAGCAGTCGATGTTGATGCCGTCGCGGTTGGTGTCGATCACCAGGCCGTCGATGCGGAAGTTGTCGACGCCGGTCGGCAGGATGCCGAAGTGCCCGCCGTTGACGATCGTGATGTCGCGGATCGCGACGTTGCGGCACAGCTTGAGCGCGATCGCCTTGTTCCCGTTCAGCGGCGCGGATTCCGCGCTGCCGCCGGCCACCAGGCCCTTGCCGTCGATCTTGCCGGGCCCTTCGATGGTGACGTTCTCGAGGTTCTCGCCCCAGATCAGGCTGTTGTGCCAGTGGCTGTGCCCGAAGTCCTGGTACGGGTTGCCCGCGCCCGGTTCGGCGGGGTCGTAGCCCTGTCCCCCGGCCGGGGCGGCGGCCAGGATCGTCGCGTTGGCGCCGAGGTACAGCGCGATGTTGCTCTTGAGGTGGATCGAATAGCTCGCGTACGTCCCGGCCGGGAAGTGCACGGTTCCGCCGCGGGTGGCGGCCGCGTCGATCGCGCGGTTGATCGCGGCGGTGTCGATGGTGCGTCCGTCGCCTTTCGCGCCGAACTTCGTGACGTCGAAGAAGCGGCCGGGCGAGCTGCCCAGTTCGTCGGCTTCGGCGGCCGGAGATCCGGCCAATGGCAGGGCGGCCCCCGCAGCGCCCGCGGCTCCCCAGGCGACGACACGACGGCGGCTCAACGCTCTTCCCACGAGATCTCCCTTGTCACGCAACGGCAGAAGCACTGCTTCCGACGGCGGATCGGGAACGCGACCCAAGCTAAAGGCAAAAGATCGGATGAGTCAAGCTCGTCCCCGCTCTCCGGGTAAAGCGGGGACGAGCCCGATCTTCAGTCGAGCACTTCGCGCACGGTGCCGGCCGCGACCGTCAGGCGGCCTTCGCGCATGGCGAACCCGAGGCCCGGGCTCATCGCGACCGGCTGTCCCAGCTCCACCGTCAGCGAAGCCGCGTCGCCCGGCCGGACGACCGTGACGCCGTCGGCGAGGGCGACCACCCCGACGACGTCGCTGGTGCGGAAGTGGAACTGCGGCCGGTAGTTCGCCGCGAACGGCGTCCGCCGGCCACCTTCGGCCGCCGACAGCACGTGGACGTCCGCGCGGAACCGCCGGTGCGGCCGGACGCTGCCGGGCAGGCAGACGACCTGGCCGCGCCGGACCTCGCCGCGCTTCACCCCGCGCAGCAGCACCGCGGCGTTGTCGCCCGCCTCGGCGCGGTCCATCGGCTTGCCGAACGTCTCGAGCCCGGTGGCCACGCTGGTCACCGCCGGGCCGAGGCCGATCACCTCGACCGCGTCGCCGACGGCGAGGGTGCCCTGTTCCACCGCGCCGGTCACGACGGTGCCGCGGCCGGTGATGGTGAGGACGTTCTCGATCGGCATCAGGAAGGGCAGGTCGAGCCGCCGCGGCGGGATCGGCACGTGCTCGTCGACGGCCGCGAGCAGGTCGAGGACGCGCTGCGTCCACTTCGGGTCGCCGTCGAGCGCGCGCAGCCCGGACACCCGGACCACGGGTACGGCGTCGCCGTCGAACCCGTAGCGGGTCAGCAGCTCCCGCACCTCGAGCTCGACGAGGTCGAGCAGCTCCTCGTCGTCGGCGAGGTCGGCCTTGTTGAGCGCGACCACGAGGTGCTCGACCCCGATCCGGCGCGCCAGGACGACGTGCTCGCGGGTCTGCGGCATCGCGCCGTCCTGCGCCGAAACCACGAGCACGGCGCCGTCCAGCTGGGCCGCGCCGGTGATCATGTTCTTGACGTAGTCGGCGTGGCCCGGCATGTCGACGTGCGCGTAGTGCCGGGTCGGCGTCTCGTACTCGACGTGCGCGATGTTGATGGTGATGCCGCGCTCGATCTCTTCCGGCGCGCGGTCGATGCGGTCGAGGGCGACGTAGCGGTTGGCCCCGCTCTGCTCGGCCAGGACCTTGGTGATGGCCGCGGTGAGGGTGGTCTTGCCGTGGTCGACGTGGCCCATCGTGCCGATGTTCAGGTGCGGCTTGGTCCGCACGTAGTGCTGCTTGGTCATGGGTTTTCCCTGCGCTGGAACGAAGAATGCGCGAAACCGGGCGGAGCGCGTCGACCCTCCCCCGGCGGTTTCGCGCCCTGGGCGGGGAAATCGGGGAAGGGTCAGCTTCGAGCGCCGGTCAGCCGTGCCGACAGGGCGCTCGGCAGGGACAAGCCTGCGAGCGTCGCGCTATCGGACACGGGGAACATGACCGGAAGGGTGTCACGCCCTCCGGGGAGCTGTCATCCGGTTTTCCCGCGGCCGCATGATCAGCGCCGCGACGTGGTACACGCACGGATCTTCGCCGCGGTTGGCGTAGGAATGGGTTGCGTCGGCGGGAAAGTACACCGAATCGCCCGCCGTCAGGACGTACCCGGCGTCGCCGACACCGAGGCTCAGCTCGCCCGACTCGACGGCGACGAATTCGTGGGAACCCGGGGCGTACGCGGGAAAATCACCCGCGTCGCAGCCCGGCGGCAAGGTCGTGCGGATCCACTCGAAGTTCACGCCGGGGACGACCGGAGTCAGGACCGTCCGATGCCAGCCGCCGGGTTCGGCGATGTGATCCTGCTCGGCCGCGCGGCGGACGATCACGCGGCCGGTCTCCAGGTCGGCGAGCAGCCGGGAGAGGGACAGCCCCAGGCCGTCGGCGATGCGGGACAGCACCACGACCGTCGGTGTCTTCTCGCCGCGCTCGATGGCCGACAGCATGCTCACGCTGACCCCCGCCTGCCCGGCCAGGGCATTCAACGCCAGCCCGCGGTCCGCCCGCAGGTCGTGCAGGTGGCGGCCGAGGGAGACCGGATCAATCATTCCACTATAATACGTCCCATGTCCACTATAGCGGAAGCGACGGAGGCCGACGCCGAAGGCATTGCCGCCGTCTTCGCGCCGTACGTCACCGATTCCGTCGTCACGTTCGAAACCACGCCGCCGACCGCGGAGCAGTGGCGAGCGAAGATCCGCGAGGGCGTGTCGCCCTTCCTCGTGCTGGCCGAAGCGGGCGAGATCGTCGGCTACGCGCTGGCCGCGCCGTGGCGGCCGAAGCCGGCGTACCGGTTCTCGGTGGAGACGACGATCTACCTCGCACCCCAGGCGGCCGGCCACGGCCACGGCCGGCGGCTGCTGGACGAGCTGGTGAAGCGGAGCGCAGCCGCCGGAGCGCGGCAGGCGATCGCGGTCGTCGTCGACTCCGGCAACCCGGCGTCACAGCGCCTGCACCGTGCGGCCGGCTTCACCGACGCGGGTGTGCTGCGGCGGGTGGGGTTCAAGCACGACCGCTGGCTCGACACCCTGCTGATGCAGCGCGAGCTGGGCTGACGACGCACGTGCGAGGACGTGGCGCGCACGTTCGGCGCGCGGGATGATGGGCCGGTGGACGACCGCCCGGACAACTCCACCACGATCCTCCTCGCCGAGTACGCGGCCCTCCGGAGCGAGGCCGAGCGTCGTGCGACGGTCCAGTGGAACGTTTTCGCTCTGCAGATCGCCTCGGCCGGCGCCATCGTCAGCTTGGCGATCGCGTCCGCCACGAACGTCGCCTTGCTGCTCGTGGTTCCGCTGGTGTCGTACATGCTCGGCAATCGCTACATCCTGCACGACTTCCACCTCAAGCTGATCCGGCGGTACGTCCGGGACTCCCTGAGCTCCCGGCTCGCGGGGCACCTGCAATGGGAAAGCTGGCGCGACCGTGCCCTCGAACCCGAGGTCGCCCGCCGGCGGTGGTTCACGGCGACCGGCTGGAACGCGATGCACCCGACCTGGCTCGCTTTCGCGGGGGTCGCCGCGCTGGCGCTGCTCGGCGCCTTGGTCGCCGGCGTCTTCCTGTGGATCGCCCGAGCACCCGCGTGGTACGCGATCACGGGGTTCGGGGTGGGCTGGCTGGTGGGCGCCGCGGCCACGGTGCGGTTGCACCTGACCTTCGATCGCGCCCGCGACGACCACACCGGCGAGACCACGCGGCCCTGAACTCAGCGCGGGCGGGACTTCGCCCGCAGGTGCAGCCGCTCCCCCTGCTTGCCGAACAAGCTGAGGATCTCCGCCGGGCGGCCGTCGACCGCGCCGAACCAGTGCGGGAGGCGGGTGTCGAACTCCGCGGCCTCGCCCGGGCCCAGCGTCATGTCGCGGTCGGCCAAGACCAGGCGCAGGCGGCCCGAGAGCACGTAGAGCCACTCGTACCCCTCGTGGACCTGCGGATCCGGTTCGCCCGTCTCGGGCTCCAGGACCATCTTGAACGCCTGTGGCGCGCCCGGCTGCCGGGTCAGGGGCAGCACCGTCATCGTCGCGCCGTTGTGGCGGGGGATGCGGCGGGCGGTCAGGCGGACCCGGGGGTCGCCGACCTCCGGCGCGCCCACCAGCTCGTCCAGCGGCACCTGGTGGGCCTGGGCGATCGGCAGCAGCAGCTCCAGGCTCGGCTTGCGCTGGCCGGACTCCAGCCGCGACAACGTGCTCTTGGAAATGCCCGTCGCCGCCGACAGGTCGGCCAGGGTGACCCGCCGCTGCGTGCGGACCCGCTTGAGCCGGGGGCCGACCTCGGCCAAGGCCTGGGTGATCGCGTCCGTCATGCTCCCAGGAAACCCGCTCGTCCCGGAAATGGCAACATTAGTTGTCGGATCCGCGAAGCCGGGTTCATGGTGGCGGCATGAACGAAAACAACAGATTCGACGTACTGGTGGTGGGTGGCGGCGCCGCGGGACTCAGCGCCGCCCTGGTGCTCGGCCGGGCGCGGCGGCGCGTCGCGGTCGTCGACGCCGGCGCCCCGCGCAACGCGCCGGCGGAGCACACGCACGGCTTCCTCTCCCGCGACGGACTGTCGCCGTCCGAGCTGCTCCGGATCGGCCGCGACGAACTGCGCGGCTACGGCGTGGAGCTCCTCGAAGACCGCGTGACCCGGCTCGACCACGGCTTCGCCGCCCGCTTGGCGAGCGGCCGGGAGCTGACCGCGCGGCGCGTGCTGGTCGCGACCGGCATCCACGACGACCTGCCGGACCTCCCGGGCCTGCGGGAGAGCTGGGGCACCGACGTGGTGACCTGTCCCTACTGCCACGGCTACGAAGTGCGCGACCAGCCCCTCGGTGTCCTCGGCACGCAGCCCGAGAGCGTCGAGCACGCGCTGCTCGTCCGCCAGTGGTCGCCGGACGTCGTGTACTTCGCGCACACCACGGCAGTGTCCGAAGAGGACCGGGAACGGCTCGACGCGCGCGGGATCCGCGTCGTCGACGGCGTGGTGACCGCGGTCCGGCGCGAACACGGCCGCCTCACCGGCGTCGAGCTCGGGGCCCGGTTCGTGCCGCGGACGGCGCTGTTCCTCCGCACCCGGACCGTCCCGCACGACCAGCTGCTGCGCGACCTCGGCCACACCGAAGGCGACGTCGATGCGAACGGGAAGACCGGCGTGCCGGGTGTGTGGGCCGCCGGGAACGTCGTCGACGCGCGGGCGACCGTCATCGTCGCCGCCGCCCAGGGCGCGGGTGCCGCCGCGGCGCTGAACCACGACCTCGTCACCGAGGACGTCCGGCGGGCGGTCGGCACGTTCGGCGGCTTCTCCCCCGCCGCGGAACGCGCGGCCGCCGGCGCGCGCTGACGTCCTGGCTTCCGGCGGCCCGGCGTGCCAGGCTCGGCGGATGCGCCCGACGCTGTACGAATTCGCCGGCGGCGACCCCGCGTTCCGCGCGCTGGCCGCCGCCCACCACGAGCGCTGCCTGGCCGACCCGGAGCTGAACCACCCGTTCTCGCACCCCGGGCAGCACCCGCGGCACGTCGACCGGCTGGCCTGGTACTGGGCCGAGGTCATGGGCGGGCCGCCGCGGTTCTCCGCGGAGTGCAGCGACCACTCGGCGATGCTCCGGATGCACGCCGGCAACGGCGACATGAGCGACCTCGGCCGCCGGTTCGTGGCCTGCTTCGGGCAGGCCGCCGACGACGCCGGCCTGCCCGCCGATCCGGAGTTCCGCGCCGCCCTGCGGTCCTACATGGAGTGGGCGGTGGCCGAGGTCCTGACCTACCCGGGCCCGCCCGGCGAGGTGCCCGCCGGGCTGGCGCTGCCGCGCTGGTCCTGGAACGGGTTGCAGCCGGTGTAACGACGGGGGCGGCCACCGCGTCTTGCAGGCGACGACCGGCTGTGGAGGTCCGTCGCCAGAGCCGGTCCGGGCAGGTTCCCCCCACCCGCCCGGACCGGCTCGTTCACCACGTCCGATCTCCGCGAGCGGCGCCGCCGCGCGCCGGGCCAGACTGGCCGCCATGCTTCTCGACCGCTTCCTCCTCGCCTCCCGGGGCTTCGAGCACCACCTCCGCACGGTCCCGCCGGACGGCTGGGCCGCGCCGACACCGTGCACCGAATGGGACGTGCGGGCGCTGGTCAACCACATGACCCGCGGCAACCTCAACTACGTCGGCCTCCTCCGCGGAGCGACCCGGGAGGAGTTCCTGGCCCTGCGGGACGCCGACGCGCTCGGCGACGACCCCGTCGCCGCGTTCACCGGCTCGGTCCGGGCCTGCGCCGCCGCGTTCGCCGAGGAAGGCGCGCTGGAGCGCGTCGTCGACTACCCCCTGGGCAAGCTCACCGGACGGCGGGCGCTGGCCGTGCGCACGACGGACAGCACCGTGCACACCTGGGACCTCGCCCGCGCCCTCGGCGCCGGTGAAACCCTCGACCCGGGCCTGGTCGCCTGGATCGACCAGGACTACGAGGCCATTTTCGCCGGTCTGGACCTGGGCCCGCGGTTCTTCGCCGAGCCACCGCCCGCGGCGCCCGGCGCGTCCCGCCAGGACCGGCTGCTCACGCGGTTCGGCCGCGATCCTCGCCCAGCCGGCTGACCAGCTCGGTCAGCGCGGGCCCGAGCGGCCGGTCGACCCGCACCGAGGCGTAGCGGTCACCGCGGGTTTCGCCGCGGTTGACGATCACGACCGGCTTGCCCGCGTTCGCCGCGTGGCGGACGAACCGGAGCCCGGACATCACGGTCAGGGACGAGCCCAGCACCAGCAGCGCGGCGGACTCGTCGACCAGCCGGTAGCACTGCTCGACGCGCGGCCGCGGCACGTTCTCGCCGAAGAACACGACGTCCGGCTTCAGGACCCCCGCGCAGGCCTCGCACGGGACCGGCCGGAAGCCGCGCACGACGTCGGCGGGCAGCTCGACGTCGCCGTCGGGGTTGATCCGGGTGGCGGCGCCGGTGAAGCCGGGGTTGGCCGCGCGCAGCCGCCGGTCGAGCTCCGCGCGCGGGCTGGTGCGGCGGCAGTCCAGGCAGATGACGCGGTCCAGGCTGCCGTGCAGCTCGACGGCGTCGGCGGTGCCGGCCGCCTGGTGCAGGCCGTCGACGTTCTGGGTGATGACGCCCGATACGTAGCCGCCGTCGCGCAGGGTGGTGACGGCGCGGTGGCCGTCGTTGGGGTCGGCGCGGGCGATCGTGCGCCAGCCGAGGTGGCTGCGCGCCCAGTACCGCTGCCGCCCTTCGGCGCTGGTCACGAACTCGTCGTAGGTCATCGGCGTGTGCCGGCGCAGGCTGCCGCTTTCCCCACGGTAGTCGGGGATCCCGGATTCGGTGGACAACCCGGCGCCGCTGAGCACGGCGACGCGCCCGCGCGCGACGACGGCGGTCAGCTCGTCGAGGCTGGACGTCCGCGGCAGCGGCGCGTCCGCCGAAGTCCAGGAGAGGGTGGGCCGGGTCCGCACCAGACCAGGGTACGGGGGCCGGGAAGGATCTTCTCGAACCAGTGATCGGCGTAGTGCTCGTCGTTGAACGGCGCGACCTCCCGGTAGCCGGTCGCGCGGTAGAGCGCGATCGCCTCGGCGAGCACGCGGTTCGTCTCCAGCCGCACGCCGACGGCGCCACCCACATCCGCTTGATCTCGGCGGGCGCGCCGCCGTGAGTTCCGGGTCGAAGCCGGTGTCGAACCGGCCGGCCGGCTCGGCGAAGTACGCACGCGGGCAGAACCGGGCATCGGCGTGGCGGCGGTATCGAGGTGGCTTGCGCAGCGAGTGGGCCGCCGTATCCTCGGAAGGGACCGAGGCCGTGCCGGTGGGTCGTGGAGGGGTTGCTGTGCCTGAGCCTGTACTGGTGTCCGTGGCCGCAGCTGCCGCGGGGCGGGTCGTCGTCGGGTTGTACGACCTGATCAAGACCAAGTTCGCCGGTGATCCCGCCGCGTCGGCCGTGCTGACGGCCGCGGAGGGGACGGCACAGGATTCACCGCAGGTCCGCGCGCTGGCCGAAGTCCTGGACGCCGAGCAGGCGGCGGATCCGGCGTTCGGTGAACGGCTGCGTGCCGAGTGGGAACGGGCGGCGGACGGGCAGCGGGCCGAGTCCGGCGGGGTGACCAACCGGATCTCCGGCAGTGTCGGCGGGAACGTCCTGCAAGCACGCGACATCGAAGGCGACATCACCTTCTGAAGAAGTCGCTTCTGGCCCGCCGCCGAAACCGGCCGGCGTTCACCCGACGGGCCCGTCCCAGACCGAGTCCGCGTCCGTAAAAGACTTCAACAGCGTGGTGAGCGCGGGATCGCCGCGGTCGTTCAGCTGGTCGGAGGCGATGCGGCGGGCGACTCCGGCGAGGAAGTCGGCGATCTGGACCCGGGCGTCGGAGCGGGAGTCGACGAAGCGCACGTCCGCCAGCCGAGGGCCGAGGGTGGCCTTGAGCTGCAGCACGCGCTCGGCGGTGAGGGCCAGCTGCTCGTCGTGGATCACGGCGACCGGGGTGTCGCCGGTGCTCCAGTGCCGGACCGTGTGGATCACCGCGGGCACCAGCGGATCCAGCACCGGCACCAGGCTCGGATCGCTCGCCAGCCGGGCCCGGTAGGCGGCCACGCGCTCGCCGCCACCGCGGAACCGGCCGACGATCTCGCCGGCTTCGCCCGGGACGGCGGCGAGTTCGTCCACCAGCGCGAAGAACTCCGGCGGCGACGTCGTCACGCCGCGCCGGGGCTTCAACCGCAGCACGCTGGTGAACGCGGTCAAGGCGAATTCCCAGCGGGCGGCGCCGAAGGCCGCCGGGCCCGTGCGGTGAAGGGTGCGCGCCATCGCGTCCGTGCCGTCCTCGGCGAGCAGGTCGACCGCGGCCCGCACGGCGAAGAACGTCTTGTCGGTCAGGTGCACGTGCCCGCGGCCGGCGAGCGGGCCGTCCGGGGCGAGCAGCCATTCGAGCACCGCGCGGTGCTTGGCGCGGAGCAGGTGGTTCGCCTTGTACTCCTCGGCGGGCGAGCCGATGCGGGCCCGGATCTCGCGGACGCAGGCGGCCGCCTCCTCCGGCGTGAGCCGCACGCCGGCGTGGACGAAGACGTCCGTCTCGCCGCCGAGAAGGTTCTCGCCCTCGGAGCCCGACTCGTCGCAGGCGATCTCGACCGGGCGCACCGGCCCGATCATGCCAGACCGTCAGCAGCAGGCCTACGCTCGAGCCAGCGTGATCTTGCCGTTCGCGACCGTGATCGGCTTCTTCTCCAAGGGCTTCGACGCCGGGCCGTTCGCCACCGCACCGTCGGCGATGGTGAACTTGCTGCCGTGGCACGGGCAGTTGATGGTGCCGTCGGCGACGGTGTCGACCGTGCAGCCCTGGTGGGTGCAGATCGCCGAGAAGGCCGCGAAGGTCCCTGCCGCCGGCTGCGTCACCACCACCCCCTTGTCCGCGAACACCTTGCCGCCGCCGACCGGCACGTCGGCGGACGCGCCGAGTTCGGTGCCGGCGGGCGCCGGGGCCGCCGGCGTCCCGCTCGGACTGCCGCCGTAAGTGCTGCAGCCGGCCGCCAGCCCGGCACCGAAGACCGCGAGGGCCGTCCGGCGCGCCAGCACCGGGTTCACGTCGTCGTCGCGCACGTTTCGTCCTCCGAGAGCAATACCGCTAGAAGGTCAAGCCGGACCGGGTGAAGAACCACAGCGACGCGCTCAGCCAGAGCCCGACCAGCGCGGTGAAGGCGAGGCCGCCCACCAGCGGGAGCGACCAGCCGGGCGCGCCGTCCTTGCGCAGCAGGAGCATCTTGGCGACGAACACACCGTAGAAGAAGCACCCGAGCAGCGAGTGCAGGAGGACGCGGGTGTCGAACGCCTGGAACCCGAGCGCGTAGAGGCAGTGCATCGCCACCGGGATCGACACGAGGAAGGCCAGCCGTCCCGACCACCGGTGGACCGGCGCGACCCACGCGGGCGCGTTCCCGCCGAGCTTGCCGTACATCGCCAGTGCCGAGCCGAGCTGGACGAGCGCGAGCACGACGACGACCGTGGCGAGCCACGCCTTCACCGCCTGCGGACCGGAGAAACCCGCCACGTTCACCGCGACCCCGGTCGGCGTGTGCAGGCTGCCGTAGACCCCGAGCGCCACCGAGACGACGGCGCCGGCCACCAGCGGCACCACGAGCGCGACCGCGGCGCGGTGGCCCGCTGCCGGGGCGGCCATCAGAAGTCACCGGTCCCGGCCAGGCCGCTGATCGCCTCGGCGGTCACCGGGGCGCCGTCGACGGTCGTGGTGGCCGCGTCCGGATCGAGCGGCGGAGCGGCCGCCGGGCCCTCCTCCGTCGTGAGGATGCCGACCTGGCTGCCGTCGGGCTGCACGATCCAGCCGACCTTCGCCGCTTTGCCCTTCACCTTCGGTGCCGCCCGGTAGAGGCCAGCGGGCTTCTTGGCCGGCGGCACGGTGAACCGGTACGTCTTGCCCGCCGCCGTCACGGTGCCGGTGGCCGAAGTGGCGTCGAAACTGCCCGTCAGGCCGGCGTCGGAGGCGCCCTTGAGGTCCAGCTTCCCCCCGACGGTCACGCCCTGGAGCCAGGCTTCGAGCCTCTTGCCGTCGCAGACGTACGCGATGGCGTGGCCGTCGCGCGCCGACACCGCGATCGACGCGCCGCCGCCGGTCACCTTCCCGGCGAAGTCCGCCCGCGCGGGCACTTCGGGCTTCGGCGGCTCGGACGTCGTCGCGGGCGGTGCGGTCGTCGTGGTGCTCGCGGCGCCCACCGCGCTCGCGGCCCCGGCGACCGACGGCGCGCCGGTCCCGGCCGCCAGGTCGGCGATGCTGATCCCGACGGCGAGCAGCGCACCGGCGAGCAGCGTGAGCAACGGCCCCGGATGTTTCATGGTCTTCCCCGCTTCTCCCGGTCCACCACCGTGTCCGCCACACGGACTTCGGGCCGAAACGGGCTCAACGCTACGCGCCGAAAAGAGGTATTGCTCAGCCCGTGCAACCGGTGACCCGTGGTTGACTGGCCGCATGCTGCCCTGGGACGCCGAACTCGCCGGCCGGCTCGACCGGCACACCGTGACTTCCACGCTGCTGCGCGGCAATCCGCTCGGCGACCCGCACGATCGGCCGCTGTGGGTGTACGTCCCGCCCGGCTACGACGACGGCGACGAGCGCTACCCGGCGGTCTACGTCATCCAGGGCTACACCGGGCACCTGGCGATGTGGGCCAACCGGACCCCGTTCCGGCAGCCGTTCGTGGAGACGGCCGACGCCGTCTTCGCCGCCGGTGCGCCGGGGTGCGTCGTGGTGTACGTCGACGCGTGGACCGCGTACGGCGGCTCGCAGTTCGTCGATTCGCCGGGCACCGGCCGCTACCACTCCTACCTGTGCGACGAGATCGTGCCGTGGGTCGACGAGCACTACCGGACCCTCCCCGGCCGCGAGTCCCGCGCGATCGCGGGCAAGTCGTCGGGCGGGTTCGGCGCGATGATCACGCCGATGCTGCGGCCGGAGCTGTTCGGCGCGCTGGCGACGCACGCGGGTGACGCGCTGTACGAGCTGTCCTACATCCCCGACTTCGGCAAGGCGGTCCGCGCGCTGCGCGGGTACGACCAGGACATCCAGGCGTGGTGGGCGGACTTCCGGAGCCGCCCGGCGTTCACCAAGCCCGAAGACGCGACCCTGCTCATGGTGCTGGGCGTCTCGGCGTGCTTCTCGGCCCGGGACGACGGGACGCCGGAGCTGCCGTTCGACCCGCTGACCGGCGCGCTGCGGCCGGAGCAGTGGCAGCGCTGGCTGGACTGGGACCCGGTCCGGATGGTGGCGGGCCACGCGGAGGCGGTCCGTTCGCTGCGCGCGGTGTGGATCGACGCGGGCACGAGCGACGAGTACTTCCTCGACATCGGCGCGCAGGCGTTCCGGGCGGAGGTGGCCCGGGCGGGCCTGCCGGACGACCGCGTCCACTTCGAGCTGTTCGACGCGGGCCACGGCGGGATCGACTACCGGTACCCGCTTTCGCTGGCCTGGCTGGCGGATCGGCTGGCTCGCTGATGGTCACCGAGACCGACTTGGCGCTGCCCGGCGGACGCACCCTGCACGTCTACGACACCGGCGGCCCGGCACGGCTGACCGTCTTCTGGCACCACGGGACCCCCAACACCGGGGCGCCGCCCGGGCCGTTGCTTCCCCTGGCCGCGGAGCTCGGGGTCCGGTTCGTGTCCTTCGACCGGCCGGGCTACCGGACTTCGACGCCGGTGCCCGGGCGGACCGTCGGGAACGCCGCCGAGTGCGTCACCGCCGTGGCCGATGCGCTCGGGATCGGTGCGTTCGGCCTGATGGGGCACTCCGGCGGCAGCTCGCACGCCCTCGCGTGTGCCGCCCTGCTGCCGGAGCGGGTGCTCGCCGTCGCGAGCATGGCCGCCGTTGCGCCGTTCGATGCCGGCGGGCTCGACTGGTTCAAGGGCATGGCCGCCGCGAGTGCCGGCTCGCTGCGGGCCGCCACCGAAGGACGGGCTGCCAAGGAGAAGTACGAAGCGGCCGCCGAGTTCGATCCGGCTGTCTTCACCGAAGCCGACCTCGCCGTGCTCGGCGGGTCGTGGTCGTGGCTGGACGAGGTCGTCCGCGCGGCGCTCGTGGACGGGCCCGGCGGGCTGATCGACGACGACCTCGCCTACGTCACGCCGTGGGGCGGCGACCCCGCGCGGATCACCGCGCCCGTCCTCCTCCTGCACGGCGAGCGGGACCGGATGATCCCCGCCACGCACAGCGCGTGGCTCGCCGGGCGGTGCCCGGACGCCGAGTACCGGCCCGTGCCCGGCGAGGGCCACCTGTCCGTGCTGCACCACGCCGCCGACGCGCTCACCTGGCTCGCCGATCAGGGCAGCAGGGCCAGCGAAGCGACCACCGGCGCGAGGTAGAGCACCGGGAACGCCAGGTGCGTGTACGCCCGCGCCCGGGCCACGGTGACCAGCGCGCCGCTGAAGTACAGCACCAGGCCGATCGCCGCCGCGATGCCGATCGGCGGCCAGAAGAGCCCGGCGAGCAGCCCCGCCGCACCGGCCGCCTTGGCCGTGCCGAGCAGATTCCACCACGAGCGGGGCACGCCGTACTCGGTGATCGGCTCGACGACCCACTTGGCGCGGGTGAACATCGAGACGGCCGAGAAGCCGACCCAGGCCGCGGCGGCGATGGTGACGATCAGGTGGGCGGTGTGCATCGGAACTCCTCGGGGACCGCGGGCCCCGGGGTCGGGGTCCGTCACCCCCACGACTCCGCGGTCCGGGCCGATGTGACAGCCCGGCACGTGACGCCCGTCACCGCTGCCCGAAGTGCGCCACGACCATCTCGGCCAGCGCCGTGACGTCGGCGTCGACCATCGGCTCGCCGGTCATGCCCATCCGGTGCAGCAGCGCGCCGACCACGACGTCGACGAAGAACAGCACCCGGCTCTCCGACTCGCCGAGGGCGTCCTGGAGCGCGAGCCGGTACGGGTCCTGCAGCCGCGAGGACAGGACCACGCGCAGCGCCGGATCGCTGACGGCGTCGCTGAACACGCCGGCGAACGCATCGCCCACCCCGGGTTCGCCGATCTTCGCCGCCGCCCAGCGGATGGCCGCGGTCAGGGTTTCCGCCCGGCTCCCGCCGGCCAGCGGCGCCGGGCCGAACGCGTCCAGGAGGCAGTCCACGATCAGCTCGCCCTTGGACGGCCAGCGCCGGTAGATCGTCGTCTTCGCGACGCCGGCGGCCGCGGCGATGCGCTCGACCGTGGCCTTCGCGTAGCCGAGCTCCTCGACCGTGCTCAGCGTCGCGGCGAACACCACGTCGTGGACGCCGGCGCGGGGCCGGCCCGGCGGCCGGGCGGAAGAAGCCATGGCGGAAGCCTACCGGTTTTCGCTACCGTAGGTTTCGATACCTCAGGTTTCGAAACTAGGGAGTGATCGTGACCGGACAGCCGATCGTGCAGCGCCCGCCGGAGCCGGACTGGCCGGCGATGACCACCGAAGAACTGCTCTCCTACCGCGCGGCGGAGAACCGCTTCCGGGCGTCCGCCGCGGCGCGGGCGATCACCGGGGAACCGGACCCGGACGCCGTGATCGAGTGGTGGGAACTGGCGTTGCCCGGCCGCGACCTGCCGGTCCGGGTGTACCGGCCGGCCGCGGGCGACGGTGTCGCGCTGCCGCTCGTGGTCCACGTCCACGGCGGCGGGTTCGTGGGCACGGCGGTGCAGAGCGACTGGGTGAACAGCCGGCTCGCCGCCCGGCTGCCCGCGGTCGTCGTCTCGGTCGAACACCGGCTGGTCGCCCCGGACCACCCGCTCCCGGACGCGGTCGACGACGGCTGGGACGTGCTCCGGCACCTGGTGCGGGACGCCGGGGCGTGGGGCGTCGACCCGGCACGGGCCGCCGTCTTCGGCGAAAGCTGCGGCGGCCTGATCAGCGCACTGGCCGCGATCCGGGCCAGGGAAGCGGGGCTGCCCCTGCGGGCCCAGGTGCTGGTCAACCCGGCGGTCGACGCGACCGAAGCGCTGTTCGACCACCCCTCGGTCACCGAGTACGCCCACACACCGACCCTCAGCGTGCCCGTGCTGCAACTGTTCCGGCGGCTCGCCGTCCCGCCGGGTACCGACGCCCGCGCGGTTTCCCCGCTGCACGCCGGCGACCTGGACGGGCTGGCCCCGGCGCTCGTCGTGGTGCCGACGCACGACCCGCTGGCCGATCACGGCCGCCGCTACGCCGGGCGCCTCGAGGCGGCGGGCACTCCGGTCCGGCTGTGCGAGTACGCCGGTGCCGGGCACGCGTTCCTCAGCATGCCGGGCCTGGTCCCGCAGGCCGAGGCCGCGGCGGCGGAGATCCTCGGCTTTCTCCGGACCTCGTTCGCGGTGAAGCAGGCATGAGCGCGGCGCCGAAGAACGAAGAGGACCGGATCGACGGCGAGGCTCTCGACGGCGTGGCGGCCACCTGCCTGTGGACGCTGCGCAACCGCGCCGAAGAGTCACGGCACCCCGGCTCGGCCTTCGCCGACCCGCTGGCCGAACGCCTCCACCGCCGCATCTCCTACGACTACGCGCGGTTCGGCAAGCCGGACCAGATTCACCCGCTGCGCGCGGTCGCCCTGGACTTCGCCATCCGCGCCTACCTGGACTGGTATCCCGCTGCCACGGTCGTCGCCCTCGGCGAGGGCCTGCAGACCACCTATTGGCGCCTGGGGCGGCCCGCCGTCGACTGGCTTTCGGTGGACCTGCCGCCGGTGATCGACCTGCGCCGGCGCCTGCTGCCGCCGGAGCCGCGGATGACCGCGATTGCCGCCTCGGCCCTGGACCGCGGCTGGCTGGACCTCCCCGATCCGGCGCGGGGCGTGTTCATCTCGGCCGAAGGCCTGTTCATGTACCTCGACCGCGACGAGGTGTTCGCCCTGATCGCCGACTGCGCCGCGCGATTTCCCGGCGGGCAGCTGTTCTTCGACTCGATCCCGCCGTGGCTCAGCAAACGGACGCTGAAGGGCGGGCCGCGGGGGCGCCCCCCGTTTTCCACTCTACCGGCCGGCACCGACAATTCCGGGCTGCGCCTGTCGGCCCGCTACACCGTCCCGCCCATGCCGTTCGGCCTGACCGTCTCCGAAGCGGCGCGGCTGCCCGGCCGGATTCCCGGCGTGGCCGCCGTCGAAGACGTGCAGCCGCCGCCCGGCCGCACGGCCTGGCGGCCGGGCACCCTGCGGAAGCTGGCGAACCTGCCCGGCCTGCGTGACCTGCGCCCGTCGATCAGCTCGGTGAGCTTCGCCGGCCCGCGGTGAGCGCGGTGCCGTGCCGGGGAGCCGGCACGGCACCGTCCACTGTGGAGATTCAGCGGGCCGGAAACAGCGGCAGCAGCTCCTGGTGGCGGCCGGCGCGGCGCAGCACGGGTGAGCCCGGCCGGTCCGGTTCGCGGGCGCCGGCCCGCAGCGCGGCCAGGAAACGCACGACCTCGCGCGGCGGCGGCAGGATGTCCTCGCCGCCGAGGTAGGACAGCACGATCATCTCCTCCCCGCACGCCGCCTCGACCGCGGCCGCCCAGCCGTGCACCTCGTCCCAGAGCAGCGCCACGTCGCGCTCGGGGTACCGGCGCAGCCGCCAGTCCACCGCCAGGTACGCCGACACCGGGACGTCGACGTCCACGGTGCAGGATTCCAGGCCGAAGCCGAGCGCGCGCGCCACCTCGCCGAGATACGCGCGCAGCCCGCGCTGGAACCAGAATTCGAGATCGGCGTCGATCAGGCCGGACACCCGTTTCCTTTCGCCACGTTCGACAAGACCGGCAACGGCCGCCACATCATTGTCTTTCGCCACCGCGACGGCTGTCGCGCTTCGTGCACAGCACCGTACCGACTTCGCGGACTTCCGCGCACCGCCGAACATCCGCACTTGCGGGTCGTGCAGCGACACGGCCGTCTGCACGTGCAGCAATCCACTGTGGACGATCAAATCCGCAGGTGAAGCCGCTTTCTTGCAATTCTCCGGAAAATCGCCAGCACAGGCGGTACTAATGGTGGTTGCCGAAGTTCAGCCGAACGCAGGAATCGGGACGCGGGTGCGTTCCAGATCGGCGAACAGATCTCCGAAGTCCTCGACACGCGCCAGGACGTCGCCCGCGGTGAACCTCAGGTGCGTCACGTGCCGGCAGGCGCGGACCTCGTCCCACGTCACCGGAGCCGACACCGTCGGCTCGTCGCGCCCGCGCAGCGAGTACGGCGCCACGGTGGTCTTCACCGGGTTGTTCTGGCTCCAGTCGATGAAGACCTTGCCCGGGCGCAGGTTCTTCGTCATCCGCGCCACGACGAGGTCCGGCGTCTCGGCGGCAAGCCGCTCGGCCAGCGCCTTGGCGTACTGCGACGGCTCTCCGCCGTCCGTCGTCACGACGCCCGCGTACAGCTGCATGCCTTTGGAGCCGCTGGTCTTCGCCACCGGGGTCAGCCCGTCCTCGACGAGGACGTCGTGGAGCCGTTCGGCGACCCGGCAGCAGTCGACGACGGTCGCGCCGGGCCCCGGGTCGAGGTCGAACACCAGCCGGTCCGGGGTGCCGCGCTCGTCGCCGGGCCCGACGGTCCACTGGTGGACGTGCAGTTCGAGGGCGGCGAGGTTGGCCGCCCACACCAGCTCGGGCAGGGCGTTGATCAGCGGGTACGCGATGATCTCGGGGTCCTTGCCGCGGCCGCCGACGCTCAGCCGCGCGGTGCGGACCCAGTCCGGGGCGTGCCGGGAGACGTCCTTCTCGAAGAACGAGCCGCCGGTGACCCCCTCGGGGAACCGCACGAACGTCATCGCCCGGTCGCGGATGTGCGGCAGCAGCACCGGCGCGATCCGCGTGTAGTAGTCGAGCACCTCGCCCTTGGTGAAGCCGGGCCGCGGGTAGAGCACCTTCTCGAGGTTCGAGAGCGTCAGCTGCCGCTCGCCGACCTGGACCGTGATCCTGCTCCCCGCCACGGTCCCACGCTACCTCGGCAGGACGTGCCCGGAGACCACCCGCGCGACGAACCGCTCCGCGACCTCGCGCAGCTTGACGTTCTCCCGCTGCGACTGCTCCACCAGGAGGGCGAAGGCGTCGTCGGCGTCGACCTGGCGGATGGCCATCAGCATGCCCTTGGCCTGGTCGATGACCGCGCGGGAGGTCAGCGCCGTGCGGAGGTGCTCGGCGGTCTCCCGCGCCTTCAGGTACCGGTGGTACATCCGGAGGATCGCCGCCACCGCGGCCGTGTAGAGCTCCAGCAGCTGGGCTTCGACCTCTTCGAAGCCGTCGTCCTGCCGTCCGTAGCAGTTGATCGCGCCGGAGAACCGCTCATCGGCCACCAGGGGCGCGGCGAGGAAGCTCCCGAAGCCCGCCTCCCGGGCGCCGCCGGCGAACCGCGGCCACCGCTCGACCGCGTCGGACACCGTCGTGCGGACGATCTTGCCGCCACGGACCGCCTCCAGGCAGGGGCCGTCGCCGATCCGGTACTGGTCGCCGTCGAGGTCGTCCACGACCGCGCTCGTGGCGGTCGCCGTGTGCGGCACCTCGCCGGTCACCAGGGTGATCGAGGCCTCGTGGACGCCGGGAACGGCGTGGCGCACCTGCAGGCAGATGTGCTGCAGCAGGATCCGGAAGTCGTCCTCCTCCCGCAGCACGGCGGTGAGGGCTTCCAGCGCCCCGGTGACCTCGTCGAACAGCGGCGAGACGGGTGCGGCGGGGTCCGGCCGTTCCATGGGTGCTCCTCCCGCTCGGCACGAAGTTCCCCCGGGTACCCACTCCACCTCGGTTCCATGTCCGACGGCGTCCACCCGGTCACCGCGCGGGGCCGGCGGCGCGCTCCTAGTCGCCGAGAAGCGCCCGCCGCAACGGCTCACGCCACTCGCCACGATCCGGATCGAAAGCGCCGAAATCGGTGCCGAACTCCCCATAAGCCCAGCTCAGGCCGAGACGCTCGGCCTCGGCCCGGACGAACGCCGTCCACCGCGCGCGGGAGACCATGTCCGCCGCGGAAAACACGCCGAATTCCCCGATGAACACGGGAAGCCGGTGCTCTCGTCCGCAGGATGCGACCTTGGCCGGATCACCGCGCACGGCGTCCTCGTCGGCGGCGCCGCCCCAGGTGCGGCCGAGCCAGCGGCCGGCGCCGGGTACCCAGCCGGCGCCTTGGTGGGTGAACTCGAACGGCGCGTAGTAGTGGATCGAGGCGATCAGGTTGCCGCCGGCGGGCACGGCGAACGCGGGGAGCGCGTCGAGGCCGTTCATCTCGGCGGGCCCGATGATCACCGTACGGGGGGGTCGGCCGCCCGGACGACGGCGAGGGCCTCGGCCAGCACGGCGTTCCACCGGGCCGCCGTGAGCTGACCGCGGTCGAGCGCCGCCGCCACGCCGGCGTCGACGCGCCGGGCGAACGCCGGGTCGATCGCGTACGGCGGCTCGGCCTGGGCGTGCGCCGACCACCGGACCGGCAAGCGGACCGTGGCGAAGCCGGCCTCGGCCACCTCGTCGAAGTACCGCCCGTCGAGCGGCAGCTCCGGGCCGTCGCCCAGCGCGTCGAGCACGTTGCCGAAGTTGATTCCCCGCCCCGGCCACCGGTTCACCAGGCCAAGCTACCCGCGCCGGATCCACCGGCCGGGTTTACGAGTGACCCCGGATTGGTAATCAGCGGCCATGTCGTCGGAACAGGCCTCGCCGGGCGAGCTTCCGCTGGACGGTGAGCTGGCCGCGGTCGCCGCCCGGATGTCCGGGCTACTGCTTTCGCGGGACACCGTGGATTCGGTGCTGGAGCTGATCGTTTCGCTGGCCGGGACGACGATCCCCGCCGCGGCGGGCGTGGGGGTCACCCTCGTCGACGCCGACGGTGGCTTCGTCACGACGAGCGCTTCGGGCCCGCTGGTGCGCGAGGCCGACACCCTGCAGTACGAGCTGGGCGAAGGGCCCTGCCTCGCCGCGCTGGCCGGGTGCTCGCCGCAGCGGATCGACGACGTCACCACGGAACGGCGCTGGACCCGGTGGTGCGCCGCGGTCGCCGCCTCGGGGCTGCGGTCGGTCGTCACCGCCCCGATGGTCACCGACGGCGGCTGCCCCGGCGCCATCAAGATCTACGCGACGGCTCCCGGCGCCTTCGGGCCCGTCGACGAGCGCGCGCTGGTGACCTTCGCCGACCGCGCCGCGGTCCTCGTCGCCAACGCCCGTGCCCACGAACGCGCCGGCCGGTTCAGCGAGCGGTTCAAGGACACCCTGCGCGACCGGGACCGCGTCGCCATGGCCAAGGGCTTCCTCATGGGCCGGGACGGGCTCGGCGAGGACGCGGCGTTCGACCACCTGCTCTCGCTGGCCCGCGCGCACGGCACCAGCCCGGCCGAAGCCGCCGCCCACCTGGTCGGCCCGGCGTCGCGGGAGGGGTGAGCGCATGCGTTTCCTGCCCGAGGAGGAACAGCAGCGGCTGATCGCCGCGTGCTTCGCCCGGAGCGACCTGACGCTGGAAGAGCTGTGGATGCGGTACTTCGCCCTCGGCGGGAGCCTGAGCCTGCTGGAACTGGACGCCTACCTCAACGGGCTGGTCACGCTGCCCCGCGTCGACCGCGACATGGTCGCCCACGCCGTCAACGAACGGCTCGACGAGGTGACCGGGCCGGCCCGCGCGCCCTACAGCCACTCGGTTCAGGACGCGAAGCCGCTGCACGGCCCGCTGAAAGCGCTCGTCGACCTGCTCGAAGGCGCGCACCGCGCCCCGCCCGAGCGGCTCCCGGCGGTCGTCGCCGAGGCGGGCCGCGCGCTCGACCTCACGATCGGTGTCTACCTGGCCGACTACGACCAGCGCACGCTCGTGCCGCTGCGGCCGGGCGCCGCGGCCCTCGACATCGACACCACCGTCGGCGGGGACGTCTACCGCCGGGCCGCGACCCTGACCCGCGACGGTACACTGTGGACAGTGTTGCTCGACGGCGTCGAACGGCTCGGGGTCCTCGAAATCGTCCCGTCCGGCGACGCCGACCCGGACGACCCGGCGCTGCGGGAGCAATGCCGGTGGCTGTCCTCGCTGCTCGGGCACCTGGTCACGATCACGACCCAGTACGGCGACGGCCTGGACCGCCGTCGCCGCCACCGTCGCCGCGGCTCCCCCGCCGAGCTGCTGTGGCAGAGCCTGCCGCCGCTCACCGGCGCCACCGAAAGCGTCGTCGTGGGCGTGAGCGTCCAGCCGGCGTACGAGCTGTGCGGCACCGTGTTCGACTACGCACTTTCGGAGGAGCGGGCGCAGCTGGCGATGTTCGACGCCGGCGCGCGCACCGGCAGCGCGAACACCGCCGTCGTGTCCGCCCTCGCGGCCTACCGCGCCGCCCGCCACGGCGGCACCTCCCTCGGCGAGCAGTTCGCCGCGGTCGCCGCCGAGCTCGAAAGCATTCAGGACGCACCGGCCGTGAAGGGCGTGCTCGCCGAGCTGGACCTGGACACCGGCCTCCTGCGCCTGCTCGGCGCCGGGCAGGGGCCCCTGATCGTCCGCCGCGGCGAAGCGCTCCCGCTGACCGGGCCGGCCACCCCGCGGTTCTCCCCGGCCGGCGGGCCGCCCCCGGTCACGGAGCTCCGGCTCGAATCGGGTGACCTGCTGGCGTTGTGCTCACGCGGCGTCGCCGAAACCGTGGACGGCGCCGGGCAGCCGTTCGGCCGGGCCCGGATCACCGGGCACCTCGGCCGGGACGCCGCCGAACTGCCCCCGGAGATCGCCCGCCGCCTCACCCGGGCGGTCCTCACCCACGGCGGCGGCGAGTTCCGGCAGGACGCGGGTGTGCTGGTCGCCCGCTGGACCGCCCGCCGGCAGTGGCCGGTGGGCGAGCTGGGGCACGGCGCGGACTCGCCGATCGCCCGCTGAGCCGCTCAACGCCCGCTCAGCCGCTCGGCCCGCTCAGCGCCCGCTCAGCCGCTCGGCTCGTTCAGCGCCCGCTCAGCCGCTCGGCCCGCTCAGCAGGCAGGCTCGTGCACCTCGGCCGCCAGCAACTCCCGCAGCGCATCCGACAACGACGCGAACATCGGCACCACCGCCGCCAGGCCGGTGATCCGGAACAGCCGCGCCAGCGTCCGGCTGTTCGCCACCACCCCGAACCGCCGGCCCGCCGCACCGGCCCGTTCGGCCGCCGCGGCCAGAGCGCGCGCGCCGGCCAGGCCGACGAAGGCCACCTGCGTGAGGTCCACCACCGTCGTTCCCGGTGGAGCCGATCCCAGCTCGCGCTCGAGGATCGGCAGGGTCAGCGCGTCGATTTCGCCGGTCAGGGTGAGCACCAGGAAACCGGGGCGGTACTCCGTCCGGCGCGCGGTCAGGGGCGCGGACCGGGTGGGGACCGGAAAGGTGGGGGACACGGGTTCAGTTGGCCTTCCGCGCCGGCGTGGGGCCGGCGACGCAGTGACGTATCAAGGACAGTGATCAAGGACGGGGTCTTGATACCCAACCACCCGTCCGGGAAACACTCCCCCTATGGAGAGACGCTCGTGAAGGCCGACCAGAGCTGCTCCGCGGCGTGGTGGGCCGGGGCGCCGGGCCGGATCTCGCGGAGGCCGTCGGGCGAAGCGGGCAGCCGGCCCCCGAGGTGCTCGACGAGCGCGACCGCGAGCTCGCGGACCTTGACGTTGAACTCCTGGCTGGTGCGGCGCAGCGTCTGCCAGGCCTCTTCCGGCGGGCACCGCCGGACCGCCATGATCGCGCCCTTCGCCTGCTCGATGGCGGCGCGGGACGCCAGCAGGTCCAGCATCTGGTCGGGGTCGCCCGCGGTGGCGGTCTCGGCGACCACCAGCGTCATCTCGGTGAGTTTCGCGTAGCGCCGCAGGACGTCCAGGGTTTCCGCGCCCGGTCGCCGGTCGAGCGTGACCGACAGCACGAAGGCGCCGTCTTCGTCCCAGAACCCGGGCAGCGCGGCGGCGCCGCGGATCGCCGCGGCCGCCGGGCCGCTGTCGAAGACGGTTTCGCGGGTCAGCGCCGGCCAGCGCTCGTCGCCGAAGAGGCGGTCCGTGACGACCGGCTCGCCGGTGGCGTGCGCGACGGGAGCCGGGCCGCCGTGGGCCAGCTGGGCGGGCAGCACCTGTTCGCCGACCCCCACGGCGGCCAGCACCCGCAGCGGCCGCTCGCCGCGGCTGACCGTCAAGCCCGCGCCGAGCCAGCGGGGCAGCTCCCCGGCGATGCGCTCGAGCAGCGCCTGCAGCAGTTCGGCCAGCGGTCTCCAGCGATCCGCCGCGTTCATGAGAGTCTCGGTCACCGCACCTCCACCGGTCTGGGTTCCTCTGATTTACCGCACGGCGCGCCCGTCCGCCTCCGACGCGGCCGGAGTTTGTGGGACCGGCCACGCGGAAAGGCGAACCGCAGGGCCGTCCGGGGGAACCTGATCACCCGGCTGCGGTCAGCAGCGGTCCAGGAGTTCCTGTTCCCGCACCACCGGCAGCGAGAGCGTCCGGTAGCCGACGTCGTCGAAGAGAACGGTGAGCTTGTCGTCCTCGACGGTCATCACGACGCCACGGCCCCACTCGGCGTGCCGGACGACGTTCTCCGCGCGGAACTCCCCCGCGGGCGGGTGGTCCTCGGCCGCGGCACCCGCTTCACAGGTGTCACAGTGACCGCACGGCCTCGCGAGTTCCTCGCCGAAGTACCCGAGCAGGTACCGGCGGCGGCAGCCGGTGGTCTCGGCGTAGGCGCGCATCATCTCCACCCGCGAGCGGACGAGCTCGGCCGCCCGTTCCGCCGCTTCGAGCGCCCGCCCGATGACCGCACCGGTGTCCGCGCGGCCGGCGGTGAGCGCGCACCGGCCGTCCGGCCCGGTGACCACGTCGCCGCAGCGTTCGAGCAGGCCGAGGGCGCGGGTCCGCCGCGCGGCCGGGCCCGGGACGGCTTCGGCGAGCTGCCGGCGGCCCAGCGGTCCCCGGCGCAGTGCTTCGACGACCGCCCGCAGCTCGGCCTCCGGCGGCGCGGACCGGGTGAGGAACCGTTGCCGCGCCAGGTCTTCCGGCCGGTAGCAGAGCAGCACCTCCGCCGGTGCGCCGTCCCGGCCGGCGCGGCCGATCTGCTGGTAGTACGTGTCGACCGAATCCGGGACGGACGCGTGCACCACGAACCGCACGTCGGGTTGGTCGATGCCCATGCCGAACGCCGAGGTCGCCACCACGACGTCGGTCTCCCCCGCGGCGAACCGCTCGTGCACCGCGTCGCGGTCGGCGGCCTTCATCCCGGCGTGGTAAGCGAAGGCGCGGACGCCGCGGCCGGACAGCGCCTCGGCGTAGTCCTCGGTCTCCCGGCGGCTCGCGGCGTAGAGCAGGCCGCTGCCGGGCATCGCCGCGACTCGCTCCACCACCGCCGCGTGCTTCGCGGCGTCGTCGGTGAACCGTGCGACCGCCAGGTGCAGGTTCGGCCGGTCGAAGCTCGCGATCACCCGCACCGGGTCCCGCAAGCCGAGTGCCGCGACGATGTCGTCCCGGACCGGTGCGGCCGCGGTGGCGGTGAGGGCGACGACCGGTGGCCGCCCGAGCCGTTCGACCACCGGGGTGAGGCGCAGGTAGTCGGGCCGGAAGTCGTGGCCCCACGCCGAAACGCAGTGGGCCTCGTCGACGACGAACAGCGACACCGCCGCCTCGGCCAGCCCGGCCACGACCTCGTCCTTCGCCAGCTGTTCCGGCGACAGGAAGACGTACTCCGCCGTGCCGCCCCGGATCGCGTCCCACACGCGGTCCCGCTCGGCCGCCGACTGCCGCGAGTCGAGGGCCACGGCGTCCGGCACGGCCGCGGCGTCGAGGCCCTCGATCTGGTCCCGCTGCAGCGCCAGCAGCGGCGACACGATCACCGTCGGCCCGGGCAGCACCAGCGCCGGCACCTGGTAGATCGCGGATTTGCCGGCGCCGGTGGGCAGCACCACCAGCACGTCCCGCCCCTCGCTCGCCGCGCTCATCGCCTCGGCCTGCTCGGCGGACAGCTCGGCCCAGCCGAAGCGGTCCGCGGCCAGCCGGCGCAGCTCGGCCACCTTCCCATCGCTCATGGCGGCCGGGCTACCCCGGACGGCGCCCGGCAACCACCGACCCGAACGAGCGGTTTACCCGTCCTTGCGGCCGGGGTAGCCGATCGGTGAGCCGAGGAGGCGCCATGACCCACCGCTGGTCCCGATGATGTTCAGCGAAGTCGTCGTCGCCGGGCAGATCGCCCGCGACCTGGTGATCGAAGTCCCCGACGCGCCCGATGCGGACTCGTCGGCGCCCGTGAAGCACCGGCAGGAGCTGCTCGGCGGGAAGGGCGCGAACCAGGCCGTGGCGCTGGGCCAGCTCGGGATGTCGGTGTCGCTGGTCGGCGTCGTCGGCCGCGACCGCACCGGGGACGCGCTGCTCGCCCAGGCCCGGGCCGACCGGATCGGCACCTCGCACGTGATCCGCCGGGCGGGCACCGAGACGGCCCTGCTCGTCGACGTCGTCGAGGACCACGGCCGGCGCCGCTACCTCGAGCACGTCCCGGAGGGGACGCTGCTCACCGAGGAGGACGTCTTCGCCGCGGCGGCCCCCATCTCGGCCGCCGCCTCCCTCATCGTGCAGCTGCAGCAGCCCGCACCGGTGGCCCTGCTGGCGGCCCGGCTGGCGCACACGGCGGGCACCCGGGTCGTGCTGGACGGCGCACCCCAGGACGACGCGCTGACGGCCGGCCTGCTCGCCCTCGCCGACGTCGTGCGCGCCGACGGGCACGAAGCCGAGCTCCTCACCGGGCAGCCGGTGGCCGACGTCGCCGCGGCCGCGCGGGCCGCCGCCGACCTCCGGCGGCGGGGGCCGTCCCTGGTCGTGCTCGAAGTCTCCGGCCAGGGCAACCTGTTCGCCGGGCCGGAAGGCACCTGGTTCGTGCCGGACGTCGAGACCGACGTCGTCGATCCGACCGGCGCCGGTGACGCGCTCGTCGCCACCCTGACCGCGGCGCTGACCCGCCGCCGTCCGCTGGAGACGGCGGCGAGCCTGGCCGTCGCGGCCGCCGCGGCGACGACCGGGCACGCGGGTGGGCGCCCGCACCTGTCCCGCGCGGAACTCGACCGGCTGCAGCCGCGGGCGCTGGAAACCGTCCGGGCCTGAGGGCCTACAGGCCCGGCAACTTCTGTTCGAGGCCCAGCAGCACCGAGAACGGGTCGCCGCGCTCGGCCAGGCGGCCCGGGACGTCCCGGATCGTCCACCGATCGGGCGCGAGCCGCGGGTCGTCCAGCTCGTCCCACTCCAGCGGCACGGAAACCGGCGCGCCGGGCCGCGGCCGGACGCTGTAGGGCGCGACGAGCGTCTTGTTCAGCACGTTCTGCGTGTAGTCGAGCCGGGCACGGCCGCGGCGCTTGTCCTTCGTCCAGGCCCAGCTGACCAGGTCGGGCAGCACGCGCCCGATCGTCCGGGACACCGTCTCCGCCCAGGTGCGGGTCTGCTCGAACGTGCAGTGCGGGGCGATCGGCACCCACACCTGGACGCCGCGCTGCCCGGTCACCTTGGGCCGGCCGGTGAGGCCCAGGTGCTCGAGCGCGGTGCGGTGCAGCCGCGCCAGCTCCAGGACCTCTTCGAACGTCGTCTCCGGGCCCGGGTCGATGTCGAACAGCACCCACGTCGGGTGGTCGACGTCGGTGGCGCGGGAGGTCCAGGCGTGCAGCTCCAGCGCGCCGTAGTTCGCCAGCCAGGCCAGCGTCGCGACGCTGTCGGCGACGACGTACCGCTGGCTCTCCCCCGGCTCGGCACGCTCGTTGCGCCAGGTGGTCAGCCAGTCGGGCGCGTGCCGCGGGACCTCCTTCTGCCAGAAGCCCGGCTCGGTGACGCCTTGGGGGAACCGGTGGGTGTTGAGCGGGCGGCCGGCCAGGTACGGGAGCATGACCGGGCCGACGGTGGCGTAGTACCGGATGAGGTCCCGCTTGGTGACGGGCTTCCCGCCGCCGGCCGCCGGGAAGAGCACCTTGTCCAGGTTGGTCAGGGCCAGCTCGCGGCCCGCCACCGACCACCGGCCCTTCACGCCCAAGGCGTCGAGGGCGGCCAGTTCGTCTTCGGTCGGGGCCTGCCAGCCGCCGACGGATTCCTCCGCTTCCGCGGCCGGGCGGTCGCCGTGCCACAGGGCGTCGGGAGCGGCCGCGACCTCGTCGTTGGTGCGGCCGCTCTTCACCGAGCGCGGGTGGTCTTCGGCGTCCCAGCCGGCCTGCGCGTGCTCGTCCTGCTTGTGCAGGAGGAACCACTGGTCCTTCTCGCCGCGGCTGGTGCGGACGAGGACGAACCGGCCGGCCAGCTTCTCGCCCTCGAGGTCGAAGTGCAGCGTCCCGGCCTCGATCGCGCGGGCCGGGTCGGGTTCGACCGGCCGCCAGACGCCGCGGTCCCAGACGATGACGTCCCCGCCGCCGTACTCGCCGCGCGGGATGACGCCCTCGAACCCGGCGTACTCGATCGGGTGATCTTCGACGTGCACGGCCAGCCGGCGGGCCTTCGGGTCCAGCGTCGGACCTTTCGGCACCGCCCAGCTGACCAGCACGCCGCCGAGTTCGAGGCGGAAGTCGTAGTGCAGCCGGCGCGCGCGGTGCCGCTGCACCACGAACCGGTGGCCGTCCGGACCGGCGGCCCCGCCGGCCGGCTCCGCGGTCCGGTCGAAGTCCCGCATCTCCTGGTAGCGCCGCAGTTTGCGGCCCGGGTCTGCTGCCATGCCCGGGGAGTACCCACTCAGTCCGGCGACGACCAGGGCGGGTTCTTCTTCGCCAGCTCCTCGTATTCGGCGACCTCCTGCGGGGTCGGGTCGGTGCCGGCTTCCTCGGCGAATTCCTCCGGATCGGTGACGTCGTCGCCGGGCTCGGTCACGCCTCAGCCTCCCAGCGCGCCGCGGATGAGGTCCCGCGCCCGGTCCATGATCGCCGCGGGCGCGCCCAGCAGCAGGTTCGCCTTCGCGCTCTCGACGCCGGGGTGCGGCCGGGTCGGCCCGACCGCTTCGGCCACCTTGGCGGTCGCGGCCATCGCCCGCAACCGCTCCGGCGGGCGGTGGGCCCGCAGCAGCGGGAACTCGTCCCGCTCTTCGTGCTCGGCGTGCGCGAGGACGTCCTCGCGCAATTGGACGAGCAGGGTGTCGAAGCCGTCGGCTTCCGGGCCCATCTTCTGCAGCGTGGTCAGCAGTTCCTTGGCCCGGTGCTCCTCGCCCAGCCGCGCCTCGACGACGGGCTTCGCGGCGGGCTCGAGGTCACGGATCTCGGGGTGCACGACCAGTTCCTCGGCGGTCTCGTGCACGGCGAGCAGCCGCACGAGGTCGTGGAACAGGTCCCGCCGCCGGTCGCCTTCCGCGGTTTCCAGCTCGGCGAACAGCTCGCGGATTTCCCGGTGCTGGCGCTGCAGGAACTCGATGACGTCCTCGTCGTGTTCCGCCATGGAACGGCCTCCTCCTGGCTCGATGCTCGGTCGGAAGCGGCGTTCCCCGTCCCGGACGGGTTACTCGTCGCGAGGGGCGACTGTGAGCCACAGCGCGCCGGCGACGGCCACGACGAGCCCGGCGACGGCCCACCAGGACCCCCAGCCGAAGAAGGCGACGACGAGCCCGACGGCGAGCAGCACGCCCCCGCCGACGGACGCGGTGTCCTGGTCCCCGGCCCGCGCGGCGAAGGCCATCAGCCCACCTGCCCGTCGACGGCGGCCACGACGAGCGCGGCGCACCGCGCCGCGGTCACGCCTCTTTCCTGGGCCATCGAAACGAGGGCGGCCTGCGCGGCCGGACGGCTGAGTCCTTGCGCGGCAAGGACTTCCAGCGCCAGGCCGGTGACATCACGGGCGGGCGGGGCGGCGGTGCGCACGGGCATCGGAAGACCTCCGGCTGGTTCGGCGGCGGAAAGAATGCGACCGGATACCCCGCCCCGCCGGGTTTCACACCCGTTCACCGATCCGGGTGGAGCGAGGCAGGTTCAGCTCCCGGCGAGCCACACCCGCGGTCCGTCCACGACCCCGAGTCCCTACGCTGAAGACGTGACCGACACGTGGGAATGGGACCCGTCCCTCTATTCGGGCAGCGCCCCGTACTACGCGCGGGGCCGGGCGGCGTATCCCGCGGAGCTCGCCACGGCCTTCGCCACCGAGCTCGGGCTGGACGGATCCGGACGGCTGCTCGACGTCGGCTGCGGCCCCGGGTCGCTGACGCTGCCGCTGGCCGGGGCGTTCGAGGAAGCGGTCGGGCTCGACGCCGACGGGGACATGCTCGCCGAAGCGGCCCGGCTGGCCGCGGAGGCGGGCATCGGGAACTGCCGGTGGGTGCACCGGCGCGCGAAGGAGCTGCCCGCGGGGCTGGGCTCGTTCCGGGTGGTCACCTTCGCGCAGTCGTTCCACTGGTTCGACCGGCCCCGCGTCGCCGCCGCGGTGTCGGGGATGCTGGCGCCGGGCGGGGCCTGCGCCCACGTGCACGCGTCGACGCACGAGATCGTCCACCCCGCGATCCCGGAGCTGGTGCGCGAATACCTCGGCCCGGTGCGGCGCGCGGGACGCGGTTCGCTACCCGACGGCCTGCCGGGCAGCGAGGCGGACGTCTACCGTGCGGCGGGCTTCCACGGCCCGCGGCGGTTCGAAGTGCCGGGGCAGGAGGTGACCCGGACCGTCGACGAGGTCGTCGCCGGGGTGTTTTCGCTGTCGAGCTCGGCACCGCACCTGTTCGGCGAGCGGCGGGCCGGGTTCGAGGCGGACCTGCGGCGGCGGCTGGCCCCGGCGGAGACGTTCACCGTACGGCTGCCCGGGGTCGCCGTCGACCTGTGGTTCACCAGGGGTTGTTGAAGTCCTCTTCCTCTTCGGCGGCGGTGCGGGGCCGCCGGGCGGCCCGCGGCTCGTCCCGCATGGGCCGCGGCGCCGGTTCGAACCCGCCGGGGCCCGGATACGCCTCCGCGTCGAAGGCGGAGGCCGGTTCGGCGTGCGACCGGTCGGTGCTCCAGCCGGACTTGGTCTTGCGCTGGGCCATCTCGCGGACGTGCTGGACGTACCGCTCCGCCGCCTGGACCTGCTTGGTCATGTACTCGTGGGATCGGGCCTTGATCTCCTCGCCCTGCTGTTCGCGCAGGGCACGGCGATCGGCCTGTTCGCGGACGAGGCCGTCGAGCTCGGCCCGCATCCCGGCGATGTCGGTCATGCGTCCTCCTACCTGGTCCGGGGCTCTTCGTCGTCCAGGGAACCGATGATCCGCCGCCCGGGCTCACCGAGGTTGTCGAAGACGGCGCCGTCGATGCGGTAGGCGGACGCGCGGCGTTCGGTGTCGCCGCCGCCACCGCCGTGGCCACCGCCCATGGCCCCCATGCCGGGCATCCCGGACATCGACGAGCCGGCCGACCCGGCTGAGCCGGGCGCACCGGACGCCGCCGCGAAGGCGGCCGCGGGCTGCGGCTGCGCGGCGGCACCGGAGTGGGCACCGCCGGACACGGGGGTGTCCCCGAGCCCGGAGGCCGCCGGGTCGAAGCCCGCGCCCGAGACGCCGACGTGCGCGCCGCCGCCGATCCCGGCCATAGAGGGGCCGGGGTGTGCACCGCCACCGCCGGAGAGCGCGCCGCCGGGCGAACCGTCGCCAGCACCATGTGAACCGTCGCCCGCGCCGTGGTGCGAGCCGCCGGTGCCGCCGGGCGAGCCATGCCCGCCGCCGTGGGAACCGTCGCCGGCGCCGTGGTCCGAGCCGCCGTGGTGCGAGTCGCCGGCGGGTGTGCCGGTGTCGTTCGGCGCGAGGTCGTCGAGGGTGCCTCGGTGGGTGGGCAGGTCGTCGAGCCGCTTCTCGGGCGTGTCGCCGAGGGCCCGGTCCGGCTTGTCTTCGTCGCCCAACGTGTACGTCGTCGGGGTGCCCTTGCCGTCGTCGACGGTCACCGTCGTCGGGCCGTCCGGCCCGTCCGGGCGCTCGGCGGTGATCTCGAGGCCGCCGTCCTTGATGTGGATCTTGCCGTCGGGGCCGGGGCGGAAGGTGTCCGCGTCCGTCCCTTGTGGACCGTCGGTGGGCTTGCCGTCGCCGGACCAGTCGAGCTTGAAGTCCTTCGGTTCGCCGGGGCCGTCGCCGACCTTGATGTCCATCTTGCCGTCGTGGTCCGGCTCGGTCATCTCGAAGGTCTTGTCGCCCTGCTTGACCTTGAGGACATCCCGATCCTCGTCACCGAGCAGGCTGTCGGGCTTGCCGTCGGGCTTGCCGCCGGGATCGGTCTCGATGCCCGGGCCGCCGAACTCCTTCAGCGCGTCCGCGGCCTTCTTCTTCGCGTCCTCCGCGGCCTGTTCGGCCGCGGCCTTGCCGTCTTCACCCGAGCCTGAGCCCGTGTCGCTGCCACCCGGGCCCGAGCCCGAACCGGAACCGCCGCCCGCACCGTCGCCGGAGTCGGTCTCGATGCCGGGACCGCTGAACTCCTTCAGCGCGTCGGCGGCCTTCTTCTTCGCCGCCTCGGCCGCCGCGGCCGCGGCGTCCTGGCCGCTGTCGGACGGCGGCGTCATCGACGACGGCGCCGTGCTGTCGGATCCCGGCCCCGAACCACCGCCGGAGCCCGAGCCACCGCCCGAGTCCGCACCGCCCCCCGAGCCCAGGCCCGCTCCGGCGCCGGAGTCGGTCTGGATCCCCGGGCCGCTGAACTCCTTCAGCGCATCCGCGGCCTTCTGTTTCGCCGCCTCGGCCGCCTGCGCCGCCTGCTGCTTGGCCGCTTCCGCGGCCTGCTGCTTCGCCGCCTCCGCCGCGGAGCCGTCGTCCTGGCCGGGCGAAGAGTCCGAGCCACCGCCCGCCGAGCCACCGCCGCCGGAACCACCGCCCGTGGAGCCGCCGCCCGACGCCGTGGACCCGTCCGGGATCGGCGGAATCTGACCGCCGCCACCGCCCGCCCCCGAGCCACTTCCGGAACCGGAGCCGGCGCCGCTCGGCAGGTCGGCCCCGGAGCCGCCACCGGCCCCCGAACCGCCGCCCGGCGCACCGGCCCCCGAGCTCGTGTCGGGAATCGGCGGCACCTGACCGCCACCCCCGCCGGCCCCCGAACCACCGGCCCCGGAACCCGAACCACCGGCCCCCGAACCCGACCCCGATCCACCGCCGGACCCGCCCGAACCCGAACCCGAACCGCCACCTGAACCACCGGCACCACCGCCGGAGCCACCGGCCGTACCGGACCCCCCGGTCCCGGACCCACCCGGAGTGCCGGACCCGCCGGGCAGCGACACGCCCTCGAACTCGTTGCGGATCCCGCCCATCACCTTGTCGAGCGCGTCGTACGCCTGGTCGACCAGGTCCTTCGTGTCCTTGCAGGTCTTCGCGAACCCCTGGTACAGCCGGTCCCACATGTCGGGGTTGAACTGGTTCTGCACCCACTGCTTGGCCAGGTCCTGGCCGTGCTTCTTGATCTCGTCGCCGTCGCAGCAGCCTTGGTCGTTGAGCGTCTTGACCAGGTTCGTCCCGAAGTTCAGGTCCATCCAGCCCGCGATCTGGGCGAGGTCCTGCTCGTTGCCGTGCTCGCCGTTGGCGACGGCGACGACCTTCTGCGCCATCGTGTAGTCGGCCTTGCCGACCAGGTCGGTGTACATCCCGATGACCGCGTCGGCCTTGCCCTTGCACAGCTGGAACACCGTCGTGGCGGTGCTCAGCGTCGCCTCGCTCGCGCTGCCGAGCGTCTGGGACAGCTTGGCCGCCTTCGGCTGGATCTTGTCGTTGTAGGTGTCCGACGCGGCATCGGCACCCGCGCCGCTCCAGCTGCCGAACAGGGTGCCCAGCTGCGAGCCGGTGTCCTGCTCCGTCCGGTCCACCGTCTCCGAGCCGCGCTTGAAGTGCCCGGCGTCCGCGACGAAGTCGGCGAAGCTGATCCCGCGCTGCTCGTCGAACGGCGCGCGGATGTCCTTGTCGAGGTCGATCGCGCGGGTGTTGCCGCGGCAGTCGGCCGGGATCTTCGCCAGCAGCGAACCGAACGTCTCGAACAGCTTCAGCGCGGGCGCGGCGGCGTCGAAGATCTCGTCGGACGTCTTCGTCCCGGTGGCGCCGGCTCCGTCGTCGGCGGCGGCGGGCGGCTTCGTCTCGTCGAGCTTCTTCTTGCCGTCGTCGACGGCTTTCTTTTCCTGGTCCTCGTTGTAGCTGTTCTGGTCGCCGCTCGCCTTGGCCTTGTCGTAGGCCTCGTCGACCGACTGGCCGGCGAACAGCGGGTTCGCGGCGTAGGCGTGCGCGTACTTCTCGGCTTCCTGCCGCTTCTGCTTGATCTCGTCCGGTTCCTGGTCGGCCAGGAACGGCGGCGGTGGCGGGTTTTCCCGCAGCCAGCTGCTGATCAGCGCGCTCTTCTGCCCGGCGGGCACGCTCGGGTCGTCGAGCAGCGCCTTGACGTCGGACCACTTCTTCTTCTCGGCCATCAGAGCGAGCCCCCGGCGTTCGTGATCGCGCCCGCCTGGTTGTCTTCGTTGGCGCCGTAGCTCGAGCCGGCGGTGCCGAGGTTCGTGCCGAACGAGCCGAGGGTGCTGCTGTAGCCGGAAACCGCGGCCCACAGCGCCTGGGCGCCGGCGGTGTACTTGGTCGCGTGCGCGCCGTGCGCCCGGCCGAACTTCTCCGCCGTCACCTGCGGTGTCTGCAGGTCCGGGTTGTCGTCCAGCAGGTTTTCCGCCAGGTCGCCGATGGTCTTGGACGCCGCCGACAACGCTTCGGTCGTCGCGGTGTACCCCCCGCCGCTCATGTCAGCGCCTCTCCTGAAGATCCCCGAGTTCCCAGTGCTTCCGCGAGCACGTCGGCCACGGATCCCACGTCGGTGAACCGGTCCAGCCGGTCCAGGTCGATCGTCACCCCGTAGTAGATCTCCAGCGCCGCCAGCAGCTTGATCCGCCCCTTCGAGTCGATGCCCAGCTCCTCCAGGGGCGCGTCGGGCTCGACGAGAGCCGGGTCGAGCCGGAAGGTGTCGCAGACGACCTTCGTGACCTCGGCGCGGTGATCACCCACGGTCGCCACCATAACGTGCTTTCGCGGCCGACCGGGCGACCTTGCCGCTCGATGTGCGCGGAAGTCCACCGGAAGGGACCAGACGTACCGCGCGCAGCGTGAGACCGTGTTCGCGCGACACCGCGCGCAGCACCGCCCGGGTCACCTCCCGGTCGTCGGCGTCGGCGCCGCGCGCCCGCTCCGCCACCACCACCGCGCCCTCGCCGCCGGAGTCGGCGACGCCGAACGCGGCGACGCGGTCGCGGCGGATCGCGGGGTGGGCCTCCGCGGCCGCCGCTTCGATGTCCTGCGGGTGGAAGTTGCGGCCGTCGATGACGATGAGGTCCTTGAGCCGTCCGGTGACGTACAGGTCGCCGCGGTGCACGACACCGAGGTCGCCGGTGCGCAGCCAGCCGGCGAGGCCGTCGAGCTCGGCACCGAACGCCGTGGCGTCGCCGCGGCCCCAGTACCCGGTCGCGACGTTCGGGCCGTGCACCCAGATCTCGCCGACCAGGCCTTCGGGCTGTTCCCGGCCGTCGCGGACGATCCGGACGAGCTGCCCGACGGGACGGCCGACGGACACGAGTTCCTGCCCGCCGTCGGTTTCGACGGCCCGGCCCTGCGCGAGGGCTTCGCGGTCGAACACCGCGCCACGCGGCCCCTCCTCGCCCGCGCTCGCGACGTACACGGTGGCTTCGGCGAGCCCGTACGACGGCCGGTGCGCCTCCCGCCGGAACCCGCGCGGCCCGAACACCTCGTGGAAGCGCTCGATCGTGGCCGGCCGGACGGGTTCGCTGCCGTTCAGCGCGACCCGGACGTCCGACAGGTCGAGGTCCTCGCCGGGGCCGGCCTCGGCGGCGAGGTCGTAGGCGAAGTTCGGCGCGGCGGTGAACACCGCGGGGTACCCGGCGAGCTGCCGCAGCCAGCGCGCCGGCCGGTGCACGAACTCGGCCGGCGCCATGAACACCGATCGCCCGCCGGAGAAGACGGGCAGGCACAGCAGCTGGATCAGGCCCATGTCGTGGAAGAACGGGATCCAGCCGGCGCAGGTGGTGCCCTCGTCGACGGCGTACGCGAGACTGCCTTGCCAGCAGGCGGCGACGATCGCGCGGTGCGGGATCACCGCGCCGGCCGGCTCGCGCGTCGAGCCGGACGTGTACTGCAGGTAGGCCGGGCTGTCCGGTAGCACCGGCACCGGATCGGCGCCGGGCCCGCTGAGCTCGTCGACCACCACGACGCTCTCGTGCGCGGGCAGTCCCGGCGCCGCGGCCGACGACGTCAGCCACACCCGCGCGCCGCTGTCGGCGAGGACCCCGGCGAGCCGCCCGGCCTGCGCGGGACTCGACGGCGCCATCAGCGGGACGGCGATCAGGCCGGCGGCCAGCGCGCCGAAGAACGCCAGCGGGTAGGCCAGCTCCTGGCCCGCGAGGATGGCGACGCGCTCCCCCGGCCCGGCCACCCGGCGCAGCTCGCCCGCCACGACCCGGACCCGGGCGGCGAACTCCGCCCACGTCAGCGTGTGCTCCACGCCGCGAACGTGGTCCTGGTGGGTGAACAGGGGCCGGTCGTCGTCGGCGCGGGCGAACAGGCACTCGACGATCGACGTGCGCAGCACGGCCTCGGGCACGGTCGCCGGTGCGGTCGGACGAGGCACGCAGCGCAACCTACCGGTCCGCCGAAACCCGGTTCACCCCCGGGGCGAGCGCGGGTACGGTCGCTGACCATGGCCTCCCCGGAAGCGCTGGTCTCCGCCCTCGCGGACCCGGACCGGCTCCAGCTCTTCGCCCGCATCTGCACCGCCCCCGACGGGCTCGAGGCGAGCCAAGCCACCGCCAAGCTCGCGAAGCGGCTCGTCGACGCGGGACTCGTCACCGTGACCGAGGGCCGCTACCGGGCCGTGCCGCCGGTGTTCCGCGACGCGCTCGCCAAGGCCCCGGTCGATCCGCTCGACGCGCTCTTCCGCCACGGACGGCTCGTCTCGATCCCGCATTCGGGCCGGCGGCGGCAGCTGCTGCTGGCGTACCTCGCCGAACGCTTCGAACCCGGCCGGCTCTACAGCGAGCAGGACGTCCGCGAGAAGCTCTCGATGGTCCACGACGACCACGCGACGCTCCGCCGCTACCTCGTCGACGACGGCCTCCTGCAGCGCAGCAACGACGGCGGCGCCTACGGCCGTCCGTCGGAAGCCCGCGCGGCCGGCTGAGTGGCCGGGAGGTCGAACAGCGCGAGCACGCCTGGATCGGCGAACACGACGTTGTGCGCCACCCGCCCGTCCCGCACGGTGAACACCTGCAGGGTGTGCAGCCGGAACACCCCGGCGTCGTCGCGGCAGTAGGCCACCAGCGCGGGAAGCCCGTTGGCGGCCGTGCGGGTCATCCGCCACTCCGCGCCCCGCATCCCGAACAGACGCTCCATGAACCGGCCGTAGTCGCCGCGGCCCCGGAACCACAGCGGCACCGGCGGCATCTCCATCACGACGTCGTCGGTGAGCAGCTCGACGAGCCCGGCGACGTCGGCGCGTTCGAACGCGCGCAGGTAGCGGTTCACGACCGCTTCGACCGCGGTGTCGGCCGGCTCGGGTACCTCGTCCGCCGACAGGCCGCCCAGCCCCGCGCGGGCGCGCTGCAGGGCGCTGTTGACCGCGGCCGGGGTCGTGTCGAGGAACCCGGCCACTTCCGCCGCGCTGAACTCCAGGACGTCCCGCAGGATCAGCACCGCGCGCTGCTTCGGTGGGAGGGTCTGCATCGCCGCGAGCAGCGCCAGCCGGAGCGTGCCGCGGCGGGCGAGGCGCAGGCCGGGGTCGTCGAGGCGGGCGTCCGGGAACGGCTGCAGCCAGGGGATTTCGAACGAGGGCGTGAGCGGGGCGCCCGGGTCGTCGCCCGGGCCGCCGAGCCCGGACGGCAGCGGCCGCCGGGCGCGCCCTTCGAGCGCGGTGAGGCAGGCGTTGGTGGCGATGCGGTAGAGCCAGGTGCGTACCGAGGCGCGGGCGGGGTCGTAGCCCGCCCACGCCTTCCACGCGCGGACCAGCGTCTCCTGCACGAGGTCCTCGGCCTCGTGGACCGAGCCGAGCATGCGGTAGCAGTGCGCCAGCAGCTCACGCCGATGCGGTTCCGTGCGCGTCGCGAAGTCCTGCATCGTTCTCCCGTCGCCGGCGGCTTCGGAGTGGGTGTACCGGAGCCGCGGCCGGAATTCATCGCCGGCGGGAGAAATCTTCCTACAGGTCGTCGAAGTCCTCCGGCCGCAGGCCGTCGAGCTCGGCGCGGAACCGGGCGACCTCGGCTTCGGCGTCCAGCACGTCGGCGGCCGGCCCTTCGGCTTCCTGCTCGACCTCGAGCTGCACGGACGCGACGTCCAGCACCTCTTCGGCGACGCGGATGGGCGCGCCCTGGCGGAGGCCGAGCGCGACCGCGTCGCTCGGGCGAGCCGAGACGCGGGTGCCCGAGGCGAGCACGAGGTCGGCGTAGAAGATGCCGTCCCGCACCTCGGTCAGCTCGACCGCGGCGAGGCCCTGGCCGAACGCGGCGAGCACGTCGCCGAGCAGCTCGATGGTGCCCGGGCGCGGCTGCGCGATCTGTTCCCGGGCGCGCACGAGGGCCTCCGCCTCGCCGTACCCGATCATGATCGCCAGCCAGCGGCGTGCGCCCTCCGGCTCGCGCAGCAGCATCAGCGGCGCCTCACCGGGCACGGGAACGGCCATTCCCACCACTTCGATCGGAATCACGCTGACCACCGCCCCGTCCGTGTCGAGGGACTCCTCCGCGCGCGAAGTACCCACAACGGCGGGTCGGCAACCCGATCCGGCGGCCGGGTTTTCCGGCAGCGGCCTCTTCTCGGCTGCGGAGTCCGCTCCGGCGCCTTGCCCGGCGGCGGCGGCCGCTGTCACCGTCGGGACGTGGAACCGACGATTTCGCGCAGTGTGCCCGTCTCCGCCGACCCGGACACGGTGTGGTCGTGGGTCACCGACCTGCCGCGGATGGGCGAGCTGAGCCCGGAGAACGTCGGCGGCCGCTGGCTGGACGGCACCGGCCCGGCGCTCGGCGCGCGGTTCCGCGGCCGCAACCGCAACGGCGAGCTGCAGTGGTGGACGCGGGTGCGGGTGGTCGCGTTCGAGCCCGGCCGCCGGTTCGCCTTCGACGTGCGCACGCCGCTCGGCTCGCGGGTTTCGCGGTGGGAGTACGTGCTGGCGCCGGCCGCGGACGGCTGCGTGGTCACCGAGAACTGGTACCGGATCGGCAGCTGGGTGGTGCGGAAGTTCATGGGGCCGCGCGTCACCGGCCGCGCCGACCGGCCGGGGTACAACGTCCGGTCGATCGAGCACACCCTCGCGGCGCTGCAAACCCGGGCCCGCCGGGCCCGCCAGGTGACCTGAGTCGCTTCGAACAGGTGGGTCTCTTGTTAGGACCCACCCTGTCCAGCTAGGTTGTTTTTTCGAACCTAGGAGGACCATGCCCCCCAGCGCGCCGAAGCCCGGCCTCGTGCTGCTCGTCGTCTCGACGGCCGCGTTCCTCGCGAGCCTGGACACCTTCATCGTCACGATCGCCTTCCCCGGCATCCGGGCCGCGTTCCCCGGCGACGACCTGGCGACGCTGTCGTGGGTGCTCAACGGCTACACGGTCCTGTTCGCCGCCTGCCTCGCCCCGGCCGGGCGGCTGGCCGACCGCTACGGCCGCCGCCGGCTGTTCCTCGCCGGCGTGGCGGTGTTCACCCTCGCCTCGGCGGCCTGCGCGGCCGCGCCGTCGATCCCCGTGCTGATCGCCTTCCGCGCGGTGCAGGCGATCGGCGCCGCGCTCGTCATGCCGACGTCGCTGGCGCTGCTGCTGACGGCGTTCCCGCCGCACCGGCGGCCGATGGCGGTCGGGGTCTGGGCGTCGGTGGGCGCGGCGGCCGCGGCCCTCGGCCCGCCGGTCGGCGGCCTGCTCGTCGAGGCGTCCTGGCGCTGGGTGTTCCTGGTGAACCTGCCGATCTGCGCGGCGACCCTGCTGGCCGGGCCGCGCGTGCTGCGCGAGTCGCGGGACACGTCCACCGGCGTCCCGGACGTCCTCGGCGCCGCCGGGCTGCTGGTGGGCGTCGGCGCCTCGGCGTACGCGCTGGTCGAGGCGCCCGGCCGCGGCTGGGGCGCGCCGCCGGTGCTGCTGGCGTTCGCGGTGGCCGCCGTCGCGCTGGCCTGGGTCCCGCTGCGCTCGGCGCGGCACCCGGTGCCGGTGCTGGACCTGCCGGCCCTGCGCGTCCCGACGTTGTGGCTGGCCTGCCTGACCACCGGCGTGTTCGCCGCCGGCTTCGCGGCGATGCTGTTCGGCAACGTGCTGTTCCTGACGTCGATCTGGCACGACTCGATCCTGGTGGCCGGGCTGTCCCTGGCGCCGGGCCCGCTGGTGGTGGTGCCGGTGTCGATCCTCGGCGGCCGGTTCGTGCACCGCTTCGGGCCGGGCCCGGTGGTCGCCCTCGGCGGCGTCGCGTTCGGAGCCGGCGTGCTGATCTGGGTGCTGAACATGGGATCGGTGCCCAGCTACGTCGTGTCGATGCTGCCGGGCCAGCTGCTGACCGGCCTCGGCGTCGGGCTGATCCTGCCGAGCCTTTCGGGCGTGGTGGGCACGGTCCTGCCGCCGCCCCGCTGGGGCGCGGGCTCGTCGATGGTGAACACGGCCCGGCAGATCGGCACGGTCCTGGGCACGGCGGTGCTGGTCGCCGTCTTCGCCGGGACGCCGGACCTGGCGGACTTCCGGCGGGGCTGGCTGATGATCCTGGCCACGGCGGCGCTGACGAGCGCCGGCGGCCTGCTGATCGCCGCCCGGCGGCGCACGGACCACTACGCCGAGCCCCAGGCCTCGTCGAGCACCGCGAGCCCGGCGTCGATCCCGGCCGGCGGGATCGAACCGTAGCCGAGGACCACGCCTTGGCGCGGGAAACCGCCGCACAGATCGGAAAGCGTCTGGATCGCCGCCCCGGCCGCGGCCGCGCGGGCCACGACCGGCTCCAGGTCCGTGCCGTCCTCGGCCAGGGCGCACAGGTGCAGGCCCGCCGCCGACGGCACCGGGCTGAGACGGCCCGCGAAAACCCGCTCCAGGGTCGCGGTGATGCGCTCGTGGCGGTCCGCGTAGACCTTCGTCGCGCGGCGGAGGTGCCGCGCGAACAGGCCTTCGTCGATGAACCCGGCCAGCGCGGCCTGCGCGGGCAGGTCGCCGTGCCAGCCGGACAGCCGGCGCGCGTGGTGCAGCGCGTCTCGCAATGAAGCCGGGGCGATCAGGAACCCCAGGCGCAGCATGGGAAGCAGCGTCTTCGAGAACGAGCCGACGTAGGCCACGCGGCCGTCGCGGTCCAGGCTCTGCAACGGTTCCAGGGGCCGGTCGGAGAACCGGAATTCGCTGTCGTAGTCGTCCTCGACGACGACCGCGCCGGCACGGGCCGCCCACGCCAGCAGCGCCGTGCGGCGGGCGAGGGACATCGGCGTGCCGAGCGGGAACTGGTGCGACGGCGTGACGTAGACCAGTTTCGTGCGCGGCGGCAGGGCGGCGACGTCGAGCCCTTCGCCGTCCACCGGCACACCCACGACGTCGGCGCCGTGCGAGGCGAAGAGCTGCTTCGCCATCCGGTAGCCGGGCTCCTCAATGGCGACGCGGTCGCCGGGTTCGAGCAGCACGCGGCAGAGCAGATCCAGGGCCTGCTGCGCACCTTGGGTGACGAGCACGTCGTCGGCGCCGGCGCGGACCGAGCGCGAGACGCCGACGTGCCGGGCGATCGCCGCGCGCAGCCCAGGGTGGCCACCGGGCTCGGCGTAGTGCGCGAACCCGGCGGTGTCCCGCAGTTCCCGCGCGAGCAGGCGTCGCCAGGTGTCCAGCGGGAACAGCGTGGCGTCGGGGATGCCCACGCGGAAGTCGAACACCGGGGCGGGGCCCACGGCGGCCGGGGCCGGCAGTGACCGCCACACCGCCTTCGGCTGCGGCCCCTTTTTCGACGGCGCGGTGCGCGGTTTCGGCGCCGGGAGTTCCCCGCTGACGTACGTCCCGGCGCCGACGCGGCCGGTGAGGAAACCGTCGGCGGTGAGGCGGTCGTAGGCGACCGCGACGGTGTTGCGCGAGACGGCCAGGCGCCGCGCGAGCTCCCGGGTCGGCGGCAGCCGCTCCCCCGCGCGCAACCTGCCGTCCAGGACGGCGTCGCGCAGCTGGCGGTAGATGCGGACGCTGAGGTCGCCGCGGCCGGCCAGGCTGACGTGGAAGTCCATCCGGCGAGGCTACATTGGCCCAATCCGGTTGGCCGGAATTGGATCTGGGATCGGGCCAAAGACGGCTCTACCGTTCTGCTCATGACAGCGCTCCTCGAACGTCCGAAGACCCGGCGCCCCGGCCGTCTGCTCGCCGCCGCCCAGCTGGCCGGCTCGCTCGGCGACGGCGCGTTCCTGACCTGCTCGGTGCTGTTCTTCACGCGGATCGCCGGGCTCACGCCGGCACAGGTGGGGCTCGGGCTCACGGTCGGCTGGGCGGTGGGCTCGGTCGCGGGGGTGCCGCTCGGTCGCCTCGCCGACCGCCACGGCGCCCGTGGCGCGGCGGTGCTGCTGGCGCTGGCGACGGGCGTGTCGATCCTGGCGTTCCTCGTCGTGCGCTCGCCGATGATGTTCGTGCTGGCCGCGTGCCTCTACGGCAGCTGCCAGACCGGGCTGGCCGCGGTCCGCCAGGCGCTGCTGGCCGCGCTGGCCGATCCGGAGCGGCGGACGCGCATCCGGGCCCACCTGCAGTCCGCGGGCAACGCCGGCCTCGCCGTCGGCGCCGGCCTGGGCGGCCTCGCCCTCTCGGCCGACACGGCCTCGGCGTACTTGACGGTGTTCGTCCTCGACGCGGCGGCCTTCGTGGTGACGGCGGCGCTGCTGCACAAGCTCCCGGCGGCCCCGCGCTCTTCGGGGCGCCCGGGCGCGCCGAAGTCCGCCGTGCTGCGCGACCGGCCGTACGCGCTGGTGACGCTGCTCAACGCGATCCTGCTGCTGCGCATGCCGCTGCTGAGCGTCGCGATCCCGCTGTGGATCGTCGAACACACCGCGGCGCCGGGCTGGACGGTGTCGGCGCTGTTCGTGCTCAACACGGTCGTGGTGGTGGTCCTGCAGGTCCGCGTGGCGGGCCGCCTGACGACCCTCGCCTCGGCGGCGCGGATGGTGCGCCGGTCGGGCGTGGTGCTGCTGGCTTCGTGCGTGGCGTTCGCGCTGTCGGCACTGGGGACGTCCCCGGCGGTGGCGTTCGCGGTGCTCGTCGCCGGGGCGCTGGTACAGGTGCTCGGCGAGATGCTCCAGTCGGCGGGCTCGTGGGAGATCGGCTTCGCCCTGGCCCCGGCGGACAAGCAGGGCGAGTACCAGGGATTCTTCGGCACCGGGACATCGGTGGCCCGCGCGGTCGGCCCGGTCCTGCTGAGCACGCTGGTGGTCGGCGGGGGCTTCGCCGGGTGGCTCGTCCTGGGGGCGGTGTTCGCGGCCGCGGGCTGGGCGATGGGCCCGGCGGTGCGCTGGGCCGCCGCGAGCCGCTGACGCCGAGCGCTCCATGGCCGCCTTGGCCCGCTCGGGCGCTTCGGCCGCTTGGCCGGTTGGGCCGCTCGACCGCCTGGGCAGCCCGGCCCGCTTGGCCCCTTGGCCCCTTGGCCCGTTGGCCGCTTGGCCCCTTGGCCGCCCTGGGGCGACCCGGCTACTCGCTGACCTGCGCCGCCGCGGTCTGGTGCAGGGAAAGGTCCTGGCCCGCCGCCGGGTCCTGCACCCATGCGCCCGATTCCGCCGTCCACGTCTGGCCCGCGAAGCTCACCTTGTCCACGCCCAGCGCCTCCGCGCGGCCGACCAGCCAGGTCGCGTACGTCCAGCCCTGGGCCGCCGGGTGGGGGCCGCTGAGGGTGGCCGTGCCCAGTTCCGCCGTCGACGGCCCGGCGAGGTCCGCGGGCGCCGCCAAGGTCAGGTTGCGGCAGGTCAGTGCGGCCGGGAACTGGCCGTTGAACGCCGCCGCCATCGTGCGGGACTGCGACTCCCACTGCGCGTACGCGTCCGGGGCACCCGACCGCTGGACCGCCTGCGCCGCCTCGGTGATCGGCAGCGCCTCCCAGTTCGGCAGCTTCTCGAGCTTCTCGTAGAACTCCGTCGCCGCGTAGACCGGGTCGCGCAGCTGGGCGATCGTGCCCCAGCCCTGGCTGGGGCGCTGCTGGAACAGCCCGACCGAGTCGCGGTCACCGCCCTCGAGGTTGCGCAGCTTCGACTCCTGCAACGCCGTCGCCAGCGCGACCGTCGCCGCGTGGGCGGGCAGCCCGAGCTTGGTGCCGACCGCCGCGATCGTCGCCGCGTTGTTCATCTGCTCCGGGGTGAACGTGGAGCTGGACGCCTTGTCCCCCGGCCGCGCCACCGTGCACCCCGGCGTCCGTATTTCACCGCGCGTGTACGCCACCACCACGATGATCCCGGCGGCCAGCACGACGACCGCCACCAGGACCATGGCCAGCTTCAGGCCACAACCGCGCACCCTGCCTCCCCTCCACCCGTTCGCACCAGTCTGCCCAATAGGAGGACGCGGTGCGCCGGGCGGGGTTCAGTGGGCGGCGCCGAGGAAGATCGGGTTGGACATCGCCACCATGGCGTTCGGCACCGTGGTGTTCGGGCCGCCGGACGGGCGACGGACCTCGACCCGCACCCAGCGGCTGTAGCGGGGGTACGTCGTCCAGGTGACGGTGGCCGCGCCGGAGTCGCCGATCGGCTCGGTGTGTTCCGGGCCGAGCTGGTCGAGGAACGTCACCGTCGTCCCCGGCACGCCGGCCACCACCGCCTTGACCGTCACCGGTGTCCCGGTGCCCGCGGCGAGCCGCTCGCCGATGCCCGCGCTCGCCCCGCCGCCCGAGACGGTGAAGTCCAGCTGCACCGACGCCGATTCCGCCAGCCACGAACGCCCGGCCGCCAGCCCGGCCAGGAGTTCCTGGCGGCGCAGCCGGTCGGCGAGCACGACGGTGTGCGGCAGGGCCACGCGCTGGTCCGGGTTGTGCGCGTCGGAGTCGCCGATCGCCGGGATGAAGCGGCCGCCGCGCAGGAGCCCGTCCCAGTGGATGACGCTCGCCTCGTCGTCCTGTGTCCAGGGGCCGTTCCACACCTCGACGAGGTCGGCGATGTCGTAGGCGAATTCGTAGGTGCAGCCGAAGCAGTTGGCGAACGGGTGCGCCGCGGTGACCAGGCCGCCGGCGCGGTGCACCTGGTCGGTGAAGCGCCGGAAGTCCCGCGGGTCGGCCGCGCGGTAGCGCCAGTCGATCCAGGTGCCGGCGGGCAGGCCGATCGCCGGCCAGTGCCCGGACCGGGTCGTCACCTCTTCGCCGTTGAGGATCAGCAGGTCGTCGGTGGCGTGGTTCCCCCAGACCAGCTGCGAGCTGTACGTGTTGTGGTCGGTGGAGACGATGAAGTCGAGGCCGGCGGCCCGGGCGTCGGCGACGAGCTGCTCCGGCGTGCGGCGGCCGTCGGAGTGGACCGTGTGCAGGTGGCTGTCACCGCGGTACCAGGCGCGGCCGCGTTCGCGGGCGGGCGCGGTCTCCGGCGCCGGGTTCGGCTTGAACGGGACGCCGTCCGGGCCGAAGGTGAGCGTGATGTCCACCCGGTAGTTCAGCCCCTGCGGCGCCACGGTGTACGGGCCGAGGATGACGTGCCACCGGCCGGGTCTGATCGGGCCGGCGAGGTAGCCGGGGGTGGCTTCGGAAGCGCTGATCGAGAACCGGTCGCGGAAGCCGCCGGACCAGCCGCGGAAGCCGCGCGCGTTGCCGAGGTCGTGGCCTTCGGGGCCGAAGATGCCGATGTCGCAGGCATTCCCGCGGGTGCCGGCCGGCACGGGCGGCCGGTCGTAGGAGTACACGACGTCGATCTGCCGCACCCCGCGCGGGACGTCGACGGGCAGGTAGTACCAGTCCGGCACGTCCGGTTCCAGCGTGCCGGTGACGGTCCGGGTCCGGCTGCCCGAGCCGCCCGGCTGATCGGCGAACGCCACGCCGGGCAGCATCCCCGCGGCCGCCGCCACCCCACCGGCCCGCAGCAGCGTCCGCCGGCCGAAGTCCCCAGGATTCATGCGCACCTCCGCACCCGACGCTAGGCGCGCCAGGCCGGCGCGGACACCAACCGGCGGTGAACTTTCGCCGGACCCCGGTCAGGATCCTGCGCGCTTCGCCAGGATCTTCGCGAGGGCGACGACGGTGACGGCGGCGGCCAGCCCGAGCCGCGTGACATCGACGGCGGGAACCCAGGTGACCGCGCCGTCGCGGACGACGAAGGCGCCGACGGGCCGGGCGATCACCCCGAAGCCGGCGCCCTCCCGCCCGGCCGGTGCGCCGTCTCCGCCGCCACCACCTCCCCCGCCGTAGACGGCCGCGGCGGGGATGACGACGACGCCGTCCCGCTCGACCGGATCACCGTAGACGAGCCGGGCCGAAAAGATCCGCCGCGCGGCCGACGCCACCTGCTCCAGCTTCATCCCGCCATTCTGGCCGCCAAACCGGTTGCGGCGCCGCGAACTTCCGCGATCTTGCGCTGTTCCGCACCCGGGCGGAGCGTTCGGAGAAGACGACGACCCCGTCGCGGCGCGGCCTGGCCGCCAACCCCGCCCAGCCCGCTCCCCTGCTGAACCACCTGGTCGCGACCGCCGACGACGAACTGGGGCCGGTCCTCGCCGCCCGCGGGACCTGACCCGCGACCACGCCGGGGTGCTCGCGGCCCGCTGCGGCGCGGGAGTGTGGTACCCGTTGCGCGACCACGGCCTGCTCACCCCGGCCGACGTCCCGTCCGGCGATCCTTGGCGCGGGCCGGCGGTGCTGGAGCACCCGGACGCGGACCCGGCCTGGTTCGACCGGCTGGCCCGCGACCCCGACCCGGTGATCCGCGCCGAGCTGAGCACCCGGTGCCCGCTCCCCGAGCCGGTGGACCTCCTGGCCGAGGACCCGGACCTCGACGTCGTCACCTCGGCGGCGCGCTGCCGGCGGCCGACCGCACGGCCGGCCGGGGATCACCGCCGGGACGTCCGCCTGGCCTCGGCCGCCAACGAGCAGGCACCCGCGGACCTCCTGCTTCGGATCGCGGACGAAGCCGAATCCTGTCGGTGGTCACCGGTAGCATGGAAACCGGGGGCGGCGCCCATCGACCTGCTCGCCACCCTGAGCAGCGGTGCAGGAACGCGACGGCGGCGGGGTTGCTCGCGAGGTCGAGCTGCGCACGCTCGCCGGTTCCGCCGCGGCGCAGGTCAGGCGGCTCGCGGCGGCCCGCCCGGACCTGCCGGCCGACCTCGTCGCCCGGTTCGCCGAGGACCCGGACGCCGGCGTCGCGCGAGCCGTCGCGGCGAACCCCGGCCTGAGCCCGGCCGCGGACCCTCGCCCGCCACGGCACCACGGTCGCCGCCCGGATCGCGGCGCACCCGCACTGCCCGGCCGGCCTGGCCCGCACGCTGCTCGCCGGCGCGCCGGTCCGCGCCCAGCCTCACCATCCCCTGGCCAACATCCGCGGCGCCACCGCCGACCCCGGCATCGCCTGCGCGCTCGCCCGGCACCCGGGCCTGCCCGCGAAGTCCATTGTGGATCTTCTGGGCCACCCCGACGAGCGGACCGGCACCGCCGCCGCGGCCAACCCGGCCTTGCCCGTCGCGGTGATGTCCACTGTGGCCGGTGCGGGCCGACCGGTTCCCGGCTCCGCGCAAAAATACTCCACAGAATCGGTGCAGCGCTGAACAAATTGCGCTGAAGGTGTGGCAAAAAGCTGTATCCGAATGTTTTCACCGCGGTGACGACTACCGTCCGATCGCTGCATTCTGCCACCCACGGGGAGGAATCATGGCACTGCTGAAGAACGGCGCGGTCACCGCGCCACCGGGCGCGGCCGCCGGCGCGCGGGCGCTGACCTCGGCCGATCCGTTCGGCTCCGGGACCGGCGTCGCCGCCGATCGGGGCGCGAACCGGTACGGCGTCTGCTCCATCGAGGACTTCCCGCCCGGGATGAACGACCTTTCCTACACCCACGAGGACGCGGGCGGTTTCTACAATTACGTCAAGCAGTTCGCCGCCCCGAACTACTGGTACACCGACGGCGGCGTGCTGTCGTGGATCTACGGCGAGCAGTACGACGACTGGCAGGGCACCTACGGCTTCGACGCCTGCGTCGCCGAGTACCACTCCGGGCACGGGACCATGGACTCCAGCGGCGTCTTCTGGATGCCGATGGGCGGCACCTGGGGCGGGTCGGCCTGGGCGAGCTCGGCCGACATGCGGCTGGGCAACGAGGTCGCGCGCTACCTGTTCTTCTCCACCTGCCTCTCGCTGCGCATCGGCGACGGCAACAGCCCGATCCGCACGTGGGACGCGGCCAACCTCGGCCTCCGGATGATCTTCGGCTTCGAGACGACCAGCGTCGACAGCCCGAACTACGGGGCCTACTTCTTCAGCAAGTGGAACGGCAACGGCCACAAGTTCGGCAAGGCGTGGCTGGACGCGTCCTGGGACATCGACCACCACCAGGCGCCCTCGGTCGTCGCGTGCGGGGCGACGCAGGCCGAGGCGCAGGACCGGCTGTGGAACGAAGGGTCCTTCTCGAGCGCCGCCGCGTCGAAGAACTGGTGGTGGTGGACCTGGTACGACGCCGCCAAGAGCATCCGGGCGCCGGAGCTGGAGCTGCCGGGCTCGGCGCAGACCGCCCGGTTCGCGCCGCCGCGGCTTTCGGCCGCGCGGCTGGCCGAGCTGGCCGGCCACTACGGCGTCCGGCTCGGCGGCGGAGTGCCGGACGACGCGATGGGCCCGCACGGCGTCGTGCTGGGCGACGGCCAGGGCGGCCCGCGGCTGAGCGTCGACCACCGCGGCGTCCGCGAGATCACCTTCGCCGACGCCGACGGCACCGGCCGGGACGCGCCGAGCGCGGACGAAGCCGTCCGGATCGCCCAGGACGCCATCGAGACGTTCGGCCTGGCCGACCGCGTCGACCTGGTCGCCGACAAGGTGCGCCACCAGTACCACGCCGGCGGCACCGCCGACGACGTCGCCGACCCGCGGGTGCGCGAGACGCACGTGGTGTTCACGCAGCTGGTCGACGGTCGCCCGGTCGTCACGCCGGGCCTCGGCGAGGTGCGGGTCGGCATCGACGGCGGCGGCACGGTGACGACGATCGTCGACGCCACCCGCGAGGTCGAGCGGCTGACCGAAGGCGCGCCCACCGCGCCGCCGGCGGCGGGCGCGGCCACCCGCGATCCGTCCACTGTGGAGGAAGCACTCGACGCGCCGCTGCAGCGGCTGCTGCGCCGGCTCTCGGCCGGCGGCCGCGTGCCCGCCGAGATCCGCACGATCCCGGACTCGACGGCGGTCGGCTACGCGCTGCGCGGCGACGACGGCACCCCGGTCGTCCGGCGGACCGTCGAGGTCGACTGCGGTGCCGGGCTCGCGAAGCGGTACGTCCTGGAGGCGCCCCTGCGCTGACCGGCGCGAACCGGGCGGGCCGGCACCACGTCGGGGGGTGCCGGCCCGTCGGTTTCGCACGATCGGGTGTAGATCCGCGGTATCCGGGGCATCCGCCAGCGACACCTGTGCTCCAGGGGGAGCGCGCCGTACCGAGGGGAGACCGCGATGACCTTCGATTTCGTCAGCCGCTGGCTGGGCAGGCATCGCGAGCGCCCCGGCGTCACCGTCGACCTCGCGTGCGGTGGCCGCGTCACTCTCCGTGAAATCGATGGGCGGCCCGTGCTGGTGGTCACCACCGCGCCGGGGCCGGACGGCCGGTGCGACGTCGCCGCCGTCCCCCTGTCGGAAGCCGAGCGCCGCGAACTAGGGCAAGTCCTGGAGTCGGACGTCCTGCTCGCCTCCTGATCGCTCCCGCGTCACCTGCCGTTCGCGCGCCCGCAGGGTGCTTTGTCGCGAACCTCGCGTGAAAGCGGGTCCGCGCGGTGTGGTGCGGGTCGCTTTTTGTGGGGTTCCCACAACTCAGCCGCCTCGGCATGCGCCATCGCGGACATTGGTCCCGGCCCCGGTCATCCACCAGGGTGTAGACAAGTGCAGGCGACGTTCCAGGACAGGTACGTCGCCTTCTGCGCGTGGTACTTGGGAGGCTCAGCCGGTGTTCAGTCGTGTCGCCATCGTCAACCGCGGAGAGGCCGCGATGCGGCTCATCCACGCCGTCCGGGATCTGTCGGCGGAAACCGGGACGCGGATCGAGACGGTCGCCCTCTACACCGACGCCGATCGCACCGCCACGTTCGTCCGCGAGGCGGATCTCGCCTACGACCTGGGCCCGGCCTCGGCTCGCCCCTACCTCGACCTGGCCAAGCTCGAGCGGGCGCTGGTCGAGACGAAGGCCGACGCCGCCTGGGTCGGCTGGGGTTTCGTGGCCGAGGACCCGGCCTTCGCGGAGCTGTGCGAGAAGGTCGGCGTCACCTTCGTCGGGCCGAGCGCGGACGCGATGCGCAAGCTCGGCGACAAGATCGGCGCGAAGCTGATCGCCGAAGAGGTCGGCGTGCCGGTGGCGCCGTGGAGCCGCGGCGAGGTCGCCACGCTCGAAGACGCGCTGGCGGCCGGCGAGCGGATCGGCTACCCGCTGATGCTCAAGGCCACCGCGGGGGGCGGCGGGCGCGGCATCCGCATGGTCGCCTCCGGCGAGGACCTCGCCGACGCCTACGAGCGCACCAGCTCCGAAGCGCTGCGCGCGTTCGGCTCCGGCGTCGTGTTCCTGGAGCGCCTGGTCACCGGCGCCCGGCACGTCGAGGTCCAGGTCATCTCCGACGGCGCGACGGCGTGGGCGCTCGGCGTCCGCGACTGCTCGGTGCAGCGGCGCAACCAGAAGATCATCGAGGAGTCCGCCTCCCCGGTCCTCTCGCCGCCGCAGACGGCCGAGCTGAAGACGTCGGCGGAACGGCTCGCGGTGGCCGTGGGCTACCGCGGCGCGTGCACCGTCGAGTTCCTGTACCACCCGGGCGAGAAGCTGTTCGCCTTCCTCGAGGTCAACACCCGCCTGCAGGTCGAGCACCCGATCACCGAGATCACCACCGGCACCGACCTGGTCAAGCTGCAGCTGCACGTGGCCGGCGGCGGCAAGCTCGAGGGCGAGCAGCCGGCCGAGAGCGGGCACGCCATCGAAGCCCGCCTCAACGCCGAAGACCCCGACCGCGACTTCGCCCCCTCCCCCGGCCGCATCGCGCGGCTGGCCCTGCCCGCCGGCCCCGGCATCCGCGTCGACACCGGCGTCAGCGAGGGCGACACCATCCCGGCCGACTTCGACTCGATGATCGCCAAGATCATCGCCTACGGCCGCGACCGCGACGAGGCCCTCGGCCGGCTGCGCCGCGCGATGGCCGAAACCACGGTGATCATCGAGGGCGGCGCGACCAACAAGAGCTTCGTGCTCGACCTGCTCGACCAGCCCGAGGTGATCGACGCCAGCGCCGACACCGGCTGGATCGACCGCGTCCGCGCCGAGGGCCGCCTGGTCACCCACCGGCACTCCGCGATCGCGCTCGCCGCGGCCGCCATCGAGGCCTACCAGGACGAGGAAGAGGTCTCCGTCCAGCGGCTGCTGGCCACCGCGCACGGCGGCCGCCCGCAGGTTCAGCACGAGAGCCGCCCGCTCGACCTGAAGCTCCGGGGCGTCGGCTACCGCGTCTCCGTCGCCCGGGCCGGGCGGACCCGGTTCCGCGTCGGCATCTCGGCCGGCGCGTCCGACGTCCACCACGCCGACATCGAGATCGACCGCTTCGACGCCCACAGCGGCCAGATCCTGGTCAACGGGCGGCGCTTCCGGCTGGTTTCGGCCACCCACGGCCCGATCCACCTCGTCGAGGTCGACGGCGTCACCCACCGCATCAGCCGCGACGAAGGCGGCGTCGTCCGCTCCCCCGCGCCCGCGCTGGTCGTCGCCACGCCGCTGTCCGTCGGTGACGAGGTCGAGGCGAACGCGCCGATCCTCGTGCTGGAAAGCATGAAGATGGAGACGGTGCTGCGCGCGCCGTTCCGCGCCCGCGTCCGCGAATGCCCGGTGTCCGTCGGCAGCCAGGTCGAGACCGGCGCGCCGCTGATGCGCCTGGAACCGCTGGCCGACGGCGCCGAGGACGAGGCGGCCGACGAGGCCGAGACCGTCGAGATCGAGCTGCCTTCGGTGCCGGACGGCGTGTCCGCGGCCGAGCGCGTCGAACGCGGCCTGAACGACCTGCGCAGCCTGCTGCTCGGCTTCGACGTCGACCCGGCCGAGCGCAAGCGGCTCCTCGCGACCTACCTGGAGGCCCGGGCCGAGCTGGGCAACCGGCCGGTCGAGGGCGAACTGGAGCTGCTCACCGTCTTCGCCGACCTGTCCGAGCTCAGCCGCAACACCCCGGGCGGCGAACTCGACACCGAACCGGGCAGCCCGGTGCACAGCTCGCGCGAGTTCTTCCACAGCTACCTCCAGAGCCTCGACGTCGAACGCGCCGGCGTCACCGAGGGCTTCCAGGCGAAGCTCAAGCGGGTCCTCGCGCACTACGGCGTCACCGACCTGGAGCGCACGCCGGAGCTGGAGGCGGCGGTCTTCCGGATCTTCCTGGCCCAGCAGCGGACGGCGGCCGACGTCGCGGTCGTCTCGGAGCTGCTGCGGCAGTGGCTGGCCGGGGCGCCGCCCGCCGAGCCGCTCAGCGAACGCGCCGGGCTCACCCTGGAGCACCTGGTCGAGGCCACGCAGGTGCGCTTCCCCGCGGTGTCCGACCTGGCCCGCGGCGTGGTCTTCCGCTGGTTCGCCCAGCCGCTGCTGCGCCGCAACCGCGCCCGCGTCTACGCCGCCGTCCGCACCGAGCTGACCTACCTCGACCAGCACCCGGACGCGCCGGACCGCGCCGAGCGGATCCAGGCCATGATCACCGGCTCCCAACCCCTCGTGCGGCTGATCGGGCAGCGGATCGGGCGGCCGGGCCGCGACCACGCGCCGCTGCTGGAGGTGCTCACCCGCCGGTACTACGGCAACCGCCGGCTCTCCGGGGTCGCCGTGCGCGAAGCCGGCGGGCACCGCTGGCTGACCGCCGAGCTGAACGCCCCCGAAGGCGTGCTGCCGCTGGTCACCACCGCCGTCGACATCGCCGAGCTGCCCGGCGCCCTCCGCGCGCTCGGCGAGGTGGCCACCGACGGTGTGGTCGCCGACCTGTACCTGCGCTGGGAAGACCAGCCGGAGGTCGACGCGACCGCGGAGCAGCTCGGCGCGTTGCTCGCCGACAGCCCGCTGCCCACCGGCGTGCGCCGGTTCGTGATCACCGTGGCCGGCACCGGCGGCGCGGTGATGCACCACCACTTCACCTTCGAACGCGAGGGGGTCGGCTTCACCGAGAACCGGCTGATCCGCGGCCTGCACCCGCAGATCGCCCAGCGCCTGCAGCTGCAGCGGCTGCGCGAGTTCGACCTTACCCGGCTGCCCTCGGCCGACGAAGAGATCTACCTGTTCAAGGCCGCGGCGAAGACCAATCCGGCCGACGAGCGGCTCATCGCGATGGGCCAGGTCCGCGACCTGACGCCGCTGCGCGAGGCCGACGGACGGCTGGTCGCGCTGCCGGCGCTCGAGGACGCGGTCACCGCCTGCCTCGACGCGATCCGCAACATCCAGGCGCAGCGGCCGCAGAACAAGCGGTTCGACACGAACCGCATCATGATGTACGTCTGGCCGCCGACCGACCTGACCACCGAGGAGCTCAACACCCTCGTCCAGCGCATTCTGCCGACGTCGGTGGGCGCCGGGCTGGAGGAGGTCCAGTTCCTGGCGCGGCGGCGCACGGACACGGGCAAGCTGACCGAGCTCGCCGTCCGGATCGCCCTCGACCCCGGCCACGGCGCGCGGCTGCACGTCGAGGCGCCGTCGACCGAGCCGGTGAAGCCCCTCGACGACTACCGCCTGAAGGTGCTGCGCGCCGCGCGGCGCGGAACGGTCTACCCGTACGAGATCACCGGCCTGCTCTCCGGCCCGGAGGGCACGTTCACCGAGCACGACCTGGATTCTTCGGGTGTCCTGGTGCCGGTGGACCGGCCGAAGGGCAAGAACACCGCGGCGATCATCGCGGGTGTCGTCACCACCCCGTCCGAGCGGCACCCCGAGGGCGTCACCCGCGTCGTGCTGCTCGGCGACCCGACGAAGTCGCTGGGCGCGCTGTCGGAACCGGAGTGCTCGCGGGTGATCGCGGCGCTCGACCTGGCCGAGCGGATGCAGGTCCCGCTGGAGTGGTTCGCGCTGTCGTCGGGCGCGCGGATCTCGATGTCCTCGGGCACCGAAAACATGGACTGGGTCGCCGCGGCGCTCAAGCGGATCGTCACGTTCACCCAGGACGGCGGCGAGATCAACATCGTGGTCAACGGCATCAACGTCGGCGCCCAGCCGTACTGGAACGCCGAAGCCACGATGCTCATGCACACCAAGGGCATCCTGGTGATGACGCCGGACTCGGCGATGGTGCTCACCGGCAAGCAGGCGCTCGACTTCTCCGGCGGCGTGTCGGCCGAAGACAACTTCGGCATCGGCGGCTACGACCGCGTGATGGGCCCGAACGGCCAGGCGCAGTACTGGGCGCCGAACCTGCCGGCCGCGCGGGAAGTGCTGATGGCGCACTACGACCACACGTACGTGGTGCCGGGCGAGGCCGGGCCGCGCAAGGTGGGCACGAACGACCCGGTCACCCGGGACGTCTCGTCGTTCCCGCACGCGATCGTCGGCAGCGACTTCACGACGGTCGGCCAGATCTTCTCGGCCGAGCACAACCCGGACCGCAAGAAGCCGTTCGACATCCGCACGGTCATGCGCGCGCTGTCCGACCAGGACCACCCGGTGCTGGAGCGCTGGGCGGGCATGGCCGACGCGGACACCGCGGCGGTGCAGGACGTGCACATCGGCGGCCGCCCGGTCTGCCTGGTCGGCATCGAGTCGCGGTCGGTCCCCCGCCGCGGCTTCCCGCCCACCGACGGCCCGGACACGTACACCGCGGGCACGCTCTTCCCGCGGTCGTCGAAGAAGACGGCACGGGCGATCAACGCGGCGTCGGGCAACCGGCCGCTGGTGGTGCTGGCGAACCTGTCGGGCTTCGACGGCTCGCCGGAGTCGCTGCGCAAGCTGCAGCTGGAATACGGCGCGGAAATCGGCCGGGCGATCGTCAACTTCGAGGGCCCGATCGTGTTCTGCGTGATTTCGCGGTACCACGGCGGCGCGTTCGTGGTGTTCTCCAAGGCGCTCAACCCGAACATGACGGTGCTGGCCCTGGAGGGCTCGTTCGCTTCGGTGCTGGGCGGCGCCCCGGCGGCGGCGGTGGTGTTCGCCGGCGACGTCAACAATCGCACGGCGAACGACCGGCGCGTAACGGACCTGCAGGCCCAGGTGGCGGCAGCCGGCGGCGCTTCCCGGGCGGCGTTGAGCGCCCAGCTGGCGGAGGTCCAGTCGGCGGTCCGCGCGGAGAAGGTGAGCGAGGTGGCGGCGGAGTTCGACCGGGTCCACAGCATCCAGCGAGCGGTCGAGGTCGGCTCGGTGGACGCGATCATCTCGGCAGCCGAGCTGCGACCCCGGATCATCGAAGCCATCGAACACGGCTTGAAGAAGTAGCGTCCGAGGTCTGCCGCGGCTGTCGTGAGTGGTAACGCGGGTTCTAACCCGCCTTACCACTCACGACCGGGCCGCGGCAGACTCGCGACTTTCGGGGGTATGACCCCTTTGCACCGGGCCGACACACTGTGCGTGCCGGTACGGTGACCACGGGTTCCGACCGGACCTCCATCCGTGCGGCGTGAGGAGATCCCCCGATGGCGTCAAGGTCCTTGTCCCGGCTCGCCCTCGCGGCGTCCGGGGTCCTGCTCACCTCCTTGCTCGGCGGCACCGCCACCGCGCAGGCGGCGGACACGCCGGTGTTCTGGCGCGTCCCGGCCACCGCGACCCAGGCGCAGGCGCTGGCCGCGGCCGGGTTCGACGTCGAGGAGGGGGACGGCGGCAGCGTCAACGTCGTCGGCGGCCAAGCCGTTGCCGCGAAGCTGCGGGCGCTCGGCTACCGGCCCTCGTACTTCGACACCGTCTACAAGGAACTGCCCGCGCGGACGGAGAGCCTGGCGGCGGACACCTTCTACGGCGGGTACCGGACCGTCACCGCGCACGAGAACCACCTCGCGCAGGTCGCCTCGGCGCACCCCGACCTGGCCACGAAGTACACGATCGGGCAGTCGTGGAAGAAGACCAAGGGCCAGGGCGGCCACGACGTCCAGGCGATCTGCCTGACCAAGAAGCAGGCCGGCGACTGCACGCTGTCGACGACGTCGACGAAGCCGAAGTTCTTCCTGATGGCCCAGATCCACGCGCGCGAGCTGTCGACCGGTGAGCTCGCCTGGCGCTGGATCGACTACCTCGCCGACGGCTACGCCACCGACGCCACCGCGAAGTCCATTCTGGACACCACCGAGGTGTGGGTGGTGCCGATCGCCAACCCGGACGGCGTCGACATCGTCGCTTCCGGCGGGAACTCGCCGAAGCTGCAGCGCAAGAACGCGAACAACTCCCGCGGCGGCTGCAGCGGCACGAACATCGGCGTCGACCTCAACCGCAACTCGACGTTCAAGTGGGGCGGCGACTCCAACTCCGCCTGCTCGGAGACCTACCAGGGCGTGAGCGCGGGTTCGGAGCCGGAGGTGCAGGCGCTGGAGAAGCTGGCCCGCGCGATCTACCCGGACCAGCGGGGCACCGGGAACAACGACCCGGCGCCCGCGACCGCCAAGGGCACGATGATCACGCTGCACAGCTACGGCAACGACATCATCATCCCGTGGGGCTTCACCCAGGCCACCTCGCCGAACGACGCCCAGTACCGCAGGCTCGGCGCGAAGTACTCCGCGTCCAACGGTTACCTGGTCGGCACCAACGAGGAGACCGTCGGCTACGACACGTCCGGCACCACCGACGACTTCACCTACGGCGAACTGGGTGTCGCCAGCGTGACGTTCGAGGTCGGCGGTTCGAGCGGCACCTGCGGTGGCTTCCTGCCGCGTTACACCTGCGTGGACAGCACGTTCTGGCCGAAGAACAAGGGCGCGCTGGTCACCGCCGCCAAGGCCGCGGCGGCACCGTACCAGCAGTGAGTCACGGGCGGCAGGCGTAGATGCAGTTCTGCGGGCGCGGGGATCCGAGCACTTCGACGTGCCGGAACCCCGCGTCCGCGAGCATTTCCGACGCCTTTTCGGTGCCCCACACGGCACCGAGCGCGGCGCCGCCCTCGGCCAGCGACGTCGTCGTGCAGTACATCAGGCTGATCGAATAGGTGAGGGCCGCCAGCGGGTGGCCGATGTTCCGCTCCAGGTGGCTGGAGAAGTTGGTGTCCACCATGAAGAACAGGCCGTCCGGGGCGAGCGCGCCGCGGATCCGGCGCAGCACGACGTCCGGGCGGTCCTGGTCGTGGACGGCGTCGAACGCGGTGATGACGTCGTAGGGCGGATCGGCGGTCAGCTCGGCGGCATCCCCGACAGCGAAGTCGGCGTTGGGGAGCCGGTGTTCTCTCGCTTGCTCGACGACACCGGCATTGATGTCCAGGCCGGTGAAGCGCGAGGCGGGAAACGCCCGGGCGGCGACGCCGATCGCGTGCCCGGTGCCGCAGCCGAGGTCGAGCACGCGGGCGCCCGCCGTCAGCCGTTCCTTGAGACCGGGGACCGCGCCGAAGAAGCCGTCCACGAGGTGCTCGCGGTAGATGTGCTTCCAGCTGTCGCCGGTCTTGGCGCCGAGGGTTTCGAGGTGGGGCCCGTAGGCCGCCCTCGGGACACCGCCGCCTTCGGCGAACGCGCGTTCCAGGTCCGGGAGGATGCCGGTGAACGCCGACAGCGTCAGCAGTGACGGCATCAGGTTCGACGCGGTTTCGCCGAGCAGGAACTTGGCGTGCTCAGGTGGAAAGGTGTACTCGCGGCCGTCGTAGGTGAAGATCCCGCCGGTGACCATGGCGCCGAGCCACTCGCGGACATAGCGTTCCTGAAGCCCGGCGCGGTCGGCGAGCCCGGCACTGGTGGCAGGCCCCGCGCGGCGGCGGCGAGCAGGCCGGTGCGGTGGCCGACGCCGATCAGCATGGTGAGGGCGCTGCCGGTCATGGTCGCGGTCAGGTGGGCGGCGAAGTCCTGCTCCTCCATGGGGTGGAGCCTACCCGCCGGCCGGACCGTCCGATGTGGACGATCCGGCCGGCGGGGACGCATGGCGGCCGGCGGGCGCAGCGATATGGAGCCGACGGCGGCCCGCGGACCCGGCCGTCAGGCGTCGTCGTCCTCCAGGCCCGCGTCGGCCAGTACCGCGTACACCCGGCGCCGCGCGTCCGCGAGGATCTTCTTCACCTCCGCGACCTGGGCCTCGTTGCCGCTGTAGCCCACCTGGGCGGCCGCGCCGGACAGCTCGCCCAGCGCGTGCCACAGTGCCGCGAAGCGGTCGGCGCCCGGCTCCTCCTCCGGCTCCTCCCACAGCGCCGCGAACTCCTCCTCGCGGCCCGCCACGTGCTCGCGCCCCGCGTCGGTCAGCTCCGCCACCCGGCGACCGGCCGTCTCGACCGTGTGGACCAGACCCTCGTCCTCCAGCTGCTGCAGGATCGGGTACACCGATCCCGGGCTGGGCCGCCAGCGGTCGTGCGTGCGACGCCGGATCTCCTGCATCAGCTGGTAACCGTGCCTCGGCTCCTCGGCCAGCAGCGCCAGCACCGCCGGCCGCACCGGGCGGGCCGGCGGGCGGCCGCCTCCGCCGCCGCGGAACTCGCGGACCCGCTGGAACGGCCCGCCCCCGCCGAACCAGCCGCCCGGGCCGCCGAACGAGCCCGGGCCGCCCGGGAAACCGGGGAAGCCCGGCCCGCCCGGTACGCCCGGGGGCTGGGGCGGGTGGGGTGGCGGCGGCGGGAACCCTCGGGCCAGCTCCGGGCCGCCGTCCCAGTCCTCCTGCCCCGGCACCTCATGCTCCGGCCCCGGACGCCCGTGCCCGAACCCACCGTGCTCGGCCCCGGCATGCCCCGGATGCCCGAACCCCGCGTGTTCGGCCCCAAGATGCCCTGGCCCCGGGTGCCCGTGCCCGAATCCACCGTGCTCGGCCCCACCATGCCCCGGGTGCTCATGCCCGAACCCACCGTGCTCGGCCCCGACGCGCCCCAGCCCGGGATGGCCGTGCCCAAACCCGCCGTGCCCGAACCCGCCGTGCCCGCCCCCCGGGTGCCCAGGGTGACCCGGGCGCCCCTGCCCGAAGTCCCCACCGAACCCCGCGAAGATCCGTCCCGCGCCCGCACTCATCTCCATGAATAACCCTCCAAGTCGTATCGGCGACATTCACACGATATATCGCCGCTCGATCGAGGGCAAGGAAGGTCAGCCGAAGTAGTGCCCGGCTTCCAGGTCGGCGAGCAGGCCGGGCCACTCGGGCAGCCAGCCGAGCCGCTTCTGGGTCAGGACGCTCGACGCCGGCGCGTCCGGCCCGGCGAAGTGCGCGAGCCAGCCGAAGTGGCCCCGGACGTCGGCCACCGACCGCACCGGCAGCCCGAGGCGCTCCCCGATGACCCCGGCGAGCGCCTTCAGCGGCACGCCTTCGTCGCCCACCGCGTGCAGCCGCACGCCCGCGGGCGCCGCCTCGACGGCCAAGCGGTACAGGCGCGCCGCGTCGAAGCGGTGCACCGCGGCCCAGCGACCCGTGCCGTCGCCCGGGTAGGCCGACACCCCCGTCTCGCGCGCGAGACGGATCAGGGCCGGGACGAACCCGTGCCCGTCGCCCTCGCCGTGCACCGACTGCGGCAGCCGCAGCACCGACGCCCGCACACCCCGCTCGGCCAGCGCGAGCGCCGCCGCCTCCGACGCCGATCGCGGGAACGCCGGGGCGGCCGCGTCTTCTTCGGTGGCCATCCGGCCCGGGGCCACCGGGCCGGTCGCGGCCGTGATGATCAGCGCCTTCCCGGATCCTTCGAGCGCTTCGCCGAACGCGCCGATCGCCGCGCGGTCGGTCGCCGCCGCGCCCGTGAGGTCGGCGAAGTCGTCGTGGACGTAGGCGGTGTGGACGACCGCGTCCGCTTCGGCGGCCGCCGCGCGGAGGCCGTCCAGGTCGGTCAAGTTCCCGCGCCGGACCTCGGCGCCGGTGGCCGCGAGCGCCGCGGCCTTGTCCTCCGAACGGGAAAGGCCGAGGACCTCGTGCCCCGCTTCCCGCAGTTCCCGGACGACGGCGCTGCCGACGAACCCGGTCGCGCCGGTGACGAACACCCGCATTTTCGTACTCCTCGTAGCTGGCTGACAGTGCTTCCATCGTTGGGCCGCGGCGGCGCGGACGTCCAAAGCCTGGTTCTCATCGGCCGATACGCTTCGGGCATCACCGCAGCTAGACTGCGGTCATGGCGGACCTGGACCTGCGGCTGGTGCGGTACTTCACGGCCGTGGCCGAGCATCGGCACTTCGGGCGCGCGGCGGCCGCCCTGCACACGACGCAGCCGTCGCTGAGCCGGCAGATCCGCCGGCTCGAGGGCCAGCTCGGCGCGCGCCTGCTGGATCGCACGCCGCAGGGCACGCGGCTGACCGAAGCGGGCGAAGTGTTCCTGCCCCGCGCCAAGGCGCTGCTGCAGTCGGCCGAGCAGGCGGCGGTGAGCACCCGCGCGGCGGCCGCGCCGAGCCGCATCACCATCGGCTACCGGACGAACCTGTTCGTCACGCCGGCGGTGCGCGAACTGCGCCGCCGCCACCCCGAGGCCGAGGTCTTGACCCGGCACCTGGGCTGGACCGAAACCCGGGAGGCGCTGCTGGAGCACCGGGTGGACGTCGCGGTGACGCGGTTGCCGCTGCGGGCCGACCAGCTGCGGGTCACCGTGCTCTACCCCGAAGAGCGGGTGCTGCTGGTGTCCGCGGACCACCGCCTGGCCGGCCGGGAGTCGGTCACGCTGGCCGACTTCGCGGACGAGCCGCTCCCCCGCGTCGACGACCCGGAGTGGAACGCGTTCTGGCGCATCGACCCGCGCCCGGACGGCCGCCGCGCCCCGGACGGCCCGCTCGTCAAGGAGTTCGAGGAGAAGTTCGAACTGATCGCCGCGGGCCAGCTGGTGGCGATCGTCCCGGCCGGGGTGCGGTTCAGCCGGCTCCGGCGCGACGTGACGATCGTCCCGCTGGACGGCATCGAGCCGTGCCAGGTGGCCCTGGCCACCCGCGCGAGCGACGACAACGACCTCCTGGCGTCGGCGTGCAAGACGCTGGCGGCGCACCTGACCAGCCCCGAAGCGGCCGGCCTCAAGGTTTCGGCACGCTAAGAGCCGGACCGCACCGCCAGCGTCAGCAGTTCCGCCGCCGGGCCCGTGAGACGCCGGCCCGCCGGCCACACCGCGCGCAGCACCCGGCCCAGCTCCATGCCTTCCACCGCTACCGGCACCAGCCGCCGGCCGGCCACTTCGCGCACCACGTCGAGCTCGCTGATCACCGCCGGCCCGGCGCCGGTGATCACCGCGTTGCGCACCGCCGAGGCCGAACCCAGCTCCAGCAACGGCCGCACCGGGCCCACCCCCGCCCGGCGCAGCGCCGCCTCGACCGTCTCGCGCGTTCCCGAGCCCGGCTCGCGCACCACCAACGGCGTCGCGGCCAGCTCCTCGGCCCGCAGTGGACGGCGGCGCCGCGCCCAGGCGTGCCCCGCCGGGACCACCACGACGAGCCGGTCCGCCGCGACGCGGCGCGTGGCCAGCCCCGGCCACGGCCCCGGCGACTCGACGAACCCCAGGTCCACCCGCCCGCGCGCGACCAGGTCGGCGACCTGCTCGGAGTTCACCACCTCGAGGCCGACGTAGGTGTCCGGCCCGGTCCGCTTGACCTCGCCGATCCAGGCGGGCACGAAGTGCTCGGCGAGCGTCATGCTCGCCGCGACGCGCAACTGCGCGCCCCGCTGGGTGCGCAGGGCTTCCGCGCCGGTGCGCAGTCCGTCCACTTCGGTCAGCACGCGGTGGGCCCAGCCCGCGATCACCCGGCCGTCCGGGGTCAGCGCCGAGCCGCGCCGGGTCCGGTCCACCAGGGACAGTCCCAGTTGACGTTCCAAAGTGGACAGCCGTTTGCTCGCCGACGGCTGGGCGATGCCGAGGGCGCCGGCCGCCTGGCCGATGCTGCCGAGGTCGTCGACGAGCACCAACAGGCGCAGCGAGTCCAGGTCCGGTCCGGTCATAGCTTCAGTCTATGACCTCACCACGGACGGCCGGCTACCGCGCACGCCCGCGGGCGACGACGCTGCACGGTATGGCACTGACGACGGCGAAGACCTCCGGCTTCGCGATCACCGGGCTCGGCGTCGCCGCGGCGTACGCGCTCAGCTCGGCCTGGCCGGTGGTGGGCGCCCTCACCGCCGCGGTGGTGCTCGGCGTCGTCGTCGGGAGCACCCCTGTCCTGACCGGCGAACAGCGCCAGGCCGTCGCCCGCCTGACGAAACGCCTGCTGCGCGCGGGCGTCGTGCTGCTCGGGCTCCAGCTCGCCGTCCCCACCGTGCTCGCGCTCGGCCCCGGCTCGCTGGCCGCGGTCGTGCTGACGGTCGCCGTCACCTTCCTCGGCACGCTCGGCCTCGCCCGGCTGGTCCGGGTCCCGCGCAGTCTCGCCCTGCTGGTCGCCACCGGCTTCTCGATCTGCGGCGCGTCGGCGATCGCCGCGGTGGAAGGCGTGATCGAGCGCGACGACGAAGACGTCGCCACCGCCGTCGCGCTCGTCACCTGCTACGGCAGCGTCGCCTTGGCCGCGCTTCCCCTGCTCGCGCGCGCTCTCGGCTTGGACGCGACCCGGACCGGCAGCTGGGCCGGGATCTCGGTGCACGAAGTCGCCCAGGTGGTCGCGGCGGCCGGGCCCGCGGGGGCGGCCGCGGTCGGGATCGCCGTCGTGGTGAAGCTGAGCCGTGTCGTGCTGCTCGCCCCGGTGGTCGCGCTCGTCGGCGCGACCGAACGCGGCCGCCGCGACACGCACGCTCCGCTCGTGCCGCTGTTCGTCCTCGGCTTCCTCGCGATGGTCGCCGTCCGGAGCACCGGCCTGGTCCCCGCGTTCGTGCTCGACGTCACGAAGACCGCGTCGACGCTCCTGCTCGCGGGTGCGTTGTTCGGCCTCGGCTGCGCCGTCCGGCTCGGCGCGCTGCTGCGCGGCGGCGGACGGGCCCTGCTTCTGGGGCTCCTCTCGACGCTTCTGGTGCTGGCGACCGGCTTCGGCACCCTGGCCGCGTTCACCTGAATTTTCCCTGGCGGTCACGTATAGGTCGTTATACGCGCGGTTGTACTCCTCTTGTACGGGACGCGTCGACGCTGCCGGCGAGACGTTGACCGATTCCGTAGGGAGCACGAACCGTGAAGATCACCCGACTCGCCCAGGGTCTGCTGGCCGGGCTGCTGGGGTGCGCCGCCCTGGCGGTCCCGGCGGCTGTCGGCGCCGCGACCGCTCAGGCCGACGTGGCCAGCACGCTGGTGTTCGCCAAGAACACCGAAGGCCACGACTGTTACCGCATTCCCACCATCGTCAAAGCGAACAACGGCGACCTGCTCGCCTTCGCCGAGGGCCGCAACGGCGGCGCCGACTTCTGCAACGACCTCGGCAAGATCGACCTGGTCATGAAGCGCTCGACCGACGGCGGCAAGACGTGGGGCGCGCTGAACACCGCCATCGAGGCTTTCGGGGACGTGAAGGGGAATCCGGCGCCGATCGTCCTCCCGGGCAGCAACCGGATCGTGCTGTTGTCGACCATGCAGTGCTTCACGAACCCGTCGTGCGGCCGGATCCCGCGCGTGTCCATCAGCGACGACAACGGGAAGACGTGGGGCGCGCCGAAGGTGCTGACCACCGAACTCGGGTTCGCGAGCGCGCCGGGGTGGCTGGCGACCGGTCCGTCGCACGGGATCGTGCTGACCCGCGGCGCGCACGCCGGCCGGCTCGTCGCCGGCATGAGCTACACGATCAGCGGCAAGAACACCGGCGCGCTGGTCTACAGCGACGACAAGGGCGCCACCTGGCACCGCGGGGCGACCGACACGTCCACTTCGGACTTGATGAACCCGCAGGAGATCAGCGTCACCGAACTGCGGGACGGCCGGGTCTACGCCGCCGCGCGCAACGACGCCAACGGCGACGACAAGTGTCTCTCCGACGGCACCCACAACCGCGCGTCCGCGATCAGCTCCGACGGCGGCGCGACGTTCAGCTCGAAGTTCGCCTTCGCCACCGACCTCGTCACCCCGGTCGTCGAGGGCTCGACGGCCCGGATGAGCGCGACCGACACCGGCGGCAAGTACAACCGCATCGTCTTCGCGGCCCCGTCCGTCTGCGACCGGCGCAAGGAGCTGCGGGTCCACTCGTCCTTCGACGAGGGTGCCAACTGGACCGGCACCGCCGGCAGCGTGCTCGTGTGGGGCCAGGACGCGTCGTACTCCGACATGGTCCAGCTGTCCCAGTCGTCGGTCGGCGTGCTGTTCGAAGCGGGCCCGGAGTACCACGCGAACGACACGATCCGCTTCGCCGCGGTCAGTGACGCCGCGCTCGGCGCCCCCGCCTGCGGTGGCGGCTACGGCGTGATCGACTCGGCTCCGCTCGGCACCGGCGGCGCGGCCGGCACGGTGTTCTTGTCGTACAACGCGGCCAACGGCCAGAACTGCGTCAGCACCATGAAGAACGGCGCCGCCGGGACGGCCACCGCGACCGCGGCCTACCTGGAGGTCAAGGGCTCGGCGCGGCAGACCGACTCGGGCGCGTTCTCCTACTTCGCCGGCCCGGTCAAGGCCACCGCGGCGGACAAGTGCGTGAAGTGGGGCGGCTCGGCCGGCGGCCAGGTCTACGACAGCCAGTTCGAGCACTGCGGCTGAACCGGGGTGGGACCCGCCCCCGGGCCGGGTCCCACCTCACCCGTGCCGCCCGGCCCCCTCGCCCGGGCGGCACGGGACTCAGAAGCCGGTGCAGTTCGCGACGGCCCCGGCCCCGGCCGCGGTGGCGGTCTTGGCCTCCTTGCCGTCGACGATCACCTGGCAGCCCACCGAGCCGCCGTCCGGCCCGGCGGTCGCGGAGAACTGGGCTCCGGCGAGGAATCCCGTGGCTTCGACGGTCTTGGTCCACGGCTGGGCGGCCCCGACCTCGGTGTTGATCAGGATCGTGTCCCGGTCGAAGGTGCTGTAGACGATGTCGACGGCCTTCGCGTCCCCGCTCACCTGGTAGACGATGGTGTGGTGCTGGCCGGCCTGGTCGTTGACGTCGCTGATCGCCTTGCCGATCACCACCAGCCACAGGATGCTGACGATCAGGCCGAGCAGCGACACGACGACGCCGGCGATCGAGAGTCCCTTGTTCGTCGCCTTGCCGGCCCGCACCCTGGCCACGCCCACCGCCGACAGGATCAGGCCGAGCACGGCCAGCGGCCAGGCGGCGACCCCGGCGAGCGGGATCGGCGCGATCACCAGCCCGATCAGGCCGAGGACGAACCCGGCCGTGCCCAGGCCGTTGCGCGGCGGCGTGGCCGGCGGGGCGGCGTGCTGTTGGAGCGGGGTGTAGTCGGTCATCGGGGTTCCTTTCGCTGCTGCTTGACGGCGAGAAGGAAACCAGCGCGGTAAGGCGTCCCGCGTCGTCCGCAAGCCTCGACGCCGTACGACTTAAGTCGTCACCGATCGCGGGGTGGACGAGCGGAACGGCTGATGGGGTGGTGGTGACCACCTCGTAGGCTTCCCGCATGGGACGGTCCGTGCTTCGGGTGGTGTGCACCGTGCTCGCGGTCGCGGCGGGCGTGCTGACGAGCACCGTCAACTTCGCGTTGGAAAGCTCGCCGCCGGACGACCCGGACGCGTTGCCCACGGCGTTCGGGATGCTCGGCTGGCTCGTCGCGATCGGCGCGGCGGTCATGCTGGTCTGGCGGCACCGCTGGCCGCTGCTCGTCACCGGCATCGCGCTGGTGCCGCCGCTGCTGCTGGCCGGCGACTCGATGGCGGCGCTGATCGCCCTCGCCGCGCTCACCACCCGGTACGTGGGCTGGTGGCGGTGGAGCGCGGCGACGCTGGTGTTCGCGGCGACCGGGCTCGCGGTCTGGCGGGACGCGAGCCGGGCCGCGGAGTCGTCGCTCGCCGAGGCCTGGATGTCGACCGGCACGACCGCCGCCAAGCTCACCGGGGTGGTGCTGACCGCGGTGGTGTACACGGCGGTGCCCCTCACCCTGGGGATCGTCCGGCACAGCCTCGCCGAGACGCGCCGCCGGATCGCCGAGCAGGAGGCGCTGCGCGATCAGGTGGCCCGCAAGGAGGAGCAGGCGCGGATCGCCCGCGAGATGCACGACGTCCTCGGGCACCGGCTCTCCCTGCTTTCGTTGCAGGCGGGCGCGTTGGAGGTCACCGCCGCCACGACGCCGGACGCGGTGGCGGCGGCCAAGACCGTGCGGACCACCGCCCGGCAATCGCTCGACGACCTGCGTCAGGTGATCGGCGTGCTGCGGGGCCCGGGCTTCGCCGAGCGGGCACCCGGCGGGCCCGCGGAGCCGCCACCGCCGACGCTGGCCGACATCCCCGACCTGATCGCCGGCGCCCGGCAAGCGGGCTTGGCGGTCAACGTGACGATCCTGCTCGACCAGGTGTCGGCGGCTCCGGTTCCGCTCGCCACCGCGGCGTACCGGATCCTCCAGGAGGCCCTGACCAACGTGCTGCGGCACGCGCCGGGGGCGCCCGCGGAGGTGCTGGTGCGCGGCGGCCCGGGCGCGGGGTTGTCGCTGGAGGTCGTCAACCCGCTGCCGCCGCACCCGGTGCCGTCACCGGGGTCGGGCACCGGGCTCACCGGCGTCAACGAGCGGATTTCCCTGCTGGGCGGCTCGTTGTCGGCGGGCCCGGTCGACCAGCGGACGTTCGCGTTGCGGGCCTGGCTGCCGTGGGTGGTACCGGCGTCCTAGCATGAGCGGGTGAGCGTGCGTGTACTGCTCGTCGACGACGACCCGCTGGTCCGCACCGGACTGTCCATGATCCTGGGCAGCACACCGGATTTGCGGGTGGTCGCGGAGGCCGGCGACGGCGACGAAGCGGTCCAGCAGGTCGCCCGGCACGCGCCGGACGTGGTGATCATGGACATCCGCATGCGCCGCATGAACGGCCTGGTGGCCACGGCGGCCGTGCTGGCCCAGCCCCGCCCGCCGAAGGTGCTGATCCTGACGACGTTCGACCTGGACGAGTACGTGTTCGAGGCCTTGGCGGCCGGAGCGAGCGGCTTCCTGCTGAAGGAGGGCTCCCCGCAGGAGATCATCGAAGGCGTCCGCGTGGTGGCCAACGGCGACGCGATGTTGTCCCCCCGGACGACGAAGCAGCTGATCGGCCAGTTCGTGGCGGCGCGGGCGAATCCGCGCCGGTCGCGGGCTCAGGCGAAGCTGGAGCTGCTCAGCGAGCGGGAACGCGAGATCGTGACGGCGGTGGCGCAGGGGAAGCCGAACGCGTCGATCGCCGCTGAGTTCTTTTTGAGCGAGGCGACGGTGAAGACGCACATCACGCGGGCGTTCGCGAAGCTGGATGTGTCGAACCGGGTGCAGCTGACGATCTTCGCTTATGAAGCGGCGCTCGTGACGCCGTGAAGTCCCGTTGGGTTCGCCGAGCTGTGGCCGTTCTCGTGCCGGTCGTTCTTCTCTTGGCCCTGCGGTTCGGCTGGCTGAGCTGGCTGGTGGCGGACGGTGGTCCGGTCCGGCGGACGCTCGAGGCGCTGAGCTGGCTCGCGGCCGTCGTGGCAGTCGGCTTCTCCCTGGTCGAACTGCGGCGCCGGGAGCCTGCCGTTTCGCGAAGCGTGTTCGTGGGCCGGGCGCTCCACCTCGACGGCGATCGGCTGCCGAAGGTGGCCGACGTGTCGTTGCTGGCGTTGCGGGTCAAGCGTGCGGTGGACACGTTCGACGACCGGGATCTCCCCCGGTATGTGCCCCGGGACCGCGACAAGGACCTGGAGTGGGCGATCGCGAGCAACGGCTTGGTTCTGTTGCATGGCCGCGCCGCAGCAGGCAAGAGCCGCGCGGCGGCCGAGGCCATCCGCCGGTTGCGCCCCGGTCATGACCTGCTCGTTCCTTTCGACGGCCCGGCGATGCGGGAGATCGCCAAGTCCGGCTTGAAGGACACCGTGATCTGGCTCGACGACCTTGAACGCTTCCTCGTCCCGGGTGGCCTCGACGTGGGTCTGCTCCAGCGGCTGGCTCCCTCGGTCTGTGAGTCGCCACCATCCGCGACCACGAGCTCGCCGCCTTCCGGGCGGTCGAAGGCACGATCAATAAAGCTGCGGCGGATCTGATCGCTTGTATCCCGCCGAGCCACCTGATCGCGATCAAGCAGCACTTGACGGAGGCCGAGCAGGAGCGCGCGAAGACCGCACGGGCAGGTGACCCGCGCATCGGCCGGGCTCTGGCGGCTTCTGAGGGCTTCGCGGAGTACCTGGCGGCGGGCACGCCGATGCTGGAGCGCTGGTCGGTCGGCGACAGCCCGCTGTTCTACGTCGGCCAGGCCCTGATCAGCGCGGCGGTCGACTGCCGCCGGGCGGGCTACTCCGAGCCCGTTCCGCGCACCACACTGGCCGAGCTGCATCTCTGCTACCTCCCTGCGCCGTGGTGCGACCGCCCCGATCTGCCGTCGGTCACCGAAGGTCTGCGGTGGGCCGCCCAGCCGGTGCTCAGCGCCAGTTCATGTCTGCAGCCTCGGGCCGATGACCGGTACTTGGCTTCCGACTACCTGGTAGACCAGGCGCAGGAGGGCACCAGCCCGCTGGGCGGTTCGCCTGTGCCGGATGACACGTGGGATGCCGTGTTCTCCCTGAGCTCCGACCGAGGTGTCGCGGCGATCGGCATGGTCGCTTACCTGGCTGACCGGTTCGAGTTCGCCGAGAAATGCTTCCGACGGGCTTTCGAGGCCGGCGACACGGAGGCGATCGGGCTGATCGCCCTGGCCGTCGGCAAGCTGGGTCGCTTCCGCGAGGTGAAGGAAATCTTCCGCGAGGCGGCTCGGGCCGGCGACGGGATAGTCATGGTCACGGCCGCAAAGGCGCTCTCCAGCAACGGCGGCTTCGAAGAGCTTACCGAGCTTGCCCGGCAGGCGGTCGAGACGAAGATCGGACTGGCCCTTCCCATCTTGGCGGCCGCCATCACCGCTGACAGCCCCCGGCCGGATCTCCACGAGCTCGCGGTTTTCGCCATCGACCAAGGTCGGACGACTGCGACTTTCGTGCTTTCGTCCTTCATCGCACTGAACCCCGCCACCGCTCACCTGACCAGCCTGGCTCGCCATGCGATCGAAATGGGCGACCCCGCCGTCGCCGCTCACTTGCTAGGCCTGGAACCCGATCCCGCGCACGTCGTTTCCTTCCTGGAACACGCTCGGCAGAGCGGCCGGAGCCAGTTCGCCGCAATCTACGAACGGATGATGATCGAAGAAGCTTTGGCCGAATCGCGCGAAGGCTCCGAAGCGAAGCCCGAGACCTGAGCGGACCAGCTCATTGCGCCCCCGCCGGTGCCGTGGCCACCGCCGACTCGCCGAACTTGATCCCCTTCGCTTCCTTCCCGATCGCCGTCAGCACCGCCACCGCGATCAGCCCCGGCACCACCGTCCACACCAGAGCCGACGTGTACCCGTGTGATTCCGCGATCGCCTGCTGGATCGGCAGGTTCAACGCCGCCAGCAGGTTGCCCAGCTGGTAGGTCACTCCCGGGTAGAACCCGCGGATCGCGTCCGGTGACATCTCCGTCAGGTGCGCCGGGATCACTCCCCACGCCCCCTGGACCATGATCTGCATCAGGAACGAGCCCAGCGCCAGCATGCCCGCGCCGTGGTCGAAGGCGAAGATCGGGATCACCGGGAGGCCCAGGACCGCCGCCGTCACGATCGTGCGGCGGCGGCCCAGCCGCTCGGACAGCGTGCCGAACGTCAAGCCGCCGATGATGGCTCCGATGTTGTACAGCACCGCTATCCACGTGCTCGTCGCCGCGCTCAGCCCCGCGCCGCCGTTGTCGTGGGCCTTCAAGAAGCTCGGGTAGACGTCCTGGGTTCCGTGGCTCATCCAGTTGAACGCCGTCATCAGCAGGATCAGGTAGCCGAAGCGGCGGATCACCTTCGGGTTCAGCAGGATGTCCTTCACCGACGTCCGGGTCACCTTCAGCTTCTCGCGCGCGGTCTCCCACACCTCCGACTCGCGCACGCGCGCGCGAATCAGCAGGCTGATCAGGGCCGGGAAGATGCTCAGCACGAAGATCCAGCGCCACTGCAGGTCGAGCGCCGAGTGGAACAGCAGGTACGCCAGCGCCGCCAGCAGGTAGCCGATCGAATAGCCGACCTGCAGCAGGCCCGAGAAGAAGCCGCGGCGCTCGACCGGGATCTTCTCCATCGCCAGCGCCGCGCCCAGGCCCCACTCGCCGCCCATGCCGATGCCGTAGACGAACCGCAGCACCAGCAGCACCGTGTAGTTCGGCGCGAAGGCGCACAGCAGACCGGCCACCGAGTACAGCACGACGTCGGCCATCAGCGGGATCCGGCGGCCCACCCGGTCGGCCCACAGGCCGAACAGGAGCGCGCCGACCGGGCGCATCACCAAGGTCGCCGTCGTGATGAACGCCAGCTGCGTGGCCGTCGCCCCGAACGACTTGTCCTTCGCGATGTCCGCCAGGACGAAGACGACGAGGAAGTAGTCGAACGAGTCCATGCTCCAGCCGAGCAGCGCCGCGAGGAACGCGTTGCGCTGGTCCGAGGTAAGCGCTTTCTTGCCCGGTCGATCCGTCACGTTCGCCCCGTTCCGTCGGTTCCCCACCGGAAGACCTCAGGCCCGGTTTAGCACCCACCACCCCGGGCGGGCAAGAGGATCAGAGCGCGACGCGGATGCGGACCCGGCGGCCGACGTCCCGGGCCCACGCCTTGATCCGGTCCCAGTCACGGAAGTCCCCGGCCCGCCGGCCCGACGCCACCAGCTTCGGGATCAGGCCGTGCACGGTCGCCGGGTCCAGCCGGCCGCCGAAGGTGGCCGTGCGTTCCGCGTCGATGCGCGCGGCCAGCAACGCGACGTTCGCCGGCAGGCTCACCTGGTGTGTGGCCGCGCCGGGGCCGCACGGTCCGCTGTGGAACAACCACACCGGACGCTCGGCGAGCGCCCGCGCGTTGCGTTCCAGCAACCGGACGGCCTCCGGGCGCCACCGGTGGTAGTACAGGGCGCTGCCGACGACGACCGCGGCGTAGTGCTCGACGCCGGCCACGTCGGCGGCGTCGCGCACATCGACGGTCAGACCCGCCGCACCGAGCTCGGCGGCGATGACCTCGGCGATCTGCCGGGTTCCGCCATGACGCCCGGCGTAGGCGACGAGGACTGCGGTCATGCGGACCATTGTCGGCCCTCGGGGACCGGACTGCCCCGCGGGTCGCCCACGATCCGCCGAACGGGCGCTCGCACGCTACTCTCCGCAGCCCTCACGGCGGCGGCAGGAACGCCGGTCGCTCCGTCGGGTCCGGTTCGTCGTAGTAGCGGTGGAAAACCGCGGTCTGCCCACCGGACAACGGCGGCACGATCCAGCTCCAGTCCGCGGGGCACCGGCGCCCGGCCCGCTCCTCGCGTTCCAGGTGGGACAGGAACCGGCGCGATTCGGTGTGGTGGTCGGCCATCGTGACCCCGGCGGCGTCGAAGGAGTGCTGCACCGCCAGCGTCAGCTCCACCAGCGCCCGGTCGCGCCACAGCGTCCGCTCGGACGCGGTGTCCAGGCCCATCAGCTCGGCGACGACCGGCAGCAGGTCGTAGCGCCGCTCGTCGGCCAGGTTCCGGGCGCCGATCTCGGTGCCGAGGTACCAGCCGTTGAACGGCGCGGCCGGGTAGGTGACGCCGCCGATCTCCAGCGGCATGTCGCTGATCGCGGGCACGGCGTGCCAGCGCAGCCCCAGCCCCGCGAACCAGCGGTGGTCCGGGTGGGTCAGCGGGACCTCCAGGACGACGTCCGGCGGCAGGGTGAACAGCCGCGGCTCGCCGGGCACGGCCTCGATCAGCAGGGGCAGGACGTCGAAGGAGCCTCTTCGCTCCGGCGGCCGCCAGCCGAGTCTTCGCACCTGCTCGGTGAATGCGGCGTAGCGCGGGTCGCCGAGGACCGAGCCGTCTTCGAAGCGGTACCCGGCGTAGCGGATCAGCTGCTCGTTGTGGATCCGCGGGCCCGGCGCGTCCGGGGTGTCCGGCGCGAAGACGGTGATCGTCGGCCGGATCCGCCCGCCCCGGGTGGCCTGGCGGAGGTGGGCGACGCACTCGCCGGCGATCGCGGCGGGATCGGTGACCCGGCGCCGGTCCCGGATGCGCAGGCTGCGCCAGTACAGCCGGCCGATGCAGCGCGCCGAGTTGCGCCACGCGACGCGCGCGCCGTACGCCAGCTCGGCCGGGGTGTGCCTGTAGGTGCCGGTTTCCTGGATTTCCGCGCGAACCGCGGCCAGCCGGGTCTCCAACCGCTCGCCCTCTTCCGCGGCGCCTTCGGCGAACATCCGGTCCAGGAATTCTTCCGCTTCCGCGGAATTGACGCTTTGCTCTTGCGAGACACGCTGTGAGTAAAGCGATAGGGAGGGCGTCACCCGCTCGGGTGTAACCGTCACCGCGGTTCCCCACTCTCCGAAATCGCGATCTGCAGCCCGACGAAAAGGTTCACCGTTCCTCCGAGAGTCACCGACGACACTGCCGGCCGGAAGTCCCCACTGTCCTGGGAACTCCGGCCAGGCGGGGGAGGATACCCGACGGTCCGCGAGGCGGGATCCCCCACTCGGGAACGACGTCCCGGCGATCGCGGAATACCGGCGCACGCAGGTTGAACGCCGAAAAAACAACTACTACCAAGAGTTATCCGGACATGGCAAAGCGCGTTTCCGTCAATCGATCACGCCGGGCGGCGAAATCCGCGTGATCCTTTCCCGCGCGACCGCCTGCGTCTTTTCGTGGGCATTCGCCGAACGGCCTTCACCGGGGTCGTCCGGCCGTGTAGGGGCCTCGGCGTTAGAGTCGCGGTGATCGGCAGAGGGAGGACGTTTCGTGCACGCCAGGCGCATCCCCGTGGTCCTCGTCGCCGGGTTCCTCGGCGCGGGCAAGACGACGCTGCTCAACCACCTGCTCGCCAACCGCGAGGGCGCCCGGGTCGGCGTCGTGGTCAACGACTTCGGGCAGGTGAACGTCGACGCGCTCGCCGTCGCCGGCCAGGTCGACACGATGGTCTCGCTCGGCAACGGCTGTCTGTGCTGCGCCGTCGACGCCGGCGGGCTGGACGCGATGCTCGCGAAGCTTTCGAGCGCGGAGGCGGGCATCGACGTGATCGTCGTCGAAGCCAGCGGCATCGCCGAACCCCGCGACCTCATCCGGCTGATGATCGCCAGTGAGAACCCCGATATCCGCTACGGCGGGCTCGCCGAGGTCGTCGACGCCGCCGAGTTCGAGGCCGCCCGCGAACGCCACCCCGAGCTGGCCGACCACCTGCGGCTGGCCGACCTCGTGGTGCTGAACAAGGCCGACCGGGTGCCCGCCGGGGCGCTCGCGAAGCTGACCGCGACCGTCGAAGAGCTGGCGCCGGGCCGCCCGCTGCTGGTCACCGAGCACGGCCGGGTCGACCCGCGGCTGTTCTTCGACCCGGAACCCCGCGGCGAGCGGGCCGGGCAGCTGTCGTTCGACGACCTGCGCGAGGACGACCACGACCACTCGCGGCACCTGCACGCCGAGTACCAGACGGTCACCTTCACCGCCGCGACGCCGCTCGCGCCGCGTGCCTTCGTCGAGTTCCTCGAGCGGCGGCCGGCCGGGCTCTACCGGATGAAGGGCCAAGCCGACTTCGGCCCCACCGGCCCTGAATCGCGCTTCCACCTGCACACCGTCGGCGGGTTCGTCCAGCTGGCGCGGTCGGCGTGGCCGCGGGGCGAGCCGCGGCGGACCGAGCTGGTGCTGATCGGCGCCGGGATCGACACCGACGCCGTGCTCGCCGACCTCGGCAGCTGCCTGGCCGAAGACCCGGACACGGTGGACGAACGCGGCCTGCTGCACGTCCTGCGGTACCTGCCCGACCAGGCCTGAGCACCCCGCCACGCCGAAGATCGGCAAATGCGCCCGGACCCCGGGCACCGCGACGGACACTGGCCGCCATGACGACCACCGCGGTGAGCGCACCACGCTGGTACCTGGTCGGCGTGCTGCCCGAAGACGTCCCCCTGGCCCACCTGATGACCCGCTCGGGCGACCTCCGCTACCGGCGGTCCGCCTGCGGCGAACGGGAGTCCCGCAGCTGGAAGCCCGTGGACCTGGTCACCGCCGAGCTCGCGCCGTGCCCGGCGTGCGTCGCGACGCTGTCCGGCGTCGGCGAGGACCGCAGCCAGCTCGTGCTCGACCTGGGGATCTAAGCGGTCAACGTCCGCGCGAGCCGCTTGGCGGTCTCGAACGGCTGTGCGCCCTGGGCGACCACCGACGTGACCGCGGCGCCCTCCAGCAGGAGCATCAGCTCGTCGGCCAGGACGTCGGCGCGCTCAGGGTGGCCGCGCCGGAGCTGCGCCCGCAGATAGCCGTGCAACGCGGTCTTGTGGTGGCGGACCACCTCGCGGACCGGGTCGGCGGGGTCGGGGAACTCCGAAGTCGCGTTCAGGAAGGCGCAGCCGCGGTAGCCGTCGCGCGCCACCCAGGCTTCGTAGGCGTCGAAAACCGCCAGCACCCGGTCCCGCGGATCGGGGTGCGCGGCGGTGATCCGGTCGACCTCCTCCTGCCACCGCCGGTCGCGCTCCCGCAGGTAGGCGACGACGAGCCCGCTCTTGGACCCGAAGTTGCCGTAGAGGGCCGCCTTCGTCACCCCGGCTTCGGCCGCCACCGTGTCGACGCCGACGGCGTGGATGCCGTCGCGGTAGAACAGCGTCGACGCGGCTTTGAGCACTTTCGCGCCCGCATCGCCGGGACGGGTCCTGGCCACCGCACTCCTCCGAACAGGTCGGTATCAGTCTTCACCTGCGGTAATCGTACCATCGCTTGACATCAGACAGACCTGTCTGTTTGGTGGATGGAGTGGTGATGCAGACGAAAACGGACAGGTGGTGGTCCACGGCCGCGATCGGCGCGGTCGTGATCGCCCTCTGCTACGGGTTCGCGCGGTACGCGTTCGGGCCGTTCGTGCCGCGGTTCAGCGAGACGTTCGGGCTCACGGCGGTCGGCGTCGGCGTGCTCGGCGGCGTGTCCACCGCGGGCTACGGCCTCGGGCTGCTGCTCGCCCCGAGAACGTCCGCGCGGTCGGCACGCGGCACCGTGCTGCTGGCCGCGGCGGCGGCGACGCTCGGGCTCGGCCTCATGGCTGTCGCCCCGCACGTCGCGGTCTTCGGTGCCGGGATCGCCGTCGCGGGGGCCGGCGCGGGCCTCGTCTCGCCCGGCGTCGCCCAGCTGATCGGCGAGACGGCCGGGGCGCGCACCCGCGACCGGGCGCAGACCTGGGCCAACACCGGAACCGGGCTGGGCCTGGCCGCGTCGGCGTTCACTCCCCTGCTCGCGTTCGGCTGGCCGGTGATCTGGTCGGCGTTCGCCGCCCTCGGCGTGGCCGTGACGCTGATCGCGTGGCGGACGTTGCCGCGCTCACCCGGGCCCGCCGACGTCCCGGCGACCTCCGGTCCCGTCGGCGGGCTGGTCCCGCTCGTGGTCAACTCCGTCCTCATCGGCGTGACGAGCGCGCCGTACTGGACGTTCTCCAGCTCCCGGCTCGCCGAAACCGGGCTGAGCCCGGTGGCCGCGACCTGGTGCTGGGCCGCGATCGGCGTGGCCGGGTTGCTCGGCGGCCTCGCGGGCCGGGCGGCCGGGCGCGTGGGCCTGCGGACGGTCAACCTCGCGACGTGGACCCTCTCCGCCGCGGGCATCGCCCTCTTGGCGCTGCCGGACCCGGGCGTGCCCCTCGCCCTGCTTTCCGGTGCGCTGTTCGGCAGCACCTACATGGCGCTGACCGGGCTCTGCATCCTGTGGGCGGCCCGCCTCTTCCCGGCGCGGCCCGCCCGCGGCATCACGTGGTCGTTCGCCGGGCTCGGCGCCGGCCAGACCGTCGCCTCGCCGCTGGCCGGTGCGGCGGCCGCGGGCCTCGGGTCCGCGGCGGTGTTCGGGCTCACCGCCCTGGTGGCCCTCACCGCGTGGAGCCAGCTTCACCGGCGCCTCGGGCCACCCTGATCACGCCTTCTTCGCGCGGCTCGGCGCCACGCGCGGTGGCTCGTTGGGCATCTTCGGGTACACCGGCGGCCACGGCGCGTCCATCAGCCCGGCCGCCATGTCGCGTTCGGACATCTCCAGCAGCGGCTCGATCGACTGCGGCCGCTCCCCCGCCCCGGCCCACGGATCGCCGCGCTCGGCGACCCGCGCGGGCACCGTGCTCAGCGTCAGCGTGCCGGGCTCGACGGTGTCCAGCTCGCCCCAGCCGATCGGGGTGGACACCTGGCCGCCGACGCGCGGGCGCACGCACCAGGTGCCGAACACGGTCTTGTGCGGGGCGTTCTGGTTGAAGTCGACGAACACGCGCGTGCCGCGTTCTTCCTTCCACCACTGCGCGGTGATCTTCTCCGGGTGACGGCGTTCCAGCGCCCGCGCCAGCGCGACCGCGGCCGCCCGCACCTGGAAGCCGTCCCAGCGCGGCTCGAGCATCACGTACAGGTGCAGCCCCCGCGAACCCGACGTCTTCAGGTGACCTTCGATGCCGTGCTCGGCCAGGAACTCCCTGGTCAGCACCGCGGCTTCGCGCAGCTCGTCGAACCCGATGCCGGGCGACGGGTCGAGGTCGACGCGCAGTTCGTCGGTGACCTCGGGCGTGTCGGCGAGGTAGGGCCAGACGTGGAAGCCGAGGCAGCCGAGGTTCACCGCCCAGAGGATGTGGGCGAGGTCCTTCGCCACCAGCGCGTCGCTCGTCGTGCCGTTCGGCGTCGAGACGACCGTGGTGGTCAGCCACGACGGCGCGCCCTTGGGGACGCGCTTCTGGAACCAGTTCTTGCCGCCGGCGCCGTCCGGGTAGCGCTCCAGCAGCAGCGGACGCCCGCCGAGCCGGGCCAGCAGCGGCCCGGACACCGCCCGGTAGTACTCGACGAGGTCGAGCTTCGTCTCGCCGCGTTCCGGGAAGTAGACCTTGTCCGGGCTGCTGATCTTGACCTCGACGCCGTCGACGTCGAGCAGCACCGCCCCGCTCATCGCGCCTCCCCGAACAGCTTCGCGAGCTCGGCGGGCGGTGCCTCGTCGAGCTGGGCGTACGTGCAGGACTCCGGCGTGCGGTCGGGCCGGAAACGGACCAGCCGCCCGCCGTGCCGGAACCGGCCACCCTGCAGGTGCTCGTAGCGGACCTCGGCCACCCATTCCGGGCGCAGCGGCTCCCACGAAAGGTCCTTCTGCGGGGCCCATCGGCTGTTCGCGCCCGGCTGCCGACCGGGCTCGGGTTCGTATTCGGCCCAGGACCGCCACGGGTGGTTCTCGAGCGCGTTCTCGCGCAGCGGCGCCAGCTCTTCGACCAGCTCGGCCCGCCGCGCCTTGGTGAAACTGCTGGCCACCCCGACGTGGTGCAGGACGCCCTCGTCGTCGAACAGCCCGAGCAGCAGCGAACCGACGCCGGCGCCGTCCTTGTGCCAGCGGAAGCCGGTGACGACGCAGTCGGCCGTGCGCTCGTGCTTGACCTTCAGCATGACGCGCTTGTCCTGCTCGTACGGCAGGTCACCGGGCTTGGCCATGACGCCGTCGAAGCCCGCGCCCTCGAACCGGGTGAACCAGTCTTCGGCCTGGCCGGGGTCGTCGCTCAGCGGGGTCAGGTGGATGCGCTGCAGACCTTCGGCGTCCGTGCGGAGGATGCTTTCGAGCTGCTTGCGCCGCTCGCGGAACGGCTCCTGGGTGAGGTCGGTGTCGCCGAGGGCGAGCAGGTCGAAGGCGACGAAGCTGGCCGGCGTCTCCACGGCGAGCTTGCGCACGCGCGAGGCCGCCGGGTGCAGCCGCAGCTGCAGCACCTCGAAGTCGAGCCCGGCCGGCGTGACCAGCACGATCTCGCCGTCGACGACGCAGCGGGGCGGCAGCGCGGCGGCCAGCAGCTCCACCAGCTCCGGGAAGTAGCGGGTCAGCGGGCGGTCGTTGCGGGAGCCGAGCTCGATCTCGTCGCCGTCGCGGAACACGACGCAGCGGAAGCCGTCCCACTTGGGCTCGTACAGCAGCCCCGGGTCACGAGGCACCTCGTGCACGGCTTTCGCGAGCATCGGCCGCACCGGCGGCATCACGGGCAAGTCCACCGCGCGAGCTTAAAACACAGGTACGACATTTCTCGGCGTGATACACACTCCCTCGTGACCACCGAACGCCCCGCACCGCCCCTGACCGGCGGCGAGCGCGAAATGCTGCGCACCTTTCTCGACTTCCACCGCGCCACCCTCGCGATGAAGTGCGACGGACTGTCCGACGAGGACCTCCGCCGGGCGTCGAGCCCGCCGTCGACGCTTTCGCTGCTCGGCCTCGTCCGGCACATGGCCGAGGTCGAGCGCACCTGGTTCCGGCGGGTGATCAACGCCGAGGACATCCCGCTGCGGTGGTCGCCCGAAGGCGACTTCCAGGCCGCTTACGACGCGAGTTCGTCCACCCGCGCGGAGGCCTTCGAGGCGTGGCAGGACGAGGTCGAGCAGTCACGCAAGATCGAAGAGGCGGCCGAGTCCCTGGACGTCACCGGCCACCAGGCGCGCTGGGGCGAGGACGTCTCGCTGCGGCTGGTGATGCTGCACATGATCCACGAGTACGCCCGCCACAACGGCCACGCGGACTTCCTGCGGGAGGCCATCGACGGCGTCACGGGAGCCTGACGGACCTGCTCGCCTGGTCGTGCGACCCGGATCCGGCCCTGGGCCGGGAGATGGAGCGCGACCTGGCGGGCGAGCCGCCGGAGATCCCGGAAGCGACGCAGGCGCGGATCGGGACGGAGGAGTCGGGGTGCCGGCCTACCGGCGGCGCGGACCCCGATGGCCGGTGGGCGGGCTGCGCGTGGGTCGAAGGCTCGGCGCGCTCTTCGGCCCACTCGACACTCAACGTGCTCAAGGGCCTGCTCGCGTACGAAACCGCGACGGGCGGCACGATGGCTTCCCGGCTGGCACGTCGTTCCGGGGAGGAGTACCTGCGGGAACGCGGGCTGTTCGGGCCGCGCGTGGTTCGCGGTGGACCGCCGCTAAAGCTCCGCCAGCACGAGCCCGCTGCGCGGCTTCGGCGTGAAGTACGTGGCCTTGCGCGGCATCCGGCGCCCGGCCGCGTGCACCGCGAGGACGTCGGCGTAGCTGACCGGGGCCAGCAGCACCACCGCGTCCGCGTCCGGCGGCAGCGGGCGGCCGGCCGGGAGCGGGCGGACGCACGGCCCTTCGGGGTCGACGCCGAGCGCGCGGGAAAACAGGACCTGCTCGACGATCTCGTGGTCGATCACGGGCCCGGGCCCTTCCACGGCCGGGAGCGGGATCCGCAGCACGGCCGCGCCGGCGCGCACCACGACCTCGCCGGCGACCGGCACGGCTTGCTCGTCGTAGCGGACGTCCAGGCCGGCCTCGCACCAGCGGGACACCAGGTCTTCGGGGCCGAGGCCGGTGCCGGTGAGGACGCGGTGGATCGCGCCGATCTCCAGCGCCGGTCCCGCGGTGACCAGGGCGAGCAGCGCGCCGTGGCCGGCCGCCGCCGCGGCGGCCACGCGGTGGTTGCCGTCGGCGACCAGGAGGTCCGTGCCGGCGACCGCGGCCAGCAGCCGGCTCTGCAGGGGCCCTTCCGGCACCACCCACAGGTCGTGCCGCCGCCCGGCCGCGTCCGAAGTGGACAGATCGGGCAGGCCGAGGCCGGCGCAGGCCTGCTCGACCTGCTCGGTCAGCTCCGCGCCGCCGCCGGCCGGGACGAGCAGCGCCGCGCTGGTCGCGCAGCCCAGCCCGGCGAGCACCGCGGCCCGCTCGGCGACGACGTCGGGGTAGACGTCCTCGGTGTGGCGGACTCGCGCGGCGCCGTCGTCGGTCACCGCGGCCGGGTCGACCAGGCAGAGCAGGCCGAGCGCCACCCCGTCCGGCCCTTCGATCCGGTAGGGCGCGACGACGTCGCGGACCGGCCGGTAGGACCGCTTGCGGAGCCGTTCGAGCACGGCGCGGGCGACGGGGACGGCGGCCGTCAGGTCGAGACCACGCGCCAGGGCCGCGGGGGTGCGGGCCGGGTGCTGCACGGCCAGCAGGCTGTCGGCGGCACCGGGCGCGGCCAGCGCCGCGACCACGCGCTCGGGCTCGGCGAACTCGTCGACGTCGGGGCCGGGGACCGCGTCGCGGACCACCCAGCCCCGCCCGATCGGCCGGATCCAGTCGCTCATCCTGTCCATCTTGCGCCACGGGCGCCGGGAAATTCGCTGGGGCCGGTGCCGCCGGGATGGAATGCTTAGGACTGCAAAGTAGTTGACCCCGGTCATGACCGTCCCGAGGAGCACCCCGCCGATGACGACATCCGCCGCCACGAAGGGGGTCGGCTTCCGGTCCGAACGCGGCCCGGTGCTGATCGCGGTCATGCTCAGCACGGCGCTGGTCGCGCTGGACAGCACGATCATCGCGACCGCCGTCCCGTCGGTGGTGCGCGACCTCGGCGGCTTCGCCCAGTTCCCGTGGCTGTTCTCGATCTACCTGCTCACCCAGGCCGTGACGGTGCCGCTCTACGGCAAGTTCGCCGACGTGCTCGGCCGGCGGCCGGTGATGTTCTTCGGGATCGCGGCGTTCCTGGTCGGCTCGGTGCTCTGCGGTGCGGCGTGGAGCATGCCGGTGCTGATCGCCGCCCGGGCGGTCCAGGGCATCGGCGCCGGAGCGATCCAGCCGATGTCGATGACGGTGATCGGCGACCTGTACACGGTGGAGGAACGCGCGCGGGTCCAGGGCTACGTGGCCAGCGTCTGGGGCGTGGCTTCGGTGGTCGGCCCGACGCTCGGCGGGGTCTTCGCCGAGTACCTGGACTGGCGCTGGATCTTCTTCATCAACCTGCCGCTGGGCGCGATCGCGGCGCTGATGCTGTTCCGCAACTTCGCCGAGCACGTCGAGCGCAAGCCGCACAAGGTCGACTACCTGGGCGCGGCACTGCTCACCGTCGGCTGTTCCCTGGTCATCCTCGGCCTGCTCGAGGGCGGCGTCGCGTGGGCGTGGGGCTCGCTGCCGAGCGTGGGGATCTTCGTCGCGGGCGCGCTGCTGCTGGTGGCGTTCGTGGTGGCGGAGAAGCGCGCGGCCGAGCCGGTGCTGCCGCTCTGGGTGTTCACCCGGCGGGTCCTGGTGGGCGGCAACCTGGTGGCGCTGGTGGTCGGCGCGGTCCTGATGGGCCTGACGTCGTACCTGCCGACGTACGCGCAGGGGGTGCTCGGCGCGGGCGCGCTGGTGGCGGGGTTCGCGGTGGCGGCCCTGACGGTCGGCTGGCCGATTTCGGCGTCCCTGGCGGGCAAGATCTACCTGCGCATCGGCTTCCGCGACACGGCGTTGATCGGCAGCGTGTTCATCATCGCCGGCGGCGTATTGGTGGCGCTCCTCGGCGCGGGTTCGTCACTCTGGGCGGCGGCGTTCGCGGCGTTCGTCCTCGGGGTGGGCCTGGGCCTGGCGGCGAGCCCGACGCTGGTGGCGATCCAGTCGGTGGTGGGCTGGGACCGCCGTGGCGTGGTGACCGCGACGAACCTGTTCAGCCGCTCACTGGGAAGCGCGGTGGGGGCGGCGGTGTTCGGGGCGATCGCCAACGCGACGCTGGCGTCCCGGTTCGCGAACCCGCCGGCGGAGGTGGGTCCGCTGCCCCCGTCGGTCGACGCGACGAGCCTGGTGCTGGGCGGACACGCGCCCGATTCGCCGGCCGCGGTGTTCGTGCGCGGGGCGTTGGCGGATGCGACGCACTATGTGTTTTTGGGGTTGTTGGCGGTGGCCGTCTTGTCGGTGGGGGCGTTGTTGCTGATGCCGCGGAAGACCGAACAGCTGGAGTTCTAGACCTCATTTCGGCGACGTTCCCGGAATTCGTGGTCACCGCTCGCGCCGGCTTCGGATTCCCAAGCACAGCAAGTCATCCCTGAGCACTCCAGGCGGCCTGCGATGACCGTTCATCTGCACGGAATTGTGCATGTGCAGGCGATCGACGATGTCCTCGAAATGTCAGGTTTCTGACCCGGAAACGCTCCACAACAAACCTGTGGACCATGGGCTATCCTTCTCTCGGCGGTGTTGAGCCGTCACGTTCCGCAGTTAAGATCCGAACACTTTCACGCGATGCTCCGGCCCACCGCCGCCCGGCTGGCCGGTACGCGCCTTTCGAGAACCGGGGGACGCACGTGACCGAGCAGGTCGGGCAGCCTTCAACCGAGACCGAAGCCCTCACGTTGGTATGGGTGAAGAGTTCGGCCAGCGGCAGTGGCAACGCTGATGACTGCGTCGAGGTCGCCACCGCGGCCGAGCGCGTACATCTCCGCGATTCGAAGTTCGTCAGCCCTCAGCTGATCTTCAGCCGAGAAGCCTGGAAGGCGTTCCTGCAGGATCACTCCTAGCCCACACCCGTTCGCACCCTGGGGCCCCGGACGACCGGGTTCACCAGGGTTTTTTGCTTCCTCGGATCGCGACGCCTCACACCTGCCTGCCACCTGGCACATCTCCGCCTCGCTCTTGGCCCCGCGTCGAAGTGACGTAGCTCATACCGACTGCTATCGTTCTGCTATGTGGCACCTCGCCGCGTGGCATACCGAACGGACGGGAGTAGAACGATCATGACTAGGGCGCATTCGCCAGTGGCTAGCCAACGGCGAGTGCTGGCGGAAATAAGGGAGGCACGGGAGGCCCTGCAGCTGACCCAGCAGAACGTCGCGGACGCGCTGGACTGGTCGCTCTCCAAGCTCAACCGTATCGAGAGCGGGCAGGTGGGCTTGTCGATCACCGACCTGAAAGCGCTCCTGCTGCACTACGGCATCACCGACCGCGACCGCGTGGAAAAATACGTCCAGATGGCGAAGGACGGTCGGCAGCCGGCTTGGTGGGACGAGTACAAACGCACCAACAGCCCGGAGTTCGTCAAGTTCCTCGGCCTCGAAGCAGCCGCCGTGATCCTGCGCCAGTACCAGTTGCACCTGGTACCGGGGCTGCTCCAAGTCCCCGAGTACACCCGTTCCCTGGTGAAGGGGTCCAGCGATCCCTCGATCGCGGAACGGAAGGTGAAGCTGCGGGCCGAACGGCAGAAGCGGCTGGAAGATCCCGAACTCGAGCACTTCTTCATCCTCGACGAGTCGGTGCTGCACCGACGCATCACCGATGTCGCCGGCTGGCGGATCCAGTTGCGCCATCTGCTGGAGGTCGCTCAGCGGCCCAACGTGTCCGTGCAGGTCCTGCCTTACCAGGCGGGCTGGGTCAGCGGCATGCAGAGCTCGTTCGAGCTCCTTCAGCTGTCCGAGCAGTCCAACGACCTGTTCCTCAACCTGGAACAACCCAATGGAGACCAGTTCTTCGACGATGTCACCGGAGCCGTGAAGGCTGTCGAGTTCATCCAGATCTTCTACAAATTGGAGGACGCAGCGCTTTCTCCTGAAGAAACACCGGCGCTGATCGAACGGACGCTCGAAAGGCTGGACGACTGATGAACCAAGGATAAAAAAGCGGCCCCCGGCTGCCACCAGGGACCGCTTCCGCAAGGCAATAACCTCCGCTCCACGTGACACGAGCGCGGACTTACTGCCGAGGCGCCAGCATACGACTCCCCGACCGGGGGTTGGTGCCGCCGTCCGGTTGGAGACCCCGAATCATCTCTCCGGGAACATGAATTCACCTATATCGGGTGACTCAGAGCCACCCAGACCGGCAACGGGCCACAAATCCGCCGGCCGGTCTGTCAGTGCCTCTCCCCAGGACAGGGTTGTCCGCGACACCGCCGGCCCCAGCGCCGGCCTGCGCCCCGCGACCGCCCGACCCATGTCCGACGTATCGGCGATGTCGCCGATCCCGTTCCAGGAGGCACCGTGAAAGTCGCCGTCCCCGCCGACCGCAGACCGTTCCCCCGCCCGCTCCCGGCGCTGGCCAGCCGGGCCGGGGCGCTGCGCTACGCCTCACGCCGGGAGGGGTGGCCGCGATGAACGACGATGACGGAGTACTGGCACCGGAGCACTGGGCGACCCGGCTCGGCGTGCCCGTCCTCATCTTCGCCCCGCACGTGGTCGCGCTGCTCAGGCTCAACGACCTCGTCCCCCTCATCGACGCCGACCACCAGGTGATGCGGGTCTACGCCGTGCCGGACAACGGTGAAGACCGGCCGGACGCCGCCGAACTCGTCCGGGCCGATGGCGGGGTTCTGCTGACCATGCCGCAGGTGCGGCGGGTCACTCACGGGCTGGTGCTCGCCGGGAGCACTCGCGGTGTCGACGACGTGCTGGGCCCCGTGCTCCTCGTCCCCCACGGTGGCGGGCTCGGGCAGTACCGCCCCCACCGCACCGACACCGACGGCGCCCTCGTCACCGGCCTCCACCCCGCGCAGCTGATGCGAGACGGCCGGGTCCGCCCCGACCGGATCGCGCTCACCCACGAACGAGAGTGGGATCTCCTCGCCCGGATCTGCCCGGAGGCCCTGCCGCACGCCTTCGTCGGCGGTGACATCGCCTTCGACCGGCTCGTCGCCACCGCCGAATACCGTGACCAGCACCGGCGCGCCCTCGGCGTCACGGACGACCGGGAAGTCCTGCTGGTCACCTCCACCTGGTCACCGCTTTCGGGCTTCGGCCGCAATCCGGAGCTCTTCCGCGAGATCGCCGAAGCTTTGCCGCGCGATCGGTTCCGCGTCGTGGCGTCCCTCCACCCGCAGATCTGGTCGCAGCACGGCACCGGCCAGGTGCTCGGCTGGCTCTCCGACGCCATCGACGCGGGGCTCCGCGTGCTGAAGCCGTACACCGACTGGCGCGGTGCCGTCGCCGCCGCCGACCACGTGCTGGCCGACTACACCTCGCTCGGCACTTTCGCGGCCGGCCTCGGCACCCCCGTCCTGCGGCTGCCGCACGGCCCCCAGCCGCTGCTCGAAGGCAGCCCGGCGGCCGTCCTGGCCGAGCACACCCCGCGGTGGGATCCCACGCGGCCGCTGCTCCCCCAGCTCCGCGCCGCCGCCGACGCGCAAGGCCGGGGGCTCGGCGCCCGGATCGCCGGCTTGCTGACCTCGCGGCCCGGGGAAGCCGGGAAGATCCTCCGGAAGGAGATGTACGACCTGCTCGGGCTCCCCGAACCGGCGCGAGCGGTCCCGCTCTCCCCCGCGCCACTTCCCCGGCTCGTGCCCCGGCCGGTCATTCCGCGGCCGCGAAGCCGGCCGGACGGGTGACCGTCACTCCGGCGCGGCGGGCAGCTTCGTCACCGCCGGGCGTGGAGAGCGCCCGGCCCTGACGGATGTCCTCTGCCGGCATCCGCGCCGTCATTCGCCGACCTGCCGGGGCGGCCCCTCGACCGGTGGCTCCGCGTTCTCGGCGTCGTACCGCCGCAGCCGGGCGCGAACCCGCTCCACCTGCGGCCCGCCCACCTGCTCGTACAGCGCCAACGCCTCGGCGAGGTGGCCGCGGGCCGCCCTCGGGTCGTCATCGCACTCCGCCACGTCGGCGAACCCGACCAGGACGTCCGCCTGGTAGAACGCCGAGCCCGCCTCCGCCAGGACCCGCCGCGCCCGCTCCAGGCGACGCTTCGCCGAGGCGACGTCGCCACCACGGGCGTCCAGGCGAGCCAGCCCCACCAGGACCTTCGCCTCGTCCTTTTCGTCCCCCAGGTCGGCGAACATCCGGCGGGCGCGTCGGAGGTGTTCCGCCGCTTCGGCCGGGCGGTTCGCCTTCGCCAGCACCTCGCCGATGCGGCGGTGCCGCTGGGCGACGCCGCGGTCGATGCCCAGCTCCCGTTCGATCTCCAGGCTGGCGGAATAGAAGGAGATCGACGCCGGAACGTCGCCGCGGCCCTGCGCCGCCGTTCCCAGCTGGTCCAGCGCCACCGATTCGTTGTGCCGGCTCCCCGCCGCTCGCGCCAGGTCCAGCGCGCGAGCGCATTCGCGTTCCGCGTCCTCGAACCGGCCCAGGTCCAGGTACGCGCGACCGAGCTGGCAGCGCAGCCGCGACTCCGCGACCGCGTCCCGGCAGCGCCGCGCCGCCGCGATGCCGATCTCGTGCGAACGCAACCAGCGGGCGAAGTGCTTCCGGTGCAGGAACAGCTCCCACAGAGCCTCGCACAGCTGCCACGCCAGCCGGTCGTGCTCCCGTTCGCCGGCTGCTTCCAGCACCGCCAGCACGTTGGGCAGCTGTCCGTCGAGCCAGTCGAGCGCTTCCCTGCCCGAGCCGAACGCGGGCGGCGCGGTGCGGTACTGCTCGCACACCGGGCTGACCCGCCAGCGCAACGGGATGACGACCAGGTTCGCCCGCGTCATCTCGTGCAGGAACCAGGTCGCCACCCGGGGAACCACCTCGGGCCGCCCGGCGTCGCGCTGGGCGCGGGCGTGCAGGCGGACCAGGTCGTGGAACCGGAAGCGGAGCTCGTCGACCTCCTCGAGAAGGCTCGCGTCCACGAGGAGCTGCAGCCCGTCGGCCGCCGCCGGTTCGGTCAGGCCGGTCACCGCCACCGCCGTGCCGACGTCGAACGACGCACCCGGGAACTCGCTCAGCAGCCGGTACAGCGTCGCGGCCGTCGGCGGCAACGCCCGGTAGGACCAGTCGAACATCGCCGCCACCGAGGCGTCTCCCTCCGCCGAAAGCCGGCTCAGCCGGGATCGTTCGTCGCCGAGTTCGGCCACCACCCGCGCGACCGGCCACCGCGGCCGGGACGCCAGCCGGGCCGACGCGACGCGCAGCGCGATCGGCAGCCGGCCGCAGAGCACCGCCAGCTCCGCGACCGCGGCCAGCTCACCGGCGACTCGCGACCGGCCCACGGCCCGCACCACCAGCTCGACGGCCTTCGGCTGGGAAAGGGGCGCCACATCCAGGAAGCGCGCGCCTTCGGCCACGAGCCCGTCCAGCCTCAGGCGGCTGGTCACGAGCACCAGGCAGCCGGCCGACGCGGGGACCAGCGGGCGGACCTGGGCCGCCGAAAACGCGTTGTCCAGCACGACCAGCAACCGTCGGCCCGCCGTCCTCGTCCGGAACAGGGCCGCCTGTTCGGCAACACCGGGCGGGACGCGCTCGGGCGCCACCCCCAGCGCGCGCAGGAACGCCCCGAGCGCCTCCTCCGGGACGACCGCGGTCCCCGGCGAAAACCCCCGCAGGTCCGCGTAGAGCTGACCGTCCGGGAAGCTGCCCGCGTGCCGGGCACCCCAGGTGACGGCGAGGGCGGTCTTGCCGACGCCGCCCGGCCCGGTCAGCACGGCCAGCGCCGGCCGGCCACCGGTGTCTTCCCCGGCGACGTCGTCCAAGGCCGCGAGTTCGTCCGCCCGGCTCGTGAAGTGCGACGGCACCGCCGGCAGCTGCCGGGGTACCGGGGACTCCTCCGGTCGGCGTGGGCCGGCGATCCACACGTCACCGGTGATCGTCCCGGCCTGCAGCACCGCCCCGGCCGCGTCGCCGCCGACGGAATTGTGGACTCCGGGTGGTGAGGTGGTCTCGTTCCGAGATGTCATCCGAGAACTCCCGCCGGATCCCGAACTTCCCTGTCTACCACGCCGTCACCGCAAGCCGTTCCGGCGTACGAGTGGTTCGACCGCCGCCGGCCGGGCCACGGCGTACCGTTCGGAGCACGGACACGGCGTGCTCTCCTCCCCCTCGGAGCGCGCCGTGCCCGCCAGCGGAGGTGTTGGGGCGCAGTGGTTTTTGAGCTGACGTGAACGAGAATCCGCTGTTCGACCGAACGTGCTCGCCGCTTCGCGTGGCTATGCTGGACGGCGGCCACGCTTTCGGTTCGGGAAGACGCGCGACATGAACGACCAGCGGCAGGTGCTCGTCCGGGCGGAGTCCCGGCACGTCGTCGTCTCCGACGTCGACGGCGGTCGTGAAACGCTCACCTATCCGGGCGTCACGCTCACGCGCGTCATCGCGGGCATCCCGGACGAGCGCGTCTGGCTGCCGATGGGCGAGCGTCCCACCGAAGTCGACGACGAAGCCCTCATCGAGGCTCTGCGCGCGGCGTTCCTCTGGCGGATCGGGCGCCCGTAGCGCTTTTTCTGGTGGCCGGAGGAGTATCGGCCGGTTTCCCGGGTAGGCCCTCCGGACAAGGAGGAGTCACAACGGTGCAAGTGAACTGGGGCGCGGCACACGAGCCGGGATGGCAGGTGCTGGACGTGGCCGGAGCGGGCCCCTCGGGGCTGGCCGTCGCGCGCCGGTGGGCCCAGGCCAAGCTGGCTTCGCTCGCCGACGCCGACCGGGTCGATGCCGTGATCGTGGTCGGCGAACTGCTGGAAAACGCCTACGTCCACGCGACCGGCCCCCAGCAGCTGCGGCTGCACCTCACGAACGACCCGTGCCAGGTGACCGTGGCCGTCGCCGACACCGGTACCGGCGAACCCCGGCTGCGGGTGCCGAGCCGCTCCGGCGGCCGGGGCCTGCTGCTCGTCGACGAACTCGCCCTCGACTGGGGCGTGAGCCACCACGACGACGGCAAGGTCGTCTGGGCCCGCCTCGCCTGCGCGGACTAGGACCGAGCCACCCGTTCCTCCCGGCGCCCAGGCCCTAGCGGCCGTTCCAGTGGATGACGTCCGGGAACTCCAGGAACTTCCGCAGGTGCTGCTGCTCGGTGCGGTCCTGCACGGGCAGCCGGAAGATCGAGCCGTCCGGCCAGGTCAGCGTGCTCTTGCGGAAGCTGAGCTCCGGCGCCTGCGGTTTGCGTGCTTCCCAGACGATCCGCGGCGGCGGTGCGTCGGCCGGGTCGGTGGTGGTCGGTCCGGTGTCCACCACCGCCAGGCACGACGGCGAGCACGCCAGCCACGCGCCCCCCACGGACCGGAGCCGGTCGGCGAGGTCGAGCGCCATCGCGTTCTCCGGGCCCGTCACGCCGATCGCCCGCTGGAACGGCAGTCCCGGCCGTTCGCCGTGGGCCAGGGCGAAGACGCCGAACACCGCGGCGCCGAGCCCGCGCAGGATGTTCCAGAAGAACCGCCGGACGAGCCGCTTCCCCACGACGGTGCCGTCCCGGCGGCGGCCGGGGACGTCGTAGCCCACGTCGGTGTCGCCGAAGTGCAACACGATGACCGGCTCGCGCCACCGGTCGCGGGTGAGCGCCTCGACCCGCTCCCGGAACCCGGGCCGGACCCGGGCCTCCTGCGACCAGCTTTCGACGCGGTCGTGGAATTCGGCCGCGCGGACGTCTAGATGTCGAGATCCCTGCGCGTCTCCTCCGGGCTCCGGTCCCCGCCGATCTCGCTCTTGTCGAACCACGGTTCGTCCCCCTCCGGTGTGACGGCGTCCTTGCCTTCGGCGAACGCACCCTTGCCCGCTCCGATGCCGGCCTTCACGCCCGCGCCGGCGAGGAACGGCTTGACGCCGGCCGAAGTGCCGAACATCGTCGTGAGCGCTCGGTTGCTCGGCTGCCAGCCCTCGGCGACCGCGCCGAAGCCGAACTTCGTCTCGCCGGGCATCACGCCGATGCGCAGCTTGCGGGTGAACACCTCGAGCTTCCCGGAGTACTTGACCAGGAACTCCATGAACTTGTCGAGCAGCTTGCCGAACTTGCCGAGGTAACGCGTCACCTTCTGCAGCACGCTGGCCGCCTTGGCGATGGACGCGGTCATCGCGGCCGCGACCGAGCCGCCGAAGCTGATCACCGACGCGGCCAGCGCGGGCAGCCACAACGTGATCAGCCAGGACACCAGCTCGGTGATGATCCCCTTGATCACCTCTTCGATGACCACCATGACCATCGACCACATCTGCAGCACCTCGGCCACCGAACCGGCGGCCGAGCCGATGCCGCGGATGCCGGAGGAGAAGTCGCCGAGGGCTTCCTTCGCCGCGTTGCCCGCCTCGTCCACCCACTCGGCCAGCGCGGTGTCGCCGGTGCGCTCGAAGTCGTCGGCGAGCGCGACGAAACCCTGGGCGATCGTGACGAAGTTCTCCGACGCGTGGCCGATCGCCGGGCCGTCGCCGGTGACCTGGTGCAGCGCGTCCTGCAGCGGCTGGACCAGCTCGAGCAGCATGTTCAGGCCGTGGCTGACCAGCCAGCCGATCGGGTCCATGGCGAAGGTGACCATGTCGCCGGCGGCGGCACCGACGAACGCCGCGCCGTCGCCGACCAGCGCGGCCCCCGCGGACGCCAGCTCGCCCGGGCCGTCGGCCTCCGCGGCCTGCCGGGCGTGCTCGCCGATCTTCTTGCCGGCCTTGTAGGCGGTGCCGGCCACCGGCACGTACCCGGCGGCGCGGTCGAGGTTGGCGCCCGTGCTCTCGTCGTAGGCCTCGACGTTCAGCGCGTCGGCGATGCTCTTCTTCGGCTCGGTCATTCGCCCTGCCCGATCGCGTCGATTTCCGCTTCGTACCGCCCGAAGGCGACCTTGCCGGCGTCTTCGGTGCCCTGGTACATCTCCGCGGCCTTGGTGAGCTTGGTGGTGAACCCGTCCACGCCGTCCTTGAGGTCGGTCAGCAGCGAGCGCAGCTCGGCGAGGCGGTCGGTGTAGCCCTGCTTGGCGAAGAGGCCGACGAGCCCCCACGCTTCGTTCGTGACGTCGGCGGCGTCGATCTTCGCGCCGAACTTGTCCGCCTCCTGCTCGTAGAACGGCAGCTGCTTGGCGTAGGCGGAGATCGCGCCGACGTTCGTCTGGATTCCTTGTGTCATCGCGGATTTCCCTAGGATCGGCGGAGGATGGGGCCCTGGTCGAAGTCGTCGTCGTCCCCGGCGGCGCGCCGGCGGACGGGCCGCGACGGCTGCCGCGGCTCCTGCTCCGACGCGGGCTCGGCCGCCGCGGTTCCGAACGCCGCCGCCTGGGCTTCGCGCACCTGCGCCGAGACGTCCACGCCGAACGCGTCGCCGAAGGTCTCGTCCACGATGCCGGCCTGCTGCTGCGCGGCCCCGGCCGCCGCCCGGCGGATGGTGTGCATGATCGTCGCGGCGAGCTGGCCGGCCTCGACCCGGGTGGCCCCGGCGGTGAGCCGCAGGTCGGTGATGGTGCCGCCGGCGCCCGCCGTGACGGTCACGGTCCCGTCGGGCGAAGTGACGGTGGTCTCCAGCCGGGCGATCCGCTCCTGCATGTCGCCGACGCCGGCGAAGCGGGCCTCGGCCTGCTGCACCTTGCTCTGGAAGTGCTGGAATTGGGCGATCAGCTCGTCCATCTGGGCGGACATCGTGTCTCCCTTGCGCGGTTCGGGGCCTGTGTCCGCATCATGACAGATCCGTTCCGCGGCCGATCACGTTTCGCCGGATCGCGCGCCTCAGAAGTCGACGAGCTCCACGGTCACGGTGCTGGTGTCCCCCACGCCGAGGCCTTCGGCGTCCCGGACCGCCCGTTTCAGGGGCAGGACGTAGGCCTCGCGCGAACCGTCCGGGAAGATCGAGGTCTGCCAGCTCGTGGCGCCAATCGTCACCCGGACGCGCACCGAACCGAAGGCGCGCCTCGGCTCGGCGGAGAGCTCGCGGATGTCCTCCGACGCGTCGGCGGGCAGGCTGACGAAGACCCAGCTGTCGGCGCGCCGGGCATCCCATTCCCACAGCTCGGCCTCGAAGACGATGATCACGCCCGCAGTGTCACACAGGGCACCGACAGTTTCCGGCGGGTTCCCGTCAGAGGCAGGGCGGCCGGTAGCCGTCGATGCGCAGGCCGCGGAACTCCAGCTCGTTCGGCGTCTTCCCGACGAACACCAGCCCCCGCGCCTCCCGCAGTGCTGATGCGAACGAGTACGAGGGCGTCCCCAGCTCCGGCAGCGACGTCCACTTGCGCGGCGAGAAGCCGAAGAACTTCGTCACCAGCCGGCCGCCGGTCGACGGGACCCGCGTGAGCCACTGGGCGCCGCCGCTCCAGTGGGACGCCGGGCGCAGCTGGACGTACAGGTCGTCGGTCGCGCGGTAGGTCAACAGGAATCCCGCTGACCGGGACAAGTCGGCCTGCGCTTCGAACCGGTTGCCCAGCCACACCACGGCCACGTGCCATTCCGCGTTCAGGAACGTCACCTCGGCCGCGTACCGGCGCCCTGCGGGCACGAGCAGGCTCCCGGTGGCCGGGACCGTCGTCCCTTCGCCGCTGGCCAGCCACTGCTGCAGCCGGTCGATCGACGGTGTCGCGCACTCGCGGCCCGGCGATGCGGAGGCCGCGGCCGGAGCGATCAGCGGGAGCACCAGCAGGGCCGTCAAGGCCGAAAGCGTTCTGGCGAAAGGAAACCGAGCGCGCATTCCCGGCAAGCTAGCACCGCGGGCCGCCGAGCACCACCTGCCCGGGCGGGCCGGCGGGCCGCACGGCTAGGCTCGTCGTCGGCGAAAACGACCATTTTCGCCGAGGCAAGCGCACCACGACGCGGGAGAACAACCCATGCTGGACCGAGCGGTCATCGATGCACTCTTCCCTGCCGACCTGCCCGAACCCGAGCACTGGGAGCAGCAGTACCCCGCCCGCGACCTCCCCGAGGGCGCGCTGGTCACGCGCCTGGGCCCGTCGCCGACCGGGTTCGTGCACCTCGGCGGCATCTACATCGGTCTCATCGACCAGGACGTCGCCCGCCGCTCCGGCGGCCGCTACCTCGTCCGCGTCGAGGACACGGACCAGTCCCGCGAGGTCGAAGGCGCCCTCGAGCAGTTCGAACGCGGCTTCTCCTACTTCCACCTCGCCGCCGACGAAGACATCGACCGCGGCGGGGACTACGGCCCCTACCAGCAGTCGGCCCGGGAGCGCATCTACCTCACCTACGTCCGCGACCTGCTCCGCCAGGGCAAGGCGTACCTCGACTTCGCCACCAAGGAAGAGCTGGCCGCCATCACCCAGCGGCAGCAGGCCACCAAGCTGCCGACCGGCTACTACGGCAGCTGGGCGATCTGGCGCGACGCCGACCCGGCCGACGTCCAGGCCAAGTTCGACGCCGGCGCCCCGTACGTCGTGCGGTTCCGCGCCCCGGACGACACGGGCGCCCGCGCCCGCTTCACCGACGCGATCCGCGGGCCGCTGGAAGCCGAGGCCAACCGCAACGACGTCGTCATCCTCAAGAGCTCCGACCAGAGCCCCCGGCTGCCGACCTACCACTTCGCGCACGCCGTCGACGACCACCTCATGCGGGTGAACCTGGTGATCCGCGGCGACGAGTGGATCTCGTCGGTCCCGGTGCACCAGCAGCTGTTCGACGCGCTCGGCTTCGAGCCGATCACCTACGCGCACATCGCGCCGCTGATGAAGCAGGAGGGCGGCAGCAAGCGCAAGCTGTCCAAGCGCAAGGACCCGGAAGCGTCCGTCGACTTCTTCATCGAGGCCGGCTACCCCGCCGAGGCCGTCCTGTACTACCTGCGCGGCCTCGCCAACGGCCGGCTCGCGGAGATGCCGCTGGAGCAGGCCCTCACCGAGCCGATCAACCTCGACGAGTGCGGGGTCGCCGGCCCGCTGGTGGACCTGGTCAAGCTCGACGACATCGCCGCGGACCACATCGCCACCCTGTCCGGCGCCGAGATCCTCGACGCCGTCCGCGCCTGGGCCGAGCGGTTCGACCCCGAGCTGCGCCGGGTCCTCGACGAGGAGTCCGACCTCGCCCTGCGTGCGCTGGCCGTGGAGCGCGATGGCGCCGAGAACCCGCGCAAGGACCTGAAGAAGTGGAGCGAGTTCCGCGCGGTCTACGGCTTCTTCTTCCCGCAGCTGCACGCGGCCGTCACCGGGCCCGACGACGAGCGCATCGCGGCACTGGGTGTGGATCGCGCGGTCGTGCAGGCCGTGGCCCGCGACTTCGCGGCGGACTACCGCCAGCTCGACGACGGCCAGGAGTGGTTCGACCAGATCCGCGCGGTCGCGGCCAAGCACGGCTTCGCCCGCAACGCCAAGGAGTTCAAGAAGAACCCCGAGGGCTTCCCCGGTTCCATCCGCGAGGCCTCGCAGATCATCCGCATCGCCCTCACCGGGTCGACGCGCAGCCCTGACCTGCACGCGATCACGCAGGCGCTGGGTCAGGACGAGGTCCTCGCCCGCATCGCCGCGCTGACCAAGTAGCGCCGCGGGGCTCCGGCGGCCGCGTCAGGCGCGTTCGTCGTCCTCGAAGGGGCGGAAGGCGAAGCGCACCGCGCTGGCCGGCCCGGCCTTGGCTCCGCTGGCGGGCACGGCGGCGATCAGGCCGGCCGCGTCCTCGCGGTCGAGCCGGGCCAGGAGGCGCGCCAGCGCTTCCGGCGCCCCGACCGGTTCCGCCGGCGTCTGGATCAGCGTGCGGTGGAGGATCCCCACGTCCCAGCCGTCCGCGCGGCCGCTGCCCGCCGGCACCCGGAGGGTCACGTCGAGCAGCCAGCGCGGCGGTTTCCCGGTCAGCGCCGGTGTCGCGTGGGCCGTCAGGCCGACGACCTGGTCGGCGCGCAGCAGGCCGTCACTGAGTGTCGCGATCCACACGTTGGTCAACCCCATGGATCAACGGATAACAGCCGCGCGCCGATGCCGCAATCCCCCGGCGGGTTCAGTCGGCTTGCCCGGCCTTCGTCTCTTCCATCATCAGCAGCGCGCCGTGGCTTTCGCCGTTCGAGCTGCGCAGGGCACCGCAGAGCAGCCGGACGACCGTGGTCCGGCCGCGCCGGTTGACGGTTCCACGCCTTGATCCGCATCTCGGAGTCGATCACGATGATCCCGGCGTGGATCGAGGTGAGCACCGACTCGAGGAACTCGTTCACCTCGTCGAGGTCGAGGCTGCGCTCACGCAGCGCGTCGTTGATCGTCTGCAGCTCGTCGTCGGTGGACTGGAGTTCCTTCCAGCCCGGAGATGTCCTGCGTGCGCCGCTGCGGGAAGCCGCGGGAAACGAAGTGGGCGAAACTGACGGGCCCGTTCACCGCCTTTGCGGAAGACCCGGCGCTTGAGGTCCAGCGGCTCGAAGATGCGGGCGTGCGACAGCAGCATCTCGGCCTTGCCGAGGAACAGGACCCGCGCGGCGCGAGGGCGAAGTGGAACCGCTCGAGGATCTTGGTCTGCGTCTCGGCGTTGAAGTACATCTCCCACGCGTCCGGATCGCGGAAGAAGCCCGTCACGTTGATCAGGACGGTGTGGAACAGCGCGACGAACTCGTCGGCGTTGACCTGCAGCTGGTCCGACACGCTACTCGGCGGAACGGTGACCGACCGTGCCGGGACGGTGGACGAGAACGGCCCAGACGACCTTCCCGCCCGCCCACGACCGGCTGCAGCCCCACACCCGGGCGATCTGCGCGACCAGCTTCAGCCCCAGGCCGGGCGCGAACGGGGACAGCCGTTCGAGCAGCATGGCCGGGCGCGCGTCCTGGTCGGCCACGGCCACCGTGCACACCCCACGACGCAGGTCCCAGCCGCAGCCGTGGCTCCGAAGTGGTGTGCTTCAGCACGTTCTCGACCAGCTCGGTAGCGATGTAGCGGGCATCTTCGGAGAGCTCGGGCACCTCCCACTCGGCCAGCTTGCCGGTGACGAAGTCCCGGGCGCGAGCCGAAGCTCCGTCGAAGCGCGCGAAGGTGCGTTCGGCCCGCCGGCGCACCGGCCGGTCCAGCGCCGCGGTGGCCGCCGCCAGGTCGGCGCGGACCGGGACGTAGCGGTCGACCACGTGACGGCCCAGCAGCACCTGGTGCACGGGCGCGGCGGCCACGATCGTGAACGGGATCCCCGGCCAGTCGCCGATCCGCATGGCGACCAGGGAGAAGACGCTCACCAGGGACGAGTCGTCGATCACCAGCCCGCTGATGTCGGCCACCAGGCCGTCCGGGGCGTCCGTCGCGATCTTGAGCAAGCCGTCACGCAAGGAGGGGTACGAAACCAGGTTCAGGTCGCCGGTGACCGTGACGACGGTCGCCTGTTCGAGGCTGGCAATGGCGAGGTGAACCTGGGCGGTGGTCATCCCGACGCCGGGTCGGCCTCGGCCCCGCGGTTCGCGTCGAGCAGGAACCGCCGGAGTGTCTCGGCGGCCTCGGTGGCCTTTTCGTCCAGCGCGCGCCACGCCTTCATCAGCGCGAGCTGGAACTCCCCGCTGTGGGCCTCGAGCAGGGCCGGAGCCGACCAGGCGCGCCCGATCCGGCACCGGTAGCGGCCCGCCGGGTCGACTTCGGTGAGCGAACCCTGGCAGTCCGGGCAGGTGCAGCCCGACCCGGCGCTCCGTTCGGCGGCCGTGAGCGCGCCGAGCCGCACCGCCTCACGGGCGATCCGGTCCTCCAGCAGCAGGGCGGCCGACGGCGACGGCACTTCGACGGGCTCCACCGGCAGCCGGACCAGCTTGTCGAGCACGGCGCCGATCTCGACGGCCCGCACGACGTTGTCGATCTCCACGACGGCCAGCGCCGTCCCCGGCTCGATGGCCGCTCCGTGGCAGGCGGTCGTGGCCGGCAACGGGCCCACGCGGTCGAGGATCCGGGCCACCGCGTTGTGGGTCCCGGCGCCCAGCTGCATGGTGATCACGACCGCGGCCGGGAAGTCGGCGGGCAACCCGGAGACCATCGCCCGCAGGGCTTCGACCCCACCGGCCGAGGCACCGACGACCACGAGGTCACGCCGGAAAGCCGGAAAGGCGGCACGGTGTCCACCTCCTCACCTTCGGCTCAACGGTAGCCGAGGCCGTCCGCCACGGCGAGTAGCCCCGTTGCACGGTGTTAAACTGCGCCCGCCCGCCGGAGGGTCTCAGGCGTACCGGGCCGACGTGGTCCAGGATGGCCGCGCCGATCCCGGACAACGGAAGCACGGCGTGGACGAGCCCGGTGCCGATCGCGGCGCCCGGCATGCCGAAGTGCGCGGACGTCCCCTCGTCCTGGGCGAACACCGTGCCTCCGCAGTGCACGATCGCCCGGACCCGGTCTGGGCGTCGGTGCGCTGGGTCCGCGCTGGTCGTCCCGGCGGCGCGGCACCTGCTGATCACTTCGGACGCCCGGATCGGGCTGCTGGACACCGGTGATCTGCCGCCGGCGAGGCCGTCGGCGGATCTGCTGCCGGCCACGCTCGCCGTCACCTGCGGGCCCCGGCCGCTGGCGGTCGTCCTGACCGGCAACAGCGGGGCGAGCACCCGGGTGAGCGCTTCGAGGCCGCCGGCCGAGGTGACCAGGGCGACGACCGGGAACCGCAGCGGGAAATCCGGCGTCACCGGCTCCCCGCCGCCGGTCGCGCACTTCTCGGCGGGCGCGCATGACCGGCATCCTGTCGCCGATCCGGCCGGGTCACCAGCCGGGTGGAGCGTCCTCGGTGCCGGCCCCGGGGCGGACGTGAGATGCTCGACCGCGCAGGCCGGCCTAAGGCGGGAGGCGCAACGGGTGACCACCTGGATCGACGTGATCAACTTTGTCCGGACGCGGTACGAGGTCCTCGAGGAGTCGGAGGGCTGGCTGCGGTTCCGGCTGGAGGGCCCGCGGGAGCGGTCCCAGCAGGTGACGGTGCACCACCTCGCCGAGCTCGACGGCGGCTCGTGGATCGAGATCTCCTCCCCGGTGGGCTGGGCCGACAAGATCGACCTCCGGCGGCTGCTCGAGCTGGCCGGCGGCTCGGCCGTCGGCGGCGCGGCGGTGGTGGACGGCGTCGCGCTGCTCAAGCACACGGTGCCTCTGGAGGACCTGAGCATCCAGGAGGAGTTCGAGCGTCCGCTCAAGGCGGTCGTCGCCCGCGCGGACGCCTTCGAGCACGAACTCACCGACGCCGACGAGTTCTGACCGGCCGGACCATTCCGGCCGTCGACCGTCCACACCGGACGGGTCAACCGGACCGCCGGGCCCGGTCGGTCCGGCGCCGGTTCTCCTTCTCCAGCGCGGTGACGAGCTCCTCTTTGGACATTCGCGACCGCCCGGGGATGCCGAGCTGCTTGGCGCGCTCGTAGAGGTGCTGCCGGCTCGCGGTGGCGTTGACGCCGCCGCGGGTCGGCTTTTCGGGCTGCCCGGCTCCCCCGGCGGCCTGCTCGTCCGACGGGCCCGGTTCGGGCTTGGGTTCCCAGTGGTCGCCGACCTTCTCGAAGGTGTGCTTCAGGGCCGAGTAGGCGGTCTGCTGCGCCCGCCGGCCGGGGCCATAGGTGTTCAACGCGGAGTCGTGCGCGGCGACCCACGTGTCCTGGGCCTTGCGCGGCGACCGCAGCAGGGTGCTGGGCAAGTCTTCGCGTCCGGGCATGTCGCCTCGGCTACCCCGTGCTGCGAGTGGTGAAACGGGCGACGACTCGCGCACCTGGACGGTCGGCTCGCGTGCTTGGAGGGTCGACTCGCGTGACTGGAGAGTCGACTCGCGTACCTGGAGGGTCGACTCGCGTACCCAGAGGGTCGGGCCGCGCACCTGGACGGACGACTCGCGTGATTGGAGGGTCGACTCGCGTGATTGGGGAGTCGACTCGCGTGATTGAAGGGTCGACTCGCGTACCCAGAGGGTCGGCTTGCGTGCCCGGAGGGTCGGCTCGCGTACCTGGAGGGTCGGATGGCGTATCCGGAGGGTCGGCCGGAGGGCGGGGTGGGGGCAGGGCGTCGGCCGGGTCCGAAGAGGACTGGAGCGGGTGGGTGGAACCTCCTGTGCGGCCGCACTCCGGGGTCGGGCATGCTGTTGACCGGTGTTTCCGGGGCAGAGGGGACGAGAGGCAATATGGGTGCTTCACCCGATTTGACCATTCCGGCGAGCGTCGACAGCCCGGCGCCGCCACAGGTGCCCGCCTCGCGTGTGGCGCGGTGGCTGCTGGAGCACCGGGTCGCGCCCGTCGGGCGCGCCGGCGGCGAAGACCACGGCACGCCGCAGGCCTGGTGGAAGGTCATGTGCCTGACCGGCGTCGACTACTTCTCCACCCTCTCCTACCTGCCCGGCATCGCCGCGCTCGCCGCCGGGGCGCTCTCGCCGCTGGCGACCCTGCTGATCGTCGCGCTGACGCTGCTCGGGATGCTGCCCATGTACCGCCGGGTGGCCCGGGAAAGCCCGCACGGCCAGGGCTCGGTCGCGATGCTGGAGAACCTGCTGCCGTTCTGGCGCGGCAAGCTGTTCGTCCTCACCCTGCTCGGGTTCGTCGCCACGTCGTGGATCATCACGATCACGCTGTCCTCGGCGGACGCCACCGTGCACATGCTGGAGAACCCGTACCTGCCGGGCTTCCTGCACGGCCACGCGGTGCTGATCACCGTCGTGCTGCTGCTGATCCTCGGCGGGGTGTTCCTGCTCGGCTTCAGCGAGGCCGTCGGGGTCGCCATCCCGCTCGTCGCCGTCTTCCTGGTGCTCAACGCCGTGGTGACGGTCGCCGGCGTGATCGACCTGCTCGGCGATTCCGCCGCCCTCTCCCGCTGGACCGACGCGCTGACCGCGGGCGGTGGCGGGTTCACCGGCGTGATCGGCCCGGCCGTGCTCGCGTTCCCGCTGCTGGTGCTGGGCCTTTCCGGGTTCGAGACGGGCGTCAGCATGATGCCGCTGGTCGCCGCCGAGGGGAAGACCGCCGAGGAGAAGCTGGAATCCCGGATCCGCAACACGCGGAAGCTGCTCACCGCGGCCGCGCTCATCATGTCGGTGTTCCTGATCGCGACCAGCTTCGTCACCACGGTGCTGATCCCCGCCGACGCGTTCAAGGAAGGCGGCGAGGCCAACGGCCGCGCCATGGCCTACCTCGCCCACCGTGAACTCGGGGAGATCTTCGGGACCGCCTACGACATCAGCAGCGTGCTGATCCTGTGGTTCGCCGGTGCCTCGGCGATGGCCGGGCTGATCAACATCGTCCCGCGGTACCTGCCGTCCTACGGCATGGCGCCGGAGTGGGGCCGCGCGGTCCGGCCGGTCGTCATCGTCTACACGGTGATCAGCATCCTCATCACGATCGCGTTCGGCGCGGACGTCAACGCCCAGGCCGGCGCCTACGCGACCGGCATCCTGGCGATGATGGTGTCCGGCGCGGTCGCGGTCAGCATCTCGGCGATCCGGCGGCGTCAGCGCGGCGCGGCCGCGGGCTTCGTCGTCCTCACGCTCGTCCTGCTGTACGCGCTCGTCGAGAACGTCATCGAAAAGCCCGACGGGATCGCCATTTCGGCCCTGTTCATCCTCGGGATCATCGTCGTCTCGCTGGTGTCCCGGGTTTCCCGGACGACGGAGCTGCGCGCCGACCGCATCGAGTTCGACGACGAGGCCCGCCGGTTCATCGCCGATTCCCTGGCCCACGACGGCGCCCTGAACATCGTCGCCAACAAGCGGCAGGGCGGCGACGAGGCCGAGTACTCCGCGAAGGAAGCGGAACAGCGCGGGATGAACCCGGTGCCCGGTTCCGCCGACATCCTGTTCCTCGAGATCGACGTCGTGGACCCGTCGGAGTTCAGCAACGTGCTCGAGGTGCGCGGCGTGGAGATCGCCGGCTACCGGATCCTCCGCGCGAACAGCCCCGCGGCGCCCAACGCGATCGCCGCGATCCTGCTCACCCTGCGCGATGTGACGGGCGTCCGGCCCCACTGCTACTTCGAATGGTCCGAAGGCAACCCGCTCGGGCACCTGTTCCGCTACCTGCTGCTGGGCCGCGGCGACACGGCACCGGTCGTCCGGGAGATCATCCGCAGCAGCGAGAAGGACCCGGACCGCCGCCCGGGCATCCACGTCGGCGGCTGAGGGATCGGCCGGACTTCGCGCAGGCGGATGTGCCCGGAGGACGGCTGCCTCGGTGCGGAGCGACCCGGCGAACTCCGGGAAGGCCGCGAGGCAGGCGGCGGGTGCACCGGGCCGCGGCGGGCTGCGGCGCACCTGGTTCGCCCGCCGGAGCACGGATTCTTGCGCCCTGAGCGGCCGGTGTGAGGCTCACCGCACGGCGGACAACAGGGCCTTGACTGTTCCGCGGACAACCGAGCCCTTCACCGCACGCGGGCGACCAGGGCTTCACCGCTCCGCGGCCAGCAAGACCTTCACCGCCCGGCGGGCAACCAGGCCTTCATCGATCCGCGGGCAACCGGGTCTTCAGCGCCCGGCGAGCAACAGGACCTTCAGCGCCCCGCGGGCGGCGGACCCGCCCGCCGGACCGGGGCGCGAGCCGGGCCGCGGCCGTCCTGGGGGCGGGGGGCGCGAGCCGGCGCCCGGGCCGGTGCTCGTGCGGGTCCGCGGGGCGGCGGCGGAGCCGCCGGGCGGGCCGGGCGAACCGGCCGGTCCGACTGGGGAACCGGCCGGGGCCGGTTGACCCAGGAGTCGAACAAGAGGATCAAGCCCGCGAACACGGCGAAGCCGATGCCGAGCGCGATGTGGACGAGCGCGCCGAGGATCCCGGCGACGAGCAGCACCGGCAACACCGCCAACAGGCAAAACGGGTCGATCCGGCCGAATTTCGGGCGTCGGGCCTCGTCACGGGGACTCACCGTGCGGTCTCCGGGTTCCTGCGCGCCATGCCAGCAGTATGCAACGGCGGGGTCAGGCCCTGCCACCTGGATGGCGCAAGACCGGATTTCGCCGGTCACCGGCGGTCACGACGCCGGACACCCCGTGGTGGACAGAAACGGACAGGATCCGGGCGCATCCGGAGAAAGGCCGCCGTTCCCGTGGTGCAATGGCCGGCGCCGAAAGGGGTACGCGCATGAGGAACGGCTTCCCGCAGCGGATCGGTTACGCGGTTCTCGCCCTGGTCACCGTGTGCGGCAGCCTCGCCGGTGCCGCCCCGGCGACGGCGAGCGCGGCACCGCCGTCCCTCGAATTCGCCAACCCGGACAGTCAAGCCCTGTTCGGCAGCGCCTACGCCGCCGCGCTGCAGAACCTGTTGCACACCAACACGATCGGTTACGACGCGCGCTACGACCGGAGCGGCCTGCTGGATCCGGCGACCGGCATCGTCCGGGCGGGCGGCGGCTACGCCCAGCCGTGGACGCGCGACGCGTCGATCAACAGCTGGAACGCCACCAGCCTGCTCGACCCGGCCCTGGCGGAGAACACGCTGTGGGCGGTGGTCGACAAGGACGCCGGCGGCGCCCTGCGCGTGCAGCAGGACGACCAGCAGTGGGACCAGGTGGTCTGGGTCACGTCCGCCTGGCACCACTACCTCGTCACCGGCGACCGGGAGTTCCTCCAGAACGCCTACCGCACGGCGACGACCACGCTGACGATCCGCGAACACGCCACCACGGCCGGCTTCAACGCGACCTACGGCCTGTTCACCGGCGCCTCCTTCTTCAACGACGGCATCGCCGGCTACCCCGCGCCACCGGCCGACGCGACCGAGTCGGTCAGCACCGGGAGCATGCCGTGGCCCGGGGTGGCGAGCGGGATGTACCTCAGCACGAACGAGCTCTACTACGCCGCCTACGTCAACGCCGCGAACATGGCCGGGAAGCTGGGCCGCCCGGCCGCGGAGATCGCCGGGTACCGGGACAAGGCCGCCGCGCTGCGGGCCGCGATCAACCAGCGCTTCTGGAACCCCGCCACCGGCCGGTACGACTACCAGCTCCTCGCCGACGGCTCCCGCGGCGCCTTCCAGGAAGGCACCGGGCTGGCGTTCGCGCTGATCTTCGGCGTCGCGAACCCGGCGCAGGCGCGGTCGATCGTCGAGCACGCCCGGGAGCTGCCCTGGGGCATGCCCGACACCTTCCCGAACTGGGCGCGCTACAGCGACGCGCAGCCCGGCCGCCACAACGCCATCGTCTGGCCGCTCGTCCTGGGGCTGTGGGCGAAAGCGCTGGCCGGGCAGGGTGAGCAGAACGCGTTCGCCGCGGAAACCGCGCGCCTGGCCAAGCTGGCCGGCAACAACAGCGGTTTCTGGGAGATCCACAACGGGACCACCGGGGTCGTCGACGGCGGCTGGCAGCGGCTGGGCGACACCGTGAAGTTCCACTGGGGTTCCGAACCCGATCAGACGTGGTCGGCCACCGCGTTCCTCGACATGGTCCACACCGGCCTGTTCGGGCTGACGTTCACCGACCGCGGACTGTCCTTCGCGCCCCACCTCCCGGCGGGCTGGGGTGACGTCACGCTCCGGCACCTGCGCTACCGCGGCGCGAACCTCACCATCGCCCTGCACGGCGCGGGCGCCGCGATCCGGTCGTTCCAGGTCGACGGCCGGGCCGCCCCGGCCACGATCCCGGACACGCTCACCGGCGACCACACGATCGACATCACCCTCACCGGGGCGCCCGCCGGCGACCGGGACGGCGACGGCGTGGCCGACGCCCAGGACCGCTGCGCGGATACCGCGGGCACCGCCGCGCTGAGCGGCTGCCCCGACCCGGCGCACCTCGAGGCCGAGGACGCCCGCAACACCGGCGGGGTGAAGACGAACGTGAACCACACGGGCTATTCGGGCCGCGCGTTCCTCGACGGCCTCTGGGCGCCGGGTGCGTCGTCGTCCTTCACCGTGCACCGCACCACGACGGCGCCGGAACGCGCCGCGTTCACCGTGCGGTACGCCAACGCCAACAACGACACCCGGACGATGACCCTGTCGGTGGACGGGCAGCCGGTGCGCCAGGTCGGCTTCCCGAAGGTCTCCGACAGCTGGGACGACTGGGGCGCCACGACCTTCGCCGACGTCCCGCTCACCGGCCGGGACCCGGTGGTGACCCTCTCCTACGCGCCGGGCGACACCGGCGCGATCAACCTCGACTGGCTCGAATACCGCCGTTGACGAACCGCGAACACCATCCCGATGTCGGCGGCCTCCTGGACCGGGTCCTGCACGGCCTCGACCGTGAAGCCGCGCGCGGCGAAGACCTCGCGCACGGTGTCGCGGTGGCGCCGCCACCCTTCGACCTCGACGACGGCCTGCCGGACCAGCGGCCAGTGCCGGTCTTCGAGCCCGCGCAGCACGTCGAGCTCGGCGCCTTCGACGTCGACCTTCAGCAGGTCGACGCGCTCGATGCCCTGCTCGTCGAGCACCGCCGACAACGGCCGGACCCGGACCCGGTGCGTTTCGAGCTCCCGCATCACCTTCAGCTTGCGCCCGACGACCCCCCGCAGGATCGGCGCGGGCACCCGGCGGAGCCCCGCGCCCAGCCCGCCCCGGCGGATCATCTCGACGACGCTGGCCGTGACCCGCCGCCGCTCGTCCTCGACGTTCGCGGCGTCGCGCCACGACGACGAGAAGATGGTCGCCGCCGGGAAGTAGCTGAAGTCGAGCTCGTCTTCGCCGGCCGCCAGCCCGTAGGGCAACGCGGTCAGCCGGCCGCCGAAGAAGTCGCGGCCGTTGCGCTCCAGCGTCGCGTGCAGCGGCGGGAGCGGCTCGAACGCGTAGATCCGCACGTCGCCGTCCAGCCGCTCGTACACCGCCGCGGAGAAGACGCCGACGTTCGCGCCGACGTCGAGGACGGTCGCCCCGGGGGCGAGTTCGACGCCGTGGGTGAAGTAGGCGCCGACCTCCTCGCGCAGGAAGGAGACCTCCCACGGGTTGATGCTGTGCAGGTCGATCGTGTCCATGGTCACGCGCAGAGTGTTATCAGCATCGGGCGGCGCGGGGCACCCCCGTTCGGCGGTCAGTCCGGACCTGCCGGTCCACGACGGCGAGCGGCACGCGCGGCGGCGATGCCGACCAGGCTCAGCGTTCTTCTTCGACGTGCAGGGCGGCCTGCTCCGGTCCGGCGGCCACGGCCGGACCCGCGTCCACGGCCACCTCGTCCGCCTCCCGGTCGAGCGGCGGGCCGTCGCCCTCGACCGGTTCGAGCTGGATCGGCTGCTCCGGCTTCACGCCCGTGTCCGGGTCCTCCGGCACGCCCGCGTCGGGGTCGATGCCGGAACGGATCTCGGCCGCCGGGTCAGGAATCTCGGCCGCCGGCTCCGGGATCTCTTCGCGGATGCGGTCGCCCAGTCCGCGCGGGTGGGCCTGCTCCCACGGGGTCATCCCGTACTTCGTCACGCCCGACCAGTGTTCCGGGGGATCCATGCCCTCCTCGAGCGGGTCGGCGCGGATCCGGTCCTCGTCGAGGTCCTCGGCGCTGTTCAGCGCGGCCGGGTCCGTCTCGACGGCGTCGGGCGGGCCGGTGTCGTGCGGCGGGTCGTAGCTCTGGTCGGGTCCGGTCATGTTCCCCGGGCTTCCCGCTGACGCGACGGCGAAACACCGGCCGGCGGCAGCCTTCCCCGGTCCGGGCCAGGAGGACCACACCCACGACCGCCACCGCCGCGGCCGGGACCCACACGACAGCGTGCCCCGGTTCGAGGCGCTCCCCCGTCAGGAGCCGGGCGGCGGGCACGGCCGCGAGGGGGTCGAGCAGCACCAAGGCCGGCATCGACCACGACAGCGCACCGCGGGCGTAGGCCTGCTGGCTGCCGAACTGCGCGATGACCGCGACGGCGAGGGCGGCCCACAGCGCGGTGCCGGTCAGGGTGGCCCTCAGCCCGCGTTCCTCGAACGTCTTCACCGCCGCGGAGATCAGCACCGCCGCGATCCCCGCCGCCATCCCGGCCGCCGCCCCGCACGCCAGCGCGCCTCGCGGCCCGCGCCCGGTCCGGCCGGCCCCGGCGACCACGCCCGCCGCCACGAGCACCGCGGCGGCGACGGCGAACCACGGTGGCAGGTGGTCGCCGGTGCCGGCGGCCGGGCGGGCCGCGACCAGGAAGACGGCCAGGCCACCGCAGGTGCAGACGGCGCCGATCCCCTCGAGGCGGGACGGCAGGCACCGGTCGCGCACCGAACGGATCGCCAGCGCGATGACCAGTCCCCCGGCCAGCACCGGTTGCACGATGGAGACCGGAGCCAGGGCCAGCGCGACCACCTGCAGCAGGGTGCCCAGCACGGTGGCGCTCTGCCCGGCCACCCACTTCGGACGCGTCACCAGCAGGCGGAGGTCGAGGCCATGGGCGTGCGCGCTGCTCGAAGCGGCCTCGTGCTGCAGCACCGAGCCGACGGCGAACATGACGGCGGCGGCCGCGGCGACTCCCGTTCCGGGGAGGAAGGCGGCGATTCCGGCGGGCAGGGGCACCCGAACCGGGTACCCCGGGCCGGCGCCGGCTATCCCGCGTTCGCGCGCCCGCCGGCGGCGGGATCCGGGTGCTTCCGGGTCCCCGGACAGCGGCTCGGCACCGCCGAGGCGAAGTTCAGGCGGGCTTCCCCGCCAGCCCGCGCATCGAGCTGCCCACCGCCCGAGGGCCCCGGGCTTCGATCACCACCCGCCGGGGTAACCGCCTGCCATGAGCGAATCCGAGAACCGCCCCCTGACGCCCGACGCGCCGGCCCCGCCCGGCACCCCGGAGCTCGACCTCGACGTGGAAATCCCCGAAGCCGACCGGCGGCGGAAGCAGCCCGGCTCTCAGGACGTCGACGAAGACGCCGGCGAAATCGAACCACCCAGCTGACCGGCCGGCCACGGCCGCGCCGCCGTCATCAAGCCGATCATGCCCGCGACCAGGCGCAGCTGGTCCACCGTCCGGATGTCCGCCTCGACGAGCCGGGGTGAGCACACCAGGACGGCCAGCGCCTGCGCCCGCGACAACGCCACGTTCAACCGGTTGCGCGACAACAGGAAGTCGAGGCCGCGCGGCAGGTCGACCGCCGACGACGACGTCATCGTCGCGATCACCACGGGTGCCTCCTGGCCCTGGAAGCGGTCGACCGTGCCCACCCTGACCCCCGGGAACCCGGCCTCCTCCAGTGCCCGGGTCACGGTCCGGGCCTGGAGGTTGTAGGGCGCCACAACGAGGATGTCGTGATCGCCCAGTGGCCGGGCCGGCCCGTGGTCGGTCCACAAGCGACCGTGCACTTCGGACACGAGCCGCACCACCTCGGCGGCTTCCGCCACCGAACGGGTGGTGTTGCCCTGGTGCTCCACCTCGGCCAGGTACAGCCCCGCCGCGACCCCGGCCAAGGCGCGGTCCGCGGCCGAGGGATGGGCGTGCAGCCGGCCGGCGTAGGACAGGTTCGACACCGGTTCGCAGACGGCCGGGTGCATGCGCCGTGTCTCGTCGAGGAAGTACCCGAGCGACGCCGGCATGATGTCGGCGTCCCCGATCAGGTGACCCAGGGCCGAGGCCTCGGCGCCCGCGGGGTGCGTGCCCTGCACCACCTGGGGCAGCTGCTGCGGATCACCGAGCAGCAGGACGTTCTTCGCGCACATCGACACCGCGAGCGCGTCGGCGAGGGCGAACTGGCCGGCCTCGTCGATGATCAGCAGGTCGAAGGGCTCCTCGCGGACCGCGGCGTTGGCGAACGTCCACGCCGTCCCGCCGACCAGGTGCCCGGTGTCGTGCTCTTCGCGCCACTTCACCAGCGCCGGGTTGCTCTTCGGCTGGTCCCAGGGCGCCGCCGGGTCCGGCGTCCGCTTCGCGCGCTTGGCGCACGGCAGCTCCGGCGCGCTCTTCTTGGCCGCGCTCAGCACGTTCTCCACGGCCTTGTGGCTGGTCGAGGTGACCGCGACGGTCCGCCCCGCGCGCACGAGCCGGGCGATGAGCCGGCCGGCGAGGTAGGTCTTGCCCGCCCCTGGCGGCCCCTGGACGGCGAGCGCCGAGCCGTCGAGCGCGTCGACCGCCTCGATCACCGTGGCCACCAGGTCCTCCCCCGGCTCGGGCAGCGCCGCGCAGCCGCGCAGCCGCGGCGGGGTGCGCCGGAGCAGGTCGACGCCGGGGTGCCGCGGCAGCTCCGGGAGCGTGTCGACGACCAGGCGCGCGAGGTCGGCGACCGCCTCGTCCTTGGGTGACGGCCGCACCGGGCTGCCCGGCAGCACCGCGCTCGGCCGGTCGTTCGTGGTCGCGTCCGGCGGGCTGCTCTCCTCCAGCGTCAGCTCGACGGCGGACGCGGCGACGACCTTCGCGTCGCGGGCGGTGTCGCCGTAGCGCAGCCGCACGTCGTCGCCGGGGGCGAACGGGTGCGGCCGGTCGGGGTCGCACGCGAGCAGCAGCGTCCGCTTCGCGGTGCGCGCCCGCCCGGCCGGGGGCACCCACTCCCCCGCTTCCAACGAGACCGGCACGGCGCAGGCGGTGTCCACCTCGAGGTCACCGAGCGGCGCGGCGAGCTGGCGGAAGTACTCCCACCACGCCGGGTTCGTCTCACGGCGGTGGTAGCCGACGGACGCCGCCAGCAGCGCACGGGCGCGCTCGTCGGCGGTGAACCGGCCCGGATCGTCCGGCAGCCCGTCGAGCAGGGGGTCGACCAGCGCGGCCAGCAGGGCGGCCCGTTCGGCGCGCCGCTCGGCGGCGACGTCCTCCTCGGCCGCGCGCAGCAGCGCGTCCTCGGCGGATTCCTCGGCCGGCTCCGGGACGTCGATGCCCGCCTCGGCGCGGACCCGGTGCAGGAATTCGAACAGCCGTTGCGCGGAGACGCAGTCGTCCTCGGTGTTCTCGCCGATGCGGCGCAGGACCTCGTCGGCGCGTTGCGGCTCGCCGGACTGCGCCAGCGCCAGGTACTCCTCGTACGCCTCGACGTCGGACACGGCGGTCTTCCCGCGGGCGCCGGGCTGGTAGAGCGGCTCGAGGTGCCGGATCGAGTACGACCGCTGCGACACCCGCAGCGCCTTGCGCACGACCGCGTGCAGGTCGACGACCGCGCCGCTGCGCAGCAGGTGGTCGACGGTCTCCTCGCGGGTGCCGTGCACCGCCGCCAGCCGCTTGATCGCGGTGACTTCGTACGGCGCGTAGTGGTAGACGTGCGAGCCCGGGTGCTCGGCGACCCGCGCCGCGGCGAAGTCGACGAACTCCTCGAACGCCCGCCGCTCCTGGGCGCGGCTGTGCGCCCAGAACGGCGTGAACTCCCGGTCACCGACCGCGCCGAACAGGTACTCGAGGCCCTCGCCGGCGAGGGCGTGCGGGTCGCCGGCCAGGTCGACGAACACGTCGCCCGGGGCGGGGGCCGGCAGGGCGGCCAGCTCGCCGGGGTCGACGACCTCGTAGGCGACCTCGCCGGTGGTGTCCTGCCGGACCTGCAGCGCGGCCTGGGCGCGCAGGGTCGCGAACGCCGTCACGGACAGGTCCCGCGGCCGGTCGGCCGGGCCGGCCGCGGCCAGTGCGTCGATCGAGCCGAGCCCGGCGGCGACCAGCTTGCGGCGCTGGTCGCCGCGCATCCCGGCGACGAGCGAGAGGTCCCGGTCGGCTTCCCTGGCCGACGCGCAGTGCCGGGCGAAGCCGCAGCCGGCGCAGGCCGGGCGTTCGTCGGCCCACAGCGGCACCGGCAGCCGCGGCGGACGGGCGGCCAGCCGGGTCCGCAGCCGGTCCACCAGCGGCCGGAAGTCCTCGACGCGCAGCGTCCGGGTGCCGCCGTCGGTCAGCCGGAGGTGCAGGTGCGGCCCGGCCGGCCAGCCGGCGCGGGTGAGCGCGTCGGCGCACGCCGTCAGCCGGACCACCGCGGCCGGCGTCGCCTGCCGGACCGGCGTCGCGTCGTAGACCTCGTAGCGGCCTTCGCCGTCCTGGACGAGGAAGTCCGCCTGCGCCGAGAACTCGCCGTCGAGGAAGACGGCCCGGTGGAGCACCGGGACCCCGGACCGCAACGCCTCCTCCGTCGCCTTCGCGGCGAGCGCGGTGTCCTGGACGTCGATCTCGGCGACCTCGCGCCCGCCGGCGCGGAATCCGGCGAGCATCGCCGTCGCGTGCCCGCGCCGCGGGTCCGGCTCGGCGGGCGCGGGCCGCGGCGCTCCCGGCAGGTCCGCGGCCAGCGCCTGGAGGAGGATGCTGCGGTGTTCACAATCGAGCAGGTCGGCGAGATCGGCTGGGGTGAGCATCGCCGCGAAGTCTGACACGGCCGATCATCGGGGCCGGAGCACGCTGCCCCCGACACGCCGAAACTTTCGAGATTCCCTGGTATATCGCCAATTCTTGACAGCGTGGAACCCCGCCCGCGATAGTGCGAGAACCGAACTGAATACTCGTGCACACGATGGGGGCACGGTGTCTCTCAGCGACGAGAACGAGCAGAGCCGGCTGCGCCGGCGTTCCTTCCTGATCGGCAGCGGAGCTGCCGTGGCCACCTCGATGTTCGGTGCCGCTCCGGCACGAGCGGCTCCGCCGGGCGCCTTCCCGGGCGATTACGACGGCTCGGACCTGTGGCTGCGGTACGAGCGGGTCGCCGACCCCGGCCTCCTCGCCCGGTACCGGGCCGCGCTCGGCACGATCGTCGTGGAGAACGCCGAGCAGGCCTTGGTCCACCGCCACACGGCGAACCTGAGCATGGCCCCCGGCTCCACCGAGCACCTGGTGCGGAGCACCTTGGCCGCGGCACGGGACGAGCTCGCCCGCGGCCTCGGCGGCCTGCTGGGGCGGCCGGTGCCGGTGCGGGGCGGGTTTCCCGACCGTGCCGTGGTCGTGGGCACTCCGGACAGCTCGCCGCTCGTGCGCCGGCTCGTTCCGCCGCGCGACCTGGCGCCGCTCGGCACCGACGGGTACCTCGTCCGCTCGCTGTCGCGGGGCGGGCACCGGGCCGTCGTCATCGCCGGCAACACCGAGGTCGCCGCGCTGTACGGGACATTCGCCTTCCTCCGGCGTCTCCAGGCGCAGCAACCGATCGCCCACCTGGACCTCTCCTCGGTCCCCCGGATCAACCACCGGCACCTGAACTACTGGGAGACCGAGCGCCTCTACGCCGGGAACAACCCGGCCGGCACCGGCGGGCTGAACGGCGAGAACGGGGCGATCTTCGACTTCACCGCCACCGGCGCCTCCGCCGGGCTGAACCTGCCGGTGATCCTCGACCGGTACCTCGTGGCGGCGCGGGCGATGGCGTCCGTCGGCATCAACGGCCTCACGATCAACAACGTCAACGCCAACAGCTTCTACCTCACCGCGGCCGCCATCGAGCAGGAAGCCGCGCTGGCGGACGCGCTGCGCCCGTACGGGATCAAGCTGGCCGTCTCCATCAACTACGCGGCGCCGACCGACGCCCGGTTCGCGCCGGACACCCTCACGCGGGAACAGCTGGATCCCTACAGCGCGGAGTTCCAGGGCTGGTGGACCCGCCGGGCCCGGCAGCTGCAGGCGGCGATCCCCGACTTCATGGGGTTCACCGTCAAGGCGAACTCCGAAGGCCAGCCGGGGCCCCAAGACCTGGGCTACGACCACGGTGACGGGGCCAACGGGATGGCGGCGGCGGTGGCGCCGCTCGGGATGCGGATCTTCTGGCGGACCTTCGTCTACAACGCCGACGTGGACGCGGACCGGCTGAAGCGCGCCTACCTGGAGTTCGGCCCCATCGACGAGGAGGTCCAGCCCGACGGCACGAAGGGCCGGTTCGCCGCGAACGTGTTCCTGCAGACCAAGAACGGGCCGCTCGACTACCAGGCCCGGGAGCCGGCCAACCCCCTCTTCGGCCGGATGGAACACACCAACCAGGCCATCGAACTGCAGGTCACCCAGGAGTACACCGGCCAGAACACGATGCTCTGCTACCTCGGCCCACTGTGGGAAGAGGTCCTCAAGTCCGACACGTTCGCCACCGACGAGCGCGGCCGGCTGCTGGCGAAGCGCCTGGTCGGCCACGTGGTGGACGGCACGGCCCAGGGCCACCCGGACAGCGCCATCGTCGGCGTGGCCAACTTCGGCAACGCCGACGACCTGACCGGGCACCACTTCGCGCAGGCGAACCTGTACGCCTTCGGCCGGCTGGCGTGGGACTGGACCCTGGACGCCCGCGGCATCGCCGAAGACTGGGTCCGGCTGACCTGGAGCAACCGCGACTTCGCCGTCCGGACCATCGTGACGATGATGATGGGCTCCCGGGAAGCGCTGGTGAGCTACCAGACCCCGCTCGGCGTCGCGCACCAGTTCCGCTCCAGCGACCACTACGGCCCCAACCCCGCCGAACGGCTGGCGCGGGACGACTGGAGCCCGGTGTACTACAACCGGGCGGACCACACCGGGCTGGGCTACGACCGCTCCCCCACCGGCAGCGGCTTCACCGCGCAGTACTTCCCGGTGCTCGCGGCCCGGTACGGCGACATCGAGACCGTGCCCGAAAACCTGCTGATGTGGTTCCACCACGTGCCGTGGGACCGGCGGCTGCGCACCGGCCGGATCTTCTGGGACGAACTGGTGTACCGCTACCAGACGGGCGTCCACTACGTGTCGTGGATGCGCCGGGCGTGGGACTCGCTCGAACCCCACGTCGACGCCCGGCGCTTCGCCGAGGTGAAGGCCAAGCTCGCCGCGCACGAGGCCGACGCGGGCACCTGGCGCGACACCTGCGTGCGCTACTGGCAGGAGTTCAACGGCCTGCCGGTCCCGACGGCCGGGCCCCTCTCGATCGGGATCGTGCTCGGCGGCCGGACGATCGGCGGCTTCGACGCCGGCGCGGCGTCGTACACCATCCCGGTGGCGGCCGGTGCGTCCCCGAAAATCACGAAGGTGATGCCGGCCGATCCCGCCGCGAAGTGCGAGATCCTCGAGCAGGCTCAGGGCGTCCCCGGGCGATCTGTGGTGCGAATCACCGGGAACAGTTTCTTCGGGCCCCTCCTCAAGGACTACGTCTTCGAGCTGGTGGCCGCCCCGCGTTGAGCCCCGGGAACCACCCGGCGCCCGCGTCCGTTGTCGTATCCTACGACACCGTAAGTTACGGTTGCGTAGGTACGGAAGGACGTTCCCTATGCCGGTCCCCGAAACGACCCGCTTGCTGCACGAACTGGAAGGCACGGTCGAAGAGAACCTCAACCGGCACCTCGCCGCCGCCCAGGAGTGGATGCCGCACGAGTACGTCCCCTGGAGCCAGGGGCGCGACTTCGCCGAACTAGGCGGGGAGGCGTGGGACCCGGAGCAGTCCCGGGTGACCCCGATCGCCCGCACGGCCCTCGAGGTCAACCTGCTCACCGAGGACAACCTGCCCAGCTACCACCGCGAGATCGAGCGCGCGTTCGGCCGCGACGGCGCGTGGGGCACCTGGGTGCACCGGTGGACGGCCGAAGAGGGCCGCCACGGCATCTGCATCCGCGACTACCTGCTGGTCACCCGCGCCGTCGACCCCGTCGAGCTGGAGCGGATGCGGATGGAGACCATGCAGGCGGGGTACGACACCGGCGACAAGCCGCTGCTGAACGTCTGCGCGTACGTCTCGTTCCAGGAGCTGGCGACGCGGCTCTCGCACCGCAACACCGGCCGCTACACCCAGGACCCGCTGGCCGAGCGGCTGCTGGCCCGGGTGTCCACCGACGAGAACCTCCACATGGTCTTCTACCGCAACCTCGTCAAGGCGGCGCTGGAGATCTCGCCCGACGCGATGATGCGCGCGATCACCGACGAGGTGCTGAACTTCGCGATGCCGGGCGCGGTGATCCCGAGCTTCCAGCGCAAGGCGGCGCTGATGGCCAAGGCCGGCATCTACGACCTCCGCATCCACCACGACGACGTCGTCCAGCCGCTGCTGCGGTATTGGAAGGTCTTCGACCTGACCGGCCTCGGCGCGGTCGGCGAGGCCGCGCGGGAGGAACTCGCCACCTTCATCAAGGGACTCGACAGCCAGGCGTCCCGGTTCGAGGAACGTCGCGACGCCACCGCCGCCCGCCGGGCGGCACGGGGCATTGTGGACCTCTGAGTCTGAGGCGAACACCTGCCGGAGGTCGCCGTGCCGCGTCGAGGTCGCGTTCCCGGGGCCACGGGGCCGGTGCTGGGGCGCGCGCTGCGGGTGCTCGAAGCCTTCTCGCCCGACCGGCCGGCGCTGCGGCTGAGCGAGGTCGCGCGCCGGACCGGGCTGCCGGCCGCGACCGCCCACCGGTTGCTGCGGGAATTCTGCGAGTGGGGCGCGCTGGAGCGCGACGACACCGGCGTCTACCGGGTCGGGCTGCGGCTGTGGGAGCTGGGCTCGCTCGCGCCGCGGGGCCTCGGCCTGCGGGAGCTCGCCCTGCCATTCCTGGAGGACCTCTCGCAGATCACGCGCGAGAACGTCCAGCTCGCCGTCCGCGAAGGCGCCGAGGTGGTGTACATCGAGCGGATCGCCGGGACCGGGGCGGTCCCGGTGCTGACCCGCGTCGGCGGCCGGTTCGCGCTGACCGCGACCGGGGTCGGGCTCGTCCTGCTCGCGCACGCCCCCGCCGAGGTGCAGGAGGACGTGCTCGGCCGCCCGATCGACCGGTACACCAGCGAGACCGTGACCGACCCGGACCGGGTGCGGCACATGCTGGCCGACGTGCGGACGCACGGATTCTCCATCAGCGAGCGCCAAGTGACCCTCGACGCGCTGTCGGTCGGCGCGCCGATCCACGACGCGCGGGGCCAGGTCGTCGCGGCGGTGTCGCTCGTCGTGCGGCACGGGAGCGTGTCGCCGCACGCGCTCGCTCCGCTGGTCATGACCAGCGCCCGCGCGATTTCCCGAGCGCTTTCCATCTTATGAAATAGCCCTTCGTGGTGCCGGGGCCGTTCCCCCAGGCTGTGACCCGGCCCACCACGAAAGGACGTCCCCGATGAGCGCCATTCCCCGCGACCAGTGGTACGTCGCCGCCTACGGCTCGGAGATCGGCGCCGAGTTGTTCGGCCGCACCATCTGCGGCGAACCGATCCTGTTCTGGCGGACCCGCGACGGGAGCGTCACCGCGATGGCCGACCGGTGCGTGCACCGGCGGTTCCCGTTGTCGCAGGCGCCTTCGCGGCTGGTCGACGACCAGGTCATCTGCGGCTACCACGGCTTCACCTACGGCGTGGACGGCAAGTGCGTGGCCGTGCCCGGGCAGACCCGGGTGCCGCGGACCGCGCGGCTGACGCACTACCCGCTGGTGGAACAGGACTCCTTCGTCTGGGTGTTCATCGGCGACCCGGCGAAGGCCGACGCGGCCGCGATTCCGCGGGCGCCCTGGCTCGCCTCGCCGGACTACACCACGGTCTGCGGGCTGGAGCCGCTGAAGGCGCGGTACTCGCTGCTGGTGGACAACCTGCTGGACCTGTCCCACGAAACCTACCTGCACGGCGGCTACATCGGCACGCCGGAGGTCGCCGAAACGCCGATCACGACCGAGGTCGACGAGGAGGCCGGCGTCGTCTACGTCTCGCGGCACATGGCCGACGCGGCGTGTCCGCCCTTCTACGCCAAGTCGACCGGCCTGGAGGGCCGCATCACGCGCTGGCAGGACATCGAGTACACCCCGCCGTGCCTGTACAAGCTGCACAGCCGCATCGCGCCGGTCGGGTCCGTGCCGAACCCGGACGGCAGCGACCCGGACGCCTTCCACGTCGAGGTCGTCTACGCGATCACGCCCGAGACCGAGCACTCCACGCACGACTTCTGGGCGGTGGCCCGGGACTTCGCGCTCGACGACGAAGGCGTGTCGGCGTTCCTGGCGGAGAACAACCGCACGGTGGTGCTGCAGGACGTCGAAGCCCTCGACGTCCTGGAGCGGGTGATCGCCACCGAACCGGAGGGGTACCAGGAGCTGTCGATCAACATCGACACCGGCGGCCTGGCGGCCCGCCGGATGCTGCAGCGGATGGTTGCGCCGGTGACGTCGTGAACCGGCCGATGCTCGCCGGGGACCGCGTCCACCGGATCCACTGGGTGCTCGGCACCGACCGGCTGCGCGCGGTCTGCCACTGCGGCGCCGAGCGCGAGTTCGAAGACCCCGTGCAGCTGTGGGACTGGCTGCTCGCCCACCCCGAAGGACACTCATGACCCTCGAACTCCTGGTGGACCGCAAGGAAAAGCCGGCCGACGGCGTCGTCCGCCTGACCCTCCGCGCCCCCGGCGGTGGCGTGCTCCCGGCCTGGGAGCCAGGGGCCCACCTCGACCTCCACCTGCCCGGCTTCGTGCGGCAGTACTCCCTGTGCGGCGACCCGTCGGACACGTCGGCATACCAGGTGGCGGTGCTGCGGGAGCCCGACGGCCGCGGCGGCTCGGCGTACGTGCACGACTCGCTGCTCGCCGGGGATCTTCTTCAGGTGGACGGGCCCCGCAACCACTTCGCGCTGGTCGACGCCGAGCGCTACCTGTTCATCGCGGGCGGCATCGGCATCACGCCGATCCTGCCGATGCTCGACCGGGTCACCGCGGCCGGCCGCGACTGGCAACTGGTCTACGGCGGCCGGACTCGCGGGTCGATGGCGTTCACCGAAGAGCTTTCGCGCCACGGCGACCGGGTGTTGTTCCGGCCCCAGGACGAACACGGCCTGCTGGACCTGCCGACCCTGCTGGCCGCGGCCCAGCCCGGCACGGCGGTGTACTGCTGCGGGCCGGAACCGCTGCTGGCCGCGGTCGAGGCACTCGGGCCGGCGGATCTGCACGTCGAGCGCTTCACCGCTCGGCTGGACGAGGGGGCGCGCACGGCGTTCGAGGTGGAGCTGGCCGGGTCGGGGCGGGTGCTGCCGGTGCCCGCGGACCGGTCGATCCTCGAGGTGGTCGAGGAAGCCGGGGTGACGGTGCTGTCGTCGTGCCGGGAGGGCACGTGCGGCACCTGCGAGACGGGCGTGCTCGGCGGGACCCCGGACCACCGGGACTCGGTGCTGACCGCGGATGAACGGCTGGAGAACGAGGTGATGATGCTGTGCGTGTCCCGCGCCCGCTCGCCGCGGCTGGTGCTCGACCTCTGACGAAGGCTCAGCGTGATTTCACCTTGATTCCCGGGCCTGCGCCGACGATTCGATGTCGGTCGGCGTAGGTTCGCACGGTCAGCTTGGCGTCACCCAGCTCGGAAAGATCGATATCCCCTCGATCCCCGCGAATCGACATGATGTCCAAGGTGGTGAGCTGGTTCATCCGCGCGATCTGCGCCCACCAGTTCGGGTCGACCGGCGTCAATACCTCGAGAGTTCGAAGTCCTCTCACGGTGGAAAGCGGAGTGAGGTCCTCGACCTGGCAGCGGCGGAGGGACAGCCTCTCCAAGGCGGGAAAGCGCGAGAGCTCGCCGAGTTCGCCGAGGGGGCGAACATCCAGGAATCCCAGCTTGTCGATTCCGGGGGCATCCTTGGCCAGTTGACGCAAACCACCCCGGATGCCCAGTCCCACCCCTTCGGGGGCTTCCCCGATATCCAGCGATCGAAGAGCCGCCAAATTGCGGAGGAACCCGAAGTCCGCGCCTTCAGGATAATGATAGAGGCTCAGCGAGGTCAGTGCCTCCAGGTCGCCGAGCGCGGAGAAGTCGCTCACCTCTTCGAGCCACTGTAATGCCAAGGAAACCAGGCCCGTCATAGGCCGGAAAATCTCGAGGTCTGTCGGCGGCCCGACCCCGGGGTAGAAGTACAGGTGGCGCAGTTTCGGCACACCGATGAGGACATGGGCATCGACCGCGCCGTGAGGCGCCAGCAACACCGATTCCAAGTCGGTGCACCGTGTCAGCGGAGCGAGGTCTTCGAAGGCGCCGGCAAGTTGGGCACCACGCAGGCACGGTAGCCGCGTCAGCACTTCCAAGTCCGTGAGATCGCGAAGATCGATTGTCAGGTTGCCCAGGTGGCGAAGTCGGTGGACTGCGGGCAAGAGCGCCTGATCCTCGATCCACACGTGCCCGTCCAGCAATGGCGCGTCGGCGAGGACGCGTGCGGCGTACTCGTCCGGATCGAAGTAACGCCAGGCCGCGATCAACTCCTTCTGCACTCCCGGCCTCGGGTCGCGGCTGAACCTCTCCAGTACCGGCCACGCTTCCGGGCCGTTGATCAACGCCGCGGTCCGGACGGTGGCCGCTGCCGCGGCCTCCGAAAGGTCGGCCGGTGTATCGAGCAGCCGCGGCAGCAGGACTTCTCCGCCGGCGGCCAGGGACCGGGCTTCGGCTTTTCCCCGCGGCGGGATCAGCGCGGCCAGGGAACTCTCCATGCGTTCGGCGAGCTCGGTCGTGAGAACAGGCGCGGACTCAGTCGCCGCCGCGGCGAGGAGCCGGAGCTTGCGTCGCGTTCTCGGTTCCGCGTCGGCCCGGTCGAACAGACCCGTGAACAGTTGCTCGCGCAGCGGCGCGTTGGCCAGGCCCGCGGCCATCACGACGATGTCCCGCCACTGGTCCAGGTGCGCGTTCTGCACCAGCAGGCCGACGTCCCCCTGGTCCGCGGCCTCCTCCGCGGTCAGGAACTCCTGGAACGTGCGGTGCACGAAGTCGATCCGGCCCGGTGTCGGCTCGCGGACGATCCCACTGCGCTGCACGAGGTGTTCGAGCAGGTCGTCGGCGTCGTGGTCGACCCGCGGCATGGTGGCGAGCCGTTCGGTGACGCGCCTGAGCGCTTCCTCCCTGCTCAGCTCGGACCGGCCGTTCACCGAGAGGCGCCAAGCCAGGTGCCGAAGCAGCTGGCGGCTTTCCTTGTCACCGATCTTCAGCGAGGTGGGGATGCGCCGCTCCGCGTCGCGCCGCTCCAGCAACATCGACAGGGCGGTGACGTAGAGCTCGAGCCGGTTGCGCGGCAGGAAAGAGGCACGGTCCAGGTTCAGGGCGCACAACATCGCGCACAACAGCGGTGTGGTCGAGAGAGCCCTCAGGTGGGCGTTGCCGTCCAGACGGCTGAGCAGTGCTCCTTCGTACCGCGGAAGCTCCTCTTCGGTGCACGGCATGCTCCCGGCGTCGCGTACCGCCTGGTGCCAGTGCCGGACAAGCGCGCGCACGTCGGCCTGGCTCATGTGCTCGATCCAGGCCGAACCGAACCCCTCCGCGCTCAACCACGTCTCAGCGGCCGCGGACGGCCGGGACGTGAGGACCAGCCTGGCTTCGGGGAAAGCCCGGCACAGGTCTTTGAGCCAAGCACGGACCGCCCCTCGCTCGTCGGCGGTGAGTTCGTCGACACCGTCGACGAGGACGAGCGCGCGCCCCGACGCGAGCCGGCGGTGGACCCAGGCCGACGGCATGAGGGCGGTCAACACCTGCGCCGTCCCGTCGAGGAACTCCTCCGGCGAAGGCAGCCGCCGGCCGGAGTAGCTACGCAACTTGATCAGGAACGGGACGTACCCGTTCAGCCCGGCCAGCTCGTCGCGGAACGTGCCGCGCGCGGCGTTGACCGCGAGCCATCGCAGCAGGGTCGACTTGCCGGAGCCGGCTTCGCCACGGATCAGGAGCCGGCCGGCCGTCGCCAGCGCTCGCTCGGCACGGACGGAGCCGTCCTGGCCGCGGACCGCATCGGCCCGCCACGACAGCATCTCGTGGGCGGGTCCGCGGGAGTCCGCACCGGTGCCGCGGACGGTCAGGCTCACGTAGGCGACGCTCAGCGTCGTGCGGAGCCGGTAGCTGCGGGTGTCGACGCCGAAGAGCTCCAGGTCGTCCAGGGTCTCGCTGATCTGGCGCAGGTACCGGGCGCGGAACGCCGTGTCCGACGCGGTGCCGTCGGGCGCCATCAGGGAAGGCGCCGGTAGCCGGTTGAGGACCCGTTCGAGCTGGTCGGCCAGGCCCGAGACCCGGCCGAGCAGTTCCGCACCGGCCCTGGCCGCGAACGGCGTCAGGTGCACGACCAGGCGGACGTAGTAGCCGCAGCACTCCTCGAGGACCCGGCGGTAGAACCACGTCGCGGCCTCACTCAAACCCGCGCGTTCCGCCGCGTCCGGCAAGGTGGCGCGGAGGCGGTGCGCGAGCTGGGCCGGGTCGACGTCGGCCTCGAACAAGTCGGCGTCGGCCAGATCGGCCCGTTCGAAGGCGGACGCGACCTCCGCCAAAGCCGCCGACCGCTCGCCGTCGTCGAGGTTCGGGACTTCCTGCCGGCACAACAGCAGCAGTCGCTCGGACACGACGTCGACCAGCGCTTCGACTTCCCGGTCGAAGCGCCGGCGGGAGAAGCCGCCTCCCACCCGCGCCTGCACCAGCTCCGACAGCGAGCTCTCGCGCTCGAGCCCGCTCTTGCGGCTGGTGAGCCACGACTTGACGGCGGAGCTCACGACGGTTGAACCCACCTTGAACACCAAAGGCTCCATGGAATTCGAGTCGCCACCGGATCACTCGCTGTTACTGCACGGCGGGCCGGGCCGATCTGTAGTGATATGGGACGGGTGAAGACGTTTCTGGACAAGGTGGACGGACGGCTGGGCGACGGGCTCGAGGGTGTCCTGTGCGCCCACCACCGGCGGCGGCTGCACCGGCTCGGCTGGGGTGCTGTCCTCGAATCCGGCGGGGCGCAAGACCCGCTCGGCGGCCGGGCTCCGGTCCGGGACGGCAACCGCGTGCGGGTGCTGATCGACGGCGAGGAGTCGCTGCCCGCCGTTGCCGAGGCCATCCGGTCGGCGAAATCGCACATCCACATCGCCAACTGGCACGCCAGCGCCGACTTCCGGCTGACGCGGGAGCCCGGGTCGCCCACCCTGCGGGCACTGCTCGCCGAGGCCGCCGGGCGGGGGGTCGAGGTGCGGGTGCTGCTGTGGGCCGGTCCGCCCTTTCCGGCGTTCCAGCCGTCGCGGAAGCTGGCGCGGTCCGAACAGCGGAAGTTCACCGAGGGCACCGACGTGCGGTGCGTGCTGGATGCCCGTGAGCGGACGATGCACTGCCACCACGAGAAGCTGGTGATCGTCGACGACGCCGTCGCGTTCGTCGGCGGGGTGGACCTCACCGCGCTGGAAGGCGACCGGCACGACAGCCCGGACCACCCGCCGCGGCCGATCGGGTGGCACGACCTGATGGCGCGGCTCGACGGACCGGTCGTCGCCGATGTCGCCGACCACTTCCGGCGGCGGTGGACCGAGGTGGCGGGCGAGGACCTGCCGCAGCCGGCGGTCCCGGCACCGGCCGGCGGCAGCCGCGTCCAGCTGCTGCGGACCGTGCCGAACGACACCTACGACTTCCTGCCGAAGGGCGAGTTCACCGTCCTCGACGGCTACCTGCGCGCGCTGCGCTCGGCCCAGCGGCTGATCTACCTGGAGAACCAGTTCCTGTGGTCGCCGGAGATCGCCGAGGTGCTGCTCGACAAGCTGCGGAACCCGCCGTCCGAGGAGTTCCGCGTGGTCCTGCTGCTGCCGCGCAAGCCGAGCAACGGCTCGGACACCACCCGCGGCCAGCTGGGCCGGCTGCTCGACGCCGACGACGGCCACCACCGCCTGCTGGCCACGACGATCAGCGCCCACGACGGTGACTCCGCGGCCCCGGTGTACGTCCACGCGAAGCTCGGCCTCGTGGACGACTCGTGGCTCACCGTGGGCTCGGCGAACCTGAACGAGCATTCGCTGTTCAACGACACCGAGGTGAACATCGCGACCGACGACCCCGAGGTGGTCCGGGACACCCGGCTGCGGTTGTGGGCCGAGCACCTCGGGCGTCCGGTGGCGGAGCTGGCCGACCGGGAGCCGGCGGACATCGTGGACAACCTGTGGCGGCCGCTGGCCGAAGAGCAGGCCGAGCGGGAACGCCGGGGTGAGCAGCGGACCCACCGGCTGGTGCTGCTGCCGGGGGCCTCTCGCCGCGCGGCCCGGCTGCAGGGACCGCTGCGGGGACTGCTCGTGGACGGCTGAGCCCTACCGGATCCGCAGCTTCCGCATCAGCTTCAGCCCGGAAAGCATGCTCTCGACGTACTTCTCGTACCCCTGCCCCGGCCGGGGCCCCATCACCTGCTTCTTCAGCACGGCCAGGTTCTGCACGTCGGTGTACTTCAGCAGCCCCTGATCGCCGTGCCGGGCGCCGACGCCGGAGTTCTTCACCCCGCCCGACGGCGTTCCCTTGGCCGCGTACGCGGTCGCGAGGACGTCGTTCACGTTCACGTTGCCGGACTCGATCCGGGCCGCCACCGCGCGCGCCGCGGTGACGTCGGTGCTCCAGACCGACGCGTTCAGGCCGTATTCCGTGTCGTTGGCCAGCGCCACGGCTTCGTCGACGGTCCGGTACTTGTGCAGCGCCACCACCGGGCCGAACGTTTCCGTGACACCACAGAGCATCTCGGACGTGACGCCCTCGAGGATCGTCGGCTCGAAGAACGCCGGGCCGAGGTCCGGGCGGGGCTTGCCGCCGCACAACACGGTGGCGCCCTTGGCGACCGCGTCGTCCACATGGGACTTGACGCGGCTCATGTGGTCGACCGAGACCAGCGAGCCCATGTCGGGACCGAAGTCGTACGCCGCGCGGACGTCGAGGGCCGAGGCCGCCGCCACGAACGCCGTCTTGAACTCCTCGTACCGGGATTCCGGCAGGTAGATCCGCTCGATGTGCATGCAGATCTGGCCCGTGTTGCCGAACGCGCCGAAGATCGCGCCCGGAACGGCCTCGGAAAGATCGGCGTCCGCCAGGACGATCATCGGGTTCTTGCCGCCGAGCTCGAGGCAGCAGCCGATGAGGTTGCGGCCCGCCCGCTCGCCGATCACCCGGCCGGTCGCCGTCGAACCGGTGAACATCACGTAGTCGGCGCGGTCGATCAGCGTGGGGCCGACGTCCGGGCCCTCGCCGCACACCACCTGGAACAGCCCCTCGGGCAAGCCGGCTTCCTCGAGCAGCCGGACGCCGTAGAGCGGCGACAGCGCGGTCTTGTTGTCGGGCTTCAGCACCACCGCGTTGCCGGCCATGAGCGCCGGGATCGCGTCGGAAACCCCGGTGGCGAACGGGAAGTTCCAGGGCGCGATGATCCCGACGACCCCCTTGGGCAGCCGGACTTCGGTCGACGTCGTGAGCATCGGGACCGGGCCGCCGCGCTTCGTCGGCGCCAGCAGCTTCGCGGCCCGCTTCAGGTAGTGGCTCATCACCATCGGCGGGTCGCAGGTCTCCTCGATCGCCATCCGCCGGTTCTTGCCGCTCTCGACCTGGATGAGGTCGGCGACGGTCCGCGCGTGCTCGACGAACAGCGCGTGCGCCCGCCGGAACACCGCCAGCCGCTCCTTCACCGGCGTGGCGGCCCACTTCCGCTGGGCCTCGCGCGCGACGGCGAACGCCCGCTCGATGTCCTCCGGTGTGGATTGCGGCAGCTCGACGAGCACGTCGCCGGTGTAGACCTCGGTGAGCTTCCAGGTCGCGCCGGACGAGCCGGGCACCCGGGCCACGAGCTGCCGCAGGAAAGCGTCGGTGACCGACGCCGGACGGGCGAGTTCGAGCGGCGTGACGGTCATGACTTGCTCCCGAGGACGAGCTGGGCGCCCATTTCCCCGATCATGATGCAGGGCGCGTTGGTGTTGCCGCCGGTGATCGACGGCATGATCGAAGCGTCGCAGACCCGCAGCCCCTCGACCCCGCGCACGCGCAGGTCGGGCCCGACGACGGCGAGTTCGTCGACGCCCATCCGGCAGGTGCCGACGCCGTGGTAGACCGAGGTCGCGCGGTTGAGGATCGCGTCGCGCAGGGCTTGGCCCCTGAGGTCCTTGCCCGGGTGGATCTCTTCCTTGACCGCGCCCTTGAACGCCTGGGACGCGAAGATCTCGCGCACCATCTCCGAGCCTTCGCCGAGCAGTTCGAGGTCGGCCGGGTCGGACAGGTACTGGAAGTCGATGTCCGGGGCCGCGGCAGGATCGGCCGAGGTGAGGCGCAGCGTGCCGCGGCTCTTCGGGTAGATGAGCGTCGTGAGCACGGTGAGCGCGGGGCGCTTGTCGACGTCGTGCCGGATCGGCGCGTCCTGGTTGGGCGAGACGTACGCCCACGGCAGGAGGTGCAGCTGCAGGTCGGGGATCGCCCCGGCCTGCGAGGTCCGCAGGAACGCGACCGCCTCGAAGACCGAGTTCGCCAGGAACGTCGTGCCGGGGCGCAGCAGCTCGCGGGCCAGGCCGCGGGCGAAGTACGGCGCCGTGCCCTTGTTCTTGCTGGTGGTCACGTGGAACGTCAGGGCGTGGAACATGTGGTCGTGCATGTTGTCGCCGACGGGCAGGTCGGCGACGACGCCGATGCCGTGTTCCTTCAGGTGCTCGGCGTGGCCGATGCCGGACAGCATGAGCAGCTGCGCGGAGCCGATGACGCCGGCGGAGAGGATGACCTCCTTGGCGGCCCGGATGGTGCGCCGCCGGCCGCGGTCGAGGACCTCGACGCCGACGGCGCGGCCGTTCTCGATGAGCACCTTCTCGACCAGCACCCGGGACTGCAGCTGCAACGTCGAGGGCGCGTTGTGGAGGTAGCCGCGCGAGGCGCTGTAGCGCAGGCCGTCGGCGGCGTTCTGCTGCATCCGGCTGACGCCTTCTTGGGACTCGGCGTTGTAGTCGTCGAGGATCTTGCAGCCGAGCGCGTCGGCGGTGGCGTCGACGAACTGCAGCGAGCCCTCCTGGGGGTTCTTCGCGCGGGTGACCCGGATCGGCCCGCCCGCGCCGCGGAAGGCGTTCTCGCCGTCTTCGAAGTCCTCCATGCGCTTGTAGGCGGCGTTGACGCTGTCGGCGTCCCAGCCGGTGTTGCCCTCGGCGGCCCAGGAGTCGAAGTTGGCGCGGTTGCCGCGGACGTAGACCATGCCGTTGATGGAGCTGGAGCCGCCGACGACCCGGCCGCGCGGCACCGGCATCCGGCGATCGAGAACGTGTTTCTGCGGAACGCCGTAGTAGCCCCAGTCGAGCGGCTTCTTGAGCTGCGGCACGGCGTGCATCGGCCCGACGAGCCCGGGTTTCTTGATGAGCAGCTGCTCGTCGCTCTTCCCGGCTTCGAGGACGATCACGCTGGCCCCGGCCCGAGCGAGCCGTCCCGCGATCGTCGCGCCCGAGCTCCCCGACCCGACGACGACGTAGTCGGCCTCGTCGCCGCGCGCCGCCCTTTTCGCCATGTCCGCTCCTCGCTACGACCGGCCCCTAGAACTGTAACGTGTTCTAGTTCAGGCAACCGTATAGCGCCGACCCCGGGGAGCGCAACGGCCCGGGCGGCGGAGCGGGCCTCAGCCCCAGGTCAGGAAGCGGTAGTGCAGCCCGGTCGAGGACGCCAGCCAGTCCCCCGCGGAGTCCGCCGGCCGCCCCACCTCCGGCGCGTACGTGTCCCCCTCGAAGGACTCCCGGAGCTCCGTGACCACGACCCGGTCCGCGATCGGCAACGTTGCCCGGTAGACCGCCGCGCCGCCGATCACCCAGAGGTCACCGGAAACCGCGGCGAGCGCGGACGGCAGATCCGGGAACGTCTCGACGCCCTCCTGCGGGGTCGCGGACAGCACCAGGTTGCGCCGCCCCGGCAGCGGCCGGAACCGCGGCGGCAGCGACGCCCAGGTGCGGCGGCCCATCAGCACGGCCGCCCCCGCGGTCAGCTCCTTGAAGTGCCGCAGGTCCTCCGGCAGGTGCCACGGCAGCTCGCCGTCCCGCCCGATGACCCCGTTCGCCGCCTGCGCCCAGACCAGCCCGATCACACCGCCACCGGCGCCTTGATGCCCGGGTGCGGGTCGTAGCCCTCGATCGAGAAGTGCTCGTAGGTGTACTCGAACAGGCTGTCCGCCGGCTTCAGCTCCAGTGCCGGGAAGGGCCGCGCGTCCCGCGCCAGCTGGGTGCGCACCTGCTCGACGTGGTTGTCGTAGACGTGGCAGTCGCCGCCGGTCCAGATGAAGTCGCCGACGCCGAGGCCGACCTGCGCGGCGATCATGTGCGTCAGCAGCGCGTAGCTCGCGATGTTGAACGGCACGCCGAGGAACAGGTCCGCGCTGCGCTGGTACAGCTGGCAGGACAGCCTGCCGTCGGCGACGTGGAACTGGAAGAACGCGTGGCACGGCGGCAGCGCCATGCGCGGGATGTCGGCGACGTTCCACGCGGAGACGATGATCCGCCGCGAGTCCGGGTTCTCACGCAGCGTGCGCAGGACCTCGGCGATCTGGTCGATGTGTCCGCCGTCCGGGGTCGGCCACGAGCGCCACTGCACGCCGTAGACCGGGCCCAGGTCCCCGTCTTCGGCCGCCCACTCGTCCCAGATCGTGACGCCGTGCTCGCGCAGCCACGAGACGTTCGCGTCGCCGCGCAGGAACCACAGCAGCTCGTAGGCGATCGAGCGGAAGTGGACCTTCTTCGTGGTGATCAGCGGAAAGCCCTCGGACAGGCGGTAGCGCAGCTGATGCCCGAAGATCGACCGCGTGCCCGTGCCGGTACGGTCGCCCTTGCGGGTGCCCGTGTCGAGGACGTGGCGGAGGAGGTCTTCGTACTGCGTGTCCGGCATGCCCGGAGCCTAGCCATGCCGCTGACTCAGCGTGAACCCCGGATGGCTCAATCCGCCACCGCCATAACTTGACTCATTCCAGAAAGCGCCCTAGGGTCGGCGGCGATGTCAGACTTCGAAGCGCAGCTGCGGGCGGTCTCGCTGCGGGTCACCCGGCCCCGCCTGGCCGTGCTGGCCGCGTTGCGCGACCATCCCCACGTCGACACCGAAACGGTGATCGATCTGGTGCGGGCCGGGTACCCGGCGGTGTCGCACCAGACGATCTACGACGTGCTGCGGGCGCTCACCGACACCGGGCTCATCCGGCGCATCCAGCCGGCCGGGGCGAACGCCCGCTACGAGACCCGGGTGGGTGACAACCACCACCACGTCGTGTGCCGTTCGTGCGGGGCGATAGCCGACGTCGAGTGCGCCGTCGGCCACACCCCCTGTCTCACCGCTTCGGACGACCACGGTTACGTGATCGACCAGGCGGAGGTCGTCTACTGGGGCACCTGCCCCGAGTGCGCGGCCGGACGCCCCCGAAATGATTCGCCGCTCCCGGAAGGAAGTAAATGAGCTCCACCCAGGACAACCCGTCCAGCGCGCAGGGCGTGGACAAGAAGGCGGCGGCCGGTTGCCCGGTCGCGCACGACTCGGTGACCGCGCACGGCAGCGAGAGCGAAAACCCGGCGATCGACTCCCCGACGCCGAAGACGGGCGGCCGTCCGCGCACGAACAAGGACTGGTGGCCCAACCAGCTCGACCTGTCGGTGCTGCACGCCCACTCCGCGAAGGGCAACCCGCTCGGCGAGAACTTCAGCTACGCCAAGGAGTTCGCGAAGCTCGACGTCGACGCCCTCAAGCGTGACATCACCGAGGTGCTCACCACCTCCCAGGACTGGTGGCCGGCCGACTTCGGGCACTACGGCGGCCTGATGATCCGCCTGAGCTGGCACGCCGCGGGCACCTACCGCATCCACGACGGCCGCGGCGGCGCCGGTGACGGCAACCAGCGCTTCGCCCCGCTCAACAGCTGGCCCGACAACGCCAACCTCGACAAGGCGCGCCGCCTGCTGTGGCCGGTCAAGCAGAAGTACGGCCAGAAGATCTCGTGGGCCGACCTGCTCGTGCTCGCCGGCAACGTCGCCCTGGAGTCGATGGGCTTCAAGACCTTCGGCTTCGGCTTCGGCCGGGTGGACGTCTGGGAGCCCGAGGAGATCATCTGGGGCCCGGAGGACGACTGGCTGGGCGACGAGCGCTACGTCAGCGACTCGGAAATGGCGCCCGAGGTCGGCGCGACCGAGATGGGGCTCATCTACGTCAACCCCGAGGGTCCCCGCGGCAGCGCGGACTTCGAGGCGGCGGCGCACTTCATCCGCGAGACCTTCGCCCGGATGGCGATGAACGACGAGGAGACCGTCGCCCTCATCGCCGGCGGCCACACCTTCGGCAAGACCCACGGTGCCGCGATCGCCGACGACCACGTCGGCCCGGAGCCCGAGGGTGCCCCGCTGGAGACGCAGGGCCTCGGCTGGCTGAGCACGCACGGCAGCGGCAAGGGCCCGGACGCGATCACCAGCGGGCTCGAGGTGACCTGGACCGACAAGCCGACCGAGTGGAGCAACCGCTTCTTCGAGATCCTCTTCGGCTTCGAGTGGGAGCTCACCACGAGCCCCGGCGGCGGCAAGCAGTACGTCGCCAAGGACGCCCCGGAGATCATCCCGGACCCGTACGACCCGAACAAGAAGCACAAGCCGACGATGCTCACGACGGACCTGTCGCTGCGCTTCGACCCGGTCTACGGCCCGATCTCGCGCCGCTTCCTGGAGAACCCGGACGAGTTCGCGCTGGCCTTCGCCAAGGCCTGGTACAAGCTGCTGCACCGCGACATGGGCCCGGTCAGCCGCTTCCTGGGCCCGTGGGTCGCCGAGCCGCAGCTGTGGCAGGACCCGGTGCCCGCCGCCGAGGGCGACCTCGTGGGCGACGCCGACATCACCGCGCTCAAGGCGAAGGTGCTGGACTCCGGCCTTTCGGTTTCCGAGCTGGTTTCGACCGCGTGGGCGTCGGCCGCGAGCTTCCGCTCCACCGACAAGCGCGGTGGTGCGAACGGCGCCCGGATCCGCCTGGAGCCGCAGCGCAACTGGGAGGTCAACCAGCCCGAGCAGCTCGGCAAGGTCCTGGCGACCCTCGAGGGCATCCAGCGCGAGTTCAACGAGGCGGGCGGCGCGAAGATCTCGCTCGCCGACCTCATCGTGCTGGCCGGCTCGGCGGCCGTCGAGAAGGCGGCGCTCGACGCCGGCGTCGAGACGACCGTGCCGTTCCACCCGGGCCGCACCGACGCCTCGCAGGAGCAGACCGACGTCGACTCCTTCAAGGTGATGGAGCCGCGCGCCGACGGGTTCCGCAACTACCTGCGGGCCGGCGAGAAGCTGCAGCCGGAGGTGCTGCTCGTCGAGCGCGCCTACATGCTCGGCCTGTCCGCGCCCGAGATGACCGCCCTCGTCGGCGGCCTGCGCTCCCTCGGGACGAACCACGGCGGTGCCGCGCACGGTGTCCTCACCGACCAGCCGGGCGTGCTCACCAACGATTTCTTCGCCAACCTGCTCGCGCCGGGCACCCGGTGGAAGGCGTCGGAGTCGACGGAGAACGTCTACGAGATCCGCGACGTGACGACCGACCAGGTGAAGTGGACCGCCACCGCGGTCGACCTCGTCTTCGGTTCGAACTCGCAGCTGCGGGCGCTGGCCGAGGTCTACGCCAGCGACGACGCTCGCGAAAAGTTCGTGGCCGACTTCATCGCCGCGTGGACGAAGGTCATGGAGCTCGACCGCTTCGACCTCGCCTGATCCACCCCCGCACGGGCCCGGCCGATCCCCGCGATCGGCCGGGCCCGTCCGTGTGCGCGGCGATCTTGACACCGGGGCGATCGCCGACCTACCGTGAGTCCACGCCGCCGGGTTGTCCAGACCATTTATTTCACGTCCGTGAACGAATGGTGCGTTCCACCGCGAAAGGACACCCAACGATGCGTGTGCGTGCTTTCCTCGCCCTCCTGGCGATCCCGGCGCTGGCCGTGGCCACCGCGTCCCCCGCGCTGGCGGCGGATCCGTCCGTGGCCCCGGGCGGCAACTTCGACCTGTCGGTCTGGCAGCTGCAGGAGCCGGTCGGCTCGCCGGGCAGCCCGACGACCATCTCGTCGTCCCGGCTGCAGGGCCCGAACGGCTTCCAGGACAGCTACTTCTACACCGACACCCGCGACGGCGCGATGACCTTCTGGGCCCCGGAAAAGGGCGTCACGACGCCGAATTCGAACTACGCGCGCTCGGAGCTGCGCGAGATGAACCGCGACGGCTCCGCCGCGAACTGGTCGCTGAGCGGGTCGCACAAGCTGAGCGCGACGCTGCGGGTGGTTTCGGTGACGTCGAACGTGTGCGTCGGCCAGGTGCACCTCGGCACCGGCGGCTCGTCGACGAAACCGCTGCTGGAGCTGTACTACCGGGCGAGCGGGGACATCGTGCTGGGCACCGAGAACTCCCCCGACGGCGGGCAGACGTCCCACACCGTCGGCCACGTCCCGGCCGGCAAGACGTGGACCTACACGATCGGGATTTCCGGCGGCAACACGATCGACCTGACGGTCAACGGGAGCACCACGCACTACGGCATCCCGTCGTCGTTCAAGGCTTACAGGCAGTACTTCAAGGCCGGCTCGTACAACCAGTCCTCTTCGAGCAGCACGACGAAGGGCGCGCGGGTCGCGTTCTACGGCCTCAACGTCTCCCACGGCTGATCGGAGACCGGCCCGGCCGCCACCGGGCCGTCCCCCTCAGCGCCAGCCCAGCTCCGGGGCCACGTGGGTGAGAATGCTCTCCAGCACGTGCGCGTTGTAGTCGACGCCGAGCTGGCTCGGGACGGTGAGCAGCAAGGTGTCCGCGGCCTGGATCGCTTCGTCCTCCTTGAGCTGCCCCACGAGCTCGTCGGGCTCCCCCGCGTAGGACCGGCCGAAGATCGCCCGGGTGTTCTCGTCGATCATGCCGACCTGGTCGCGCGAATGGCGGTCGCGGCCGAAGTAGGCGCGGTCCTGGTCGTTGGTCAGGGCGAAGATGCTGCGGCTGACCGAGACCCGCGGCTCGCGCTCGTGCCCGGCTTCGGCCCACGCCTCGCGGTAGGCCTCGATCTGCTTGCGCTGCTGGACGTGCAGCGGCTCGCCCGTCTCGTCGTCCTTGAGCGTCGAGCTCTGCAGGTTCATCCCCAGCTTCGCGGCCCAGACGCTCGTCGCGTTCGAGCCGGAGCCCCACCAGATGCGGTCCCGCAGGCCCTCGGAGTGCGGTTCGAGCCGCAGCAGGCCCGGCGGGTTGGCGAACATCGGGCGCGGGTTCGGCTGGGCGAACCCCTCGCCCTCGAGCAGCTTGAGGAACACCTCGCTGTGCTGCCGGGCCATGTCGGCGTCCGTTTCGCCCTCACCCGGGGCGTAGCCGAAGTAGCGCCAGCCGTCGATCACCTGCTCGGGGGATCCCCGGCTGAGGCCGAGCTGGAGCCGGCCGCCGGAGATGAGGTCGGCCGCGCCCGCGTCCTCGATCATGTACAGCGGGTTCTCGTAGCGCATGTCGATCACACCGGTGCCGATTTCGATCCTCGACGTCCGCGCGCCGATCGCCGCGAGCAGGGGGAACGGGCTCGCCGCCTGCTGCGCGAAGTGGTGCACGCGGAAGTACGCGCCGTCCACACCCAGCTCCTCGGCGGCCACCGCCAGGTCGATCGACTGGTGCAGGAAGTCGGCGGCCGACCGGGTCTCGGAGTGCGCGCTCGCCGACCAGTGGCCGAACGAGAGGAAGCCAATCTTCTTCACGTCCCCTCAAGCGTTCGGCGAGCGGGTTTGATTCCCGGTGTGAGGCGGCCGACCGGTCGCTCGTTCCGGTGAATCGCCGCCCGCGGGCGGCCCGGCCGGGTACTCCGACGGAAACGAGGAGGAGACGCATGCCCGACAACGACCTCACCGGATTCCTGATCATCGGCCTGGTCTTCGTGGTGGCCGACGGCCAGGTGCTCTACCGCGGTGGCCGGCGCTACTTGAGCGGGCCGGACGGCGGTGAGGGGACCGGCTCGCTGGCGTGGATGGTGGTGACCGTCTTCCACCTCGTCTCCTTCGGCGTGCTCGCCCTGCTCTCCGTCGTCGGCCCGCAGTGGTCGGGTTCGACGGCCGCCCTGGTCGGCCGGCTCGGCATCTTCCTGCTGCTGATGGCCGTGGCCCACGTGCTCACGCTGGCCGTGCTCGCCCAGCGCCGGCAGGACCGGATCGTCGAGAACCACTTCCAGGACCGCGACGGCGAGCCGCGCGGCACCGAAACCTACGTCCGGCCGGCCACCGAGGTGGTCGTCGAGCCGGCCTCGACGGACCCCGCGTGGCGCCCCGCCGTCACCCCGGTGCCCGGCCAGGACGGCCCGCACCCGCGGATCAGCCCCGATCTCGGGAACCACGGCCCTTACCGCACCTGACCGACCGGCCGCATTCACCGGATCGGGCGTTCCCTGGCGCGCCCCGCGGTCTTCGTGCTGCTTCTCCCCCACCGGGCGTGCTTGGATCTTCACGGCTGGTGAGTGAGGAAGGAAACTGCGGTGCGAACGTCCCGAGCAGGGCTGGCGGTGGCCGTCTCGGTCCTGGTGGCGGCCACGGCGCCCGCCGCCGCGACCACGCCCGACCCGCTCGCGCCGTACCGGGGGCAGGAGGTCTCCTGGGGCGCGTGCCCGTTCAAGCAGCGGACAGGCCCGGCCGCACAGTGCGCGCGGATCACCGTCCCGCGGGACTGGGCGGCCCCGTCGGCCGGCACCGACCTGCAGGTGGCGATCAGCCGCGTGCCCGCGACCGGCAGCCGGCAGGGCGCGATCCTGGTGAACCCGGGCGGCCCCGGCGGCCGGGGCACTTCGCTCGCGGGTGCGCTGGCCGGCCTGGAACCGAAGCTGAACGAGCACTACGACATCGTCGGGATGGACCCCCGGGGCACCGGCCAGGAAGGCGGCACGGACGAGGGGTACGTGTGCCGGGTGCCGCTGGGGCGGCTGCCGCAGGATGACGACCTCGACGCCCGCGACCGCTCGGCGAGCAGCATCGCGCTGCACCAGCGGACGCCGCGCGTGCTGGCCGAAGCGTGCCAGAGCGACGCGCTCGCGCCGTACATCACCACCTGGCAGACCACGCACGACATGGACCTGATCCGCGCGCTGCTGGACGACGAGAAGCTGAACTACCTCGGCTTCTCCTACGGCACCTGGCTCGGCGCGAAGTACGCGTCGCTGTTCCCGGAGCAGGCCGGCAAGATGGTCCTCGACTCCAGCGTGAACTTCGAAGGCCGTCTCCAAGCCGCGTTCGAGGCGTTCCCGAAGATCGACCAGCGCCAGTTCGACCGCGTCTACGCGCCGTGGCTGGCCCGGCGGTTCCCGGAGCAGCTCGGCAAGACCGCCGCGGAAGTCCGCGTCAAGTGGGAACGGCTGCGGACCTTCTTCAAGGAAAAGGGCGTGCCACCCGACGTCTTCGACTCGGTCTTCGTCGGCAACGGCAGCCCCCGGCAGTGGCTGACCGGCGCCCTGGTCCTCACCAAGGGCGCGGCCGCGCTCGACGGCGCGGCCGCCGCCCCCGCGCCCGCCGCGCTGCGCAGCGACCTGGACCGGGCCTCCCGGGCCGTCTTCGGCCGGCCGGCCGACCGGCTGACCGCGGCCGACGTGGCGGCGGACCCGCCGGAGCCCGACTACGCCGACGTCCCGGGTACCCGGCTGGCCGTGGCGTGCGGCGACCAGCCGACGCGGACCGCGAGCTGGTACAAGCTGCTCAGCGACCTGCAGGGGCCGGCCTACCCGCTGTTCGGCTGGGCGTACGGCCTCAGCGAGGCGTGCGGCTTCTGGTCCGACGCGCCCCAGCACCAGCTGCCGACCCTCTCGCCGCGGGCCGCGAAGAACATCCTGGTCGTCCAGGGCGAGTTCGACCCGCAAACCGGCTACGAGCAGGCGGAGGCGGCGGCGCGCGCGGCCGGGATCCCGATGATCTCGGTGGCGGAGTCACCCTTCCACGGCCAGTACGCGGTCAGCGGCAATTCCTGTGTGGACGACCTGGTGAACGGCTTCTACCTCGGCACCGGCCGCCCCGCGGCGACCATCTGCCCGGGTGTCCCGCTGCCCGGAGAGCACCAGGTGTTCCCGGTCCCGGGCCCGGCGGGCGAGCCCTCCCGCCAGGCGGCACCCGCACCGCGGGACGCCAGTTCGAACGTGCGGGAACGGCTTCAGGACGACATCAGCGCGGTCAACCGGGGCCGCTGATCAGGTACACCACCCTTACGGCGCAACACTTTCCACCACGAACGCTCCGGACGGCACCCCCACAAGGCCCGCGAGCTCGAGGATGCGCAGCGGCGCGGAAGCAGCGCTTGCCCGGGTGGTGACAGCCAGGCCACGGCGCCGGGCCACGGCCGCGACGTCGAGCAGCAGGGCGATGCCGCAGCTGCTCAAGTAACGCAGTCCGGTCAGGTCGACGACCACCGACTCGACGGCCGTGGCTTCGACGCTGGCCAGGACGGCCGCCCGGACCTCGTCGATGGTCGCCAAGTCGAGGTCGCCGGTCAGCTTCAACGCCAGGGGGCCCGGCCCGCCTTCGTCGACCGACACCGTGGCCGGGACCACGATTTCCGGTGCCACCGGCGGGCTTTCCGGTGCGGCGCCCGGCTCCGGCGCGATGCGGAACCGGACGGCGGTGCCCTCACCGCCGTGGTCGATGCCGAATTCCTCGGACAGGGCCTTGATGATTGCGATGCCGCGGCCGCGGTGGCTGTTGTCCGCCGGTTCGCGGCGCCAGCGGCCGTCGTCGCGGACGAGGGCCTCGAGGCGGCCGTCCGCCGTGCGGGTCACCGAGTACGCCACCTCGCCCGGCGTCTCCGGGAAGGCGTGCTCGACGGAGTTCGCCACGGCCTCCCCCAGCGCGAGGCTCAGGTCCTGGTGGAGCTCCGCGGGCAGCCCGGCGAGCGCCGACCAGCGCGCGAGGTCCTCGCGCAGGCGCCGCAGCACGTCGGGCCGGGCGGCCGCGGAGCGCCGCAGGGGCGGGGGCACCAAGCGGATCGCCAGCAGGGCGACGTCGTCCTCCTGGCCGCTGTCGAGCAGGGCCGCACCGATCGCGGTGACCAGCCGCTCCGGCGCGGCCGCGTGGGCGCGGGTGGCGGCTTCGCACAGCCGCCGGAGTCCTTCGTCGATCGGCTCGTCGCGCCGCTCGACGAGGCCGTCGGTGTACAGGAGCACCGAGGCGCCGGGCGCCAGCGTCACGGCGTGCTCGCGGTGGTGCGCCCGGTCCGGGCCGCCGAGCACGGCGCCGCCGCCGGACAGCAGCCGGGCGCCGCCCTCCTCGACGAGCACCGGCGGCGGGTGCCCGGCCACGGCCCAGCGCAGTTCGCCGGTCTCCCAGTCGAGCGTGAGGCACGCGCAGGTCGTGCCGGCCGCCCCCGCCGTGCGCGCCGCGAAGGCGTCGAGGCGGTCGAGGGCGGCGGCCGGGCCGTGGCCGTCGAGCAGGCTGCCGGCCAGCGCGCTGCGCAGCTGGCCCATCACCGCCGCCGCCTGCGGTCCCTTGCCCACGACGTCGCCGACGGACAGCGCGACGCGGGTCGGCCCCACCGCCACCAGCTCGTACCAGTCCCCGCCGGTCTGGGCGTGCACGGCGGCCGGCTGGTAGCGGGCCGCGGCGGCGATCCGGGGCAGGGCGGGCAGTTCACGCGGCAGGAGGCTGCGCTGCAGCGTCTCGGCGATCTCGTGCTCACGCTGCAGCAGGAGCTCGCGCTCGGCTTCGCGCCGCCGGCGCTCGGTGACGTCGCGGCCGATCGCCTGCACGCCCGAGGGGGTGGCCTGGATGCTCAGCTCCAGCGCCATTTCCGTGCCGTCGGCCCGGCGCACGTGGTCGACTTCGCTGGTCTCCCGGACATCACCCGGCCGGGCGATCAGCTGCCGCCACCGTTCGCTCCCGGCCTCGTCGAGCAGGGCGGTGATCGGCGTGCCGATCAGGTCCTCGCGCGCGTACCCGAGCAGTTCGCAAGCCGCGGGGTTGATCTCGGCGAACCGCAGGTCGCGGTCGAGCACCCAGATCGCGTCGGTGGCGCGTTCCACCAGCAGCCGGTGCCGTTGTTCGCTGTCCCGCAGGGCGCGGCCGGCGTGCGTGCGCTGGATGGACTCCCAGCACCGGCTCACGATGAGCTCGACCAGCTCGACCTCCGCGTCCGTCCACTCCCGGACCGTGGCCTGGTGCACGGCCATCGCCGCGACGAACCGGCCGCCGCGCAGCAGCGGTACGCAGATGACGGCGCGGATGCCGGTCACGCGGTAGGCGTCCAGGTCCGCGGGCTCGAGGCGGTCGTCGTGGCGGCTGTCGGCGACCACCCACGACCGCCCGGCCCGCATCGCGCGCATGCAGCCGTCCCCGAACGCCGACATGGCGAAGCGGCCGGGCAGCGGCGGCAGGCCGGTGGCGTGGTCCCCGCTCATCAGGAAGTGGTCTTCGTCGTCTTCCGCTTCGGCGTAGGCGCAGCGGTCCGCGCCGAGGTGTTCACCGAGGCTGCGGGCCGCGTAGGCCATGACGTCCTCGGCGTCGTCCAGTTCCTGCAGGCCCCGTTCGAACTCGGCGAGGAACCGCTGCCGCTCCGCTTCGGACCGCCGTCCGGAGGCGTCCAGCAGCACGCCGCCGATCGTCTCGCCGCCGGGCCGCACCCGCCCGATTTCGTGCAGCCACACCACCCGGCCGTCGGCGGTCAGGGCGCGGTAGGTGACTTCGTAGCCGCCCTGGGCCCGGCCCGCCTCCCGGGCCCGCGCGCAGTGGTCGCGGTCCTGCGGGTGCACCACCGAGAGGGCGAACCCGGGATCGGCCGCCCACGACTCGGGCGGGTGGCCCAGGAGGGTGCGCGAGGCGTCGGAGACGAAGGAGAAGGCGCCGCTGCGGGCGTCGGCTTCCCACACGACGACGGGCAGGCCGTCGACGAGATCCCGCCACTCCTCCGGCTGCATGCTCCCCGGCTTTCCCACGAACGTCGACCCGCCACACGGCTGGGCACACCATACGGAGCGGACGGCCGGTCCGCGACTCGCGGCCGAAATCCCTGGTGACCGGGTCAGACATCCGGGGCCGGCCACGCCGCGGCGGCCCGCCGGTGCTAGTCCCGGCGGTCGCTCAGCCGCCGGCGAGCACCCGCACGGGATCCGGGTACCGCGGCTCCCAGCCCACCCCCCGCCGCGCCCTTGGCCGGGGTGAACTCCTGGTCGAGGGCGAAGGCGTCGGCGGCCGGGCCCATCTCGGCCCGCGCCTGCTCCAGCGTGATCGACGTGGTCTTCCCGGCCAGGCCGGCCGCGTGCGCACACGCCTCGGCGACCTCCTTCGCACCCGGTTCACCCCGCCCACCCCGACGTGGACCGACCCCGGTCCGGCCGGCAACGCCGCCACGTACAACCGGGCGAGGTCGCCGACGTGGACCAGTGCCCAGTGGTCGTCCCCTTCGCCGATGTAAGGATCGCCCCCGCCTCGGCGTGGTCGCTGCGGGCGAGTGCCTCGACGGCGTGCCCCGTCCGCACCGGTTCCGCGATCGTGGCCCGGCCGATGTAGCCGGACCCGCCGGTGATACCCGCAGGACATCGAAGCGCGAAGTCTTGACGCGGACCGGCGCCGAATGTTCTCATTCCTGGGAGCGCTCCCAGCCTGGTGAAATCTTCGAACACCGGACCCAAGGGAGTTCAATGAAGCGCTCCATCACCGCACTGGCGGCCGCCGGCGCGACGGTTCTCGGCGGCACGGCCGTCCTGGCCATGCCCCAGGCCTCGGCCGCCGCGCAAGGCTGCCGCGTCGACTACACCATCACCAACCAGTGGCAAGGCGGCTTCCAGGCCGGCGTCAAGGTCACCAACCTGGGTGACGCGATCACCGGCTGGCTGCTCCGGTTCACCTTCCCCGACGGCGGCCAGAAGGTCGCCCAGGGCTGGAACGCCACCTGGGCGCAGTCCGGCGCGATCGCCACCGCGGCCAACCCCGACTGGAACCGGACCCTCGCCACGGGGGCCACCACCGATCTCGGCTTCACCGGCACCACGACCGGCGCCAACCCGGTTCCGACGTCCTTCACCCTGAACGGCGTCACCTGCACCGGGTCGACCACGACCACCACCACGCCCGCCACGCCCACGACCACCACTCCGACGACCACCACCACGCCCTCCCCCGGTGGCACGCCGCTCGCCGCCAACGGGCAGCTGCACGTCTGCGGCGTCCACCTGTGCAACGAGGCGAACCGCGCGATCCAGCTGCGCGGCATGAGCACGCACGGCCTCCAGTGGTTCGATTCCTGCTACAACGACGCGTCCCTGAACGCGCTCGCGAACGACTGGCACGCCGACCTGCTCCGCATCGCCATGTACGTGCAGGAAAAGGGCTACGAGACCAACCCGGCCTGGTTCACCGACCGGGTCAACAGCCTCGTCGGCGAAGCCGAGGAACGCGGGATGTACGCGATCGTCGACTTCCACACCCTCACCCCGGGCGATCCGAACTACAACCTCGACCGCGCCAAGACGTTCTTCGCGGCGGTGGCCGCGCGCAACGCGGCCAAGAAGAACGTGATCTACGAGATCGCCAACGAACCCAACGGCGTCAGCTGGGGCGCCATCAAGAGCTACGCCGAACAGGTCATCCCGGTGATCCGCGCCACCGACCCGGACGCCGTCGTGATCGTCGGCACCCGCGGGTGGTCGTCGCTCGGCGTCTCCGACGGCTCCAGCGAAACCGAGATCGTCAACAACCCGGTCAACGCCGCGAACATCATGTACACGTTCCACTTCTACGCCGCCAGCCACAAGGACAACTACCGCGCCACGGTGAGCCGGGCGGCGGCGAAGCTGCCGCTGTTCGTCACCGAGTTCGGCACGGTGACCGCGACCGGCGGCGGCTCCCTGGACCAGCAAAGCACCACGGCCTGGCTGGATCTGCTCGACCAGCTGCAGATCAGCTACGCGAACTGGACCTACTCCGACGCGGACGAAAGCAGTGCCGCGCTGCAACCGGGCACCTGCGCGGGCAGCGACTACGGCACCGGCCGGTTGACCGCGTCCGGCGCCCTGGTCCGGAGCCGCATCGACACGCCCGACCACTTCTGATCCACCGGGTGGGGGCTCCGCACGCGGAGCCCCCACCCTTTCTCAACCATCAGGTTGACAACCTCCCGGAGAGCACCTACCGTCTTGCTCAACCGAAGAGTTGAGGACGAACCGGTGGACGAAGACAGCGAACGGCTCAACCGGGTGTTCGCGGCACTGGCCGACCCGACGCGGCGCGATCTGGTGGCGCGGCTGGCCGGCGCGGACGCGACCGTGGGCGAGCTGGCCGAGCCGTACGACATGAGTCTCCAGGCGGTCTCCAAGCACGTGAAGGTGCTGGAGGAAGCCGGGCTGGTCACGCGCAGCAAGGACGCCCAGCGCCGTCCCGTCCACCTGGATGCCGAGGTGTTCGACCTGATGACCAAGTGGATCGAGCGGTACCGGCGGCAGGCCGAGGAGCGCTACCGGCGCCTCGACGTCCTGCTGGGCCGCATGGCCGGCGAAGAAGCCCGGCCGCGAAAGGACGCGTCATGACACCCCTTGTGTCAACCTCGAGAGCAGAATCAGGCCGCGACCTGCTGATTGAGTCGCTGTTGAGC
>NZ_PPHF01000073.1 GCF_002904335.1 Amycolatopsis sp. CA-126428 | reverse complement strand
AGCAGGCGCCGGATCAACAATCCGATATATCGCCGATATAACGCGACGAAAATTCGCGAGTGGTTCACCCATACCTACCCTTTTACAACATCAAGTCATTCCGCGTTCACGCAGCTCAAGCACCTTGAACATTCGAATGCGACATGTGTCACACCTGTCACAAGGCGACGGCACCCCGATTGCATTTCTTCGACGACCTCGGCCGCAGCGGGCTGCTCTGCGTAGGCTACCTCGGCCCGCATGTGCCCAACACCAAGACCAACTATGGCCAGCGGAGTATTGATGGGAACGGTGGCGGCGGGCTCCGAGGCCATCGGAGCACGCCACCACCACTTCCTGCGTCTCACGCCGCGGTGATCGGCGCTTCCATGTCGATCAACGGATGAGCCGAACCTTCAGCGGGCCTGAGTACGAAGGCAACCCAGCCTTCGCATCGGCGGATGACCTCCAGCGACGTCTTCGGTGTCACGGGCAGGATCGTCACGGCGTACCAGCGGGCGCGTCGTTCCCGTCGCCGCAGGTGTTCGCGCACCCGGGCTCGAACAGCAGTCACGTCCTCGAGCCGGCAGCCGCTTCCCACGTACCGGCAGCCGCCCCGGGGATCCCAGGTGATGTACACCGCCGAGGTCGGCGTCGACGACACCCGCGCGTAGCGCGCTACGGCCATCGTGCAGGCCTGGAGGCCGCCGGCCGGCAGGTCGAGCACCGGCCGCATCAGGCCCACAGCCTGCTCGATCTGGCGCCGCATGATCGCGTTCGGCGTCATGCGCGCACCAACGGAGCGCCGTCATCTCCGAACAGGGCCCCCTCGACTTCGTCGTCATCCGGGTCATCGGCGATGATTACCCGCGGGGCAGGACCGTAGGTGTTCAGGACGTCGCGACTCTCCTGGAGGCTGACCTTGATCGCCTCGACGTTTTCGTAGCCACCGAAGACGGCCTTGCCCTGCGACTGCGAGAGCGTCGCAAGCCCGAGGGTCGCCTTCTGCACCGCCTGCGCTCCATCGAGCAGCATCCGTCGGAGCTTGACTGCTTCCGGCTCCGTCGGCTTCCCATCCCCGCCGCCGGACTGGTCCTTCGTGGCAGCGTCGATGGCCTCCTGCGAGCGCTGCGGGTCGGCCGCGTAGACGATGTGCCACTCCGAGTAAATCTCCGCCTGCACGTCGCTCAAGTCCATGACGGGGTCGCCGTCAACGAACGTGCCTTCCGGGTCGTTGTGCGTGTGAAACTGCTTGGCGATCCCCTCGTTGATGTGCGCGACGGCCAGTGAGTGCAGCGTCTTCAAGCCGCCCTTGGACTTGGCGAGCTCCTCCACCACGCGGTACGGGCGCATCCGCAGAGGCACGTAACGGACCTCACCGCCAGCCAGGGGATTCAGCTTCGACCCGCGGTCACGGGTGATCAGCCCGTCGAGCATCGCCGCGGCACCGCCGAGGACGCACAGCTCGGCGATCGCCGACTGGTCTCCGTCCAACGCCGCCCGGAGGACTGCGTCCAGGACCTCGAACGGCGTCTCACCCTGGGTCAGCTTCCACGTGGTCTCCCACACCTGCTCGCTGATCGGGCCGCCGTCGGCGAAGGCGTTAACTGCGACCCCGTAGCCCTCCCACGACCGATACCCGGACAGCGCCGTGGCCGCGATCTGCTTGCCGATCGCCAGGCGGTTCGGCCTGCTGTTGTTGAATTCCTCCGCAAACAGGGTCCGCATCTCGGGGTACCACGTCGTCAGGATCGCCCTGAGCGTGACCGCGACCGCCCACAGCCGGTGCGCGGGAACACCGAGTGTGGCGTGCATCTGCTCTACGGTGCAGCGGCCCTCGATCACCATCCGCTCGTCAGCGGTGATCAGGCGACCGTTGAGGGCGCGACGGAGCAGACGGGCCATTCCCTGCTCCGCCTGTGCCACCGCACCCCACGGTGTCGCGTCCGTGTGGATCGTCGCGATCACGTCCTCGCGCGCGGCGACCAAGTCGGTCAGCGGACCCGCGCCGTCAGTGGTCAGCCCGCCGACCACGACAACGGAAGGCGCGGTGGTGGTGTGCCCGGCGCGGATCGTCGCCTCGCTGAGGACCGCTTCCTTCAGCCCCTTGTTGACCCGAACGATCCGGGAGGTGAGCTGGTCACGCACGTGCCGAGCCGAGGCCCGCTGCACCGACTTGCTGGTGATCGTCCCGACGACGGTCTCGATGCAGGCGGTCGCCGCGTCGTCGACCTTCCCGCCGACCCGTCCCTTCCACATCGATACGAGGCGGGAGTTGCCGTCGATCGCGACGAGGTAGTACTCGTCCGCCGATCCATCCGCGAACCGGATTCGGATCGGGACGAGCAGCAATGGCTCCTTCACGCCGGACTGCAGGACGCTGGCGGTGTAGTCGTTGCCGACGGTCGAGTTGTCCGGAAGGGTCCTGACGAAGGCTTCCCGGATCCGCGCAGCGAACTCTTGGTGGTCGGCGACCTGCAGCTCGAGCATCGCATAGGGCCTGTTGTTCGGTCCGGTGGCGGTCGTGAGGTTCGCCGCCGGCCGCTCTCCAGTCGCGTTGTCGAGCTGATTGAGGAGCGTGTGGGCCCAGCGGGCGCCGGCCAGATCAGGGATGACGCCGATGTCGATGAACCGGTCGTGCTGCTGGGTGACGAACACGTCGCCCTCACCGACACGCTTGGAGTTCAGCAACGACGTCTGCCCGCCGTCCGCCGCCGGGTACGGCTCGACCAGCAGCTTGAATCGGTCCGGATCGGTCAGGCCGCCGGTGATCACCGACGCGGCCTCGTCGGGCAGGTTGACAGCCTGGTTGCGTTGCAGCGCGGACCGGACGGAGGTGAGGTTGCGTGCCGGGAGCGGTGTCGGCAGGGGCCGCGGTCGGTGCTTGAGAGCCGGCATCTTCCCGTCGTCGTCGGAGCCGGGCTCTGCTGTGGAGATCGATGTGGTGCTCACGGTGCCCTCCTAGGACACTCGCGCGCAAAGGCCGAGGGCGACGTGCCGTCTCGACCCCGCCGCCAGAGCCCGCATGCCGCGGGATGGGCGTCCAATCCGTCAGTCGCCGGCTCTCAGGTCCGGGTCGTGGCGGGCCAGCTCGGAGTTGCCGTCGGTCGGGTTGTGATTCCGGTCCGCCGACTCGTGCCGGGTTGATCATCCCGTGCGGGATGCCGCCGAAATCGCGTCACGCTGCAGCTCACAGGTCTGCGGCGCCCGAGTTTCAGGACCACCGAAGCGGTGCGCGATCGAGACTCGAAAGGCTCGACGCCTACAGGTTACCGCTGAGGTGATCTGGCTCACGGGCGGCCCTCGCAAGGCTGGTCCGAACGCAACATCGTCCCAGGTCATACGGCAACGACCCGTCGCGCTCACTGTCGTCTCCCGGCGCCGTGGATACCCGGCGTGCCCACGCTGGCAGGCGCGCTGGCGCGGCATCACTTGCGGAGGTTCTGGATGACGCGTTCGGCGATCTTCTGGGTGGCGCCGCACGGGTCGTGCTACCAGGACCCGGGTTCGGGTTTGTCGTCGGTAGCCCTACAGGTCGTGGAGACCTGGACCGACGAGACCATACTCGCCGCGACGAATCCGAGACCTCCACCGCACTGCTGGTCCTGACCCGACCGGCAACGGGCGCCTGCGCACCGACCCGGCCCCGATGCGCCCACATGAGGCCACGAGGGGGTCGGCTACAGCGGCGGCCCTGCCAGCACCCACGCCGTGCTGATCCGCGCCGCCCACGGGCTGAGCTCAAATCATGCTTCGACCGTTACAACCGACGCTCGATGAGAGACGTGATGACCATGACGATCAGGATCGTAGGCAAGGTCGACGAGTGGCAGACCAGCGCTCGACGGCGATGGTCACGACGCAGCGGCACCGGGTGGTGGGCTCGGCTTCGGATACGCAAACTTTTGCGCTTCGGCCAGCTACAAAGAAACAAAATTTGCATCACATAACCCATGCGCACTGTTTACAGCAACGACAACATCTAGGTAGGTGCAGCTCACAGCCACGCGATGCACTCAGAGAGCGATTTCTCACGCCACTCGCGTGAAGCGCCGCCAGATAGCCGCCACACCCCTGGAGAACAGCTCCTTCGAACGCCGGAGGGGCCGGCGCCCAGAACGACGTACGGCTAGACACACTAGATACGCAAAGACCACCGACAGCCACACCCCACATAGCCATCCATTCAGCGCGGCGCTGCCTGGCTTAAGTCCCGACAACTGAAGCGGCCAGGCTGCCACGAGGACGCCACCGAGACCCACCACCCCGGACACAGCCCACCGTTGGACCCGCAGACCTTTGCCGGTGATCCGCCCTGTATCAACGTACGCCGCAACAAGCAAAAGCAATACGACCCCGACGATCGACTCAAGCGGCTCCCATACACCCTCAGCAGCGGAAATGCTGACGGCAGCAGCCAGGACGACACCAAGCACTGCAGCCTGGTCCACCTTGATACTGCGACGATCGGCTACGCCTGGGACTCGCCCAGCGGAGCCCGGAGGTCGACGGCCCCCTGGCGTCTCATCAAACGCACCCGAACAACCAAAGGTCGTATCAGCCCCAAGCAATCGGTGAAGGCGCGGCCACCAGGCAGGATACCGTCGAACAAGATCAGCGAACGCCGGGCCCGTGCGCAGCATCGACTTGCAGTAATCGATCCAGTCGTCGTGCGACTCCGAAGCAGGGGCCAACTGAGTTGCGAGGTGACCACTCTCCAAGGCGTCCGCCAGCATTTCGGCGATCGTCAAGACTCGCGCACGGGTTCGACCCCATTGCGGACATGGCTTCGCGCCATAGAAGTATGGACGAAGTTCAGGGCGATCAATAAAGAATGAGTAAATCTCTCGCAAATCGGTTGTCGAATCACGAATCGCGCTCATCGCGGCGATTGAGTTACTGATCTTCGTTTGCCTTGCTACGGCCCTCGTTTGAAACGAAAGAAGGATGACAGAGAATACAAGGCCAACCAGGCCGCCGATCGCCGATATTGAAGTCAACATGTTCGATCACCTTGCCTTTTCGGTCAGCTGGCCAAACCAGCTTTATCACGCCAATAGGCAAGGCGGCTGGACGTGTGGATAGTGTCGGGATGATGTGGGCCGAATGCGCGAACTACGTCGTCCATCAGACTCTCGAGTTCCTCGGCCGCCTCACGTGAACACCCTGCCACGCCCAGCCACTCGGCGACGCTCTGTCGAACCCTGAGGGTATGCGGATGACTTGGTCCTAAGACCCGCTGGTGGTCTATCAGCAGTTCCCGGAGTGCATCGACCGCGCCAGCCGCGTCGCCGAGTTCGCCCTGCCAGTGCGCGCGGTTGCTTCGGTTCCACAACGCCTGGATGTCATCAGGCCCCAGCGCTCGCGTGATGTCCGCAATCAGTGCATCTGTTGCAGCGGCGGCGCCGGCTGGGTCTCCGTCCTCGCCTCGCCATTGGGCGAGGTTTGCTCGCACACTTAGAGTGTAGGGGTGCTCAGCACCGAGCACACGAGTGTTGTCCACGAGCAGCTCCTCGTAGTCGGCCACTGCGCCGGTCACGTCTTCGGCCTTTCGGCGCCAGTACCCGAGATGCCCTCGCAAGTTCAGGGTGTCAGGATCGTCGGGGCCAACCGCCTGCCGGTAGTCCTCGAACAGCGGGATGAACGCGGTCACGGCGGCTCTCGGGTCGCCCGCCTCGCCTTGCCAGCGGGCGTGTTCTTTGCGAGCACCGAGCACCACACGGCTGTCCGTGGGTCGGTTGTGCTGTCCGGCTGATGTGACGAGCTTTTCGTACGCCGCTGCAGCTGCGGAAGCTAGCCCCAGGTCGCCGAGGCTCTTCGCGGCACGGAAGAGAACGCGATACCCGGCACCATCCCACAGAGACGTCTCCGCATGCGCGTGGAGTGATTCAGCGTTCGAGCGCAGCACTTGCGCCACGTTAAGATCAGGTTCGACCTCGGGCCATACATCGAGGAGCGCTTGGGCGGTGACGTCTGCGATCTGGTCAAGACCGGAGTAGCTGAGGGTCTCGCGGATCGCGCGTTGGACCAGCGCGTGAATCCGTACACCGAGGTGGCGTTCGGTACTGATCAAGCTGAGTCGGTGCAGCCCACGCAGCACGTCCCGCACGTCATCGGGTCTGACGCGGCGTCCGGTGACGGTCTGCAGATACGTCAGCAGCGAGGCGCCCGTGAACACGTCGATCGGACAGCCATTGGGGTCCACCAGCGACGCGACTGTCAGCAATGGGCGTGCCAATCCCGCGGGCGTCAGGTGGTCGGCGAGGTCGACCGACAACGACCAGGTCGCTGCGACGGTGTCGCGATGGTCATCGGGTAGCTCACTGCGGGTGGGTAGTACATCTGCGAGCTTCCGGCGACGATCGGCCAGCCGAGCCCGATAGTCGGTGCATGACAGGTCACGGTCGATCAGATACGCGGCCACCTGCGCCAGCGCCAGTGGCAGGTGTCCGAGGTCCTCGGCGAGCTCCTCAGCACCGTCGGTCAGGTGCGGCGTGTCCGCAAGTGCGGCATGCAGATATGCCACGGATTCTTCAGGCGTGAAGACGTTTACCTCGAACATGGAGCGCCCCAGCCGCGCGAGCGCGGCGTCACGTCGCCGCGTTGTGATAACCACCTGCCCGCTTCCAACCGCGGGCGGTAACAAGCCACGCACGTCCGCCGGGTCCTGCACATCGTCCAGCGCGACTAGCCACGCCTTATCGGTCCCGGCCAGCCACGCGAGCAGCCGTTCCGCTGCATGCAGCGGGCCGCCTTCCTCGACACCGAAGACACGGAACGCCGTCTCGGCGTAGCCGGCGACGATCGCGTCCTTCGACGTCGCAGTCACCCACACCAGCAGATCCACGGCACGACGCGCCCACTCGCGTTCGACGTAGTACGCCGCGACCTGCGTCTTGCCCACGCCACCAAGACCAGCCAGCACCCGAATCTGCGTTGGCGTTCCCCAATCCATGCCGGAGCGCGCACCGCCGACCACCCCGGATACGCGCTGCTGGAAGCACCCAGCCAACGGCGGAACGACACCCACCCGCAGCGGCCAACGCGCGCTCCAAGGCCAAGCCGAACGGGCATCATCCACGGGCTTGCCTCCTCTCAGCGCATGGACGTCACACCTTCGCCTTCGCCCCCTCAGTCTCCGAGGATGGACGGATTGTTACGCGTAGCCGCCCCTGCAGGACCTGCACCTGCAAAAACATGCCTTGCCGTAACGATGCCCCGCCAGCGCGCGACCTCCTGACACGGCGTTGGCCTCGGGAGGTTGCAGTGACGAAATCCAAGGACAAACGAACCTCGGATGAAGATTCAACGCAGAGACGCACAAACGAGGCCAGCAGCTTCGACAATTCGACTAAAATCGATGGCAACAACAATTTTGTCGTGAACCCACACACCATTGGTCGCGACATGTACGTTTACAGTAAAGCTCGAAGAACTCGAAGCAGGAAGACAAAGATTACATTATCGGTAAGCGGGGTCACAATCCTCGCAGTCGCCAGCGTAATCGGTTGGACCGTATACAGAAATTCCGCCACGCAGGCGCCATTTACAGTCGCAGTGGAACCCCTTACACCGATGTGCGGAACCGGATGGATAGTTCCCCTGGAACCTGCGAAGGTAAATATAGCAACTCTTCAGAACATTAATTCCTTTCCACATGGCTGGAGAGATTGGCCAGATGGACGCGGAGGGGCTGCAGCCTCCGGCAATGGCTACGGAGGACATCTTCAACTGTCAGTACAGGGACGCAGCCAAACCCAGGTTGTTCTGACCGACATAACAGTGCGGACGACCGAAAGGCGGCCTCCGATCTCAGGCACCCTTCTCGAGCGCGGCTGCGGAGATCAGTGGGCCTTCAGATGGCTCGACGTAAACCTCGACAAGGAACCGCCTCAAGCCAAGCCAACATTCTCGCCTGGGGCTTACTTGCCCGACTCGCCAAGCTTCGAAAACAAGCCGATTGCGTTCCCATACCGCGTCGCAGAGACAGACGCTGAAACATTCGTCCTCGACGCCAACACAGCTACCTGCGATTGCCTGTGGGTTGTCGACATACATTGGTCATCAGCAGGAGAAAGCGGGATTTTGACCGTCGACGACCACGGAAAGCCATTTAGAACGTCAAGTACCTCAAATGCCACTCAGTGCGAAGTTACTGATCACCTCGAATGCACCTGATCAGCCGCAACACGGCTCGCCCGCGGACGCCGACTACCTGGTCCTTTATAACAACGAATGCCCAAAGATCATAGCAGCGAGCGCGCGATAGTCAGCAACCAAGCCACGGGGCGAGCAGCTTCTCCAGGTCCTCGTCCGACAGCGCCTGCGGGCCGCCGTGGAACTCGTGCCACCGCGAGGCGTCCCGCGCCGCAGTGTACTCGACCTCGAACGCCCGCATCAGCACGTACATGAACGTCACCGAGCTGGGGTCTGCCCAGACTTCGGTTGACACCGGAGCTGACTGTTTCTCAGGCCACTGACGCGGCCGTGTAGATGGT
>NZ_PPHF01000072.1 GCF_002904335.1 Amycolatopsis sp. CA-126428 | reverse complement strand
CCGGACGTCGTCGGCGGGCAGGGGGACGGACATCATGCCGCCGGTGCCGGCGATGGTGGTGATGGCTTGGGAGCGCAGGGCGACGATCCTCGCGGAGTCGTCGAGGGTGAGGGCTCCGGCGATGTGGGCGGCGGCGATTTCGCCTTGGGAGTGTCCGACGACGGCGGTGGGCTCCACTCCGTAGTGCTGCCACAGCTTGGCCAGCGACACCATGACGGCCCAGAGGGCGGGCTGGATGACGTCGACGCGGTCCATGCCCGGCCCGTGGAGGACGTCGATCAGCGACCAGTCGACGTGGGGGCGCAGCGCTTCGGCGCAGGCGTCGAGATATCGGGCGAAGACCGGTGATTCGCGGTAGAGGTCGACGGCCATGCCGTCCCACTGGGAACCCTGGCCCGGGAACACGAACACCGGGCCGAGCTCGCCGGCCGGGGTACCGACGTGGAGATGGGCGGCGGGAAGCTCGTCCGCCAGCGCGGCCAATCCCGCCCGCAGCTCCTCCGGCGTGCTTCCGACGATCGCGGCGCGGTGGGCGAACCGGGTGCGGGTGGTGGCGAGGGAGTGGCCGACGTCGAGAGGATGTCCGTCCACTGAGGACAGGTTACGGGCTTGCTCGCGCAGGGCGCTTCCGGTGCGGCCGGAGAGGATCCACGGCACCGGCAGCGCCGGGAGTTCCCGCGGGGGGACTTCGGTGGCCGGCGGTTCTTCGAGGATGACGTGGGCGTTGGTGCCGGAGATGCCGAACGACGACACCCCCGCCCGGCGGACGCGGTCGCCGCGGCGCCAGGGGGTGGCCTCGGTCAGCAGCGAGACGGCCCCGGCGGCCCACTCCACGTGCGGCGACGGCTCGGCGGCGTGCAGGGTCTTCGGCAGGGTTTCGTGCCGCATCGCCTGCACCATCTTGATCACCCCGGCCACGCCGGCGGCCGCCTGCGTGTGCCCGAGGTTGGACTTCACCGAACCCAGCCACAGCGGCCGCTCGCGGTGGCGGCCGTAGGTGGCCAGCAAGGCGGTCGCCTCGATCGGATCACCCAGGGTCGTGCCCGTGCCGTGCGCCTCGACCACGTCAACGTCCGATGTGGACAGCTGCGCGTCGGCGAGCGCCTGTTCGATCACGCGTTCCTGGGCCGGGCCGTTGGGCGCGGTGAGCCCGTTGGACGCGCCGTCGGAGTTGATCGCGCTGCCGCGCAGCACCGCCAGCACCCGGTGCCCGTTGCGCTCGGCGTCGGAGAGCCGTTCCAGCAGGAGCAGGCCGGCACCTTCGGAGAACCCGGCGCCGTCGGCCGCCGCGCCGAACGACTTGCACCGGCCGTCCGGCGCCAGGCCGCGTTGGCGGCTGAACTCCAGGAACAGGCTCGGCGTGGGCATCACCGTCGCCCCACCGGCCAGGGCGAGGTCGCACGCCCGCGTGCGCAGCGCCTGGGCCGCCAGGTGCATCGCCACCAGGGAAGACGAGCACGCGGTGTCCACGGTCACCGCCGGGCCCTCCAGCCCCAGCGTGTAGGACACCCGGCCCGAAGCCACGCTCGTGGTGTTGCCGGTGAGGAAGTAGCCGTCGGTCGCCTCCGAGACACCCGGGACGTACTGGTTGTAGATGACACCGGTGTAGACGCCGGTCCGGCTGCCGCGGAGGGCTTGGGCGGTGATGCCGGCGTGTTCGAGGGCTTCCCAGGCGGTTTCGAGGAGGAGTCGTTGCTGGGGGTCGGTGGCGAG
>NZ_PPHF01000071.1 GCF_002904335.1 Amycolatopsis sp. CA-126428 | reverse complement strand
CCACCACCCAAGCCCGCACCACCACCACCCAAGCCCGCACCACCACCACCCAAGCCCGCACCACCACCACCCTCGCCCGCACCACCACCACCACCCGCGGCCTCAACACGCTTTTTGCGCTCGCCCTGCTCCTCGCCGCCTACCGCGGTTTCCGCCTGCCGGGTGACTGGGCCGTGACGCTCGAAGCCGTCGCGCTGACCGACGGCTTCCACCGCCGGTTCCTCGTCGGCACCCTGCTCCACCCGCTCGCCCTCGCGACCGGATACGCGTACTGGGTCTTCGCCGCCGCCGCGCTCGCCGTCCTGACCGCGGTGCTGGTGGTGGTGACCGTCGCGTTCGCCCGCGCCCGGCACCCCGGCCGGAAGCTCCTGGTCGTCGGCTGGCTGCTGCTGCCGTCCGGCGGCTTCCTCTTCCACGAAGTGGGCTACTTCGACCAGGTCCTGTACCTGCTGCTGTTCGCCGCGCTGGGGCAGCTGCCGCGCCGGCCCGCGGTGGCCTCCGGGCTGATGACGGCCGCGGTGTTCACCCACGAGATCGCGGCGCTCACCGTCCTCCCGGTCTTCGCGGTCGTGCTGCTGCGGCAGTCTTCGGTGCGGATCACGGCGATGCTGCTCGGGCCGCTGGTCGTGGCGGAGGTCGCCGTGCTCGCACTCCCGGCGTCGAGCGCGGGCTCGGTCGCGCGGCTCCAGAGCGCGATGGCCACCGCGGATTTCACCCCGCGAGCCGACGCGCTGGCGCTGTTCGAACGCACCCAGAGCGAAAGCTGGCAGCTGTACTCGATCACCGAAGTCCTGCTGCTCTTGGCCCCGATCTTCGCTGTGGTCGTGCTCGGCGCCCTGCTGCAACGCCTCGACGCGCTCGCCGTCGCGGCGGTCGCGGCTCCGGCGTTGCTCGCCTTCGCAGGCTGGGATTGGGCGCGCTGGGGATTCCTGCTGGTCGTCAACTTCGCCGTGGTGCTGTGGCTGAGCCCGGCCCGGTCCCTTCGCCCGCTCCCGCTGCTCGCCGCCGCGGCGCTGCTCGCCTACCTGCCGCTGCCGTACTTCGACGCGCAGCACCCCCGCGAGCTGACCACCGATCAGGCGTTCTCGACACCCCGGGGCAACCGCACGGTGAACACGGCGCCGCCGTCGTTGTGCACCGTGAGCGATCCGCCGTGCGCCAGCACGTTCTCCCGGGCGATCGCCAGCCCGAGCCCGCTGCCCTCGGTCGCCTGACGCGCGTGGTCGCCGCGGGTGAACCGGTCGAACAGCAGCGGCAGCAGGTCTTCCGGCACGCCCGGGCCGGCGTCGGCGACGCGCACGATGACGTCGTCACCGGTCCCGTCGAGGGTGACCGTGACCGGCGCGGCCCCGTGCCGGACGGCGTTGCTCAGCAGGTTCGCCACCACGGTGTGCACCCGCCGCGGATCGGCGACGACCGTGACGTCCCCGCTCGCCGTCACGGCGGCCTCGACGCCGGTGACGTCGGCGGCGTCCACGACCAGGTCGGCCAGGTCGACGGGCGCCACCCGCAGGTCGGCCTTCCCGGCGTCGAAGCGGGCGATTTCCAGGAGGTCTTCGACGAGTTTCGCCAGCCGCCGCGCCTGGGTGCCGAGGATCTCGGCGGCGCGGCCGCGGGTGGCGGGCTCGCCGTGGTCGAGGGTGTCGACGGTGGCGAGCATCGAGGCGAGCGGGGTCCGCAGGTCGTGGGCGACGTCGGCGACGAACCGCCGCTGCTGCCGGTCTTTCGCGTGCAGCTCTTCGATGGATTCGCCGAGCCGCGCGGCCATCGTGTTGAACGACGCGGCGAGCGCGGCCACCTCGTCCCGGCCCTTGACCGGAACGCGGGTGCCGAGTTCGCCCGCACCCAGCTCGTCGGCGGCCGTGGACAAAGCCTTGATGGGACGGCGGATCCGGCGTCCGATCAGGAACGCGACGCCGACCCCGAACACACTCACCCCGAGCGCGATGAGCGCCAGGTTCCGGCGCAGCGCGCCGAGATCGGTTTCGAGCACGCCGAGATCGAAGAACTCGACCAGCAGGTAGCCGGTGTTGCCGAGGTTGCGGCTCACCACCAGCACCGAGCGGCCGGTCTCCGGGTTCGTGGTGACCGCGGTTTTCTGGTCGATCCCGCCGAACGGGCGGGGCAGCACTTCGGCTTCGACCGGCCTCAGCAGCTCCTCCGGGGTTTCCGTGGCGACCATCCGGAGCGGGCCGAGGTACTCGACCCGGTGCCCGTCGAGTTCCAGGGGGGCGCGGGCGACCGTGACGAACGGCTTGCCGGGTGGTGCGGTCACGAGCAGCCAGCCGACGGGCAGCGACCTGAGGTCGTCGAGGATGAGGTGGACCCGTTCCTCCGGCCGGGCCACATCGAGCTTCTTCTGCAGGTCGATGTTGTCGCTGATCATGCGGGAGTGGGCGGAGATGGTGAACGCCTGCACCGCGCCCTCGGCCTGCACCTGGTAGGCGAAGAAGGCCATCACCGCCGTCGCCGTCGTGGTCACCCCGACGATCGCCGCGACGATCCGCGTCCGCAGGCTGATCGCGGGAAGCCTCACCTCGTCACCAGGCGGTAGCCGAGGCCGCGGACCGTCCGCAGCAGCACCGGGTTCGCCGGGTCGTCCTCGACCTTCGCCCGCAGCCGCGCGACCGCCGCGTCGACGATCCGCGAGTCGCCGACGTAGCCGTAGTCCCAGACGCGCTTGAGCAGCACCTGGCGGCTGAGCACCTGGTTCGGGTGCTCGGCGAACTCGACGAGCAGCCGGATCTCGGTGGCGGTCAGCGCCAGTTCCTCGCCGCCGCGGGTGACGCTCATCGCGGCGGCGTCGATCGCCAGCTCGCCCACCCGCAGCAGGCCGGCTTCCGGCACGGCCGGCTGCGCGCGGCGGCCGATCGCCTTGATCCGCGCGTCGAGCACGCGCGGCTCGGCCGGCTTGACCACGTAGTCGTCGGCGCCGCACTCGAGCCCGGCGACGACGTCGATCGGGTCGCCGCGCGCGGTCAGCAGCACGATCGGCAGCCGGCTGCGGGCGCGGATGCGGCGGCAGACCTCGAAGCCGTCGATGCCGGGCAGCATGACGTCGAGGAGGACGAACTCGGCGTCGCCCAGCGAAGTCAGCGCGTGCTCGCCGGTGGGGGCGTGGACGACCTCGTGGCCCAGCGCGCGCAAGGCCAGCGAAAGCGCTTCGGCCAGCGGTTCGTCGTCCTCGACGAGCAGCAGACGCGGCACTGGTCCTCCCCGGGGTGATCGGTCCGGCGAGACTAGTGCAGGGCACGGCGGCCCGGCGGTTCCCGTGCGGAACCGTCGAGCCGCCGTGCGGGTTCGTCACACTGTGCCCAGCAAAACTAGGCCGCGGCCACCTCGAATTCCGACGCCTGGCCGGCGGGCCAGCCCGTGTTGCCGGTGAACGTCAGCCGCACGAACCGCTGGGACGTCGTCGCGAAGGACACCGACGCCGTGTTGCCGGACGCCGGGTCGAACGTGTAGCCGCGCGAACCCACCAGCGTCGTGTACGAACCGCCGTCGGTGCTGCCGGAGATCGTCACCGTCTGGGTGCGCGCACCCCACGCCGACGACGGCGGCAGGCGAAGCGTCACCTTGTTGATCGACGCCGCCGCGTCCAGGTCCACCGTCAGCGTCTGCGGGAACGCGTTGTTCGCGCTCTCCCAGTACGAGTTGGCGTCCCCGTCGTTGGCGTTCGACGGCGGGAACCCGCCCTGCTGGGACGACGAGCTGATCGCCTTCCCCCGGGCGAGGTTGGTGCCGGACTGCGGCGGCTGCTGGGGCCCCGAGTTCGGCGCGGGCCAGGTCGAGCAGTCGCCCCAGGTGCCGGTCCAGCCGTTGTTGCCGGAGCCGGTGAAGGTCATCCGCGGGATCGACGTCGGGTAGGGGCAGTTGTACGTCCCGGTGACGCCGACGCCGGACGCGGTCAGGTTGCTGATCGACACCGACCCCTGAGTCTGCGACTGTGCCACGAACGTGCCGACGCCCTGCACGGAGACGCCGTCGATGGTGATGCCCTGGATCGGCTTGCCCGCGCCGTTGCCGTCGATGAACTGGATGGCCTCGTACGGGCTCTGGATCGCGGTGAACCCGGTGACGCGGACGGTCACGCCGGTGATGGCCTGGTCGCGGGCGTCGAACCACAGCGCACCGACGCCGAACTGCCAGTTCGGGTCGAGCGCCCCGGCCCGCAGCGCGGTGTTGTTCGACAACGTCACCGTGCCCGAAAGCGGCACCGAGTTGAACCGGTTCGCGACCAGGTAGCCGCCGCCGAGGGCGTTGGTGTCCTGGACGAGGTTGCCGCTCACCGTGTTGTTGGAGCCGCCGTACAGCGCGATGCCGTTGGCCAGGTTGGGCTGCACGACGGTGTTGTTCGCGATGGTGTTGCCGGAGTCCGCCTGGCCGTTGGACCACAGCGCGAGCCCGTCGTCGCCGTTGTTGCGCAGGTAGTTGTTGCGCAGCGCCGAGTTCGTGACGGCGCCGTCGAAGTTCACGCCGTCGGCCTGGGTGTCGAGGATGCGGTTGTTCTCGATGGTGAGGTTCGAGGACGCGCCGTTCATCAGCCACAGCCCGCACTTCGTGTCCTGGATCCACAGACCCGACACGACCGAGCCGGTGCCGAGGACGCCGTGGAACGCGTTGTCCGGGCTGCCGTCGTTGCGTTCGGTCACGTCACCGAAGACGGCGAAGTCGTACAGCTTGATGTTCCCGGACGCGCTGCCGTTGTTGAAGATGTTGTTGCCGTGCAGCACGGTGTACCACTGGCCCGCGCCCCGGACGGTCGTCTGGTCGATCTGCAGCGCCGAGGAGATTTCGAAGCGCCCGGACGGCACCCACAGTTCCCGGCCTTGCGAACGGGCCGCGGCCAGGCCGTTGCGGAACGCCTGGGAGTCGTCCGAGGCGTCGTTCGCGGTGGCACCGTAGTCGGTGACCGACAGGGCGTTCGCCGGTTTCGTGCCCGCGCCGCCGACCTGCTCGAAGTCGGCGAGGTCGATGGTCGCCTGGCCGACGTCGCCGGAGTCGGCCTGCACCCGCACCTTCGCCCCGGCGGCCAGGTTCTGGCCCAGCAGCAGCCGGGCGTCGTCGAAGAAGTGGTGCGTCTTGGCGCCGGGGATCCAGCTGGTGTCCACATAGGAATAACGCGAAGTGACCGGCAGGGCCAGCTTGGTCCCGTTGACCGACACCGTGAGACGGCCCGACGAGCCGTCCGGGACGCTGTAGTGGACGTTGATCGAGTTGGCCGCGGCGGGCAGCGTGAACTCGACGTACTGGCCGGTGGTGATCCGGACGGCCTGCCGTCCGGAGGCTTCCGAGGCGAGCGAGGCTTGCGTGTAGTCGGGGCCGACGGCCGAGCCGTTGGTCGCCGAACACTCGGCCTCGACGGTCCGGAACGGCACGCTCGCGCCGCCGGACGCGGTCGCCGGACAGGTCGCCGCCGCGGCGGGGGCGGCGCCCGAAAGCACCGTCAGACCGGACGCGGCCAGCGCGACGGCGAGTAAAGCCGGGATGCGGGACATCGTCATCACCTTCCTGGTCAGGAGGAATAGGCTTCGAGTTCGGACAGCTGCCCGGCGGGCCAGCCGGTGTTGCCGGTGAAAGTCAGGCGCAGGGTGCGCTGCGAGGTCGCCGGGAAGGTCACCGTCGCGGTGTTCCCGGACGCGGGGTTGAAGGTGTAGCTCGCCGCGGCCTTGATCCCGTCGACCGAGATCGTCTGCGTGCGGGTGCCCCACGCCGAGGACGGCGGCAGCTTCAGCACCAGCCGGGAGACGGTGACCGTGCTGCCGAAGTCGACGGTCAGCGACTGCGGGAACGCGTTGTTCGTGCTCTCCCAGTAGGAGTTCGCGTCGCCGTCGACGGCGTTGCCCGGCGGGAAACCCCCTTGCGACCCGGACGCGCTGACCGCCTTGTGCAGCGCCAGGTTCCCGCCGGGCTGGGTCGGTGTGGTGGTCGGCGGTGTGGTGGTGGGCGGAGTCGTCGTGCCGCCGTTGTCCGAGCCGTAGACCGGGGCCGGCCACGAGCCGCAGTACGTCGTCGTCCAGCCCGAGTTGCCGCCCTGGTCGGCGAGGCCGGCCATCGCGTCCGGCCCCATGCAGTTGTAGACGCCCGCCCGGCCGATGCCGGTCGCGACGACGTTCTTCACCGAACCGGTCGGCTTGGCCTGGATCTGCCAGGCGAACGTCCCGGCACCGCTGATCCGGACGTTCGTGAAGTGCACGTCCGTGGTGGCGCTGTCGATGAACTGGATGGCCTCGTAGTTGTTGTCCAGCAGGTCGAGGTCGCTGACGTCGACGCGGCCGGTGATCGCCGAGTCGCGGCCGTCGAACCACAGCGCGCCGACGCCGAACTGCCAGTTCGAGTCGAGCACGCCGGTGCGGATCGCGGTGTTGCGCGCGACGGTCGTGGTGCCCGAGAGCGGCACCGCGCTGAACCGGTTCGCGATGTGCAGGCCGCCGCCCTGGTCCTGGTTGTCGGCGACGACGTTGTCGGACACGGTGTTGTCGTGCCCGCCGTAGATCGCGATGTTGTTGGCGAGGATCGGCAGCAGCACGGTGTTGAAGGAGAACGTGTTGTGGTGGTCGGCTTGGTGCTCGGACCACATCGCCAGGCCGTCGTCGCCGGTGTTGCGCAGGAAGTTGCCCGTCACGGTGACGTTGCTGATGCCCTGGTGCAGGTTCAGCCCGTCGGCGGTCTGGTCGAGGATCCGGTTGCCGGTCACGGTGAGCCCGTCGAACGGCCCGTCGAGCCACAGCCCGACCTTCGTGTGCTGCAGCCACAGGTTCTGCACGACCGAGCCACCGCCCAAGGCCCCGCCGATGGCGTTCGACTGGTCGCAGTCGACGCGGGCGTCGACCTGCCCGATGATCGCGAAGTCGTAGAGCTTCACCGCGCTGCTGACCCCGGGGACGGCCGGGTTGCCGGGGTACGTCGGCGTCCCGCAGCTTTCCGGTTCGCCCTTCCCGAAGATCCCGGCGCGCGGCCCGGTCAGCACCGAGTACCAGGGCCCGGCGCCGCGGATGGTCACCTGGTCGACCGTGATGTGGTGGCCGAGGGTGAAGGTGCCGGACGGGATCCAGACTTCCTTGCCCTGGCCGCGGGCCGCCGCGACGGCCGAGTCGAACGCGCCGGCGTCGTCGCTCGTGTCGCCCGCGGTGGCGCCGTAATCGGTGACGGACACCGAGTTCGCCGGCCGGGCCGCGGCCGCGCCGACCTGCTCGAAGTCGGCGAGGTCGACCGTCACCGGCGTGACGTCGCCCGCATCGATCTGCAGCCTGATCTTCGTCCCGGCCGGGTACGACGTGCCGAGCAGCGCGCGGGTCTCGTCGTAGAAGTGGTGGGCGTGCCCGTCACCCGGGTTGTTGGTGAACGGGTACGAGCCGTAGTACCAGGCCCACTTCGACGTCAGCGGGATGTCCCGGTTGTGGGCACCGCCGGCGTAGAGCGAGATCGTCCCGCTCGCGGAGTCCGGGACGCTGTACCGGAAGTCGATCGAGTTCGCCGGTGCGGTGAGGGTGAACTCGACGTACTGGCCCTGGCCGGAGAGCGTCACCGCCTTCCGGCCGGAAGCCTCGCCGGCGAGGGTGCCCGCGGCGCGGTTCGGGCCGATGACCTGGCCGTTCGTCGCGGCGGTTTCCGCTTCCTGCTCCAGGAAGGGAACCGTCGCGCCGCGGCCGGCGGCGAGCGCGGCGGTGCCCGCCGGAACGGCGGCGATGGTGAGCCCGGCGGCCGCGATCACGGCCGCGGCGAGGGCGCCGAACCTGAACTTGGGCGCACTGAACACAGAGCTGGGAGTCATGGGCGGCACTGGCCTTTCCGCAGCAGGTGGGGACCTCTGTGACCGGGATCATACGAATCCCGGACAAGAAACCGCAATAGTCGGACGAACTTACGCAAGTTTGCGACAGAAATTGACGGCTGCGCCGGATGTCCGACGCTCGCTTACACCCCGCGGAGCAACGACCGGGCAGCCGCGTTCCGCTGCTAGTTTCTGGACATGAGCCAGCGACGTGCGGACGGCAGCGCCGGGGACGCCGACTACGGCGCCATCGGCGGGGTCTACACCGACTACCGCAAGCCGGATCCCCGGATCGGCCAGTACATCGTCGACGCACTGGGTGACGCGCGGACCGTGCTGAACGTCGGCGCGGGCGCCGGCGCGTACGAACCCGAAGACCGCGAAGTGACCGCGGTCGAGCCGTCGGCCTCGATGCGGGCGCAGCGTCCGGCGGGCCTGCCGCCGGCGGTCGACGCCGTCGCCGAGAAGCTCCCGTTCCCGGACCGGGCGTTCGAGGGCGCGATGAGCACGTTCAGCGTGCACCAGTGGAACGACCTGTGGACCGGCCTCAAGGAGATGCGCCGCGTCACGCGCGGCCCGATCGCCATCCTCACCTGCGACCCGGAGCTGCTGCGCCGCTTCTGGCTGCTCGACTACGCGCCCGAAGTGATCGAAACCGAGGCCGGGCGCTACCCGTCGGTGGACGACATCGCCGACGGCCTCGGCGGGCACACCTCGGTGGTCGGCGTGCCCATCCCGATCGACTGCACCGACGGCTTCAACGAGGCCTACTACGCCCGCCCCGAACGCCTCCTCGACCCGGGCGCGCGGCTGTCGTGCTCGGCGTGGAGCTTCGTCGACGATCGCGTGCACCACCGCTTCGCCGCCGAACTGCGGCACGACCTCGACGACGGCACGTGGGAACGCCGCTACGGCAAGCTCCGCGAGCAGCCGGTATTCGAGGGCTCGCTCGTCCTCGTCGTCTCGGACCCCACGGCGTGAAACCGCCGCCGTTCGACCCGGAGCTGGCCGCGACCGTCGACGAACTGCGCGCCGGCCGGACCCCACTGGTGACGCTCGACGACATCCCCGCACGGCGCGAACTCGTCGCGGCCGACTTCCGGACCGTCGCGGAGCTGGCGGCCGCGCACCCCGGATTCGCCTTCCGCGAGGAGCGCGCCGGTGCCGTGCCGCTGCTGGTCGTCACGCCGGCGGACCGGGCCCCGGCCGGCGTCCTCTACCACGTGCACGGCGGCGGGCTGATCGTCGGCAGCCACCTCGGACCGGACGTCCCCAGCCTGCTGGGCTGGGCCGGGGAGCTCGGCCTCGCCATCGTCTCGCCCGGGTACCGGCTGGCGCCGGAACACCCGTACCCGGCGGCCGTCGAGGACTGCTACGCCGGTCTACTGTGGACGGCCGAGAACCTGGGCACCCCGGTCATCGGCGGCATCAGCGCGGGCGGCGGCCTGGCCGCCGCGACGACCCTGCTGGCCCGCGACCGCGGCGGCCCGCTCCCGATCGGGCAGCTGCTGATCTGCCCGATGCTCGACGACCGCAACGACTCGGCGTCGGCCGTCGACCTCGACGGCCGCGGCCTGTGGGACCGGACGGCGAACCACGTCGGCTGGACGGCGTACCTGGGTGATCGCCGTGCCGTCCCGGCCTACGCCGCACCGGCCCGCGCCGAGGACCTTTCCGGTCTGCCGCCGGCGTTCCTGGACGTCGGCACGGCCGAGACGTTCCGCGACGAGGTCGTCGCCTACGCGAGCCGGATCTGGCAGGCGGGCGGCGACGCCGAGCTGCACGTCTGGCCGGGCGGCTTCCACGGCTTCGACGCCATGGTGCCCGAAGCGGCGCTCAGCCGGGCGGCCGTCGCCGCCCGGCTGACCTGGCTGCGCCGCCTACTCGGCCAGTAGCTCCTGCAACTCGGCGACCGCCTTCGTGAGTTCGCCGGCGAAGCGGTCCATCTCCGCCGAGACGTGCTTCGGCGTGCTCAGGTAGATGTTCCAGCGGTCCGGAAGCAGCACGTACGCGATGCCGATGCACTGCGGGCTGGTCGAGCCGAAGCCGAAGTACTGGATGTGGACCGACGGCGCCGAGCTGGTGCTCAGGTAGTCGTCGCGCATCTTCAGCCAGCCCGGCGAGGTGTAGAGGGCCGGGGTTCCGGTGTCGCCACCGCGTTTGCCGATCAGCTGCAGCTCCCACAGGTGCTGCTCCGGCGCGTCCCCGGCCTGGCACTCCTTCGCGCGCGCCACGTGCTTCGCCGCCGCGGCCCGGAACGCTTCGCGCTTGTCTTCCGCGGGGGCGTCGGAGGTCAAGACGTCGGCGAAGCGCACGACCTCGGGCGTGACGACCCGCATGGCCTCGGTCCGGCCGTTCTGGAACTGCCGGGTCGCGATCGACTCGTAGGTCGCGCCGGTCAGGCCCTTCGCACGGCGGTGGGCCAGCTGGTACGCCATCTGCGCGAAGGCGTCCGGGGACATCCCCAGCTCCTTCGCCCGGTTCGCCCCGAAGTCGAACGACACGGTCGTCGTCGCCGTCGCGTCCGCGTAGGCCTTGAAGGCTTCCCGGGCGGCGCGGGCGTCTTCGCGCAGGGCGTCGGTCAGCGCGAACTCGACGACTTCGTAGCCGGGGACGCCGTCCGCCGGTTCGCGCTCCTCGCGCGAACCGCTCAGCAGCGCGTCGGTGAAGCCGAGGATCGTCGTGCCGTCGAGTTCGCAGTGCTCGACGTTGATCCCCGCGGTGCCGTCTTCGAACACGATCAGCGACACGGCCTTGTCGTACCAGCGGTTGTCGCCGTAGAGCAGCCGGTCGCCCGCTTCGAGCGCGTCCGCCGGCGTGAAGTCGTCCAGGCACACGCAGAACAACGCGGTTTCGATGGTTTCCAGCGCGCCGGCGTTGCCCGCTTCGAGCAGCGCGGCCCGCGAAGCGGCCCATTCCGCGCGTGCCTTGGTCGTGAGGGGCCCGGCCGGGACGTCGGCGACGTGGTCGTCCTTGAGGATCGCGCGCAGGCCGTCGGCCAGCTGCGCCGGCGAGTAGGGGCGGCCGTCTTCGGTGAGGACGTCCATCCGGAACGGCGTGCCCTTCACGAACACGACGATGTGCCGCTCGGGCGACGGGAACCGCGTGCGCGAGGTGTCGAGCAGCTCGCCCGGGATCCGCGTCGCCGAGAACAGGTACTGGTGCTGCACCATCGACTGCGGCGTGCCGCGCAGGAGCACCGGCGGCACCAGCTGGCCGTCGAGCTTCAGCTTGTAGTCCACCGCGGAGGCGGTCAGCTCGGCCGCGCGCTCCACCTGGCCGAGCGGGGAATCCTGGAACAGGAAGAAGAAGTTGGCGTTGAGCGCGATCCGGTCGCGGCGGCCGAGGTAGCGGTACGGCCAGAACGTGTCGAGCCAGCTGCGCACCCCGGGCGAGCGGTCGTACTCCTCGAGCCGGGCCTGCAGCGCCGGCCCGGGACCCGCCAGGAACTCCGCGACCGCCGCTTCGGTCTCCGCCAGCTCCTCCGGCGTCAGCAGCGGAGCACACCACTCGAGGAAGCGGCGGCCGCTGTCTTCCAGGGTGGGGACGGGGACGCGGGGGAGCCGGTCCTCGTTGCCGAAGGTGCGGGTGGACCATTCCGGACTGCTCACGGTCATCCTTCTTAGTCGGAAAGTTCTGCGTCGGGGAGTTCGAGTTCGGGCAAGCCCGCAGGACGGGAAACATACAGCCGCGCGTAGAGCCACCCGTCGGACTCCAGCCCGGTGGGGTCGACCCCGGCCGCGCTCAGCGTGTCGAGGATCTGCGCCTGCTCTTCGGCGGAGGCGAACTGCCGCTGCCGGAAGACACCTTCGACGCTCGCCGTCTCGTACCCCAGTTCGGCGAGGCTTTCGGCGATCGGCTCGTAGGAGAACATCCGCAGCACGAAGTGGGCCATCCACGGCCGGGCGACGCGCGCGACCCGGGCGAGGGTCTTCTCGGTGACGTACCCGACGCAGCCGGTGGAGATGACGAGGTCGACGTCGTCCAAGAGCTTCTGCTGGGTGCTGTCGGGGTCGTCGCGCTCGAGGTCCGCGTGGATCACTTCGTCGAGGAAGCCGGCGGAAAGCGCGTACTCGAGGGCCGGGGCCGAGTTGTCGAGTCCGTAGAACCGCGGGCCGCCGGGGTGGACGCGCTGCCGGTCGGCCTCGACCAGCGCCGCGTGGTCCAGCGCGCGCACGGCCGGGTCGGTGTAGTGGGCGTAGAGGTCGTCCATCGTCGCGTCGCAGCGCTGCAGGGCCGCGTTGACGCCGTACGAGCAGCCGATGTCGAGCACGGTGGGGCGCTCGGCGGCGTGCGCGGCGATCAACTTCGCGAAGTACGGTTTCGCCAGCTGGGGGATGCCGTAGTCGACGCGGCGCAGCGTGCCGAAGAACGGGCGCGGGTCGGGTGCGGTGTAGATGTGGTCGAACGAGATCTTGCCGGTCGAGTCGAAAGGCACGGGCCAGGCTCCTGATCCAGTCGCGGCTAGTCGAGCAGTTCGTCGCCCCGGACAGCGCGTCCGGCGAGGTGGGCGGGCAGCACGCGGCCGAACAGCTGCCGGGTCCGCTCCGCGCTGCCGATCACCCCCGGGCGCTCGCTGTAGGCGAAGATCGCGGAATGCCGCGCGATCCCGCCCTTCACCGTACTGACCCGGTGCAACGCGAAGCGGCCCTTGAAGAGCTGGAGATCGCCCGGTCGGAGAGCGAGCCGCCGGACCGGCCGGGTGTCGACGGCCAGCACCGAGCGCACGGCGGGGAAGTTCTCGTCCGCGGCGGACCGGATGCCGGGGCAGTACTCGAAGGTCCCGCCGTCGTCCGCCGCCTGCGTCAGCATGCTGACGGTGTGGGTGTTCGTGTCGAAGTGCCACGGGTGCGCGCGGCCGGGCGCGATCACGTTGAGCGTCAGCCCGGACAGCGGGTCGGCGAGCTCGTGCAGCTCCGGCAGCCCGAAGCAGTCCGCGACGAACCGCCGGAACAGCGGGCTGGTGTAGAGCCGGCTGATGATCGACGACGCCGGGATGCGGTCGCGCGCGACGAAGGCGTTGCCGCGTTCCATGATCGTCCGGCCGGGGTGGTCTTCGGGCAGCGGCTCGTCGATCGCGGTGTTGTAGGCGTTGACCTTTTCGATCTTCGTGTAGGCGTGCGGTTCGAGCGCCGCGCACTCTTCGCGCAACAGGTCGTGCAGCTCCGGGCGGATGAAGTCGGCGAGCACGCTGCAGCCGGCTTCGGCCAGCTCGGCGCGGGTGCGGCCGACCGTCTCCCGCCACGCGGGGCGGTCCGGATCGGTGAGCGGGTAGCGGTCGGTGTCGACCATTTCCAGTGGCGCTACGGAGGTGCTCATCGTCGAGGTCCCTTCCGGCGGTGAAGGAACAGAGGTAGCACAGAAGGCCGCTGGTCAACCGTCGGTTTGTGAGCGGTGACACACGGTCGTCAGGTGCCGATCCGGCTGGCCCACGCGCTGAGCTTGACGGTGTCGGTGGTGCCGAGGTCGGTCTCCAGCGGCTGCTTCTGCGCGGGTTCGCCCGGAACGGGAACCACCGAGATCGCGGCGCCGGTGTGCTGGTCGCCGCTGGTGACGGTCGCCGACCAGGCGAGCACCGACAGCGCCTTCTCACCCGGCTGGAGAGTCAGGTCCTGCGGTCCCGGATCGGGCGCGAAGTAGGAAGTCTCGTGCCGGACCTGGACGTCGAGCGGCGCGCCGTCGCCCGCCAGGATCTTCAGGTCCGGGTAGCCGGTGACCTTGCGCGGCGCGGAGTCCCGGTTGGTCAGGGTCAGCACGCTGGCGCGGTGCCCGAGCCCGGCTTCGACCTGACCGACCGAAAGGGACAGCCCGCTCGACGGCGGTGGCCCGTACGTCGGGCTCGGTGTCGTCGTGGGCACCGGCGCGGGCGGCGGCGGCGTGCCGCACCCCGCGAGAAGCGCGACGAGGAGAAGTGGTGGTGCTGAGCGAGAAACCCCCATGGACCGGAAAGAGTAGCGGGCGCCCCGGAGCCGGGCGCCCGCTACTGGTCTTACGGCGTGAGCAGCGGCAGCAGCGGCTTGCGCACCTGCGTGGCAACACCGTCCGAAGCCTCCGCCGCGGCGAGCCGTTCGGCCGACGGCCGTCCGTAGCCCGTGGTGCGCTGGACCAGCGGCCGGTCCAGCGGCTCGACCATCGCGCGCATGTCGCTGATCGTCTTGTACGACCCGTGCGACGCGCCCGCCATCCGGCTGATCGTCTCCTCCATCAGCGTGCCGCCGATGTCGTTGACGCCGCCCTGCAGCACCGCCCGGCTGCCTTCGGTGCCGAGCTTCACCCAGGAGCTCTGGATGTTGTCGATCATGCCGTGCAGCAGCAGCCGGGACAGGGCGTGCACCGCCCGGTTCTCGTTCTGCGTCGCGCCCGGGCGGGCCAGGCCGGCCAGGTAGATCGGTGAGCTCTGGTGGATGAACGGCAGCAGCACGAATTCGCTGAAGCCGCGTCGCCCGTGCTTCTCCAGGCCTTCCCGCTGCAGCCGCGCGAGCAGCTTGAGGTGCGCGACCCAGTGCGCCGGCGTGTCGACGTGGCCGTACATCATCGTGGACGTCGTCGGCAGGCCGACCTCGTGCGCGGTCGTGACGACCTTGATCCACTCCGACGTCGGCAGCTTGCCCTTGGTGAGCACCCAGCGGACGTCGTCGTCGAGGATCTCCGCGGCCGTGCCCGGCAGCGAGTCGACGCCGGCTTCCTTGGCCTTGATCAGCCAGTCCTTCAGCGACAGGTTGGTCCGCGAAGCGCCGTTCACGACCTCCATCGGGCTGTAGGAGTGCAGGTGGATCTCCGGCTGACGGCGCTTGACCTCGGCCGCGAGGTCGAAGTACGCGGTGCCCGGCAGGTCCGGGTGGATGCCGCCCTGCATGCAGATCTCGGTCGCGCCCGCGGCCCACGCCTCGTCGACGCGGTCGCCGACCTGCTCCAGCGAGAGCGTGTACGCGTCGGCGTCGGTGCGACGCTGCGCGAAGGCGCAGAAGCGGCAACCCGTGTAGCAGACGTTGGTGAAGTTGATGTTCCGCGTGACGACGAAGGTGACGTCGTCGCCGACCGTCTCGCGCCGCAGGTCGTCGGCGAGCTTCGTGAACGCGTCCAGCTCCTTGCCCTCGGCGGACAGGAGGGCCAGCGCGGCGTCGTCGGAGAGCCCGGCGGGGTCCTTTTCCGCGCTGCGCAAGGCTTCCAGGACGGTCGAGTCGAACTTCTGCGGTCCGGTCTTGATCCGGTCGCCGATCTCCTTCCAGTCCCCGTACACGGAGTCGAAGTCGCTGCGGCGGTCCTCGGTGCGGCCGCTGGTGTCGATCTCGGTGTGCAGGTCGGTGCGGCCGGACTCCTGCCAGCCGCCGTCCGGCTCCTGCCACGGGATGCCGACCGGCAGCGCGTCTTCGCGGGCCATCCCGGTGTCGTAGTCGACGAGCGCGGCGACGTGCCGCGTGATGCGCGGGTCCAGCCACGGCTCGCCGGCCTTGACGTACTCCGGGTAGATGGTGAGCCGTTCCTTGAGCTCGAAGCCGGCCTTCTCGGTGCGGCGGGCGAGCTCGTCGATCTGCGGCCAGGCGCGTTCCGGGTTGACGTGGTCGGGGGTCAGCGGCGAGACGCCGCCCCAGTCGTCGATGCCGGCGCGGATCATCAGGTCGTACTGGTTGCCGATCAGGTTCGGCGGCGCCTGGATGCGCATCTTGGGGCCGAGCACGAGCCGCGCGACGGCGATGTTCGCGGCGAGCTCTTCGAGGTCGGCGTCCGGCGTCGCGCGCATCTTCGTGTCCGGCTTGGCCCGGAAGTTCTGCACGATGACTTCCTGGATGCCGCCGTAGGTCTTGGCGACCTTGCGGATCTCGAACAGCGCGTCGGCGCGCTCTTCGAACGTCTCGCCGATGCCGATCAGCACCCCGGTGGTGAACGGGACGCTGCTGCGCCCGGCGTCCTCGAGCACCCGGAGCCGGACCGCGGGGTCCTTGTCGGGCGAGCCGTAGTGCGGGCCGCCCTTCTCGCTCCACAGCCGGGTCGCGGTGGTCTCGAGCATCATGCCCATCGACGGCGCGACCGGCTTGAGCCGCTGGAAGTCCTGCCAGGTCAGCACGCCGGGGTTGAGGTGCGGCAGCAGGCCGGTCTCCTCCAGCACCCGGATCGCCATCGCGCGGACGTAGGACAGCGTGTCGTCGTAGCCGTGCGCGTCCAGCCACTCCCGGGCGGCCGTCCAGCGGTCCTCGGGCCGGTCGCCGAGCGTGAAGAGGGCTTCCTTGCAGCCCATCTCGGCACCCTTGCGGGCGATGTCGAGGACCTCGTCGGGGGACAGGAACGGCGATTCGAGCCGGCCGGGCACGGTGACGAACGTGCAGTAGCCGCAGCGGTCGCGGCAGAGCCGGGTCAGCGGGATGAACACCTTCTTGCTGTAGGTGATGACGCCGGCGCGCCCGGCCTCGGCCAGACCCGCGTCGCGGATGCGCGAGGCGTACTCGGACAGCTGGGTGAGGTCGTCACCGCGAGCGTGCAGCAGGACGCTCGCTTCGGCTACGTCGAGTGTCTTCCCGTCACGCGCCCGGGCGAGCGCGCGGCGCATCGCGGAGGCGGTCGGGGCGGTGGCGTCGGGTTCGGGTCCCATTCCACCCACGCTAGGACCGTCCTCGCGGGACCAGCCAGGGTGTGTTCCGCACCTCTGGTGGCTCCGGGGTGCGGGTGATCGTCGTCGCAGGTCAGCGGGTTCGCGTGGTTGTCGATCAGCGCCCGGGCGTGTATTACCTAAAGGGTGGCATCGGTGGTCGGCAAGAAGATCGGCGGACGGACCTACTACTACCTCGCGGAGTCCGCCCGCGTGGACGGTAAGCCGCGGGTGGTGACCCAGCGTTACCTCGGCACGGCCGACGAGATCGCGCGCGCCGTCCCGGGCGGCGAACCCGCCTCGGCGTCGTACCGGACGTACGGTGACGTCGCCGCGGTGTGGGCGACGCTGTCCCGGCTGGACTTCGTCGCCCGCGTCGACGACGTCGTGCGCGCGAAGCCGTCGCTGGGGCTGACGCTCGCCGTCGCGGTGCTGCACCGCGCGACCGCTCCGGAGACGCCGATCGGCTCGTGGTGGGAGGCGAGCGCGGCCGCGGACCTCGTCCGGCCCCGGCTGTCCACAGTGGATGGCCTGTGGCGGGCGCTGGAACGGCTCACCCCCGAACGCATCGCGGGTATCGAGGAAACCGTCGCCGCCGCCGTGCTGGCGGTGCTCGAGGACCACGCGGCGCTCGCCGTCGACGTCCCGCAGTTCGCCGCCTTCGCCCCGGCCGACTGCACGCTGCCCTCGGCGTGCCAAGGCGTACTGGCCGGCGCGGGCCTGCGGGTGACCCGCGACGGCGCGATCCCCCTGGCGTCGCGGCTGTACCGGCGCGACGACGGCACGGCACCGACGTTCGCCTCGGTCATGGCGGGGCTGGGCCCGGCCACGCTGGTCTTCCACGCGGGGCAGGCGGCTCAGCTGGACCTGGGCTCGCGCAGCGGCTTCGTCGGGTCACTGCCGCTGACCGACCACCCGGAGCTGCTGACCCAGCCCGCGTCGGCACGCAAGCGCGTCGATCCCGAGCGGTTCGCCGGGCTCACCGCGCTCGACACGCACGCGGTCGTGGACGGCGTCCGGCGGCGGGTGATCCTGACGCACTCGGCGACGCTGCACGCGGCGCAGTCCCGCGCGTTCGCCGACGAGCTGGCCACCGCGACCCGCGAGCTCGACGGGCTCGCGGAGGCCCTGGCGGCGGGTACCCACCGCGGCGACCGGGCCCAGCTCCACGCCGAGATCGGCCGGGTGACCCGCGGCCGCCGCATCGAGCGCGTGCTCACCGCCGTCCTGAGCGGGAACCGGCCCGGCGAGATCCGGGTGGAGCGCCGGATCGACACCGCCGCGCTGGCCCGGCTGGACGACGAGTTCTTCGGCAAGCAGGTGCTGGTCACCGACCGGGACTGGCCCATCGGGGACGTGGTCACCGCCTACCGGGCCCGCACCCACCTCGAATCGACGTTCCGCTGGCTGACCGGGCCCGCCGTCACCGGCCCGACCCCGCGCTGGGAGTGGACGCGGCAGCGGATCGCGGCGCACGGCCTGGTGTCGGTGCTCGCCGCGACCGTCACCCACCTGATGCGGCGCGAGGCCGACCGGGCGGGGATGAACCTGTCGGTGCGGGAGCTGCTCGACCAGCTCGCGGGCATCGGCGAGCTGGTGCTGCGGTACCCGTCGACCGGCGGGCGGCCGCGGGCGAAGCGCCTGCTGACCGAGCTGGAACCCGGTCAGCAGGCGTTGTGCGACCTCTTCGGGCTGGGTCAGGCGACGACGTCCGCGTAGGTGCGCCCGAGCTTGGCGTGGTTCAGCAGGGCCGTCGCGTGGCCGCTGTTGCCGCCGGAGCGGTAGACGCCCCACTTGTGGTTGACGTGGTCGCCCCACAGCGTCGGGCCCGGGTAGCGGGTCTGGCCGTTCGAGAACGTCTGCTGCTTGCCGTTGTAGGAGAACTCGCACCAGCCGTCGGTACCCCTGGACATCTTGTAGCCGATGGCGAAGGAGTTCCAGGTGTTCACCGGGAAGGGGGCCGACCAGATGTGCTTGTTCGCGCCGCTCGGCCCGGTCAGCTGGAAGTACAGCTTGCCGTCGCCGAGCGTGCGCAGCACGAACGGCCCGGACTGGGCCTGCGAGCCGCTCTCCCCGGAGATGTGGAACTGGTAGACGGCGATCCACTTGCCCGCGTTGGGGTTCACGTTCCAGTTCGCCCGCCAGCCGAGGTACTGCACCTCGCCGAGCGTGCCGCTGCCGGGCCGGTAGACGCTTCCGTCCGGCAGCCGCAGGCCACGGCTTTCGCAGCGTTCCTTGGTGCCGTCCGGGTTGTCCCAGGTCTCGTACCGGAAGCACTTGCCGTAGGTCGCGTCGTTGACCACGGTGATGCTGCCGGGTTCCTTCTCCAGTCCGTCGAAGACCGACGTGCCGCGCGCCGGGTCGCCGTCCCGGATGACGCCGGCCGGGGCCGCGGTGGCGGCGCCGGTGAGGGGAAGGGCGGCGAGGCCGGCCAGGACCGTGCGCCGGGACAGGGATGCCATGGGTACCTCCGAAGTTCGGGCGTGCTTTCGAACGACGGCGGTGACCCGATGCTGCCGGTCCCGGCGCGGGTGGTCAAGAGTTGTCGCGGAAGATCTGCAACGGGGAAAAACTTTGCACGACCGGCATCAGCTCGATGACGTTGATGTTCACGTGCTCCGGCCGGCTCGCGGCCCAGTGGACGGACTCGGCGACGTCGTCGGCGGTCAGCGGGGTGGTGCCTTCGTACACCTTGTCGGCCTTGGCCTGGTCGCCGTCGAAGCGGACCTTCGAGAAGTCCGTGCCGCCGACCATGCCGGGCTCGATGTTGGTGACGCGCACGCCGGTGCCGTGCAGGTCGCTGCGCAGGTTGAGGCTGAACTGGTGGACGAACGCCTTGGTCGCGCCGTAGACGTTGCCGCCGGGGTAGGGGTAGGTGCCGGCGATCGAGCCGATGTTGATCACGTGCCCGCGGCCGCGCTCGACCATGCCCGGGAGCAGCGCGCGCGTGACGTGCGTGAGGCCGCGGACGTTGGTCGCGATCATCTCGTCCCAGTCCTGGAGGTCGGCCTTGTGCGCGGGCTCGAGGCCCTTGGCCAGGCCGGCGTTGTTGACCAGGACGTCGACGGCTTTCCAGTCGCCGGGGAGTGTCTCGATGGTGTTCTTGACTTCTTCCGGGTCGCTGACGTCGAGGGTGACCGGGAGGACGGCGTCGCCGAGCTCGCCGGCCAGCTCCTCGAGCTTGCCGGCGCTGCGGGCGACGGCGATCACGCGGGCGCCCTCGGCGGCGAACCGGCGCGCGATGGCGGCACCGAAGCCGGCGCTCGCGCCGGTCACGAACACGGTCTGCTGGGTCATGGGTGAACTCCGCTGTCGTTCAGGAAGGTGCTGAGTGCCTCGTCGAATTCGGTCTCGCGCTCCAGGTTAGGCAGGTGGCCGGCGCCCTCGATCACCACCAGGGTGGAAGCCTTCGTCTGCCGGTGGATGAGCTCGGCGTCGGCCACGGGGGTGAACTCGTCCTCGCTGCCGACGACGACCAGGGTGGGGACGTCGATGTCGCTCAGCCCCGGCGTGTAGTCGGGGCGCTCGGCACGTCCCCTGAGCGCGGCCGCGGCTCCCTCCTGTGGGGCACTGCGCATCATGGTGCGGACGTGTCTTTCGACGTCCGGCCTGGTCGCGCGGGTCTGCTTCGAGATCATCTTGGGCAGGAGCTCCTCGGCGTAGCGCTCCATGCCTTCCGCGGTGATCCGGTCGGCGGTGTCGTAGCGGGCCTGCTTGGCCTCGGGGGTGTCGAGGCCCGCGAAGGTGTCGGCCAGGACGAGGGCACTTGCCCGGCCGGGGTGGGCTACGACCAGCTGCATGACGATCTGGCCGCCCATGGAGAGGCCGCCGAGGACGAACCGGTCCAGCTCCAGGTGGTCGGCCAGGTCGACGAGGTCGCTCGCGAAGACGTCGAGGCCGGTCTTCGTGTCTGGGGTCTTCGACCGTCCGTAGCCGCGCAGGTCGGGGGTCACGACGCGGTAGCCGCTGCGCGCCAGGTGCTCGGCCTGGGGCCGCCACATCGAGCGGTCGAAGGGGTGGCCGTGGACGAGGAGGACCGGTCGTCCGTTCTTCGGGCCGAGGTCGTCGTGCGCGAGTCTCATGCGGCCGACGCTAAGCGGAGCTTTGGCCCGGAGCAATACGGTGCAATGTAGTCGGAGCAATGTCTTTCGGTGGCGCTCCCGGCCGGTTCGGGGCAGACTGAGCCTCGGGCGGGCTCCGTCATGGGGCCTGACCTGCGCTGATCTTGTTAAGGGACCCCCCTGTTTCGGGCCCTTTCGGGGCATGTAAAGTTCTCCAAGTCGCCAGGGAAACCGGGTGGCCACCGGGACACGAACCAAGCTCTCGCGGATCGCGA
>NZ_PPHF01000070.1 GCF_002904335.1 Amycolatopsis sp. CA-126428 | reverse complement strand
GATCAGCGCCCACAACTCGTCCGGCACCAACCGCAGCGACAACCGATCAACCACAACCAACATCATCGCTCATCAGCGACCGATCACCACGTAAGACACGCTCTAAGTTGCTTGCATTAATTAGATTCAACTGGGTCACCCCCGCTCGCGCGGGGAATTGATGCAGCATCGAATCTAGCGTGCTCGTTTCCTCAAAGTCAATACCGAAGCTTCAAGGCTCACTTAGATGCGTGGCGCCATCTTCGAAATTTCGGTAAACCTTGCTAGTGGGGCTGTCTGCCGGATGCGATGCGCGCCGCTTCATCTGCGCTGATGCGAGCGTCGCTGGTTATTTCGTCGATGGTGGACAAGGCTTGTCTTCTGACGTTCATGTTCGGGTCTTGAAACAGATTTTCCAGCAGACTGATGGCTTGTTGTCGGCGGGTCTCGAACAGGTATGCGACGTAGATCGCTGCTATTTCTCGGTCGTCACTGTTTGAGCTGGTGGCGAGCGTTTTTAGGATCTGTGCGGCTGTTTCAGGAGCCGTGTGGGCAAGAGGGCGCAGGTGGTCTTCCCATGTGTCTAGTTCTCGCTCGGCGTTCTTTCCTTGGGAGATAAGCCGGTCTCGTTCTCGGAAAAATTCATCGCCTGTCACCGGCGCGTCGTTTACCACTGACCGAGTATGGGTTCCGACGGTGTGTTTTGCAAGAAAATTGACGTCCAATTGGCGTCGGTAGTTTTCTCGTTTTGGCGCCGCGGTTTGGTGCGTATTTCACCGTAGCAAACGTCGGGTTACTTGGCTGTGGACTGCCTTGGTTCCGGCTGTGCGGGTGTTTGCTGGCCGCGTGGATGGTTTCGGCGCGAGTGCGTGTTGTAAGGCTGCTCGCGCTGGCGCCGGGGTGAATGCTGCGGTATTGGCGAATTGGGCGTTGATAAGTCGATGGCTTCCGGCGGTGTCCCAGTCGACGGTGCCAGGATCGATTCCTAAGTGATGTCGGATGAACTCGATAGTTTCGGGTGTGTATTGGCCGTAGGCGTCGTTGCCGGATTCATCGATAGGGGCTATCGCCATGCGATTGCACCCGGACAAAGTTGCGACGTTGAGATCGTGGATTCCCAGGGGGTGGGGTGTGCGTTCATTTCCGACCCATCCCCGAGCAACGGGAAGACCGCGAAATCCAGGTCCATACATAGGGTCGTCGTCTTCGTTGCCTTGGGCGTGGTAATACTCGTTCCATCCATCCCGGCGGTTAGCTAACGGCTGGTGTGCGCCCCCAAGCCGCACAATATCCGACGTACGAATAAAACTTTCCTCCCAGCACATCAGGAAGCCTTCCGGGCTGACTACGAGCGCCGACGTACTCGGCCACGCAATCCGCCCGGGCAAGCTGCGCTCCTGGCCCACCACGCCACTATCGGCGGCGATAGCCTCAAATTTGCCGACATTCATCGGCTCCCACTCCGCAAGTGGCCCACGGTCGCGCAATGACACCGGCGGACGTTTGGGTAATCCGGGCCAGGTCAGGGTGCCCGTTTCCAGGCAGTAGGCCTGTGCGACCTCACGGGATAGCCATTCGTCACGCCGGTTTTCGGGCCGAACACCATCTAAAATAAGAAATGTAAGACACGTATTATTGAACGAATGTGGTGCTAGTTCACTCCTGAACACTCATTCAATATAAGCAAGATTTGCTATTAACGTCGCTTCTTTCGTGTATCCCATGCTTTATTAACCAAGTCGCCGATCTTCCAGCCGGTGATGATTGAACCTGCGAAAGTCATGACATTGGCGAATGTGGACATATTTCCGTCTGCGCTCTGTACGGGTTCGCGCTGATCAGTGGCGACTTTAGCGCGCTTGTGTGAACGGCGCTGCTGCTCGATGTGTGCGCGCGCCAGGCGCCACTTGTCAAGCTCGGCGTGGATGTCGAAGCCTGCGGGGAGCCAGCGTCGCTCTTTGCCGTAGCTCAGGCAGCGCATCACGAACGCGTCAAGCCACGACGCGTTGGGTGTCCGCTTCCCGTTGAGGAAGTCATGGCTGGTCGAACTGGGGAGCCTGAGCCCTTCCAGGGTGAGCCCCGTCCACTCCCACAGCTTCCGCAATGCTGCGGCGAACTGCTGCGGTGTTGGCCGTGCGTCGACCTGCGGTAGCGGATCGTGGGGCGGTTCGTCGCTGACCATGTGGGTTCACCTCGCGTGCGTGCGTTGCGTCTACTACACCGTGTGTACACCCGTGCGCGGTCCGGGATATCCGGGAAATCCCCCGATTGGAGTATCCGGGCGAGATCGAGCCGACCTCATTTTGCCTGGTCGGATTTCCCGGACCTGATCACCGTAGACACCGGACATGGGGCCTGACCTGCTGTTATGTGCGCGCACTCGACGCGGGGCGCGCCGACAGGAGGTTCAGAGGATGTTCGGCTTACTCAAGGCCTTGCGCCGTGGGCGGATGGTGCGTCCGCTGCTGACGTGGGTACTGGCTGTGTTCGTGTATGTGGTGGTGCCGATGCCGCAGGAGTGGGTGTTGCTGCTGGTGGTGTGGCTGGGGGCTGCGCTGGCAACGACGGTGAGGCGACTGCGGGAGAGCGGCCGGCAGGTGAAGGAGCGGGCGGGGCGGGCGTGGCAGCTCGCCGAGCGCCTTGCGGGCGCGGCTGAGGACCGTATCCGCGCCGATTGCGACGTCGCGCCGCCGCTGTACGGGCAGCAGCAGGTGTACGGGCAGGTCCCGCCGGCGTACGGGCCTGGTGGGCAGGTTCCGCCGGGGTCGGCCGGCTACGGGCAGCTGCACGGCGCGCCGCCGGCGGCGTATGACCCTGGGGCGTTGCTGTCGGCTTTGGTGGCGGTGCTGGCCGCGGAGGGGGTGCCGACCGAACCGGCGCCGGCGTTGTTGCCGATGGCGCGTCTGCTGGCCGACCTGGGGATCGCCGCCCGCCCGCACGTGCTCGCCTCGACCGCGCAGGGGTTGGTGAACGCCCTCCCGCCGGCACCGCCTCGCCGAGTCCGGGTCATTTCGCCGGGGCTCGTCGCTGCCGTGGTTCGAGTGGTCCTCACCCATGACCAGGTGCTGCCGGAGCAAATCACTACCGACGCCGCCGAAGTGCTGATCAACCATTGTGGGCAGGTGCTGATGGCGTTGGGTGTCCAGCCCGGTGGCGGTGGGTCGTTGGCTGACTGGCCCGTGATCGCGCAGATTGTGGACGCCGCGCCGTTGCCCGCGCCGGTTGAGCGGTGGGGCTGGTAATGCGCTCATCCACTCGGCGAGTGCTGACAGCTGCGGTGCTGTTCTCCGTCGCTATGGGCGCCCTGACCGAGGGCGGCTGGTGGTGGGTATGCCTGGCCGTGCTGCTACTCGCGCGGCGAGCGGTGCGCGTACGCCTGGTGCGACTGCTGCGGCCGGTCATTCGGTGGCTGTGGGTGAAGGCGGTCGTGGTCTATCGGCGGTGCCGAATGTCATTAAAACCCAAGCGGTCCCGCGGTACACCGCTCTAGAATTAATCGGGAAAACCCATGCATAATACATATTCCCCGGAGGCGTTCGAGGCGGTGGAGTGTATGCGGCGACGTCCCACGGTGGAGGAACTGAGCGACCATTTGCGGGGTGTTGTCTTCTACGGCGCCACGGCACCTAGCTTGCTGGCCCACTATCGCGAAGTTGTGGACTTGCTGTATCCCGCTGACGAGCATGGCGGCCTTGACCTGGATCAACGGGCACTGCTAGCCGAGGACTTGATTCGACAGGCAGCCCGAAACGTCGACAAGCGTACGGGCGCGGAAGCTGCATCCACCGTCCTGGGTTTGGCGGTAGGGACACAAGGCCGCAAACTCCTTGACCGCCGGCGTATTGCCGGAGACTTCTTCGGCGTGCTCCCCGGCACCTTCCGCAAACCCCAACATGAGGGCAGGCTCATGCGCGCATTGGCAGCAGAAATCGTGCGTATCCTCCTCGATATCGTTCAGTGCCCTGACCCGCTGACGACGTAGAAGCTGCACCGACAGGCCCGGTCCGTTCCTCTGAGGGGACGGACCGGGCCTGTTGACGTATGTGCCGGGCCTGAGCAGGGCACATGCCAGCTCTGTACCAGTTTTGGTCCTGACCTGTACCCGATAGTCGCCAAGAATTGCCCAGGTCGGGTGCGCATTCGGAGCCAATTCGTCCGGCATGCGGCGCCACGATTCCTGATGTACGGCCCACTCGGGGCCGCACAGACAGGGAGGTTTACCGCTATGTCTGCATGGTTTCGCGCCGAGTTGGCGACGGCGCTTCGGGGGCTGCTGGAGTCAGCGCCCCGGCACGATGCGATGCCCAGCGAGCGTGCCAACTACTGCTTGCGTAAGGCCGAATTCCTCGAGTATGTCGCCGTCGCGGAAGCGGGTTCGAGTGCACAGGCGCTGTTGGCTGCCGCTCGCGCCCGGCACCAGGCCCAAGACATCGCATTGGGGTTCTGATGGCTAGGGCGAGGAGTAGGCGAGGGCACCGTATCCGCATCTATGGCAGGCAGCGCACACAGGTTGATCCGGTGAAGCTGGCCAATGTGCTGATCCTGCTGGGCCGTGACATGCACACCCGAAAAATCGCGCGGCCCTCACATCGCGCACGCGACAACCACGCCGGCAGCAACAACGACGACAGCGACTGATGTGTCTCATATCCCGGTCCGGCAAGCCCTCTTCCGCGTTGAGCTTGCCGGGCCGGCCTTCCCTTTCGTTAAGGAGGTGTAGGGAATGGATGGCGGGTGGTGGCAGTGGTTGCCGGTGCCGATCATTGGTGCACCGTTGATTCTGCTGTGCCTGATCGCTGGTCTGCGTCGGGTGCAGATGCGGCGGTGGCGGCGTTCGCTTGCCGCGTGGGAAATCCGGCTCGCTCGCGACACGTCCGCCGATGACATCGCCCGGTGGGTAGTGGCACTGCGCGCTATTGCCCGGGCGCGGCGCTGGTGGTCGGTGAGGGCCCGGTGGCCGATCGGTATGGAGCTATCAGCGACCAGCGACGGCATTACTCGGCTGGTACTGGTCCCCTCCCGCCTGCTGGGGGATGTGCGGGCGGCGTTGGGGGCCACGATCCCGGGTGCCCGGTTGCAGGAACTGCCCGGCTACCTCGCCGCCGCCCGCGGCGCACGGTTCGGCATTGCGGCGGAGGCCCGCATCACCGGCGCCGGTGAACCGCTCGCGGTGGGCCGCGGCCACGACACGAACCGGCACCTGCTGGCGGCCCTGCAACCTCTCCAGGCAGGCGAAACAGTGCGGGTGCAATGGTTGCTCACCGCGGCCCGCAGCCCGCGCGGGTTGCTGCGGCCTGGCCTGTCGAACCAAGACGTGCAGGCCGCCGGCGCGTTGTGGGCGACGGGCGAACCCGTGCTGTGGGCTACGTGCCGTGTCGCGGTGTCGTCCCGGTTTGACCGGCGGCGGCTGCGTGCCCTCTACGGCCGGGTGTGGGCGGCGCTGCGGTCGCTGAACACCCCACGCGCGGGCGTGGTGCGCCGGTGGCTGCCGTCGTGGTGGGTGTCGGCGCGGGTCCGCGCTGTGGCGGTGCCGGTGCGGCGCTGGCCGATCCTGGCCACCGCCTCCGAGTTGGCCGGCCTGCTCGGGTTCGCTCCCGGCCGTGACACGCTGCTTGGTGTGCCCGGCGGCGCGTCACGGGTGATGCCACCGCCGGCGTCGATGCGCACCACCACCAACGGTGTGGTGGTGGCGGAAGCGAACTTCCCGGGCAGTAACGCCCTGGTGTCGGTGGCGCGTACGGACCGGCTGCGGCACATGTGGGTTCTCGGCCCGCCCGGCGTCGGAAAATCGACGTTGTTGGCGAGCATGATTTTGTCCGATATCGAGCGCGGCGACGGTGTCGTCGTGGTGGACGCCGGCGACGACTTGGTCGCCGACATCGTCGACCGTGTCCCCGATCACCGCGTCGATGACGTGATGGTGATCGACCCCGCCGACACAGACCACGTCATCGGGTTGAACCCGCTGCGCGTCGGCTCACCGGAACAGGCCGCGGCCGGCGTGTATCACGTGCTGCAATCCATCTACGAATCGTCCTGGGGGCCCCGCACGGCCGATATTTTGCGCACCAGTCTTCTGACGTTGGCCAGCACCACCGCGCCCGACGGGCAGCCGTTCACCGTCGTTGATATCGCGCAGCTGCTCACTAACGATGCGTTCCGCAAAACGGTGACGTCGCGGCCGTTGTCGGCGCCGATGGCCGATTTTTGGCGCTGGTTCGCCTCACTATCGGAAGGCGCCCGCCTGCACATGACGTCCCCGGTGTTGAACAAGTTGCGGGTGTTCAGCCTGTCCACGCCGCTGCGGCTGCTGCTGGGTCAATCGCATGGCCTGAACTTCCGCGACGCGATCGCCACCAAGAAAATCGTTCTCGTCCCACTCCGTAAAGGACTTGTGGGCACCGAAAACTCCACCCTCATCGGGTCGCTGCTATTGGCGTCGGTGTGGCAAGCGATCCTCGCCCGCTCCACCGTGCCACAACACAAACGCCGCCCGACGTGGCTGTACGTGGACGAGTTCCAAGACACCGTCCGACTGCCCATCGACCTGGTGGACATGCTCGCCCAGGCCCGCCGCTTCGGCCTTGGCCTGATCTTGGCCCACCAGCACGTCGGGCAACTGAGCGCCGACATGCGCTCGGCCGTGCAGTCGACCACCCGGTCTCAGGTGGTGTTCCAGGTCAACCACGCCGACGCCGACAAGCTCGCCCGCAGCTTCCACCCACTCACCACCGAGGACCTGCAACACCTCGGCCTGTATGAGATCGCGATCCGGCCCTGCGTCGACGGTGTCACGCTGCCGCCGATCACCGGCCGCACCCGGCCCCTACCCGAAGCCGTCCGCGACGGGGTCGCGCTCAGCGCGGCCAGCCGCCGCATCTACGGCTACGCCGCCGCCGACATCGAGCAGCAGATCGTCGACCGAACGACGGTGGACGCCGAGCGGCAGCAGCGGCCTAACCGGATCCTCAAAGGCGGCACGTCATGATCACCACTAGTGTCCGGTCGGGTGTCCGCTCGCGTCGCCTCCCACCAGCCAGAACCCCAGCTCGGCGCCTACCTGGTGGGGTCTATTGGCACCAACTTACTACCGTAACCGGCTCCCTCTTCTTCTCTCCTCCCGTCCGTTCCTCCTCCCATCGATTTCTCATGTTCCGTTCCGGGAACATGCCGCGACGCGCCCGCGCCTTGTTCCCGGCAACGGCCCATTCGGTGGGGGAGGGGAGGGGCTGATGACCCGCACACGCGTCACGACAACGGCGCTGCGGGACCTGGCGGGGCAGCTACCCGACCGATACGTGGCGGCCCTGCGGCACCTGGCCGCGGTGCGGGTCCTCACCGGCGCCCAGCTTGACACCCTCCTTACTGAGCCGGCGGCGACAACAGCGGCGACTGTGCGGCGGGTGCGCCGGCGGATCATGACCCGACTGGCCGGCGCCGGCCTGGTGGCGATGCTGCCTCGCCGTGTCGGTGGCGTTCGGGCCGGCTCGGTCGGCCACGTTTACGCCATCACCCACACCGGGCGCCGGTTCCTCGCCATCGCCGACGACGCACCCGAACCGCCCCGCGCCCGCTACTTCCAGCAGCCCACCACGCCCTACCTCGCCCACGCGCTCACCGTGTCCGGCCTCTACGTCACGCTCACCACAATCAGCCGGGCCGGCAGTTTCGGGCTGGCCCGGTTCGATGCCGAGCCGGCGTGCTGGTGGCCCATCGGCGGCGGCCGCACGCTGCGGCCCGACGCCTACCTCGTACTCGACACGCCCACCCACGCCGAGTGTTGGTGGATCGAAGTTGACCAGGCCACCGAGACGGTGCCGCGGCTGCGGGCGAAACTGCGCACCTACCTCACCCACGCCGCCGGCGGCGGCAGCGGCCCCGACGGCGTGTTCCCTCGCGTCCTGATCACCGCCCCCAGCCGGCAACGCGCCGACGTCATCGGGTCGGTGATCTCCGGACTGCGCCGCGACACGGCGCTGCTCGCTGTCGCCGAGCAGCAGCACGCGGCAGACTTCCTGATCAACGAACTACACACAACATAGAAGGGGGTTGCGTACGCGCAACCCCCTTGGGATACTGGACGAAGGAGAAGCAATGACCACCGCACCGGGAACGTTCGGTGAGTACGTCGGCGCGAGGCGACAGCAAGCCGACTACTCCAAAAAACGACTAGCGAAACAACTCGGCATAGAACTATCGACCCTCACGCGGATAGAGAACGGCAGTGTCCCTGGGGTTGACACCTTTCTGGCCCTGGTGGACGCGCTCAACCTCGACGTCATCGCCGCCGCGCAGCTCATCGAACCGTACCGGCGGCTGTGTGACCGGATCATCACGGCACAGGAAGGACGTACACCCTCATGACGAAGCGGGCACGAAAAGAGCAGCGCCGCGCACGACGTCGTAAGAAGGCTGTCGTGTATCTGCGGGTGTCCACCCTCAAGCAGGTCAAACGCGAGTTTAACCCGGAAGGGTTGTCGCTGCCGCAGCAGCGGGAGGCGGTGAAGGCAAAGGCGGAAAGCCTTGATGCCGACGTCGAGTATGAATTTCTGGAAAAGGGGTCGGCGCAGACGGTCGACAAGCGGACCGAGTTTCAAGCGATGCTCGCCTACATCAAAGAACACGACATCGACTACGTCATCGTGGACTCACTGTCGCGAGCGAACCGCAATCGCTTCGACGACGCCATGATGATTCTCGCGCTCCGTAACGCTGGCGTCGAAGTGGTATCGGCAACCGAACCCATCGACGAAACCCCCGCCGGCCAGCTCCTGCACGGAATCCTTGCCGCGGTGAACGAATTCCGTGTCAAGTCCGACGGAATCGATATCGGTCGCAAGATGGCATTTAAAGCCTCTATCGGCGGCACCCCGGGGCGGGCGAAAATCGGCTACCGCAACGTGCGCGAGGATTTCGAGGGCCGCCAAGTCGCCACGATCGCTATCGATGAAGAACGCGCCCCGCTGGTACGGCTGGCGTTCGAGCTGTACGCCACCGGTACCTACACCCTCGATACCCTCACTGAGGTACTCCAAGACGCCGGGCTTACGACGCGTCCGTTTGGCGAATTTCCCGCGCGACCAATCTCGCGGGCCAAGGTGGGGGCCATGCTGCGGGATCGCTACTACATCGGCTACGTGGAGTTCGCGGGCAACGAGTATCAGGGACGTCACGCCAAGTTGATTACGCCCGAACTGTTCCACCGTGTCCAAGAAGTCATGGACTCCCAATCCGGCTCCGGTACTCGTAACCGCAAGCACAACCACTACCTCAAAGGCATGCTGTGGTGCCACCGATGCGGCCGGCGTCTGGTCGTCTCCGTCGCCAAAGGTTCCTACGAGTACTACTTCTGCGTCGGACGCCGCGACAAGTCCTGCAACCTGCCCTACCTGTCCGCCGCCGACCTGGAGCAGCATGTGGCTGAGCACTACGCCACCGTCAGCTTCCCCGCCGACTTCAGGGCTGTCGTGGAAAAGACCTTCAGTGAACAACTCGACAACGCCATCGTCGCCAGCACGGACATGCGCGACAAAATCAACACCCGACTCGGCGAACTAGCCGTCAAAGAAGACAACTACCTGGAGTTAGTCGGTAACCCAGCGTGGCCAAAGGAGAAGCTCACGGCGAAAATGCAGGAGGTCCGCGACGAACGCGACAAGCTACTGACGCAGCTCGACGGCCTAGACGCTGACCTCAAAGTCGCCCGCGACGTCATCGCCGCCGCGCTCACGCTGCTAGACCAGCCGCAGCGCCTCTACGCCAAGTGCAACGAGGCTCGCCGCAAGCTACTCAACGCCACCATCTTCACCAAACTCCGCGTGGACGTCGACGGCGTCACCGGAGAAGAACTCGCCGAACCCTTCGACATGCTCGTACCACTCGGCCGCTACTACACCCACAACGGCACCCTGACCGCCCCCGACGAGACCGCAGACGCACAGTCAGCGGAGCCTGAAAACGACTGTGACCAGCCGGACCGCCTCACAACGGTGCCTGCTGGTCACAGTTCGAATAAGCATGGTTTGGTGCCCCCGGTGAGATTCGAACTCACACTGGACGGGTTTTGAATGGATCTTGAAACTGCCCCTTGACCTGCACATCGGCCCTGGTCAGAGCTGATTTGGGGGTGTATTGGGGGTGGACACCTGGACAACCGGGCAAGCGGCCGGGGCAAGGTCGCCCCATGGCAACCGAAGGGGCGCCACAAGACGTCCCCCTCATGAGGTCTGGATGCCTCGTGAGATGCGAAGACGCGAGATACGATCGAACACATGGGCGAGCGACCCAGTTGGATGACCGCGGTGCCCGAGATAACCGAACGGGAAGATCTGCCGGTCCGGTCCGACCGCAAGCATGCCTGGTGCCTCAATCGCAAGCACCGGCCGGCGCTCGCGGGCGTCAACTGCGGTTTCCACCACGCCCTGCACCTGTCGACCGAGTCGTGTAACCGGTGCTGGTCGCTGAGACTGCCCCGGCACACTTGGCTGGTCGTCGACCACCGCCTGGCGATATCCCCGGAGCAGGCTGACCAGCTGGACGACCGCAGCGCCAAGCTCGTCATCGTGGCCCGCCGGCCAGGGTTCCCTGCCGGGATCGGGCGGCTCGAAGTCTGGCTCCGCGGCACCGTCGTGGCCGTCGCTGACCTCCAGCTATGCGGGGTCGACCACCGCGGCGTGGTCCGTCACGTCCAGGTGGAACCTGTGTACCGGCGGCGGGGGTTCGGCACGCTGCTGGTCGACGCCGCGCAGGCCCGCGGCCCCGGCTACCACTGGTCCACCACCAAGTTCGACCAGACCGAGGAAGCGCTGGACTTCTGGGCCTACCAGGACCCGGCCGAGCCCTTGTACCTCGGGGAACGGCATTACTGCACCCACATGCGAGAAGTCAACGACGAATGGGCGTAAGTCGCCCCCCAATGGTCGCTGACACTGACCGGCAAGAAGAGCGGCCGACCAGTCGTGTTCGTCGCTACGGTAGAGCTGCCTCACCTCGGGCTTGGCCTTGGAGAAGCGGCATCATCCTGTCGGCCGGCCGGGGCTTCAGGGCTCGACCAATGGCCACTGACCAGGAGAAACGGCAACCGGCCGACTGTGTCGAGCGCAACCTCACTAGTGTTGTGACAGATCTCGAACCGCGAGGAGGCGACATCGTGAGTCAGGCCGAGGGTTTGACAGAAGAGTCGGCGCGCGAACTCGCCGACGCCGCCTGCAAAAAGGCTGGCATCGACGGGCGAAATGCTGAGCTGATCCGGATTGGCTCCAATGCGGTGTTCCGGCTCGGAGGTCAGATCATTCTTCGCATCGGACGCGAACGAGGTGGTTTTGAGGACGCCCGTCGCCAGGTCGCCGTGGCGCGCTGGCTGGCAGATGAAAACTATCCGGCGAACAGGGTGATCGACATTGCTCAGCCGGTCGACGCGTCTGGCTACCCTGCCACATTTTGGAAGTCCGTCTCTGAGAAGGAGGGGTACGCATCGATTGCGCAAGTGGCTGAAATTATTCGCGATCTTCATCGCTTGCGCACTCCGGAGAGTCTTGGGCTGAGGGCGAAGCGGCCGTTCGACGAGATCGAAGAGCGATTGAGCGATTCTTCCAATCTTGGTCGCGACGATGAAGAATTCTTGCGGAGTCGAATTGCGGAATTGAGGGATAGCTATGAAGGGTTGGAGTTTCCGCTTACTCCTGGCGTAATCCATGGCGATGCCAATATTGGCAACGTAATTCTCTCCAGAGACGGCAGTCCCTGCTTGATTGACCTGGACAGCTTCTGTGTTGGTCCACGCGAGTGGGACTTGGTGCAGACTGCTCTTTTTTATGAGCGCTTTGGTTGGCACTCGGCCGAGGAGTATCGAACGTTCGTGGAGGTGTATGGTTTCGATATCATGAATTGGCGTGGCTATGAGACCCTGGCCGGCTATCGTGAGATTTCAATGACTCTTTGGCTTGCCGGTAAGGCGACAGACGAAGCCGCGCAAGAGGTTCGCAAACGTGTTGCGGCGATCAGGACAGGTGGAGACCGGCGAGACTGGGCACCCTTTTAGCGTCCTTCGGTGTCCACAGGCGAGCTGACGTCACTCTCTCTAGGAATTCCTTGGACTCGGAACTCTTGCCTACTTTAGTGAGGCGTGCGCGGAATTCGTTGACGTACGCGCTGCAACGAGCGGACTTCAGCGAATCGCCGATCTCAATGGCTTTTAGCGCGACATCGCAAGCCTGGGCAACGTTGCCACCGTCAAGGTAGGAGTCGGCGAGAACCATCGTGGCAAAGAAGTCGCTTCGCACGTAGCCGCTCGCTGTTGGCCCGAGGGATTGTGTGGCATACGTGACGCCGTCGCTTGGGCGCCCAAGATCCCGGTTGCAGTGTCCAAGCTCTGCGGCCAGCTCCGCCTCGTTGAAGTATGAGAACCAGTCGGCCGGGTCGTTCTCAGGATCGCGCCTCTCAAATTCTTTTACGGCGGCTGCCATTGCTCGATCGCATCCGGCCGAATCGCCAAGCCGGGCGAGTGCCCTCGCTTCCATTGCGTAAAAATGCGCCGCGGCACTAGGTGATCCCGAAAGAGTTGTTCCCGTGCGGGCCGTCCTGGCGAGATTGGCCGCTTCTTTATATCGGCCGAGAAAATTGGCCTGGTGGCTCATTGCGTCTAGGACACTGGCGCCCAAAAGGCGGTCGTTGGCACTCTCTGAAATCCTTAACGCCTGTATGAAGTACCGCTGCGCCAGGCCGTGTATCCCCGCATCGTAGGACATCCATGCCCCGAGTAGGGTGGCTTGCGTTGCGGCTTTGAACAACTCAGTTCGAAGAGAGTCGTTCTGCGTGTGGCCCGCGAGCAGTCCGACCAGATCTGTCCTCAAGAATTCGATTAAAGCGCTTCGTGCGTGGCCACCACCATGTTCGCCGTCGAGCGCGTCAAACATTTCGGTTGTCTTATTGATGCCCCTGATATCGGCTTCGCCTACTTTGCGCTTGCCCGTATCGCTCAGGACATCATCGCGCGTGGTCACGAGCCATGACAGGGCTGCTTCATTCCATGCGGCCGCATTCGCTGGGGCATCGAGCAAAGTCGACATGCCGTCGATATCGGCCTGCCACAACCGCGCGACAGACGTCACGCTATCGGCAAGCTGCTCTGGGTAGTCAAGGCCGATGTCAGCTCGAAGCTTCTGCGCCTTGCCAAAGCCAATCTCGTCCACGTCGACACGCCGGCCAAGTCGATACCCAAGTGCGTTGGCTATGGCGGTTCGAGTCTTGGCGTCGCGCGGCACCATCCCGTCAAGCCAGCGACGAACATAGGTGTGCGTGTACGCCTTGCCAGCTTGCTCGCCGACAGCGCGAGCGAAGACCTTCAGTCCAACGCTGCCGTCTTGGCGAAGGTAGCCAGCCTCCAGCATCAGGGCCTCTAGCTGGTCGTTGCCCACTCGCTCACCTCCACCTCCCGACTGTGCCCCACTGTACGAGTGTGCTCCCTAGTGTGCCCTGTTCGGGCAGCTCAGGGGCCTGTTTCATGGAGTCATCAACATCAACCAGGGCCGGAACGGCCACGACGCTAGGAGACGCAATGTCCAAGAACCCCTTCGGGATCAAGACCGGCGGCGGGATCGTGAAGAAGATCGTCGGTGTGGTGATCGTCTTGGCCGCGCTGGCCCTTGTGGTCAAGCACCCGCACGATGCGGCTGGCATGGTCAACACGGCCAAGGACAACGGCGGCGGCATCATCGACAGCGTGACCCAGTTCTTCCGGGACCTCGGTCGCGGTTAAGGCTGGCCGGCCTCCAGTCGCTCAACGGACTGGCGCAGCTGACTCACCTCCGTTTGCAAGTCTCTGACCTGCGCGGATAGCTCGATCAGCGTGGGTGCGGGTTGCTCGGAGGCTGGCGTGACTGCTGCCACGAACGTACCGATCGGGGCGCGGGAGTTGACCCAACCGCGCTCGCGCAGAAGCCCCAGGGCTTTCTGCATGGTCGCGATTGCGACGTCGTACCGCTCCGCCAGGTCCCGCTGATTCGGCAGCTTCTCGCCTAGTGCGTAGCCGCCGGACCGGATCTCTTCGGCGATCTTCTCGGCGACCTGCTCAAACGGTGCGCGGGGTCGGGTTTCTGCCTCCATGGCCGCCATGTTAGCGGCACAAACTACCTCGGCCTAGTTCACTCGAACGGCCGATACCAACTACAAACTAGTATGTTCTAGTTTGTAATGACCGACGATGGAAAGGCTAGACCGATGAGGAACGCACGACCGAGCCGCCGCCAGGCCGAGATGGACGCGGCCGAGCTGGACTTCGAGACTTTCGCTGACACCACGGGCCTGGCTGGTGACAGCGTCCTGGCCGAGAGCTTCGACGGCATGGCCGAGCTGGTCGACCTGTACGCGGAGATCGCGGAGATCGACGAAGCGCTGGCCTGGCTGGAGGCCCCGGTTGCCCGGGTGATCGCGCTGCCGATCGTGGCACGGCGCTCGCTGGGGGAGGTGGCCTGAATGGTTGACCGCCTGTTCGTTCCCGCCGCGTTCGTGGGGTTGCTGGCCACGATGCCGCCCGCGTCGGCGACGCCGTGGGATCGGGAGCACTGGCTTGACGTCGTGTACAGCACGGTGCGGATTGAGTTCTCCGGCCCGCACGGCATGGAGGCGATGCGCATGGCGCGGGTGTTCTTGACGGAGCTGGACGCCACCCGCGTCGAGATCGAGGACGCGTACCTGGCTCTGGCGGACTGACCAGCCCCACCGCCTTTCTGCGCAGTTTCCGCGCACCACCCGCAATTTCCGCATTCGTCCCGGGGCAGCGCCTTGCCTGCTCCCGGCCCCGCACGAGGAGGACCGCTCATGTCTCACACGCTGACCGCGGCCCGGTTCCGCGCCCTGGCCGACACCCTGACCCGCAACGCCGCGCTGCTGAGCGCGGCCGGGCTGCCGGAGGTCGTGACGGGTGTCCGGGTGACCGTCTATCGCGACGTGGCGGCGCAGCTGCGGTTGCTGGCCGAGGCCGAGCCCGCAGCGACCGAGGGCAACCCGCTGGTGTTGGTGCGTCAGAACGGTGCGGCTGTGGTGGCGCGCCGGTTCGAGATGCTGGCCGGGCTGCTGGCGGCCAACGCCCGGGTCCTGACCCGCCGCACGAGTGACGTGGTGATGCACCGCCGAGCCCGGGTCTACCGCGACGTCGCCGCGCAGCTGCGGCTGCTGGCCGAGGCTGAGCTGGAGTCCGCGGTGGCGCACCGCCCGCACACCAGCCGGCCGCCGCTGTCCAACACCGCCCCGGACAGCACGGTCGTGGCGCGGGCCGCGGTGCGGGTGCCGCGAGTGCGGCGGGAGTTCCTGGAGCCGCTGGTGACGGCGATCGCCCGGCACCGTCGTGCGGGTTGGTCGGTGGCGCGGCTGACGCTGTGGCTGCGCAGCACGCTGCGGGACCCGCAGACCGACGCGGTCCACCCGTGTGCGGAGCGGTCGTTCGTCTCCTACGTCACCAGCCTGCTCACCGGCCCCCACGCCCACCCGCTGCGTGCGGCTTGACCTGCACATTCACCCGCTCTTCTGTGGACTGGAGACCCAGCATGGCCGCGAACAACCAGCCGACCGCCCCCGCCGACGGAGGTGAGGTGCCTCCGCACATCAAGGGCGCCCATGAACACGCCCGGGATGAGCTGCGCCGGGCCGACACCAAAGCGCAGATCCTGCTCTCCCTGGTCGGGGCTGCGCTGGCCGGCGTGGTCGCCTTGACCACCCGGGCGGTGTCCATCCCGACCGCGGCTGCGCTGTGGCTGGCCGCCGTCCCGATCTTCGCGGCAGTGCTGTTGCTGCTGTCGGCGCTGCGTCCGCGGCTGACCGAGGACCCGATCCCGGGAACGTGGATGGACGCCGCCCTCAACGGCCCCGCCGCGCTGCTTCACGCCGATGTCACCGAGTCCGCGGACCGCATCGCGGACGACACCGCACGGCTCGGGCGGATCGCGCTGTGCAAATACCGCCGGACCGCCACGGCGGTGCGGCTGCTGAAGGCCGGGTTGTGCCTGGCCCCGGTGGCGCTGCTGCTGGCCGTCACCACCTGACCGGCCCACGCCCTTGCCCGCAACGCCAACGGCCCGGTGTTCCTCGGGCCGCTTCCCGCCTCCCGGAAGGACTTGCGATGACGCTGATCGGTTCGCTCGCGGCCAAACTCGCCGCCCGCTTCGACGACCGCGCCCCGGTGTTCTATGCCGCCGACGTGACCCTGTTCGCCGCGCACGAAGGCGTGTGGCACGTGCTGCTGATCGAGCGCGGCTGGGCCCCGCACAAGGGCAAGCTCGCCCTGCCCGGCGGACACGTCGATGCCGACGAGTCCTCGGAGCAGGCCGCCCGACGGGAGGCAGCCGAGGAAACCGGCCTGGACCTGTCCGGTGTGGTGCTCGACCGGATCGGGGTCTACGACGCCCCGGGCCGCGACGCCCGCGGCCGGTACGTGGCGGTGGCCTACGGCGCGGTGCTCGACCACGCGATCACCCCGGTCGCCGGGGACGACGCGGCGTCGGCGGCGTGGATGCCGCTGCGGACCGCGGCCCGGGTCGCCCGTCGCGGCGGGTTCGCGTTCGACCACGCCGACATCCTCACCGACGCGGCCCGCCGCTACGGCTTCGGCCCGGACTCGCCGGGGAGCTGGGACCTGTGGAGCTGATCTACCCCGCCGACGCGGTGGTGAACGGGCACGGCCCGGTGCCGGTGGCGCTGGTCTACGACCCGGGCGACCCGTGGGCGGTCACGCTGCTGGTCGCCGGCCGGGTGTGGCTGTTCGCCCGGGAACTGCTGGCCACCGGCCTGTCCGAACCGGCCGGCGACGGCGACGTGGTGGTCCGCCCGGACACCGGCGGCAGCTTCGGCCACGTACTGCTCACCTTGACCACGCCCGCCGGTTCCGCCGACGTGGCGTTGCCTCGCGGCACCGTGGAAAGCCTCCTGGACGCCGCTGAAGCGCTGATCCCGCCGGGGTGCGAGCGCATCGACTGGCCGGCCGAGTGGGCCCGCCTGGCGGGCGGAACCGCCGCCTGACTCGTCTCCGAGGCAAGCCTGCCGCGCTGCGTCGGCTGATGCCGAGGGCGCGGGACATCACCGTGCTGCACGGAAAGGAGGTGAGCACCTTGTGCCTGATCTGCGATGAGGGGGACCACCACAACGACCCGGACAACTACGACGAGAACGGCGTCTTCATCGGCGACCAGTGACCGCCCGCGCCGTCTCCGGCCAGGTCACCGGGCAAGCGGGGCCGACCCCGTCGCCGGTCGGCTCCGCTTCCTGCCACTTCCGATTCCTGCCTTGTCCGGAAAGGACGGTTCGATCCGCCATGCCCATCGCCGCCACGACGTCCGCCACGCTGACCACCGCTGCGCCGCCCGAGGGCACCGACCGCTGGATTCCGGAACCGCCGATGACGGTGACCGTGCGGCTGGCGGCTCAGATGGCCTCCACCGCGTATTATCAGGCCGGGCAACGGGTTGCGCGGTTGGCGCGGCAGCTGCTGCCGCAGGCTGCGGGCCCGGATGACCGGATGCGGCTGCTGTTCCTCTACGCGGCCGAGGAAACCTACCTCGCGTCGGTGTTCCCCGCGGCCAACCCCACCCACCCCGAGCGCTGGCAGGCGGGGGTGAGCGAGCACCGGCTGGCCGGCGAGCTGGCCTGGATGATCGCCACCGCCGAAGAGGCCACCGCCACCGGCGCGGCCTACCGCCCGGGCGGGTACGAGCCGGAAACCGGCCCGGTCGTCGAGCTGATGGCCTACTACGTGAGCGTCACCGACCCGGTCGCCCGCGGCGGGCTGCTCGACCAGCTGGCCCGGCACCTGACTGCGCAGGGCTACCCACGCCGGGCGGTCGAGGTGCTGACCGACGTCGCGGCCGCGCTGCGCATCACCGCCATCAGCGGCAACCGCCCGCTGCCGGGCATCCGGTAGGCCGCCGTGCCGTACCAGCCCCGGGCCGATCTGTCGCAGGACTTCACCGGGTCACGGTCGCTGTCCATGACCCACCCCACGCCCAGCGGTCGGCGCACCTTCCGGTTGACCGCCGGCACGATCGATGACGAAGCCCGCACGTTCTTCGGTCACGGCTTCTGCCTTTTCCTGTCCGGGGCGATCTACTCGCTCGTCAACGTCGACATCTGCACGGTGTACGTCCGCCGTCCCGGCGAAGGTCACTTCCGGCCCGTGCACTCCGGGGTCATCACCCCGGACGGACGGTTCCTCGACATCTTCGGTCACCGCACCACCGACACCATCAAGGCCGCCTACCGCGAAGCATTCGGCGGTGACGTCTACCTGCGCACCGTCGACGGCCAGTACTACCACGCAGAAGTCACCGACGTGGACGAGGACAGCTGCGACACCCGTTGGTGGCAGGAGGAGTTCGACACCCCGGCCAAGCAGGCGGTTCTGCTGCACTTCGCCCGCCTGCTGCTGCACAAATCCGGCTACGGCGACCGCATCCCTCTCATGGCACGCCCGGAGTTGCGTGCCCGCACCCCGCAGAAACCCGTGGCCCGCAAGCCTTGCCCGCGACCGGCCGCACCGACCCGAAAGGAAACCGGCATGTCCATTCCCGAAGACGTCGCTCGGCTCAACGCCCTCGCCGGCTCGATCCCGCTCGGCCAGCTCCAGCAGCTCAGCGAGGCCGAACTGCCTCCCGAGCTGCTCGACGCCCGCAGGGCACTCAGCGAATCCGGAGATGCGCGGTCGATTCTCGGCGGCACCCAGGAAGCCGCGGAAGCCGACAACGCGCTCAGCCACGCTGTGGCGAAGCTGGACCAGGCCACGGAGGTTTACCAGATGTTCAAGAGTCATCTGACCGAAGCCTTCCAGGCCGCTGCGCGGGCGAAGCAGCACATCGAGCAGGCTGCCGGGTATCACGGTCGGGGGCTGTAGTGACCGACCACAGTGGACCGGGCCTGTTCGGCCCAGTCACCGACAACGACCGCCGCCGGTGGCAGATCCAGGCCCACGCCGCACTGGCGACGGTGCTGCAACGCGCCAGCAAGGCCGGGCTCGCCCCGCTGCGCTGGACTCTCGGCATCACCGGCCAGCTGCACGGCGCGGTGCCCACCCTCGACCACGCGGCCGAGCAAGTGGCCGGCATCTACGTCGCGTGGGCGGACTTCCTGGACCTGGAGATCCGCCGCACCACCCGCGGCGACCACGGCACCGTGCACCTGTGCGCGATCGGCGACCTTCCCGACCGCATCGGCCGGTTCAGCCACCCGGTGGGCATTTCCGCCGACCTGCATCCCGCCGAGGACATCGACCCGACCACTGAGGAGTGCTGACCATGACGCGCAAGAAGACCAACACGAGCCGCAGCCGCAGTACCCAGCCGGTCGTGATCGTGCCCAACGGTAAGAGCACCTGCATCTTCTGCCCGACCGTTCTGCCCAACGGTGGCTCATGTTGCACGCCGTGCGCCCGGAAGGCGGTCGGCCGATGACCGGACCTGAGCACTACCGCGAAGCAGAACGCCTGATCCGGGCGTCGAGCGGGGACTACGTCGAAGCCGGCGACGCGCTGGCCGAGGCGCAGGTGCACGCGACGCTGGCGCTGGCCGCTGCCACCGCTTCCGGAGCGTGGGCGGAGATGTCCGACGACGAATCGCGGTCGTGGGACAAGGCGATCGGGGTGGAGCGGTGATGTCCACACCGGACGGAATGCCGCCGAACCCGGGTGCGGCGCTGCTGGGCAGGCTGCTGGAGCGCAACGGGACGTGGGCGCTGCTGCGGGTGTTCGCTGCGCTGGCGCTGTTCCTGGTGCTGCACCTGATCCGGATCCCGCTGGTGGTGCTGGCCCGGATCCTGGCCGGGGTGATGGCCCGGTTGGACGCCTACACCACCCGGCACGTGTCGACGCCGCCGCGCGGCCCGATCAACCAGTTCTTCGACCCGCACAACAGCAACCCCAGCCCCGGGCCGCCGGGGCGGATGCACTGGGAGGCCGCTCATGCGTGAACTCAACGACACGCCCCCGCCCACGCCGGAGGTCGGCGCTGCGTTGCGCAGCGCCCGGCGCGCGGTCATTTACGACACCTTCATCGAACTGGCCGGCGCCCTGATCTGGATCGGTGTGGTCCTGGTGGCCAACCGGCTGGCGTTCGGGACGTGGGTCCCGGTGTGGTGGCTGGCCGTGCTGGCCGGGGTGGTCCTGCCCGATGTCGGCCGGGCCGCGCTCGACCTGGCGGCGATCACTGCGGGGCGGATGACGTACACGGTCGAGCTGTGCGACGGCTCGACCGTCGAGAGCAGGGAGATGTGGTGACGATGAGCCGTGATGAGCGCTGCCGCACCCGCACGGACGCCGCGGTGGCGTGGACCACCGCGCACGCGGCCGAGCTGGCCGGCGTGGGGGTCCCGCTGATCGGCGGGGCGGTGTTCACGCCGTGGCTGGACCTGGTGTCCGTGGCGTGGGCGGCGTTGTGGGCGGCGAACGAGTTCCGGCTGCGCCGCACCACCCGCACGGCCCGCCAGGTCGCGGTGGCCACCCGCCCGGCCCGGCCCGCGCTGAGCACCAGCACCGACGACGAGGGCGAGCGGCCCCCGGCCGAGGCCGGGTCGCGGAAGGAGGTGTCCCGATGAGCTACTTCGCCGACCGGGCCGAGCAGGCCCGCGCCGACCGGGCGGCCAAGGCCGAGCAGGACCGCGCTGACCGGCAACAGCGGCTCGATCAGCAGCTGCGCCTGACCCAGTTGCAGCTGGCCACGACCCGCCAGGACAAGGCCGACGCCCAAGCCGAGCGGGACGCGGCCCGCGCCCGCCGGACGGCTCGGGTATCGGCGGTCCGGGCGTGGGCGGGTGCGCACGTGGTGGATCTGCTGATCTACCCGCTGATGATCGTCTCGGCCGCGATCGCGGTGCCCACGGCGGCGGTGTGGGGCGCGGCGAAGCTCGGGCACACCGGCGGGCTGCTGCCGGTGCTGTCGGAGTGGGGCATGGTCGCCTTCTCCATCGCCGTGCACGTCTCCCGCGTGCGGACCCCGGACCGGCCGGTATGGGCGCTGCAGCTGGGAACGTGGGTGTTCGCCGCGGTCGGGTTCGCCATCGCCGTCATCCGCGGCGCCACCACCCCCGAAGGCGGCGGCTGGGACCTCGGGTTCGTCATGGGCCTGGTTTCGATCGCCGGGGTCGCGGCGCACCAGCTGGTGTCCGCGGCGCCGCGCCGGTCGGCGGCCGAGCAGACGGCGCGGAAGCTGGCCCGGCAGGAACTCGCCGAGGCCCGGGCCGAGCTGGCGACCCGGAAGATCGCCGCGGTCCGGGTGGACAAGGCCCGGCGGGCGGCGATCGCGCACGCGGTGGCCGAGATCGACACCGACGGCACCGCCCGGCTGGTCTACCTGCCCGGCCGGTTCACGCTGCGCCGGGGGAAGCTGCGCCCGGCGGCGGTGGCCGGTCTGCTGGTCGAGCCCGCGCCGGAGGGCGAGGTGGGCGACTCGGTGGCCGATGAGGCCGCCGCCTACCTGGCCGGGCTGCACTTCCGGCGGCTGCCCGACACGCCGGGGGAGGAGACGACCCCGCCGGGCGAGGGGGAGGGGCCCGGCGGGGTCGCCACTCTCGACGGTAAGCGCCCGCCGGCCGGACCGCCGATCGCCGACCAGGACGGCACCCGCCCGGACCAGCCGGCCCCGCCCGGGCGGGATCGGGAGGTCCCGGCCCGTCGCACGAGCGTCACCCCGCGGCGGCGGACGGTGCGGGTCACCACGCCCAAGCGCAGCCTGGAGCAGCTGCGCGAGGAGTTCAAGAAGGCCCTAGAGGCTCGGCCTGCCGGGTTCGACCCGGACAACGGCGAAGCGATCCGCCGCACCCTCCAGTGCGGCAAGGCGTTCTCGCGTCAGCTGCGCGACGACTACCGCAACGGCCTCATCGGCTGATCCCCACCCGCACACCGCCGGGCAGGGTCGACACCTTCCTGCTCGGTTGGTGGTCCGGCCCTGCCCGCGGGGTGTGCGCACGACCCACGGCAGGAAGGCACCAGCGATGAACCCCACCGACCACCACGACGACGAGAACACCACCAGCGACATCACCCCTGCCGTGGGGCCGGCCGGGGACTTGGCCACCGTGCACCGCCTGCCCGCCCGCCCCGAGGGCGGTGGTCCGGCGATCGAGGGCGAGATCGTCTCGGAGGAGGAGTGGCGCCTCTACACCAGCCAGCAGGCCCAGCGGGCGTGGCGGTATGCCGAGTACCGCCGCCAAGGCGCCGCGGTGGTCAAGGCCACCCGTACCGCGGTCACCCACGACCGCACGGTCGCCTCGGCCAAGTTCGCCGGCCGCCACGCCGCCTACGTCTTCGGGGGCGCGGGGATCGTGGCCAAGCGGGTGTGGGAGGCCAAGACGAACTCCCGCTACGAACGCCTGCTGCGCGCCGCGGAAGCCCGCGGCGACGTCGAGGAGCTCAAGCACTGGGAGATCCGGGCCGAGCTGGCCAAGGAGAAGCGGCACCGCCGGATGCAGGACTGGCTGAAGGCTCCCGCGCAGATCGCGAAGGGGCTGCTGCTGGCGGCGCTGGTGGCGATCGTGGTCCTGTTCGGGATCGGGTGCCTGCTGGCGATCTCGTTCTCCGACGCCGCCATGATCGGGGCTCCGTTCGAGGCGGTCACCGACTTCATCCGCTGGGTCACCATCGCGATCTCGGTGACCTGGGGCCCGTTCCTGCTCGCCGCCCCGTGGATCGCACTGGCCGCGCTGCACCACATCGGCCGGCGAGCCGACGCGCACCCCGGCTGGCTGGCCCGCACCGGCGGGATCGGGTCGGACGCGTCCACGCTTGTCACCGCGGACGGGATCGTGGCCGCGCTGCGCCACCTCGGCATCCCGGCGATGAACAAGGCGCTCAAGGACGGCTGGACGCCGAGGTTCGAGCTGAACCCGACCCGGGAGGGCACGGCGCCGTTCAAGGGGTACCGGGCGATCGTGGACCTTCCCATGGGGGTCGCGCCGACGATGGTCGCCGACCGCCGCGAGGTGCTGGCCAAGAACCTCAACCGCAACCCGGTGGAGGTGTGGGCCTCGGACTATGGACGCGAGAAGGGCGGCAAGGCCGGCTACCTGAACCTCTACGTGGCGGACTCCGGGGTGATGGACAAGCCGACCCCGGAGTACCCGCTGCTGCACGAAGGGTCCACCGACGTCTTCGCCGGAGTCCCGATCGGGATCACCCAGCGCGGGGACGTGGTGTCCATCCCGATCAACGGGTCCAACGCGGTGTTCGGCGGCCAGCCTGGCCAGGGAAAGTCCAACGCGGTCCGGGTCATGGTCCTGGGGGTCGCGCTGGACCCGCTGGCCGAAATCCGGGTCCACGTGTTCGCCATGAACGGCGACTTCGACGCCTACGAACCGCGGCTGTCCCGATACGAGAAGGGAGCGACCGCCGAGCACGTCGAGTCCGCCCTGGACCACCTGGAAGATCTGTACGCCGAAGTCGGACGCCGGGAAGGCCGGCTGGCCGAACTGGGGGCGAAGAAGCTGACCCGGGCGATCTCCGAGCAGCACGAGGACATGCGTCCGCTGCTGGTCGCCTTCTCCGAGTGCCACGAGCTGTTCGGGCACGGCGAGTACGGCAAGCAGGCCGCGGAACTGGCGGTCAACATCGTCAAGCGTGGCCGCAAAACCGGCGTCTCGACCGTCTACGACACCCAGTCGTCGCGGGCGGACGCGATCCCGTCGCAGCTGGTGGAAAACGTCGGCGCCAACGGCTGCTTCTCGGTCAAGACGTGGCGCTCCAACGACGGGTTCCTCGGGGACGGGTCGTTCGCGGCCGGGATCCGGGCTACGGAGCTGCGGTTCAACGTCGACCGGGGAACCATGGTCGCCACCGGCATGACCGATGAGCTGTTCGAGATCGTGCGGACGTTCTTCGTCGAGGTCGACGACGACCGCGGCTGGGACGCCGCCGCCGACGTCATCGCCCGCGCCATGACCCAGCTGAAGCCGGGCACCCCAGTGGCCGGCGCCCGGACCGCCCCGGCCCTGGGAACCGCCCGTGACCTGCTGGAAGACGTCGCCGACGTCCTCGGAGACGACGAGAAGGCCAAGGCCACCGACGTCGTCGCCCGGCTGCGCCAGCTCGCCCCCGCACACCGGCCCTACCAGGGCCTCAACGCGGACAAGCTCGCCGGCCAGCTCGGCGAGCTGGGGGTCAAGGTCACCAAGGTCGGAGTCCTCACCGTGTTCACAGAGCGTGTCCGAAAGGCTCTCGCCGAACGCGGCGGCGACGCCTAGGGAGGGAACCCGCCCGCCCTCCCGGCACCCCGCTCCCAGCGGGTGCCGGGCGGGCGGATTCCCTCGCTTCCCTCGTTCCCTTCCGACCCATCGCCGCTGATCAGCCACAGGGAACGGCCCGCGAGGGCTGAGCAGGGAATTTTCCCTTCCCGAGGCCGGGTTCCCTCGCCTTTTCCCTTCCGGTCCCGCACTTCTCCGCACCCATCGATTGTCACTCTGAGTCACATTTCAGGAGGTTTGTCAGTCCGGCAAGGCTCTCGTGTACCGCGGCACGAAGTCGTGGTGGAACGGCAAGGTCACCACGCTCTGCGGCCTGGAGATCCCGTCCGGCCAGGCCAGCTCGCCGTGGTTCACCGGCCCGGCCTGCCCGTCCTGCGAGGCAATCCACAAGGCCCGCAAGAACGGCGGCAAGTAGCACCCGAGTCCTCGCCGGACCGGCGGCCGGCCACCGATGCCCCGCCGATCCGGCGACCCGAAATTCGAGACCCACAAAGGAGTTTCGCTATGTTCCTGTCCCCGCCCGACCTGTCGGGCACCGACGCCTACGCCTGCCTGGGGGTGCACGCCCCGGCCGTGCTCACCGCACCCGACGGCGCCGTGCTCGCCGTCGGAGTCACCCGGCCCGCGGCCGCACTGGAGCTGATCCGCGCCGCCGCGCCCGGCGGGCTGGTCCCGGCTCGTGCCGACGCGGCGGCGTTCCGGCTGCGCTGGTTCGCCTACACCCACCCCGCCGCGTCGGGCCACCCGGCAACGCGCCCGGCCTGCCCCGGGGAAGACGGCGCCTTCCCGGTGGTGATCTGGCGGGCCGCCGACCAGGCCCGCGCCCGCGCCACCCGCGACGCCGCGCAGGCCCTGGCCGTGATGGGGGTGGCCGCGTGAGCAACAACGACTCGGGCGCCTGGCACAACGAGGTACAGCGCCAGCAGGAAGAAATCCAGCGCAAGCAGCGGGAAGCCGCGCAGAAAAGCGAAAACAAGTGACGGTCATCCGCCGCGCCGCCGCTCTCACGATCGCCGCCGTCCCGGCCGGCTGCCGGGGCTCGGCGCTCCTACCAACCCCGGCGGCGTCCCGTGGCCGATGACCACGCAGACCGGCCGGAGGATCGCCCCGCCAGCTGACCCGCCGGGACGCGTAAGGCCGCTGCGCCCCCAACATCCCCCACCCGAAAGGAATTCCATTATGGACGCTTCCGGCCACTACGTCGGGGCCGCCAATGCGCGCGGCGTGTGGGTGCACCAGCTGCTCAGCACCGCGCCGTTCTTCCCGATCGCCGACGTGGTCACGGAGATCGCGGCGGTGTCGGTGGCCACCGGTGTGCCGCTGACCGCCTATGCCCGCAGCACCAGCGGCCGAATCACGTCGTCGCTGTTGCTGGTCCGCGACCCCAGCATCACCCACGGAACCCCGGACATCGCCGACTGTGAACGCGCCGCTGCCGCACTCGCCGCCCGCGGCAACTGGGTCAGCCAAGGCCAGGACGTCCGCTCGTGCATGCTGCTCGCGCTCGGACTGCGGGAGGGCTACGACCCGGCCGCCGCCCGGGTGCACACCTGGACCGAGGTCACCGACCCGGTACTGGGCAAAGGAGAGGTGTGGTGCGGCTGGCCGGCCGAGCTGATCTCGGCACGACCGCAGCCCGACGGCACCGCGCAGGTCTACCACGAACCGGGCGTGCTGGCCTTCACCGACTTCGACCAGCTGCCCACCCTTACGGCGATCGCGTTCGACCTCCGCCAGGACCGACTCGTCATCCACAACTGGCTCACCGGATGGACCACCGCCTACCGCCGCGGCGCCCGGTCAGTCGACACGTAGGCCGGACGTGATCGGCGATGGACCAGCCGCACCTGATCCGACCGCTCGAACCCGGACACCCGCATATCCCCAACGTGAACGCGCCCCCGCCCGCCTGCCTGTCGGGCGGGGCGCGTTCGTGCCTGCCCGCCCGAACACGGAAGCGAGGAAGCGTCACAATGCCGACCGCCCAGGAAAATCTCGCCGCCATCGCCGCCATGCTGAAACAGGCCGGGCTCGGCCCGGTCACGGTCACCGCACCACCGATGCCCGGATTCCCCGACGGCGTGGTGACCGTCGAACTGCCCGCCGGGCCCGACGTCGCCCGGCGCTTGGTGCGCTGGCTGGACTTCCTCGACGTCCTCGACGCCATCGCCGGGAAGTACCACGACACCGACACCGTTCAGCGGCTCATCCTGCGCGGCCTGACCCCGAGCGGGGCACCGCTTCTGGTCATCGGTGAGTTCAACGAGACCACCGATCCCGCTGCGGCCGAGCTGATCCGCGACCAGATCGAAGAGCAGGACATTCCCGGCCTGCTCGCCGACCTGGTCGCCCACGAGAACCGCGTCGGCCAGGTCGAACGCTGCGGCTGAACACCGCGCGTCACCTGGCCAGCACCGCCCCACATCGACGCACCACCGGGCACGAACGCGCCCCCGCCGGATCGGCCGGCGGGGCGCGTTCGTGCCCGCCAACAGAAATTGGAGGAACCTCGTTATGGCTGGATTGCCGGAGATCACGATGGCCGGGACGCTGACCGCGGACCCGGAGATGCGCTTCACCCCCTCCGGGGCGGGGGTGTGCTCGTTCACCCTGGCCGCCAACGATCGCCGCCTGGACAAGGAATCCGGGGAGTGGCGGGACACGGGCGCGACGTTCCTGCGCTGCACCGTGTGGCGCCGCCAGGCCGAGAACGTCGCCGACGCCCGCAAGGGCGACCGGCTGCTGATCGTGGGCGAGCTCAAGCAGTCGGAGTGGCAGGACAAGAACACCGGGGAGAAGCGCTACGGCTTCGACGTGCAGGTCCGCGAGGCCGCGCTGTCGCTGCTGTGGCACCCGGCCAAGTCGGCCCGCCCCGACCGCACGGGCGGCGGTGAGCACACCGGCGGTGGTGGTGGGGCGCGGGACCCGTGGGCGGGGCCGCCGGCCACCGGGTCGGCGGGCGGGTTCTCCGACGAGCCGCCGTTCTAACCGGGGTGCCCGGCCGTGGGCGAGAAGGCGAAGTACCGGGCCACCGACATCACCGCCTGGCTCACCGCGGCGGGCATCGACGACGACGCCGCGCGGCGGGCGGGGCGGGTGATCGCCGGGGCGTGGAACGCCCGCGAGTTCCACGCCTCGGCCACCGGCCTCCCGCTCGCCGCCGCACTCACCGCCTCCGGGCTGCCCGCCACCGCGCTGGACCGGGTGGCCGACGGGCTGGCGCGGCGGTTCGGGGTGCACCTGCACGACGTCGCGGCGTGGGATCGCGAACCCCACTGGCGAAAGGAGATCGGCGCATGAGCGAAGCGCAGCGCGCCGCATTGGAACGGGTTGCCCTGGCGATGGCTGGCAGAGGGTGGGCGGTGTTCCCGATCATGCCGAACCGCAAGTGGCCGCCTGCGTGGCATCGCAAGGACACCTGTCCCGGCCGGGGGCCGTGCGCGGCGGGGCACGTGACGCCGGAGTCGCTGGCCACCACCGACCCGGAGACGATCACGCGGGTGTGGGCCACAGCCCCGTACAACGTCGCGGTCTTTCCGGGGAAGTCCGGCTGGCACGTCATCGACTGTGACATCCGCAAGCCCGACGAAGCGCCTGGCCTCGACGGCTGGGAAGAGCTGCAAGCCCTCGCCGCGGCGAGGGGTGGGCCGTTGCCGGACACCTGGACCACCTCGACTCCCAGCGGCGGGCGTCAGCTGTGGTATCCGGTGCCGCCCGGGGTGCGCCTCGGGTCGACCGTGAAGTGGATCGCCGAGCATGTGGACACCCGCGGCTGGGGTGGCTACGCCCTCGCGCCCGGCTCCGTCCGCGAGGACGGGGCCTATGAGCTGCTCGACGACACCGAGGGCCCGCCGCTGGCGGGGTGGCTGGTCCAAGTCAGCGTCAAACTCCCGCCCACGGCCAACTCAGGGCGTACCCAGAAGCCCGTAGCCGCCCCGAGCGCTTACGCGGCGAAGGCGCTGCGCGAGGAACCCGACCGCGTCCGCAACGCGCCACCAGGGCAGCGGAACAAGACCCTCTCGACCGCCGCCTACGCCCTCGGCCAGCTGGTCGGGGCGCGGCTGCTGGACGAGCACTCCGCGCGGACCGAGCTGCGCGCCGCGGTCGCGGCCTGGAACACCCCCGACTCCGCCGTCAAGGACGACGGGGTGATTGAGACGTCGCTGGCGGCCGGGATCGACAACCCGCGCCGGATCACCCCGCGGCACGGCACCCGCCGCGCCGCCTGAGCGAAGGAGGACACCATCATGGCCGCCATCGTCCACCGCTGCGCCTGCGCGCACCTGGACAGCCACCACCGTGAACAGCCCCTCACCGACGACACCCGCCCGTGCCTGGCGGCCGGGTGCGACTGCGCGGACGCAGACCTCTCCGCCCCCGAGGTCATCCCGACCTGGCGGGCGGGCGGCCCGACGGCGCAGGCCGAGCCCGACCCGGTCGTGATCGAGCCGGGCACCTTCGACGGCCCGGGCCTGGGGCGGCTGTGCGACTGCGAGGACTGCTGGAACCTCTACGAGACCGGAAGCGAGGCCGCGTGATGGCCGGCACTCTCGCCCCGCCCGGTGACCAGCAAGTGCCCGAGCGGTGGCGCCGGTACCCGCGCACCCCGGTCCCGGCCGGACAGACCACGCTCACCTCGGTCACCCTCGCTCTGACCGCGGGCAGGCAGACGGTCGCCGGGGAAGCCACCGAGGTGCCCGGGCTGCTGCTGAGCCCGCATGTGGCCGGCGACCCGCTGCGCTACACCGGCGACTGGCGTCTCGTGCACGCCGCGTCCGGGCTGAGCGTGTGCCCGGCGGTGCCGATCGCCTACGCCCGCGAGGTGGCGCAGTGGTACGCGCGGGCCGGGATCGACTGGAACCGCCCCGGCCGGGTCATCGCCGACGACCCGGCCGCGCAACGGGTGTTCCTCGCACTGATCACCGACCTGGAGGACGCCCGATACGAACACCGCCCGCTGGTGTACGCCCGCACCTCGTGGGTGCACTGGCCGCCGCTGTGGCGTATCTGGCGCAGCGGCACGCCCGATCCCGACGGGTTCTACACCTACGCCGATGCCGCCGCGCCGGCCGAATCCGCCGGACGCGGCGACGGGGATGCGCAGATCCGGCGGGACACCAGTTCGCCGGGCTGGGCACTGCAATGCGCGGCACCCGGCTGCTGCGACGGGTACGCCTGGTTCATCGACGGCTGGGACGGCGACAGCGAACCCGTCATCGGCGAGCGGAGCGGGATCGAACGCGACGCCCGCGACGTCGGGTGGCGCGACCACGACCGCCACCACTGGATCTGTTCCCGCTGCGCCGGCCAGTACCGCTGACCACACCGAACGCCGGAAGGGCCGGGCACCACGCGTGCGCCGGGTTCGGCGGCGGCACCACCGGTGTGCTGGCGTTGCCCGGCACGTAAACCACCCTTCTGTGGTTTGGCGTCGCGCAAGCGGGACATCGACGCTGGCAACGGTGGAGAACACCAAAACGGTGGCTACGCCGCCCGACCTCGAACCGCAGCAGTCGACCACCGCCGGGCCGGCGGCCGCCCGGCTGCTTGCGTTGCTGCCCCACCCCACCCCATCCCGCCGTGGCCGCTGCTGCTGGCCCTGGTGGCCGTGCTCGGCACCGTCACCATCATCGTGCTGGCGATCGTGCACAGCATCGCCCCATCCCTGGCCACGGCCGGGGCGGTCTCCAGCGTCATCGGCGCGGGCATCCACTGGAGCAAGCGGCACACCCGCGGCCGAACGAACACGCGACCGTGACGCCACTACCCACCAACCGCTACTGACCACATCGGACACCGAAAGGGCCGGGCACCACGCGTGCCCGGCCCTTCCCGTGCCCGCCTCCCGAAAGCGAGTCCACGCCATGACTACCACTCAGCCGATCGTCTCGCAGCACACCGCCGCCATCCTGACCAGGATCGCCGCCGAACGCGCCCGCCAGGACGCGCTGTGGGGCGAGCAGAACCACCCCGACGGCACCGGCCCCGACATCGATGTGACCGGGCTGTCCCGCCGCGCCGCCGACGCCGCCCACGCTGCCCGGTTCACCACCGAGATAGCCCGGGCCGAAGGCCGCCTCACCTGGCTGCACATCCTGCGCGAAGAGGTCTACGAAGGCTTCGCCGAAGCCGACACCGCCGACCTGGCCGAAGAGCTGATCCAGGTCGCCGCCACCGCAGCGTGCTGGGCCGAGGCCATCGACCGCCGCAACGCCACGGCCGACGTGGGGTGAGTCGGTGGACGTCCGGCCCGGCGATGAGTTCGGCGGGCTGGACTTCCTCACCGGCACGCACGAGGTCATCCACCTGGAACAGGCCGGGGTTCCACTGTTCGTCTCAGACACCCGGCTCCGCCACCGCAAGACACTGCCGCGCGCGATCGCCCCGGTCGCCTACGACTCCGGCGGCTTCACCCAGCTGCAGAAACACGGTGACTGGGACAGTGTCCCGGCTCGGGAGTACGTGGCGCGGGTGCGCCGCTACCGCGACGAGATCGGGCAGATGCTGTGGGTGTCACCGCAGGACTGGATGTGCGAGGACGCGATCATCCGCGGCGGCTGGCACGGCGGGAAGTTCTTCCACGGCACCAAGCTCTCCGTGCCCCGCCACCAGTTCCTCACCGTTGTCAACGCGATCGAGTTGCGCAGCCTGGCCCCGGAGTTGCCGTGGCGGCTCGTGTTGCAAGGCCGTACACCGGATGACTACTGCCGTCACGCCGACCTCTACGCCCGCTTCGGCATCGACGTCACCGCGGAGCCGCTGGTGTGCGTCGGCAGCGTCTGCCGCCTGCAAAGCACCACCCTCGCCGGCCAGATCCTGCGCGCGGTCCGCCGCTACGGCGTACCCCGCATCCACGGATTCGGGTTCAAGACCCTCGGCCTGATCAAGCACCACGCCTACATCGACTCCGCCGACTCCCTGGCCTGGTCCGACGACGCCCGCCGGCTCGGCCAACCCACCCACGACTGCCCACGCCCACACGTGAAGACCTGCGCCAACCACCTGCACTACCTGCTCTCCTGGCGCGCCGCGCTGGCGGAGAAGTTGCGCCGCCGCCTGCCGGAGCAAACCGCGCTGTGGGACGAGGACGGCACCCCTGTGGCCGCCTGATCGAAAGGGAGCACCACCTGATGATCACCACCTATCACGAGTTCGCCGGGTTCGGCGGGGACACCACCGGTGTGCTGGCCGTGCCCGGCACCGAGGGCATCCTGGGTGCGAACCACAACCCGGACGCCATCGCCACCCACGCGCTCAACTTTCCCCGGATGGATCACTACGAGGGCGACATCGCCAAGGCCGACATCGGCAAGTTCCCGCGGGTGGACTTCTTCTGGGCCTCCCCTTCGTGCCCGCCGTGGACCGACGCCCGGGGCCAGAAACGGGACTTCGACCAGAGCACGCAAGGGGTGCTGTTCGACCCGGTGAGCGGGCCGCGGGCGCTGAACCCGGAGACCGCGCGGGCACGGGCACTGATGGAGGAGATCCCGCGCTACCTGCAAGCGATGAACCGGCGCGGCAAGCCGGTACTTGGTGGCGTGGTGGAGAACGTGGTCCAGGTCGTGAAGTGGGACCAGTTCGGCCGCTGGCGCCGCGAGATCGAGGCCGAGGGCTACCGCACCCGGGTGATCGCGCTCAACGCCATGCACGTCACCGGTCCCACCCTCGGGAAGATCGCGCAGTCCCGCAACCGGTTCTTCCTCGCCTACTGGCACAAGTGCCTGGGCCGGGACCCGGACTGGGACAACTGGCTGCGCCCCACGGCGTACTGCCCGGCCTGCGACCAGCTGGTGACCGCGGTGCAGGTGTTCAAGAACCCCCGCAACACCATGGGCGTCTACGGCATCCGCTACGGCCAGTACGTCTACCGCTGCCCGCACCGCGCCTGCCGCCACCAGATCGTCGAACCCGGAGTGCTGCCGGCGTCCACGATCATCGACTGGTCGCTCGACCCCGGCCAGCGGATCGGGGAACGGGTCGACGACCGCGGCCGGCCGGACCCGCTGACCGAGAACACCATGGACCGGATCGAGGCCGGGCTACGCCGTCACGTCGGGGCGCTGCTCACCCCGGCTGGGGGAACGTGGCGCCAGCACGCCACCAGCGTCGGCGAGCCGCTGCCGACCCGTACGACCCGGGAGACCGACGGGCTGGTGTGCCCGCCGCTGCTGCTCTCCTGCGCCGCCCGCGCCGGGGTCGACACCGCCAGCACGATCCTCGAACCGCTGCGGACGCAGACCTGCCGCCGGGAGACCGCGGTGGTGGTACCGCCGTTCATCTCGATCCAGCGCAACGGCGGCTCCGCCACGATGGCCTACCCGATCGACGGGCCGATCCCCACCGTCTCGGCCGGCGGCAACCACCATGGCCTGGTCGGCCCGCCGACCGGCGAGGCCGAGCTGGCGTTGCTGATGGCCTATTACGGCAACGGCGGCACCCAGCAAGTCGACCAGCCGATCGGCACGCTGACCACCCGCGACCGCTACGCCCTCATCGGGGGCACCCCGCCGGTCGAGTCGTGCACGTTTCGGATGCTCGAACCACACGAGATTGCCGCCGGAATGGGTTTCCCGCGCGGCTACAAGGTGCCGCCGAAGGTCGCGAAGTCCAAGCGCAAGTGTGTCCGCGGCTGGGGCAACGCCGTCCCGCCCGGGATGGCCGAAGTTCTCGGCTCGGCCGTGATCGAGGCGATCACCGGCGAACCGCTGGAACCCGCCGCGTAAGCGCGGCATGCACTACCCGCACGACGAAGGGAGCGGTGCCGATAGCCCAAAAAGAGAGTGAGGTAAGCATGGCGTTAACTAATCAGTTCGCGGCACAATGCCAAGAGCGACAGATTTATGTGATCCGCCCCACTGGTCAATCAGTCGCCAGACAATTCTCACGTCCGGAAAGTTCTCCTCGGCCAGGAGAGTAAAATCTCTAGTTGGCTCCCGCTCTAGGGCTATAACTAAATATTTCGCCGTGAACTCATTATCATATGCGAGCTCCACTGCCAGGCTGAATTCGGCGCTCAGTCGCTTCAGTGTACTTGCAGAAAGGGATTCGAGCGAGTATGAGATGACTCCTAGTAGGGCAATATTTGCTGGACGGGATGCAAAAAACATCCCGTCGCCTTGGGTGAACCGGCTGTTCGATCGCTTGGGGTGAATTCGGAACCCTCGACCTTGTAGGTAGTACCTAAAATCCTCTAGTGGCGTTCGATTGTTGAGCTTACTCGCAAGGCGATCAATCTCGTGGTCTAATTCGCTTGAAAGGAGTTCAGAATTTCTTTGCGTAGCAGCCTTTAAGCTTTCGATTTGCGCTATGGCTTCCACGTTTTCGACGGATGAAGACCTCACCTCGACATTCAGGATGTTCTTCGCGTGGTAGAGAAGTGAGTCTGTTCTCATCATGAAGAGTCGAACGCCTGCCTCGCTCTTCATTTCTGCTACGAGTTCAGGACGGGGTCCCCGAGCGCGACCTGATCGATTTCGCCACCAGTCATCTTTCGTGTCGCGGGTAATCAGGAGGACGTCCGAATTGCGATTCGAGGCTTCGACTAGAGTTTGCCTCCATAGTAGATAATCACCTGCCACTGCCTCAGTGTCGCCTTTCTTGCGATCGAGGTATCCTGGAGGAATGTCGTTGTCGATCCTTCGACTGGCTTCTTTCAGGGCATCGGCGTGATCATTGGCTGCCAATGGCGGACCTACGCGCCCCGCGAGAAGTTCGCGCAAATCTGAAAGAATCGAATCTTTAGTGCTGTCTTCGTGCTCGATCAGCTTCGCCCGGTTGCTGATTTCATGAATTTCTGCTATTGCAAGACGAAACCCGGACGATATCTTGTCGACAATTCGTTCTCGTTCTGCAGTCGACAAAGAGACACGATTGGCCCAGGTCGAGATAATCTTAGGAACGGAGTCGCACGTGCTCTGCAATTGTGAAACCACGCCTTCTGCGCGCGCATCTGGATCACTTAAGGCGCCCTCTCGTCCTCTCCAGAATTCCAAGGCAACCTGATGGGGTAGCCATATCTGATGCTTTAGACGATCGAGAACTCGGAGTAGGTCTTGCCTTGTGTCGTGGTTGTAGCGATACAGATCGAGCAAGACATTGGCGTCGATGACAATCAGTCCGGAATCGAAGAGCTTTTGATACTCGTCGTTCGTTGGCGTCTGGTACGCCTCGAATCCCTCGAACAGTCCGCCGCTGCTCCGGCTTTCACTCCCCATCGCTACTCACACCGTTCCTCTCTTGGACTCTGAACGCGGCGGGCGTGGACCCTGCGGACACTAGTCATTGTCCCGCCGCTCGGCAACGCTGATCACGAAGGGCTCAACTGTGCCGTCTGTCGAAGATGCACGACGAGGAGGTTTCGAACGCCTTAAGCCTGATCACAGGCATTGCTGTGCCGCCGAAGGTCGCGCTCGAAGCGCAAACTTGTCCGCGGCTCGTGCAACGCCGTCCCGCCCGGCATGGCCGAAGCCCTCGGGCCGGCCGTGATCGAGGCGATCACCGGCGAACCGCTGGAACCCGCCGCGTAAGGGCGGCAAGTACGACCCGCACGACGGAGGGAACGCCATGGCCAGCACGAATTCGCAACGCCTGTGGTCGGTCGGGCCTGGTGGCCGGCCACGGCTGCGGACCGGGGCCGCGCCGGAAACCATCCGGGTACTGACCGCTGCGGTGGACGGCCGCATCATCCCCGACACCTACGTCGCCGACGGCGCCCCCGTGGTCGTTGAACAGGTCTCCGGCGCGGCCGACCCCACCGCCGGAGACGACGATGTCGCACTGCCATTGGCGGCGTCGGTGCTGAAACCCGCGCTGCTGGCCAACTTGCTGGCCACCCACACCGACGTGATCCAAACCAAGGTCAACGAGAAAGGAGACACCTTCGACGTGGAAGTCTCCCCACCCGCCAGCGTCTTGAGCGCGGTGCTGGCCGGCCGGTCTTGGCCCGGCCTGCCGGTGCTGCGCCGGATCATCTCCACCCCGGTGCTGCGCCCGGACGGGACGCTGCTGCAAAAGCCCGGCTATGACCCGGCGACCGGCTTCTACCTGACCGCGAACGGCCACCTCGACCCGATTCCGGACCGGCCGAGCGCGGCGCAGGTCGACGCCGCACGGGTATTCCTGCTGGAACGGTTCCTGCGGGACTTCCCGTGGCGGTCGGCGGCCGACCGGGCGAACTACCTGGCGTTGCTGGTGACGCCGCTGATCCGGCCGTTCACCAACGCGCTGTCCCCGTTCGGGATGATCGAGGCATCCATGCCCGGCTCCGGCAAGACGATTCTCGCCGGGTGCGTCGGGTTGCTGGTCGGGCAGCGGGTGCTCACCTGGACCGACTCGGACGAGGAACTGCGCAAGTCGATCACCACGGTGCTGTCGGACTCGGTCGGGGTGGTGGTGTTCGACAACCTGACCGAGGGGGAGATGGTCAATTCCGCCGTGCTGGCACGGCTGGTCACCGAACGAACGTGGTCGGATCGGCGGCTGGGCACGAACGTGTCGAGCAACTTCGCCAACGACCGGTTGTGGCTTGCCACCGGCAACAACCTGCGCACCGGCGGGGACATGGCCTCGCGCACGGTGTGGGTGCGGCTCGATCCGAACTGCCCGCGCCCGGAGGCCCGGACCGGGTTCACGATCCCGAATCTCGATTCCTGGATCCTCGATCCGGTCAACCGGGCCACCGTGCTGCGCCACGTCCTGACGCTGGTGCTCGATTGGACGGCCAACGGCGCGCCGACCGCCGGCAACGTCCCGCAGATGCGGCAGTTCACCCGCTGGGCCCAGTACCTCGGAGGGTTCCTGACCCACCACGGCGTCGGGGACTTCCTCGGCAACGCCGACGCCGGCCGCGGTCTCGATGAGGACCATGCCGAGTGGTACGCGTTTCTGGCCAGCTGGCACGACATCTACGGCGGTGAGCCGGTGACCGCGCAGCAGCTGCGCTCGGGCGCCGAACCCGAGTACGGCGCACCGGACCGGTGGAAGGGGACGTTCCCGACCACCGCCGCCGGCAAGCCCCTCACCCCGAAGTCACTCGGAAAGAAGCTGGCAGGGCAAAAAGACCGCTGGCGCGGCGACCTGGTGTTACGCAGCGCAGTCGACCCGCACACTAAGATGAAGCTCTACATGGTCGAGCGCGGCACCGATTCGGGCTGACCCCCGAAACAAACACCGCAAACACCGCAAACACCGCCACCGGCTCTAGAAAGTAGCTCTGAGCAGGAAAAACGACACTGCGGTATCTGCGGTGTTTGACCTCGGACCGGAAGACTCCAAATACCGCAAACACCGCAAGCTGCGGTGTTTGCGGTATTTGGCCGTCTGGACCTCATCCTCAAACACCGCAAGAAGATCCGCAGGTTGCGGGTCACTTTGCGGTGTTTGCGGTGTTGCGGTGTTTGGTTCCGGCCTCCCACACCTGAGCCGCTCACCTCTCTGCCAGCCTGCCCGACCCGACAACTACGCAACGTAACTGCTCTGCGCCTGCTTGCCCCGTGCCCCGCAGCCGGCCACCGCCTGTCGGGCACGCCTCTACCCGGAGGTTCACAACATGTCCACGGCAGACGAAAAGCTCACCATTCCGCAGGTTTGCGACGAACTCCAAATCGCACGCTCGACCTTCTATGACTGGCGCGCGAAGAACCTCGGCCCGAAATGCATCCGCCTCCCGAACCGGAAAGTGCGCGTTCGGCGGTCCGACCTCAACCGCTGGCTCGAATCCCAGGAGGCTGCATGAGTGACATCACCTACGACGTCAAGATCTGGAACATCGAAACGCGACGCGGTAAGAGGAAGACGTCGTATCGCGTGACATGGTTCGTAGCAGGGGAGCGCTTCGACGAGAAGGCCGACACCTACGCACTGGCCGAGAGTCTCCGCTCGAACCTGGTCGCGGCAGCCCGACGAGGTGAAGCGTTCGATCGCGTCCGCGGGCTGCCGGTATCCAATCTGCGCAGCGAGGCGGACATGCCGTTCTTTGCCTTCGCCTGCAAGTACGTCGACATGAAATGGCCGCGCGCCGCCGGGAAGTCGCGTGCTGGCAACGCTGACGCTCTGGCGTCAGCGTTGCCAGCGATGTTGGCGACCACCCGCGGCAAGCCCGAAGACAGGATCATCCGCCGCGCGCTGACTGGATGGGCCTTCAACACGAAGAGGCGAGACGACGCCAAGCCGGTGGAAATTGAGCGGGCGTTGAAGTGGCTGCAGGCGAACACGCTTCCCGTGTCGCGGATGGACGACACAGCCAAGCTTCGGGAGATTCTGGACCAGATCTCTCTCAAGCTTGACGGGAAGCAGGCCGCAGCGAAAACCGTCAACCGCAAGCGCGCGGTGATCTACAACGCGCTGGAGTACGCACATGAGTTGAAGTTGATCAGGGTCAATCGTCTGTCCGAAGTGAAGTGGACGGCGCCGAAGTCCGTGCGGGCGATCGACAAGCGCGTGGTGATCAACCCTGCTCAGGGCAGGAAGCTGCTGGCGGCTGTCGCGGCGCAGAAGGTGGGCACGGCACCGCGACGGTCGTCCGGGCCGATGCTCAAGGCGTTCTTCGCGGTGATGTACTACGCGGCGCTGCGACCCGAAGAGGCCGCCATGCTGTGCAAGCGCGACTTGCAGCTGCCGGAGAGCGGATGGGGCGAACTGCTGCTCTCGGAGACGGCACCGATCACGGGCGCCGCATGGACGGACTCGGGGGAGCGGCGCGACCGTCGCCAACTCAAGCAGCGCGGCAAAGGGGAGGTGCGGGCGGTGCCTTCCCCGCCCCCACTGACGTTGATCCTCAATGAGCACGTGAACAACATCGGCACCGCCGCGGACGGCCGGCTGTTCCGGAACCTCATCGGTGGGGACATCGCTGAGTCGACCGTTGCGCGGGTGTGGGACAACGCGCGCCGCGCGGCGCTGACCGACGAGGAATACGCCTCACCGCTCGCGAAGCGGCCATACGACCTCCGGCACGCGTGTGTGTCCACCTGGCTGGCGGCCGGCGTGCCGTCCACGCAGTGCGCGGAGTGGGCGGGGCACTCCGTTGCGGTGCTCCACCAGATCTACGCCAAGGTCATCGCCGGTCTGGAGTCCGCGGCACACCAGCGGATCGAGCAGGCGCTTGACTGGCACGACGAGTCCGACGTGTAGGTCGCATGCATGCCCAGGCTGGAGCAAAACGCGGGGGCGCATTGGGGGTGAACACCCGTTCATAACCGGATCTGGCCGGACACGGCCGGACAACATGGGACCGGTCCCGCACCTGTTTTGCCTGGTCGCCGGGCCCGTTTCGGCTGGTCACTTGAGGTGCCCCCGGTGAGATTCGAACTCACACTGGACGGGTTTTGAATCCGTTGCCTCTGCCAGTTGGGCTACGGGGGCGCGACGCAGTGACTCTACGGGATCACCGGACTCCACCCACTCCCGGGTCCGGCGTCCAAGAAGCGAACGCGAACGCGACCCGAGGCAACACCAGTGTCGCGCCCGCCACTACGTGGTGAACGCCATCTCTGCTTCTGGATCGTTCCCGGTAGGCTTCAGGTTCGCGGAACGCCGCGAGATGCCACGCCCAGCCGAGTCTTCAGGAGGACCCCGGTGACCGATCAGGCTACCGAGGCCAACGGTGCCGCCACCGTGCCGCAGCGTCGGGTGCTCGTCGCGGAGGACGAGGCTCTCATCCGGCTCGATCTCGTCGAAATGCTGCGGGAAGAGGGCTATGAGGTCGTCGGGGAGGCGGGGGATGGCGAACAGGCCATCTCGCTGGCCACCGATCTGAAGCCCGATCTCGTGATCCTCGACGTCAAGATGCCCAAGCTGGACGGCATCGAAGCCGCGGCGAAGATCACCGGGGACCGGATTGCTCCTGTGGTCATCCTCACCGCCTTCAGCCAGCGGGACCTCGTCGAACGCGCGCGGGATGCCGGGACCATGGCCTACCTCGTCAAGCCCTTCGCCAAGCGGGACCTCGTGCCCGCCATCGAGCTCGCCGTCAGCCGGTTCTCGGAGCTGCAGGCCCTCGAGGCCGAGGTTGCCGGGCTCACCGACCGGCTCGAGACGCGGAAGGTCATCGACCGCGCCAAGGGCCTGCTCATGAGCCGGCAGGGGCTCACCGAGCCCGATGCCTTCCGGTGGATCCAGCGCACCGCCATGGACCGCCGGACCACCATGAAGGCCGTGGCCGAGGCCGTCGTCGAGAGCATCGGAAGCTAGCCGGACCGACGGCCGGCAGGCAGAATCACCCTGGTGAAACTCCGCCTGCTGGCCGTCGTCGTCCTCCTGAGCGCGGCAGGCTGCCAAGCCGGACAGCCCAGCGCTCCCGCGCAGGCGACCTATGAGCTGCCGCCGCGCCAGGTCCGGCCCGACGAGACCGCCCTCAAGCTGCCGCCCGCCAAGAACGGTGACACCGAGTTCACCCTCATCGGCCTGGCCGCCGGGCTGCCCAGCATCACCGGGAGCCACACCGAGTTCGCCGCGAAGGGCCAGTTCGTGCGGTTGCGGCTCGTCGTCACCAACACCGGCACCTCCAGCGTCCTGTTCGACGCCAAGCGCCAGCTGCTCGTCGACGACCGGGGCGACGCGCACCCGCCCGAAGAGCAGGCCATGATCATCAAGCGCCAGCCCGCCCAGTTCGACCTCGGGCACGGCGTGCGCGTCGAGTTCGACCTCTACTGGGACATCCCCAGGGACCGGAAGCCGGTCACGCTCCGGGCGTTCGGCGGCCCGAGCATCACCGACATGAAGAACGTCACCGGCACCGACATCAAGCTGTGAAAAAAGGGGCCCGGCACGAAGTGTGCCGGGCCCCCGAAAAGCGAACTCAGACGCCCAGGTCGCCACCGAGGTAGGCGGCTCGGACCTGCGGGTCGTCCAGCAGGTCGGCCCCGCGGGCGCTCTTGACCACGCGGCCCGTCTCGAGCACGTACGCGCGGTCCGACAGCTTCAGCGCCTGCTGGGCGTTCTGCTCCACCAGCAGCACCGTCGTGCCGCGCTTGTTGATCTCGCGGATGATGTCGAAGATCTGCGCGATCAGCATCGGCGCCAGGCCCATCGACGGCTCGTCGAGCAGCAGCACCTTCGGTTTCGTCATCAGCGCCCGGCCGATGGCGATCATCTGCTGCTCGCCGCCCGACATCGTGCCGCCGAACTGCGTCCGGCGCTCGTTGAGCCGGGGGAACAGCTCGTAGACCTCGTCGAGGTCGGCCTGGAGGTCGTCCTTGCGGGTGTAGGCACCCATCAGGAGGTTCTCCTGCACCGTCATGCCGGGGAACACGCCCCGGCCCTCCGGCGACTGGCCGATCCCGAGCAGCACGCGCTTGTGCCCCGGGGTCTTCGAGATGTCCTGGCCGTTGAACAGGATCTTGCCGCTGGTCAGCGGCCGGAGCCCGGAGATCGTCTTGAGCGTCGTGGTCTTGCCGGCGCCGTTGGCGCCGATCAGGGACACGATCTCGCCCTCGCCGACCTCGATGCTCATGCCCTTGAGGGCGGCGATCTTGCCGTAGTGGACGTTGATGTCCTGGACCTCAAGAAGCATCTTCGGACACCCCCAGGTACGCCTCGATGACCTTCTGGTTGGTCTGCACTTCCTGAGGGAGCCCTTCCGCGATCTTCTGGCCGAAGTCGAGCACGGCCAGCCGGTCGCTGATGTGCATGACCAGGCCCATGTCGTGTTCGATGAGCAGCACGGTCCGGCCGTCGTCCCGGATCTTGCGGATCAGCGCCTGCAGGGCGTTCTTCTCCGCCGGGTTCATGCCCGCGGCCGGCTCGTCGAGCAGCAGGAGCTTCGGGTCGGTGGCCAGCGCCCGCGCGATCTCCAGCCGGCGCTGGTCGCCGTAGGAGAGGTTCTTCGCGGTCTCGTGCTCCACCTTGCCGATGCCGACGAAGTCGAGCAGCTCACGCGCCCGCTCGCGGCCGCGCTTCTCCTCCTTGCGGTGCCACGGCAGACCGAGCACCGCGCCGATCGCGCCGGTCTTGTGGTGCGCGTCCGCGCCCACCATGACGTTCTCGATCGCCGACATGTTGTGGAACAACCGGATGTTCTGGAACGTCCGGGCGATGCCGCGCTTGGTGACCTGGAAGCGCTTCATCCCGTCGATGCGGTCGCCGTCGAAGCGCACCTGGCCCTCGGTCGGCTGGTAGACGCCGGTGACCACGTTGAACACCGTGGTCTTGCCGGCGCCGTTCGGGCCGATCAGCGCGAAGATCTCGCCTTCGTTGATGGAGACGTTCACTTCGCGCAGGGCGGTGACACCGCCGAAGCGCATCGTGATGTTGTCGAACTCGAGCAAGGGAGTCACTTGGCCACCTCCGCCGGGGCTTCGGTGCCCGGTCCGGCCACTTCGCCACCGAGCGAGCCCATGCCGCCGGTGCCTTCCCGTAGCTCGGCTTTTCGTTGTCGTGAGGGCAGGATGCCTTCGGGTCGCAGCGCCATCATCAGCACCAGGACCGCGCCGAACAGCAGGATGCGGTACTCCGCGGGGTCCTTGTCGCCGAGGAGGTGCCTCAGCCACTCGACGGACCGGAGGCGCTCGGGGATCCAGGCCACCAGGAAGGCGCCGAGGATGACACCCGGCAGGTTGCCCGCCCCGCCCAGCACGACCGCGGCGAGGATCGTCGCGGACAGGATGAACGGGAAGTTGTCCGGGGCGATGAACACGGCCTTGCTGGCGTAGATGCCGCCCGCGAAGCCACCGATCATCGCGCCGATCGCGAACGCGAGCAGCTTGAACTTGAACGTCGGCACGCCCATCAGTTCGGCGGCGTCCTCGTCCTCGCGGATCGCGGCCCACGCGCGCCCGACCCGGCTCTTCTGCAGCCGCACCGAGAACACGATGACCAGCACGATCGCGACCAGGATCAGGTAGTAGTACGGCGCCGGGTCGAGCAGGAACTCCATGCCGAACACCGGCGACGGGTGCGGGATGTTGGTGATGCCGCGGGCACCGCCGATGGAGTTGGTGTTGTTCGCGGTGATCCGGACGATCTCCCCGAACCCGAGCGTCACGATGGCGAGGTAGTCACCGCGCAGCCGCAGGGTCGGGGCGCCGAGGATGACGCCCGACACCGCCGCGAGCACGATTCCGACCAGGATCGTGGGCCAGACGTTCCAGCCGAACTTCGTGCCGAAGATCGCCACCGTGTAGGCACCGATCGCGAAGAACGCCACGAACCCGAGGTCCAGCATGCCGGCCAGGCCGACCACGATGTTCAGGCCGATCGCCAGCAGGATGTAGGTGCCGATCGGGAAGATCAGGACGCTCGTCCAGTCCGAGGCGGGCGACATGAACGAGCCGATCCAGGGAGCCGGGAGGATCAGCGCGAACACGATCAGCGCGATGTAGAGGAGGTAGCGCTGCCACATCGGCGCGTGCTGCCACCAGTCCCGCGCGCCGTTCACCGGCTGGAACGAGCGGCGAGTGTTTTCCTGGGTAGTCACACCGTCGCCTTTCATGCGCGAGCTCGCTGGAGGGATTCACCGAGAATGCCGGTGGGGCGGAACATGAGCACGAGCACGAGGACCACGAACGCGGTGACGTCCTTCCACTCGGAACCGAGGAAGATCGCGCTCCAGTTTTCGACCAGGCCGAGCACGATGCCGCCGAGAAGCGCGCCGCGCAGGTTGCCGATACCGCCGAGCACGGCCGCGGTGAACGCCTTGATACCGAGCACGAAACCGACGCGGTAACCGGTGTTTTCGAGTTCCATCAGGTAGAGCGCGGAGGCCACACCGGCCATCGCGCCGCCCAGCAGGAAGGTGATGCGCACGATGCGGTCGATCGAGACACCCATCAGCACGGCGGCCTCGGGGTCCTGGGCGGTCGCCCGGATGCCGCGGCCGATGCGGGTGCGCCGCACCAGCTGGTCCAGCACCACCATGACGATCACCGCGCCGATGATGACCAGGACCTGGTCGGTGCGGACGACGGCGTTGCCGACCGGGAACAGCGTGTCGCGGTCGACGAACCGCGGCGCGTTCTGCGGGACGCGTCCCGACTTGTCGAAGACGTTGGGGATGATGACCAGCGCGAAGAGCTCCTGCAGGAAGATCGACGCGCCGATCGCGGAGATCAGGGCCGCGAGCTTCGACGAACCGCGCTTGCGCAGCGGCCGGTAGGCGACCTGCTCCAGCACGACCGCGGAACCGCCGGACACGACCGCGGAGGCGAGCATGAGCGCGAGCAGAAGCAGGATCATCGCGCCCAGGCCCACCACGATGTTGCCGGAGGTGGCGATGCTGGCCAGGATGAACAGGGACGTCATCGTCCCGATCATGAAGATTTCGGAGTGGGCGAAGTTGATCAGCCGCAGGACGCCGTAGACCATTGTGTAGCCGAGGGCGACGAGGGCGTAGATGGAGCCGAGAACCAGTCCGCCGATGGTGCTGCCGAGGAACTGGTCTTGCAGTGTCTGCAACATGACGTGAGCGCCTTACGAGACAGGGCGAGGACAGGGATACGGGCCGGGAGCGGGGGTGCTGTGGTCACCACAGCGCCCCCGCTCCCGTCGTCAAGTGCTATTCCTGTTTCGTCAGCCGGTGATCTTGGCTTCGGTCGACGCGCCGAGGTTCTTGATGACGCCGCCGACGACCTGGTACACGTTGATCGCGGCGGTCTCGGGCTCACCGTTCGCCTTGAACTTGATCTGCTTCGAGGCGCCCTTGAAGTCCACGGTCTTCAGGAACGTGTTGATCGTCTCGCCGGTGGTGTTGCCCGCCTTGACCGCGTTGATGAGGGCGGTCGCGGCGTCGTAGCCCTCGGTCGCGTAGATCGCCGGGGCGACGTTGAACTTCGCCTTGTACTTGGTGGCGAACTCGTTCGCGGCACCCGCATCCGGGATGTTGCACGGGCAGCCGATGACCGCGCCTTCGGCGGCCGCGGCACCCGCGCCCGAGACCAGCTGCGGGTCGAGCGAACCGTCACCGGTGGCGAAGATGGCCTTCACGCCGCCGTCACGCAGCTGCTTGAGCAGCGGGCCGCCCTGCGCGTAGTAGCCACCGAAGGTGATGATGTCCGGGTTGGCCGCCTTGACCTTCTGCACGGTCGAGGAGTAGTCCGGCGCGTCCTTCGGGAACTTGTCGCGCTGAACCGTGACGCCCTTGTCCTTGAAGGTCTTCTCGAACGCGTCCGCGAGGCCGACGCTGTACTCCTGGTCGTCCGAGATGACGAACGCCGTCTTCGGCGACTTCGCCGTGATCAGGAAGTTCGCGATGGCGGGGCCCTGGTCGTCGTCGTTGGCCACGACGCGGTGCCAGTACGACCAGTTGTTCTTCGCCAGGCCCGGGTTGGTCGCCGAGGGCGAGACGCTCGGGATCTTGTTCTGCTCGAGCTGGCCGCCGATGGCCTTCGACTCGCCGGAGAACGCCGGGCCGATCAGCGCGGTGATCTTGTCCGAGCCGATCGCCGTGGTGATCAGCGAGGTCGCCTGGTCGGGCTTGCCCTGGCTGTCGTAGGGCTTCAGCTCGATCTTGGTCTTCGGATTCGTGGCGTTGTACTCGTCGATCGCGAGCTGGGCGCCATTGCGGGGCGGGATCACGATCCCGGAGTTCTCCCCGGTCAGGTCGCCCATGAACCCGATCTTCAGCGTGCTGCCGTCACCACTGCTCGACGAGCCGCCACCGGCGCAGCCCGCCAGCGCGAGCGACGTCGCCGCTGCGAGGGCGAGAACCCGTCCAAAACGCACTCCTGACACCGACTACCTCCCATGACCAACCAGCCGCCGGTAGGCGTTGCCCCCGACACAGGGGCTAGGTTAGGGCAGGAAGATATCCCTCTCGCCCGTCTTGTGCACAGGCGGCCTCACTACTCTGTGTCCACATCGTGACGATCGCAACCGACACGAATTGCACGAAAAGCCGAACGATGTTTCCTCGTGGCCCGCTGCTGGTCACGCAGCGCTGCTAAGTATCGGCAGTCGTTCTGCGAATGGGTGACAGCCATGTTTCATCGGTATGTCATCGCCCATTTCGGCGGCCGGACCGTGGCCGGTTTCCCGGTGGGCCGCTGTTCACCCTGACGGGGTCGCTGGGGTCCGGGCACCGCCGTAGGGATGCACCTTACGTCCGGTTCGGTGGGTCGAACGGACCACCCCCTTCGTGCAGGTCTGCCCGAACGGGCACCCGGGCCTGACCCGGCCACCACAACCATCGGTTGTCGTGGCCGCCGGAACGGCTGTTGGACCCGCACCTCTCCCCGGCGGTTCGCTGGAAGCAGCCGAAGACAAGCGGCCGTGGACAAGGAGAGACGAGATGGTCGAGGTGGGCGAGATGGTCGAGGGCGTGGCCGCGGGGGTGCCGTTCGTGGCGGTACCGCCGGCGGACCCGGACGGCCCGGTAGCCCTGGTGGCGGGCTGGCACCTGATGGACGTGCCGGCCAGTGAACGGGCGATGGCGGACGCCGTCCCGATGGCGGGCCTCCGGGCGTGGCGGGTGTACTTCGGCCTCCCGCTCTCCGGGGCACGGCTGCCCGAGGGCGGCCCCGAGGAGGTCTTCCGGCGGGCCAGCGAGGACGCCGTCCTGAACGTCTTCGAGCCGGTGACCGAGCAGGCGGCGGGCGAGTTCCCCGCCGCGCTGGCCGACCTGCGCGACCGGCTGCCGGGCGCGACCGGGCCGCTCGGGGTGTTCGGCGGCTCGGCGGGAGCGATCGTGGCGCTGGAGGTGCTGGCCCGCGGCGACGTCGGGATCGCCGCCGCGGCGGTGGCGAGCCCGGTCGTCCAGCTCGCCCCGATGATCACCGCGAACGAGCGGCGCTTCGGGGTGACCTACCCGTGGACCGAGCGGTCCCGTGCGGTCACGGCCCGCTACGACTACGTCGACCGGGCGGCCGAGCTGACCGCGCCGCTGCTGCTGGTCACCGGCGCGGACGACGACATCGCGGTGCGCGAACCGGCGGCGGCGCTGCACGCGAAGCTGGGCACCGAGCTGGTGACGGTCGACGGGATGGCGCACGAGTTCCCGCCGGGGACGCCGGCCGCGGCCGGCGTCGACGCGGCGTTCAGCGAGTGGTTCGCGCGGCGGCTGCGAGGCTGACGTCGCCGGCGGGCAGCCAGGCGTGCCCGGGGTCGTAGGCGCACCAGTCCTCTTCGCGGCTGGTGCGCCCGGCGACGGCCAGCAGCCGCCGCAGCGCCGGGTGCGCCTTGCCGCGCCGCCAGACCAGCGACCACGGGAACAGCGGGGACGGCTCGAACGGCAGCACCTTGAGATCGAGGTCCGGCGCCAGTTCCATGTCGGCCCCGGCCAGGGTGACGCGCCGCTTGCCGTACCGCGTCTGCTCGAGCGTGTGCCGCAGGTCGTAGCTGACGCCGGAGTCGTCGATCGGCACGGCGAACTCGTCGCACAGCTCCCGCAGGTAGGACAGCCACTCGGCCGGGCCGCCGAGCCCGGGCAGCCAGATCCCGTCGGCGCGCAGCTCGTCGAGGCGCAGCACGTCCAGCACGGCCAGCGGGTGCTCCGGCGCGAGCAGCCCGACCAGCGGCTCGAGCCGGACCGGCCGGTGCTCCAGCTCGTCCGGCAGCGCCCGCCCGCAGCCGGACACGCGGCCGAAGGCGGCGTCGAGTTCCCCGGACAGCAGCGGGTCGATCGCGTTCGCGAACCCGCGGCCGGCGACCCGGTCGATGCGCAGCCCCGGTTCGTGCGCGGCCAGCCGGCGGAGCAGGAACATGGGGGAGAGCCGGTGGTCGACGAGGTCGAGGCGCAACGGCCGGTCCTCGGCGCCCATCGCGGCCACGGCGGCGTCGGCCACCCGCACCAGCTCGCGCGCGTGCGGGAGGAACCGTTCGCCGTCGGCGGTCAGCTCGACCGAGCGGGGCGTGCGCAGGAACACCGGCGTGCCGAGCGCGTCTTCGAGCTTCCGGATCCGCTTCGACAACGCCTGCTGGGTGAGGAACAACGCCTGGGCGGCCCGCCCGAAGTGCCGCTGCTCCGCCGTCACCACGAACGCCCGGACCTGGGCGACGTCGAGGTCCACGGGGTTCAGGCGCCCGGCGGGCGGTCCCGGACCACGCAGGTGAGCCGCGCGGTGCAGGTGCGGCGGCCTTCGTCGTCGGTCAGCACGATCTCCGCGGTGATCGTGCCGCGGCCGACGTGCAGGGGCGTCGCCACGCCGGTGACGGTGCCCGACCGGACGGCCCGGTGGTGCGTGCAGGACAGCTCCAGCCCCATCGCCGCGCGGTCCGGTCCCGCGTTCAGCGCGGCGACCGTCGAACCCAGCGCCTCGGCGAGCACGGCGTTGGCGCCGCCGTGCAGCAGCCCGTACGGCTGGAGGTTGCCCTCGACCGGGATCGTGCCGACCACGCGTTCGGCGGTGGCCTCCAGGAGCTTCATGCCGACCTTGTCGTTCAGCTGCTGGTCCGCGGCGGCCGGATCGATGCCCGCATACTCTCCGACCGCGGCAGTGGTGAACTCGGCGGCGCGTTCGGTCACGCAGTGCTCCTCTTCCTATGCGACACGTAAGAGTGTCGGACCCTCAGCCTAGACTCGGCCGCGTGAGCCCGAGTGAGAAGACGACCGTTGCCAACGCCACAGGAACCACCACCACCGCCGAGCGGCCGAAGCTGCTGCTGATCGACGGTCATTCCATGGCCTACCGCGCGTTCTTCGCCCTGCCCGCGGAGAACTTCAAGACGAAGACCGGTCAGGTCACGAACGCGGTGTTCGGCTTCACCTCGATGCTCATCAACCTCCTGCGCGACGAAGCGCCGACCCACCTCGCGGTGGCGTTCGACCTCTCGCGCAAGACGTTCCGCTCGGAGACCTACGCCGACTACAAGGCGAACCGCAGCGCGACGCCGGACGAGTTCCGCGGCCAGGTGGACCTGGTCAAGGAGGTCCTCGACGTGCTCGGCATCCCGTCGCTGGTGAAGGAGAACTTCGAAGCCGACGACATCATCGCCACGCTCACGACGCAGGCGGTGGCCGACGGCTTCGACGTCCTCATCTGTACCGGCGACCGCGACGCGCTGCAGCTGGTCAACGAGCAGGTCACCGTGCTGTACCCGAAGCGCGGCGTCTCGGAGATGACCCGGTTCACCCCGGGTGCGGTCGAGGAGAAGTACGGGCTCACTCCGCGGCAGTACCCGGACTTCGCCGCGCTGCGCGGCGACCCCTCCGACAACCTGCCGAGCATCCCGGGCGTCGGCGAGAAGACCGCGGCCAAGTGGATCAAGCAGTTCGGCTCGCTCGACGACCTGATCGACCGGGTCGACGAGGTCAAGGGCAAGGTCGGGGACGCGCTGCGGGCGAACCTGTCCGCGGTCCAGCTCAACCGCCAGCTGACCGAGCTGATCCGCGACGTCGAGCTGGAGGTCGCGCCGTCCGGGCTGGAACTGCGCCCGTGGGATCGCGAGGCGGTGCACGCGCTGTTCGACGAGCTGGAGTTCCGCGTCCTGCGCGACAGGCTGTTCGCGACGCTGCAAAGTGCCGAACCGGAGGCCGACGAAGGCTTCGAGGTCTCGGGTGCCGCGCTCGAGCCCGGTGCGCTGGGCGCGTGGCTGACCGCGCACGCGGGCGCCGGCGAGCCGGTGGCCCTGTCCTTCCGCGCGGTGGGCACGTCGGTCCGGTCCGACCTGCGTGCGATCGCCTTCGCGACGGCCGACGGCGAAGGCGCGTACGTCGACGTCACGGCGATGGACCAGGCCGACGACGCGGCGTTCGCCGCCTGGCTGGCCGACCCGGCCATCCGCAAGATCGGCCACGACCTCAAGGTTCCGCTGCACGCGATCCGCGTCCGCGGCTGGACCGTCGCCGGGCTCGCCATGGACACCGCGCTGGCCGCCTACCTCGTGCGGCCCGGGCAGCGCACCTTCGAGCTGGACGACCTCGCGCTGCGCTACCTGCACCGCGAGCTGCGCTCGGAGACCGACGGCGGCGACGGGCAGCTGTCGCTGCTCGACGGCGGCGTGGAAGGCCTGGAGCAGAAGGAGATCCAGGACGAGCTGGTCAAGGCCCGCGCGATCTTCGAGCTGGCCGGCGCGCTCGACAAGGAGCTCGAGCAGATCGGCGGCGCGAAGCTGCTCACCGAGCTGGAGCTGCCGCTGCTGGAGGTGATCACCGAGCTGGAGATCGCCGGCGTCGCCGTCGACCTCGAGCAGCTGACCACCCTCGAAGCGCACTACCTTTCGCGCGTCACCCAGGCCGCCGAAGAGGCGTACGCGGTGATCGGCAAGCAGATCAACCTCGGCTCGCCGAAGCAGCTGCAGGTCGTGCTGTTCGACGAGCTCGGCATGCCGAAGACCAAGCGCACCAAGACCGGCTACACCACCGACGCCGAGGCGCTGCAGGGCCTGTTCGAGAAGACCGAGCACCCGTTCCTGCAGCACATGCTGGAGCACCGGGACGCGACGAAGCTGCGCACGACCGTCGAGGGCCTGATCAAGTCGGTCGCCGACGACGGGCGCATCCACACCACGCTGCTGCAGACGATCGCGGCCACCGGGCGGCTGTCCTCGACCGAGCCGAACCTGCAGAACATCCCGGTCCGCACCGAAGAAGGCCGCCGCATCCGCGACGCCTTCGTCGTCGGCGAGGGCTACAGCGAGCTGATGACCGCGGACTACAGCCAGATCGAGATGCGGATCATGGCGCACCTGTCGCAGGACGAGGGCCTCATCGAGGCGTTCAACAGCGGCGAGGACCTGCACACGTTCGTCGCGTCGCGGGCGTTCTCGATGCCGCCGGAGGAGATCACGCCGGAGCTGCGCTACCGCGTCAAGGCGATGTCGTACGGGCTCGCGTACGGGCTGTCCGCGTACGGGCTCTCGCAGCAGCTGCGGATCTCCACCGAAGAAGCCAAGGAGCAGATGGAGGCGTACTTCACCCGCTTCGGCGGGATCAGCGACTACCTCCACTCGGTCGTCGGCGTCGCGGCGAAGAACGGGTACACCGAGACGGTCTTCGGCCGCCGCCGCTACCTGCCGGACCTCAACAGCGACAACCGCCAGCGCCGCGAGATGGCCGAGCGGATGGCGCTGAACGCCCCGATCCAGGGCAGCGCGGCCGACATCATCAAGGTCGCGATGCTCAACGTCCACCGCGCGCTGGTCGAGGCGAAGCTGAAGAGCCGGATCCTGCTGCAGGTCCACGACGAACTGGTCCTGGAAGTCGCCGACGGCGAGAAGGAGCAGCTGGAGAAGCTGGTGCGAGAGGGCATGGGCTCGGCGTACGCCCTGGCCGTGCCGCTCGAGGTTTCGGTCGGCTACGGCCGGTCCTGGAACGAAGCCGCGCACTGAGTCCGGTTACGCGGTGTCACGGCCCGGATCACTGGGTCGTGGCGCCGAAGTACTCGGGCGGCCGTCGTCGGGCGTGCCGCGCCGCGGCGATGCTGGGCGCCATGGCCAGTGACTTCCAGCGGCGCAAGATCTCCGGCGTCTTCGGCGCCATGGACACCGACGGCGACGGCTTCCTGACCGAAGCCGACTTCCGGGCGCTCACCGCGAGGTGGCTCGACCTGCGCGGCACCGACGCGAGCACGCCGGCCGGGCAGAAGCTCGCCGCCGTCATGATGGGCTGGTGGGCGACCCTCGACGACGCCGCGGGCGGCGGCGGCCGGGTCAGCCTCGACCAGGTGCTCCAGGTCGTCGACGAACTCCCGGCCATGCCGGGCGCCGTCACCGGGACGGCCGAGGCGATGTTCGAGGCCGTCGACGAAAACGGCGACGGCGTCATCTCCGCCGCCGAGTACGAGCGCCTCATCGCGGCCTGGAACGGCGTCGGCACGCCGTCCGACGACGTCTTCGCCCTCCTCGACTCCGACGGCGACGGCCGCCTCTCCCGCGAGGAGTTCACCGGGCACTGGTTCGAGTTCTGGGCCGGCGACGACCCGGCCGCGCCCGGCAGCCGGGTGTTCGGCCGCTTCTGAACGCGCGTTGTGCCGAACGGAGGACTCCGTTCGGGTGAGCCATTACCGCTGGGTAGGGAGGTCGGCGCCAACGCGTGGCGATCACGGCGTAGGGTCCGCCGAATGGGGTTCGAGCGTGAACGACGACGCTGGCGGGTCCGGTTGCACGACGAACTCGGCCGGGTGTGTGGTGCGGGCACGGTACTGGACGAGTACCACGTGCTCACGAGCGCGCACGTCGTCGAGACCGCCGGCGGCCCGCGCTCGGCGTTGAGCGTCGACTTCGTCGGCTTGGCCGAGGCCATGCCCGCCACGGCGACCGTCGTCGAAGGCTGCTGGGTGCCCTCCGACGGCGGCGGTCACGGCGATCTCGCCCTGCTGCGCCTGGAACGCCCCGAATCCCGCGTGTTCCGCGCCCCGCTGCACCGCATGCCCCTCGGCGAGCACCAGCTCGTCCGCGCGTTCGGGTTCCCGCCCGGCTCGGTCGGCCGCTGGACCCTCGCCCGGCTCGGCGGCCCGGAGCAGACCGGCGGCGAGTGGGTCCGCCTCTTCCGCACCGCCGAAGCCGAACCGCTCGGCCCCGGTTTCGGGGGCACGGCGGTGATCGACGAGGCGACCGGCCACGTCGTCGGCATGGTCGTCGGCAAGGACACGGGCACCTGGATGGTGCCGGTCGAGACCATGCTCGGGCACCTGCCCCAGCTGAGCATCTGGACGTCCGGCAGCCCGGCCGTCGACGCGAGCTTCTCGCGCCCGGTCGGCGAGGCCGTCGACGTCTCCTTCGTGCAGCGCGTCGCCGACTGGTTCGCCAAGGCCGAGCCGGGCACGGTCTGGGTCGTCGACACCGGCGAGGCCGGCTCGCCGGTCGCCGCGGCGTTGCGGTTCGGGATCGTGCTCGCCGACCGGGAACGTTCCCTCGGTGTGCCCGGCCTGCCGCCGGCGCTCGGCGAGACGCCGCCGCCCGGCAGCGTGGACCTCGCGGTCGACGCGACCGGCCGCACCGCGGACGCCGTCCGCCACCGCATCGCCGACCGGCTCACCACCGGCGTCGCGGGCCGGACCCTGGTCGTCGACGGGATCGACGACTCGGCGGAGCCCGACCGGCTCGTCGGCGAGGTGCTCGCCCCGCTGGCCGGCCGCGCGGCCGAGCTGGGTCTCCGCCTGCTGCTCGGCTTCCGGGAGCAGTCCTCGCCCGGGGTCGCGGCGGTCCGGGCGAGCACCGGCCAGGCCCGCCCGGCGCCGGACGACCTCGCCGGCCGCCTGGAGGTGCTCACCCAGGCGGTGGCGGAGCTGGCGGAGATCGAGGCCTACCAGCTGCGCGTGGCGACCCGCTTCACGGGCGTCGCCATGCTTCCGGCACGCGCGCAGCGGCTGAAGGGCGCGCTGAAGCAGCTGCGGTCGGCCGAGGTGGACGGCGACGCGGAGTGGGTCGAGCGCCACATCGACAGCCACGAGCACGCGGTGGCCCCGGCGGTGGAGGACGGCCGCCGCCAGCGCGCGGTCCTCGACGGGCTGGTCGCCCGCCGCGAGGAGCTGCGCACCCGCCTGGCGGGTGACCTCGAGCTGGCCCGCGAGCACGGGCTGGTCGGCGACCCGGAGATCGAGCAGGCGTACACCCCGGCGAAGAGGCTCCTGATCGACGGCCCCTGCGAGCTGACGGCCGCGGCCACCGCGGTCGACACCTACGCGGCGGCCGTCCGGGCCCGCATCGAGGACCGCGGCTGACCAGCCTTTCCCGGGCTCGCGTGCCCGGATGGCCGGTTCGCGTACCCAGCGGGTCGGTTGGCGTACCTGGGCGGTCGGTTCGCGTATCCGGTGGGTCGGTTGGCGTACCTGGGCGGTCGGTTCGCTGCGCCGGAATTGCCGGTGCCCGGCGGTGATGGGGAAACCGGGGGCGCCCCTGCGGCCGAGCGCTTTCCGGCGCCCGGAATTGTCGGTGTCGGCTGGTAGCGTGGATAACGGGGGGCGCCCCCGCGGGCCGCGGCTGAAGGATCACACCGTCAGGACCACCTTGCCCTGAAGGTGACCGCTCTCGATCAGCCGGTGTGCGTCGGCGATGCGCTCGAACGGGAACGTCTCCGCCACGTGCACCCGCAGCTTGCCCTCGTCGACCAGGTCCACGAGGCCTTGCAGCGCAACCGGATCGGGGTCGAGCGCCAGGCCGCTGAAGCGCCGGCCGGCCGTCTCGAACTTCGCGATGAGCTCCGTGTCCTCCTCGGCGACCGCCGTCACGAGGTGACCTCCCGGGCGGAGCACGTCGAGCGAGCGCAACGCGGTGTCGCCGCCGATGGTGTCGAGCACCAGGTCGACGTCGCCGATCACCTCTGTGAAGTCCGCCTCCGCGTAGTCGACGACCTCGTCGGCGCCGAGCCCCTCGACGAAGGCCCGTTTGCTCCCGCCGGCGGTGGTGATCACGTGCGCGCCGCGCGCCTTCGCGAGCTGGATCGCGACGTGGCCGACGCCGCCGCCACCGCCGTGGATCAGCACCCGGTCGCCCTCGGTCACGCCGCCGACATCGACGAGACCTTGCCACGCCGTCAGGCCGACGATCGGCAACGCCGCCGCCTCGACGTGGGAGAGCGACGCGGGTTTGCGGGCCAGGTGCAGGGCCGGTGCGGCCACGAACTCGGCGTACGCGCCGGCCACCCTCGGGAACAGCGGCATCCCGAACACCTCGTCGCCGGGCCGGAACCGCCACGTCTGCGCCTCCTCGACCACGCCGCTGACGTCCCAGCCGAGGACGAACGGCGGCGGGCCGAGCAGCGGGAACTCGCCCGCGCGCAGGCGCGGTTCCAGAGGATTCAGCCCGATCGCCTTGACTCGGACGAGGACTTCGGTCGGCAGGGGCCGGGGCTCCGGCGCGTCCACGATGGTGAGGACCTCGGGACCGCCGAACGTGTGCTGGGTGATCGTTCGCATGCCTCGACGATGATCGCCGCGGCGCAGGCGTACCACCGGTGTCCCGCCGGGAAATTCCGGAAACCCGCCGTCGTATCGTGGGGGCATGATCGAGTCGGTGGCCGGGTGCCCGCCCTTGGCCCACGGAGAGGACGTTCCCCCGCACTCCCACGACTTCGGGCAGCTCAGGTACGCCGCTTCCGGGGCACTGGTCACCACGACCCGGGCCGGCACCTGGGTGGCGCCGGCGAACCGCATCACCTGGGTGCCCCCGTTCCACCTGCACGGCAGCCGCGCGCACGGCGTGACCGTCGTCCGGCTGCTCGAGGTCCCGGCGGGGCCGGCCCGGCGGCTGCCTGAGCAACCCTCGGTGTTCACGGCCAGCGCGCTGCTGCGCGAGGCCTACCTGGCGGTGACCGGCGACCACGAACCGGCCGGCAGCCCGCGGGCCCGGCTGCTGCTCGAGGTCGTCCTCACCGAGCTCGACCGCGCCCCGCGGGAGCCCCTGCGCCTCCCGGAGCCGCGCGACCCCCGCCTCAAGGCCGTCACCGACCTGCTGCACGCCGACCCGGCGAGCCCGGCGACCCTGGCCGAGCTGGGGCACCGGACCGGTTCGGGCGAGCGGACGCTCAGCCGGCTGTTCGGTAGCGAACTGTCGATGAGCTTCCACCAGTGGCGCACGCTGCTGCGCATCCAGCGAGCCGTGCTCGAACTCGGCGAAGGCACCTCGGTCACCGACACGGCGATCCGGCTGGGCTGGGCGAACCCGACCAGTTTCATCGACGCCTTCACCGACCTCGTCGGCCAGACCCCGGGCCGGTACCGCGCGAAGGCGCGCGCCGCCGGCTAGCGGCGGCCCAGGCCGCGGATCAGCACCATCACCGCGTCGCGCACCTCGGCCCGGGTCCGCTGCGGCCCGAACACCTGCCAGTCCAGCGCGACCACCAGCATCGTGCCGAACAACCCGGCCGCCGCCGTCGGGATCTCGACGCCCTCCGGCAACCGGCCCGCCTCCTCCAGCCGCGACAACTGCTGCTTCACGATCGAGATGATTTCCTCGCGCAGCAACGACAACGTCCCGTGCCACTGGCCCGGCGTCCGCCACAGCTCGCTCACCAGGATCTGGGAGAACCCCGGATACTGCGCGATGAACTCCAGCGTCGTGTCGACCTGCGCCTCGATCACGTCCAGCGGATCCCCGTCGGACACCGCCGAGCGCAGCCGGCCGGCCAGCATGTCCACGCCGTAGCGCAGCAACGCGTCGACCAGGCCGTCCTTCGACCCGAAGTTGTAGTACACCGTGCCCTTCGCGACGCCCGCCGCCGCCGCGATGTCGTCGACCGTCAGGCCCACCAGGCCCCGGCTCTTCGAGAGCTCCAGCGTCGCCTCGAAGAGCTTCTGCTTCGTCGCGCCGCTCACAGGCTCAGCTCGGGCTTGAGCGCGGACACCGTCCAAACGCGACGCTTGCGGGCCGCCAAAGTGGACACCAGGATCCCGCCCACCAGGTAGGCCAGCAGCACGCCGACGTCGCCGAGCAGCTGCGTCGTCGTGGCGCCGCTGTAGAACAGGTGGCGGAAGCCGTCGATCGCGTACCCCATCGGCAGCACCACGTGCAGCGGGTACAGCGCGTCCGGGATCGTCTGCCACGGGAACGTGCCGCCCGCGCTCACCAGCTGCAGCACCAGCAGTACCAGGCCGAGGAACTTGCCGACCGCGCCGAAGAACGCGTTGAGCGCGTGCACCACCGAGGTGAACGTCAGCGACACCAGCACGGCGAACCCGATCGCCGGCAGCGGGTGCGCGATGTGGATGCCGACCAGCCACGTCACCGCGCCGAACAGGACGACCACCTGCGCGATGCCCAGCAGTGCCGAGGACAGCCAGCCGCCGACCGCGACCCGGAACGGGGCCGCGCCCGCGGTCAGCGCGCGCGTCGAGAGCGGGCGCAGGATCAGGAACAGCACGAACGCGCCGATCCAGGTGGCCAGCGAGATGAAGAACGGCGCGAGGCCGGCGCCGTAGGTCCCCGCCGACGCCTCGCCGTTGGCGTTGACCGCCACCGGGTCCGCGATCGTGTTGGCCGTCGCGTTGCGGGTCGGGTCGTCCGGGTTCGGGATCTGCTGGAGCCCGGCCGCGAGCCCGTCACGCAGCTTCACCGCGCCGTCGGCGAGCTGGTTCGTGCCGGTCACGGCGGTCTTCTCGCCGTCGCTGAGCTGGGACGCCCCGTCACGCAGCTGGTTCGCGCCGTCGGACGCCTGGGCGATGCCGCTCGCCAGCTGCGGGGACGCCGCGGCGAGCTTGGCTGCGCCGTCGGACACCTGGCGGGCGCCGTCGGCCAGCTTCGCGAGGTCGCCGTTGGCCTGCTGGATCTTGCCGTTCGCCTGGTCGACCGGGGAGCGCAGCTGGTCGGCCTTGGCCAGGATGGCCTGCACCTGGGCGTCCGGCACGCCGGCGTCGCGCAGGTCCGCCTGCAGCTGGGTGCGGTAGGAGTCGAGCTTGCCCTGGATGTCCGACGACGCCGTCGCGGCGATCGAAGCCGCGTCGGCGACCTTCTGGTCACCGGTGGCCACCTGCGAAGCGCCGCTGGCCAGCTTCTGCGTCTGGGACGGCAGGTCCGCGGTGGCGCTCTTCAGCGTGCCCAGGCCGGTCGCCAGTGTCGACGAGCCGTCCGCGAGCTTCGCCGCGCCGTCGGCCAGCTTCTGCTGCCCCGTCTTGAGCTGCGTGGCGCCGTCGGCGAGCTGCGCGGCGCCGGTGGCGGCCTCCTGGGTCTTGGCGTAGATCGTGGAGAAGCCGACCAGGAACCGGTCCGCGGCCTCGCTGCCGACCTTCTCCGCGATCGTCTTGCGGACCTGCTCGGCGACCTGCTTCGCGATCGTGCCGGACAGGTAGTTGTTGGCGTCGTTGGTGGTCAGCGTGATCGTCGCCTGCTGCGGCTGGAAGTTGCCGACCGACAGCAGCGCGGCGGAGAAGCCGCTCGGGATGCCGATGGCGAACGAGTACTTGTCGTCGCGGACGCCGTCGCGGGCCTCCTGCTCGGACACCTCGTGCCACTGGAACGTGCCGGACTTGACCAGCTCGTCGGTCACTTCGCGGCCCACGTTGCGTTCGTGCCCGCTGGAGTCCTTGGCGCCGGTGTCGCTGGTGAAGACCGCGGCGGGCAGCTTGTCGAGCCGGCCGTACGGGTCGTAGTTCGCGTAGAGGTAGAAGGACGCGTAGAGCAGCGGCACCAGCACCAGCGCGACCAGCGCGAGCTTCGGCAGGGTGCCGGTGGAGAGGCGGCGCAGCTCGTTGCGCGCGATCCGGAAGGCGTTCATTCGGGGACTCCGTCAGTGCTCTCGGTGAGCTCTTCGGTGGGTTCGGGGACGGCGGGGGGAGCACTCTCGGGGACAGCACCCTCGGGAGGAGCACAGTGCTCCGGCGCGGGCTGCTCGGCCGCGCCGAGGAGCGCGGGGGTGAAGGGCAGCGCGGACAGCGGCGTGGTGGCGGTCAGGACAACGACGGCCAGGCCGCGTCCGGCCTGTTCGCGCGCCAGCCCGGCCCAGCCGCCGACGTCGCTGGTGTGCCGGTCGGGGGTGTCGAGCACGAGCACGCGCACGCCTTGGCGCTCGGCGGCCAGCTCGGTGAGCAGCCGGGTGCGCAGCGCCGGGGTGAGGTTCTCGAAGCGCGTGCCGGCGAACGGCGCGGCGTCGTGCTCGGCGAGCCAGCGGGCGACGTCCTCCTTGCCCGCCGGGCGGTGGGCCAGCGCCAGTTCCTCGCCGGCGACCACGCGCAGGGGCAGCGCGTCGTCGGGTTCGCTGACGCCCGGGGCGTCGACGACGGCGACGAGCTCGGTCAGCGGGGCGTCGACGCCCTCGGCGTGCACCGTGCCGGTGGTCGGCTTGAGCCGGCCGGCCAGCGCGAGGCCGAACGCCGTGACGCCGACGCCGGGTTCGCCGTGCACGATCGCCAGGTCGCCCTCGCCGAAGGTCAGGGAGGTGGGCGGCAACAAGGTGCCGTGGTGCCCTTCGAGGGACACCCGATCGGCTCGGACCTGCACGGTTTCTCCCGCTTCGCGAACTTTTGAACTGACCGGTCAGTTCAAAAACTAGTCCCGGCGGGAGCCGGCGGCAAGATCACCGGACGCACGTCACACTTGTGGGTGGCTTACCTGGCGGGGCCGCGCGTCACCGGAGCGCCGCCGCGGGGCGTACCTCCCACGTCGTCCACAGTGGACGATAGCCCTGCCGGTGCCAGAACACCGAGGACAGCGGGTTGGTCGGGTTGTAGTACAGGTACGTACGGGTCGCGCCACCGCGGTGCAGCTCCCGGTGCACGTGGGCCATCAGCGCCCGGCCGAACCCGCCGCCGCGCTCGCCGGGGGCGGTCACGACGTTGTTCACGTACCCCCAGCGCCCCGGCGGGAGGAGCTCGCCCGCTTCGGTGCCCGGGACCGCGTCGAGCCACGCGCAGTGCGCGAACGCGCACACCGAACCGTCCGCCTCGGCCAGCCAGACGGCCGGCTCGTCCGCGGCCAGGGCGTCCCGCAAGGACGGCGCCAGCAGCTCGGCCGTGTTGTCCCGGCGCGGCGCGGCGACGAGCCCGGTGTAGTCGAACGTCGCCGCCGCCAGCTCGAGTGCCGCGTCGAAGTCGCCGGGTCCGGCGCGCCGGACCGAAACCCCCGGCGAGGCCGCCGGCGGGGGAGCGGTGCGCACGCCGACCGCCGAGAGCGGCACGAGACCGTGGTCGAGGAAGGCGCGGATCGCCTCGGCGTCCCGGCTGGGCCAGACGACCACGCACGCCGAGTCGCCGCCGGTGTCTTCCGCCTCGAGCCGGCCCTTCAGCGCGCGCAGCAGGAGGTCCGCGCCTTCGGTGCCGGTGTCGCCGAAGTAGGGGAAGAGCTGCCAGGTGTCGGCGGCCGACCACAGCATCGGGACGTCGGCGCGGGTGAACCGGTGGCGCTGCAGCACCCCGGTGACCTGCGTGCCGTCCGCCGTCGCCGCGTCCAGGCGCTCACCGCCGGCCGGTGGCGCGGCCGGCGGCAGCAGCGCGTCGACGGCGGCGAAGCGCGCCCGGTGCGCCGCGAGCAGCGGCTCGGCGATGTCCATGGTTCCCCTCGGGTCGTGCGGTCAGGACCAGGCCGGGCGGCGGAGCCACATGGTCCACAGTGGACGATAGCCCTGCCGGTGCCAGAACACCGGCGAAAGCGGGTTCGGCGGGTGGTAGAAGAGGAACGTCCCGCGCACGTCGTGCGTCAGCAGTTCCCGGTGCGCCACCGCCATCAGCGCCCGGCCCACCCCGCCGCCGCGGGCCGCGGGGGCGATCGACAGCGTGTCGACGTACCCCCAGCGGCCCGGGAGCAGCCGGCCGTGGACGGAATTGCCCGGGGTGGCCCAGGCCAGCGCGCAGGAGGCCATTCCGGCCGGCACGCCGCCGTCCTCCTCCGCGAGCCAGACCAGCCCGCTGAAGCGCAGGGCGCGGACGACTTCCGCGCGCAGCAGCTCCGGTGCGCCCGGCCGCGGCACCGCGGTGCCGACCAGCGAGGTGTAGCGCCACTCGGCCAGCCGCAGCTCGGTCAGCGCGTCGAGGTCGCCCTCGCCGGCCCGGCGGACGGTCACCGGCGCCGTCCCGGGATCGGCGGGCGCGGCCAGGGGCCGCACGGCCAGGCACGTCATCGGCGCGAACCCGTGCGCCAGGAGCACCGCGGACGCCTCGGCGTCGCGGCTGGGCCAGGTCAGCGTGCAGGCCGAGTCCGGGCCGGCCGGCGTCCCGCGCAGCCGGTCGCGCCACGCGCCGAGCAGCGCGGCGAGGCCCGCGGCGCCGCTGTCGCCCGGCACCGCGGTCAGGTCCCGGATGTCCGACGGCCCCCAGAGCGCGGGCCAGGACCCCGGCGCGTGCACGACGTTCGTCAGCAGGCCGCCGGCCTTGCGACCGCCCACGGTCACCATCAGCGGCTCGCTCGACGGCGACGGCGGGGCCGCGATCGGCGGGAGCAGCGGGTCGAGCGCGGCGAACCGCGCGTTCTGCTGGGCTTCGAGGGTGGTCACGAGCGGTGCGTGCGGAAGATCGCGGTCCCCGGGAAGAGCTTGCCGCGCAGCGGGCTCCACTGGCCCCACACCCGCGTGTGCCCGGCCGGCCACTCGGGCTCGACCAGGTCGGTGAGGGTGAACCCGGCCCCGGCCAGCGCGCGCACGTAGTCGCCGAGGGTGCGGTGGTACTCGACGTAGGTGGCGGTGCCCTCGTCGTCGACCTCGACGTAGGGCGTGCGGTCGAAGTACGGCTGGGTGACGGTGAGCCCCTGCGGGCCGGGGTCGTCGGGGAAGATCCACCGCATCGGGTGCGTCACCGAGAACACCCACGGGGCACCCGGCCGCAGCACCCGGTGCACCTCGGCGAAGACCGCGTCCACCGACGCCACGAACGGGACCGCGCCGAAGGCCGAGCAGGCCGCGTCGAAGCTGCCGGACGCGAGCGGCAGGTGCTCGGCGTTGGCCTGCACCAGCGGGACGGCCAGGCCGGTGCGCGCGTTGCCGTCGCGGGCGTGGCGGAGCATGCCGGCCGACAGGTCGGTCGCCACGGCGTCCGCGCCCTCCGCGGCCAGCCAGCGCGCGCAGGCGGCCTGCCCGCAGCCGACTTCCAGCACGCGCTTGCCCCGGACGTCGCCGAGCAGCCGCGCCTCGGCTTCCCGGACGCCCTCCGGGCACCAGACGAAGTCGGCGTCGCCGAGGAACGAGCCGTGCTCGGCCTGGTAGTCGTCGGCGTCGGCGTCCCACCAGGCGAGGTTCGCGGCGGCGGCCTCGGCCCCGCCGACCTCGCGGTAGCCGACCTCCGTGGTGCCCAGCCGGTGCTCGGCGGCGTCGTGGCGCCCCGGCGCGGGCGCCTGCTCCGGTGGCATGATGGTGTCTCCGGTCCCCGGTGGCCTGCTCGCGCCACCTGCGTCCTCGTGCGTGCGGTTTGCTTCCGCGAGGACCTTAGCGAGCCAGGGGGACCCTGATTGTGCCGCCTAGCGGCTGCCGCGTAGGATAAGTGTTAGCGCAGTGGGTTCGCGCTGCCTTCCGCTCAGCTTCTGGTTGGGACTCGGGTCGCGCACCGTATGCGGGTCATGCCGCGGTCGTTCACTGGTGGACGTTTGCTTGCAGGGTCGTCGCATGCACCCATTCGCGCCGACAACTGCCAACCCTCGATTCCATCCACCGGAGCAACCCGCCTAATGACCACCGACACCGCCACCGCCCCGACCGCCCCCACCGGGGCCCCGCAGGTCGCCATCAACGACATCGGGTCGGAGGAAGACTTCCTCGCGGCTATCGACAAGACGATCAAATACTTCAACGATGGTGACATCGTCGAAGGCACGATCGTCAAGGTCGACCGCGACGAGGTCCTGCTCGACATCGGCTACAAGACCGAGGGTGTCATCCCCTCGCGTGAGCTCTCCATCAAGCACGATGTCGACCCGGCTGAGGTTGTCACCGTCGGCGATGAGGTCGAAGCCCTGGTTCTCCAGAAGGAGGACAAGGAAGGCCGTCTGATCCTGTCCAAGAAGCGCGCGCAGTACGAGCGCGCCTGGGGCACGATCGAGGAGCTCAAGGAGAAGGACGAGCCCGTCAAGGGCACCGTCATCGAGGTCGTCAAGGGCGGCCTCATCCTGGACATCGGCCTGCGCGGCTTCCTCCCCGCGTCCCTGGTCGAGATGCGCCGCGTGCGCGACCTGCAGCCGTACGTCGGCCGCGAGCTCGAGGCGAAGATCATCGAGCTGGACAAGAACCGCAACAACGTGGTCCTGTCCCGCCGCGCCTACCTCGAGCAGACCCAGTCCGAGGTGCGCAGCGAGTTCCTCAACGCGCTCGCCAAGGGCCAGGTCCGCAAGGGCGTCGTGTCGTCCATCGTCAACTTCGGTGCCTTCGTGGACCTGGGTGGCGTCGACGGCCTGGTGCACGTCTCCGAGCTGTCCTGGAAGCACATCGACCACCCGTCCGAGGTCGTCGAGGTCGGCCAGGAGGTCACGGTCGAGGTCCTGGACGTCGACATGGACCGCGAGCGCGTCTCGCTGTCGCTGAAGGCGACCCAGGAAGACCCGTGGCGCCAGTTCGCCCGCACCCACGCGATCGGCCAGATCGTGCCGGGCAAGGTCACCAAGCTGGTTCCGTTCGGTGCGTTCGTGCGCGTCGAAGAGGGCATCGAGGGCCTGGTCCACATCTCGGAGCTGGCCGAGCGCCACGTCGAGATCCCGGAGCAGGTCGTCCAGGTCAACGGCGACGTCATGGTCAAGGTCATCGACATCGACCTCGAGCGCCGTCGCATCTCGCTGTCGCTGAAGCAGGCGAACGAGGGTGTCACGCCGGACACCGAGTTCGACCCGACCCAGTACGGCATGGCCGCCGAGTACGACGCCGAGGGCAACTACATCTACCCCGAAGGCTTCGACCCGGACACCCAGGAGTGGCAGGAAGGCTTCGACAAGCAGCGTGAGGAGTGGGAGCGCCAGTACGCCGAGGCGCACACTCGTTACGAGGCCCACATGAAGCAGGTCCAGAAGGCCGTCGAGGCCGACGCGGAAGCGGCGGCGGACGCGGCGACGGGCATCGAAGGTGGCGCGGAAAGCTACACCTCGGGCTCGACCGCGACCGACACGAAGAGCAGCGGCGGCACCCTCGCCTCCGACGAGCAGCTCGCGGCGCTCCGCGAGAAGCTTTCCGGCGGTGCGTGAGCACTAGCTCGCTGAGCTGAACGAGAACCCCCGGTCCCCAGCGGACCGGGGGTTCTTCGTGTTCCGGGTCAGCGGTTGCGCAGGCCGAGGCCGGCGATCATGGCCGTGACGCCGTCGCGGTACATCTGTTCGTGGGCTTCTTCGGTCGGCGGGATGAACCAGTCCGGCAGCGGCCGCCGCGAAGCCATCAGCAGTTCCGCGCCGACCAGGCCGTGGATGGCCGTCCACAGCAGGTAGGCCAGCGAGCGGGCGTCCGCTCCCGGCGGGCAGACCCGCTGGACCCGGGCGATGAACAGGCTGAACGTCGTCCGCAGCACCGCCGACCGCAGCGCCGGATCCGGGTCGAACCCCGGCACCGGGCGCTCGAACATCAGCGCGTAGCGGGTCGGGCTCTCGCGGGCGAAGTTCCGGTACTCCAGCGCCAGGTGCAGCAGGTCCGCGACGCCGTCGTGGCTCGACGGCGGCAGCCCTTCCAGCAACTCCCGCAGCGAGTCGAACGTGCGCTCGTACAGGGCGTCGAGCAGGCCGGCACGGCCGCCGAAGCGGGCGTAGACCGAGAGCGTCGACGCACCGGCCGCCTCGGCCACGCCGCGGACGGTCAGGCCGGGGACCCCGCGGTTCACGAGCACCGACAACGCCGCATCGAGGTAGCGCTCGCGGCCGCCCTGGTCGGCCGGACGCATCGGCAAGTGCCTGGTGGCCACGGCGCACCCCCTTCGCGGCAGCCGGGCGCGGGCGGCGTCCGGGTGACCCGTTCGCAGCAGAAGATACGATATCCGCCGCGTCTTGGGAATGCGCCGGATGTCCGGATCGGCGGTGTCCCGCCCCGTGGGCGCCACCCGAGAGGACTTGAGGCGGATGGATCACCCCGAGCCCGGCACCGTCGTCGTCACCGCGAGTGGTGACGGCACCTACACGCAGCAAGTCGTCACGGCGACCCACACGCTGCTCGTCGACGAACCGATCGCCGTCGGCGGCGCCGACGCGGGCCCGAACCCGTACGAGCTGCTGCTCGCGTCGCTGGGTTCGTGCACGGCGATCACGCTGCGGATGTACGCCGACCGCAAGGGCATCCCGCTGACCCGGGCGACCGTCCGGCTGCGGCACGACCGCATCCACGCCGAAGACTGCGCGCGGTGCGAAACCGAGCGCGGCCTGCTCAGCCGGATCACCCGCGAGATCGAGCTAGAAGGCGACCTCGACGACGATCAGCGCGCCAAGCTCATGCTGATCGCCGACAAGTGCCCGGTGCACCGGACGCTCTCGTCGGAGATCGCGATCGAGACGCGGGAAACCGGCCGCTGACTACCGCTTAAGCGTCCCGGGCGAAGCCTCGGGTGGCACAGCTCAGGCGGCGCGCATGGTGACCGCGGCCGGCCTGACCGGGCTGACCGTCGGCACCCAGATGCGTTCGAGCGCCGCCGCGCGGGCCTTGCGGCGGAGGCCGGCGAAGCTGTGCTTGGCCGGGACCAGCAGCGTGCTCACCCAGGTCCGCCGGTAGTCCGCCAGCGCCTCGGCCACCGGGTGGTGGACCACGCAGTGCACCAGCCCCGGCGTGCCGAGCCGGTGCCTCCCGGCGTGCTTGCTGTCCGCCATCGTTCCTCCGCGTGGGCGACGCTGTCGCGCGCACCGTACGCACCAGCGCGGTTCGAGGTGGGTAAGCAACACGGCGTGTCCGGATATCGGTTGAGTCACGCGTCACGATCGACTTGCGGATCCTCAGGTCTTCAGGCACGGAGCGACACCCGAGGTGGTGAACGGGATCCACGCGCTCCGCACGACGTACAGCCGTCGCATCGGGGTGTGCCGGTACGTGACCTGCACCTGGCGGACCCCCGACAGGCACTGCACCGGTCGCGAGACCGGTGCATGCGGGGCCGCCGCGGCTTCCGGTACCGCCACGGCGAGCCCACCCGCGCACAGCAGCACAGTGGCCGCCCTGCTGATCTTCGTCGTCCTCACCGGCCCCCCTCGGCAGTGGTCAGGCGAACCAGACCTTGTCGCGCAAACGAAGCTTCTCCATGGTCCCTCCCTCGGTCGCGCGCCCGGCGGCGCGCTCGCCGGTGAAGTCGGCCAGACCACCTGAGTGTTACGACATTTTCCCACCTGTCACACAGATGGCGTAGATCTGACCGGACGTGTCCACGGGAGGGGCGACCGCCGCTTGACTAGGGTGATCGGCATGTTGCGTGTGGGGTTGACGGGTGGGATCGGGGCCGGGAAGTCGACCGTGGCGAACCGGCTCGCCGAACACGGCGCGGTGCTGGTGGACTCCGACCGGATCGCCCGGGAGGTGGTCGAACCGGGGACCGAAGGGCTCGCCCGGCTGGTCGCGGAGTTCGGCCCGGAGATCCTGGCCGCGGACGGCTCGCTCGACCGGCCCGTGCTCGCCGCGAAGGCGTTCGCCGACGACGAGTCGCGGCACCGGCTGAACGCGATCGTGCACCCCCTGGTCGGCGTCCGCACCGGGGAGCTGATGGCGGCCGCGAAGCCGGACGCGATCATCGTCCACGACATCCCGCTGCTGGTCGAGAACGGCCTCGCGACGGCGTACCACCTGGTCGTGGTCGTCGACGCGCCGGTCGAGGTGCGGGTGCGGCGGCTGGTGTCGGCCCGCGGGATGGCCGAGGACGACGCCCGGGCGCGGATCCGGGCGCAGGTGAGCACCGAGCAGCGCCGTGCCGTCGCGGACGTGTGGCTGGACAACGGCGGCGCCGAAGACGCTGTGCTCGCCGAGGTCGACGCGCTGTGGGCGGACCGGCTGGTGCCGTTCGAGGCCAACGTGCGGCTGCGCCGGCCGCGGCCGCCGATGTCGCCGAAGATCGCCGAGTACGACCTCGGCTGGCCGGCCCAGGCCGAGCGGGTGCTGGCCCGCGTCCGCGCGGTGGCGGGGGAGCTGGCCCACCGCGGCGACCACATCGGGTCGACGGCCGTGCCCGGGCTGCCCGCCAAGGACATCCTCGACCTGCAGCTCACGGTGTCCACTCTGGACGACGCGGACACGCTGGGCGGGCTGCTGGCCGACGCCGGGTTCCCGCGGCTGGAGGGCGACTGGGCCGACGACGCCCAGGACGGAACCGGGACGTGGCCCAAGCGGCTGCACGTCGGCGCCGACCCGCGGCGCCCGGTGAACCTGCACGTCCGGTCGGTGGAGACGCCCGCGTGGCGCCTCGCGCTGCTCTTCCGCGACTTCCTCCGGGCGAACGCGGCCGAGCGCGACGACTACCGCGACGTGAAGCTGCGGCTGGCCGAGGCGCACGCGGCCGACGGCACGGTCGCGGCGTACGCCGACGAGAAGCAGGAGTGGGTCAACGGCGTGTTCGCCCGCGCGGAGAAGTGGGCGGCCGCCACCGGCTGGAAGCCCTAGGCACGCAGGTCGTCAAGCCAGGCCGGCCGGACTTGGCTAGGGGTGGCGCCGCCAGGTCAGCGCGATGTCGAGGGTGGCCAGCCAGGCGGTGAGGTCGTAGCCGTGCGCGGCCAGGCCCTCGACGGCGGTGTAGGTGGTCTTCAGCGCGAACTCCGCTTCTTGGGCGGTGACGAGGCCCGCTTCGAGGGCTTCGAGGAGCTCGTCGGTGTCGATCACCCGGAGGGACAGCTTGTCCTTGAGCACGATGTCGACGTACAGGTCGGTGGCGACCCAGCGCGGGCCGTCCCGGTGGACGCGGACGACGTCGAGGTAGAAGTCCTGGTCGCGTTCGTGGCCGGGGGAGAACCAGAAGTCGGTGAAGCGGAGGCCGAGCCCGGGCACCAGCCACGACTCGAGGTAGTGGAACTGGGCGCGGCCCGGGGTCGGCCGGGCGAGGTACAGGCCGAACGGCTCCTCGCGGAACTCCTCGACCTCCCGCCGGATGCCCTTCGGGTCGATGTTCGCGCGCGCGGCGGGGTCGAAGACCTCGACCTTCGGGGGGTGCAGTGCGGCCATGCGGGTCATCCTGCCGGGCCGGTCACGAAACGCGAACTCCCGCCCCGGGCGTCACGCGTTCGGGCTAAGGTGCGCCGAGCTTCCGGGAACGAGGGGGAACTGGGGATGTTCGGGATCATCCGGCCGTGCCGGCACCGGCTGGCCGACGACCTGCACGCGGATTGGCTGGCCCACCTGTGCGGTCTGTGCCTCACGCTGCGCGACGAACACGGTCAGCTCGCCCGCGTGGTCACCAACTACGACGGGTTGATCATCTCGGTGCTGGTCGAGGCGCAGGCACCCCGCGCGGACGGCCGGCGCGAAGCGGGCCCGTGCCCGCTGCGGGGCATGCGGACGGCTTCGGTGGCCCGCGGCGAGGGCGCCCAGCTCGCGGCGGCGGTGTCCCTGGTCCTGGCGGCGGCCAAGGTCGGCGACCACATCGAGGACGGCGACGGAGCGTTCGGCAGGCGCCCGGTGGCGGCGGCCGCGCGCCGGCTCGCGGCCCGCTGGACGGCGCAGGGTCGCCGGACGGGCGGCCAGGTGGGGTTCGACACGACGGTGCTGACGGAGGCGGTCGAGGGCCAGGGCGCGCTGGAGTCATCGGTCCGGCCGGGCGACTCGCCGCTGCTGGCCACGGAACCGGCCGAGCGGGCAACGGCGGCGGCGTTCGCGCGGACGGCGGAGCTGGCGGGCAAGCCGGGCAACGCGGCCGCGCTGGCCGAGGCGGGCCGGCTGTTCGGCCGGGTGGCGCACCTGCTGGACGCGGTGGAGGACTACGCCGCCGACGCGGCGGCGGGGGCGTGGAACCCGTTGCTGGCCACGGGAACGGGGCCGGAGGAGGCCCGGCGGCTGTGCGATGACGCGGTACTGGGGGTGGAGCTGGCGTTGCGCGAGGCGGAGTTCACCGAGCCGGCGCTGGTGCACGCGTTGCTGGTGCACGAGCTCCGCCAAGCGGTGCGGCGAGCCTTCGGCCACGGCTTGTCCAACGGCCACGACGGCCACCGCCACGGCTTGGTCGCGGAGGAGGGCTCCCCTTTCGGGCACGGCCACGGCTCGCCCGTGGGGCACTCCTTGTCGGCCGGTGGCCGCTCCTCGCTCGACCACGGCTCGACCCGTAGCCGCGGCTCGGAGCCGGCGGAGGGCTCGCCTTTCGGGCACCCTTCATCGGCCGGCGAATGCTCCTCGCTCGACCACGGCTCCCGGCCGGGCGGCGCGGCCGGGCAGCAGCCGCCGCCGGGCTGGATCGGGCGTGGGCCGGCGCCGCAGCAGCACCCGCATCAGGTTCCGCCCGGCTCGGGCTCGCAGCCCCACGGGTTTCCGTCGCCAGGGCCGGTCCCACCGCCAAGCGCTCCCGGCGGACGTGGCCCAGGCGGCCCGAACGGCCCCGGCGGTCCGGGTGGGCCCGGCGGAGGCGGCCCCGGCGGGCCCAAGGACCCCGACGATCCCAAGGACCCCAAAGGCCCCGGCAAATCCGGCCCGTACGACGGCAAGGGCGGCGGCCTCTGGTACCCGAAGTTCGCCGTCCCACCCCAGAAGCGCAACTTCTTCGTCGGCTGCGCCCTCACCCCCTACATGTGCTGCACCTGCCAGTTCTGCTGCCGCGATCCCTATCCTGGCCCGTGGAGCGGAAAACCGGTGAGCACGTGCGACGGATGCGACTGCGGCTGTGACGGCGGTTGCGACTGTTGCGATTGTTGCAGCTGTTGCGACTGCAGCTGCTGAGGAGACAAACCATGACCGACCCGATGGCCGACCTCCACGACCGCGGCCGCGAGAACTTCGCCGGGCTCGTCGAGGGCGGGAAGGCCCGCCTCGACGCGCTCTTCGCGACCGTCCCCGCGCTGGGCGAGCTGGCCGTCGGCACCGTCTACGGCCACCTGCACGAACGCCCGGCCCTCGACGCCCGCACGCGCGAAGCCGCCACGCTCGCCGCGATCGTCGCCGCCGGGATGGTGGGGCCGCCGCTGAGCGTCCACCTCCGCACCGGCCTCGCCGCCGGGCTGTCGCCGGCCGAGGTCTGCGAAGTGGTCGTCCAGACGGCGGCGTTCGCGGGCTTCCCGCGCGCCGTTTCCGCCGCCGACCAGCTGAACCGCCTCTTCGAAGGGCACGGCCTGCCGATCCCGCCCCCGCCGTCGCCGCGCGAGGTCGTCCTCGCGCACCTGGCCGCGCCGGCGGACGAGGTCGCCGGCGTGCTGGCGGAGTTCCCGCGCACCGAGGTGCAGGCCACCGGCCCCGATCGGGTGCTGGTCTCGTGCTTCGGCGACGACCCGGTCCCCGGCGCGGTCCTGCACTGCGCCGTCGACGGCGGCGATGTCACGTCGGTCACGGTGTTCCGGGCCCGCTGACCAGGCCCGACGGAAATTGTCGGTGGGGCGGCCTACTCTGGTCCACGTGGCTTTCGCAACCGAACACCCCGTGCTCGCCCAGTCCGACTTCCGGCCCGTCTCGGAGATCCCGCGGACCGGCGGCCGGTTCGAGGTGGTCAGTGACTACCAGCCCGCCGGTGACCAGCCGGCGGCCATCGACGAGCTCGAACGCCGGATCAAGGCGGGCGAGAAGGACGTCGTGCTCCTCGGCGCCACCGGCACCGGCAAGTCGGCGACGACGGCGTGGCTGATCGAGCGCGTCCAGCGGCCGACGCTGGTGATGGCGCCCAACAAGACCCTGGCCGCGCAGCTGGCGAACGAGCTGCGTGAGCTGTTCCCGAACAACGCTGTCGAGTACTTCGTCAGCTACTACGACTACTACCAGCCCGAGGCGTACATCGCGCAGACGGACACCTACATCGAGAAGGACTCGTCGATCAACGACGACGTCGAGCGGCTGCGCCACTCGGCGACGATGAACCTGCTGTCGCGGCGGGACGTCATCGTGGTCGCCAGTGTGTCCTGCATCTACGGCCTGGGCACGCCGCAGTCGTACCTGGACCGGTCCTCGAAGCTCGCCGTCGGCATGCAGCTCGACCGGGACGTCTTCCTGCGGGCGCTGGTCGACATCCAGTACACGCGCAACGACATCGCCTTCGCGCGCGGCACGTTCCGCGCGCGGGGTGACACGGTCGAGATCATCCCGGCGTACGAGGAGCTCGCGATCCGCGTCGAGTTCTTCGGCGACGAGGTCGAGAAGCTGTACTACCTGCACCCGCTGACCGGCGACATCGTCAAGGAGGTCGACGAGGTCCGGATCTTCCCGGCGACGCACTACGTCGCCGGCCCGGAGCGGATGGAAAAGGCGATCCAGGGGATCGAGAAGGAGCTCGAGGAGCGGCTCGCCGAGCTGGAGCGGCAGGGCAAGCTCCTGGAGGCGCAGCGGCTGCGGATGCGCACGGCCTACGACATCGAGATGATGCGCCAGGTCGGGTTCTGCTCCGGCATCGAGAACTACTCGCGGCACATCGACGGCCGCGGCGCGGGCACGGCGCCGGCGACGCTGATCGACTACTTCCCGGACGACTTCCTGCTGGTGATCGACGAGTCGCACCAGACGGTCCCGCAGATCGGCGGCATGTACGAAGGCGACATGTCCCGGAAGCGCAACCTGGTCGAGTACGGCTTCCGGCTGCCGAGCGCGGTCGACAACCGGCCGCTGACCTGGGAGGAGTTCTCCGACCGGATCGGCCAGACGGTGTACCTGTCGGCGACGCCGGGCCCGTACGAGATGGGCCAGGCGGGCGGCGAGTTCGTCGAGCAGGTGATCCGGCCGACCGGCCTGGTCGACCCGAAGGTCGTCGTGAAGCCGACCGAGGGCCAGATCGACGACCTGGTGCACGAGATCCGCGAGCGGGCGGAGAAGGACGAGCGCGTCCTGGTCACCACGCTGACGAAGAAGATGTCCGAGGACCTCACCGACTACCTGCTGGAGCTGGGCATCCGGGTGCGCTACCTGCACTCGGAGGTCGACACGCTGCGCCGCGTCGAGCTGCTGCGGCAGTTGCGGGCGGGCGACTTCGACGTGCTGGTCGGCATCAACCTGCTGCGCGAGGGTCTCGACCTGCCGGAGGTGTCGCTGGTGGCGATCCTCGACGCGGACAAGGAGGGCTTCCTCCGCAGCGGGACTTCGCTGATCCAGACGATCGGCCGCGCGGCGCGCAACGTGTCGGGCGAGGTCCACATGTACGCGGACAAGATCACCGACTCGATGCGCCACGCGATCGACGAGACGGACCGCCGCCGCGAGAAGCAGGTCGCCTACAACGAGGAGCGCGGCGTCGACCCGCAGCCGCTGCGGAAGAAGATCGCGGACATCCTCGACCGGGTGTACAGCGAAGCCGAGGACACCGAGCAGGTCTCGGTGGGCGGCTCGGGCCGCAACTCCTCCCGCGGCAAGAAGCCCGAGCAGGGCGACCGGGTGCGGAGCTCGGGAATGCTGGTCGACAAGAACGTTTCGGCGATGCCGCGCGCCCAGCTGGCGGACCTGATCCAGCAGATGACCGACCAGATGATGCAGGCGGCGCGAGACCTCCAGTTCGAACTGGCGGCTCGCTTGCGGGACGAGATCTCGGATTTGAAGAAGGAGCTGAGGGGCATGGACGCGGCCGGCATCAAGTAGCGGGCGGAGGCTGCCCGGGCGGGGCCGCCGGGGGCAGGAGGGGCCGAGGCTAGGAGGGGGCGCGGGGGCAGGAGGAGCCGGGTGGCCAGGGGGCCGGGGCAGGAGGAGCCGAGGGCAGGAGGGCTTGCCGAGGCCGGAGCTGGAGAGGTGGCCGGGTGAATCCGGCCCCGCTCCGCTCACTCCGATTGGATCCCCGACCCGACCCCGGCTCGGCCCGACCCCGGCCCGGCTCGGCTCGGATGCCCGGCCCCGCCCCGCGCGCGGCCCAGATCCCCGCCCCGGCCCGCTCGGCTCGGTTCGCCCCGCCCCGCTCGGTCCGGCTCGGCCTGCCCTGGATTCCCGCCCCTGCTCGGATTGGATGCTCCCGCCCGGCCCCGGCCCACTCGGCCCGGCTCGGTCCGGCCTGGCCTGGAATCCCGGTCCGCCCTGGCCTTGATCCCGGGCCCGCCCCACCCGGCCTGGCGTCCCCGTCGACCAGGCCCGGTCCGCCGCCACCGCCGCCTTCCGCTGCTTTCCTCCGCCGGCCACCGTCCCAGCTCTCCGGAGCCGACCGATCTCGAACTCGCAGGGGTGGACCATGAATCTCGAAGCCGTCGTCGCCTACTGTCTCGCCAAGCCCGGCGCCGAGGAGACCTATCCCTTCGGCGATCACGTGCTCGTCGCCAAGGTAGGCGGCAAGGGCTTCGCCTTCATCGGCCAAGAGCCGCCTGGGAGCGTTGCCGTCAAGTGTGGGGCCACCCGGGATGAGGCCGCCGAGGTGCGGGCGCGGTATCCCGGGGTCGTCAGCGTCATGGACTACCTCGGCCGCTACGGCTGGAACCGCGTGCAGCTCGGCGCCGGGGTGCCCGGCGCCGAGCTCGAGGAACTCGTCGATGCTTCCTACGAGCGGGTCGTCGCGCGGTTGCCCAAGGCCAAACGGCCCTGATTCACTCCGGGGCGGGCGCGTTCTCGTCCGCTTGGAGCATGCCGAAGACGTTGCCCTCGGTGTCCTTGCAGTACGCCAGCCAGCCCACGCCCGGCACCGGGTTCTTGGGCAGGGCCAGCGTTCCGCCCGCCCGGTTGACGTCGCCCAGTGCCTCGTCCAGGTTCGCCACGTCGATCGTGTTGACGAATCCGTGGATCGGGGCCGAGGCCTCCGGTGCCGGGCCCTGGCGGGGGAGGAGCCCGCCGTCGATTCCGTTGCCTTCGCCGGTCGTGATCATCCAATAGGGGACGTCGCCCCAGCGCTCGAACTTCCAGCCGAACACCGCCGTGTAGAACGCCACCGCGCGTTCGGGGTCGCCCGCGTGGATCTCGAAGTGGACGGGACGAGGCATGCGCGCCTCCTCAGGCCGGGCTGTCAGGTGTGGTGAGAGTACGCCCGGCCTGAGGAAAGTTACAGCCGCGTCCGCGGCGTCAGGTCCACGTCGAAGTCCGGGAACCCGGCCGGAGCGGAGCGGGCGGCCAACGACGAAACCGGCGGCAGGCCGGCCCAGCGGCGGACCGTCGCCGTGGCTGCCGCCGCGTCGGCCGGGGCCAGCTGGGCGATCTTCGACCCGTGGTTGCCGCCCTGCACGTAGTACCGGTACGAATCGCGGCTGCCGAAGCCCAGCTCGAACGGCTCCGCGCCCCACGGGTCGTTCGAGCCGTAGACGAACAGCAGGCGGGTGCCGCGGGACTTCACCCAGAAGTCGATGTCGGGCATCGCCAGGTAGTCGAAGCGCGGCAGGCGGATCGACGCCGGCACGAACGTCTTCGGCTGGTCGGCGCCGGGGTAGCGCAGCAGGTCGCGGAGGTAGCCGTCGTACGCCTCGGGCGAGCCCAGCTGCACCGCCGCCTGGTAGTAGTACGGGATGTACGGCGCCAGGTCCTGGTCGGAGTAGGTGTTGAGGCTCTCCACCTTCTCGTACCAGGCGTAGACGTCCGCCGCGGGCGCGCCCGGCCGTGGCACCGTCGCGCAGTCCGCCTGCTTCTGGTACTGCCAGAACGCGAAGTACGAGTCGATCACCGAGATCTCGAGGGACTTGTCGGCCGATCCGACGATCGAGAACGTCAGCCCGCGCTGCGCCGCGTCCGCCGCGGCGATCGCCCCCAGCTCGTCACGCCGCTTCAGCGCGTCGCGCTGGATCGCTTTCAGGGCGTCACGGCACGCCGGATCGTCGCCCACGCGGGAAAGGAACCGGTTGTAGACGTCGATCGGGTCGATGACGTCGTTGGGCGCGACGTACGGGATCGTCGCGTCGACGTCGTCGGGGAAGAAGCGCCGGAAGTACGTCGCGGTCATGCCGCCCTTGCTGCCGCCGGTGGCCAGCCACTTGCCCGGGTAGACCGCCTTGAACGCCTGCACCGCGCGGTGCTCGTCCGCCGCCGCCTGCCAGATCGTCAGCTGCTTCGCCCAGTTCTCCGGCTCCGGCCGCGACGGCGTGAAGTAGCGGTACTCCATCGACAGCTGGTTGCCGTCGACGATCTGCGTCGGTTCCGAGCGGTTCGGCGAGCCGCTGACGTTGTAGCCGCTCGTGAAGGCGACCGTCGGGGCGGCGAAGTCGCGGTGCAGCAGGGTGAACCGCTGCTCGAACGTGCCCGCGCCGGGGTGCCGGTGGTCGGCGGGCTGGGTGTAGGTCAGCTTGAAGAACCGGAACCCGGCCGGCGCCGCGTCCTCGGAGACGATCGTCAGCCCCGGGATCCGCTGCAACTCCGCCTTGATGTCGGGCGCCGCCGCGGCCGCCGGCGCCAAGCCGGCCAGCGCGAGCAAAACCGCACCCGCGGTGAAAAGTCTGCGCATCGAGCACCCTCCCGGCTCACCGAACCCCGGCCGAACCCCGGCCGGAACCCTCGGTGGGACCCTCACAGAACCGGCGCCGGTCGGCAATCGGCTGTCCGGGCGCATAATCGGTCAGGATCCGACTTTCGAGGGGTGGCGCCGCGTCCGTAGGCGTGCGCCGCCGTGGGCATCCTGCGAGTTGTCCGCGCGATCCGGGCCGCGTTACGGTCCGGATCCGTAGGCACCGTCATCGAGCGAGGGGTCCGCCATGAAGGTTTCCGACTGCCCGACGACCGAGGTCGAGGTCCGCGTCGCCGCGCCGCCGGCCGAGGTCTGGTCCTGGTTGCTGGACGTCGACCTGCCGGCCCGGTTCTCCACCGAGTTCCAGGGCGGGGGCTGGGTCGAGGGCACCGAGCCCGGCCTCGGCGCGCGGTTCCGCGGCCGCAACTCCCACCCGGTCGCCGGCGAGTGGGAGACCGTCTCGACCGTCACCGGCTACGAGCCCGCGCGGCTGTTCGCGTGGGCCGTGATGGACGTGACGAACCCGGCCGCGTCGTGGCGCTTCGAGCTCGTCCCGGACGGCGACGGCACCGTCCTGCGCCAGTGGGCGCAGATCGGCCCCGGCCCGTCCAACCTCACGAGGATCATCGGCTCGATGCCCGAGCACGAAGACGAGATCGTCGCGATGCGGCTCGGCGAGCTGCGGGACAACATGCAGAAGACCGTCGAGGGCATCAAGGCGCTCGCCGAGACCGGTGTGCACGCCGGCTAGCGGAGCACGCGGTCCACATAGGACTTGACGGCGGCGAGCGCCTCGGCGGACTGCCACAGCCGCTGCACCCGCGGGTCGTCCGAGTGGCGGTATTCGGCGATCCGCTCGTGGAACGGCTGCCGGATCTGGGCTTTGGTGTGCGCGAACGATTCGGCGGGCAGGTCGCCGAGCCGGGCCGCGACGGCGACCGCCCGCTCGAGCACCTCGTCCGGTGGCGCCGGCTCGTCGGCCAGCCCGCGGGCCAGGGCCTCCTCGCCGTCCCAGGTTTCACCCGTGTAGGTGAGCGCCGGCAGCCGGGTGGTCCCGTAGGTGCAGCGCAGGATCTCCAGCGCGGCCAACGGGAACGGCAGCCCGACGAGCAGCTCGGTCACGCCGATCTTGCCGGCGCCCAGCACCCGGTGGTCGCAGGCCGCGGCGAGCACCGCGCCCCCGGCGATGGCGTGCCCGTTCAGCGCGGCGACCACCGGGCGCGGGCTGCCGAACACCGCGAGCAGCGCGTCGGACAGCAGCGGCAGGAACTCCGCCACGTACGGCGCGCCGCCTTCGTCGAGCCGCTTGAGGTCGACGCCCGCGCAGAAGACGCGGCCGGTCCCGGTGAGCACCACGGCACGGGCCTCTTCGGCCTCCTCGAGCCGCCGCACCAGCGCCCGGCACGAGTCCGTGTCGAGGGTGTTGCCGCCGCCGTGGTCGATCCGGAGCACGGCGACGTCGCGGTGGCTGTCCAGGCTGATCGGCACGGCCCGACCGTACCGCGGCCCGGCGGGCCGGTCAGGTCCTGACGCTCAACCGGACGACGCCGAAGTGCTCCCGGCGCACCAGCTCGGCGACCTCGTCGAGGGCCGGCAGCCGGCCGAGGGGGAACTTCAGCCCGATCATGCGGGCGGCGCGGCGCATGCCCAGCTCGGTCATGCGGTCCAGGTAGGTCCGCGCCACCTCGGCTTCGTCCTCGACGAGCACGCCGCGCATCGGCGTCGTCCGGCCGGCGAACGTCACGTCGGCGTCCGCGCCGCCGCGGAAGTTGAGCCGCCAGCCCGCGGGCGTCAGCGCACACAGGCCTTCGGCGTCGCGGTGCGCGGTGACCGGCACGCGGTAGTGCCGCCCGGTCCGGCGGCCGGCGAAGGCGAGCAGCATGAACTCGCCGACGCCGCGGCCGAGCGGGCTGGGCAGCACCGCGCCGTACGCCGCCCGCGGGTGTCAGCTGGTGATGTCTTTTCGAGCGAACCGCCGCCCGGCGAACAGGAAGAACACCGTGCCGTAGATCGCCGCCGACAGCATGCCGCTCGCCAGGTTGGTCCAGTCGACGTCGGTCGAGATCAGGTCCATCCAGGAGAACGCGTAGTGCGTCGGCAGGTAGTTGCGGAGGCCCTCCAGCGCGGTGATCTGGTCGAGGATCTGCGACAGGATCGCCACCAGCACCGCGCCGCCGACCGCGCCGAGCGGGGCGTCGGTCGACACGCTCAGCGCCAGCGCGAGCCCGGCCACCCAGGCCAGCTGCAGGATGATGTACACAGTGGACAGCCCGATGGCGAGCAGGCTGTCGCCGAAGGACACCGCGTCACCCGTCGGGCTGATCGCGTCGCCCGCGCCGTACCAGAGCACCCCGACGCCGAGCGACACCAACGGCAGCAGCACGAGCGCGAACGCCGACAGCAGCCCGGACACGATCGCCTTCTGCCGCAGCACCCGCTGCCGTGGCACCGGCACCGCCAGCAGGTACTTCAGGCTCGACCACGACGCCTCGCTCGCGATGGTGTCGCCGAAGAACAGCGCGACGATCATCGGCAGCAGGAACGTCCCCGACACGAACAGCGCCAGCACGACGAAGTTCGGCGCGGACGCCGTGGCCAGGTCGACGAAGCCGCCGCTGCGCCGGTTCGGGCTCGACTGCCCGAGCTGGAACGCGATCACCAGGATGAACGGCAGGAGCGCGACGAACCCGAGCAGGAACTGCGTGCGCCGCCGCTTGAGCTGGCGCCGCAGCTCGACGCCGAGCCGCAGCGTCCGCCGCGCCGAGTAGCCCTCGACCGCGCCGTCCGGCCCGACGCCCGCGTGCTCCTGCGACGCGAGGTCGCTCAGCTCGTCCAGCGCGTGCGGATCGGTGTGCACACCCTCGCTCACGACTCATCTCCGACCAGTTGCAGGAACGCGTCTTCCAGCCGGCGCCGGGGCCCGGCCTGCTCCACCGCGATGCCAGCGCGCACCAGCGCGGCCACGCCTTCGGCCCGCGGCAGTTCGCCGAGGTTCGCGTGCACGAGCTCGCCCTCGACGTCGACGTCGGTGACCCCGCTGAGCGCCTTGAGCGCCGCCGCGGCCGCGGCCGGGTCGTCGACCCGGAACGTCGCCTCGCCGCCGGCCGCGGCCAGCTCGCCGACCTCGCCCGAAGCGACGAGCGAGCCGCGGTGCATGACCACGACGTGCGTGCAGGTCTGCTCGACCTCGGCCAGCAGGTGGCTGGACACCACCACGGTGCGGCCGGTCGCGGCGTACCGCTGCAGCACCTCGCGCATCTGGTGGATCTGGGGCGGGTCGAGCCCGTTGGTCGGCTCGTCGAGCACCATCAGCTCCGGCAGGCCGAGCATCGCCTGCGCGATCGCCAGCCGCTGCCGCATGCCCTGGCTGTAGGTCCGCACCCGCCGTTCGACGGCCGAGCCGAGGCCGGCGATCTCCAGCGCTTCCGCGAAGTGCGCCTTTTCCGCGGGGCGTCCGGTCGAAGCCCAGTACAGCTCGAGGTTCGCCCGCCCGGACAGGTGCGGCAGGAAGCCGGACCCTTCGACGAACGAGCCGATGCGCGAGAGCACCGGCGCGCCCGGGGTGATCTTGTGGCCGAACACGCGGATGCTGCCCGCGGTCGGCGTGATCAGGCCCATCAGCATCCGCAGCGTGGTCGTCTTGCCGGCGCCGTTCGGGCCGAGCAGGCCCAGCACCTGGCCCGGCTCGACGCGGAAGGAGAGGTCCTTCACGGCGACGAACCCGCCCGGGTACTCCTTGCGCAGCCCCTCGATGACCAGCGGGGTGGCGGCCAGCCCGGGGTCGGCGTCGGTCGCCCGGCGGCGGCGCAGGGCCGCGAAGAGCGCCACGGCGAGGCCGAGCGCCAGCGTCACGCCGATGCCGACCAGCTGCCCGACCGGGGCCGGTGAGCCGACCGACGTCCCGGGCACGATCGGCACCGCCAGCGCGGTACCGCCGGCGAGCCCGACACGGAACACGGCAGGCGCGGCCGGCGCGGCGAACGCCTGGTCGGTGGTGCCGACGACCAGCCGCAGCGAGTGCCCGCCCTCGATCGGCCGGACGATGCCGGGCAGCGTCACCGTGACGTCGACCGGGGTGCCGTCGGCGGGCAGCCCGCTCACCCGGAACGGGGCGATCGCGTTGGCCGGCAGCACACGCGAGCCGTCCGGTCCGACGTCGTAGAGCTTCGCGAACAGCACCGCGTCCGGCTGCGGGTGCGCCGGATCCGCGGCGACCTGCAGCCGCACGGTGGACGACCCGCTGATGACGACCTGGCCGTCGAACGCGGCGGTGGCGAACTGCGCCGCCTGGCCGGGCGGGTCGTTGCTGAACAGCGCGCCGAGCCGGGACGTGCTGCTCGCGATGCCGTTGAGCCCGGGGATCCCGCTGACCGCCGACGGGTTCGCCCCGGCCGGGCGCACCACCGGCTGCGCGGGCCCGGCCAGCGCCAGCAGCCGCCGCTCGGTGGCCGGTCCGGTCAGCCCGGGGTAGGCGGCCGCGTTGACCGTGCGGACCGACGGCGTCCCGTTGGCGCGCAACGTGCCCTGGACGTCGTAGCTGAACCCGGTGCCCGGGTCGCCGCCGTCCAGCGCCGTCTTCAGGAAGTCGCCGATCTTGGCGCGCAGCTGCGGGCCGGGCTTGCCGCCGTCGTGGCCGCCGGTGTACCAGATGGTCTTGACCTGGCCGCCCGCCGCGGTGATCTGCCGGGCGGTCGCGTCGGACTGGTCGAGCCCGAACAGCGTGTCGCTCTCGCCCTGCACCAGCAGCGTCGGCACGGTGATCTTGCTCGTCACGGACGCGGGGGAGACGCGGCGCAGCAGGTCCACGCTCGCCTGGCTCGCCTGCCCGGTGGTGCCGAGTTCGGTGTAGGCGCGGCAGACCGCCGCGGTGAACCGGCCACACGGGTCGGCCGGCGCACTCCGCGGCCCGCCCGCGCCCGGCGGCCCGGCGGGCAGCGCGGCCCCCGCGGCGGCGGTCCCGGCGGCGCCGGTCGACCCGGCGTCGGTCTCCTGCCCGGCTTCCGGCGCTTCGGCGGACGGCGAGCCGCTCGCCGCGGCGCCCGAGCCGGCCGAGAAGAAGATGCCGGCCCAGCTCTTCTTGAAGACGCCGTCGGTGGCGAAGGCGCCGGCGGACGGGGTGCCCGGGGCCGTGGCCGCGGGAGTCGCCGCGTTCGGGACCAGGCCCTGGGCGAGGTCGTTGTAGGTGATCACCGGGGCGATCGCGTCGACGCGCTTGTCCGTGCCGGCCAGCAGCAGCGACAGCGCGCCGCCGTAGGAGGCCCCGGTGACGGCGATCTTCGGGTCGCCCTGGGCGTCGAGCGTCACCTGGTGCTGCGCGACGAGCCGGTCGATCAGGCGGCTCGCGTCGGCGACCTCGCCGTCCGGGGCGTTGAGCCCGATCTTGCCGGTGCTCTTGCCGAACCCGCGCGCGGACCACGTCATCACGACGAAGCCCTTCCGCGCGAGCTCACGGGCGTCGTCGGCGACGCTGTTCTTGTCGCCGCCGAAGCCGTGCGCGAGCAGCACCGCCGGGGCGGGCACGGTCGCGGGGAGGTAGGTGGTCGTGTCGATCTTGACCTGCTCGGCCGAGCCGGGCGCGGCGGGCAGGTCGAGCAGCGCGTCCTGGGTGGGCACGGCGGGTGGCGCCGTGTCGCGCGTCGCCCAGAGGACGGTCGCGGCGGCGAGCACCACCACGACGGCGCCGATCGCCGTGAGACGGGCTCGGCGGGTGCGCGGGAGCGGGAGTCGGGGCACGACGTGACCGTATGTGAAGTTTCCTGAGAGTGCCCTCACCGACTCACGTTGATCACACGGTCGCGGACCACCTGGTGGACCGAAGTGACCGGAATTACACGACCAACCCGGTGACGTGCGCGATCTCGGCTGGCGCTCGACCGGGGGGGACCGGCAAACTGGACGCGCTGTGAGGGGAGTATTCCTTCGCGGCGGTGTCGTCAGCACGGTGGCCATGCGCCCCCGGCACCGTCGGCCGGTGGTTCCACCGGCGGGAGAGACCTCCGGTTAGCTGCTCATGCGCACTATCCGGAGGTTCGAGTTCCATGACTGTCCCCCTGTGGCTGTGGATCGCCACGATTGGTGGCCTGCTCGCGCTGATCGCGCTGGACCTGGTCATCGTCGATCGCAAGCCGCACGAAGTGACCACGGGGGAAGCGGCTCGCTGGGTCATCTTCTACGTCTCGTGCGCGATCGTCTTCGGCATCGGCGTGTGGGTCTTCGCCGGGCACGACCCGGGCGTCGAGTTCTTCACCGGGTACATCACCGAGTACTCGCTGAGCGTCGACAACCTGTTCATCTTCATGATCATCATGGGCTCGTTCAAGGTGCCCGCCATCCACCAGCACCGCGTGCTGCTGGTCGGCATCCTGCTCGCGCTCGCCATGCGGAGCGTGTTCATCGCCATCGGGGCCGCGCTGATCGCCCAGTTCGTCTGGGTGTTCTTCCTCTTCGGCGCGATCCTGATCTGGACGGCGATCAGCATGCTGCGCGGCAAGGGCGAGGACGAGGAGTACCACGAGAACGCCGTCACCCGGCAGGTCCGCCGGTTCGCCCCGGTGACCGACGACTACCACGGCCACAAGTACACGGTGAAGATCGACGGCAAGCGGATGATCACCCCGATGCTGCTGGTGATCGTGGCCATCGGCTCGGCCGACCTGCTGTTCGCGGTCGACTCGATCCCGGCCATCTTCGGCATCACGCAGGAGGCGTTCCTCGTCTTCACGGCCAACGCGTTCGCGCTGATGGGCCTGCGCCAGCTGTACTTCCTGCTCGGTGGCCTGGTGACGAAGCTCGTGTACCTCACGTACGGCCTGGCGGTCATCCTCGCCTTCATCGGGGCGAAGCTGTTCCTGCACGCGCTGCACGAATACCACGTCGTCCCGGACTGGCTGGACATCAACAACTGGGTCTCCCTCGGCGTGATCATCGTCGTGCTGTCGGTGACCACGGTGGCCAGCCTGGCCAAGGCCCGGCGCGACGAGCGGAAGCAGGTCGCCGCGTGACAACTGACGGAACTCGTTCGCACCGCTAAGGAATTCGGGTACGGTCGGGAAGTGCGCCCTGCCGACATCGAAGCCCTCGTCGTCCCCGGCCGTCCCGCCCTGCGCGGAAACCTGCTGCTCACGGCGGTGAAGAGACCGGATCTCCAGGCGAACGCCACGCACAGTGCGGTACGGCGCGTGTCGCTCGACGGCGGCGAGGCCGCGTGGACCCACGGTCCGCGCGACTCCGCCCCGGCCATCTCCCCGGACGGGCGCTGGGTGGCGTTCCTCCGCGCGGGGGAGGGCCAGGGTGCCGACGGCGCTCCGCAGCTGCACGTGATGCCGTCGGACGGCGGGGAAGCCCGCCGGCTGACGTCGCTGCCCCTCGGGGCCGGGGAGCCGGTGTGGGCGCCGGATTCGCGGCGGATCGCGTTCACCGCCCGCGTCCCCGAGGCCGGCCGCTACGGCACGCCCGACGCCGACGGCGAGACGCCCGAGCCGGCCGCCGAGGCCCCGCGCCGGATCACGCGGATGGACTACCGGATCGACGACGTCGGGTTCTTGCGCGACCGCATGCAGCGGCTGTTCGTCGTCGACGCCGTGGCGGACCGCGAACCCGGCGATCTCGAGCCGCTGACCGGCAACGAGTTCGACGCGGCGCACCCGGTCTGGACGCCGGACGGCACGCGCGTCGTCTTCACGGCGCCGCCGGACTGGGGTGCGGCCGAGAGCGACTCGCGCGACATCTGCGCGATCTCCGCCGAGGGTGGCGAGCCCGAGGTCGTCGTGCGCTGCGCGGGCTACTCGGAGCGGCCGGCGTTCGGCGCCGACGGCACGTTGTTCTACTTCGGACAGTCGTTCGAAGAGCACCACGAAGCCGCGCCCACCGGGCTCTACGCGGCGACGCCCGAATTCGGCGCGGGCCCGGTGAAGGCCCGGCGGCTCACCGACGCCGAGACGGTCGACTGCGAAACCACGGCGGGCCCGCCGGTCCCGCGCGGGGACGACGTGCTGGTGGCCGTCCGTCACCGCGGCGCGGTGGAACTGCGCGCGGTCGGCGTCGACGCGGCCGAGGCCCCGCTGGCCGACCTCGCGGTGGTCTACGCGGACCAGGCCGCGGTCCGGTCGTTCACGCTGGACGGCTCGGTGCTGGCGGCGGTGATCGCCACGCCGTCGACCGCCGGTGAGGTCGTCCTGCTCGGCGACGGCGACCCACGGGTGCTGACGGACTACTCGAAGCCGTTGCGGGACAAGGGCATCCGGCCGATGATCGAGCTGGAGACCACCGCCCCGGACGGCTACCCGGTGCACGGCTGGCTGGTGCTGCCCGACGGCGACGGCCCGCACCCGGTGCTGCGCGTGGTGCACGGCGGCCCGTTCACCCAGCAGGAGTGGGCGGTGTTCGACGAGGCACAGGTGTACGCGTCGGCGGGCTACGCGGTCGTGGTCGGCAACCCGCGCGGATCGGCGGGTTACGGGCAGGCGCACGGCCACGCGATCACGCACGGCTTCGGCACGGTCGACGTCGACGACGTCCTGGCGCTGCTCGACAAGGCCCTCGAACGCCCGGACCTGGACGCCACCCGCGTCGGCATCATGGGCGGCTCGTACGGCGGGTTCATGACGAGCTGGCTGGCCGCCCACCACGGCGACCGCTTCAAGGCGGCGTGGAGCGAGCGCGCGGTCAACGCGTGGGACTCGATGGTCGGCAGCTCCGACATCGGCTACATGTTCGTCGACGCCTACATCGGTTCCTCGCCGGAAGTGCAGCGTGACCGGTCCCCGCTTTCGTACGCGGCGCAGGTCGAAATCCCGTTCGCGGTGGTGCATTCGGAGCAGGACTGGCGCTGCCCGCTGGAGCAGGCGGAGCGGATGTTCGTGGCGCTGCGCCGGGCGGGCGCGCCGGCGGAGATGCTGGTGTTCCCCGGCGAAGGCCACGAGCTGAGCCGCTCCGGCCGGCCGCGGCACCGTGTCCAGCGTTTCGAGGCGGTCCTCGAGTGGTGGTCGCGGCACCTGTGACCCCTGCCCGGGCCTGCGAACATCGGCAGGGCTCAGTTGAGCAGCGTGTAGTTCAGCTCTTCGCAGACCCGGCCCAGCGGGACGTCCAGGCCCGGGTGGTCCAGCGGCAGCAGCACGTCCGGCGCGATCGGGAGCGCGGCGCCCGCCGGCGGGTCCCACAGGCAGATCGCGGGGTCGCCGGAGTCCATCGACGAGCGGTACCAGAGACCGTCGAGATCGCTGAACGCGCCGCGGATCGCGCGGGCCCACGCCTGCGTCAGCTTCTTCGGCCCGCTGGAAATCTCCTGCGACGCGCCGACCCGCGTCGGCCAGAGGCCGGTGAGGTCGAGCAGGCGCAGGGTGCGTGTCGGGCGGACGACGACCAGCCGGGGACCGCGGGTGCGGCGGTCGACCGTCGAGCTGGTCTGGAAGACCTCGGCGACCGACGTGCGCACGGTGAGGCCGAAGTAGAGGACGCCGTTGGCGTTGTCGGTGACCGGTGCGCCGCCACGGCCGGGCGGCTGCTGGTCGAAGCGGCCGTGCGGGAGCGGGCCGGTGTAGCGGAACGAGTTCCACTGCTGGGGGTGGTTGCCGTGCGCGGTGAAGATCCGTACGAGCCTGGTCGCGGGCTGGACCGACACGACGTCGTCGGCGCGGTTCAGCTGCCGGACCAGGACGGATCGGGCGGGCGGCAGCGGGAGCCGGGCCATGGGTCGGGGGTGGTCCGTCCTTGTCGGTGATCTTGCTCGGGAGGGTCCAGCCTAGAGCGGCGTGCCGAGCGTGGCGATGAGGCGGGCGACGTGGTCCGGGTCACCACCGGAGAGGAGCCATTGGCGCGGGGTCGCGGGCTGGTCGTTGATCACCAGATCGGCCTGCGGAGTGCTCATGAAGGCGGCGACGACGAGCGCGGGCTGGTCGTCGGGCAGGGCTTTGAGGACGACTTCGAGGCCGGGCAGCACGCCCGAGCCGGCGAACTGCCACGCGGGGAGCCGCCACCCGCCGTCCTTCCAGCCGGTCAGCCGCCCTTCCTTGAGGCGGTGCCGGATCCGGCTGTCGTCGACACCGAGGGCCTTGGCCGCCTCGTTGACGCTGAGGGCGCCTTCGGCGAGCACGGCGTGGGCGGCGACGGTGCGCGCCCTGAAGTCGGGTTCGTCCTCCCGCCTCGGTGAGAGGTCCAGCCCGACGTCGGTGAGCGCGGCGCGTTGATCGGCCGAGAAGTAGTGCGACGGATCCGGATTCGGTGGGGACAGTCTGCGCGCCGCGTCTTCGACGAGAGTGAGGAACTCGTTCGCGTCGACCTTCAGGCCCGCCTTGGCGAGGATGTTCTCCAGCGCTACAGACATGTGGCTCAGGTTAACCCGAAACAGCGCGGGTGTGCGGGTTCGTGCGGTTTCTTGCCCTGTCTGTGGGTGAATTCACCAGAGATCGACACTCAGGGCACATTGTCCAACACGTTGAGTAGGCAACTTCCGGTCAGTTTCCCCGGAACGGCGGCGGTTGTCCAGCCCCGCCCCGGCTTGACACCGGGTGCCGGCGGACCTACGTTCCGGGATGAGTAAACGATTTCCGCTCCGTGCTCACAGGACCCGGCGTTCCGGCGCCGGTGATGGGGGACACAGGGGGTGGGGCGTGCCTGGGGGGCCCGGCACGAGCCGGCCCCCCAGGCACGTCGCTCGCCCCCGAGCTTCGGGGCTGCTCCGCCCGACCCTCTGGGTACGCGAGCCGACCCTCCAGGCGCGCCAGCCGACCCTTCCGGTGCGCGAGCCGACCTCCTGGGTGCGCGGCCGACCTTCCGGGTGCGCCAGCCGACCCTTCCGGTACGTGGGCCGACCCTCCAGGTGCGCGACTCGGCGCGGCGGCCGCGCGAATCGGCGCGGCGGCCGCGTCCGTCGGCGTCAGCGGCGGGAGCTTTTCCGGACGATCAGCCGGGCTTCGAGGGTGGTCGTCGTCGCGTCGCGGCTGCTGTCCGTGATGCGGGCCAGGAGGAGCTGTGCCGCCACGCGGCCGACTTCGTACGCCGGCTGGGCGACCACCGTCAGGGGTGGGTCGACCAAAGTTGTCCATGGTGCGTCGTCGAAGGACACGATGCCCACGTCGCTGCCCGGGCGCAGGCCGCGAGCCGAGAGGGCCTCCAGCACGCCGATCGCCATCGTGCTGTTCGCGACGAGCAGCGCGTCCGGCGGCGATGGCTCGTCGAGGAGGTCCTGCGTCGCCAGCCGGGCGCCCTCCGCGCGGTATTCGCCGCGGCGGAACAGGACGTTCTCTTCGCCCACGACCTCGGCGTACCCCGCCAGGCGGTCTTCGGCCGTGCGGACCCCCGGCGGGCCGGTCAGGCAGCCGACGCGCCGGTAGCCGCCGGCGAGCAGGTGCCGGGTGGCTTCGGCGGCCGCGTGGCGGGTGTCGACCAGCACTTGGTCGCCCTCCGCGGCCTGCAACGGCCGGTCCACCGCCACCAGCGGCGTGCCCTGGCGGCGGAGCCCCTCGACGTTCGTCGACCGGCCGGTGGGTGACAGCACCACGCCGGCGACCCGCTCCTGCAGCGCGACCTCGATGTAGCGCCGCTCCTTGTCCTCGTTTTCATCGGAATTACACAGCACCACCGAATACCCGGACCGCTGCGCGAGGTCCTCGACGCCCCGGGCGATGGCGGTGAAGAACGGGTTTTCGACGTCGGAGATGATCAGCGCGAGCACCGCGGTCTCCTGACGGCGGAGGTTCCGGGCCAACCCGTTCGGGTGATATCCGAGCTCAGCGGCCGCTTCCTGGACGCGGGCGGCGAGGGTGGGGTCCACAGTGGACTTTCCGTTGAGCGCGCGCGACACGGTCGCCGTGGAGACGCCGGCCCTTGCCGCGACGTCGCTGATGGTGGCCACACGCCCTCCCTGATCACTCGTCGAGGGGAGGATAGCGCTCTTGGTAGTCGTTTACCGTCCGCTTACCTTTTTGGGTGAACGGCCACTTCCGGTTGACCGCGGGAGTTACGCCGAACGGAGTCGATCACGCACCGCAACGTCCACAGTGGAGGATCCACCGAAGTAGCGGCGCGGCGTGAGCCCGGTCAGGGCCCGGCAGTCCCGGCTGAGGTGCGCTTGATCGGCATACCCCGCGGCGGCCGCCAGCGCGGCCAGTCCCCGGACGTGCGGAGCCAGCGCGACGGCCCGCTGGAACCGGCTGACCCGGAGGTAGGTGGCCGGCCCGTACCCGACGGCTTGGACGAACCGCCGCCGCAGCCGCCGCTCGCTCACCGCGGCGGACAAGACGGGATCTTCGGCCCACGCGACGACGGCCGCCGCCCGGCTCAGGCCGGTTTCGGTGCTCGACCCGGCCGACCGTGGGGGCAAAGACGGTGGGTGACGTTTCTCTGCCGGCGACGGCGAGTGGGGTGGCGTGGTCGGCCCCGGCCCCGGCTCGCGGGGTGTCCTCGCCGGCGGGCTTGAGTTGTGCTCCGGCGATGCTCGTGCGGCCATCCCTGCCGCCGCTGCCTCGCGGGATCCGATCAACCCCATCGCCGCTTCACCGACCCGGGACACCCCCGCCTCCAGCCGCGCGATCAGCTCCGCCACCGCCAAGTCCTCCGGCGGCAACTCCCCGAGCCGGCCGGCCACCGCCTCGACCGGCGACACCTCCGCCTCCACCAGCCGCTCCGCCCACGACCGTCCCCACAACTCACCCACCGGCACCCGCCGATCAACCAGCTCGTCCGCCGCCACGCCCAGGGCCGCGGCCGCGCGGCCCGGGCGGAAGCGGACTCCGCTCAGCACCGCGTCCGGCCGGGTCACCGAGGACCACGCCGTCGTGTCCGGGCCGGCCACGAACGCTGCGCCGTCGCCGATGACCAGGTCCACGCAGCCGTCCGGGACGATCCGCTTCGGGCCCTCCGAAGCCGATCGCCACACGCACTTCGCCACGTCACGCAGCACCGCCGGTGCTGCCGCCTCTTCGTACACACCCCGATCATCCCCCTCGGGTCCGACAAAATCCGGCGCCTCGGGAGACCCCCGTCCGGGTGAACATCGAACTTCCCGCGAAGAGCTGCTAACACGCCGTCAGGTCACGGCGAGATATAGGTCGACGCACTCGACGGAAGTGCGCGCGACGAGAGAAGACCTCTCCATGGGCGTTCCCACCGCGACCCGGCCCCGGCGCGACTGCGCCGGGCGGGCTCGGTCGGCCGGCAGCTTCGTCGTCGTCCTGGGGGTGCTCGCCGCGGCCTTCGCGGTGACCGCCTACGTCGTGCCCCGGTCCGCGCGCGGACCCGGCCAGCAAGAGCCCGCCGGCGCACCCGTCGTCGACCCGGCCGCGGTCCGGACCGTCGACCACAGCGTCGTCTACGAACTGCTCGGCGCGCACGGCGCCCGCAACGTCACCTACGCCGCCGCGGGGTCGGTGCTGACCCAGCACGCCGAGGTCGCGACGCCGTGGTCCACGCGGTTCACCCGGGTCGGCCCGGCCGGCCGCACCGAGTTCTACAGCCTCGCCGCCCGCAATCCCGGGCCCGGCGCGCTGCGGTGCCGGATCGTCGTCGACGGCGTCGTCGTCGCCGAAAAAACCGAGACCGAACCGGACCGCCTCTTCAGCTGCGCCGTCTGACCGGCAGGATCGGCGGCGTGAACGCCGCGATCACCTTCGGCCCCGCCCTGGTGGCGGTGCTCGTCCTGCTCGCCCTCGCCGGTGCGGCCGTCGTCCGGGCCGGCGGCCTCGGCGACGGGCGCGCGGTGCTGATCGCCGCCGCCCGCGCGGTCGTCCAGCTCGCCGCCGTGTCGCTCGTGATCACCGCCGTCCTGCGCTCGGTGCCGCTCACCGGCCTCTTCGTGCTGCTGATGTTCGGGATCGCAGCGGTGACGTCGGCGCGCCGCGCCGGCACCTGGAAGAACCTCCCGTGGGCGGCCCTGGCCATCGCCGCCGGCGTCGTGCCCGTGCTCGCGCTGGTCCTCGGCGCCGGCGTCGTCCCGCCGAAGCCGATCGCCGTCGTGCCGATCGCCGGCATCGTGATCGGTGGCGCCATGACCGCGACGTCGCAGGCCGCCCGCCGCGCCCTCGACGAGCTCAAGGCCCGGCACGGCGAATACGAAGCCGCGCTGGCGCTGGGGTTCCTGCCGCGCCCGGCCGCGCTGGAGATCTGCCGCCCGTCGGCCGGGCACGCGCTCATCCCGGCGCTCGACCAGACCCGCACGGTCGGCCTGGTGACGCTCCCCGGCGCCTACGTCGGCGTCCTGCTCGGCGGCGCGGGCCCGATCCAGGCCGGGCTGACGCAGGTGCTCGTGCTGATCGGGCTGCTGGCCGCGGAAGCCGTCTCGATCCTGGTGACCGTCCAGCTCGTCGCGGCGGGGAAGCTCAGCCGAGCGGCGTAGCCAGGTGGGCGGTGTCGTTGAAGCGCCGCACGATCCAGTGGTCGCCGTGCAGCACCAGGTGCGAAATCGACCCGTTGTCGGCACCGAGGAACGCGAACCGCTCGACCGAGCGGCCGGCCTGGGCGAACACCTCGCCGATCACGCCGCCGTGGGTGAACACCGCGACGCGCTGGTCCGGGTGGGCGGCCGCGATGCGGGTGAGCGCGCCGCGCAGACGGGCGCCGAACGCCTCGTCGGACTCCGCGCCCGGGATCACGTCCCAGCGCTGCTCGGCCCACAGCCGGTCGACGATCGGGTGGCCGTCGGCCGTGTACTTCCGGAACAGGCCGTTCTCCCAGTCGCCCAGGTGGATCTCGCGCAGATCCGGCTCGACGACCGGGGTCAGGCCCAGCTTTTCCGCCAGCGGTGCGGCGGTCTGCACCGTGCGGCGCAGCGTCGTCACGTAGATCGCGTCGATCCGTTCTCCGGCCAGCCGCTCGCCGACGCGCTGGGCGTGGTCCCGGCCCTCCGGGGCGAGGTCCGGGTCGGCTTGGCCGTCGACCAGCTCGAACGGGTCGTCGCCGCGGGCGGGGGCCGATTCGCCGTGCCGGACCAGGAAGATCTCCGTCGCGCCCGGGGGCGGGCTGAAGCGGTGCTGGCGGTACTCGATCTCCTGCTCGGGCGTGCTCATGCCGGAGACGGTACCGCGGCGCGAAGCGCCTCCGTTGACGGCGGCGGTGGGGAGGAAGGCGGAGCTAGCCGAGTTGCTTGTCCACGAAACACCATCGCCACGTCTCGCCCGGTTCGAAGCTGCGCATGACCGGATGGCGGGATTCGTGGAAGTGCCGGGTCGCGTGGCGGCGCGGCGAGGAGTCGCAGCAAGCGACGTTGCCGCACTTCAGGCACATGCGCAGGTGCACCCACGTCGTGCCCTCGGCGAGGCAGGCCGCACAGCTGTCGGCCGAGCTGGGCTCCTTGTCGGCCCAGTCGTGGGCCAGGTGCTTGCACGACCCCGCCGTCGCGGCCGGGGTGCGCAGTTCGCGGCCCTCGATGTCGGGCTCGGCCTCGTCCCGGTCGAGCATGGACTCCTCGATGTCCAGCCGCTCCAGGACCCGGCGCAGGACCTCGTCGTCGGCGCTGCCGCTGTCGCGGGCCTTGAGGAACTGGTCGCGCTCCACCTCCAGCAGCGTTAGCCGCAGCCGCCGGTAGGCGTCGCTCGGGGTCTCGGCCAGCGCGCTCTGCCGGCCGAGCTGCTCCCACGCCGAGTCGGCGCGGTGCTGCAGGCGGTCGCGCAGGCGCTGGATGATCTCCGGCGGGTCGTCGGGCCGCCGGATCTCCTCCAGCTTCTCCAGCGCGGCCCGGGTCATGTCGTGCAGGACGGCCGCCTCCTGCAGCGCGTCCTCCGCGGGGTCCGGCCGCGGCAGCCGCAGCCGCCGGATCAGCGGCGGCAACGTCATGCCCTGCACGGCCAGGGTGCCGGCCACGACGACGAACGCCGCGAGCACCAGCACGGCCCGCTGCGGGGTGTCCGCGGGCAGCACGAACGCCGCCGCGAGCGTCACCACCCCGCGCATGCCCGCCCACGCGATGACGGCGGAGTAGCGCCACGGCCAGATCTTCGGCTGCGCTTTCTTCGGGAGCAGCCGCCGTTTGACGCGCTTCACCAGGCCGATCCCGGCCATCCACAGCACCCGGGTGAGGATGGTCGCGCCGAGCACGGCGACGCAGATCCAGGTGAGCGTCATCAGCGACAGCCCGCTGTCGCCGACCTCGGCGAGGATCCGCCGCAGCTGCAGGCCGATCAGCAGGAAGACCAGGTTCTCCAGCAGGAACTGGATGGTCTGCCAGTTCAGCCGGGACGCCAGCCGCGTCGAACCCGACAGGATCTGCGGCGCCTTGTGCCCGAGGATGAGCCCGGCGATCACCACCGCGAGCACGCCGGAGCCGTGGATCGCCTCGGCCGGGATGTAGGCGATGAACGGCACGGCGAACGACAGCGCGGTGTCGAGCACCGGCTCGTCCATCCGGGCGCGGATGAACGCGGCCACGAAGCCGACGACCAGGCCGACCACGGCCCCGCCGATGGCCGCGCGGAAGAAGTCCGCGCCGACCTGCCAGAGACTGACCGAGCCGGCCAGCGCGGCGATGGCGGTGCGGAGGGTGACCAGCGCGGCGGCGTCGTTGAAGAGGCTCTCGCCCTCCAGGAGCCGGATCAGCTTGCGGGGCATCCCGACCCGGCGGGCGACGACACTGGCGGCGACCGCGTCCGGCGGCGCGATGACCGCGCCGAGCGCGATGCCGCCGGCCAGCGGGAGCCCGGGGATCACCGCCCAGGCGACCAGGCCGACGCCGAGCGCGGTGAACACGACGAGCCCGACCGACATCAGCCCGATCGCCCCGCGGTTCTTCCGGAAGTCGACCAGCGACGTCTGGATGGCCGCCGAGTACAGCAGCGGGGGCAGCAGGCCGACCAGCACGACCTCGGGGTCGAGGTGGACCTCGGGCACGCCGGGGAGGTACGAGCCGGCGACGCCGACGACGATCAGGCACAGCGGGGCGGACCAGTCCAGCCGCCGCGCCACCGCGCTGACGACGAGGACGGTCACGACCAGCGCCACTATCTCTGCCGCTATGTGCACGGGGTAATCATCACCCCGGCGCCGTGGCGGGCGTCACCGGGCCAGCTCCGCCGAGCACCTCCGCGATGAGCTGGGTGTCCATGTACTCGGTGATCTCGCGGATCCGGCCGTCCTCGACGCGGAAGACGAAGCAGTACTTGTTGTCGTAGCGCCCGCCGGCCTTGGTCGCGACGCTGCCCTGCGTCTCGACCACGACGACGTCGTCTTCGGCGACGAACCGGCTCGCCGTGCTGGTGTAGGTGCCGTCGAACTGCGCGCCCAGTGGGCCGAGCAGGTCGCGGCGGACCGAGTCCTTGCCGCTGAAGCGGCCGGACCAGCTGTTGTGCCCGCTGACCGTCCAGGTGACGTCGTCGGCCATCGCGGCGATGAGCGGCCGGATGTCGCCGGTCGCCCAGGCGTCGAACGCCGTCTTCAGGAGCTGCTTGTTTTCGGCCGCGCTCATGGTTCCCTCCCGGTGTGTGCGCCCCAGTCAACACGCTGGAGCGCCCTCCAGGGCAAGTCCCTAGGCTGGACGCGTGACGACGGTGGAGATCGCGGCCGGCGCCCTGCGCGGGTCCGGACGGGACGACGTGCGGACGTTCCTCGGGGTGCCCTACGCCGAGCCGCCGGTGGGGGAGCTGCGGTTCCGCGCGCCGCGCCCGGCGCCGCCGTGGCCGGGTGTCCGGGACGCCACCCGGTGGGCGCCGCGCGCGCCGCAGCCCGCACTGACCGGGCGCGGTTTCACCGGTGACGAGGACTGTCTGTACCTGAACGTCTACGCGCCCGCCTCGCCCGGCTCGTACCCGGTGCTGGTGTGGATCCACGGCGGAGGCGGCGTGCTGGGCGCGCCGCACCAGTTCGACGCCTCCGCGTACGCGCGGCGAGGTGTCGTCGTCGTCACCGTCGCCTACCGGCTCGGCGTGCTCGGGATGCTGCACCTGCCCGGTGTCGCCGACTCGAATCTTTCGCTGCGTGACCAGGTCGCCGCGCTCGAATGGGTGCGGGACAACATCGCCGCGTTCGGGGGCGATCCGGGCCGGGTGACGCTGGCCGGGCAGTCCAACGGCGGCCGCACGGTCGGGACGCTGCTGGCCGTGCCCGCCACCCGCGGCCTGGTCCACCAGGCGATCGTGCAGAGCGGCACCGGCGTCGGCTCGGTCGTGCACACACCGGACGAAGGCGCGGCGGTCGCTTCGGCGGTCCTCGCGGACCTGGACGCGTCGCCGGACGACTTGTCGACGTTGCCGGTGACGCGGATCCTCGAGGCACAGCAACGGGTTTCGGCGGTGTCGGGCACCAAGGTGACCTACCGCGTGGTCGTCGGCGACGAGCTGCTTCCCCAATCACCGCTCGAAGGTGTGCGCGAGGTCCCGCTGCTGATCGGCACGACAGCCGACGAGGAGGACCTGTTCAGCTGGCTGCAGTCCGGGGGCGCGAAGCTGCTGGGCGTCGGCTCGACGATGCTGGACGCGCCCGCGATCGAGAAGGCCGTCGCACTGTATAACGACCTATTCGACGGGCCGGAGGACCAGCTCCGCAACCGCGTGCTGACGGCGGGGGACTGGTGGATCCCGGCGATCCGGTTCGCCGAAGCGCAGCCGGACGCCTGGATGTACCGGCTCGACTGGCGCATCGCCCCGCGCGGCCGCGGCTTGGGCGCGGTGCACGGGCTCGACCTGCCCCTGATGTTCGACGACATCCGCAACCGCAACTGGCGCTTCCTGTTCGCGGGCCGCCCGTTCCCGGCGGAGCGGATGCAGGCGGTGGCGACGGAGATGTTCGAGGCTTGGGTCCGCTTCGTGGCCACCGGCGACCCGGGCTGGCCGCGCTACACGACGGCGGACCGGGTGACGCGCCTCTTCGACGACGTCTCGACGACGGTGTCCGACCCGGACCGCGAGCAGCGCCTGCTCTGGAATTGAGCCGGGGCGGGCGCGCTCCGGGTGTAGCAGAAGGACGACTGGCGGCGACTTACTCCCCGTCACCGATGCCTACGGAACCGGAGGCGGCTGGATGAGCTCAGGGCGAGACAGAGGACCGAGCGACTCGTCGCGACTGACGGAGGAGCGACGGCTCGAGCATCGTCGCAGGCGACGGCACACTCCGCCCGGCGGAGGCGACGGACCGGATCAGCCGAAAGCTGATCGGCGGCGTGGTCCGATCGACATCCAACGGGCCTTGCTGAGACGGGTCCAAGACCATCTGAAGGGCGATCCGGAAGCCGCAGGCATCGCCGCGGCCCTTTCGCACACCGGTGCTGTGGTACAGCTCCCGATACCCGTCCGGATCTGGCTCGAAGACGAGTCCGGCAGCGCCGATGTTCAGGAAGCCGTCAAGAGCCTGCTGGCTGCGCAGGGGTTCGCGGTCGTTCGCGCCTACCCTGCGCAGCAGGGGTCCTGGCGTCGCTCGTTCGTCTTCCGGCTGCGCCGGGCCGGTTCTTCGGAAGAAATGCGTCGGCGGTTCGAGAAGATCGAACGCGGGATCGAGCTCCAGCTCCTCGCCAAGAACCAAGCGCAGGTCGACCGAGCCCAGGGAGACGCCGTGGCGAAATTGCTCGTCGCCCTGGAGGCTTCACCGACGGCCTTGGTGCAGATCGGGTCGGTCCTGATCGTCAAGATCGACGGTGTTCCGCTGGTTCGCAACCTCACGCAGTCGGAGATCGCCATGCTCGATCGCGACCCGTCTCTGCTCGACAATCCTCGTTCGGTCTTGTGCGCGCTCAGCGATGCGGCCGCCGTGCCGGAGGGACCCGAGGCAGGGCAGCTGGCCAAGCTGAAGAGCCGGGACCCTCGACCGGAAGCCGGCTGACCACAGGCGTTCGAAAAGCAAAAAGGCCTCCTTACCGGCTACCAGCGCCGGTAAGGAGGCCTTCCCGGACCTAGACGGTGATCTTGTCGACGTTCGGGCCGCCGTTGGCGGTCGTCGCGGTCGCCTTGATCTTGTTCGTCCCGGCGGTCAGGGTCACCGGGATCGTGACCGTCTGCCAGGCGTCCCAGTTCCCCGTGCCGCCGAAGGCCACCGCGGACGCCACCCTCGTGCCGTTCACCGTGATGTCCATCGGGCGGTTCGTCGTGGTGCCGTTGGCGAACCGCAGGACGACGTTCGCCGCACCCGCCGTGGCCGCCGGCACGGAGAACTCCACCGCGCTGCCGACCGCGTTGTCGTAGTTGACGAACCCGGTGCCCGTGAAGCCCGTGTGGTTGGACTCCGTGACGCCGCTGGTGATCGTCGCGTCCTCGGCCTGGTAGTCCACCGGGTCACCGGGCCCGGGGCCGGCCGTGCCGTCCGCCGGGATCGTCTTCGTGCCGGTGTTCCAGCCCGCGACCCGCACGGACGGCTTGGTGCCCTTGAGGTCCGCGGTCCGGTACGTCGCCGTCAGCGTGGTCGACTCGCCGGGCCAGAGGCTGACCTGGTTGTCGGTCCACCGCACCGGCAGCACCGGTGCGCCCGCCGCGCCGACCACGTGCGCGTCGACGAAGAACGCCGGGATCTTGCCGGTCGTGGTGTTCTTCAGCGTCACCTTGGTCGTCGTGGTGCCGTCGGCGCCGGCCGTCGAGGAAGCGTTCGCGTCGACCGTGGCCGAACCCAGCGAGTTCAGCCCCGAAAGGTCCGCGTACGACGTCGTCGGCGTGCAGTACCAGTCGCTGTTGCCCCAGTCGAGGGTGTCGGCCTTGGTGGACAGCCAGTACACGTTCCGGCTGACCTCCTTGCCCGCCGAATCGGTCAGGACCAGCTTCGCCAGGTACGTCGTCGACAGCCCGCTCACCGAGCCGATGGTCAGCGCGGTCGTCTTCGCCCCGTCACCGCCCACGGAAACCGCCTTGGACTGGGTGAACTTCTCCGTCCCGTCGAGGTTGTACAGCTTCACGGACGCGGTGAGGCCCGACGCCGCGTCGTGGTTGTGGTTGACCACCACGACCGACTTGGTGTCGTACGAGTACTGGATGTGCAGCGGCTCGTTCGCCTTCTTGGCCCCGAAGTACGAGCCGTTCTGGTCGAGGTAGGCGTCGAACAGCTGCCAGTGCAGCGACGTCCAGCCGCTGTTGAGCATCCAGTAGATGATCCCGGTCGCCGGGTTCGAGCTGTCGCTGAAGTTGCGCGAGTGCGACTCGAACTCGGCGCGGACGTTCTCGTACTGCGCCAGCTGCGCCTTGCGGACGAAGTCGTCGAGGCTCGCCGGCTTGCCGTAGCGGCCGGTGAGCGCGTTGCCGAACAGCTTGAGGTTGGCGAACGTCGACGACGAAGACCGGTGGTACTGCGCGGCCGACGGGTTCTTCCACAGCGTGTCCAGCTCACCGGACGACAGCATCCGCTTGAGCGTGTCCATGGTCGGGATGTCCGGCCCGGCACTGGTCTCGGAGTTGAAGCCCCATGCACCGCCGAGGTCGCTGTGCGCCTTGTCGTACCAGTAGTTCGGCGGGACGTAGTCGTACGGGCCGTTCATCTTCATGCCCGAAGACCCGAGCTGCGGCGACGACTTCGCCGACGCGGCCGGGACCACCGGGGTGGGCCAGTCCGCGGCGCTGAGCGCGTCGAGGTAGTTCTTCTCGATCGTCGCGTCGGGCGCGAAGTCGCTGCCGATCAGGAACGAGATGACGCTCGGGTGGTCGCGCAGCCGCTCGGCCTCCGCGGTCATCGACGCCTTCGCGACCGGGTAGTCCGCGGCCGTCCACGGGTCACCCTTCTCGTCGCCGTTGACCTGGCCCTCCCACTTGTCGCAGCACTCCCAGCCGGGCAGCGTCAGCACGCCCATCCGGTCGGCGAGGTCGAAGAACTCGTCCGGCTCGATGTGCCCTTCCAGGCGCACGGTGTTGAGCCCGAGGTCCTTGACGTAGGCGAGCTTGTCCGCCGCGTACTGCTCGTTCCAGCGCAGGAACAGGTCCGGCGAGTAGCCGCCGCCCTTGATCAGCAGCGGGCGCCCGTTGATCGTGTACGCCCGGCCGCCGCCGGCGTTCTTGTTCGCCGTCACCTGGCGGACGCCGAAGCTCGAGTGCGAGGAGTCCGACGCCGTCCCGCCGACGGCCGCGGTCAGGTCGAGGTCGTAGAGCGGCTGCCCGCCCATCCCGGCCGGCCACCAGACCTGCGGGTTGTCGATCCCGGCCACCGGGAACGTCACGGTCTTCTTCTCCTTGGCCGCCAGCGAGACGGTCTGGCTGATCGCGCGCCCGGCGACCGTGCCGGAGACCGTCGTGCTGACCGCGGCGGCCGAGTCGTTGCGGACGTCGGCCTTCACGGTCAGGTCGGCGTGGCTCAGCCCGGTCAGCTTCGTGACGACGTGGCCGCCGCGCAGCGCCACCGGACCGCTGCGCCGGACGAGGACGTCCCGCACGATGCCCATGTTCTGGTCCGGCGGGGTCTGCGCCCAGTCGATCCAGCCCATCGAGAGGTCCTTGTTCGGGTCGTTCGGGTAGATCTTGAACGCGACGCTGTTCGTGCCCGCCTTCACCAGCGCGGTGATGTCGAGGTCGTGGCGGGTGTAGGCGCCGTTGACCTGCGTCTTGTCGGCGACACGCGTCCCGTTGACCCAGACGTCGGCCTTCGACAGGACGCCGCTGAAGTCGAGGTACGTGCGCTGGGAGGTGTCGGCGACCGTCAGGTCGGTGCGGTACCACCACGGGACCTGGAAGTCCGCGGTCGGCACGTTCTTCATGTTGGTCGAGTAGAACGGGTCGGCGTACTTGCCGTTGGCCAGCAGGCCCGCGTAGACGGTCGAACGCGGGCCGACCGGGTACCAGCCGGCGGTGTTGTAGCCGGGCTTGGAGACCGCGGAGTCGTCGCTGACCTGCGCGGACGTCTGGATCAGGAAGCCGGGGACCGCGGTCGCCGGGGCCGCGGCCGCGACCACCGCTCGCACCGGTTCCTGTCCGGTCGCGGCCGGGACGGTCGCCCCGGTCACCGCGACGGCCAGCACCGCCGCCGCGAGGAGAGTCCGGGTTCTTCTCTGCCGATAGCTCACTAGCGCGCCTCCTAGGCACCCACGGCGGCGGGGGACAGCGGACCATCGTTAGGGAACTTTCCTAACAATTGGGCACGATGGTAGCGGCCCGGTCACGCCGAGAACAGAGGCCGTTCGTCAGACACGGGCGGCCTGCCCCGCCGTGGCGGGGTGCAGGGCCAGCAGGAGTGGCCGGGAATCGTCCTCTCAAAGCCGGTGCGGGGTGTTTCGCTGAGCGGGACACCCGGCCGGCGCGGCGGGTCAGTTTCCCGTCGCTGCCCTGCTCAGCACGCTGGCGGCCTGCACCGCACGGCGTTCACGCTTCCGCGTCGAGGTAGACCCAGTGGCCGTCCTCGCGGCGGAAGCGGCTGTTCTCTTCGAGGAACCCGTCCCGGCCTCGGTGGCGGTAGTGCGCCCGGAACTCGACGGTGCCCTCGGCGTGTAGCAGGCCCCCGCCGGTGCGGCCGAGGATCTCGAGCCGCGTCCACTCCTGGCCGGGGTCGAGGCGCAGCTGCCGCGGCCGCGTGCCCGGGTGCCAGGTGCGCAGCAGGTACGCGGTGTCGCCGACGGCGAAGGCGCTGAACCGCGAGCGCATCAGCAGTTCGGCGGTGGGAGCGGTGAGGCCGCCGCCGTGGAAGCGGCCGCAGCAGTCGGCGTAGGACTCGGCGAGGCCGCACGGGCACGGAGCGGGAGGCACCGGGGAATTCTCCCACGACCGTCCACTCCGGACTAATCCGCGTTGACCGGCTTCCCGCTCTCCCGGGCCTCCTGGACACCGCGCACCGCGAGCCGGTCCGCTCGCTCGTTCTCCGGGTGTCCCGCGTGGCCCTTGACCCACAGCCACTCGACCGTGTGCCCGCCGATCGCCGCGTCGAGGCGTTGCCAGAGGTCCGCGTTCTTCACCGGGGCGCGCGCCGCCGTCTGCCAGCCGTTGCTCTTCCAGCGGGGGAGCCACTGCGTGATGCCGTTGCGCACGTACGTGCTGTCCGTGTACACGCGCACCTGCGACGGCCGGGTCAAGCTCTCCAGCGCCCGGATCGGTGCCGTCAGCTCCATGCGGTTGTTCGTCGTCGGCGTGGCTTCGCCGCCGTACAGCTCGCGCTCGTGCCTGCCGTAGCGCAGCACCGCGCCCCAGCCGCCCGGTCCGGGGTTCCCGCTGCACGCGCCGTCGGTGTAGATCTCCACGTCCACGCGGCGACCCTACCGGTCGCGGTGGTCGCCGAAGGCCGCCACGCCGGGTTACGGTGGGCAGCCGGAGGGGAGCCATGAGCGGGCAAGACGACACGGCGGACGGGGCACTCCTGGCCTACCTCGCCGACACCGATCGCGAATACCTGCTCGCCCGCGGCACCCGCCGCCGGTTCCGCGCGAACGACGTCGTGCTCATGGAGGGCGACCCGTCCGACCACGTCCACGTGCTGGTTTCCGGCTGGGTGCGCGTCTCCACGATCGTCGAGGACGGCCGCGAGGTGCTCTTCGGGCTGCGCGGCCCCGGCGAGGTGCTGGGCGACCTCGCCGCGGTCACCGGGCGGCCGCGGTCGGCGTCGGTGCGTGCGATCGAACCCTGCACCGTCTTCCAGCTCACCGGCGCCGAGTTCCTCGACGTCCTGCTCGCCCGGCCCGCGATCGCCATCGCGACGATCAAGACGGTCGCGGCCCGGCTGCGGCACGCCGAGTCCGCGCGGATCGACGCCGCCGCCTTCGACGTCAGCCGGCGCGTGGCGGTGGTCCTGGTCCGGCTGGCCGAGGAGCGCGGCCGGACCGCGCCGGAAGGCGTCGTCGTCGACGCGCTGTCGCAGGAGGACATCGCCGCGCAGATCGGCGCGGCCCGGCGTACTGTCGCGCGGGCGCTGCGCGTGCTGCGGGAGCGCGGGATCGTCGAGACCGGCCGTCGCCGGTTCCTCATCCGCCAGCTCCGCGTCCTGCGTGCCTTCGCCCACTCTGAGCCAAACGGCACACAACTCCCGTGACAGCGGACATCTGAGGGACGCCGCCGTCGCGCGATGCTGGAATCCGGCCGGAAAGAATGCGATGCCAACCGGCCGGATTTCCATTTCGAACGAGGTCGGGGAGCCCGTGTCGTGAACGTCTACTGCAGGATTTTGACCCTGGTGAAATCGGTCTTCGCCGCGTTCGTGGTCGGCGCCGTCGCGGGTTTCGCGGTGGCCGCCGGAAACGCGACGGAGCCGGCCGCGCCGACGTTCCACGGCTCCGCGCCGCTTTCCGCCTCGGCCTGGGTACAGCGATGAGGAGGTGTGTCTGATGGAGAGTCACTCGATCTGGGCCTTGATCTTCGGGGCGAACTGACCCGCGGTGACACCCGGCCGGCCGGCTCGTGGGGGGCCGGCCGGCCGGGCTTTCCCGGAATGCCGATGTCCGGAATTCGTCCTGCTTTCGTGGAACGGGAATGGTAACGTGGGCAAATCTTCCGCGGGCGGACGAGGGGGTGGGACGACGGAAGAGCACACTTCCCCGTTCGTGCGCGAACTGAACGAACTGCGCCGCGGCCGCGGTCTCGACGCGGCGGACCTGCACCAGCGGATCGGCCCCTGCCTGCGGGCGGCGTGCGCGATCACCGAAACCGACCAGCCCGCCGCCGCGCGCCAGAAGCTGGTGCTGCGGCTGACCGAGCTGTGCGGGCGGCTGCCGGCCGACCTGAAACTGGCCGCGCTGGCGGCACTCGGCCTGCACGAGGAGGCCGCGGGGGAGTTCCTCGACCGGCGGATCTCGTGGCTGGCCAGCGTCCTCGACCGCGACCCGCGCACCGCCCGCCGCCGGATCGACCTGGCGTTCCGCAGGCTCGACGAACTGCTCGGCGCGCCCGCGCCCCGCAGCGACCTGCACCCGCTGGCCGGCTGGTACGTCGAGTCGATGAAGGCGATGCTCCGGCTCGACCGCGACCCGCCGGAACTGGCGGAGGAACGCCGGATCGTCGCGGAGGTCGACGAGCTCGACGAGCTGGTCCTGCCGTTCAGCGTGCCGGCCGAGCCGGGCAGCGACCCGGTGCCGGACATCACCGCGGACGCGCTGTTCGGCGGCGAAATCGTCGAAGCGCGCCAGATGTCGGCCAGCCACGCGCAGTTCATCATGCGGCTGCCGAGCCCGCTGCGGCTCGGCCAGCGCCACGAGTACGGCATCCGGTTCACGCCGCGGCGCACGGAACTGCGGCCGTACTACGCCATGACGCCGTTGCGCCGCTGCGAGCAGTTCTCGGTCCGGGTCCGGTTCGACCGGGCGGCACCGCCGTCAAGGGTGTGGCGCCTCAACGGCGTCCCGGGCCGGGTGGTCGACGACGGCATCGACTCGGGCGACGCGCTGACCGTCAACCGGGTCGGCGAGGTCGGCCTCGAGTTCCACGACCTGCACCAGGGCCTGAGCTACGGGCTGCAGTGGTCCTTCGACTGAGGTGGGCGTCCGGATACTGGGACGCGGAATAGCGGCGCGAGCAGCGGGTTGGCAAGGTCGTAGCCGACGGAAAAGGGGCCCGCGATGAGCACGTTCACCCAAGAGTGGCAGGACTGGAAGACGCGGCGCGAGACCGACCTGGCCGAGCCGCACGGCTGGCTGGCGCTGGTCTCGCTGGACTGGCTGACGGACGCTCCCCGGGAGTACCCCGGCATCCCGGGCCGCTGGTGGCAGGACGCCGACGCGGCCTACGCCGACGCGGCCTACGTCGACCCGGCCGGCGCCTCGCTGACCCACGACGGGGAACCGATCACCGGCGTCCGGCGGTTCGAGCTGGTCAACAGCGGCGCGGGCACCCGGGTGCTGGCCGGTGACGTCGAGATCGAGGTGGCCCGCCGGTCGGGGTACCTGATCCGCGTCCACGACCCCAAGGCCGAGGTGCTGCGCGAGTTCCACGGCGTCCCGGCGTACGAGCCGTCGCCGTCCTGGGTGCTGCCCGGGCGGTTCGAGCCGTTCGACTCGCCGCGGCCGACGACGGTCGGCGCCGTGGTGGAGGGCCTGAGCCACGTCTACACGGCACCTGGCCTGGTCCACTTCTCGCACCAGGGCGCGTCGTACACGCTGACCGCGTTCAACGGCAAGGACGGCGGCTTCAGCATCCTGTTCACCGACGGCACGAGCGGCGTGACGACGTACGCGGCCAACCGCTCGCTGCCGGTCGGGGCACCGGCAGCGGACGGGTCGGTCGAGCTGGACTTCAACCGCGCGGTGAACCTGCCCTGCGCGTTCACGGACTTCGCGACGTGCCCGCTGCCGCCGGCGGGCAACCACCTGCCGTTCGCGGTCGAGGCGGGGGAGAAGATCCCGTACGAGCGCGGGTGACTTCCCCGCCTGCCGCTCAGTGGGCGACGTCGATGACGACGCGGTTGGGTGCGGAGAGCGTGAAGACGTTCACCGCGGTCCGCGACCGCACGCCGAGCCCGATGTTCAGGCTCGCCTCGAAGTCCCCGGTGACGGCGACGGCCATGACGTTGTGCAGGTTCCGCGTCCGGAACTTCTGCGGCCCAGTGTAGGTCGGGTTCCCGGCGGTATCGTGCGCGGCCGCGGGGAAGGCGGCGACGTTGATGAAGTATTCCCCGGTGAGCCACACGATCTCGCCGCTCGGGTCGGCGGTGAGCTCGTCGACGAGCTGGTAGGAGACGGCGGGAGCGGGCCCGCTCCCGAGGTCGAGCACGACCCGGTCGAACCCGGCGTTGAGCCCGGTCCGGATGTTGGTGAGGGTGGGAATGACGGGATCGGCGGCCTGCGCGGGCCCCGCGGCGGCGAGGATCCCGCTCCCGGCGATCAGCAGGGTGACGGCGGCGAGCGCACGTCGTCGGGTTCTGGGCATGGTGGCCTCCTGACGGAGAGAACCGATGGGAGTCCCAGCGCTGGGTTTCCGGGAGACGCCCGGTTCGTCCGGTGAGTTGCCCCAGGTCCGGCTTTGACGGCTCAAGCGTTACCCGGCTGCTCCGTCCGAGTCCGTGGGGTCGTCGACGATCCCCCACCAGAGGACGTCACAGGCTCGCGTCGCCGCGACGAGGCGTTGCCGGTCGCGCAGCTCTGGGCAACTTCCTCTGGGCAACTTCGGAGACTCGATGCGTAGGCTCACCGGTTGCGGATCGGCGAATCCGGCGGAGTTCGGTGGGAGATCAGCGGGACCTCATCGAGCAGGACCCCGGTTTCCAGGCGTGGTCCGGCACGAAGGAGGAGCGCCTCCGTCGCATCGCAGCCGAGACCGAGGCCCTCGGGCGGCTGCCGGAGACCGGCGAGGTCGCCTGGATCCACGACCCTTCGGCCTGATACCGAACAGGCGCCGATCTCCGGTGGCGTGCCCCCGATCATGCTCGGCTCGCCGGCACCGATGCGGGCCGGCCCGCCGCTCAGCTCACCAGCCGCGCTCGCGCCACTCCGGCAGCTTCGGCCGCTCCGCACCCAGCGTCGAATCATCCCCGTGGCCCGGGTAGAACCACGTCTCGTCAGGCAGCTCCCCGAAGATCCGCGTCTCCACATCGTCCAGCAACGACGTGAAGTCCTCCGGCGACGCCGTCTTCCCGACCCCGCCCGGGAACAGCGAGTCCCCGGTGAACAGGTGCGGGTGACCACCCGGATCCCGGTACAGCAGCGCGATCGACCCCGGCGTGTGGCCGCGCAGGTGGATCACCGACAGGGTGACCTGCCCCACCGTCAGCGTGTCGCCGTGCTCGACCAGGAAGTCCGGCGGGACCGGCAGCGGCGGTGCGTCCAGCGGGTGGGCCGCCGTGTTGGCTCCGTTCGCTCCCGCCACCGCGCCCAGGGCCTGCCAGTGGTCCTGGTGCTGGTGGGTGGTGACGACCGTCCGCAACGCGGGCCGCTCGGGGCCGTGGCCGATCAGGTCGGAGATGCGCTCGGGGTCGCTCGCCGCGTCGATCAGCAGCGCTTCGTTCGTCTCCCGGCACACCAGCAGGTACGCGTTGTTGTCCATCGGGCCGACGGACAGCTTGGTGACGGTGAGCGCGTCCAGGGTGCGCCGGGCGGCGTCGCCGCCCGGGTCGACGTGCCCGGTGTAGGTGTCCACGATGTTCACCGTGCACACGGTAGTCGTTTCGTTCCAAGCGGTTCCACCCGCACAAGCGCGCGGCCACCCCGCCACGTAGGCTCACGGCGGACCCCGCCAGCCCCGACCTCAGGACGACCGTGCCCACCTCCCCGACGCCGCGCCGGATCAGCTGGGACCTCCTCCGGGTCGTCGCCGTCCTCGCGGTCATCCTCGGGCACGTCACCCACCAGGGTGCCCTTCTCCACCCCGAGCTCACGGGGTACCCCTTCCGGGTGACAGCGCAGTTCGGCGCCGCGATCCTGCTGGTGATCTCCGCCTTCTTCGTTTGCGCCAGCCTCCGCAAGGGCAATCCGCGCCGGTGGCTGTGGAACCGCGTCGCGCGCCTCGTACCCGCGTACCTGGTCGCCGTCCTCGTGACCTACGTCGTGACGCGGTGGGCGGCCATCTCCTTCAGCGGCCTGCCCTACCCGCCCGGCGTCATCGGGTTCCTGTTCGGCGTGCCGCAGGGACCGCCGGCGAATCCGTCGCCCTGGTACATCCCGACCGGGCTGGACCTGGTCACCAACCTCGGCATGGTGCAGGAGTGGGGCATCCGCTCGGGCGACTTCTACTACCTCGACGGCTCCTACTGGACGCTGCCGGTCCAGCTGATGGCCTTCACCGGCGCGGCCCTGCTGTGGCCGCGGTCGTGGCGCACCCACCGGCTGACCGTCGCCCTGCTCTGGGCGCTGATCCTCGTCCCGCTCACCCTCCGGTTCCTCGTCTTCCCGCCGGGGACGGCGAGCCCGGTCGTCGAGACGTTCTTCTACGGCCTCGGCCTGCACCGGCTGCACGTCTTCGCCATCGGCGTCGCGATCTGGCTGTGGTCGCGGGGGCGGCTCGAGAACTGGCACGCCGCGCTCTTCGTGGTCGCCGCCGTCGCCGCGCAGGACCTGCAGGTGTTCCCGTTCCACGTCGCGCTGCCGCAGGACGCGCTGCGCTGGCCGTCCACGATCGGGTTCGCCGTCCTGCTCCTGCTGGTCTGCGTGGCCGCCCGCGGCCCCGACTGGCGGTTCCCCGGGCTGGCGCGGATCGCCCCGGCCGTCACCTGGCTCGCGGGCATCTCGTATGGTCTTTACCTGGTGCACCAGGAACTGGGTTACATCCTGGCCCGTGCCCTGGTCGACGCCGGCCTCCCCGGCTGGCTGCGGCTCCCCGTGATCCTCGTCGCCGCCGTGCTGGCCGGCTGGGCGGTCACCGCGGGGGTCGAACGTCCGGCCCACCGGTGGCTCACCAGCCGCCGGAAGCCCGAAGAACCGCAGGTCAGAGGCGCGGAATCAGTTTCTGTCGGTGGTGGCTCGTAGCATGGAAGCGGCCGCCCGTGCAGCCAGCTCGAGAGAGCAGCTCGAGAGAGCACAGACCGGGCCGGCGACCGCAGCAGAATGACTTGAGAATGACCTGAGAGGACCCTGGCGTGGCTGATCGCCTCGTTGTTCGCGGTGCCCGCGAGCACAACCTCCGCGGCGTGGATCTCGACCTGCCCCGCGACAGCCTGATCGTGTTCACCGGCCTGTCCGGGTCGGGGAAGTCGAGCCTCGCCTTCGACACCATCTTCGCCGAAGGGCAGCGGCGCTACGTCGAGTCGCTCTCGGCGTACGCCCGCCAGTTCCTCGGGCAGATGGACAAGCCCGACGTCGACTTCATCGAGGGCCTCTCGCCCGCGGTGTCGATCGACCAGAAGTCGACTTCGCGCAACCCGCGTTCGACTGTGGGCACGATCACCGAGGTCTACGACTACCTGCGCCTGCTCTACGCCCGCGCCGGCAAGGCGCACTGCCCCACGTGCGGTGAGCCGATCAGCAAGCAGACCCCGCAGCAGATCGTCGACCAGGTGCTGGAGATGGACGAAGGCGTCCGCTTCCAGGTGCTCGCGCCGGTGGTGCGCGGGCGCAAGGGCGAGTACGTCGACCTGTTCGAGAACCTGCAGCAGCAGGGCTACGCGCGCGTGGTCGTGGACGGCACGGTCCACGCGCTCACCGACCCGCCGAAGCTGAAGAAGCAGGAAAAGCACCAGATCGCCGTGGTCATCGACCGGCTGAGCGTCAAGTCGAGCTCGCGCCAGCGGCTCACCGACTCGGTCGAGACGGCGCTGCGCCTGGCCGACGGGCTGATCGAGCTCGACTTCGTCGACCTCCCGGAGAACGACCCGCACCGGATCCGCGGCTTCTCCGAGAACCTCGCCTGCCCCAACGGCCACCCGCTGGCCATCGAGGACCTCGAGCCCCGCTCGTTCTCCTTCAACTCGCCCTACGGCGCCTGCCCCGAGTGCACCGGCATCGGCATCCGCAAGGAGGTCGACCCGGAGCTGGTGGTCCCGGACGACGAGCTGTCGCTGGCCGAGGGCGCGATCGCGCCGTGGTCGGGCGGGCAGAGCGCGGACTACTTCATCCGGCTGCTCGAGTCACTGTCGGAGACCATCGGCTTCCGGATGGACACGCCGTGGCGGCGGCTGCCGGCGCGCGCCCAGAAGGCGGTGCTGCACGGCGTCGACGAGCAGGTCCACGTCCGCTACAAGAACCGCTACGGCCGCCAGCGCTCGTACTACGCGGCCTTCGAAGGCGTCATCCCGTTCCTCGAGCGGCGCCAGGAGCAGACCGAGTCCGAGTACATGCGCGAGCGGTACGAGGGCTACATGCGCGAGGTGCCGTGCCCGGCCTGCCAGGGCACCCGGCTCAAGCCGGAGATCCTCGCGGTGACGCTGGCGCACAAGACCCGCGGCGACATGTCCATCGCCGAGGTCTGCGCGCTGTCCATCGCGGAGGCGTCGCAGTTCCTCGACGAGCTGGAGCTGGGGCAGCGCGAGGCGATGATCGCCGGCGCGGTGCTCAAGGAGATCCAGGCCCGCCTGCGCTTCCTGCTCGACGTCGGCTTGACGTACCTCTCGCTCGACCGCGCGTCGGCCACCCTTTCGGGTGGTGAAGCCCAGCGCATCCGGCTGGCGACGCAGATCGGTTCCGGCCTGGTGGGCGTGCTGTACGTGCTGGACGAGCCGTCGATCGGCCTGCACCAGCGCGACAACCACCGCCTGATCGAGACGCTGACCCGGCTGCGCAACCTCGGCAACACGCTGATCGTCGTCGAGCACGACGAGGACACCATCCGCTCCAGCGACTGGGTGGTCGACATCGGCCCGGGCGCCGGCGAGCACGGCGGCCACATCGTCCACAGTGGACCGTACAAGAAGCTGCTCAAGAGCAAGGACTCCCTGACCGGGCAGTACCTGTCCGGCCGGCGGAAGATCGAGGTGCCGGCGATCCGGCGGCCGATCGACAAGAAGCGGCAGCTGACCGTGGTCGGCGCGCGCGAGCACAACCTGCGCGGCCTCGACGTCTCGTTCCCGCTCGGCTGCCTGGTCTCGGTCACCGGCGTCTCCGGCTCGGGCAAGTCGACGCTGGTCAACGACATCCTCGCGACGGTGCTGGCGAACAAGCTCAACGGCGCCCGCCAGGTGCCGGGCCGCCACACCCGCGTGAACGGCCTCGGCCACGTCGACAAGCTGGTGCGCGTCGACCAGTCGCCGATCGGGCGGACCCCGCGGTCCAACCCGGCCACCTACACCGGGGTCTGGGACCACGTCCGCAAGCTGTTCGCGGCGACGACCGAGGCGAAGGTCCGCGGTTACCAGCAGGGCCGGTTCTCGTTCAACGTCAAGGGCGGCCGCTGCGAGGCCTGCGCCGGCGAAGGCACGATCAAGATCGAGATGAACTTCCTGCCGGACGTCTACGTCCCGTGCGAGGTCTGCAAGGGCGCCCGGTACAACCGGGAGACCCTCGAGGTGCACTACAAGGGCAAGACCGTCTCGGACGTGCTCGACATGCCCATCGAGGAGGCCGCGGAGTTCTTCGAGCCGATCAAGGCCATCCACCGCCACCTGCAGACGCTGGTGGACGTCGGCCTCGGCTACGTCCGGCTCGGCCAGCCGGCGCCGACGCTGTCCGGTGGTGAGGCGCAGCGCGTCAAGCTGGCCAGCGAGCTGCAGAAGCGCTCGACCGGCAAGACGGTGTACATCCTCGACGAGCCGACGACCGGTCTGCACTTCGAGGACATCAACAAGCTGATCGGCGTGATCAACGGGCTGGTCGACAAGGGCAACTCGGTGATCGTGATCGAGCACAACCTCGACGTGATCAAGACCTCCGACTGGATCATCGACATGGGCCCCGAGGGCGGCTCCGGCGGCGGCCAGATCGTCGCCGAGGGCACGCCGGAGCACGTCGCCGAGGTCGAGGGCAGCTACACCGGCGAGTTCCTGCGGACGGTGCTCACCCCGGCCGAGTAGCGGCTACCGCTCCTTCCCGGTGGTCTGGTGGACCACCGGGGAGAGCGGGCCGTAGTGCAGCGCCCGGAGCCGGTAGGCGGACTTCTCCTCGCCGGGCAGGAGTGAGAGCGCACACGTCGTCACGTTCGGCTCGGTCACCTCGACCGGGTCGTAGTCCGGCGCGCCCGGACGCCGGATCTCCAGGAGGAACCCGGCTTCGTCCGGTGAGCGGTCGGCCCAGGTGAACGTGGCCGTGTCGCCGGAAACCACCGTGCGCACCTCCGTCGAGACCGGACCGGTGAACGGCTGTTCCCGGTAGTAGAACGGCGTCTCCGGGATCAGGTCCGGGTGGTGGTAGCTCGTCGTGTGCGCCGGGAGGAACCGCAGCGTCGTCCACGGCCCGGCCGGGTCGTTCGCGTATTCGATCCGGTGGCCGGCCCCGTCGTCCGGCCAGCTCAGCACGATGTCCGTCGGGGTGGTCAGGGTTGCCGTGAACGAAGGCGCCGGCGCGGAGCCGGAGCAGCCCGCGGCCAGCAGCGCCACCAGGACGAAGGGTTTGACGGGCACGGCGGCCTCCCGGATCGGGCGGGGGCGGCGGTGCGGACGTGATCAGCTTAGGAACTCCGCCCGCACGGCGACAAGATCGTGCCGATCACCGGGACTGACCAATCCGGCGGCGAACCGGCACCGAATGGGGCGAAAACCGGGCTGAACCGTTTTTCGGCCACGCCCGTGTTGTGAGGTATCGAGGTCCGCCGGATGGCGGAGCCGCCCTCACCGAGGAGAGAACGTCATGAACCGTATCGGGCCGGTGGTCGCCAGCGCGGTGGCGCTCGTCGCCGTCGCATCGTTGTCCGCCTGTGGCGACATGGCCGACGGTGCCCAAGGACCGCAACACGGGGAGCCGGGGCACAAGATGCTGCAGGTCGGCACGATCAACGGTGTCGGCGCGGTGGTCACCGACGCCGACGGCAAGACGCTCTACCGGTTCGACAAGGACCTCTCCCAGCCGCCGACGTCCAATTGCGACGGCGAGTGCGCGACGTCCTGGCCGCCGATGCTCGCCGGGGTGGCCACGCCGATGCTCAAGGGCATCCAGGACACCCAGGTGGGCACCGCGACCCGCAAGGACGGCACCAAGCAGATCACCCTCAACGGCTGGCCGCTGTACGAGTACGCGGGCGACAAGGTGGCGGGCGACATGAACGGCCAAGGCGCCAACGGCACGTGGTTCGCCGTCGCGCCGGACGGCAGCAAGATCACCGCGGGCGGCAAGGCCGGCGGCGCCGGGTCCTGACAGACGACGGTTTCCGGGCAGAACGAGGAAGGACGGGCAGCCGATGAACACCATGGTCGCGCTGCGCTCGACGCACGCACCGCCGGTGGAGCTGAGGGTTGCACTACTGTCCTCGACGACTCAGAACACCGTCGGGAGGACGAGGGTGGCCATAGGAGGCAGGCGGCCTAAGAAGGCCAAAGGTGAAGACCTCATTCGGCAGCTGTACGCCGAACACGGGCGAAGCCTGCTGGCCTACGCGACGAGGCTGACCGGGGATCGTGCGGCAGCCGAGGACGTGGTCCAGGAGACGCTGGTCCGGGCGTGGAAACACGCCGACGACCTGCAGAACGACGGGAAAGGCTCGGTGCGCGGCTGGTTGCTGACCGTCGCGCGCAACCTGGTCACCGACCGGGCACGGGCCCGTGCGGCACGGCCACAAGAGGTGGCCGAACCGGCCGAAGGCGTGCCGACCCCGGCCGTCGAGCGTGACCACGCCCAAGGGGTGGTCGACTCGATGACCGTGCTCGGGGCGATGGACGGGCTGTCCAACGAGCATCGAGAGGTCCTGGTGGAGATCTACTACCGGGGACGGACGGTGGCCGAAGCGGCGAGAACACTGGGCGTCGCACCGGGTACCGTGAAATCAAGGTCTTACTACGCACTACGAGCACTCAGAGCAGCGATGATTTCGAGCGGAACGGAGGTGGCGCGATGAACTCGGTGGACGAGAGTCACACGCAGCTCGGCGCGTACGCCCTCGGCGCGCTCGATCCCGGTGAGGCGGCCGACTTCGAGCGGCGGCACCTGCAGACCTGCGCGCAGTGCCGGTTCGACCTGAACGAGCTCGTGGCCCTGCGCGACTCGCTCGACGAGGTACCGCCCGAGGCGTTCCTCGACGGGCCGCCCGAGGGCGGGGACCTGCTGCTGCAGAAGACCTTGCGCCGGGTGCGCGACGAGGAAGAGCGCGTGGCTCCGGCCCGCAGTGCGCCACGCCGGGGCCTGGCCCTGGTCGCGGCGGCGGTGCTGGTGGTGGCCGCCCTCGGCGGCGGCGTGCTGGTGGGCCGCCAGACGGCCGAGTCACCGAATCAGGCGCTTCCCGCGCCGCCACCGTCGAACGTGCCCGGCACGAAGACCGTCGAAGGGCGGGATCCGACGACCGGCGTGCAGCTGGCCGCATCGATCATCCCGTTCCAGGGCTGGGTCAAGACGGACGTCAGCGTCAAGGGCGTCAAAGCCGGCGAGAAGTGCCTGCTCCAAGTGGTCACCAAGGAAGGCAAAGCGGTGACCGCCGGCAGCTGGCAGGTGTCGGAGAAGTGGGAGAGCCAGGGCTTCAACCTCGACGGGTCGGCGCTGGTCGCCCCCGACGACGTGAAGTCGGTCGACATCGTCACGGTGGACGGCCGGAAGCTGGTCTCGGCCCAGGTATGACGTCGTGACGGGGACGCGCTACCGGTTCCGCAGCACGTGGCTGCTGCCGGAAACCGTGCCCGAGCGGGTGTTCGGCGTGGTCACCGACCTCGCCGGCTACCCGAGGTGGTGGTCGGACGTCCGCGCGGTGCGCCGCGTGGACGACGACACCGCCGAGCTGGTTTGCCGGTCCCGGCTACCGTTCCGGATTGTCGTCCGGATGCACCGGGACCTCCAGGACGAGCGCATGGGCCTGATGCGGGTCAGGCTCAGCGGCGACCTCGACGGGACCCTGGCGGGAGCGGTCCGCGCGGCGGGCGCGGGCACGCTGCTGGAGATCACCCAGGACGTCCAGGCCCGTAAGGAGTTGCTGCGGCGCTTCGACACGGTGGCCCGGCCGCTCTTCCGCGCGAACCACGCGCTGATGATGCGGCGGGGCCACCGTGGGCTTTCGGCCTACTTGACCTGACCGGCGATGCAGGCCTCCGGCTCCGAAACCGCCGGGGCCGCCGGGGCGACCTTCCGGGTGCGGCGGGTCAGGAGCACGCCGCCCAGCGCCACCGCCGCGATCAGGAAGCCCGCGCTGACCCCGTAGGCCAGCCGGAACCCCGCCGCCAGGGCTTCGCGGTGGTCCAGCGCGCCGAGGCTCTCCGTGCGGGAGGCGGCGACCGCGGCCAGCACCGCCGTGCCGACGGCCGCACCGACCTGCTGGGTCGTGTTGATCAGGCCCGACGCCACGCCCGCGTCCGCGGCCGGGACGTCCGCCATCGCCAGGCCCATCAGCGCCGGGATGGCCGCGCCGGCGCCGAGACCCATCAGCAGCAGTGGCGGCAGGACGTCGGCGAAGTAGGCACCGTCCACCGAGACGCGGGTGAGCAGCAGCAGGCCGGCGATCACCAGGCCCAAGCCGCCCAGCAGCACCGCCCGCGGGCCGAACCGCGCCGCGAGCTTGCCCGCGAAGCCCAGTGACGCCACCGCGATCACCAGCGGCACCGGCAGGAACGCGACGCCGGTCCCCAGCGCGTCGAGGCCGAGCACCTGCTGCAGGTACAGCGCCGTGACGAACTGGAAGCCGAGCATCCCGGCGACCATCAGCACCATCACCACGTTCGCGCCGGCCACCGCGCGGATCTTGAACAGCCGCAGCGGTAGCAACGGCGTCCGCGCCTTCGCTTGCCGCACCCCGAAAGCCGCGAGCAGGACGACGGCCGCGATGAGCGCGGCCCAGGACGACGACGAAATGCCGTACACGCCGAGCATCACCGCGGCGGTGACGAGGACCGCGCCGAGCACGTCCAGCCCCTCCCGCAGGCCGGTGCCGCGGTCGGCCTCGACCACCCGCACGGCCAGCAGCAGCGCCGCCACGCCGATCGGCAGGTTGACGTAGAACGTCCAGTGCCAGCTCAGCGCCTGGGTCAGCGCGCCGCCCGCGATGAGCCCGATCGACGCGCCCGCCGCCTGCGTGAAGCTGTAGACGCCGATCGCCTTCGCGCGGGCCCGGGGCTCGGGGTACATCGTGACGATCATCCCGAGCACCACGGCCGACGCCAGCGCGCCGCCGACACCCTGGACGAACCGTGCCGCGACCAGGACGCCCGCGTCCGCGGCCAGGCCCGCGACCAGGGAGGCGCCGGTGAACAGGCCCAGCCCGCCGAGGAAGACGCGGCGGCGGCCGAGCAGGTCGCCGAGCCGCCCGGAGAGCAGCAGCAGGCCGCCGAACGCGACCAGGTAGCCGGTGAAGACCCAGGAGAGCCCGGCGGGCGTGAAGCCGAGGTCGGCCTGGATCGCGGGCAGTGCCACGGCGACGATGCTGCTGTCGAGCACGACCATCAGCGAGGCGGCGCACAGCACCGCCAACGCGAGGCCGCGGGAGCGGGTGGGGTGGTTCTCGGGCACGTTGTTGTCGAATGGCACAGTGGGCCCCTCCAGTCGAGAGTTTCCTGGTCGACGCCAGGGCACTTCTTGTAACAGTGCCCATCATGTGTGACCATGGGTGCCCGCGTAAGGAGGCACTTCCATGTCCCAGGGGAACATCGGTGTACCTGTCCAGGTCACCGAGATCGACCCGGAGAAACTCGACGTCTGCACGGTGCTGGAGGTCATCAACCGGATCAGCGGCAAGTGGGCGATCGGCATCCTCCTGGAGGCCATCCGGGGCCCGGTGCGGTTCACCGAGCTGGAACGCTCGGTCGCCGGCATCAGCCGCCGGATGCTGACCCTGACCCTGCGCAACCTCGAGCGTGACGGCCTGCTGGACCGCACGATCTACCCGACCGTCCCGCCGCGCGTGGAGTACGAAGCCACGCCGATGGCGAAGGAGCTGTACCAGTCGTTGAGCGGGTTGCTCGGCTGGGCGGAGCAGCACCGCGACGACATCGCCGCCGCCCGCGTCGTCTACGACGCTCAAGCCGCCGGCTGAAGACGTGGAACGGGCCGCGGTGCGAGGTCGGGGGGACTCGCACCGCGGCCCGCGGTGGTTCGTGCTCAGCGGGGGCATGAGCACGAACGTTCAGGAGGTCAGGCTTTCGCCGCCACTTCCTCGGGCTCGGGTTCGCGCTCCTCGTCGATCAACGTGGCTTCGTCGAACGGGGCGTTCCCGGCGAACACGCGTTCCGCCTGTTCGCGGTCGAACTCCTTCGTCCAGTTTCCGATGAGGACGGTCGCGACGGCGTTGCCCGCGAAGTTGGTCAGCGCACGCGCCTCGGACATGAACCGGTCGATGCCGAGGATGAACCCGACGCCGTTGACCAGTTCCGGCCGGTGCGACTGCAGGCCGCTGGCCAGGGTCGCGATGCCGGAACCGCTGACGCCGGCCGCACCCTTCGACGCGATGATCATGAAGACGAGCAACCCGATCTGCGCGCCGAGCGACAACGGCTCGTCCTGGGCCGCGGCGATGAACAGCGTCGCCATGGTCAGGTAGATCGCCGTGCCGTCCAGGTTGAACGAATACCCGGTGGGCACGGTGATGCCGACGACCGACTTGCCGACGCCGAGGTGCTCCATCTTCGCGATCAGCCGCGGCAGCGCCGATTCCGACGACGACGTCGAGAGGATCAGCAGGAACTCGCGGCCGAGGTAGCGGAGCAGGTGCCAGATGTTCACCCGCGCGCCGAGCCACAGCACCAGGCCGAGGATGACGAACACGAACACCAGGCAGGTCACGTAGAAGCCGATCATGATCACCGCGAGGCTCTTCAGCGCCGCCCAGCCGGTCGCCCCGACCACGGCGGCGATCGCGCCGAACGCGCCGATCGGCGCGGCCCACATGATCATCGCCAGGACCCGGAACACCAGGCGCTGGATGTGCTCGACACCGCGCAGGATCGGCGCGCCCTTCGGGCCCAGCTTCTGCAGCGCGAACCCGACGAGCAGCGCGACGAGCAGCGTCTGCAGGACCTGGCCCTCGGTGAAGGCGGAGACGAACGTCTTCGGGATGATGTGGAGCAGGAAGTCGACCGGGCCTTCGGAGCCGGTGGCGGACTTCTGGACGCTCTTCACGTCGGCGGGGTTGAGGTGCAGCCCCTCACCCGGGTGCAGGATGTTGCCGACGACCAGGCCGATGGCGAGCGCGAAGGTCGACATCACGATGAAGTAGACCAGCGCCATGATGCCGACCTTGCCGACCTTGGCCGCCTTGGCGACCGAGCCGACGCCGATCACGATCGTGCAGAAGATGATCGGCGAGATCATCATCTTGATCAGGTTGACGAACCCGTCGCCCAGCGGCTTGAGGCCCTTGGCGAAACCGGGGAAGAGAAAGCCCACCAGGATCCCGAGCAGGACCGCGACGATCACGGCCAGGTACAGGTAGTGGGTCTTGTCGCGACGGCGTGGCGCCGCGTCGGGGGTCGGTGTCGGCACCGTTGCCTCCAGCTAGGGGTGTCCAGGTTGCGGCACACTGTAGGCCGAGTTCGGTGATCCGGCTCACTTGTGTTCATTGAGTTCGTGTGATGATCGCGTCGCGTGGAGATCGCACTGTCCCGTTCGGACATCGGCTCGCGCGGTGTGCTGGTATGAGGAGGTGTCCCCGACGTTGCGGTCCCATTGGAGCCTGGCGCGCCAGCTGCTCGTGCTGCAGCTCGTGGTGCTCTGCGTATTGGCGGGCGCCGGGATCACGTTCGCCTGGATCGACGCGCAGCACGCGGTGGACGAGAACGCGCGCGACCAGGTCCGCGTGGTCGCCTTGACGGTCGCCGACGCGCCCAGCGTCGTGGCGGCGGTGGGCGCGCCGAACCCGAGTGCTGCGCTCCAGCCCTTCGCTCAGCGCGTGAAGGACCACACCCAGGTCGACTTCATCACGATCATGAGCCCGGCCGGAATCCGCTACACGCACCCGACTCCGGCGCTGATCGGGCAGTCCTACATCGGCAACATCGCCAAGGCGCAGCGCGGCGAGGAGTTCACCGAGACCTACACCGGCTCCCTCGGCCCGTCGGTGCGCACGGTCGAGCCGGTGTTCGACGCCGGCCACCGGGTGATCGCGCTCGTCGCGGTCGGGATCACCGTCAAGGCGATCTCGGCCGAGCTGCGCGAACGGCTGTGGCCGCTGTTCGGCGTGGCGGGTGCGGTCGTGCTGGTCGGGGCGCTGGGCGGCTGGCTGATCAGCGCCCGGCTGCGGCGCCAGACCCGCGGCGTCGCGCCGGACGAGCTGAGCAACCTCTTCGAGTACCACGAGGCCGTCCTGCATTCGGTCCGCGAAGGCGTGCTGCTCGTCGGCCGGGACGGGCGGATCGGCCTCTGCAACGACGGCGCGCGCACGCTGCTCGGCCTCGACGCCGATCCGGTCGGCCGCGACCTGGCGACGCTGGGCCTGCCGGACGGGCTGGCCGAGGCGTTCACGTCGGCGGAGAACCGGGCCGAGGAACTGCACCTGACCGACTCGCGCGTGCTGCTGGTCAGCACGACCGCCGTCCGCTCGGGCGGCCGTTCGCAGGGCACCGTCGTCGTCCTGCGCGACCACACGGAACTGCAGTCGCTGACCGGCGAGCTGACCACCGCCCGCGGCCTCGCCGAGGCGCTGCGGTCGCAGGCGCACGAGGCCGCGAACCGGCTCCACACGGTCGTTTCCCTCGTCGAGATCGGCAAACCCGAGCAGGCCGTCGAGTTCGCCACCGCCGAGCTCGCCCTCGCCCAGGAACTGACCGACCGGGTCGTCGGCGCGGTCGCCGAGCCGGTGCTCGCCGCGCTGCTGCTGGGCAAGGCCGCCGAAGCGAGCGAGCGCGGGGTCGAGCTCACCGTCACCCCGGACACCGTGATCGACGACGTCTCGCACGGGATCGAGGCCCGCGACCTGGTGACGATCCTCGGCAACCTGATCGACAACGGCCTCGACGCGGCCGTGCGCGGCGGCGGCAAGCCGTCGGTCGTCGTCACCGCCCGCACCGACGACGACGGGCTGCTGCTGCGCGTCGCCGACACCGGGCCCGGCGTGCCCGAGGACGCCGACGTGTTCCGCCGCGGCTGGTCGACGAAGGCGGAGGACGGCCACGGGCTCGGGCTCGCGCTCGTCGGGCAGGCGGTGCGCCGCTACGGCGGTACGGTCGAGGTCGGCCGGGACGCGGGCGCGGTGTTCACCGTGCGGCTGCCGCGGCAGGAGGCGGGCCGGTGATCCGGGTGCTGGTGGTGGAGGACGAGCCGGTGGCCGCGGAGGCGCACCGCGTCTACGTCGAGCGGCTCCCCGGCTTCGCGGTGGCCGGCGTGGTCCACTCCGGCGGCGACGCGCTGCGGTTCTGCGAACGCGAGCCGGTCGACCTGGTGCTGCTGGACTTCTACCTGCCGGACACGCACGGGCTGGCGGTGTGCCGGTCGCTGCGCGCGGCGGGACTGCCGATCGACGTCATCGCGGTGACGTCGGCGCGCGACCTCGCCCTGGTCAAGGCGGCGGTGTCGGTCGGGGTGGTGCAGTACCTGCTCAAGCCGTTCACGTTCGCGACCCTGCGCGAAAAGCTCGAGCGCTACGCGGAATTCCGCGACGCGTCCGGCGAGGTCACCGGCCAGGCGGAGATCGACCGGGCCCTCGGGGCGTTGCGCACGACCGAGCAGCCCCCGCTCCCGAAGGGCATGAGCGTCCAGACCCTGGAGGCGATCACCGACGCCCTTTCCGGTGCGGCGGAGGGACTTTCGGCCGGCGCGGCGGCCAGCGCGATCGGCGCGTCCCGCGTGACGGCACGGCGGTACCTGGAGTACTTGGCGGACAACGGGATGGCCCACCGAGAGCCGCACTACGGCCAGGTCGGCCGCCCGGAAGTCTGGTACCGGCTGACTCGCGTATGACGACTTACAGCCGGTCGAGCAGGAGCTGCGCGATCTTCGGGTAGACGTCCGACCGGGTGGGCCACAGGTGGAATTCGGCCAGCCGTGTCTCGCCGTGGCCCTTCTTCCCGACCAGGATCATGACGTCCCCGCCCTGGCCCGCGCCGCTCAGGGCGCAGGTGCGGGCGGTGGCTTCCATCCCGGCGATCGGGGTCGCGGGCTTGTCGCAGTCCGTGGTCCACTCCTTCAGCAGCGACGCGAACTGCCCGGTGCCCGGGATGACGGTGACGAACAGGTCGTGGATCTGCAGCCCGCCGGTCCGGCTGGCGTAGGCGCAGTGGTAGGTGGTGATTCCCGGCCGCTTGTCCGGTGCTTCTTCGACGGCGTAGGCATCGATGTGGGCGCTCATCGCGGCGCTGGCGTCGGTGACTCCGAGGAACGGGCACGCCGAGGTGACCTTGTCCGGCGAGTGCGGCGGCGGTGGCTGCGGTGTGGTCGGCGCCGGCGAGCCCGGCCCCGGACCCAGCGCCGGCGCATCCGAGACCGGAGCCGGCTTCGGAGACGAAACCGCCGGCGTGGGCGGTGCGGTCTGCGCGATCGGTTCGGCGGCCGAGCACGCGGTCAGCAGCACGAACACGCCGGCCGCGATCGAGATTCCCCCTCGATTCCCCATCCGGTCAGCATAGCCCCGACTTCCGGCGGGTTCCGGCGTTTCGACGGGTGCGGTACACCGGAAAGATCGCCGACCAGGGGAGTGCCGCCATGCGGAAGTGGGCCGGGTTCGTTGCCGCGCTCGTCTTGACCGCCGGGATCGCCGTCCCGGCCCACGCCGCCGAGCCGGCCGCGAGCGTCACCGAGGTCCAGGTGACCGGGCCGGTCGCGCAGCGGTTCAACCTCGTCGTCCTCGGGGACGGCTACACCGCCGCCGAGCAGCCGAAGTTCTTCGCCGATGTCGAGCGGCACGTCAGCACCCTGTGGTCGCTCGAGCCGTTCAAGTCCTACCGCAGCTACTTCAACGTCTACGCCGTGTCCATCGCCTCTCCGGAATCCGGTGTGGACTGTGACCCTTCCCTCGACGCGCCGCACCGGAACACCCCGCTGGACATGGGTTTCTGGGGCGGCTGCAACGCCCAGAGCGTGCAGCGGCTGCTGACCGTCGACGACGCGGCCGCCCAGCGGTACGCCGATCTCGTGCCCGGCACGACGCCCGCGAACCGGCAGATCCTGGCGCTGGGCAACAGCTCCACCTACGGCGGCGCGGGCGGCACCTACGCGACGGCGTCGGGCGGGAACGCGCTGTCCGCGCTCATCTCGCCGCACGAACTCGGCCACTCGCTCGGCGGCCTCGACGACGAGTACGACTACTACGCCCGCGGAGTTCCGGGCGGCGCGTACGAGGGCGGCGAGCCGGACTCGGTCCACCACACCCTGCTGACCGAGCCGCAGATGCGCGCCCAGCACGCGAAGTGGTGGCGCTGGCTCGGCGAACCCAGCGAGTCCGGCGGCACGATCGGCCGCTTCGAAGGCGGGCTGGACACCCAGACCGGCGTGTGGCGGCCGAGCAGGCACTCGATGATGAAGACCCTCGGCTACGCGTTCGACCAGGTCGGCCGCGAACGGATGACGCAGCGGATCGCGGCGAAGGTGCCGCTCATCGCCGGTGGCACCCCGGCCGGGACGATCGGTGCCGACCGCGTCGTCTGGGTGCGCCCGTTGCACCCGGTGAGCCACCGCCTCGACGTCCGCTGGACCCTCGACGGCGTTGCGCTGCCCGGCCGGAACGCGGTCGACCTGCGTCGCGCGCACCTGCGCCCCGGCCGCCACACGCTGACGGCGACGGTGACCGATCCGACGCCGTTCGTCCGCGACCCCGCCGTCCGCCCGTCGGCGACCCGCACCTGGACGGTCGACACGGCGGTGGTCACCCCGCCCGCCGGCGGCCCGGCGGTGGTGGCGTCGACGCCGGTTTCGCGCCCGGTCGGCGGCCACGACGTGGTCTACGTCGAAACCGGCGAGCCGACCGGCTCGATCCCGGAGGTCCGGTGGGCGCTCGACGGCCGCCCGGCCGGAACCGGGTCCGACTTCGCCCTCGACGCCTCACGTGGCGCGCACACGCTCACCGCGACGACCGGCGGCACGACGCTGACCTGGCCGGTGGACGCCACGGGCCCGACGACCACGGCCGAGCTGCCCGAGGGCAGCGTGTACCACGGTTCGTTCACGATGCGCCTGAAGTCGCCGGACGGAATGCCGGAGTTCCGCGTCGACGGCGACGGCTGGCACAAGTACTACGGCTGGCCGACGGACCCGGCGGCACCGTACCTGTTCACCCCGCGCGGCACGGAGATCGACGGCCTGGCGTACGGCAACCTCGGCGAGGGTGGCCTGACGGTGTCGCCGTTCTCGGAGCGCAAGCCGGGGTACGGCACGCACCGGATCGAGTACCGGTCCATCGACGCGGCCGGCAACGTCGGCCCGACCCGGTCGGTCACGGTGACGCTGCTGCCGTGATCACCGCGGCCGGCCCGGCACGCCCGGCCGCAGCTGCCAGGGGTGCGGCCCGTCCAGCGGCCGGTACTCCACGCCGAGCGCGTCCAGGCGGGGCAGGTGGTGGTCGCGCAGCCGAGGCAGGAACTCCGCGTAGTCCCGTGGTCCCGCGCTCCAAGCCACCTCCGCGAACGCCGACAACCGCGGGAACGCCATGTAGTCCACCCGCCGGACACTGTCCAGGTGTTCGCTCCACACCTGCGCCTGCACCCCGCGCAGCCGCGGCCCGCTCAGCGCCGGCTCGTACGCGTACACGTCCTCCAGCGTGTGCACCTCCCCGACCGGGATCGGCTCGTCGGGCTGGTCGGACTGCCGGTGGTCCAGGTAGACGTGCTGCTCCGGGCACATCACCACGTCGTGTCCCACCGAAGCCGCCCGCAGGCCCGCGTCCTCGTTGCGCCAGGCCGCGATCACCATCGGCGGGAGGCCGTCGGTGTCGAGGACCTCGTCCCAGCCCATCGGGGTGCGGCCGCGGGCCACCAGGTGCTCGGCCAGCTGCCGGACGAACGCGCGGTGCTCGTCGGTCGCGCCCGGTGTCTCGTCGCCGCCCAGGGCGATCACCGGGGACGGGAAGATCTCCAGCAGGTGGTCGAACACCTGCCGGAAGAAATCCAAAGTGGACTCCACCGGCGACAGCAGTGAAGTGCTGATGCCCCAGGCGGTCCAGACCTCGTAGGACGACGAAGTCCCCAGCGAAGGGTAGGCCGCCAGCGCCGCCCGCGCGTGGCCCGGGATGTCGATTTCCGGCACCACCGTGATGGCCCGCGAAGCGGCGTAGGCGACGATCTCGCGCAGGTCGTCGCTCGTGTAGAACCCGCCGTGCGGACGGCCGTCCTGGACACCTCCGCTGCCTGCCATCGACGACGGCCGCCAGCCGCCCACCGACGTCAGCCGGGGGAACGCCGGGACCTCGAAGCGCCAGCCCTGGTCGTCGGTGAGGTGCAGGTTCAGCACGTTCAGCTTGTGCGCGGCCAGCAGGTCGACGAACCGGAGCACCTCGGCCTTGGTCCGGAAGTGCCGGGCCACATCGAGCAGGCAGCCACGCCACCCGAACCGCGGATGGTCCTCGACCACGCCGCACGGCAGCGACGAAGGCGCGAACCCGGCCACCCGGAACGCGGCCGGTCCCGCCAGCTGCCGCAACGTCTCCCGCCCGTGGCACTCCCCGGCGGCATCGGCCGCCTCCAAAACCACGCCGGAGGGGGAAATCGTGAGCCGGTACCCCTCCGGTGGCAAGGAAGCCGGCCGGATCTCCACAGTGGACGGCCAGGGGCACGAACCCGGCGTGGGCGTCACCGAAACCGGGCGGGGGAGCAGGGTGTCGAAAGCCATATCAGCCCTTCACGGCGCCGGCCATGCCGGACACCAGCCGTCGTTGGACGAGGACGAAGAACACCAGCACCGGGATCGTCATCAGCGTCGACGACGCCATCACCGCGCCCCAATCGGTGTCCTCCGGCTTGAAGAACACCAGGATCGCCTGCGGCAGCGTCTGGTTCTCGGTCTTGGAGACGATGAACGTCTTGGCGAACAGGAAGTCGTTCCACGCGTGGATGAACGCGAGCACGCTGACCGCGACCAGCCCGGGCGCCACCAGCGGGAACAGGATCTGCCAGGTGAACCGCATCCGCGACGCACCATCGAGAGCCGCTGCGTCTTCCAGCTCCACCGGCACCGCGGCGACGAACCCGCGCAGCATCCAGATCGCGAACGGCAGGCTGAACGCCAGGTGCACCAGCACCAGCGAACCCAGCTCGTTCAGCCCGAAAGCCGGCACCGCCGCGCCGAGGGACCGCATCAGGAAGAACAGCGGGATGGTCAGCGCCTCCACCGGCACCATCTGGGCGACGAGCGTCATCACCAGCAGCACGGTCCGCCCCTTGAAGGAAAACCGCGTCAGAGCCACCGCGGAGAGGAACGACAGCAGTAGCGACAGCGCGACGACGACCAGGGCCACCACCAAACTGTTCACGAAGAACCGCCCGAAGCCCGAAACCGTGAGGACGCGCGAGAAGCTGTCGAACGACGGGCTGAAGGTCCAGGGCTTCGGGTTCGCCGACTGGATCTCGCCGGGCGGCTTCACCGCCGACAGCACCATCCAGTACAGCGGGAACGCGATCACTCCGGCGAGCACGACCGTGACGACTTCGGCGGCCAGCCGCCCGGGACGTTTCACAGCCATGCCGCGCTCCGGCGCTGCGTCCGGACGTACAACCCGGTGACCGACAGCAGCAACAGCGTCATGACGACTCCGATCGCCGAGCCGAGGCCGTATTCCTGCCCGGCGAAGGCCTGCTGGTAGGCGTAGACGTTGAGGACCAGGTTGCGCCCGGCCACGCCGCCGCCGTTGGTCATCACGTAGATCTGGGTGAACACCTTGAAGTCCCAGATGATCGACTGGACGGTGGCGATCATCAGCAGCGGCCGCACCATCGGCAGCACGATCGTCCACGTCGTGCGCCACGCCGACGCGCCGTCGAGCGACGCGGCTTCGAGGACCTCGTCCGGCACGCCCTTGATCCCGGCGTACATCGTGACCAGCACGAACGGGAACGAGCACCAGATCACCTCGGCCGCGACCAGCCCGAAGGCGCCGAGCGTGCCGAAGGTCCAGGAGTGGTGCTCGAACGGCAGCCCGAGGCCCGACAGCACCTCGTTGACCAGGCCGAAGTCGGTGTCGAAGAGGAACAGCCAGACGTAGGAGCCCGCGATCGCCGGCGTCGACCACGCGCCCAGCGCGGCCAGGAACAGCAGCGTCCGGGGCAGCGAGCGCACCCGCGAAGCCAGCACCGCGAGCCCGGTGCCGACGACGAGCGAACCGGCGACGCAGGCCGCGGCGAATCCGACCGTGTTGCCGAGCACGGTCCAGAACTGCGCCTGGGACAGCAGGTCGGCGTAGTTCGCGAAGCCGAGGAACACCAGCGGTGCGTTGCCCGCGGCCTGCGGCTGGCCGTAGTCGTAGAAGGAGATCAGGACCAGCTGGTAGATCGGGTAGGCCAGCAGCGCGGCGAGCAGGACGCCCGCCGGGGCGAGGTAGAGCGCGGCGGCCCGGCCGTCTTCCTTCCGCCTCGGCCGCCGCGCGGGCGCCGTGACGGAAGGGGCTTCCTGGACCGTCACCACTAGCCGAAGGCCTTGTTCATCGCCGCGGCCGCGTCCGCCAGGGCCGCCGACGGGTCCTTCCCGCCGGTCGCGATCTGCTGCACGGCCGTCGGCAGCACGTTCTGGCTGTCGATCTTCGACCACGCCGGCGTCGCCGGGACGAATTTCGTGCCCGCCTTCAGGGTGTCGACGAACGGCTTGAGGAACGGGTCATTCGCGGCGAGCTTCTGCTGCACCCCGCTCAGCGTCGGCAGGTTGCCCATCGCGGTGTACATCTTCTCCTGGTACTTCGCGCCGCCGAGCAGCTCGACGAACTCCAGCGCCAGGCCGCGGTGCTTGCTCGCCTTGAACACGCCCAGCAGGTTGCCCCCGGCGAACGCGGGCGCGGTGCTGCCCGCCGCGGTGCCCGGGAGCGGCACGACGGCGTACTTGCCCTTCACCGCGCCCTGCTCGACGGCCTTGCGGTTGAAGTCGCCGCCGATGGTCATCCCGGCCTTGCCGCCGGCGAACGCCGTGACGCTTTGCGTGCCGGTCAGGTTGGCGCACTGGGCGGGCGGGCAGATGTCGTCCTTGAGCAGGTTCGCGTACTGCGTCACGCCGGCCTTCGCCTGCTCACCGGTGACGGTCGACGTCCACTTGCTCCCCTGCTCCTGCGCCAGCTCCCCGCCGTTGGCCCAGAGGAAGGGCAGCATCGCGTAGGTGTACTTGCCGCCGACGGCGATGCCGTAGAGGTCCGGCTTGGCGGCGCGGATCCGGCGGGCGGTGTCGGTCAGCTCGGCCAGCGTCGCCGGCGGCTTCAGGCCGAGCTCGGTGAAGACGTCGGTGCGGTAGTACAACGCGCGGATGCCGGTGTACCAGGGGAGACCGTAGGTCTGGCCGCCGGACTTCGCGGTGTCCAGCACGGTCGGGATGAGGTCCTTGCCCTCGGGCCACGCGGCGAGGTCGCCGGTCAGGTCGGCCAGCGCCCCGGTGGCCGCGTAGTTCGAGACGTCGGTGTTGCCGAACTCGGCGACGTCCGGGGCGTTGGCCGCGTCGTTGAAGGCACCGGAGAACTTGTCGGCGCGGCCCTCGACCGGCACCCACTGGACGTCGACCTCGACGCCGGCGTGGGCCGCCTTGAACTCGGTGATCGCGTCCTTGACCGCGGCCTCCTTCGGCGCGCGGTTGGCCTCGTCGAACAGCCAGACGCGGACGGTGCCGGTCTTGTCGTCCGCGCCGCCGCCCGCGGGTGCGGACTGGGTGGGCGCGCAGCCGGCCAGCAGGGCCAGCGCAGCGACGAACGGCAACAGTCTCATGGGGGAACCTCCCGTAGGTGCCCTCGTGAGTGGTAAGGCGGGTTCTAACCCGCCTTACCACTCACGACGGACTCAGGCGAAGTAGACGGAGTTGACGCTGCCGACGGCCAGTTGGCCGGCAGCGGCGCCGGGCAGGCCGGTGGCCGGGTCGCGCGGCAGCCAGGTGACGGTGCCGGAGCGCTGGTTCGAGACGTAGAACCAGCTTCCGGCCGGGTCGAGGGCCACGTGCCGCGGCCAGTTGCCGCCGGTCGGCACGCTCGACACCAGCTTCAGCGTCGCGCCGCCGCCGGAGACGGCGAAGGTGGCCAGGGTGTTCGGGCCGCGGACGGTCGCGTACACGAACTTCCCGTCGTTGGACACGACGATCTCGCCCGGGAACTGGTCGCCGGTGCTCCCGGCGGGCACGGCCGGGACGACGGACAGCGCTTTCAGCTGCCCCGCCGCCGCGTCCCAGCTCGCCACCGTCACCTCCGCCCGCAGTTCCTGCAGGATGTAGGCGAACTTCCCGGTGCGGTCGAACGCGAGGTGCCGCGGCCCGGCGCCGGACGGCAGCTTCAGCTGCTGGTGCAACGAAAGCTTCCCGGCGGCGAAGCCGTAGACGTACACCGAGTCGGCGCCCAGGTCGACCGCCAGGACCCAGCGGCCGGTCGGGTCGTTGACGACCTGGTGGGCGTGCGCCTGCCCCGAGTCGGCGTGGTGGGTCACCAGGTCGGTGGCCGCGCCGAGCTTGCCACCGGCCAGGATCGGCAGCACGACGACGCTGCCCGAGCTGTAGTTCGCGGCGAGCACGTACTTCTGGCTCGAGTGCACGCTCAGGTGCGTCGGCGCGCCGCCCTTCGACGAGACCTTGTTGAGCAGCTTCGGTTTCCCCGGGGCGGCGAGGCTCAGCGCCGAGACGTACCCGGCCGGGTCGCCTTCGTTGGTGACGTACAGCGTCTTGCCGTCGGCGCTGCGGTCGAACCACGACGTGTCGGTGATCCCCGGGATCGTCCGGACCAGGGACAGTGCCGCGCCCGAACGGGTGGCGACGTCGAGGCCGTGCCCGGTCGCCCCGGTCGTGTAGCTGCCGAGGTACGCGGTCGTGCCGGCGAAGCAGCCCTTCTCCGTGGTGGCCGCGCCGGCCACCTGCGTGCCGAGGACGGTGGCGGCGCCCGCGCCGGCCGCGGCGCCGAGGAACGTGCGACGGGAAAGTCCGGTCATCGTCTTTGTCTCCCAACGGGTTTCGGCGGTGACAGGCCCCAGTATGGTCTAGACCACGGCCATGAGCAATGCCGAAGCCCCGAAACCGGACAGGGAAAGCACGGTTTCCAGCGCCGTCCAGGACTTGAGCGTCTGCGGCACGGTCAGGTTGAAGTACCGCGAAACGATCCAGAACCCGCCGTCGTTGACGTGCGAGGCGATGATCGACCCGGCCGAAATCGCCATCACGAGCAGCGCCAGCTGGATCTGCGAATAACCGAGCTGGGCCACGGTCGGGGCGATGATCCCGCTCGTGGTCACGATGGCGACGGTCGCCGAACCCTGCGCGATCCGCATGCCGCAGCTGATCACGTACGCCGCGAGCAGCACCGGCAGCCCGGCGTCGTGCAGCGAGTCGGCCACGGCCTTGCCGATCCCGGTCGCCGAGAGCACCGCGCCGAAGAACGCGCCCGCGCCGACGACCAGCAGGATCATCGCGACCGGCCGCAGCGACTTCGCGGCCAGCTCGTTGAGGTCCTTGCCGGTGAACCCGCGCCGCAGGCCCAGCAGCCAGGAGGCGAGCAGGACGGCGACGGTCAGCGCGACGGCCGGGGTGCCGATGAACGCGGCGACGCCGGCGAGCGCCGAACCCTTCGGCAGCCAGATGCTGCCGAACGTGCCGGCCAGGATGAGCACCAGCGGCACCGCGATGATCGAGGCGACCAGCCCCAGCGCCGGCGGGTTCTCCTCGCGCTCGCCCTCCTCCTCGGCGAAGACCATGTCCTCGGGCACGTCGACCACGATGCGCTTGCCGATCCAGGTCGAGTAGAGCACGCCGCCGATGAGGAACGCCGGGATACCGCAGGCCAGGCCCATCAGGATGATCCAGCCGAGCTCGACGTGCAGCAGCCCGGCCGCGGCGACCGGGCCCGGGTGCGGCGGCAGGAAGGCGTGCGTGATCGACAGGCCGGCCAGCAGCGGCATCGCGTACAGCACCAGGGACTTGCCGCCCTGCTTCGCGGCGACGTAGACCAGCGGGGCCAGCACGAAGATGCCGATGTCGAAGAACACCGGGATGCCGAAGATGAACCCGGCGACCCCCATGGCCAGCGGCGCCCGCTTCTCGCCGAACGACCGCAGCAGCGCCCCGGTGAGCACCTTCGCGCCGCCCGAGCGTTCCAGGATCGACCCGAGGATCGTGCCCAGTCCGATGATCGCCGTGATGTGCCCGAGGATGCTGCCGAACCCCTTTTCCAGCAGGGAGTCCGACGCCTTCTGGGCCGACCCGACGATGGTGCCGACGGGCAGGCCCGCGGCCAGCGCCGTCAGCAGGCCGACGACGATCAGCGCGATGAAGGGTTCCAGCTTCAGTTTGATGATCAGCACCAGCAGGACGGCGATCGAGACGGCGGCGAGCGTGAGCAGCCCGCCGGTGGTGTGTTGCAGCCAGTGGATCATCGTGCTCTCCGGGGGTTGCGCAGGGAACCACCGGCGAGGGCGCCGGTGGGACGACCGTCGTCGAGGGCGGCGACGCCGTTGACGAACACGTGGGTGAGGCCCGTGGCGGGTTGCCGCGGGTCTTCGAAGGTGGCGGTGTCGGCGACCGTTTCGGGGTCGAACAGCACCAGGTCCGCGGCGTACCCGGCGCGGACCAGCCCGCGGTCGGTCAGCCGCAGCCGCCGTGCGGCGCGCCCGGTGAGGTGGGCGACGCATTCGGCGAGGTCCAGCACGCCCAGTTCACGGACGTACCGGGCGAGGTAGCGGGGGAACGTGCCCCACGCGCGCGGGTGCGGCCGCGCGCCGACGAGCAGGCCGTCGCTGCCGCCGGTGTGCGTGGGGTGCCGCATGATGGCCTGGACGTTCTCTTCGTGCCCGACGTGCATCAGGCACGACGTCCCGAGCCGCTCGTCGAGCAGGGTGTCGAAGTAGAGCTTCGCCGGTTCGGTGCCTTGTGCGCGGGCCGACGCGGCAACGCTGTGCCCGACCAGGTGGGCGTTGTGTTCGTTGCGCACGCCGTTGATTTCGATGGCTTCCCAGTCGATCGGGACGCCGTGCGCACCGTCCGAACCGGACTCCTCGATCTCGGCGCGGATCCGCTCGCGTTCGTCCACATCGGACAGCCGGGCGAGGGTGGCGTCCAGTCCGCCTTCGGTGGCCCAGCTGGGCAGCAGCGCGCTCAGGTAGGTCGCGCCCGGCAGGTACGGGTAGGTGTCGAGGGAAATGTCGCAGCCGTCGTCGAGGGCGTCGTCGAGGAGCTTCAGCAGGTCGGGTGCTTTTCCCTTGTTGACCGAGAAGTTCATCGTCGCGTGGGCCAGGTGCAGTGGGCAGCCGGACCGCCTGCTCACGTCGATCATTTCGGCGAACGCCTCCAGCGCGCCCTTGCCGTAGCTGCGGTGGTGCGGGCTGTAGAACCCGCCCAGCTCGCCGACGACCCGGCACAGCTCGACGAGCTCGCTCGTCTCCGCGTACATCCCCGGCGTGTAGGTGAGGCCCGAAGACATCCCCATCGCGCCCTCGTGCAGGCCGGTGGCGACGAGTTCCTTCATCCGGTCCAGCTCGGTGTCCGTGGCGGGCCGGTCGTCCCAGCCGACGGTGAGCATCCGGACCGTGCCCTGCGGTACCAGGTAGGCGGCGTTCACGGCGATGCCCCGGTCGAGCCGGTCGAGGTACTCGCCGACCGAGCGCCAGTTCCAGTCGAACCCCGGCGGGTCGTCGTTCCAGCCCGCGAGCTGCTGCCGCAGCGCTTCGAGCACGACGTCGTCGACGGGCGCGTACGACAGCCCGTCCTGGCCGAGGACCTCGGTCGTCACGCCCTGGGTGATCTTGGCCGGGTGGTCCGGGTTGGCCAGCAGCTGCAGGTCCGAGTGCGAGTGCATGTCGATGAACCCGGGCGCGAGCACCAGCCCGTCGGCGTCGATGGTCCGGCGCCCGGCCAGCGACCCCGCTTCGGCGACACTGGCGATCTTGGCCCCGGTGATCCCGACGTCGTGCCGCGTGATCGCGTCGCCGGTGCCGTCGGCGACCAGCGCGCCGCGGAAGACGACGTCCATCAGAACCACGTCCGGACGTAGTCGACGACGGTTTCGCCGTCGGCCGCGGTCACCGGCAGCAGCGGCCACTTGTCGAACACCGTGCACGGGTGGGAGAGGCCGAGCCCGATCCAGTCGCCGACCTCGACCGGCGACCCCGGCGGCAGCGCGAGGAAGGCGTGCTGGTCGTTCAGCTTCGTGACGACGTGGCCTTCGAGGGGTTCGGCGGGGCCGTCCGGGGTGCGGCGCAGCTGCGGCTCGGGCATGCCCTCGTCGAAGGAGGCGTCGCGCTTGCCGAGGGTGAGCAGCGCGAGCTCGTCCGACGGCTTCGACGTCACCTGCGCCCACGCCCGCAGCGCCGGCCGGAACGAGTCGACGCCGTCGATGCGCGGGTGGTCGCCGAGCGGGGAGATCTGGCGGTAGAACCCGTCGTCGTGGGTGAGGTAGGCGCCGCTGCGCAGCACCGGGAGCACGTCGAGGCCGTCCGGCCACGGTTTCGTCAGCTCGTCGGCCACCTGGTCGAAGTAGGCGCTGCCGCCGGCGGTGACGACGATCTGCCCGTCGAGGAGTCCCTTGTCGGAAAGGGAGATCGCCAGGTTGCGCAGGCCGTCCACATAGGAGCTGATCTTGGCCAGCGCGGCTTCGTCGGTGTCGTGGGAGAGTGCGCCTTCGTAGCCGCCGGTGCCGCGCAGCCGGAGCACCGGGCTGGCCTGGACCGCTTCGGCGATCGCCAGCGCGGTCGCGGTGTCGCGGACGCCGGTGCGGCCGCCGTCGGCGCCCAGTTCGACCAGGACGTCGACCGGGCGCTCGGCGCCTTCGAGGGCCGCGGTCATCAGCTCGACGCCGCGGACGGAGTCGACCCAGCAGAGGAACTCGAAGCCCGGGTCGGCCGCCAGTTCGGCGGCCAGCCAGCGCAGGCCGGCCGGGTCGAGGAGCTGGTTGGCGAGCAGGATCCGGGACACCCCGAAGGCTCGGTAGATCCGGAGGTGACCGGCGTTCGCGCAGGTCACACCCCACGCGCCGTGCTCGATCTGGCGCGCGAACAGTTGCGGTGCCATGGTCGTCTTGCCGTGCGGGGCGAGCGCCACGCCGCGGGCGGCGCACCAGGCGGCCATCGTCCGCAGGTTGTGTTCGAGCGCTTCTTCGTCGATGACGACGAAGGGGGCGAAGAACCCGTCGGTGAACAGGTTCAGCCGGCGGTCCGCGGCCTCTTGCAGGGTGAGCCCGGTGAGCGCGGGCGCGGCGGAGCGGAAGCGCCAGTCGACGCGTTCTTGGCGGAGCGCGTCGAGCGCGGCGGGGTCCATCAGGCAACGATTCATCGGCGGCGACTCCTGCGTTAGGAGTGTTACAGTTGCGTATGCTGCAACGGACGTTGCGCATTTTGAGTGCCATAGGTGTAGCATCCGGGTCGCCACAGGTCAACGGGGTGAAGGGCAGGGAGACGGAAAGTGACGAGCGGGCCCGAGGTGCTGTGCGTGGGCGAGACGATGGCGTTGTTCGTGCCCGCCGAACCCGGCCCGCCGGACGAGGTGAAGCACTGGGTGCGCACCATCGGCGGCGCCGAGTCGAACGTGGCCTGCAACCTGCCGACGCTGGGGGTGCGCAGCGGCTGGGTGAGCGCGGTCGGCGACGACCCCTTCGGCCGGGCGATGCTGCGGGAGGTCGCCTCCCACGGCGTCGACGTCAGTGCCTGTTCGGTCGACCCGCTGCGCCCGACCGGGCTCTACGTCAAGGAAAGCGGCGCCGGCGGCAGTCCCGTGCGCTACTACCGGACGGGCTCGGCCGCGTCCGGGATGGGCCCGGAGCTGCTGGATCGGCTCGACCTCGACGGCGTCCGCGTGCTGCACCTGTCGGGGATCACGCCCGCGCTGTCGGACAGCTGCCTCGCGCTGGTCCGCGCCCTGCTGGAGATGCCCCGCGGCGACCGGCTGATCTCGTTCGACGTCAACCTGCGCCCCGCGCTGTGGGCCGGCCGCGACCCCGGCCTGCTCGCCGAGCTGGCCGGGCAGGCCGACATCGTCCTGACCGGCGACGACGAGGCCCAGCGGGTGTGGGGGACCGGGGATCCGGCGGAGTTGCGCACGCTGCTGCCGGGGCGGCGCACGCTCGTGGTCAAGCACGGCGAGCGCGGGGCGACGCTGGTCGAGGGGGAGCCGTTGTTCGCGCCCGCGCTGAAGGTCGACGTCGTCGAGCCGGTCGGCGCCGGCGACGCGTTCGCCGCCGGGTTCCTGGCCGCGACCCTGCGCGGCGCCACGCCCCTGGAACGGCTGCGCCAGGGCCACCTGCAGGCCGCCGTCACCCTGCTGACCCACGACGACGTCGGGGTCCCGCTGCCCCGCAGCGTCGTGGATATCCTCCTGCACGCGGACCCGGACGAGTGGCGTTCGGCCCGGCTGACCGGAGAGGGCGTGGTGCTCGCATGAGCCAAAGCCTGGACCGCGCGCTGACGTTGCTGGGTTCGATCGCGCAGGACGCGCGGACCCTCGACGACCTCGCCGACGAGATCGGCGTGCACAAGTCGACCGTGCTGCGGCTGCTGCGCACCCTCGAACAGCACCACTTCGTCCGCCGCGAAGGCGCCCGCCACTACCGGCTGGGCAGTGCCATGTTCGACCTCGCCAACCAGGCCCTGGACTCCTTCGACGTCCGGCGCAGCGCCCACCCCGCGCTCGCCGCCCTCAACGCGCGCACCGGGCACACCGTGCACCTGGCCAGCTACGAGGACGGCGAAGTCGTCTACATCGACAAGTTCGAAGGCCGGCACTCGGTGCGGATGTACTCGCGCATCGGCAAGCGCGCGCCGCTGCACTGCACCGCGGTGGGGAAGGTGCTGGTCGCGGCGATGCCGGTGGCCCGGCGCGAGGAGATCGCGCGGTCGATCGAGTACCCGGTGCGGACGCCGAACACGATCACCACGGCTTCGGAATACCTGGCGGAGCTGGAGCGCGTGGCCCAGCGCGGGTACGCCGTCGACAACGCCGAACACGAGGACTTCATCCACTGCATCGCGGCGCCGGTGCGGGGGACCGGCGGCGAGGTGCTGGCCGCCGCGTCGATGTCGGTGCCGAAGGTGCTGCTCGACTACGACGGCCTGCTGGCGCTGGTGCCCGAGCTGCGGGCCGCCACGAAGGAAGCTTCCGTCCACAGCGGATGGACGGAGAACGGAAAGGGGCACTGATGAGCAAGACGGCAGTTTCCACCGAGAACGCGCCGAAGCCGCCGGCGAAGTTCTCGCAGGCCGTCCGCAAGGGGAACCTGCTGCAGGTCGCCGGCCAGGTCGCCTTCGACCCGGCCACGAACGAGATCGTCGGTGACGACGTCGCGGGCCAGACCCGGCAGACGTTCAAGAACATCGAAGCCGTGCTGGCGGCGGCGGGCTCGAGCCTCGCCGACGCGATCATGGTCCGGGTGTACCTGACCGACACGGCCCACTTCGCGCCGTTCAACGAGGTGTACGACGAGCTGATCGGCGACGCGCCGCAGCCCGCCCGCACGACGGTGTACGTCGGCCTCCCGGGCGAGCTCCTCGTCGAGATCGACGTGCTCTGCGTGCTGGACTGAGCTCGGGGTGGGCCGGGTGCTCCCGGCCCACCACCTCAGCCGAGGACGCTCGTGTAGCCGTTGAGGGCGGGCTGCCCGCCCAGGTGGGCGTAGAGGACGTTCGAGTCCGTGCCGATTTCCCTGCGGCCGACCAGGTCGATGAGGCCCGCCATCGACTTGCCCTCGTACACCGGGTCGGTGATCATGCCCTCCAGCCGCGCGCAGGTCTCGATCGCGTCCACAGTGGACTTGTCCGGGATGCCGTAGACCCCGGCGTGGTAGCGGTCGTCCAGCTCGACTTCCGCGATCTCGCCGGCGCCGATCAGCTCGGCGGTGTTGCGTGCGATGCGCGTGACCTGCTCGCGCGTCTCCCCGGGCTTCGCGGAGGCGTCGATGCCGAGGATGCGTCGGGTCCTTCCGAGCGCGGTCCCCGCGACCATGCCGCCCTGGGTGCTGCCGGTGACCGAGCAGACGATCACCGTGTCGAAGAAGACACCCAGTTCCGCCTCCTGCTGCTCCAGCTCTACGACCCAGTTCGCGAACCCGAGGCCGCCGAGCCGGTGGTCCGACGCGCCGGCCGGGATGGCGTACGGCTTCCCGCCGTTCGCTTCGATCTCGGCGACCGCGTCCTCCCAGGCTTCCTTGAACCCGATGCCGAAGCCGGCCTGCACGAGCCGGACGTCCGCGCCGAGGATGCGCGAGAGCTGGATGTTGCCGACCTTGTCGTAGAGCGGGTCGTGCCAGTCGACCCAGCTTTCCTGCACCAGCACGGCCTTCAGCCCGGCCCGCGCGGCGGCGGCCGCGACCTGGCGGGTGTGGTTGGACTGGACGCCACCGATGGAGACGAGCGTGTCGGCGCCCTGCGCGAGCGCGTCGGCGACCAGGTATTCGAGCTTGCGGGTCTTGTTGCCGCCGTAGGCGAGGCCGGAGTTGACGTCCTCGCGCTTCGCCCAGACCTTCGCTCCGCCGAGGTGCGCGGTGAGCCGCTCGAGCGGGTGCACCGGCGACGGGCCGAACAGCAGGGGGTAGCGGGGGAAGTCGGCGAGGGTCATCGGTCCTCCAGCAGCTCGGTCCAGATGGTCGAAATCACGGAGGCGGCGGTTTCGGTGTCGTGCTTCTCGAGGGCGTCGATGAGCTTCGTGTGGCGCTCGACGGAGTTCCAGGCGAGCGCCGAGCTGAAGTGCGCGCGCTCCAGCCGGCGCAGCAGCGGGGTGTAGCGGTCGAGGGTCGCGGCCACCGCGGCGTTGCCCGCCAGCCGGACGGGGATGTCGTGCAGATCGTCATCCGCTTTCACGGCGGCGGCGACGTCCCGCGCTTCGATCGCCGCGGCAAAGCGGTCGTTGGCCGCGCGCATCGCGGCGACGTCGGCCGCCCGGCACCTCGGGGCGGCTTGTTTCACCGCGAACTCGTGCAGCACGCGGACGATCTCCCGGGCGTCCAGGACGTCGCGCGACATGACGTCGGAGACCCGCGTGTAGCTCTGCGGCTTCGAGTCGACGAGGCCGTCGTCGGCCAGCCGCCGGAGGGCTTCCCGGACGGGGGCTTTCGAGAGGCCGAGCTGGTCGGCGAGGTCGCCGTCGCGCAGGGGGGTACCCGGCGGCAACGTGCCGTCGACGATGGCCTGCCGGATGCGGTCGTACGCCTCGTCGCGCAGGAGTGGGCGGCTGACCTTTGAGAGACTCACATCTAACATGTTAGATGTGAGCAGGCTCGCCCGGCAAGAACCCGAGCGAGTGAAACATCAGTCACAAGCAGGCTCGTCGGGCGAGGATCCCGAGGGAGTAAAATATCAGTCACGAGCGGCTCGCCCGGCCAGGCGCCGAGCGACTGAAATATCAGTTACTCGCAGGCTCGCCCGGGCTGGCACCCGGGCGAGTGAAATGTCAGTGACGAGCGACGAGCAAGCCGGCCGAGCCAGGCTCCGAGCGACTGAAATGTCAGTAGACGGGGCCGGTGTACTTCTCGCCAGGCCCCTGACCAGGCTCGTCGGGCACAGCCGAAGCCTCCCGGAATGCCTTCTGGAGCGACTGCAGGCCATCGCGCAGCGGCCCGGCGTGCAGCCCCAGGTACTCGGCGGAGGCCGTCACGAGCCCGGCCAGCGCGGTGATCAGGCGGCGCGCTTCATCGAGGTCCCGGTGCGGGGAGGTGGCGGGATCGGCGTCGGCCAGGCCGAGCCGTTCGGCGCCGGCCGACAGCAGCATGACGGCGGCGCGGCTGATCACCTCCACGCTGGGGATGTCCTCCAGGTGGCGCGCGTCCGGGGAATACGGGGGCTGTTGGGAAGGTTGTTCCGACACGTCTGGTACCCTTCCACGAGCGACCAGCCCCCGAGCGATCGGGGGCGGCAAGTGGAGCCCCGCTCCCACCCGCGTCACCGTACAGGTGGCCGGGTCCGGTCTCACCCGGACGTCAAGTCCAGGGTGAAGTGCCCGGCTTCGCGGCCGGGTGCGATCGGAAACAGAGTGGGCCCCGCGCACCGAATGGTGTCGGGGCCTTCGCTATGTGGGCACCAGGTCGAACGAGAACACGAAACATTCCTCGGACCAAGGAGGCCCCATCAGCTCCGAGACACGCATCAACGACCGAATCCGGGTGCCGGAGGTCCGTCTCGTCGGACCCGCCGGCGAACAGGTCGGCATCGTCCGGATCGAGGATGCGCTGCGCCTGGCGCAGGAGAACGACCTCGACCTCGTCGAGGTCGCGCCGCAGGCCCGCCCGCCGGTGTGCAAGCTCATGGACTTCGGCAAGTTCAAGTACGAGAGCGCGCAGAAGGCCCGCGAGTCGCGTCGGAACCAGCAGCTGACCGTCATCAAGGAACAGAAGCTGCGCCCCAAGATCGACCAGCACGACTACGAGACCAAGAAGGGTCACGTGTCGCGCTTCCTGGCGGCGGGCAACAAGGTCAAGGTCACGATCATGTTCCGCGGTCGCGAGCAGTCCCGGCCGGAGCTCGGCTACCGGCTGCTGCAGAAGCTCGCCGAGGACGTCACCGAACTGGGTTTCGTCGAGTCTTCGGCGAAGCAGGACGGTCGCAACATGATCATGGTGCTGGCCCCGCACAAGAACGTGAAGCCGAAGGCGAAGGCCGAGGCGGCCCCCGAGCCGACCCCCGAGGCATAAGCGCCGACCAGCACGAGCCAGCGGCTCACCGGATTCTCCGGTGAGCCGCCGCACGAAAGAGGACAGAAATGCCGAAGATGAAGACCCACAGCGGGACCTCCAAGCGCATCCGCAAGACGGGGACGGGCAAGCTGCGCCGCCAGATGACCGGCCGGCGTCACCGCATGGAGAAGAAGTCCAGCCGCGTGACCCGCCGCCTCGAGGGCACCACCGAGGTGGCCAAGACCGAGGTCAGCCGCGTGAAGCGCTTGCTCGGCATCTGATCCCGCAGAACTTGCTGTAACCACCCGGGGCGGCCCCCTCGCCCCCTGAGATCGACAGGATGGACCCGTGGCACGCGTCAAGCGGGCGGTAAACGCCCAGAAGAAGCGTCGCGCAACTCTCGAACTGGCCAGCGGCTACCGCGGCCAGCGTTCGCGGCTGTACCGCAAGGCCAAGGAGCAGACGCTTCACTCGCTGAACTACGCCTACCGGGACCGCCGTGCCCGCAAGGGTGACTTCCGCCAGCTGTGGATCACCCGCATCAACGCGGCCGCCCGGGCCAACGGCGTGACCTACAACCGGTTCATCCAGGGCATCAAGGCCGCGGGTGTCGAGGTCGACCGCAAGATCCTCGCGGACCTGGCCGTCAACGACGCCGCCGCCTTCACCGCGCTGGCCGAGCTCGCCAAGGCCAACGTCAACACCGGCGAAGCGAAGTCGGCCTGACCGGCAGCTTTTCCCGACCCGGGGCGGATCCGTTCACCGAACGGACCCCCCGGGTCGTTGCTGCGCGCAAGCTGACCCGGCGCGCGGAACGCGACAAGACCGGCCGGTTCCTGGCCGAGGGCGCCAACGCCGTCGAGGCCGCGCTGGCGGACGGCACGGTGTACGAGCTGTTCGTCACTTCGCGCGCGGCCGCACAGCACGCGAAGTTGGTGGACGCGGCCCGCGCGGCCGGCGTCGGGGTCTCGCCGATCACCGACCGCGCCGCCGAGGGGCTGTCGGAAACCGTGACGCCGCAGGGCATCGTGGCCGTCTGCGCGCTGCTGGACCGGCCCCTCGAAGAGGCCGTGACCCCGGCTGCCCGGCTCGTGGTGGTGCTGGTGGACGTCGCCGACCCCGGCAACGCCGGCACGGTGATCCGGGTCGCCGACGCGGCCGGCGCCGACGCGGTCGTCCTGGCGGGCGACACGGTCGACCCGCACAACGGCAAGTGCGTCCGCGCGGCCGCCGGCAGCCTGTTCCACCTGCCGATCGCGCGCGTCCGCGACGTCCCGGCCGCGCTGGCCGTCTGCTCGGCCGCGGGCCTGCGGACGTTCGCCGCCCACGGTTACGCCGACGCCGAACTCGATCGGGTGGACCTCGCCGTGCCCACGGCGTGGGTGTTCGGCAACGAAGCCCACGGTCTGCCGGCCGAGGTCCTCGACCGGACCGACCTTGCGGTCCGGATCCCGATGTACGGCCGCGCCGAGAGCCTCAACCTCGCCACCGCGGCGGCCGTCTGCGTCTACACGAGCGCGCTGGCGGCACGCCGCTGACCAGCGGCCGGCCCCCTCCTTTCGGGGTGTGGCACGGCTTTCTGCACCGCCGCGCCGGAGCCGGCGGAGCGGTGCCCGGTGCGCTCGCGCCGGCCGCCTCCGCCGAGGTGTTCTCCGCGCGGTGACCGGGTGTCCGCACGCCCCCGGGGCGACCGGGGGCGTGCGGAGCCGATCCCATAGACTTTTCCCGCCTTTGACCTCTCGCGCGCCGTGTGCGGCGGAGCGCGAACGAACCAGTCCCAGCGGACGCCGAGGAGTTATGTCCGGAGCCACGGAGAAGGAAGTACAGGGCGCGGTACTCGCCCCTGAGACGCTGCAGGCGGCGGTCAAGGCCGCCGAAGCGGCGTTCGCCGCCGCGACCGGGCTCGAAGGGCTGGCCGAGGTCAAGCCGGCCCACCTCGGCGACCACGCGCCGCTGATGCTGGCCCGCCGTGAGATCGGTGCCCTGCCCAAGCAGGAGAAGGCCGAGGCGGGCAAGCGCGTCAACGAGGCCCGCCAGGCCGTCCAGGCGGCCTTCGACGCCCGCCGCGCCGAGCTCCAGGTGGAGCGCGACGAGCGCGTGCTGCGCGAAGAGGCGGTCGACGTCACCCTGCCGTGGGACCGCGTCCCGCGCGGCGCCCGGCACCCGATCAGCACCATCTCCGAACGCGTCGCGGACGCCTTCGTCGCGATGGGTTACGAGGTCGCCGAGGGCCCGGAGCTCGAAGCCGAGTGGTTCAACTTCGACGCGCTGAACTTCGGCAAGGACCACCCGGCCCGGCAGCTGCAGGACACGTTCTACGTCGGCGAAGAGGACTCGGGCCTGGTGCTGCGCACGCACACCTCGCCGGTCCAGGCGCGCACGCTGCTGCACCGCGACCTGCCGGTGTACGTCGTCTGCCCCGGCCGGACGTACCGCACCGACGAGCTCGACTCGACGCACACCCCGGTGTTCACCCAGGTCGAAGGCCTCGCGGTGGACAAGGGCATCACCATGGCCCACCTCAAGGGCACGCTGGACGCCTTCGCCCGCGCGATGTTCGGCGAAAGCTCCAAGACGCGGCTGCGCCCGCACTTCTTCCCCTTCACCGAGCCGTCCGCCGAGGTGGACGTCTGGTTCGAGGAGAAGAAGGGCGGCCCCGGCTGGGTCGAGTGGGGCGGCTGCGGCATGGTCAACCCGAACGTGCTGCGCGCCTGCGGTGTCGACCCCGAGGTGTACTCGGGGTTCGCCTTCGGCATGGGCATCGAGCGCACCCTGCAGTTCCGCAACGGGATCCCGGACATGCGCGACATGGTGGAGGGCGACGTCCGCTTCACCCTTCCCTTCGGAACGGAGGCGTAGTGCGAGTCCCAGTCAGCTGGCTGACCGAACACCTCGAGCTCGCTGAGGAGGTCACGCCGCAGGACCTGGCCGACGCGTTCGTCCGGATCGGCATCGAGGTCGACGACCTGCACGAGCTCGGTCCCGTGACCGGCCCGCTGGTGGTCGGCCGGGTGGCCGAGATCGAGGAGCTCACCGAGTTCAAGAAGCCGGTGCGCTTCTGCCGCGTCGACGTCGGCGAGCCCGCCGACGAAGCCGAGGACCTCGACGACGACGAACTCGACGACGAGGACGAGGACGAGGACGAAGCCGGCGAGTTCGACGAGGGCCCGCACGGCATCAAGACCCGCGGCATCATCTGCGGAGCGCGCAACTTCGTCGAGGGCGACCTGGTCGTCGTCGCGCTGCCGGGCGCCGTCCTGCCCGGCGACTTCGCCATCGCCGCCCGCAAGACCTACGGCCGGATCAGCGACGGCATGATCTGCTCGGCGCGCGAGCTCGGCCTCGGCGACGACCACACCGGCATCCTCGTGCTGCCCCCGGGCACCGCGAGCCCGGGTGACGACGCCCAAGAGCTGCTCGGCCTGAACGACTCGGTGATCGAGCTCGCTCCGACCCCGGATCGGGGCTACGCGCTGTCGATCCGTGGGCTCGCGCGCGAGCTGTCGAACGCGCTCGACGTGCCCTTCGGCGACCCGGCCCTGCTGGAGGTCCCGGCGGCCGAGGGCGACGCCTGGCCGGTCCGCGTCGAGGACCCGGAAGGCTGCCCGCGGTTCGTGCTGCGCCGGGTCACCGGCCTGGACGCGACCGCGCCGACGCCGTGGCGGATGCGCCGGCGGCTGATGCTGGCCGGCATCCGGTCGATCTCGCTGGCCGTCGACGTCACGAACTACGTGATGCTCGAGCTCGGGCACCCCTTGCACGCGTTCGCCACCAAGGCCATCCAGGGCGACCTGGTGGTGCGGCGGGCGAAGCCGGGCGAGAAACTGACCACTTTGGACGATGTCGAGCGCACGCTCGACCCGGACGACGTGGTCATCGCCGACGACAGCGGCGTCATCTCGCTCGCCGGCACGATGGGTGGCGCGAGCACCGAGATCACGCCGGAGAGCACCGACGTGCTGCTCGAGGCGGCGCACTGGAACCCGGCGGCGATCAGCCGCACCGCGCGGCGGCACAAGCTGTTCTCCGAGGCCGCCAAGCGGTTCGAGCGGTTCACCGACCCGCAGCTGTGCGCGGCGGCGGTCGAGCTGGCCGCCCGGCTGCTGCGCCAGTACGGCGACGCCGCCATCCAGCCCGGCCGCACCGACGAGGGCACGGTCGAGCCGAACCCGCCGGTCGTCATGCCGATCAACCTGCCCGACAAGGTCGCGGGCGTGAACTACCAGCGCGGCGTGACGGTCCGCCGGCTCACCCAGATCGGCTGCAAGGTCTCGGTCGGCACGGGTGACGACGGAACGGGCCTGGTCACGGCGATCCCGCCGAGCTGGCGCGGCGATCTGCACCAGCCGGCCGACCTCGTCGAAGAGGTGCTGCGGCTCGAGGGCTACGACAGCATCCCGTCGACCCTCCCGGCGGCCCCGGCCGGCCGCGGCCTGACCGACGGCCAGCGGCGCGTCCGGAGTGTCTCCCGGGCGCTGGCCGAGGCGGGGTACGTCGAGGTGCGCCCGTTCCCGTTCGTCAGCGACGCGGTGTGGGACGCCTTCGGTCTCCCGGCCGACGACAGCCGCCGCAACGCGCTGGTCGTCCGCAACCCGCTGGAGGCCGACCGCAACCGCCTGGCGACGACGTTGCTGCCGGGCCTGCTGGACACCCTGCTGCGCAACGTGTCCCGCGGGATGAAGGACGTTTCGCTGTACCACATCGGCCAGGTGGTGCTCCCGGCCCCGAACCCGCTGAAGGTTCCCGACCTCGGCGTCGACCGGCGCCCGTCGGACGAGGACCTGGCCCTGCTGGAGGCGGCGGTGCCCGAGCAGCCGCTGCACGTGGCGGCGGTCCTCGCCGGCAACCGGCACCGGGCGGGCTGGTGGGGTCCGGGCGAGCCGGCGAACTGGGCCGACGCGGTCCAGGCGGCCCGCACGATCGCCGAGGCGGCCGGGGTCGAGCTGAAGGTGCAGGCGGCCGACCTCCCGCCGTGGCACCCGGGCCGCTGCGCCCAGCTCCGGGTCGGCGACTGGCCGGTCGGCTACGCGGGCGAGCTGCACCCGAAGGTGGTCGAGGCCCTCGGCCTGCCGCCCCGGACGGTGGCGATGGAGCTGGACCTGGACGCGATCCCGCTCCCGGACGCCCGCCCGGCACCGAGCGTCTCGGGCTACCCGCCCGTGCTCTTGGACGTGGCCCTGGTGGTGGCGGAGGATGTCCCGTCGGCGGACCTCGCGGAGGTCCTGCGGACGGGTGCGGGCGAGCTGCTGGAGGACATCACGCTGTTCGACGTGTACGCGGGCGAGCAGGTCGGCGAGGGCAAGCGATCGCTGGCGTACAAGCTGCGGTTCCGCGCGCCGGACCGCACCTTGACGATCGACGAGGCCACCAAGGCCCGCGACGCAGCGGTGGCAGCGGCAGGCGAGCGCTTCAACGCCACCCTCCGCGCCTGACGCTCCCCGGCCCCTCCCGCCCTCCGGCAGGAGGGGCCGGCCCACCAGCCCCGCTCCGACCCCCCCAGGCACGCGAGCCGACCGTCCAGGTACGCGTGTCGACCCCCCAGGCACGCGTGTCGTCCGTTCAATCACGCGAGCCGACTGTCCAGTCACGCGTGTCGACTGTCCAGTCACGCGAGCCGACCGTCCAGACACGCGAACCGACCCTCCAGGCGCCCCGCACCCGCACCTCAGCCGATGTGCTTGAGCGCCTCCCGCCTGGACAACCCGGACAACCCCGGGTGATCGTCCACGAAGCACCGCACCCAGTCCGGCGCCGTCTTCGCGTAGTCTCGCAGGGCCCAGCCGATTCCCTTGCGCAGGAAGAACTCGGTCTCCCCGATCGCCGGCTCGATCGCGCGGGTGAGCAGGTCCTTGTCCGTGTCTTCCTTGGCCCCCACCTGGCAGATGATGGCCGTCCGGCGGCGCCAGAGGTCGTCGTCGCGGGCCCAAGCCAGCATGATCGGTGTCATCCGGGGGCGGTACTCCCGGAGGATCGGGCCGATCCTCCGGATGGCCAACTCGTCCACGTGGTCCCACCACGCTCCGCCGACGATCATTTCCTCGTACACCGGGACCAGGTCCGGGTCCTGCCACCGCCGGTAGGCCCGGTACCCGGAAAGATCGATGGCCGCGTAGCGCTCCTCGCGGAATTCGGCGGTCCGCCACAGCTCCAGGACAGTTGCCGAGAATGTCACCCGATCCGGCAATGTGTGCTCGGCCAGCACCCGCTTGAGGAGGGCGCCGCGCTCGGGTTTCGCCACCCCGCGGAACGGCATGGCCGACTTCATGTACGCCTGCATCGCCGGCGCTTTCGCCGGGTCCGCCAGCTCCGCCAGTCCGGCACGGATCGCCTTGACCAGCCTCTCGTCCGCGCTCATCTGTCCTCCCGTCGGGCTCCGGCGATCCGGAGCGTACTGCCGGCCACCGACAGTTCCGGCTTGCGCAGGCGCCGCAGGTCCCGACGAAAGGCGGATGGCGAAAGTCGCGTCGGTCAGCGAGATTGGCCGAGGTTGCCGGTAGTTTCGTCGAAAATCTGGCGAACGCCGTCGAATGCGGACGAAAAGGATGACTGTGAAACGAATCGTTGCCGCCATCGCCGCCGCGGGGCTCGCGGCCGGGCTGATGGCCGCCGCGCCCGCGGCCTCGGCGGAACCCGGGGCGCAGTTCACTCCCGCGCCGATCGCCTGGGGCCCCTGCGCGTCGGCGAGCCTCAAGGCCAACGGCGCCGAATGCGGCTTCCTCGAAGTGCCGATGGACTACGCGAAGCCGGGCGGGACGAAGGTCTCCGTCGCGGTCTCGCGGATCAAGCACAAGACCGCGCAGTCCCAGGGCATCATGCTGGTGAACCCGGGCGGCCCGGGTGGCTCCGGCCTCGGCCTGTCGGTGCTCGGCAAGTACGTGCCGAACCACGCCGGGGACAACTACGACTGGATCGGCTTCGACCCGCGGGGCGTCGGGTCCAGCAAGCCCGCCATCAGCTGCGACGGGAACTACTTCAGCTACAACCGGCCGGCCTACGTGCCGACCACCGTGCAGCTGGAGAAGACCTGGCTCGCCCGCTCGAAGGGGTACGCCGACGCGTGCCGCAAGAACGGCGAGATCCTGAACCACCTGAAGACGACCGACGTCGCGCAGGACATGGACAGCCTGCGCAAGGCGCTGGGCGAGAAGCAGATCAACTACTACGGCTTCTCCTACGGCACCTACCTCGGCCAGGCGTACAGCACGCTGTACCCGAAGAACGTCCGCCGGATGGTGCTCGACGGCAACGTCGACCCGCGGAAGGTCTGGTACCAGGCCAACCTCGACCAGGACGTCGCGTTCGACAAGAACATCAAGATCTACTTCGACTGGCTGGCCAAGTACGACGACGTCTACCACCTGGGCAAGACCGGCGACGCCGTCGAGAAGCTGTGGTACGCCACGCAGCGCAAGCTCGCCAAGGACCCGGCGGGCGGGGTGATCGGCGGCGACGAGTGGACCGACATCTTCCTGCAGGCCGGCTACTACGTCTTCGGCTGGGTCGACATGGCCAAGGCCTTCGACGGCTACGTGCACCAGGGTGACTGGCAGACGCTCAAGGAGCTCTACGACAGCTCGAACCCGCCCGGCGACGATAACGGCTTCGCCGTGTACCTGGGCGTGCAGTGCACCGACGTGCAGTGGCCGACCGACTGGAACCGGTGGCGGGTCGACAACTGGCTGACCTACTTCAAGGCCCCGTTCGAGACCTGGGGCAACGCCTGGTTCAACGCGCCCTGCGCGTTCTGGCCGGCGAAGGCGGGCAAGCCGGTGGACATCGACGGCCGCAAGGTGGCCGGCGCGCTGCTCATCAGCGAGGAGCTCGACGCCGCCACGCCGTACGCCGGCAGCCTCGAGGTGCGGAAGCGGTTCCCGAACTCGAGCCTGATCAGCGCGCCGGGCGGCACCACGCACGCCGGTTCGCTGTCCGGGGTGTCCTGTGTGGACGACAAGATCGCCGACTACCTGGCCACCGGCACCCTGCCGAAGCGCCAGCCCGGCAACCACTCGGACGTCCAGTGCAGCCCGGTGCCGGCGCCGGTGCCCGACGGCGCCGCGGCGCAGAACTCGGACAACACCGCGAAGGCCGCCCAGGAGAAGCAGAGCGCGCTGGCCCAGCTGCTGCACTTCTGAGCGAAACCGCGTGATCCCGCTGCCCCGGTCCGGTTCTTCCGGACCGGGGCAGCGTCTTGTCCGCCGGTGTCCCATCGTCGCCTCCTGGTGACGGTTCGTGGTCGAGGGAGACGTTAGGGGAGGGGTCCGACAATTTCGGAGCGAAGTGGGCCGTGAGCTGCGCGTGACCGAAAATTGTCGGGGGTGCGCGCTAGCTTCGTGGCATGTCGATCATCGAAGAGCGCCGGACCGAGATCCGGGCAGAGGAAAACACCTACCAGATCGTGGTCGCGACCAGGACGGACGTCGACCGCGCCGAACCCACGCCCCGGGTGATGATCACCCTGGAGGCCGGCGGTCCCGGCGGCGAACCGGTCGCCGAGGGCAGCCTCGACGTGGACGTCGCGGTGGCGGCCACGGTGGCGGAGCTCGTCGCGGACGAGTTGCTGTCCGCGACCGGCGCGGGCCGCGGGCCCCGGCGAAGATCCGCGGGCCGTCCTGCCCAGCAGGGCCGCCCGTGGAGCGCGGAGTCGGACGCGGAGCTGGAGAGCCGGTGGATCGCGGGGGAGAGCGTCGCGCAGATCGCGGAGTACTTCGAGCGCACCCCCGGCGGCATCCGCGCCCGGCTGCCGCGCGTGGGCTGCGACCCGGAGAACCCGGGCTGCTACCTCCCCGTGCCGCCGAGCAGGCGCACGGATCTGGACGGAGGTGAGCCGGGCTGACCGGCGGCGGTGGGCCGGTCCGCGGCGTGGACCGGCCCACCGGGCCGCCGTCGTCCCTCACTTCACCGAACGGAGCAGCCCGATGAGCTTCGATGAATTGGCCGAGCGCCACAGTCTCGTCCTCTACGACCCGCAAGGCGGCGCGGTGTACGCCCCGCCCGCGGCGCGCGGCGATCCGGTGCTGGTGTTGTCGTCCTGCGACGGATCGCGGATCGAGAACCCCGGCGCGGCCGACATCGCAGCGGCGCTGGGCCGGTTGTCGGCGGAGAACTGGTTCGCGGTCCTCGATCGAGGCGACCACTACATCCAAGCCGGCTTCGGTGAGCAGGCTGCCGCCCGCGGCGGCTGGTTCGCGCTGGAACACCGCGAAGGGCTGCCTCACCGCCATTTCCGCAGGAGGAGGAGAGGTGCTGTACCACGATACAACCTCACGCCGGGGCCGCGGTCGGCATGGTCAGGCGCCCGACAGGGTCGCGGTGCGCGGCCGAGGAAAGTGTCACTGTCCCGCGCAGCCGTCCCCGCGCCGGGCTTCCCGGTCAGCCCCGCACCGCCGCGGCGGCGCGGGCGGCCAGCACCTTGAGGTGTTCGACCAGCTCCGGCGGTTCCTCGACCGTGAACGCGCACCCCAGCCCGAGCAACCGGAACGCGAGCCAGTCCACCGTGTCCGGGTGGCTCCGCCACCGGGATCGGCCGTCGCCGAGGTCGGTCAGGTCGGCCGGCGCCTGGCCGAGGCGGGGCGCCACCTGAGCGGCCGGTTCCGCCAGGACCGCCACCGCCCGATACGTCGGTGCCAGGTCGTGGAACCGGTCGGTGACGTAGGTCGCCAGGTCCGTCGCGGGCGGCTCGCGTGGCACCGCCCGGCCGCCGGTCGCCTGGGCTTCGCGGACGCGGTCGGCGCGGAACACGCGCCAGTCCGCCCGGTCGAGGTCGTACGCGACCAGGTACCAGCGGCGGCCCGCGGCGACCAGCCGGAGCGGCTCGGCCCGGCGCCGGGTCTCGGCGCCGTCGTGGGCGCGGTAGCGGAAGCGGACGGTTTCGTGGTTGGTGATCGCCCCGGCGAACACCGTCAGCTGCGCCGGGTCGACGACCGGTCCGGTGGCCGGCACGGCGACCGTCGCCGTGCCGATCGTGCCCACCCGGCGGCGCAGCCGGGCCGGCAGGACCTGTTCCAGCTTGGCGAGCGCCCGCACGGACGCCTCCTCGATGCCGGACACGGATTGCCCCGCGGCGGTCCGCAGCCCGACCGCGATCGCGACGGCTTCCTCGTCGTCGAGCACGAGCGGGGGCATCGCGGTGCCGGCGACCAGCCGGTACCCGCCGGTGATCCCGCGGCTGGCCTCGACCGGGTACCCCAGGTCGCGCAGCCGCTCGATGTCGCGGCGGATGGTTCGCGGGCTGACGCCCAGGCGCCCGGCCAGTTCGCTGCCCGGCCACTCGCGGGGGGTCTGGAGCAGCGAGAGCAGGCCGAGCAGCCGGGCCGGGGTGTCCGTCATGCGCCCAGCATCCCAAGGTGGCGGCCACCACTCCGGGTTTGTTTAGACTTGCAAGGGCGTGCATAATCATGCGTATGACGGTGAACATCGCGGTGGCCGGAGCCAGCGGGTACGCGGGTGGTGAGCTGCTGCGCCTGCTCCTGACCCATCCCGGGGTCGAGATCGGCGCGCTCACGGCCGCCAGCAGCGCGGGCACGAAGCTCGGCGTCCACCAGCCCCACCTCGTCCCCCTCGCCGACCGCGTCCTGGCCGAGACGACGCCGGAGACCCTCGCCGGCCACGACGTCGTCTTCCTCGCACTGCCGCACGGGCACTCCGCGGCGATCGCGGCGCAGCTCGGCCCGGACGTCCTGGTGGTCGACCTCGGCGCCGACCACCGCCTGGCCGACGCCGCCGCCTGGCAGCGCTGGTACGGCGGCGACCACGCCGGCCAATGGCCGTACGGCCTGCCCGAGCTGCCCGGCGCCCGCGAAAAACTCGCCGGTACCAAGCGCATCGCCGTGCCGGGCTGCTTCCCGACCGGCGGATCGCTGGCCCTCGCGCCCGCGTTCGCCGCCGGCCTGATCGAGCCCGACGTCACGATCGTCGCGGTCACCGGCACCTCCGGCGCGGGCAAGAGCCTCAAGCCGAACCTGCTCGGTTCCGAGGTGATGGGCTCGGCCAGCGCGTACGGCGTCGGCGGCGCCCACCGCCACACCCCCGAGTTCGCACAGAACCTCTCGGCCGTCGCGGGCGAGAAGGTCACCGTGTCCTTCACCCCGGTCCTCGCGCCGATGCCCCGCGGCATCCTCACCACGGCGAGCGCTCCGCTGAAGGGCGACATCGACGAGGCCGCCGCGCGAGCGGCGTACGAAAAGGCCTACGACGCCGAGCCGTTCGTCCAGCTGCTGCCCCAGGGCGCTTGGCCGACGACCGCGTCGACGCTCGGCTCGAACAACACCCAGCTGCAGGTCACGGTCGACCCCGACGCCGAGCGGCTGATCGTCGTCGCCGCGATCGACAACCTGACCAAGGGCACCGCCGGCGGTGCCGTCCAGTCGATGAACCTGGCCCTCGGCCTCCCCGAGACCACCGGCCTTTCCACCGTAGGAGTGGCACCGTGACCGTCACCGGCCCCCAGGGCTTCCGCGCCGCCGGCGTCGCCGCCGGGATCAAGGCCTCCGGCGCGCTCGACCTCACCCTGGTCGTCAACGACGGCCCGCTCGACGTCGCGGCGGGCGTGTTCACGCGCAACGTCATCAAGGCCGCGCCGGTGCTGTGGTCGCAGGAAGTGCTCAAGCAGCAGCGGCTGAAGGCCGTCGTCCTCAACTCGGGCGGCGCCAACGCGGCCACCGGGCCCGGCGGCTTCCAGGACACCCACGCCACCGCCGAAAAGGTCGCCGAAGTCCTGCAAGCCGGCGCGATCGAGGTCGCCGTCTGCTCCACCGGCCTGATCGGCGAACGGCTCCCGATGGACGCGGTCCTGTCCGGAGTGGACACCGCCTTCAAGGCCCTCGACGCGAGCCCCGAAGCGGGCCTCAACGCCGCCACGGGCGTGATGACCACCGACACGAAACCGAAGCAGGCCTTCGCCGAACACGACAGCGGCTGGAGCGTCGGCGGCTTCGCCAAAGGCGCGGGCATGCTCGCGCCGAACCTCGCCACCATGCTCTCGGTCCTGACCACCGACGCCGTCGTGGACAAGGAAATCCTCGACCGGGCCCTGCGCGCGGCCACCCACGTCACCTTCGACCGCCTCGACGTCGACGGCGGCACGTCCACCAACGACACCGTCCTGGTCTTGGCGTCCGGCGCGAGCGGGGTCGAACCCACCGAAGCGGAGCTCACCGAGCTGCTCACCGCGGTCAGCCACGACCTGGTCCTCCAGCTGCGCGCGGACTCCGAGGGTGCGACCAAGGACGTCGACGTCACCGTGCGGGGCGCGGCCACCGAGGCCGACGCGATCGCCGTCGCCCGCACGATCGCCGAGGACAACCTGGTCAAGACGGCCCTGTTCGGCTCCGACCCGAACTGGGGCCGGATCGCCATGGCGCTCGGCCGGGTGCCGGCCCGCATCGACCCGGAGGCCGTGTCGATCGCGATCAACGGCGTCACCCTGTTCGCCCAGGGGGTGCCCGCCGCCGACCGGTCCGAGGCGGACCTCACCGGCCGGGCCATCGAAATCGTCGTCGACCTCGGCGTCGGCGAGAGCACCGCGACCATCTACACCACGGATCTTTCGCACGGTTACGTCGAAGAGAACAGCGCGTACTCCTCATGACCCAGGAGGCTCTGATTTCCGCGGACGAACGACTCGCGACGGCGGCCGAGAAGGCCGGTGTGCTCATCGAAGCGCTGCCCTGGCTGCAGCGGTTCCACGGTGCCACCGTGGTGGTGAAGTACGGCGGCAACGCCATGATCGACGACCAGCTGAAGGCGGCCTTCGCCGAGGACATGGTGTTCCTCCGGCTGGCCGGCCTTCGCCCGGTCGTCGTGCACGGCGGCGGCCCGCAGATCACCGCGATGCTCAAGCGCCTCGGCGTCGAGGGCGAGTTCAAAGGCGGCCTGCGGGTCACCACGCCGGAGACGATGGACATCGTCCGGATGGTGCTCACCGGGCAGGTCAGCCGCGAGCTCGTCGGGCTGATCAACGCCCACGGGCCGTACGCGGTCGGCATCTCCGGCGAGGACGCCCGGCTCTTCACCGCCGAGCGCAAACAGGCCACTGTGGACGGTGAGCCGGTCGACATCGGGCTGGTCGGCGAGGTCGCCGAGGTCAACCCGGACGCGGTGCTCGACATCGTCAACGCCGGGCGCATCCCGGTGGTCTCCACCGTCGCCCCGGACGTCGACGGCGTCGTGCACAACGTCAACGCCGACACGGCCGCGGGTGCGCTGGCCGCCGCGCTGGGCGCCGAGAAGCTCGTGGTGCTCACCGACGTCGAAGGCCTGTACGCGAACTGGCCCGACCGGTCGTCGCTGATCGACCGCATCCGCGTCGACCGCCTCGAGACCATGCTTCCCGGCCTGGCCAGCGGCATGATCCCGAAGATGGAGGCGTGCGTGCGCGCCATCCGCGGCGGCGTGCGCCGGGCGCACGTGATCGACGGCCGCCTCGCCCATTCGGTGCTGCTGGAGGTCTTCACCTCCCGCGGCGTCGGCACCATGGTCTTCCCCGAAACGGAGCTCCCGTGACCGACCTCACGTCCAATGTGGACGGCCAGGCGCACTGGCAGTCCGCCCTGATGGACAACTACGGCACGCCCAAGCTGACGCTGGTGCGCGGCGAAGGCGCGAAGGTGTGGGACGCCGACGGCCAGGAGTACGTCGACCTCGTCGGCGGCATCGCCGTCAACGCGCTCGGCCACGCCCACCCGGCGATCGTCGAGGCCGTCACCGAGCAGATCAAGCGGCTCGGCCACACCTCGAACCTCTACGTCAACCCCGTCGCCGTCGAGCTCGCCGAGGCGCTGCTCGACGTCGCCGGCCTCACCGGCCACGGCAAGGTGCTGTTCGTCAACTCCGGCGCCGAGGCCAACGAAGCCGCGCTGAAGATCAGCCGGCTGACCGGGCGCACCAAGGTGGTCGCCGCCGAAGGCGCGTTCCACGGCCGGACCCTGGGCGCGCTCACGCTCACCGGCCAGCCCGCGAAGCGCGACCCCTTCAAGCCCCTGGTGCCCGGGGTGGAGCACGTGCCGTTCGGGGACGTCGGGGCGCTCCAGGCCGCCGTCGACACCGACACCGCGGCCGTGTTCCTGGAGCCGGTGCTCGGGGAGGCGGGTGTCATCCCGGCGCCGGACGGCTACCTGCAGGCCGCCCGCGAAATCACCAAAGCCACCGGCACGCTGCTGGTGCTCGACGAGGTGCAGACCGGTCTCGGCCGGCTCGGCACCTGGTTCGGCTACCAGCAGGCCGGCATCGTCCCGGACGTCATCACCCTGGCGAAGGGCCTCGGCGGCGGGCTGCCGCTGGGCGCGGTGATCGGCGTCGGCGCGGCCGGCGAACTGCTCAAGCCGGGCCAGCACGGCACCACCTTCGGCGGCAACCCGGTCTGCTGCGCGGCCGGCCTCGCCGTGCTGAAGACCATCGCCGCCGAGGGCCTCCTCGACCACGTCGCCACGCTGGGCAAGGACATCGCGGCGGGCGTCGAGGCGCTGGGCCACCCGCTCGTCGCCGGCGTGCGCGGCGCCGGGCTGCTGCTCGGCATCGCCCTGAAGCAGCCCGTTTCGGCGGCGGTCGCCCAGGCCGCCCAGGCCGCGGGCTACCTCGTCAACCCGGTCGCGCCGGACGCCGTCCGGCTCGCGCCCCCGCTCGTCCTCGACGGCGAGCAGGCCGCGGGCTTCCTCGCCGCCCTCCCTGACGCGCTCGACTCCACCACGAAGGACTCCGACTGATGCTGCGCCACTTCCTCCGCGACGACGACGTCAGTCCGGCCGAGCAGAAAGCCATCCTCGACCTCGCCGACGCGCTCAAAGCCGACCCGCTGGGCAACAAGATCCTCGCCGGCAAGTCCATCACGGCGATCTTCGAGAAGAACTCGACGCGGACCCGGTTCTCGTTCGAGGTCGGCATCAGCCAGCTGGGCGGCCACCCGGTGATCGTCGACGGCCGCTCGATGCAGCTCGGCCGCGAAGAGACTATCGAGGACACTTCGCGGGTCCTCTCGCGTTACGTCGACGGGATCGTGTGGCGCACCTTCGCGCAGAAGCGCATCGAGACGATGGCGTCGGCCGCGTCGATCCCGGTGGTCAACGCGCTCACCGACGAGTTCCACCCGTGCCAGGTGCTCACCGACCTGATGACGATCCGCGAGCGCAAGGGCGAGCTCGCCGGTCTCAAGCTCGTCTACCTCGGCGACGGCGCCAACAACATGGCGCACTCGCTGCTGCTCGGCGGGATCACCGCCGGGATGCACGTCCGGGTCGTCTCGCCGCTCGGGTTCCAGCCCGACCAGCAGGTCATGCTCGACGCCAAGAAGCGCGGCGAGGAGACGGGCGGCACGGCCACCGCCTTCACCGACCCCTACGAGGCGGTCGACGGCGCGGACGTGCTCGTCACCGACACGTGGACGTCGATGGGGCAGGAGAACGACGGCCTCGACCGGGTCGGCCCGTTCCGCGCCCTGCAGGTCAACGCCGAGCTGCTGAAGAAGGCCGCGGACGACGCGATCGTGCTGCACTGCCTGCCCGCGCACCGCGGCTGGGAGATCACCGACGAGGTGATCGACGGCCCGGCCAGCGCGGTCTGGGACGAGGCCGAGAACCGGCTGCACGCCCAGAAGGCCCTGCTGGTCTGGCTGTTCGAAGAGAGCCGGCGATGACCAGCAGCCGGGTGGGGCGGCAGGCGCGGATCACCGAACTGGTGTCCACCATGACGATCCGCAGCCAGACCGAGCTGGCCAAGCTGCTGGCCGCCGAGGGCATCGAGGTCACCCAGGCGACGCTGTCGCGCGACCTCGACGAGCTGGGCGCGGTCAAGCTGCGCGGGCCGGACTCGGGCGCGCCGGTCTACGTCATCCCCGAGGACGGCAGCCCGGTGCGCGGGGTGCAGGGCGGGACGTCACGGCTCTCCCGGCTGCTCGCCGAGCTGATGGTCTCGGCGGACTCGTCCGGCAACCTGATGGTGCTGCGGACACCGCCGGGCGCGGCGCAGTTCCTGGCCAGCGCCATCGACCGGGCGGCGCTCGAAGAGGTCGTCGGCTCGATCGCGGGCGACGACACGGTCGCCGTCATCGCCCGGGAACCGTTGACGGGCAAGGAACTGGCGGAGCGTTTCGCCGCCCTCGCGCAGCGATCGGCGGACGAAGGATCGCCATGATCGCGATCGCCGACATCTTCCCGGCCGAGGGCGAGTTCCTCGCGCCGGACGAGGTCGTGATCACGTTCGACCACGGGATCCCGGTGGCGATCGACGGCGAGACGGTCTCCGTCGCCGAAGCGCGCCGGATGTTGAGCGCGCGTGGCGAAGCGCAGAGAATCGGGCGCGGCGAAGCGTGCGCCGCACTCGAACGGCGGACCGGCCGCGGATATGCCAGTGTCCGCCTGGTCCTGTACGACGGCCGGATCACGGTCGCCTGAACCCACGAACACCGAGGAGAAGCGAGAACAGTGAGCGGGAACGAGCAGCCGGTGCAGCTGTGGGGCGGCCGGTTCGCCAGCGGTCCGGCGGAGGCCATGGCCGCGCTGAGCGCGTCGACGCACTTCGACTGGCGCCTGGCGCCCTACGACATCGCCGGGTCGCGGGCGCACGCTCGGGTGCTGCGCAAGGCGGGCCTGCTCACCGACGACGAGCTGACCGGCATGCTGGCCGCGCTGGACACGCTCGCCCAGGACGTCGCTTCGGGGACGTTCACCCCGACGATCGCCGACGAGGACGTGCACACGGCCCTCGAACGCGGCCTGCTCGAGCGCGCGGGCACCGAGCTCGGCGGCAAGCTGCGCGCCGGCCGCTCGCGCAACGACCAGGTGGCCACGCTGTTCCGGATGTGGCTGCGCGACGCCGCCCGCCGGGTCGTCGCGGGCACCCTGGAGGTCATCGACGCGCTGGTGTCGCAGGCGAAGCGGCACCCGGACGCGATCCTGCCCGGCCGCACGCACCTGCAGCACGCCCAGCCGGTGCTGCTCGCCCACCACCTGATGGCCCACGGCCAGGCGCTGCTGCGCGACGTCTCGCGGCTGCAGGACTGGGACGCCCGTACGGCCGAGTCACCGTACGGCTCGGGGGCCCTCGCCGGCTCGTCGCTGGGGCTCGACCCCGAAGCCGTGGCCGAGGAGCTGGGCTTCGCCACCAGCGTCGAAAACTCCATCGACGGCACCGCTTCGCGTGACTTCGTCGCCGAGTTCGCCTTTGCCGTCGCGATGCTCGCGGTGAACCTGTCCCGGATCGCCGAAGAGGTGATCATCTGGAACACCGCCGAGTTCGGGTACGTCACGCTGGACGACGCCTGGGCCACCGGCAGCTCGATCATGCCGCAGAAGAAGAACCCGGACGTCGCGGAGCTGACGCGCGGCAAGGCGGGCCGGCTGATCGGCAACCTCACCGGCCTGCTGGCCACCCTCAAGGCGCAGCCGCTGGCCTACAACCGCGACCTGCAGGAGGACAAGGAGCCGGTGTTCGACTCGGTCGAGCAGCTCGAGCTCCTGTTCCCGGCGATCGCCGGCATGCTCGAAACGCTCACCTTCCACACCGACCGGCTCGCCGAGCTGGCGCCGGCCGGCTTCACCCTGGCCACCGACATCGCCGAATGGCTGGTGCGCCAGGGCGTGCCGTTCCGCGTCGCGCACGAAGCGGCGGGCGAGAGCGTCCGGGTCGCCGAGGCCCGCGGCGTCGGCCTGGACGCGCTGACCGACGAAGAGTTCGAGAAGATCAATCCGGCGCTCACCCCCGCGGTCCGTGAGGTCCTGACCGTCGAAGGCTCGGTGAAGTCCCGTGACGCCCGGGGCGGCACGGCGCCGGTGCGCGTGGGCGAGCAGCGCGCCCGGCTCGAGGAGCGTGTCACCGCGGCACGCCAGTGGCTCAACTGAGGGTCTTGCGGAGCTTGGCCCGGACGGCCCGCGTGGCCACCGGGCCGAGCCCGTCGAGGACGTCGACGAGCACGGCCAGCCGCTCCAGCGCGGCGACGGCCTGCTCGGCGCCGTCGGGGTCGACCGTGTCGAACAGGGTCAGCCCGAGGAACCCGGTGGACACGGCGTGGGCCAGCCCGTCGGGATCCGCGAGCTCGGCCAGCGGCGACCCCTCGAGCACGCGCTCGAGAGCCACCCGGACTTCGGTGATCCACTTGTCCAGGCCCTCGCGGGTCGCTTGGGCGAGCCGTTCGCTGCCCTGGGCCCCGGCCAACGTCTGGGCCAGGAGGGCCAGGTTGCCTTCCGCGCGTTCCGCGGTCCGGATCTCCCGCCCGAGCGCCAGCAGTTCGCCGACCGTGGCCACGGCCGCGAACCGGTCCCGGTAGAGGGCGACCCGGGCCTCCGTCGCGGAGAGGCACGCCTGCGCGACGAGTTCCTCGACGCTGCCGAAGTGGTAGAAGACCAGCGCCTGGTTCGCGCCCGCGGCACTGGCGACCGACCGGGCGGAAACGGCGGTGATGCCCTGCTGCCGGACGACTTCCAGTACGCCGTCCACGAGCCGCTGCTTCGTGTCCTGCGAACTGGAGTTCCGGCCGGTGCCCATCAGTCCATGACCTTCTCACGAAGCGGCTTGACCGCGCCGCTCACCCCGCGGCCGACGTCGACGAACCGGGCGCTGAAGCCGCCCGCGTAGCCGAACACCGGCCCGAAGCGGGGATGGACCACCGTGACCTCGATCCGGAACCCGCCGTCCGGCCGGACGGTCACCGCGAGGTGCCGGTGGGTCCCCAGGTAGTCGACGAGCCCGCGTCCGGTGCTGTGCACCATCTGGGCGTCGAACCGCCGGCGCCGCCCCGGGAACTCGAAGGTCCGCACGAAGGACACCGTTTCGCGGCCGTGCCCGTCCAGGTACGGGTAGTTCTCGATGGTGAACGGCACGTTCCGGCCGCGCTCGGGGAACAGGATGTGCCACGCCGACCCGAGCCACCGGAACGGCAGGGTGAAGCCGGGGCCGCGCCAGATCCGGTCCATCACGCCGTGGCCGATCATCCCGAGCCCGTCCGACAGGGCGAGCCGCTCCCGCATCCGGGGGTGCAGGTTCGCGAAATCCGCCCCGAGCGTGCGTTCGAAGACGCCGGTCACGACGACGCTCCGGCAGTCACCTGGTCGCGGGGCCGCGTCCGGCCGCAGCGGGCGGCCGAGGGCGCGGTCAGGGGCTGGTCCTCCGGCGGGATGCCGGTCTCCAGCCAAAGCCGCAGCCGGTCGAACGACCACGCCGTCAGCCAGCCGAACACCGGCCGGAACACCCGGTCGGCCAGCCGTCCGAAGCGTCCCCAGCGGGTGCCGTAGTCGAAGCCGGTGACGAACCGGACGCCGCCGGAGACCGGTGTGTAGCGCCGGAAACCGGCGCCCGAGCTGATCAGCGACAGCGGGTCGGCGGAGGCGAACCGCAGCACCGACGTGCGCGAGCCGTCCGGCCAGTCCCGCGACGCCGCGCTCACCCCGACGCCGGCGACCGTGACGCCGAGGAACCGCGAGACGTAGCGGAAGTGGCCGTCAAGACCGTCGATCGGAGCGATCTCGGCGAAGCGGAGGTCCCAGCGGCGGTGCAGGACCGGGTCCTGGGTGTGCCGCCAGAGGGTGTCGAGGTCCGTGCGGATCACGGTCTCCACGTAGAGCGCCTTCGGTCGCATCTCCTGCTCCCCTCAGAGTTTGAGCGACTGCTCAAAACGACTGTAGAGAAGTAGTTTGAGCGATCGCTCAAGGGTTAGGGTGGGCGCGCCAGGCAGCCGAGGAGAGGAACCCCGTTTGAGCGGCGACGCAGGCCGGTTGTTCACCCGCGACGAACTCGCGCTCGATCCGGTCGACCTGGCCCACCTGCTGCTCGGCTCGGTCCTGGAGGCCGACGGCCCCGACGGCACCGTGGGCGTCCGGCTGGTCGAAGTCGAGGCCTACCGCGGCGAGGACGACCCGGCGTCGCACTGCTACCGCGGCCGGACCCCGCGCAACGCCGTGATGTGGGGGCCCGCGGGGCACCTGTACGTGTACTTCGTCTACGGGATGCACTTCTGCGCGAACATCGTCGGCTCGCAGGACGGCGTGGCCGGCGCGGTGCTGCTACGGGCGGGCGAAGTCGTCAGCGGTCTCGACGTCGTCCGCAAGCGGCGGCCGAACGCGCGGGGGACCGGCGAACTCGCCAAGGGCCCGGCGATCCTCACGTCGGTGCTGCGCATCGACCGGCAGGAGAACGGCGTCGACCTCACCGACCCGTCGTCGCCGGTCCGGCTGCGGGTCGGCGAGCGGGTGCCGGCCGAGCGGGTCCGCAGCGGCCCGCGCGTCGGCGTCGCGATGGCGATGGACACGCCGTGGCGGTTCTGGGTCGACGGCTCGCCCGCCGTGTCCACCTACCGCCGCGGCGGCAAGCGGCGGGTCCGACCCGCCAGTTAGTCGGTTGACCTGGTGCGGGAGGATCTACAGGCGTGAGCGAACACATCCTCGACGAGCTGTCCTGGCGCGGCCTGATCGCGCAGTCCACCGACATCGACGCCCTCCGGCGCGAGCTCGACCAGGGTCCCGTGACGCTCTATTGCGGCTTCGACCCGACCGCACCCAGCCTGCACGCCGGCAACCTCGTCCCGCTGCTCATGCTCAAGCGCTTCCAGCGCGCCGGGCACCGGCCGATCGTGCTGGCCGGCGGCGCGACCGGGATGATCGGCGACCCGCGCGACACCGGGGAGCGCACGCTGAACACCCTCGACGTCGTCGCCGAGTGGGCCGGGCGCATCCGCGGCCAGCTCGAACGGTTCGTCGACTTCGACGACTCGGCGACCGGCGCGATCGTCGAGAACAACCTGAACTGGACCGGGCAGCAGACGTCCCTCGAGTTCCTGCGCGACATCGGGAAGCACTTCTCGATCAACGTCATGCTGAACCGGGAGACGGTGAAGCGGCGGCTCGAGGGCGACGGCATGTCGTACACCGAGTTCAGCTACCTGCTCCTGCAGTCGCAGGACTACCTGCAGCTGCACCGCCAGTACGGCTGCAAGCTGCAGGTCGGTGGCTCCGACCAGTGGGGCAACCTCGTCGGCGGCGTCGACCTGATCCGGCGGACCGACGGGGCGGGCGTGCACGCGCTGACCGCGCCGCTGGTCACCGACGCCGAGGGGCGCAAGTTCGGGAAGTCGACGGGCGGCGGGAACCTCTGGCTCGACCCGGAGATGACCTCGCCGTACGCCTGGTACCAGTACTTCGTCAATGTGGGTGACGCCGACGTCATCCGCTACCTGCGGATGTTCACCTTCCTCAACCAGGAGGAGATCGCCGCACTGGCGGCGGACACCGAACAGCGCCCGCAGCTGCGAGCCGCGCAGAAGCGGCTGGCGGAGGAGTTCACCACCCTCGTCCACGGCGAGGAGCAGACCCGGCAGGTGATCAACGCCAGCCAGGCGCTGTTCGGCCGCGGCGAACTCGCCGAACTGGACGAACGCACCCTCGACGCGGTGATGGCCGAGGTCCCGAACGGCAAGGTCGACCCGGCGGCCGAGCCGACGATCGTCGACCTGCTGCTCGCCGGGGGATTGGTGGACAGCAAGGGCGCCGCGCGCCGCACCCTCAAGGAGGGCGGCGCGTACGTCAACAACGTGAAGATCGCGGACGAGGACTGGAAGCCGTCCCGCGAGGACGCCCTCCACGGCAAGTGGCTCGTGGTCCGCAAGGGCAAGCGGAACGTCGCCGGCGTCGCGCTCGGCGGCTGACCGCCTCCGGCGGCCCGGAACAGGGGCCTGACCTGCGGGAACGCGGTTAAGGTACCCCCCTGTTCCGGGCCCTCCGGAGGGGTGTAAAGTTCTCCAAGTCGCCAGGGAAACCGGGTGGCCACCGGGACACGAACCAAGCTCTCGCGGATCGCGA
>NZ_PPHF01000007.1 GCF_002904335.1 Amycolatopsis sp. CA-126428 | reverse complement strand
GCGTCGGACGTTCCCGTGGTCGGCAACTACGCGAAGCTCGCCGAGACCGCGAAAACCCTCGACAACCACGCGAAGGTCCGGCGCGCGGCGGGCGCGGTGCCGGTAGCCGGGGCGCTCCTGAAGACCGCGGACGCGGCGAAGACGCTTCAGGCCCGGGCGAGCAAGCCCCAACGGGCGCCCGGGCGAGCGACGAACGCCTCGATGGCCAGGTCGGCGCCCACCCGGTCCGTCCCCGCGCAATGGGACGACGACGGTCCGCTCGTCCACTGGTTCTTCTGCCCCAACGCGGACTGCGACCGCGCGATGAAGTACCTCACCGGCCGGAGCCCGCGGCTGGTGGACGAACCGGCCGGGGGTGAGGTCCGGATCATCGAACCGGAGGGTGACGTTATCGGTGGCGTCGAAGGGGAATACTTCGGCCGCAAGTCGAGGGTCGTCACTCCGGGAGGCCGGGATGTCGGCAAGATCACCGTTGGTGTGGACGGCAAGGCGCTGGCCAAGCGTACGCGGGACGGCGGGCTCGACTTGAGCGCCGAGGGGTTCGCCGGTATCCGCTCCAGCGGGGCGGAGATGCCGACACCCACCGGACCCGTGCACGTCTCCGGGGCGCCGGAGGGGAACCTCGGCGTCGCCGGCCACGCGGAACTGGTCGCCACGCCGACGGAAGGTGTGAAGGCCGGGGCCGGAGTCGGCGCCACGGTCAACGCCCAGGCTCCCGAATACTCGGTCGACCTCGGGCCGTTCCGGCTCAAGGTCCAGCCGGAAGGGCGAGTCGGCACCGGTCTGGACGCCGAAGGCAGCTGGGCTCCGGAAGCCGACGGCAAGTGGCACCTGAAGGGCAAGGGGGGAGTTTCCGCCGGTGCCGGTGGGGCGTTGGGCTTCGACGTCTCCATGGCGGACTGAGATGATCCGGTTCGACGGACCACGGTGACCAGGTCCTGACGGCCACCTTCACGGCGCCGGCCGCCGTGAAGGTGGCCGGCTCTTCCGGTTCCCCGGCCGATGCCGGTCGACCAGGAGCGTGCGGGGGTCGAGGGCGGCGCGCAGGCGGCTGCGCAGGCCACCGCCGGCCAAGCCGCGCCGGACGGTGCGAACCGCGGCCCAGGCCTGGGCACCCGCCTTGCGCACTTGGAGCCCGGCCGGACCACAGGACCTGATCCACGGTGCCGCCCAGTGCGCGCAACCCGTCCACTAGATGGACAGCCGATTCCGGGCCGCGGCCGCCAGGACCGCGGCGGCTCGTTCCTCTATCTCGTGCACGCGCTCGCGCCAACAAGGGCCGGAAGCGGAGATTAGGGTCAACGACGGCGGAGCCGCGCAGGCCGGTGGACCGGGCTCGGAGCCGTCGGAAGTAGCAGATATTGATCTTGATCTTGCTCGGCGCAGTCGAGGTTTCGCGACCAGACGCCGTGAAGGATCGCGGACATAGCCAGCTCCGTCGTGCCTACGTTCCGCCGCTGATCAGACGGTCTTGGATACAGCGCCGTGAGCGTCCGGACCCGACCCTCTCGTCCCAGCACCCGGATGCGGTCCTGTTCCCCGACTTGCGGCGGGAGCAAACCGACGGTCTCCGCGATCCTTTCGACCTGCGCACGGACCGCGTCGAACTGTCGCAGGACGGCGAAGTGGAACAGCGGGGAGTCGGGTCGCTGCGCCTCTTCCTGCAGGCAGCCGGGAAATTCATCGAGGAACCGGGCAAGCAACTCGACAGCGTTCACCCCGAGCGCGTCCAGGGTTTCGATCTCAATGCCCAGGGACGGATCCCGCAGCCGCTGCAGCAGAGCATCAAGGGGCGCCGCCCCGGCGGCGCCGTCGAAGATGTCCGCTTCGACCGCCACTTCGACCGCCTGTCCGACCACCCACCGCACGTGCTCGCGCTCTTCGCGTGGTGTGCGCTCCGGCAAGCCGGAATCGATCACCGAATCCAGCGTGCGCTCGTAGACGTTCCGCAGCGCGGCTTCGTGACGCGGACCGAACGCGCGCTCCCCGAGCCGTTGCCCGGCAGACTTCACAGCTGGTCCGAGCAAGGCCTTGGCCAAGGCGGTGGCGACCGGCTCCATGGGCAGGCCCCTTCCGGGTCGGAGACGATACGATTGTGTCGCTCCCGGCACGGCGTCGTTACGGGCCCGGCCGCGCTCACCTTACGTCGACGGCAAGCTGCCGAGGAGTAGGTAACTTTCCTTCGGACTCATGAAGATGTAAATCGCGAGTGATCGATCCAGCCTGCCGTCCTGAAACGGTTCGACCGGATTCTGACCGACCTGGTGATCGAACTCGCTGGAGCACTGTAAGCGGTCGGCCGATAAGGCCTCCGGCCCAACCAGACCGGATGGGCTGTTCAGGGGATGTCGGGGTCGTCCACGGCAGCTTGCGTAACCGCAGCGATCGGACCGGCGACCTTGGACAGAGGACCGGTCGGCGAATGTTGAGGGGACACGGGAATGGCGTGCACGTGGTGGCGGGTGGGGCTGGTGGTGCTCGCCGCGCAACGGCTGCTCGCGCGCCACCTCCACCAAGGTGACCAGAGACATCCGCCCGCGACTCTCTGAGCAAGCATGAACCTTGACCTGACCGGAGCGGTCCTCATCGACCTCGACCTCAGCAGGTGCCGCGTCCACCACGCCACGTTCACTCGAGCCAAGTTCAGCTTGGAATGCTTGGTTCGTCAGGCGGTCTTCGGCAGCAATGCCCAGTTCGACGGGGCGGTGTTCGGCGCAGACGCCAGCCTCTCCAGGGCGAAGTTCGGCGGAGTCACCGGGATCGACGGGGCAGAGTTCGCCATGGAGGTGCCGGCCGAGGTGGTTTCCTACCTCGCATCCCGGAGCGACGCACAATCCTCCTGCGACCAGTGACGACGGCACGGGTGCTCCCGATTCGTGATCGACCTTGTCCCCGGGATGGACGAAGTGGCCACTGAAGCGGGCCCGGATGTCCTGGCTCAAATGGCAGCCGCGCCTGAACCGCGCTTTCCTCGATGTGCCGATCCGAGCAATTCTACGTCACGTTGAGCGTGCCAGCGTTGAACCATTGGTTCAACAAATAACGGGTGCCGCCCATGACCCTTAATTCGCGAAGATGAAAAGGTGGGCCTTCTGCTTGTCACAGGTGCCGCCGTATCACCTTTACCAGCACCTTTCTGCCCAGGACCAAAGCCGAAAGTTCGGTTTGCAGCGCCGCGCAATGAAATGACTTCGACCTATTCGCCGGAGCATCCGCTGAAGCAGCCGAGGAGGTGGCAAGACCGGCGGCCACGACCATTGCCATGGCCGCGGCGAACAGAAGACGACTACGCACTGCGCCCGTGAGGCCTCCGGCGACACGACTTGAACTTTTCGACAAGAAACCTCCAAAGTGGACGCTTTTGGCTGACAAGCACAGCTTCGCGGTGATCCTGACGTCCGCGCAATCCCCTACACTGGACGATTCCGGTACAGCCAGCACTACCTATGGCGGTCACTTCGTGCACCACCGGGCGTCCCGTGTCGCGGCCCGGTCCGCAACGACGGTCTTGTCCTTCGCCGAACCGTTGAGCAAGGGAGCAATGCTTGAAATCTGTGGATGGCTGGGAAGGGGGCGTACCTTCCCGGTGACCGGTTGAGGTTTCCAA
>NZ_PPHF01000069.1 GCF_002904335.1 Amycolatopsis sp. CA-126428 | reverse complement strand
CGGGCATCCCCCGTGATCGAGCGGGCATCCCCCGTGATCGAGCGGGCATCCCCCGTGATCGAGCGGGCATCAGGCCGATGCCCCTTCAATCACGCGAGATGCCTCCCCAATCACGCGTGTCGTCCCTCCAAACACGCGAGTTGACTCCTCAATCACGCGAGTCGTCCTCCCAATCACGCGAGATGCCCCTCGGCCCACGCTCAGCAGCGCTGCCCGAGCCGCAGGGGCCGGTTGCGCGAGCGCTGCGTCAGGCCGGGCCCGCGAGACCGATGACATTGCCCTCCGGATCGGCGAAGTGGGCGACCACCAGATCCCGCCCCGGGGCGCGGTCCGGGCCCATCCGGCGGGTGCCACCGAGGCGTTCGGCCTCCGCCAGTGCCGCGGCGACGTCCGGAACGCCCACGTAGAACACCACGTGACCCGCGAAACCCGCGCCGCCGCCGACGCCGCCGGGGATGGTGTCTGTCTCCACGAAGCCGTAGGCGCCCGGTTCCGACACCTGGTCCGACACCGGGCCGGACGTGTCGAACCCCCAGCCGAACAGCTCGCCGTAGTACCCGCGCAGCCCCGCCGGGTCGCTACCGATGATCTCGAAGTGCACGACCGGCCGTCCCATGACCGTTCCTTCCCGTCGACATCCGGACCCGGCCAACGTACGCCCACCCAGTTGTTAAAAACAACCACCAAGTTGTACATTAAGACCATGCCGACCAGCCGCAGCTACGGGGACGCCTGCACGATCGCCCGCGCCCTGGACGTCGTCGGGGAACGCTGGGCCCTGCTCGTGGTGCGCGAGCTGCTGCTCGGGCCGCAACGCTTCTCCGACGTCCGCCGCGCGCTCCCCGGCGCCAGCTCGAACCTGGTCACCGACCGGCTCCGCGAGCTCGAGAGCCGCGGCGTCGTGACGCGCCGGCAGCTGCCGCCCCCGGCCGCCTCGGCGGTCTACGAGCTCACGGCCTGGGGCCGCGAACTGGAGCCGGTCGTGCTGGCGCTGGGCGCGTGGGGCGCGCGAGTCCCGCTTCCGCAGCCCGCGTCACTCGGCGTCACGTCCGTGCTGCTGTTCCTCCGCGGGTCCGCCCGCCCGCGCAGCACCGCTTGCTACCGCGTCGAACTTGATGCTCGCGTGTGGACGGTCCGCACCGCACCGGGCCGCATGACGATCGAGCCGGGCGAGCCCGGCGCCCCGGACGCGACGATCCGGACCGATCCCTGGACGCTGAACGCCCTGCTCGACCGGCCTCACCACCTCGAGAAGGCCATCGCCGACCACAAGGTGACGATCGAGGGCGACCGGAACGCGGTCCGCAGGCTCCTCCGAGAACACGAAAGCTGAGAACTTCAGCCCGCGCGGGCGAACCGCAGCACGCCGTCGTCCACGCGGGCGAACCGCATGTCCGCCAGGTCCAGCAAGTAGTTCTGGCGCATCGTCCAGGGCCGCCGGCCGCCTTGCTTCGGCAGGCCGGGAGCGGCCCGCTTGATGTACCCCGACTGCAGGTCCACGATCGGGCGGGGCCGGCGAACCCGTGGCGGTCCAGGTGGGCCAGCAGCCGGCACACGTACTGCGACGCCAGGTCCGCCCGCAGCGTCCATGAGCTGTTCGTGTACCCCACGCACCACGCCAGGTTCGGCACCCCGCCGAACATCGTGCCCTTGTACGCCCGCTGCTCCCCCGGCTCGACGGCCCGCCTGTCGACCGAAAGCGCGATCCCGCCGAACGCCACCAGCCGCAGCCCCGTCGCCGTCACGATGACGTCGGCCGCCAGCGTGCGGCCCGACTCCAAAAGCCACGCCGGACGGGGTGAACCGCGCGATCCGGTCCGTCACGACGTCCGCCTTGCCCGGCAGCCGCCGCATCAGCTGGAAGTACAGCGTGCAGCATCGTCACGTGCGAAGCGCGCGACGCGAGCGCCGGGACCAGCGTCACCGCCGTCGCCCCGCTGCCGATCACCACGGTACCTGTGCAGCGGTTATCACTCGTACGAGTCCGGACAAGCGGGTCCGGATGTGGGTGGTCACCCCGAACACCTCGGCCGTCGAGCGGACGTAGCTCAGGATCGACGGCCCGTCCGCGATCGCCTTCGGGTCCTTCCACGGCCGGAACGGGTAACCGAGGGTGAGCATGTCCGAATCGGACCGGATGCCCGGGTACCGGAACAGGTCCCAGGTGCCGCCGATGGTGTCGCGCGCTCCAGCACCGCATACGTCTTGCCCGGCAGGCGTTCCTGCAGGCGGCAGACCGCGCCGGTCCCCGACAGGCCGGCGCCCACGATCAGGACGTCCACGTGCTGGGTCATGCCCGGCAGCCCAACCGAGGTGGGGACCCCGCCGGACCGGGTCGGGGCACCGGCCCGGCGGGGAGGTCTGCCTACACCAGGACGACCTTCGTCGCGCCGAACGTGCCCTTCAGCGGCACCTCCACGGACCGGCCGCGCACCGTCACCGTGACGCTGTCCTGCAGCTGCGTCGGATCCGACACCGCGAGCTGGGTCCGGGCCCCGCACCGCCCGATCGCCACCGAGGCCGGCCCCGACACGCCGATGTCGCCGGCCGTGCCGGCCGCGAAGAAGTTGGCCAGCACCGTGCCGCCGGCCACGCGGATCGCCTGCACCACCGGGGTGTTCGCGAGCACCCGCCACGCCCAGGACGCCGTGAGGGTGTCGATCACCGAAGCGCCCGGCAGCACCGCGTACGCGTACTTCGCGTCCGTCGGCTTCACGCCGTGTTCCAAGACCAGCTTCTGGTACCGGCGCGTGTTCGGTGTCGTGGTGCCCTTGGTGTTGGCGCCCGTGTCGATGTCGCGCCACGCACCCGTCCGGTCCTCGCGCACCGCCGTCACCGAGGCGTCGTCGAGGAGCAGGTACCCGCCGACGTGCTCCAGGTGCGCCCAGCGCGGCCGCCGCAGCGCGGAGGCTTTCCCGAGGTCGGTGGCCACGCGCCGGCCGTCGGCCAGCAACGTCCCGCGGCCGCCCTCGCCGAGGTTGCGGTTCTCGATCGTCGTGCGCACCGCGTAGGGCGACGTGCTGGTGATCCCGGCGCCGAGGCAGAGGATGCCGTCCGGGGTGAAGAACCACGACTTCTTCGCGACCAGCGAGCCGTCCCAGTTCTTGAAGCCGAACGCGTACGCGCCGTGCCGCTCGTCCCAGCGGACGCCGCCGGTGTGGGTGTCCGGCCCCACCGGCACCCCGCCGAACTTGGGGTCGACCGGGCCGTCGTGCTCGGTCGTGCCCGGCAGCAGCAACGGGTCCACCGTCGGCCAGTAGGCGTCGGTGTAGTGGCCCTTGGCGTTCGGCAGGAACGTGTAGAGCACGCCATCGCCGACGTGGTAGCCCTTCATGTTCTGGCCGTTGATGGCTTCGTAGCGCGAGATCCGCGTCGAGCTGACGCCCAGGGACGCCGACCAGCCGTCGGTGACGTGGACCATCCGGTCCTGCTGGCCGAAGATCCGGTGCGTCGCCACCACCCGCGCCGGGCGCGCCCCCGACGCGAGCATGTCCTGCGCGAACTCGATGCCCGGCGTCGCGACCAGGTCCGGGCCGGGCGCGAACCGCTCCGGGTCCGGGATCTTCAGGAACGGCGCGTACTCGCCTTCCTTGATCCACTTCGCGGCCAGCGCGTTGAGGTCGGTCTTCGTCTTGCCGGACGCCGTCCGCGCCAGCACCAGCGTCGCGACGGTGAGCTGGTGGCCGATGTCGTGGCCGGTCTCCCCCTGGCGCGACAGCATCCGCCCGCGCACCGGTTCCATCAGCGCGCCCGCGTAGACGAAGGGCGCGAAGCTGTCGGCGACGAGCGCGTAGATCTTGTCCTTGAGCGGCTGCGGGAGCGCGTACGCGGTGCCCTGCGTGACGTGGATGGCGCCGGCGAGCGCGGTCAGCAGCACGATGCCGTAGTGCCCGGGGTACGGGATGGTGTCGTGCTGGATGAACGAGCCGTCGACGTGGAAGCCGTCGCCCGCCGCGCGGTCCAGCTTCGCGACGACGCTCACCGCGCCCCCGCCCGCGACGTCGGTGAGCGCGTCGATGCCGGTCTTGATCCACGCGGTGTCGCCGAGCAGCGCGCCCGAAACGATCGAGATGAGGGCCTTGTCCGCGCGGTTGGCGCCGGTTTCGACCACGGACGCGTTGTTGGCGCGCAGGTTCGGGTTGCCGACGAACCGCTTGACCGGCTTGATGAAGCGCGCGAGCTGGTCGGAGGTGAGCTGGTCGGCGACCACCGAGAGCGTGTGCAGCAGGTAGTACGGGATGCCGATTTCGTAGGTGTACCAGTTGCCGATTTCGCCGACGTTCTCGTTGTACTGGCTGGCGTAGATCAGTTCCAGCGCGGTCTTGATGCGGTCGAGCACGACGGGGTCGCCGGACAGCGCCCCGCCCGGCGTGCCCCAGTCGACGGCGATCGCGCGCAACCGCGCGTACATCGAGGTGGTGTAGTCGCTGCCCGGGCCGAGCGGCAGGTCCGTCCACAGTGGAGCACCACCGCCGGCGACGGACATGCTCGCGTTGTAGGCCTTGGCGACGCGGCTGAGGTTGGCCAGCGCCGCAGCGCGTTCCGGCGACGGCCGGTTGATGCCGGTCTGCAACTGCCGGTACGCGGCGACGATCGGCGCGGTCGCGGCGGGCACCGGACTGGCGGCTTTCGCTACCGGAACCGCCGTGGTCGTGGCGTAGGCCGGGCGGGTCAGGAGCACGGTGGAAGCGGCCGCCAGGGCACCGCCGCGCAGGGCATTTCTCCGGTTCACGGGCATGACAACGCCTCCCAGGATCAAGACATCCTTGGCTTGCGGGGAACGGGGATTCAGTTGTGCGGCGGCGGATAGTAGGCGAGCAGACCGGGTCTGCCGCAGCCGGTCGTGAGTGGTAAGGCGGGTTCTAACCCGCCTTACCACTCACGACGGGTCAGCGGGAGCCGTCGGTGCGGCGGGGCAGCTGCCAGGGGTTGGCCTCCTGCAGGGGTTCGGGGAGCAGGGTGTCCGGGAAGCCCTGCCAGGCGATCGGGCGCAGGAACCGCTCGATCGCCGCGGTGCCGACGGATGTCGTCGTCGGGGCCGTCGTGGCCGGGTACGGGCCGCCGTGCTGCTGGGCCCAGCTCACCGTCACTCCGGTGGGCCAGTCGTTCCACAGCAGCCGGCCGGCGATGCGGGCCAGGGACGGCAGCACCGGCCGGAGCCAGTCCACATCGGACTCCTCGCCGTGGATCGTGGCGGTGAGCCCCGGTTCGACCACGTCGAGCAGGCGCAGCAGCTCGGCCTGGTCGGCGTAGGTGACGATCAGCGACGCCGGCCCGAAGCACTCTTCGTGCACGGTGTCGCCGCCCTCGAGGAACTGCTTGGCCGTGGTGGCCAGCAGCGTCGGGGTGAACGCAGGCGAAGAAGACTCCGACGAAGACACGACCTCGACACCCGGGACCTCCCGCAGCGCGGACAGCTGAGCGGAGAAACCGGATGCGATGCGGTCGTTGAGCATCGGCTGCGCCGGGGCGCCGTCCAGGGCCGTGCGCAACGTGTCGGTCAGGCCGTGGTCCTCCGGCAGGAACAGCAGGCCCGGCTTGGTGCAGAACTGGCCGGCGCCGAGGGTGAACGACCCGGCGTAGCCCTTCGCCACCGCTTCCCCGCGCGCGGCGATCGCGGCCTCGGTGACCACCACCGGGTTGACGCTGCCCAGCTCGCCGTAGAACGGGATCGGCCGCGGCCGCGCGTTCGCGATGTCGAACAGCGCGCGCCCGCCGGGGATCGAGCCGGTGAACGACGCCGCCGCGATCCGCGGGTCCTTCAGCGCGGTGACGCCTTCCTCCTGGCCGAAGATCACGTTGAACAGGGCCGCCGGCGCGCCCGCCTTGATCAGCGCCTCCCGCACGACCGAACCGGTCTGCGCGGACAGCTCCGGGTGCCCGGGGTGGGCCTTGAGGACCACCGGGCAGCCCGCGGCCAGTGCGGACGCGGTGTCCCCACCGGCGACGCTGAACGCGAACGGGAAGTTGCTGGCCGCGAACACCAGCACCGGCCCGATCGCGGTCTTGACGCGGCGGATGTCCGGGCGGGGGCCCATCGGCCAGTCCGGGTCGGCGTGGTCGACGGTGGCGCCGAGGTACTCGCCGTCGGTGAGGACCTCGGCGAACAGGCGCAGCTGGAACGTCGTGCGCTTCAGCTCGCCGGCCAGCCGCGGGGTCTCCGGCAGGTGCGTCTCGGCGTGCGCCAGCGGGACCAGTTCGCCCGCGGCGGCGTCGAGGGCGTCGGCGACGGCGGTCAGCCAGCCGGCGCGTTCGGCCGGGGTCGCCTCGGCGGCGGGACGGGCGGCGTCGGCGGCTCCCGCCAGGATCTTCTCGAGCGTGGCGGCGTCAGTGGCCTGGCTCATGGGTGGAACAGCTCCTCAGTTCTCATGGGCGGCGGCGGTGGCCGTTTCCAGGTCGCCCCAGCGACCCGGACCGGCCAGTCCGAGGTGGTACAGGTGCAGCTCGGCGGCTCCCGCCTTGGCGAGCTCGCCGACGTACGCGGCGATGTCCGGCACCGGCGCGGCCGCGACCGCCGTGATGTAGCTGGCGATCGCGACCCGTTCGGGCAGGGCCTCCCGGGCCGCCGCGACGGCCTCGGCACCCGTCGCGGGCACCCACCCGAACAATACGACCGCGACGACGTCGTCGGGCGCCGACGGCGTCAGCCCGGGCAGCGCGCCGGTGACCCACGGGTCGAGCGCGCCGTGCAGCACGATCCGGATGCCCTCCGGCAGCGTGGCCAAAACCGCGGCCCGCAGCTCGTCGACCGACTTCTGCCGGGACCGCAGCAGCATCGAAGTCAACGAGGGCGGCAAGCCGTCGGCCGTCACCCCCAGGTCGCCGGTCGCGATCAGCCGCCGGACCTCCTCGACGAGCTGGGCCCGGACGGTGTCCGCGTCGACGTCCCAGGACGCAGCGCAGGCGTCGCAGCAGCAGACCGACAGCAGCCGGGCCACCGCGGGCGCCCACACGCCGTCGGTCTTTTCGTGCTGGTGCTGGTGCACCACGCCGAGCGGGCCACACGCCTCGAGGATCACCGAAGCCAGCTCCAGCCCCGCGACGGCCTCCGCGGTCACCTTGGCCGCGTACTCACGCACGGCAGGCTGCGACGGGCACAGCGCCCACGGGTAAGCCTCGCCGAAGCAGTTGCGCACGACGACGTCCGGGTGCTCGTAGCCGAGCTGGGAGTTGTGGGTCAGCACGATCCAGGCGGCGGCCGGGATCCCGGCCTCGTTGAGCAGCCGGACGGCGTCACCCCCGGAATCCGGAGACGACACCCAGTCCGGACTGGACGGACGCAGCGCGCCCCACCCGTCGGCCACCGGGCGGTAGAACGCCGCGTGCCGCGCCACGACGGCCGTCCGGGACGGTGACCACGGCGTCGCCGCGCGGGCACTGTGGTACGACAGCGCCACGGCCACCTCGTCGACGCCGAGATCCCGGGCGCGGGCGGCGAACCCGTCCTCCAGGACGTCCCAGGGGTAGGCGTATCCCGTCACCTTCACCGGCTCACCACCTCGCCGTGTTCGCTTCGAACCCGGGCACGTACTTGCGCATGTAGGTCCCGTCGTCCCGCTTGGTCAGTCCACATCGGACGTAGTTCTCGTGCAGGCGGGCCAGCGCGTCCTCGTCGAGCGTGATCCCGAGCCCCGGCGTCGTCGGCACCGCGACGGCGCCGTCGGCGAACTCCAGCACCCCGGGTTCGATGACGTCCTCGACCTTCCACGGCCAGTGCGTGTCGCAGGCGTAGGTCAGGTGCGGCGTCGCCGCGGCGACCTGCACCATCGCGGCCAGGCTGATCCCGAGGTGGCTGTTCGAGTGCATCGACAGGCCGACGCCGAAGCTCTCGCACGTCACCGACAACGCCTGCGTGGCGCGCAACCCACCCCAGAAGTGGTGGTCGGACAGCAGCACGCCGATCGCGCGCGCCCGGAACCCCGGCTCGACATCGCCGAAGTCGACCACGCACATGTTGGTGGCCAGCGGCATCGACGCCTCGGCGGCCACCTGGGTCATCCCGTCGATGCCCGGCGTCGGGTCCTCCAGGTACTCGAGGACACCGTCGAGCTCGGAAGCGACGCGGATGCTCGTTTCGACCGTCCAAGCGCCGTTCGGGTCGATCCGCAGCGGGTGCCCGGGGAACGCCTCGGCCAGCGCGCGGACGCCGTCGATCTCCTGCGCGGGCTCGTAGACCCCGCCCTTGAGCTTGATCGAGCGGAAGCCGTACTCGTCGAACATCCGCTTCGCCGACCCGACCAGCGTCTCGGGCGTGGTGATCTCGCCCCAGGAGTCCTCGCGGCCGTCGATGTGCTTGCCGTACTTGTAGAACAGGTAGGCGGAGAACTCGACGGCGTCGCGGGCCCGGCCGCCGAGCAGGTCGGTCACCGGACGGCCCAGGAGGTGCCCCTGCGCGTCCAGGCAGGCGACCTCGAACAGCGAGTACACGCTCGCGACCGTCTTGCGGATGGAGAACCCGCCGATCAGGCCGTGCGCGTCGGTCAGCACCGTGTCCGACAGCGTTTCCGCGACCAGCCGCTGCAGGCCGGGAAGGTCGAACACGTCGTGGCCGCGCAGCCGCGGCAGCACCTTGCGCACCTCGCCGAGGAAGGCGTCGTCGCCGTAGGACTCGCCGAGCCCGACGATCCCGTCCTCGCACTTGACCTGGACGACGCTGCGCAGCGCGAACGGCTCGTGCACGCCCATGACGTTGAGCAGCGGCGGGTCCGCGAACGCGACCGGGGTGAGCACCACGTCGAGGATCCGCATCAGCCGAGCCCCTTCAGCGTCACGAAGCCGTCCTCCACGACCTTCTCGAGCCGGCGGACCTGCTCCGGCGTCGGTTCGACCAGCGGCGGCCGGACCGGGCCGACCTTGTCGCCGCGCAACCGGGCGGCGGCCTTCACCAGCGAGACGGCGAAGCCGGGCGTCTCGTCGCGCAACGCCACCAACGGGAGGTAGAACCCGGTGAGCAGGGCGTCCATCACCCGCGTGTCGCCTTCGCCGAGCGCGCGGTGGAAGCGGTGGGCGATCTCCGGCGCGAAGCAGTGCACCGCCGAGGAGTACCGGGCGACGCCGATCGCGGCGTACGCCTTGGCCGAGACCTCCGCGGTCGGCAACCCGTTGAAGAACAGGAAGTTCCGCGCCCGCTCGGTGTCCAGCGACCGGATCGTGGTGACGATCCGGGTCATCACCTCGACGTCGCCGTAGCCGTCCTTCAGCCCGACGACCGACGGGATGTCCAGCAGGGAAGCCGCGGCCGGCGCGGTGAACACGCCGGTGCCGCGGTGGTAGACGATGACCGGCACGGACGAGTCGCCGACCGCGTACCGGACGAAGTCGACCAGCCCCGCCTGCGGCCCGGACACGAGGTACGGCGGCAGCAGCAGGACGCCGTCCGCGCCACCCGCCTGGGCCGCCGCGATGCCGGCCCGCGCCGACGCCGCGCCGCCCCCGGCGCCGACCCAGACCGGGACGCGGCCGGCGGCCACCTCCCGGGCCCGGGTGAGCACCGAGGCGTGCTCGGCGGGCGAGAGCGAGCTGAACTCGCCGGTGCCGCACGCGCCGAACAGCGCACCGGCGCCCGCCGCGATGTGGCTCTCCACGTTCTCCGCGAGTGCGTCGAGGTTGACCTCGAGGTCCTCGGTGAACGGGGTGAGGGGGAACGCCAGCAAGCCGTCCAGCTCGATCTCGTTCTGTGCCATCAGTCTTCTGCTCTCTCGTCCTTTTTCGGGTTCGGCCGGGTGTGGCCTGCGTCAGGCGGGCACGGTCGTGCCTTCCTTCTTGCGGTCGACGTCGTCGTCGGCGTTCACGGTGTCGACGATCTCATCGGCGGCCGCACTGCGCTCGGGGGCGAGCAGGCCGAGACCGATGTACAGGGCGAGCGAGACCAGGATCGGCGTCGCGACCAGCACGGTCTGGTTCGCCTTGAACACGTAGTACACCAGCGCGTAGTCGAGCAGGCCGCCCGCCCAGGAGATCAGCGCCGCGCGCGGGCCGCACTTGCGGAACCACGGCAGCATGCCCAGCAGCAGCGGGATCGAGATCGGGCCCATCAGCGCGGCGACCCAGTTGACGACGATCTGCAGCACGCCGCCGAGGTTCTGCGCCTGGGTGGCCACCAGCATGGTCAGCGCGACGAAGATCACCGTGGTGATCCGCGCGGCCTTGAGGCCCTGGACGTCGGTCCACTGCCGGGTGCGGCGGACCATCGCCGGGATCATGTCGCGGGTGATCACCGCGGAGATCGCGTTGGCGTCGGAGGAGACCATCGCCATGGTGTGCGAGAAGATCCCGGCCAGCACCAGGCCGACCAGGCCCGGCGGCAGGAACGTCGTGGTCATGATCGCGTACGACTGCGTGGGGTCCTTGATGCCGGGGATGAGCAGCGGCGCGGCGAACATCGGGAACATCAGCACCAGCGGCCACAACAGGTACAGCGCGGACGAAAGCCGCGCGCCGCGCCGGGCCTCTTGGGTGCTGGGCGCGGCCATGTACCGCTGCGCCAGGTTCCACATGCCTCCGTTGTACTCCAGCGTCTTCACGAGCACGTAGACGAGCAGGAAGATGGTGGTGTACTTGGACGTCACGGGGTTGAGGTGGTTTTCGGGCAGCTTGTCCCACATCGTCCAGAGCGCCGAGATCCCGCCCAGCTTGCCCAGGACCACGACGATCATCACGACCGCGGCGATGGCCTGGATGACGAACTGGCCGAAGTCGGTGAGCGCGTCGGCCCACAGGCCGCCGATGGTGCAGTAGACCAGGGTGACCGCGCCGGTGATGAGGATGCCGAGGTTGTAGTCCAGGCCGGCGAATACGTGCAGCAGCGTCGCCACGGCGAACCACTTGGCCGCGATGTCGAAGATCTTCAGCAGGCTGCCGCTCCACGCGAGGGCCTGCTGGGTCGGCACGTTGTACCGCTTGGCGAGGTACTCCAGCGGAGAGGCGACGCCGAGCTTCGAGCGCAACCGGTTCCAGCGGGCGGCGAACAGCCAGCTGCCGATGCCCACGCCGATGCCGATGCTGGCGAAGCCCCAGAAGTACACGGTGACGCCGCTGGTGTACGCGACGCCCGCGTACGCGACGAAGAGCACGGCGCTGTAGCCGGACATGTGGTGCGAGATGCCCGCCAGCCACCACGGCATCTTGCCGCCGGCCGTGAAGAAGTCCTTGACGTCGCTGACTCTCTTGTGCGACCACCAGCCGATCACGATCATCAGCGCGAAATACGCGCAGACCATCGCCCAGTCGAGTGCGTGCACCGCAGGCTCCCTTCCGCGTCCACATCGATGTGGTGCCGCTGTTCACATCTATGAACGGAGTCTGTTATAGTGATTATGTTCATCCATAAGAACGTTGTTCGGGACGCTAATATGGCCGGGGTCACAAGTCAACGGCCGGACGGAGGCGCACAAATGCCGCAGAAGGTGGACAACCCGGCAGCGGCCGACGGCGCCCCCGCCGAGAGCTCGGGCGTCAAGTCCGCCCGGCGGGCCGTCGACCTCATCGAGACCTTCGCGGCCAACGACGTCTGGCTGTCCTTGTCGGACCTGCACGCGCGCACGGGCTTCCCGCGCTCGTCGCTGCACGGCCTGCTGCGGACGCTGCTGGAGGCCGGCTGGCTGGAGGCGGACGCGAACACCGCCCGCTACCGCCTCGGCGTCCGGGCGCTGATCTGCGGCACGGCGTACCTGGACCGCGACGCCGTCGTCCCGTTCGCCACCGAAGCGCTGGAGCGCATCCGGGAGAAGACCGGCTTCACCGCCCACTTCGCGCGCCGCAACGGCACCGAGGTCGTCTACCTGGAGACGCGCGAGTCGCAGCGGTCGACGCACCTCGTCTCCCGCGTCGGGCGCACGCTGCCCGCGCACGCGACCGCGCTGGGCAAGGCGCTGCTGGCCGAGCTGACGCACGACGAGATCGAGGCGCTGATGCCGGCGACGCTGACCGCGCTGACGCCGAACACGATCACCACGCTCGAAGGCCTGCACGCCGAGTTCGCCGCCACCCGCGAGCGCGGGTACGCGGCCGAGGTCGAGGAAGGCACGCTGGGCGTCCGGTGCGTCGCCGCGGTGATCCCCTACCGCATCCCGGGCACCGACGCGATCAGCTGCTCGATGCCGATCGCCCAGGTGACCGACGACGACGCCCGCCGCGTCGGCGAACTGCTCGCCGAGACCACCGCCGAGCTCGGGCAGCAGCTGCGCCGGGCCGGCATCCGTTAACCCTTCTGTGTGAGAGGAACCCCATGACGGACCAGCGCGTGCTCATCACCGGGTCGGCGGGAGTCGTCGGCACCCTGATGCGCCCCCGCCTGCGGCGCCCGGGCCGGGTGCTGCGCCTGCTCGACCTGGCCCCGCAGACGGCTTCGGACGCCTCCGAAGAAGTGGTGACGGCGTCGGTGACCGACCCGGCGGCGATGGCTTCCGCGTGCGAAGGCGTCGACGCGCTGATCCACCTGGGCGGGCACAGCCGCGAGAACTCGTGGGAAGCGACCCTGGACGTCAACATCAACGGAACGCAGACGGTCCTGGAGGCGGCGCGGGCCGCGGGCATCCAGCGGGTGATCCTGGCGTCGAGCAACCACGCGGTGGGCTTCCGCCGGGTCGATTCCGACCTGCCGGCGGACTCGTCACCGCGGCCGGACACGTTCTACGGCGTCAGCAAGGCGGCGATCGAGGCACTGGGAAGCCTGTACCACTCCCGCTTCGGCATGGACGTGATCGTGATCCGGATCGGTTCGTGCTTCGAGACACCGTTGCCCCTGGGCCCCCGCGGCCTGACGACCTGGCTGTCCCCCGACGACGGCGCCCGGCTGTTCGAGGCGTGCCTTTCGGCGCCTTCGCCGGGCTATCGGCTGATCTGGGGCGTCTCGGACAACACCCGCCGCATCTACTCCCTGACGGAGGCGGAGGCCCTGGGCTACAAGTCCCTGGACGACGCAGAGGTGTACGCGGACCAGCTGGCAGAGAAGCCGGCCCCGACGGGCCCCGCAGCCGAGTACGTCGGCGGCCCGTTCTGCACGGCACCACTGGGCGTCTTCAACCCCCTCTGACCAACCGGAGCGGAGGAGGCCGAAGGCCTCAGCCCCGAAGGGGCATCCAGACCCCCCGCAACCCCGATCCGAAGCCAGAACACGGCCGGCGGCACGTTGTCAAGGCACGCTTTTCCCGCCTTGACAACGTGCCGCCGGCCGTAGTCACAATCAGGCTTCGGGGTGGCGGAACCGCCTATTAACGCCGGATCGCGCGATTCCCCCCACCAAGAGGCCGGAGTGGAGCGCCCTCAGTGCACCAGGGCGGCCAGCGCCGACGGAGCAACCGGCGCCCGGCCCGTCGTCCGCTGATAACCACGCACGATGTCACGGCATCGAGCCTGCCGCCCCAGCCGGCGCTCGACCCGCAGCAGCCGGTTGCGCCGCGGCGGCGGGTAGGCCGAGGCCAGCCGGACAAGCAATTCCCGCCGGTCGGCACCAGCCGCGCGCACCGCCCAGTCGGCGCCAGAATCGAGCGCGAACAGCACCAGCGCGACATGCTCGATCCGGTGCTCACGTTCCCGCCGGGCGAGAGCGAGGCGCAGCGAAGCCGCGTAGGCCGCCTGGACATCCAAGCCGATCGGCGGTTCCGCCCGGGCACACAACCGCCGGACCCGGGCGACCCCAAGCGGCAACAGAGGCTCCTTGACCGGCGGCCGGTCCGCCAGTTCCGCCGGCAGCGGGCCCAGATCGATACCCAGCACCGTCAGCGCCTCGCGGTCCGCGGCCACCCCGGCACCGTCCGGCGCCGCCCGCAGGACCGCCCGCTCGATCCCCGCGAGTCCGATCAGCGGTCCTTCCGTGAGGGCGAGCAGCAGGTGTTCGCTGCCGACGCGGACGTGCCCGAACTCCCGCGCCAGCTCACCGGCGCGGCGGAACACCCGGCCGACCGCCGGATCGTCACCTCGGAACATCAGCCCTCCCGGCCACGGTGCTTGCGGTGCACGGTCTGCTTGGTGACGCCGAGCCGGTCCGCGATGTCCTGCCACGACCAGCCGGCTCGCCGGGCCGCCGCCACCTGCTCGGTCTCCAGCTGCTCGGCCAAGCGCCGCAACCGCGCGACGGCCCGCAACGCGATGTCCGGGTCGGAGCTGCGCACGGTGTGCTCGAAATCGGTCATCAGGCTCACGTCGTCAGCATATGCTGACTCGATCGAGGGCGTCAACATATGCTGACGGGTACTAGTACCTTTGCGGCTTCCCGCGTCCCGGCACCGCCGCCAGGGTGGCGGCATGATCTTGAAATCCCGCCGGGCCCGGAAGTGGGCGATCGTCGTGGCGAGCGTGCTGGTCGTCGTGCTCACCGGTGCGGTCGTGCTGTTCGAGGTGTCGAAGTCGCGGACCTTCCAGTTCTTCGGCACCTTGGTGGACCGCGTCGACACCACCGAAAAGCTCGTCGCCCTCACCTTCGACGACGGGCCCGATCCCGCGGGCACGCACGCGATCCTGGACACGCTGCACAGCCGTCAGGTGCCCGCGACCTTCTTCCTCATCGGCCGGGAGATGGCCGCGCACCCGGACCTCGCCCGCGACATCGCCGCCGCCGGGCACGAAATCGGCAACCACAGCTTCAGCCACGACCGGATGATCGGCGTGACGCCGTCGTGGGTCGCCGACGAGGTCGAAGCCACCGACGCCCTCATCCGCGCGGCCGGGTACCACGGCGAAATCCTCTTCCGGCCACCGAACGGCAAGAAGCTCTTCGTCCTCCCGCACTACCTGGCCGAACACCACCGCACGACGATCACCTGGGACGTCGCGCCGGATTCCGACGGCACCCCGGACGCGGCCACCGTCGAAAGCGCTGTCCTCGGCCAGGTCCGGCCGGGCTCGATCGTGCTGCTGCACGCGATGTACGGCTCCCGCGAGCAAACCCGGCGAGCGATCGGGCCGATCCTCGACGGGCTCAAGCAGCGCGGCTACCGGTTCGTGACCGTGACGCAGCTGCTGGCAGCTCGACGCTGACCACCCACTCGCCGTCCCGCGGGCCGCGGGTCAGCGCTCCCCCGGCCGCCGCGGCCTGCTCCGCGAGCCCGGCCAGCCCGTAGCCGTCGCCTTCGTGCGAAGTGCCCTTGAGCGTGTTCCGCGCGGTGATCGTCAGCCGCTCGCCCGCTTCGACGTCGAGCCGCAGCCGGACGCCGGGACCGTTGTGGCGCAAGGCGTTCACCGCCGTTTCCGCGACGAACCGCTCGGCCAGCTCCCGCACCGGGCGCGGCAGCGCGGGCAGCACCGGGTCGCGGTCGAGGACCAGTCCCGCGGTGCGGAGCCGGGCCAGCACCTCGGCGAGGTCCGGGGCGCGTTCGGCGTCCGCACGCAGGTCGTCCAGCGTGCGGCGGACGAGGGTCAGCGCGCCCCGGCCGGCGGCCAGGAGGGTGTCGAGGCGTTCGCGGTCGGCGTCGGTCAGGTCGCCGACCGCCCGCAGCGTCTCGGCCTGCACCAGCATGACGGCCGTGGTCTGGGCGAGCGTGTCGTGCAGCCGCCGGGCCGCGCGCTCGGCCCGGTCGGCGAGCGCGCGGCGGCGTTCGGCGCCGAGCAGCCAGGCCACCGCGGCGATCGTGATCGCGAGGACCGTGCCGTCGAGGGGGCCTTTCGCCGGGAACACGGCGGCGCCGACGACCAGCGCCGAGGCCGCCGCGAGCCACCGCTGCGGCGTGCTGTGGAGGGCCAGCAGCACCGGCACGTACATCGTGTTGCGCGGCTGGTCGAGCAGCAGGTGCCCGGCCGTCGCGAGGGTCACCACGACGAGCACGACGGCCGGGGCGCGGCGCGACCACAGCAGCGGGACGAGCTGCGCCGCACTGAGCCCGGCGGCGAGCCACCCCTGCTGCGGCGTCCACGCCCCGCTGGCGAAGAACACCGCGGCGACGGCCGTCGTCGTGACGAAAGACTGGCGCATGCGCCGACAGTAGAGTGCGGGCGTGATCCGGGTTCAGGTCGTCGACGACCACGCGCTGGTGCGCGAGGGCATCGCGCTGATCCTGGGCGCGCAGCCGGACCTCGACGTCGTCGCGCAGTACGCGAGCGGCCCGGAACTGCTCGCTTCGGCTGTCGAAGCCGACGTCGTGCTCCTCGATCTGTACCTGCCCGGGATGGACGGCCTCGAAGTCCTCCGCCGGCTCGGCCCCTCGGCGCCACGCGTGCTGATGCTGACGACGGTCGGCCGCCCCCGGGAGATCCGCGAAGCCCTCAGTGCGGGCGCGGCCGGGTTCGTGTTGAAGGAGGCGTCGGGCGACGAGCTCGCGGCCGCCGTCCGGGCGGCCCACCAGGGCGTGACGGCCCTGAGCCCGGCGGCGGCAGCCGCCCTGAGCGGCGGCGGTGTGCTGACGCCGCGGGAGCGGGACGTGCTGGAGCTGCTGGGCGAAGGACTGTCCAATCGCGACATAGCGGCCCGGCTCCGGCTGGCCGAGCGGACGGTGAAGGCGCACGTCGGCAACGTGCTGGCCAAGCTCGGGGTGACCAGCCGCACGCAGGCGGCTCTCGTGGCGAAGGACCGGTGATCCGGCTTTCGCCCTGGTGCACGGCGCACCGGGTTCCCGGCCGCTCACGCCCGGGAGACAAGCGGTGAAGTGAGGCGGAGTCCGGCCTTGTACGTCGCGTGTACCGGCCCGGCTTACCGTCGCACGCCATGTCGAACCAGTGGAAACTGCTCTCACTCGGCGTGTTCGCCACCCTCGTGACCGGCACAGTCACCGCCACCGGGGCCGCCGCCGCGCCGAACACCTACTACGTCGATCAAACCCTCGGCAACGACAACGCGGCCGGGACCGCGGCCGCGCCGTGGAAGTCGCTCGCCAAGGTCGCCGCGACGGAACTGAAACCCGGCGAAACCGTGCTGCTCCGCCGCGGCCGGACCTGGACCGGCGGGCTCAGCGTCTTCGGCCACGGTTCGGACTCCGCGCCCGTGACCATCGGCGCCTATGGTGACGGCGCCCGCCCGATCGTCCAGGGCAACAAGGAAGCCTGCGTCAACCTGCCCGGCGACCACCTCACCGTGCGGGACCTGCAGATCGGCGTCGCGGCCGATGCCGGGCGCTGCTCCTGGGCCGGCGTCGAGGTCGGCGGGGACCACGACAAGGTCCTCTCGAACTACATCACCGGCGCCGGCGCCGGCGTCTACATCGCGCCGAGCGCCGACGGGACCGAAGTCACCCAGAACGACCTCGTCGACAACAACCACATGACCGTCGTGACACCGGGCGGCAACGACGACTCCGGCGCGTTCGCGATCCTGGTGCAGGGCAACGGCTCCGACATCGGCTGGAACCGGATCAGCGGGTCGATCGCCGTGAGCGAGGACTTCGGCGGGCTCGACGGGGCCGCGGTCGAGGTCTTCTACGGTTCGGACAACGTCATCCACCACAACCTTTCCGAAGACAACGAGTCCTTCACCGAGCTCGGCACCGACGCCGAGGACCCGGACGGCGTGTCGCGCAACAACGTCTACGAGTACAACGCGGTCTTCGGCGCCAAGACCCGCGGCGGCATCGTGACGCGCGGCGCCCAGGACGGCAACGGCCCGGTGACCGGCACCGTCTTCCGCAACAACTCCGTCCGGCTCGGCAACGCCGAATCCGAAGGGTTCGTCTGCTACGGCGGCTGCACCGACCAGACGCTCGAGCTGACCCAGAACGTCATCCAGGCCGCGATGAAGATCGGGTACGCCGACCCCGGCTGGACCGCGACCGACCACAACGTCTTCTCCGGCGGCCAGCGGCAGTTCACCCCGGGCGCCACGGACAAGGTCGCCGACCCGAAGTTCACCTCCGCGACGAACCTCGTCCTCAAGAGCGGCAGCCCGGCCATCGGGCTCGGCGTCAGGAAGTACGCCGGCATCGACGTCGACGGCAACACCGTCGGCACCCGGATCGACGCCGGCGCCTACCAGTTCACCCCTTGACGTACCGCGTCAGCATCGCGACCATCTCGTCCTCGAGCCGCCGGGCGTCGATCGGGTCGGGCTCGGCCAGCAAGTCGTGGACGGCCAGCTCGACCGTCGCGAAGATCAGGCGGGCCGCGGTGGCGGTGTCGGCGACGCGGACCTCGGGATGGCCCTCCAGGAGGACGCGGGTGTGGTCGACCATGGTCCGCTTCATCCCGTCGAGCCGCGCGATCAGCTCGTCCGACCGCGGGGCCTGCTCCCGCAGCATCCGCAGCAGGTGGGGGTCGTCGAGGTGGGCTTCGACCGCCAGCCGGACGAAGACGCGGAAGACCTCCTCGATCGGGCCGGGCAGCGGGCCGGCCAGGAGCTTCGCCAGGGCCGCCGTGCCGTCGTCGAGGTGCCGGGTCAGCAGCTCGGCGAGGATCGCGTCCTTGTTCGGGAAGTACTGGTACAGCGAGCCGATCGAGATGCCGGCGCGCTCGGCGATGCGGTTGGTGGTGCCGGCCGGGTAGCCGTGATCGGCGAAAACGTGAGCAGCCGCGGTCAGGATCCGCTGCCGGGTCAGCTCGGCGCGCACCTGACGCGGCTGTTTACGTGGCTGGATGCGGCGCTGGTCCGGCGTCACCGAAGCCTCCGGGAAAGCGAGTAGTCAAGATCTGAATGTTTGCTCATAATTGTGTCATGACCAGCACAAATATGCTGCATCGTGTCTCCCCGGCCGACGTGCGGGCCCAGCTGGGCGAGCCGGAGGCGATGATCAAGGCCAAGATCGGCGACCGCATCGACGAGCACGCCCGCCGCTTCATCGCGCACTCGCCGTTCCTGACGCTGGCCACCGCCGACGCCGCGGGCCGCGCCGACTGCTCGCCCCGCGGCGACTACCCCGGCTTCGTCAAGGTCCTCGACGAGCGCACGGTCGCGCTGCCCGACCGGGTCGGCAACAAGATCGCCGACTCCTTCCGCAACATCGCCGAGAACGACGGCGTCGGCCTGCTGTTCTTCGTCCCCGGCATGCGGGAAACCCTGCGGGTCAACGGAAGCGCGTACGTCACCGACGACCCGGACGTGCTCGCCCGGATGCGCACCGAGGCGAAGGCGCCGACGCTGGCGATCGTCGTCGACGTCGCCGAGGTGTACTTCCACTGCGGGCGCGCGCTGATCCGGTCGCGCATGTGGGACCCGGCGAGCCAGGCGCTGGCCGCGGAGCTGCCGTCGGCCGCCGAGATGGCCGCCGAGAAGATGAACGTCGACCCGGTGCTGTTCGAGCAGCTCCTCGAAGACGGCTACCGGAAGCTGTACTGACGTGCCCGACATGCAGAAGACGATCCTGGACCGCGTCGAGCACGTCACCGACGACGTCGTCACGCTGGTCCTGCGCGGCGACGAAGGTCCCTTGGCCCCGTGGGAGCCGGGGGCGCACATCGACCTGGAGCTGCCGAACTGGCTGACCCGCCAGTACTCGCTGTGCGGCGACCCCGGTGACCTGTCGGCCTACCGCATCGCGGTCCGCCACGACCCGCTGAGCCGCGGTGGCTCCGAGTACGTCCACCTGTTCCTGCGGCCGGGCCGGACACTGTCGGTTTCGTTGCCCCGCAACCACTTCCCGCTGGTCCCGGCGGCGGAGTACCTGTTCGTGGCGGGCGGGATCGGGATCACGCCGATCGTGCCGATGCTGCGGTCCGCCGTCGCGTCCGGTGCCGCGGTGACGCTCGTGTACGCGGGCCGGTCCCGGCCGTTCGCCGCGGAACTCTCGTCGCTTTACGGAGACCGCGTGCGGCTCGCGCGCCCCGATTTCCCCGCCCTGGCCGAAGAGTTCCCGGCCGCGGAGGTGTACTGCTGCGGCCCGGCGTCGATGGTGGACGCGGCCGAGGCGGTGTTCCCCGGGGTGCACACCGAGCGGTTCGAGCCCACCCGGCGGACGTTCGGGCCGGACACCGCGTTCGAGGTGGGGTGCGCCCGGTCCGGGGGCACGATCCGGGTCCCGGCGGACGAGTCGCTGCTCGACGCGCTGAACCACGCCGGACGGCCGGTGGCGTCCGCGTGCCGGGAAGGGGTCTGCGGCAGCTGCGAGATCACGGTGCTCGAGGGGGAACCCGAGCACCGCGACGACATCGGCGCCGCGCCGGGCCGGATGTACCCGTGCGTGTCCCGCTCGCTGTCACCGCGGCTCGTGCTGGACCTCTGACCGGACCCGCGGGCCGATCAGCGGCCACGCGACGACGTAACCGGCCGCCGCGACCAGGCCGCCGCGGACCGCGCCGATCAGCAAGCACCGGACCCAGTCGTAGCCGCTGACCCTGCTCACCGGGTCCGTCAGCCCGAGCAGCGCTCCCACCACCAGCCCCGAGCCGAGCCCAGCCGCCACCACTGCCCGGCCGGTGCGGGGCAGCGGGTCCCGGGGTGACCGAGACGGCCGGTTCGCGTGCCTGGAGGGTCGGTTGGCGTACGTGGAGAGTCGGTTCGGGCACCTCGGCGGGCGGTTCCTGAGCCGCTCCTTCCTGAGCCGCCCCTTCATGAGCCGCCCCTTCCTGAGCCGACCCTTCCTGAGCCGACCCTTCCGGTACGCGAGCCGACTCCCCCGGTACGCCGGTCGACCTCTCGGGTACGCAAGCCGACTCCCCCGGTACGCCGGTCGACCTCTCGGGTACGCGAGCCGCCCCTTTCAGGCGGAGCCGGCGATGTCCCGGATGCGCTGTTCGCGGCGGATGGCGACCATGCCTTCGACCAGCGGGGGCCACTTCGGGCGCCCGGAATTGTCGGTGCCCTCCGGTAGCGTGGAAAACGGGGGGCGCCCCCGCGGCGGGGGTGCTCGGCGCGGCATTCGGCGCCGGGCAGGCCGGGCAGCCACAGCCACCGGGCCGGCGGTACCACGGCGGCCGGGTGCGCGAAGGTGAACGGCAACCGGTGTCTGGCTCTCCGGCCGCCCAGCTCAGGGCGGGTACCATCGCGCTCAGCCTCGACGTCGAGGAGGCAGCGTGGGCGAACTCGGGCTGGCCGACACCAACGGCATCCTCGCGCTGCCCTGGGTCCGCCCCGACCGGACCAGCGCCGGCCTCGGCTGGGACCGGGTCTACGTCTCCCGCCAGCGGGAACGTCCCTACCGCGCCGAGTTCGGGGCCGCCCGCAGCCACCAGCTGATCCTGCACGTCGACGGCCCGGTCACCGTCCGCCGCGGGGTCGGGACCGCGCGCGAACAGAGCCGGCGGATGCCCGCCGGCGGGCTCTTCCTGCAGCCGTCGCACGCCGAGCTGTCCGTCGAACTCGGCGGAGCGCTCGACACCGTGCACGTCTACCTCGCCGACGACGCCGTGCAGGACGCCGCCGGGGAGCACGCGCCGGTGCGGCTCGCCGAGGAGCTCGGCAGCCACGATCCGCTGCTCGAACAGCTCGTGCTCGGCCTCGACGGCGTCGTCCGCGACTGGGAGCCGGGCGCCCGCACCTACGCCGACCAGCTCGGCGCCCTCGTCGCCGCGCAGCTCGTGCGCCGGCACCGCGCGGGGCCGGTCCCCGAGCCCGAGCCGGCCCGCGGCCTCTCCGACCGCCAGTTCGCGCGGGTCCGCGACCTGATGGCCGAACGGCTGGCCGAGCCGGTGCCGCTGGCCGACCTGGCCGCGCACACCGGGCTGAGCGTCAGCCGGTTCTCCCGCCGGTTCAAGGCCCGCACCGGCCTGCCGCCGCACCGCTACCTGCTGCGGCTGCGCGTCGAACAGGCCGGGCTGCTGCTGCGCACGGGCGACGACCCGATCGCCGAGATCGCCCTCCGCTGCGGGTTTTCCCACCAGGAGCACCTCACGCGGGTGCTGCGCGCCCAGCTCGGCACCACACCGGCCGCGCTGCGCCGTTCCCGCTGACGCTGAACAACGCGCGTTTCGTGCCGTCGCGCAGCACGAACGTGCAGGACCGGGGCCCTTTGCGGCTTGAATACTGCCTCGCATGACCTCGTTCAGCTACGCCGCGAACCCCGTCCGGGTGGTCTTCGGCTCGCTCGACACGCTCGGCACGGAGGCGGACCGCCTCGGGCTCGGCCGGGTCCTGCTGATCGGCCGCCCGCGCCACGGCGACCGGGCCGCGGCGGCGCTCGGCCCCCGGCTGGCCGCGCGCTTCGAAGACGCCACCACGCACACCCCGGTCGACGTCACCGAACGCGCGCTCAAGGTCGCCGCGGAGAACGACGTCGACGGCGTCGTCGCGATCGGCGGCGGCTCGGCGACCGGCCTGGCCAAGGCCATCGCGCTGCGGACCGGCCTGCCGCAGCTGATCGTCCCGACGACGTACGCGGGTTCCGAGCTGACGTCCGTCCTCGGCGAGACCGCCGACGGCCGCAAGACCACCCGGCGGACCCCGGCGGTCCGGCCGGAAACCGTCCTCTACGACGTAGAGCTCACCCTCTCGTTGCCGGTCCCCGTGTCGGCGGCGAGCGGGCTCAACGCGCTCGCCCACGCCGTCGAAGCGCGTTACGCCCCGGACGCCAACCCGATGACCGACCTGCTCGCCGCGGAGGCGGCGAAGCTGCTCATGAACGCCCTGCCGCGGATCGCCGCCGATCCGTCCGATGTGGACGCCCGGACCGACGCGCTGCGCGGGGCGTGGCTCGCCGGGACGTGCCTCGACGCCGTGTCGATGGGCCCGCACCACCGGCTCTGCCACCACCTCGGCGGCAAGTTCGGGCTGCCGCACGCCGAGACCCACGCCGTCCTCCTCCCCCACGTCATGGCGCACCAGGGCCTCGACGACGCCGCGGAGGTGTTCGAACTGGCCGCGTCGCTCCCGATCCCGCATTCGCTGGCCGAGCTGGGCCTCACCGAAGCGGACATCGAGGGCGAGCCGGAAGCGGACCTGCTGCGCGCCGCGTTGCACGGCGTCCGCCCCGCGCTGCCGCCGAGCCTCGATGCACTCACGAAACAGGTGGTCGACAGCTTCGCCGGGGCGCCGGACCGGGTCCGCCTGCTCCTGACCGACCTCGTCGAGACCTTGCACGGCTACGCGATCCGCACCGGCCTCACCCAGGACGAGTGGGAGTACGCGATCGGCTTCCTGACCCGCGCCGGGCACATCACCACCGACACGCGGCAGGAGTTCATCCTGCTGTCGGACACCCTCGGCGTGTCGAGCGTGGTCGACGTCCTGACCAACTCGCGGACGCCGGACACGACGCCGTCCGCCGTCCTCGGGCCGTTCTACGTCGACGGCCCGCCGGAGACCCCGCAGGGCGCCGACCTCGCGGAGGGTCTGCCCGGCACGCCGCTGTCGGCGGACATCCGCGTGGTCGACACCGCGGACACGCCGGTCGCGGACGCGATCGTCGACGTCTGGCAGTCCAATGAGGACGGTTTCTATGACGTCCAGCTGCCCGAGGTGGACGGTCCGGTGCTGCGCGCCCGCTTCCGGACCGACGCCCAAGGACGGCTCCGCTTCCGGACGATCGTGCCGAGCGCGTACCCCATCCCCGCAGACGGCCCCGTCGGGCAAATGCTCGACGCCGTCGGGCGGCACCCCTACCGGGCGCCGCACGTGCACTTCATGATCGCCAAACCCGGCTACCGCACGTTGATCACGCAGCTGTTCGTCGCCGGCGGCGAATACCTCGACTCGGACACCGTGTTCGGCGTCAAGGACGGCTTGATCGTCGACTTCTCCGAAGGCCGGCTCGACTTCACCTTCCGCATCTCAGGGAGCAGCGAATGAGCTACGACACCGACGTCATCGTGGTCGGCAGCGGCCCGGCCGGTGGCGCCGCGGCGCTGCTGCTGACCACCTACGGCGTGCCCACGGTGCTGGCCACCAAGTACGGCTGGACCGCCAACACCCCGCGCGCCCACATCACCAACCAGCGGACCATGGAGGTGCTGCGCGACCTCGGTGTCGAGGACAAGGCCCTGGCCGCCGGGACACCGCCCGAGCTGATGGGCGACACCGTGCTCTGCACGTCGCTGACCGGGCCGGAGATCGGCCGGATCGCCAGCTGGGGCACCGGCGACCGGTCGGCGGCCGAATACGCCGCCGCCAGCCCGTGTCACATGATCGACCTGCCGCAGACCTACCTGGAGCCGATCCTGGTGAGCGAGGCCGCCGCGCGCGGCGCGAAACTGCGGCTGGACACCGAGTTCCTGTCCTTCGCCCAGGACGATTCCGGGGTCACCGCGCGGTTCCGCGACCGGGTGCGCGGCGACGAGTTCACGTTGCGCGCCAAGTACCTCATCGGTGCCGACGGCGCCCGCAGCCGCGTCGCCGAGCAGGCCGGGCTACCCATCGCCGGGCAGACCGGCAAGGCGGGCAGCATGAACATCACCTTCACCGCCGACCTCGCGCGGTACGTGGCGCACCGGCCGAGCGTCCTGTACTGGGTGATGCGGCCGGGCGCGCACCTCGGCGGGATCGGAATGGGCCTGGTCCGGATGGTGCGGCCGTGGAACGAATGGCTGCTGACCTGGGGCTACGACATCGCCCAGCCGCCGCCCGAAGTCGACGCCGAGGAAGCGACGCGGCTGGTGCGCGACCTGGTCGGCGACCCTGCGCTGGACGTCGAAATCACCTCGACGTCCCTGTGGACGGTCAACCACAACTACGCGACCGAGTACCGCAGCGGCCGGGTGTTCTGCGCCGGGGACGCCGTGCACCGGCACCCGCCGTCCAACGGGCTGGGCTCGAACACGTCCGTCCAGGACTCGTACAACCTGGCGTGGAAGCTCGCGATGGTGCTGCGCGGAGAGGCGGGCGAGGGGCTGCTGGACAGCTACACCGCCGAACGAGCGCCGGTGGGCAAGCAGATCGTCGACCGGGCGAACCTCAGCCGCGACCAGTTCGGGCCGATCTTCGCCGCGCTCGGCATCTCCGGCGACACGGACGCCGACGGCATCACGGCCGGGCTCGAGACCTGCCTCGCGCCCACGGCCGAGGGGGCGCGGAAACGGCGTGAGCTGGAGCAGGCGATCGAGCTCAAGCACTACGAGTTCAACGCCCACGGCGTCGAGCTGGACCAGCGGTACGTGTCCGGGGCCGTGCTGCCCGACGGCGTCCCCGCTCCTGGTCCCGACCGGGATCCCGAGCTGTTCCACCGGCCGAGCACCGAGCCGGGGGCGAAGCTGCCGCACGCGTGGCTGGTCGGGCCGCACGGGCGTCGCGTGTCCACTTTGGACCTCGTCGGCGGCGGCCGCTGGACGGTCCTCACCGGCCTCACCGGCACGCTGTGGCACGACGCGGCGGCCAAAGTGGGCGCCGAGCTGGGCCTGGACCTGCGGACGGTCCGCATCGGCGACCCGGGCGTCCGCGACGCCTACGGCGACTGGTCCCGCCTCAGCGGCATCGACGAGGACGGCTGCCTCCTGATCCGCCCCGACGGCTACGTCGCCTACCGCCACCCCACGCAGTCCCCCACGCCGGCCAAGGCCCTCCTCACCGCCCTGCGCACCCTCCTCGCCCGTGATTGAGGAGTCGACTCGCGTGATTGCATGGTCAACTCGCGTGATTGGGGCGACGACACGGCGAGCCGGCCGCGGCAGCTCGTGTCGACCCTTCAATCACGCGTGTCGACCTCTCAATCACGCGTGTCGGCTGTTCCATCACGGGGTGGTGACCCCGGTGAGGGTGACGGGGGTCTTCGGGGGGCCGCTGCCGTCGCCGATGCCCGGCTTGGACTGGTCGATGCCGCCGCGGGCGACCCGGTCCAGGGTGGCCAGGCCGGGGTCGTCGATGCTGCCGAACACCGTGTACTCGGGCGGGATGCCGATCTCGCCGAAGACCAGGAAGAACTGGCAACCGCCGGAGTCCGGGGCGGACGTCTTCGCCATCGCGACGACGCCGCGGCCGTAGGTCAGCTCGGGGAACAGCTCGTCGCGGATCGTGTAGCCCGGGCCGCCGGTGCCGTCGCCGACCGGGTCACCGCACTGGAGCATCCGAAATCCCGGCGTCACCGACAGCCGGTGGCACGACGTGCCGTCGTAGAAGCCCTGCTTCGCCAGGCTCAGGAAGTTCACCACGGTGCACGGCGCCAGCGCGCGGTCCAGGGTGAGCCCGAGGTCGCCCGCGGTCGTCGCCAGCCGCACCTCGACCGTCCCGGTCGACGGCGCCGGCCCGTCGGGCGGCAGCGTGGCCTTCTTCGGCGCCGGTGAGGTCGAGTCGGGGGTGAACGCGCACGTCACCGGGTCGGCCAGCGGCTTCGCCCGCTTCGGCATCGTGGCCCGGCCACCCGGCAATGTCACCGGGGTGCTCGGCCCCGACGGCGGCGGAGTCACGACCGTCGCCGGCGGGGCGGGCCGGTGCCCCGGCGCGACCTCCGCCTGCCCGTCCAGCTCACGCAGGAACCCGGGATACCCCCAGGCCAGGAAGGCCAGCACCATCAGGACGACGACCCCGGCCGACCCGGCGATCAGCACCACGGCGGCCGGGGACGTCCGCTTCGGCGGCACCGGTGGCCGCCACTGCGGGTACTGGTACGGCGGCCGGCCCTGCCCGGGTCTGCCGTCCGGCTCGCTCATCCACGCTCCCGTCGTCGGAGAGCACCATTCTGCCGTGCGGGCCGCCGCTCCGGGCGAAAACGCCGATCACGGCAGACCCCACGGCGCACTCGCCCCACCGGGCGCGACCGGCCGGACGCCGAAGTCGGGCCGATCCCCCTTCCGGTAGACGAACGCGTCCTCACCGCAGCCGAGTTCGACCTGGACGTCCCCGGTGGCCAGCCGCCGCCAGCGCCGGGCCCGGCCCCGCGCGTCCGTCACCGCGAGTTCGCCGTCGATACCCGGCCGCAGCACGCACGGCGCCCCGGCCTCGCTGTGCACCTTCAGCCAGCGCGTCTTCCCGCCGGTGCGGGACGCGCTGAGCAGGAACGCGCCCTCGGTGCGGAAGTCCCGCAGCGCGACGTCGCCCCAGGCCGCGGGCACCGCCGGGAACAGCCGGACCACCCCGCCCCAGCTCTGGACCAGCATGTCCTGCAGGGACTTCGCCGCCGAAAGCGGCGTCTCGATGACCGGCCCGGACTCCTTGTACATCGTGTTCGGCTGGATGTACCGCCGCTGCAGCTCGCCGAGGTAGAACGCGGCCTGGTCGCCGCGCAGCATCTGCGCCGAGATCGACGCGGCCCCGGTGAACGTGTAGCCCTGCAGCGCCCCTTCGAAGCCGACCCAGTGGTTCAGCGACGTCTCGATGATCGCCCGGTGCTCCGGCTGCTCCCAGGTGACGTCGTAGAGCGGGTAGATCTGCAGCAGGTGCGAGTAGTGCCGGTGCGACTTCGCGAACGGCACCCCGGCGCCGATCATGTAGCCGTTGGCGTCGGCCGGGTAGTCCACCAGGGTCGCCAGGACGTTCCGCCACTTCGGGGCGAGCTGATCGCCGGGTGCCGTCTGGAGCAGCGTCTTGCAGCCCCAGCGGATCAGCGAGAGGTCGTAGTTGCAGTCCGGGGCGTTGACGCCGTACTCGGGCGAGAACGTCGGCGGCAGGTGCAGCTTCCCGTCCGGACCGGGCGCGAGGAAGTGCAGGTAGTAGTTGATCGCCTTGCGCAGCAACGGGAACAGCGTGCCGTGCAGGAGCCTCCGGTCCATCGTGTGCCGGTAGGACAGCCACACGTTGTGCAGCGCCCAGGTCAGGTTGCCGACCTCCGGCGTCGGCGTGTCCTGCCCCGGGATCCCGACCGGGAACCCGCTGGTGGCGTTCGAAAGGCCGTTGAGCAGCGTCATGTCGGTCGTGCGCGGGATCCCCGCCGAATCGGCCTGGTACGGCTGCGCCACCTGGCTGGTGAGGTTGGCGCGGTACTTGTCCAAAGCGTAGCTGACCGCGTCCAGCTCGAGGTGGTTCGAGCCCTGGATGAGCCAGTATTCGAGCTGGACGTTGAGGTTCCACCACGTCGCCGGCCACGGCGTGTTCTCCAGCCACGGCCCCGACGTCGCCATCACCGGCGCCTCGCGCCGGGCCGCCGAAGCCACCTTGTACAGCTGGATCCAGTAGAAGCCCTGCAGCCGGGTGTCCGGAATGGACAGGAAGCTCCGCCGGTAGTAGTCGTGCCACCAGCGCCGGTGGTCCTGGGTGAGCGCACCGAACTCCGGCGCCCGGCGGACCGTGCCCAGTGCCCGCGTCACCGACGTCTTCTCGGGGTGCGACCACGCCACCGACGTGTACAAGGTGCGGGCGCCGCCGCGGGTGACTTCACGCCACGCCGTCACGTGCTCGCCACCGGCCAGCAGCGGCTGGACGGCCAGCCGCGTGTCACCGCTCGCCGACAGCTGCACCGGCGGGTTCGCGGTGTACCCCGCCGGCGGCGGCTTGTTCCACACCGGGTCGGCCCGCGGGCTGACCGCGACCGCCGGGTGGAACACCCACTTGAACCCGCGTTCGCCCTCGGACGGGCGGATTTCGACGGCGAGCAGCGACTGTCCGGTGTGGACGATCGCGCGCAGGCTCAGGCTGCCCGCCGCGGTCGTGATCGTGCCGGTCAGCTCGGCGTTCCACAGGTCCATCCGCCAGTCGATCGCGGTGATCGCCCCGACCGGCTCGAGCGTGAAGTACCCGATCGGCAGCCGGGCCAGGCCGAACAGCGAGCCGAACTCCGGGCGGTGGTCCTGGACCTGGCTGTGCTGGACGTTGAACCGGAGCGCGTTCTGCCCGGGTTCGGCGTAGATGCCGGAACCGAGGAACCCGTTGCCCAGGAACGGGCCCTCGTACCAGGTCTTCGGCAGCCGCCGCCAGTACAGGTCCGCGGCGCCCAGGAACCCGGCCCAGCCGAAGTCGTCGCTTCCGGGTGCCGCGGCCGCGGCCGCTTCCGCGAACGCGGGGGTCATGCCGGCGACGGCCAGCCCGGCGAGCGCTCCGCCGAGCACGGTCCTGCGGGTGATGTCCATTCCGACCTCCTTGTCGAAAGCGGGGTTCAGTTCGGCAGGCCCCACGCCGGCGCGGGGCCGAGCGCGGGGACGTCCCGTGGCGTGAAGTCCGGCCGTCCGCCCCGCGGGGTGACGACGGCGGTGCCGCCGCGGCGCAGCCCGATCGCGATCCGGCCGGGGCCGGCCGCCCGCCACGGCAGCCGGCGGCCGTGCTCGTCGCGGACGTCGACGTCCCCGGCGACGCCGTGCTGGAGAACCAGCGGCTCACCGGCTTCGCTGTGCACGCGGACGAACTCGGTCTTGCCGTGGCGACGGGAGGCGTCCACGAGGAACGCGCCCTCCGCGCGCAGCCCGGCGATCGAGGCGTCGCGCCAGGTCGCCGAGACCGACGGGAAGACCTTGAGCACCCCGCCGGATCCCTGCATCAGCATGTCCACCACGGACTGGGCGGCGGTGATCGGGCTCTCGATGGCGAAGTTGGACCCTTCGCGGTACATCGTGTTCGCGGTCAGCTCGGTGTCGGCCACGACGTTCCGGTCGAGGAAGAACTTCAAGTACCGCAACGCTTCCTCGGGCGCGTCCATCACCGAGTTCATCGACGACGCCGCCGCGTAGCTGTAGCCGTGCCACGCCGTCTGGTCGGCGGCCCAGTGGGCGAAGGTGCGCGTCATGAGGTCGCGGTCGCCGGGTGCGTCCCAGACCTTCTCCCGCAGCGGGTACAGCCAGAGCAGGTGCGAGAAGTGCCGGTGCGAGGCGGCGAGGGGGACACCGTCGCCGATCAGTACGCCGTTCGCGGGATCCTCGTGGTAGGGCACGAGTTTCGCGCCGATTTCGCGCCAGCTCGGCACGCGCGGCTCGTCGAGGCACAGGATGCGGGCGGACTCGACGAGCGTGCGGGCCGCCCACCGGATCAGCGACAGGTCGTAGGTGCAGTCGGGCGCGTCGGCGTACTCCGGCGACCGGGTCAGCGGCAGGTGCAGCAACCCGTCCGGGCCGGTGAACAGGAAGTGGCGGTAGAAGTTCAGCGCCTTCGCCAGCGTCGGGTACAGGACATCGCGCAGCACGCGCTTGTCCAGGTGGTGCCGGTAGGACAGCCACACGTTGTGCAGGCCCCACAGCAGGTTCCCGGTCTGGTCGGTCTTGGACGTCGTCCCGGGGACGCCGACCGAGCGCGTGCCGCCGGGGCGCAGCCGCCAGTCGCCCGGGTGCGAGAGGGCGAACGTGTCGCCGTCGCGGTACGCGGGCGGGACGGACACCTCGAGGTTCGCGTGGTCGCGCCGGAAGGTCTCGGTGACGGCGTCGAGTTCGGGGTGGTTGCTGCTGTTGACGATCGGGTAGGTGACCTGGACGTTGAGGTTCCACCAGACCGCGGTCCAGCTGTTGCCGACCTCGGGGAACCACGGCCCCCATTCGGAGACGACCGGCCCGTCCGCGCGGGTGGCGGCCGCGATCTTGTACAGCTGGATCCAGTAGAACCGCTGCACCTGCTTGTCCGGCACCGAAACGAAGCTGCGCCGGTGGTAGTCGTTCCACCAGCGGCGGTGCCGGGCGAGCAGCGCGTCCGGCGGCGCGGCAAGCGCTTTCCGGACGGCCGCTTTCGCGTCGGCAGTGTGGGTGGTGGCCGGGAAGCTGTAGGCGACGGCGGCGGCGAGCAGCCGTCTCGTGCCGATCGCGCGCTCCTGCCACGCGGTGGTGTACCCGCCGCCGGCGAGCAGGGGCTGCGCGCAGTAGCCGTCCCCGGTCTCGGGCGCCGGGTTGGCGACGTACTCGGGCGGCTTGCGGACGGTCCGGGTGGTCGCGGATTCCAGCGGCTGGAACGCCCAGGCGGCTTTCGCTTCCCCCGCGCTCGGCGTCAGCGAGACGAGCAGCACACCGAGGTCGTTGTGCACGACGGCGGAGAAGGCGACCGAGCCCTGGGTGGTCGTGATGGTGCCGCCGAGCTCGGCGTTGTAGAGGTCGAGGGTCCAGTCGACGGCGGTGATCGCGCCGGCCAGGGTGAGCGTGAGGAAGCCGATGGGCAGCCGCGAGAGCCCGATCCCGGCTTCCCACTGGATCCGCTGGTCCTGCACCTGGGTGTGGCTGAACATGACCTTGAGCTCTTGCGGGGTCTTGCCGGCGTAGACCTGCGCGCCGAGGTAACCGTTGGCGAGGAACGGGCCTTCCTGCCAGTTCTTCGGCAGCCGCCGCCAGATCATCCGGGCGTCTTCGGCGACGTCCCGGTGCGGGTTCCCACCGCCTCCGCCGCCGCCTCCGCCGCCGCCGGCGAGCGCGGGCGGGGCCGCCCGAGCCCACAAGCCCCCGAAGGCCGCCGCCCCGGCGAGGACCGAGGCAGAGCGAAGCACCGTCCGCCGGGACACTGCGTCCATGAAGCATCCTCCGAATTCATACTACGTTTCGGCGAGATCACGCGGCGGCGTCCGGTCATACTTGCAGAGGGGTGCCCAAAAGGCCAGAGGAGTTCACCCGGAAAGCGGCAGAGACATCCGACCTATCGCCAGCAGCCCTGCCGCGGCTGGTCGTGAGTGGTAAGGAGGGTTAGAACCCTCCTTACCACTCACGACCGGCGACGGGTCAGGGAAGTGGGGGCAACGCCGGGGTGTAAAGCCACCGGGTGAAGAACGCGCTCAGCGACCGCCCCGCGTGCGCCTCCGCCGCGGACACGAACAGCTCGGTCGTGACCAGCCCGTGCCGGTGCTCCTCGGCCCACGACTTCAGCAACGCGAAGAACGCCGGGTCCCCGATCTCCGCCCGCAGCGCGTGCAGCGTCAGGCCGCCGCGCTTGTAGACGCGCTCGTCGAACATCCGGGACACGCCCGGGTCGGCGATCCGCACGTCCGCGGGCCTGGCCTTGATGCGTGCGTACCAGTCACGCGCCAGCACCGCAGCCGAAGCGCCGCCCGACTCCTCCGACCACAGCCACTCGGCGTACGTCGCGAAGCCCTCGTTCAGCCAGATGTGGCGCCAGTCGGCCACCGTCAGGCTGTTGCCGAACCACTGGTGAGCCAGCTCGTGCAGCACGAGCCGCTCGTGGGTGCGGCGGCCGTCGACGTGGTTGGCGCCGAAGATCGCCATGCCCTGGGCCTCGATCGGGTCGTCGAGGGCGTCGTCGGTCACCACGATGACGTACTCGGCGAACGGGTACGGGCCGAACAGCCGCTGCAGGAACTCCATCATCCGGCCCTGCCGCCCGAAGTCGCGGTCGAACAGGCGGCGCAGGCGCGGCGGTACGGCCGCGCGCTGCGGCACCGTTTCGAAGATCGACTCGACCTGGCCGGTCGCGCGCCCGATGCCGAGGCTCAGCCGGCGCAGCCCCACGCCCGTGTGCGGGAACCAGCCGCGGCCGGTCAGCTCGACCTCGTCGTAGCGGCCGATCTGCACGCTCATCAGGTACGTCGCCGTCGGCTCGCGTCGCTCGTAGACCCACTTCGTCGTGCTGGCCGACGTCGTGCGCTCGACCAGTGTGCCGGTGACCGCGACCAGGTACGGCGACGCCGTCGTCACGCTCACCCGGTAGGCCGCCTTGTCCGACGGGTGGTCGTTGCACGGGAACCACGACGGCGCGCCGACCGGCTGGCTCGCCACCAGCGCGCCGTCGGTCAGCTCGTCCCAGCCGACGTCACCCCAGCGGCTCCCGACCGGGCGCGGGTTGCCGACGTAGTGGACCTCGACGGTGAACAGGGCACCCGCCGGGATCGACTTCGCCGGCTTGACGTGCAGCTTCGCGGCGCGCTTGAGGTACTTCGCGGGCTTGCCGTCGACCAGCACGCGGTTGATCCGGAACTCGCCGAAGTCGAGGCTGACGCGGGACAGCGCCTGCGTCGCCTCCGCGGTGATCACCGCCGACGCCGACAGCCGGTTGGGCGCGACCTTGTAGTCGAGGTTCAGGTCGTAGTGCCGGGTCCGGTAGCCGCCGTTGCCGTGGGCGGGCAGGTAGGGGTCGCCGGAGGTGTCCGCGCCGGGTGCGGGAGCAGGAGCCTTCGAAATCACCCGTGCCGAACCTTTCCTCGAGCCGTACTGAAACCAGGCTCGCACGGACGGGTGAGTCCGGCGAGCCTGGTGGGTACTTCGTGACTTTCTACTTGCCCGGCCACGCGGAGATCGGGTTGCCCAGCCAGCGGGTGTCGGCCGGCACCTCGTCGCCGCGGGTCACCAGCGAGCCCGGGCCGACCGTCGTCCGGGCGCCGATGCCCGCGCCCGGCAGCACGATGCCGTGCGGGCCGAGCGTCGCGCCTTCGCCGAGGGTCACCCGGGACATGCTCATGATCCGGTCGTGGAACAGGTGCGTCTGCACGACGCAGCCGCGGTTGATCGTCGCGCCGTCGCCGAGCTCGACGAGGTCGGCCTCGGGCAGCCAGTACGTCTCGAGCCAGACACCCCGGCCGATCTTGACGCCCATCGTGCGCAGCCAGGCGCTCAGCAGCGGCGTGCCGCCGATCGAGCCGATCAGCCACGGCACCGCGAGCGCCTCGACGAAGGTGTCGGCCAGCTCGTTGCGCCAGACGAAAGAGCTCCACAAGGGGTGGTCGACCTCGCGGAACTTGCCGACCAGCAGCCACTTCATGACGGTCGCGGTCAGCGCCGCGACGATCCCGGCGGCCAGCAGGGCGGGCCCGGCCAGCAGCGCGGCGACGCCGAAACCGAACGCCGTCGCCGTCCACAGCAGGCCGAAGGCGACCACGACGGTCAGCGCGACGCCGCACATGACCGGGACGATCCGGCACAGCTCGACCAGCGCCCGCGCCGCCTTGAGGTGCAGCGCCGGGGTGTAGGTGCGGCTCGTGTCGGCGTCGCCGATCGCGCGGCGGACCGGCAGCGGCGGCATCCCGAGGTACGACGAGCCCTTCTTCGCCTTCAGCGGCGTCGAGGACAGCACACCCACGAGCCCGCGCTTCGGCACCGAGCGGCCGGGCGCGGTCATCCCCGAGTTGCCGAGGAAGGCCTGCTTGCCGATCCGCGCCGGGGCGACGTGCAGCCAGCCGTGGTTGAGCTCGTAGGTGGCGACCATGGTGTCGTCGGCCAGGAACGCGCCGCTGTCGACCTTGGTCATCTTCGGCAGGGCCAATACGGTCGACGCCTCGACGTTGCGGCCGACCTTCGCGCCGAGCAGCCGCAGCCACACCGGCGTGAACAGGCTGGCGTACAACGGGAACAGGCCTTCGCGAGCCATGCTCATCAGCCGTTCGGTCGCCCAGACCTGCCACGCGACGCGGCCGTGCACCGGGTGGTAGCCCTCGACCATGCCGATGCTCAGCGACCGGACGCCGACGAGCACGAGCAGCATGTACGCCAGGAAGTACGCGGCGGTCGCCACCGGCACGAAGACCAGCGCGCGGGTGAACGCGTCCAGCAGCGTCGGCGCGCCGGCGATCGCGTAGCCGAGCACGGCGACCCCGGCCAGCGCGGCCACGCCGGGCAGGAAGCCCAGAGCCAGCGAAGTCACGCCGTAGACGGTGGCCCAGAAGTGCGACCGCGGCGGGCGGCTCGACGGCCACTTCAGCGCGTCGCGCTCGTCCTTGGCCACGCGGGCGGCGGGCGAACCGGCCCAGCGCTGCCCGGCCGGGACGGCGCCGCGAACGGTCGACCCGGCCGCGATCTCCGCGCCCTTGCCGACGCGGACACCCGGGAACAGCGTGCTGCGCGCGCCGACACGGGCTTCGGCGCCCACGCGGACCTTGCCGATGTGCACGACGTCGCCGTCGACCCAGTGGCCGGTCAGGTCGACCTCGGGCTCGATCGCGGCACCGCGGCCCAGCTTGAGGAAGCCGGTGACCGGCGGCGGCGAGTGCAGGTCGACGTCCTTGCCGATCCGCGCGCCGAGCGCCTTCGCGTACGTCGTCATCCAGGACGCGCCCGCGACGCTGTCCGCGCCGGAGAACCCGGCGAGCTTCTCGGCCGTCCAGAGTCGCAAGTGGACACTGCCGCCGCGCGGGTAGGTGCCCGGGCGCACACCCGAGAGCAGCACGCGTGCGCCGCCCGCGGCGATGGCGATCCGGCCCGCCGGGCTGAACAGCACCACCCAGGCCAGGCCGATCCACGCCCAGCTCAGCGTCGGCGCCCAGGCGAACCCGAGCAGCGACAGGACGTTCGACAGCGCGGCGGCGAGCGTCGCCCAGCGCAGGCCGACGAGCCCCATCAGCGGGACCATCAGCAGCGTCTGGACCACCCCGGCACGCCGCTTCGTCGGCGCGATGTCCCGGCGTTCGGTGGCCTGGCCGCTCAGCGCGTCCAGCATCGCGGCCAGCGTGCCCAGCTTCGGGTGGGCGTAGATGTCGGCCACCGACACCTGCGGGTGCCGGGTGCGAATGCGGGCGACCACCTGGGCGGCGGTCAGGCTGCCGCCGCCGTGGGTGAAGAAGTCCGCCTTCGGGCTGTCGACCGAGACGCCGAGGATCTCGGCCCAGCCTTCGGCGAGCCACGTCTCGGTCGGGGTCAGCCCGGAAGCCTCCACTGTGGACAGCGGCCACGGGAGCGCGTTGCGGTCGACCTTGCCGGAGGTGCGGGTCGGCAGGTCCTCGACGACGGCGAGCAGCGGGACGAGCGCGGCGGGCAGGTGCTCGCGCAGGCGCGTCGCGGCCTGGTCATGGTCGAAAGGCTCGGTACCCGGAACGACATAACCGACGAGGACCTGGTTGCCCGCCTTCGTGCGGCGGATCGCGGCGGCCGCGCCCTGCACACCCGGGAGGGCCTGCAGCGCGGCGTCGACCTCGCCCAGCTCGATGCGGCGGCCGCCGAGCTTGACCTGCTCGTCGAGCCGGCCGAGGAACAGCAGGCCGTCTTCTTCGGCGCGGACCATGTCGCCCGAGCGGTAGGCGCGCTGCCAGCCCAGCGACGGCAGCGGCGCGAACTTCTCGGCGTCCTTGGCCGCGTCGAGGTAGCGGGCCAGGCCGACGCCGCCGATGACGAGCTCGCCGGTCTCGCCCATGGCGACCGGCTCGCCCTCGTCGTTGACCACGGCGAGCTGCCAGCCGGCCAGCGGCAGGCCGATGCGGACCGGGCCCTCGCCGGTCAGCTGCGCGGCGCAGGCGACGACGGTGGCCTCGGTCGGGCCGTAGGTGTTCCAGACTTCGCGGCCTTCGACGGCGACGCGCTCGGCCAGCTCCGGCGGGCACGCCTCGCCGCCGAAGATGAGCAGGCGGACGTCTTCGAGCGCGTCGGCGGGCCACAGCGCGGCCAGCGTCGGCACGGTGGACACGACGGTGATCTGCTGCGCGACCAGCCACGGGCCGAGGTCGACGCCGGTGCGGACCAGCGCGCGGGGCGCCGGGACCAGGCAGGCGCCGTGCCGCCAGGCCAGCCACATCTCTTCGCAGGAGGCGTCGAAGGCGACGCTCAGCCCGGCCAGGACACGATCGCCGGGACCGATCGGCTCGTCGGTGAGGAACAGCTCGGCCTCGGCGTCGACGAACGCCGCGGCACTCGCGTGGGTGACCGCGACGCCCTTGGGCTTGCCGGTGGAGCCGGAGGTGAAGATGATCCACGCGTCGTCGGCCGGGCCGGGGGTGCCTTCGCGGCCACCGGGCGTGCTGTGCACGTTGATGGCGCCGTCGGTGGCGACCGCCGCGACCTGGGCCTCTTCGAAGACCAGCTCGGCGCGCTCGTCCGGGTCGTCGGCGTCGACCGGCACGTAGGCCGCGCCGACGGACAGGGTGGCGAGAATGGCGATGTACAGCTCGGCGGTGCCGGAGGAGATCCGGATGCCGACGCGATCGCCGAGGCCGACGCCGTAGCTCCGGAGGCGACGCCCGTAGACGTCGATCTCCTCGAGGAGCCGCCGGTAGGTCAGGGTGGTGGTGCCGTCGTCGATCGCGGCGGCGTTCGGGTGCCGCTCGGCGGTGGCGGCGAGGACGTCGAGGAGGGTGCGCTCACCGGCGCCGAGGCCCGACCAGAACAGGGCGCGGTCGGCGAGGGTGACCTCGGGGGCGGAACCGGTGGGTTCGATCGTGACGGTCATCAGGCGTTCACCTCGACCGGAACGAAGACGTGCAGGGACAAACCATGGGCGCGCAAGCCCACCACTCACCTTTCGGGAGCCTCAACCGGGCTCGCTCTCCTGGTTGAGGCGCCCGCAACGACCTTCGACTGTAACGCAAGATGAACGAAAGATAACCCCAGGATCACGCTCGCGTGTCAGACCTCACGATCAAGGCCCTGACCAGCGTGATCCCGGTCGCAATTTTGGGTCACGCTGGTCAAGACGTCAGGTGATCACCGGGTTCGGGCGGCTTTTCCGCCGACCTTCGGCTTCGCCTTCTTTTCCCGGACCCGCACATTCACCCGGACGGGGCTGCCGGTGAAGCCGAACTGCTCACGGAACTTGCGCTCGATGAACCGGCGGTAGCCCGCCTCGAGGAAGCCGGTGGTGAACAGCACCAGCGTCGGCGGCCGGATGCCGGCCTGCGTCGCGAACAGCACCTTCGGCTGCTTGCCGGAGCGGACCGGCGGCGGGGTGGCCGCGATGAGGTCGGACAGCCACGCGTTGAGCTGGCCGGTCGGCACCCGCTTGTCCCAGGAGGCCAGCGCCGTGCGCAGCGCCGGCGCCAGCTTGCGCACCGAACGGCCGGTCAGCGCCGAGATGTTGACCTTCTCCGCCCACGGCACCCGGACCAGGCCGCGGTCCAGCTCGCGGACCATCGCGTAGCGGCGGTCCTCGTCGACCAGGTCCCACTTGTTGAACGCCAGCACGCAGGCCCGGCCGGCCTCGACGACCATGGTCAGCACCCGCAGGTCCTGCTCGGACAGCGGCTCGGCCGCGTCCAGCAGCACGATCGCGACCTCGGCCGCGTCGATCGCGGTCTTGGTGCGCAGCGAGGCGTAGTACTCGGCGCCGGCGGCGAAGTTGACGCGCTTGCGCAGGCCCGCCGTGTCGACGAACCGCCAGGTGTCACCGTCCAGCTCGACCAGCGAGTCGACCGGGTCGACGGTGGTGCCGGCCACCGAGTCGACGACCGAGCGCTCCTCGCCGGAGAGCTTGTTGAGCAGGCTCGACTTGCCGACGTTCGGCTTGCCGACCAGCGCGACGCGCCGCGGCCCCGACGTCGCGGCGCCACCTTCGCGCGGCGACTCGGGCAGGGCCTTGAGGATGGCGTCGAGCAGGTCGCCGGAGCTGCGGCCGTGCAACGCGCTGACCGGGTGCGGCTCGCCGAGGCCGAGCGACCACAGCGACGCGGTGTCCGCGAGCAGGCGGTCGTCGTCGACCTTGTTGGCGGCCAGCAGCACCGGCTTCTTCGAGCGGCGCAGCACCCGGGAGACGGCCTCGTCGGTGGCCGTGGCGCCGACCGAGGCGTCGATGACCAGCAGGACCGCGTCCGCGGTCTGCATGGCCAGCTCGGCCTGGGCGGCGACGGAGGCCTGCAGCCCGGTCGCGTCCGGTTCCCAGCCGCCCGTGTCGACCAGGGTGAACTTGCGGCCACCCCAGTAGGCGTCGTAGGCGACGCGGTCGCGGGTCACGCCCGGCACGTCCTGCACGACGGCTTCGCGCCGGCCGAGGATGCGGTTGACCAGCGTCGACTTGCCCACGTTCGGGCGGCCGACGACGGCGAGCACCGGCTGCGCGAGCGCGGCCTCCTCGGCCAGCTCGGCGGCCTCGATCTGCGCGTCGAGCGCGGCGAACTCGGTCTCTTCCGACCAGGTGCCGTCGACTTCGCCGACGCTGTCCAACTCCGCCGACGTACTCTTTCCCGCGGAGGCGGGATCATACACTGCCATCACTACCCAATTTCCCTTATACCGCACCGAATCCGTGTTCGGCACGCCAGTCGTCCAAAGTCTTCACGAGCGCCGCGAGCTCACCGCGCAGCTCTTCGGTGCCCTGGTCGAGCCCGGTCTTCCCGGGACCGACCTTCAGCGAGAACGGCTCGCCCACGAGGATGTCCACCCGCGGCCGGAACCGTCGTCTGCCGTCGGCCGGCTTGAGCGTGCCCCGCGTCGCGACCGGGAGCACGGTCGCGCCGGAGGCCCGGACCAGCCAGGCCGCGCCGCGTTCGGCCGCGCCGACGTCCCCGGTACCGCGGGTGCCCTCGGGGAAGATCCCGACGACTCCGCCGCCTTTCAGGACACCGACCGCGGTCAGCAGCGGCTTGCGGTCGATCTCGCCGCGCTTGAGCGGGATCTGCCCGATCGCCAGCATGAACTTGCCGACGATCCCACCGAACATCTCGGCCTTGACCAGGAACGCCGAACGCCGCGGAAGCATTCCGAAGATCAGCTGCGGCTCGACCATGGAGCTGTGGTTGGCGATCACGAGCAGCGACCCGGTGGCGGGGACGCGCTCGCGGCCGTGCACCCGGATGCGGAAGGCCGAGCGCAAATAGTACCGGGCGAAGACCCGCCCGGCGTCGTGGAGCCTGCCGACGGATCCCTGGGGGAGTCCGTCAGCGGTCATCGCACTACCTCGGCGTTGCACCCCGCCAGCAGACCGCGGTGGCTGGCCAGCTCACTGAGAGCGACGATCACCTGGTCGATCGACAGCTCGGAGGTGTCGACGGGCACGGCGTCCTCGGCCGCGCGCAGCGGCGAGGCGGCGCGGGTCGAGTCGAGGTGGTCGCGGCGCTCGACGCTCGCCCGGGCGTCGGCGACCGACGACTGGCGCCCGGCCGCGGTGTCCTGGGTGCTGCGGCGCGACGCGCGGACGTCGGCCGAGGCGGTCAGGAAGACCTTGAGCGGCGAGTCCGGCGCGACGACGGTGCCGATGTCCCGGCCCTCGACGACGATCCCGCCGCGGTGCGCCACGACGTCGTCGATGATCTGCCGCTGCCGCGCGACCAGCAGCTCCCGCACGTGCGGCACGGCGGACACGGGCGAGACGGCCTTGGTGACCTCGGGCCCGCGGATGTCGGCGGCGACGTCCGCGCCGGCCAGGCGGATCTCGGGCCGGTCGGGGCTGGTGCCGATGGTGAACTCGGTCCGGTCGGCCAGCGCGGCGACGGCGTTCGCATCGGCCGGGTCGACGCCGGCGCGCAGCACGGCGAGGGTGACCATCCGGTACATCGCGCCGGTGTCGAGGTAGCCGGCCCCGAGGCGCTGGGCGAGCTTGCGGGCGACGGTGGTCTTCCCGGTCCCCGACGGGCCGTCCAGCGCGACCACACCACGTAGGGCTCCCGTCACCAGCACTCTCCTCGCGTCCTCGTCTCGATCGGCTCGGCGTCCATTCTGCCGGTCGGGCCCCGGAGGAGATCAGTCGCCCCGCGTGCCGAAGCGCGCCACCACCAGCGCGAGGCGCTCGTCACGGTTCTCCGGGGACAGCCGACGGCCGCGATCCAGCGTCACGAGGCCGTGCAGCGTGCTCCAGAACACCTCGGTGAGGATGCCCGCGTCCTGGTTGCCCGCCACCGGCTCGATGACCGCGAGCAGCTCCGCGAAGTTCGCCTTCATCACCTCCGGGGTGTCGTCCTGGGCGAACCGCAGCTCGGACGCGAGGGTGAACATCGCGTCGTAGAGCGCCGGTTTCGCCTCGGCGAACTCGATGTACGCGCCCACGATCCCGGCGAGACCGCCGTCGCGCGCGCCGGTCAGCGCCGCGGCCAGCTCGGCGAAGCCCTCCAGCGCGGCGGCCGCCATGATCGCGTCCTTGCCGCCCGGGAAGTGGCTGTAGAGCACCGGCTGGCTGTACTCGATCAGGGCCGCGAGCCGCCGGGTGGTGACCGCGTCCCAGCCCTCCGCCTCGGCGAGCTCCCGGGCCGCGGCGACGATCCGCTGCCCCCGCTCGGTCCGGTCGCGCACACGCCGTTGTCGTTGGGTCATACGTCACATGCTAGCACTGCTAGACAAACTAGCTCCGCTAGATTAGCGTTGCTAGCAATACTAGCAACGCTAGAAACCGGAGGGAACACCATGCTCGTCACCGACTACGTCCTCGTCGGGATCGTCTCGCTCGGGATCATCTACGTCGGCCTCAACTACGTCTTCGCCCCGAAGAAGACCGCCGCCGGCTTCGGTTTCACCGACGTCCCCGAGAACGCCGACACGTTCTTGAACGTCAAGGGCGGCCGCGACATCGGGGCCGGCCTGATCCCGCTGACCCTGATGATCTACGGCGACCCGCGCGCGCTGGGCTGGGTCATCCTCGTCGCGGCCCTCTGGCCCGTCTTCGACATGCTGATCGTCCTGCGCCACCGCGGGAAGAAGGCCATCGCCTTCGGCGTCCACGGCGGGACCGCCGCCGTGATGGCCGTCGCGGGCCTGCTTCTGCTGCTCGGCTGAAATCCCGCGAATCGGACACCTGGGTTACGGTGGTTGGGTGAACGTCGAAGTAACTCCCCTGCCCGGCATCGGGGTCCGCAAGGACTTCGCCACCCGTACCGGCCGCCGCATCGGCGTCGTCACCCAGCGGGACGGCCACATCGAGCTGATCGTGTCCGAATCGGACGATCCCGATGCCTGCGCCGCCTCGATCCCGCTCACCGCGGACGAGGCCGGCGCGCTGGCCAACCTGCTCGGCGCGCCGCAGCTGGTCGCCCAGCTGACGGAGGAGCACCGGGACCTGCCGGGGATCAGCACGCGGCAGCTGCCGATCCAGCCGTCCGGCCCGTTCGACGGCCGGACGCTCGGCGACACCGCGATGCGCACCCGCACCGGCGTTTCGGTGGTCGCGGTGGCGCGGGCCGGCCAGGTGCACCCGTCGCCGGCGCCGGACTTCACGTTCACCGGGGGCGATCTGCTGGTCGCGGTCGGCACGAGCGAAGGCCTCGAAGCCGCCGCCAAGATCCTCAAGTACGGCTGAGCGGTGCGATGAACCACACCGCGCTGTCCCTGATCGAACTGGGGGCGGTCTTCTTCGTGCTGGGCGTCCTCGGCCGCCTGGCCGGCAAGATCGGCCTCTCCCCCATCCCGCTCTACCTGCTCGGCGGCCTCTGCTTCGGGCAAGGCGGGCTCATCCCGCTGACCGACATCGGCGGCTTCACGCACCTGGCCGGCGAAATCGGCGTCGTGCTCCTGCTCCTGCTGCTGGGCCTCGAGTACTCCGCGGCCGAGCTGTTCACCGGGCTGCGCCGCTCGTGGACGGCGGGCCTGCTCGACATCGTCCTCAACGCCGCCCCCGGCGCGGCCGTCGCGCTGCTGCTGGGCTGGGGCCCGGTCGGCGCGATGGTGATGGCGGGCGTCACGTACATCTCGTCGTCCGGGATCGTCGCCAAGGTGCTCGGCGACCTCGGCCGGCTCGGCAACCGCGAGACGCCGGTGGTGCTCTCGATCCTCGTGTTCGAGGACCTCGCGATGGCGCTCTACCTGCCGATCCTCACCGCGGTGCTGGGCGGCGTCTCCCTGCTCGGCGGCTTGGAGGCCGTCGGCATCTCGCTGCTGGTGATCACCGTGGTGCTGGTCGTGGCGCTCAAGTTCGGCCGGTACGTCTCGGCGGCCGTCGACAGCCCGGACCGCGAGGTGTTCCTCCTCAAGGTCCTCGGCGCGGCGCTGCTGGTGGCCGGGCTGGCGTCGGCGATGCAGGTGTCGGCGGCGGTCGGGGCGTTCCTGCTCGGCATCGCGATCTCCGGCTCCACGGCGGAGAACGCGACGCGCATGCTGGAACCCCTGCGCGACCTGTTCGCCGCGGTGTTCTTCGTGGTCTTCGGGCTCAACACGAACCCGGCGTCGATCCCGCCGGTGCTCGGCTGGGCGATCGTGCTGGCGGTGGTGACGACGCTGACGAAGGTCGGCACCGGCTGGTGGGCGGCGCGCCGCCAGGGCATCGGGAAGATGGGGCGCGCGCGGGCCGGCGCGGCCCTGGTCGCGAGGGGCGAGTTCTCGATCGTCATCGCCGGCCTGGCGGTGGCGGCGGGCGCGGTCACCGGCGAACTGGCGGCCTTGGCCACGGCGTACGTGCTGCTGATGGCGATCCTCGGCCCGACGGCCGCCCGGGTCGTCGAGCCGATCGCCCGCGCCCTGCAACGGAAAACGGCCCCGAAAACCTCGCCGGCCGAGGCCGGCTGAGTGCTCCCGGCCGGCGCCGGATCAGGCGCTGAAGGTGCAGCCCGTCGCGACCAGATCCGTCCCGCTGTAGGAGTACGCGGTGCACGTCTCCGTGATGTTGTGGAGGTAAGTGTTGTACGGCTGCTGAGTCGAGATGGCGTTGAAAACGGCGATCTTGAAGACGTACGGCGAACCTGCGTCGGAGAACCCCGTGCACGACGTCCCCAGGTGGATCGTGGGCGAAGGGAGGTGCCAGCCGGGAGGGCCGATCGAGTACGCCGACGCACAGGACGTCGTGGTCGCCGCCGAAGCGGGTGTCGCGGGAGCCAGCGACAGCACGCCGGCCGCCGTCACGACGGCGGCGGCCGCCCACGCGGCCTTCGATTTCGTCCGGTCCGGCATGGCGGCTCCTTGTTGCGCGGCAAGGGAAATTCGAGCCTAGCACCGGATTTTGCGGGCGGGATCGGCCTTCCGGGGCAACCGGTCAGCGCAAGTCCACCCGTTCCGCCGACGGTACGTGTTCGCCGCCGGTGACGACCGGGTGAGTCGTCGCGGCCGGCGGGATGCCCAGCAGGGGCACCGAGGCCGAGGTCTTCGCCAGGTCCAGCGTCACCCGGCCCGGCTGGGCGGGGCCGCGGATGAAGCTGCCGTCCGTGCCGCCGATGATCAGCGCCAGTGCGTGGCCGCGGGGCACGATGTGGTCCGTCGACGCCAGCCGGAACGTCATCGTGTACGCCGTTCCCGGCGTCAGCGGTCGTTCCTGGGACAGGGACGCGTAGTTCGCCAGGTCCGCCCAGCCGCGGCTGAGGATCGTGTAGCTCACCTTCTTCACGTCCGCCGTCGCCACGCGGTAGCAAGCGTCGTCCCCGGACGTCGACGAGCCCCAGCAGGTCTCCGACGTCCCCGTCTTGATCCCCTCGCCGCTGCCCGCGAAGTTGCGGATCGTCGCCGGGCCGAGGTCCACGAGCAGGGCCGACAGCCGCGCCGACGACGTGCTCGGCGTCGCCGTCACGGTCACCGACGTAGTTCCCGAGACCTGCAGGTCGGACGCGAGCGTCCCGGTCGAGTAGGTCAGCGCGGCACTGCCCGGATTGGTCACCCAGGTGTCCTCGCCGACGCCCGGGTTGTCGGTGAACGACGCCGTGCCGGACGCCGCTCCCGTGCCGAGCGAACCGGAAGCGTGCGGCCGCAGGGTCGTCGCCACCGCACCGGCCGCCGGGTACGCGCTCTGGTCCGCCCACTGGTCCGGCTGCCGCTCGACGCTGGCCCCCGGCCCGTTCTGGACGCCGTTGTCGATGCCGAGCAGGTAGTGGTCGAACCACCGGTGCAGCAGGTCGACCCAGTCCGCGCGCCGGTAGTCGAACGGGTCGACGTGCCCGGTCTGCGACAGCCAGATCTTCTTCTCCACGTTCAGCCCGGCCCACCACTGTCCGAAGTGGATGGTCTTGACGTTGAGGTCGTTGACGCCGTGGGACAGCAGCACGCTGGCGCGCACGTTCCGCGCGTTCGTGACGTAGTCCCGCGCCGCCCACAGCGGCCCGTAGTCGCCGTTCGCCGTCGCGCCCTGCCGGAGGAGCTGGTTCTGCGCCGCGCAGTCCTGCCCGCTGTTGCGCGCTTCGACCGTCTGGGCCAGCCCGTCCGGGTTGAAGCCGAACGTCGCGCCGTCGGAGCGGTAGTAGTCGTACCAGGAACTGATGGCCGAAATCGGGACGATGGTCTTCAGCCCGGCGACGCCGGTCGCCGCGACGCCGTTGGCGATGGTGCCGTCGTAGGACTTGCCGATCATCCCGACGTTCCCGGTGCTCCAGCCCGCGGTCACCGCGCTGCCGCCGGTCTTGGCGGTGTAGCCGGTCGCGCGGCCGTTCAGCCAGTCGACGACCTTGCGGGCCGAGTCGACGTCCGAGGCGCCGCCGACGTCCGTGCAGCCGGCCGACCGGTTCGTCCCGGCCAGGTCGACCAGCACCACGGCGTAGCCCCGCGGCACGAAGTAGTTGTCGTAGAACAGCGGGAACTTCACCGGTTTCCCGGCGCTGTCGTAGGACTTCAGCTCGCTCTCGTTGCCGCGCCCGCAGCACGAGTAGTACGGGCTGGCGTCCATGATCACCGGAACGCGTGACGCCGCTGCTTCACCCGGCCGGACGATGTCGGCGGCGACGCGGTCCGAGCGGCCGTCGCCGTCGCCGTCGCGGCCGATGTCGACCCAGACGGTTTCGCGGACCGCCTTCGCGTAGTCGTAGACCGGTTCGCTCCCCGCGGGGGCCGCGGCGGCCGGGGCCACCGCGCCGGACAGGAGCACCGCGAGGACGCCGCAGACCACACCGAGTCGCATACCGGCCACGCTAGCGAGCCGGGGCCGCAGCCTGCTACGGCGGAAAGTCGGGCGTACGTTGGAAATCGTGACCGAGTCCTTGCCCCCGGTGAGCCGCACCGCCGTCGGTGTCGCCGCCCTGCGCGCCTACGAAAGCAGCCGGCCGGACCGGCTGTTCGACGACCCGTACGCGGCCGCGTTCGCCGAGGCCGGCCGTTCGGCGCTGCCCGGCAGCGGGCGCGACTCGGCCCAGGCCGGCCTGGGCGCGCTGATGTACCCGCAGATCGTGACCCGCACCCGGTTCTACGACGATTACCTGCTCGACGCCGGCTGCGCGCAGGTGATCCTGCTCGCCGCCGGGCTGGACGCGCGGGCGTTCCGGCTGGCCTGGCCGCCCGGGACCCGTGTGTTCGAGGTCGACCTGCCGGAGGTCCTGGAGTTCAAGGACGAAGTCCTGGCCGGCCGAGGCGCGTCACCGACGTGCGAACGGATCGTCGTGCGCACGGACCTGCGCGAAGACTGGGCGACGGCGCTGCGCGAGGCGGGCTTCGATCCGGGCGTGCCGACGGCATGGCTGATCGAGGGGCTGCTGATCTACCTCTCGCACGAGGACGCCGACCGGCTCCTGACCACCGTCGGCGAGCTGTCGGCGCCGGGCAGCCGGCTGTCGTGCGAGCACCGGGCGGCCGACGCGCCGGACGGCCTGATCGCGCGCGCCCGGGCGGCCGAAGGCGCCGAACACGTCACCGGCCTCTGGCGCGGCGGCCTGCGCACCACCGTGGCGGAGTGGCTGACCGCCCACGGCTGGCAGGCGTCGACGGTCACGCGTGCCGAGGCCGCACAGAGCTACGGCCGCCCGGCGGACGGCACCGCGACCGCCGACGGCTTCGTCACTGCCGTGCGTCAGAGCTCGACGTTGCGGTAGAGCGCGCCGACCTCGCCCTTCGTCAGCCGCCGGATCGAGCCGACGCGCTGGTTGCCGAGCTGGACGTCGCCGACCGCGGTGCGGACCAGCTTGAGCACCGGGTGGCCGGTGTCCTTGAGCAGGCGGCGCACGATGTGCTTCTTGCCCTCGTGGATCACCAGCTCCACCAGTGACTTGCCGGAGTGCATGTCCTTGACGCGGAACTGGTCGACCTTGACGATGCCGTCCGGCAGCTCCCAGCCCTTGCGCAGCTCCTTGCCGAGCCCGCGGGGGACGAGGCCGTCGACCTCGGCGAGGTAGGTCTTGAGCACCCGGTACGACGGGTGCATCAGCCGGTGGCCGAGGTCGCCGTCGTTGGTCAGCAGCAGCAGGCCCTCGGTGTTCTCGTCGAGCCGGCCGACGTGCACGACGCCGGGCGTCTCCTCGTAGCGGCCGCGCAGGTAGTCGCCGACGCACGGGCGGCCCCGGTCGTCCGACATCGTCGAGTGCACGCCCTTGGGCTTGTTCAGGGCGAGGTAGATCAGGTCGTCGCGCAGGTTCACGCGGGTGCCGTCGACGTGGATGATCGCGGCATCCGGATCGACGCGGCGGCCCAGCTCGGTGACGACCTCGCCGTCCACCTCGACCCGGCCGGCGACGATCAGGTCCTCCGCCGCGCGCCGGGAGGCGACCCCGGCCTGCGACAGCACCTTCTGCAGCCGGACGCCGTCGGGGTGTTCACTGGATGTCATCGATGGTGTCCACTTCGGGTAGCAACGGAGCGATGGCGGGCAAGTCGTTCAGTGACGACAGCCCCAGTCGCTCCAGGAACAGCTCGGTCGTCACGTACAGCGTGCCGGTCGTCTCGGGATCGGTCCCCATCTCTTCGATGAGGCCGCGCGCGAGCAGCGTCCGGATCACGCCGTCCACGTTCACGCCGCGCACCGCGGCGACCCTGGCGCGGGTCACCGGCTGCCGGTACGCGATCACGGCGAGGCTCTCCAGCGCGGCCCGGGTCAGCTTCGACCGCTGGCCGTCCAGCAGGAGCTTCTCCACGAACGGGGCATAGACGTCCCTAGTGTAGAACCGCCACCCTTCGCCGACTCGCCGCAGGTCGATCCCGGACGCCCGGTCGGTGAACTTCTGCGCCATGGTCCGCAGCGCGACGACGATCCGCGACTTGGGCTGGCCGAGGGTGTCGGCCAGGAGTTCTTCCCCGGCGGGCGAGTCGACGATGAGGAGCAGCGCTTCGAGGGCGGCTTCGAGGGCCTCGTCGGAGGTGACGTCGGGCATGGAGTCGGCATCCCCGGCAGCGACCAGGCCGGACTCGGGCCCGGCCGCTTCGGCGGGCCCGGCCGCGGCTTCCGCGACAGGCTCCTCCGGCTCAGCGGCGGCCTCCTCGGCAGGCTCCGCCGGGTCGGCAGCGGCTTCAGCCTCGGCAGGCGCATCCTCGCTCAGCCCAGCAGCGGCTTCAGGCTCAGCCGGCGCATCCTCGCCCAGCCCAGCAGCAGCTTCAGACTGAGCGGGTGCATCCGGCTCGGCGGCAGCCTCGACCTCGACCAGCGGCTCCACCGGGTCGCCGTCCTCGGTCACCGGCTCGCCGGAGAGGGCCTCGTCCAGGGCCAGCTCCGCCGCGGCCTCCGCGGGCTCGCCCGGCGGCGGCTCGGGCGGGGAAACCTGCTCGTTGTTCTCCGGGCTCACCCGTACTCCTCTTCGTCTCCGGCGGTGCGGTCCAGCTCGGCCGCCGCGGAGGCTTCTTCCTTCGAGCCGCCCGTCCAGCGGACGTGCAGCTCGGCCAGTGCCTCGCTCTGCTCGAACTGCACCGTCGCCTCGCGGTACAGCTCCAGCAGCGCCAGGAAGCGCGCCACGATCTCCACCGTGTGCTCGCAGTCGTCGACCAGCTCGCCGAACGTCGCCTGGCCGCGTTCGGCCAGCATCACCCGCAGGATCGCCGCGTGCTCGCGGACCGAAATGCGGCCCATGTGGATGTGGGCGATCGACACCGTCGGCGGCGGCTTCGGCCGGAACACCGCCACCGCGATGTCGGCGAACTTCTGCGGCGTCACGCCCAGCATCACCTCGGGCAGCAGCCCGATGAACCGCTCCTCCAGCGCCACCGACCGCGGGTAGCGCCGCAGCGCGTTCTGTTCCAGCTCGCCGAACAGCGCCGCCACCTGCTTGTACGCGCGGTACTGCAGGATCCGCGCGAACAGCAGGTCACGGGCCTCGAGCAGGGCGAGGTCGTCCTCGTTCTCCACCTCGGCCGACGGCAGCAGCCGCGCGGCCTTGAGGTCGAGCAGGGTCGCCGCGATGACCAGGAACTCCGTGGTCTCGTCGAGGTTCCAGTCGGTCCCCAGCGCGCGCGTGTACGCGATGAAGTCGTCGGTGACCCGGTGCAACGCCACTTCGGTGACGTCGAGCTGGTGCTGCGAGATCAGCTGCAGCAGCAGGTCGAACGGTCCTTCGAAGTTGGCCAGCCGCACCTTGAACTTCGACGTGCTCAGTTCTTCGGTGTTGACGCCTTCGGGGATCATCCCGCCGTGCACTGTCTGGTGCTCTTCGGGGACCTCCGGAGCCGGTGCCGGCTCGTCCATCAGTCCTCGGTTTCGCCGCCGTCTGAGCCGACCACCCGCAGCCGCTGCACCAGCACCGACTCTTCGCCGTTCTGGTCGAAGTCGGCCAGCAGCACCGCCACGGCCTCACGCACCAGCCGGCCGCGGTCGACGACCAGGTCGTGCTTCGCGCGCAGCGTCAGCCGGGCCTGCTCCATGGCGACGAGCTCGTCGCCGGAGACGTACACGGTGATCTTCGCGTCGTGCTTGGTCCGGCCCGAGCCGTGCGGGGCCGCGCTGCGCGCGAGCTGGTCGGGCCGGCCGTTGCCCGCGGGCTTCGGCTGGGGCTTCTCGACGGGCTCGGGCGGCGCCTGGGGAGGGAGATCGAGGGCGGGGCTGGCGGTGCTGGTCGTAATCCTGAAGAGTTCCGACGCTCCGGGCAGGGAAGCGCGCCTGCTCACCGAGCGATCACCTCGCGGGCCAGTTGGCGGTACGCCGCCGCGCCGGCCGACTTGGGCGCCCAGGTCGTGATCGGCTCACCCGCGACCGTCGTCTCGGGGAACCGCACCGTGCGGTTGATGACCGTGTCGAACACGGTCTCGCCGAATGCCTCCACCACGCGAGCCATGACCTCCTTCGAATGCAGGGTTCTCGGGTCGTACATGGTGGCGAGAATCCCGACTATGTCCAGTTTGGGGTTGAGGCGTTCCTGGACCTTCTCGATGGTGTCGATCAGGAGGGCGACGCCTCGCAGACTGAAGAACTCGCACTCCAGCGGGATGATCACGCCGTCCGCGGCGGTCAGCGCGTTCACCGTGAGCAAGCCGAGCGAGGGCTGGCAGTCGACAAGAACATAGTCGTAGTCGTTCATGACCGGACGCAGGACCCGTAACAACGTGTGCTCGCGCCCTACCTCCGCGACGAGCTGGACCTCCGCCGCGGACAGGTCGATGTTGCTCGGCAGCAGGTCAACGCCGTCGACGCGGGTTTTCATCAGCACGTCGGTGGCACTGACCGAGCGCTCCATGATGGCGTTGTAGACCGTCTGGTCCAGCTCGTGCGGCTGGATGCCGAGGCCGACGGCGAGCGCGCCCTGCGGGTCGAAGTCGACGAGCAGCACCTTGCGGCCGTACTCGGCGAGGGCGGCACCCAGGTTGATGGTCGACGTCGTCTTGCCGACGCCGCCCTTCTGGTTGCACATCGCCATGATCTTGGCCGGGCCGTGCTTGTCGAGCGGCGCCGGATCGGGGTGCTCGCGGATCGGGCGGCCGGTCGGGCCGATGCCCTCGAGCTTCACCTTCTTGCCGTTGCGCTCCGGCTGCTCGTCGCCGTCGTGGATCGCGGGCGTGGCGATGGTGACCTGGCTGAGGTTCGCCGCCGCCGACCCGGCGGACTCGGCCGGTACGGCCGGCTGGTTCGGTGTCGACATGGCGCGAAAGCTCCTTGTTCGTCAGCGTCGCCGCAGCCTATGTCCGGAGTCGGAGCCCCGGCAAAGCAACGCGCCGGACTCGACGGGTCAATGTCACTCGACCGTCGGTGCAGGCTGAGAAGGCTGTTCGGGGAAAACACAGCGGCGCGCAGCGCCTCCGTTGAGGGTGGTGGCGGGGGCATGGATGGATATAGGGCCGTCTAGCCCAGTGCCCGCGGGTGCGCCGTCGCGTAGACCTCACGCAAGGTGTTGACCGTGACCAGCGTGTACACCTGGGTCGTCGTCACCGACGCGTGGCCGAGGAGTTCTTGGACGACCCGGACATCGGCGCCGCCTTCGAGCAGGTGCGTGGCGAAGGAGTGGCGGAGGGTGTGCGGCGACACGACGGCGGTGATGCCCGCGCGCCCGGCGGTGTCCTTGAGGACCTGCCACGCGCTCTGCCGCGACAGCCGGCTGCCGCGGGCGTTGAGGAACAGCGCCGCCGTGCCCCGGCCGTGGGCGGCGAGCGCCGGCCGCGCGCGGACCGTGTAGGCGCTCAGCGCGGCGAGCGCCGGGCGGCCGATCGGCACCAGCCGCTGCTTGCCGCCCTTGCCGTCGAGCAGCACGGTGCGCTCGGTGTCGTCGACGTCGTCGACGTCCAGGCCGACCGCCTCGGAGATCCGCGCCCCGGTGGAGTAGAGCAGCTCCAGCAGCGCCCGGTCCCGCAGCGGGCGCTCGCCGTCGGGCGGCGGGGTCTCGAGCAGCCGCAGCACGTCGTCGACCGGCAGCGCCTTGGGCAGCCGCTTCGCCGGCGTCGGCGGCCGGACTTCGCGGGCCGGGTTGTGCTCGGTGAGGCCCTCGGCGTGCGCGAACTTGTGCAGGCCCCGCACGGCGACCAGGGCGCGGGCGGCCGACGACGCGGCCAGGGGCTGGTGCTCGTCGTCGCCCTCGCGCAGGGCGGCACCGAAGGCCGTGACGTGCGCGGACGTGACGTCGGCGATCTTCGCGACGCCCAGGCCGTCCAGGTGCGCGGCGTACCGGCGCAGGTCGCGGGCGTAGCTGTCCAGGGTGTTGCGCGCGGTCCCGCGTTCGACGACCAGGTGGTCGAGGTACGCGGCGATCACGCCGTCGGTGCTGCCCGCGGCTACCACGCCGTCACCTTAGGCCGCCCCGCGGTCGTGACCCGGCAGAAACCCCGTTCGGTTACCTTGGGATCCATGGGGTCGGAGGAGCTGCGCATCGGCACGGCCGAGCGCGAGGAGTCGGCGAGGTTGCTCGCCGATCACTTCGGCATGGGCCGCATCACCCCGGACGAGTACGAGACGCGGGTGACCGACGCCTACGCGGCGACGACGCTGGGCGAACTGCGGCCGCTGTTCCGCGATCTGCCGCACCCGCACCCGGGCTTCTTCGGGCCGCCGCCGGGCCCCATGCCGATGCCGACGCAGCAGGTGTACGCGCCGCCCTCGATGCCCGTGGCGATGCCGTACGGGCCGCCACCGGTGGTGTACTCGCCCCGGTCGAAGACGGTGGCCGGGGTGCTGCAGATCGTGCTGCCCTTCGGCGTCGGCCGGTTCTACACCGGCCAGACCGGCCTGGGCATCGCCCAGCTCTTCGCCACCTTCTGCACCGGCGTCGGCGTGTTCTGGCCGATCATCGACGGCATCATGCTCCTGGTCAACGGCGGCACCGACGCAGAAGGCCGCCAGCTCCGCCCCTGACGGGCCGCGAATGACTCATTCGGGACGCGGGAGGTCCCGAATGAGTCATCCGCGACGTCAGGCTTGCTTGCGCTTGGCGAACGCCGTCGGGCGGTCCTCCCACGGGGCGTCCGCCGGGCGGGCCGGAGCCACGCCGGTGAGCACCGCGTGGGTGGCCAGCACGCCGGAGACGGTGGCGCCGTTGAGCAGCTCGCCCGCCAGGGCCATCCGGACCGCCTCGGCGAGCGGGAACTTGCGGATGACCAGGTCCGCCTCCTCCTCGCCGAGCACCTCGCGGTCCACATCGGACAGCCCACGGGCCAGGAACACCCGCACGACCTCGTCGGTGAAGCCCGGCGACGCCGCGACGTCGACCAGGGTCACCCAGTCCGACGCGGCCAGGCCGACCTCCTCGACCAGCTCGCGCTTGGCCGTGCCGACCGGGTCCTCGCCGAGGTGGTCGATCAGGCCCGCGGGCAGCTCCCACAGCCGGTGCCCGATCGGGTGCCGGTACTGGTGGATGAGCGTGACCTGCTCGTCCTCGTCCAGCGCGACGATCGCCACCGCGCCGAGGTGCTCGATCACCTCGCGGACCGCGGTGTCCCCGCCCGGCATCACGACGTCGTCGACGCGCAGGCCGACGACGCGTCCGATGTGGACGTCCCGGCTGGCCGCGACGCTGAACTCGTGCTCGCCCGGGGCGGTCATCGGGCCGCCACCGGGGCTTCGGGCAGCTCGACCGGCAGCCGCTCGGCGACCTTGCGGTCCACCACGGCCTTGACGAACGCGCTGAACAGCGGGTGCGGCCGGGTCGGGCGGCTCTTGAGCTCGGGGTGCGCCTGGGTGCCGACGAAGAACGGGTGCACCGCGGCGGGCAGCTCGACGAACTCGACCAGGCGGTCGTCCGGCGACGTGCCGGAGAACACCAGGCCCGCGTCCGCGAGCTGCTTGCGGTAGGCGTTGTTCACCTCGTAGCGGTGCCGGTGCCGCTCGGAGACCTCGGTGGTGCCGTAGGCCTTCGCGACCTGCGAACCCGCCTTGAGCTTCGCCGGGTAGGCGCCGAGCCGCATGGTGCCGCCCATGTCCCGTTCCCCCGCGACGACGTCGCGCTGGTCGGCCATGGTCGAGATCACCGGGTGCTTGGTGTTCTCGTCGAACTCCGACGAGCCGGCGTCCTCGATGCCGGCCAGGTGCCGGGCGGCCTCGATGACCATGCACTGCAGGCCGAGGCACAGGCCGAGCAGCGGCACGCCGCGGGTGCGCGCGTACTCGATCGCGCCCACCTTGCCCTCGATGCCGCGGATGCCGAACCCGCCCGGGATCAGCACACCGTCCACATCGGACAGCACGGACGCGGCCCCGGACGCGGTCTGCGCGTCGTCGGAGGCGACCCAGACGATCTCGACCTTGGCGCGGTGGGCGAACCCGCCCGCGCGCAGGGCCTCGGTGACCGACAGGTAGGCGTCCGGCAGGTCGATGTACTTGCCGACGACCGCGATCCGCACGATCTCGCTGGGGTTGTGCACCCGGTCGAGCAGGTCGCCCCACACCGTCCAGTCGACGTCGCGGAACGGCAGCCCGAGGCGGCGGACGACGTAGGCGTCGAGCGCCTCGCCGTGCAGCACCTTCGGGATGTCGTAGATCGACCGCGCGTCCGGGCAGGCGATGACGGCCTCGGTGTCGACGTCGCACATCAGGCCGATCTTGCGCTTGAGGTCCTCGGGGATCTCCCGGTCGGCCCGGCAGACCAGCGCGTCGGGCTGGATGCCGATGTTGCGCAGCGCGGCGACCGAGTGCTGGGTCGGCTTCGTCTTGAGCTCGCCCGACGGCGCCAGGTACGGCACCAGCGAGACGTGCAGGAAGAAGCAGTGGTCCCGGCCGACGTCGTGGCGGACCTGGCGGCAGGCCTCCAGGAACGGCAGCGACTCGATGTCGCCGACCGTGCCGCCGACCTCGGTGATGACGACGTCCGGCGACTGGCCGTTCTCGTCCGGCTCGGCGGCCGCGGTGATCCGGGCCTTGATCTCGTCGGTGATGTGCGGGATGACCTGCACGGTGTCGCCGAGGTACTCGCCGCGGCGCTCCTTGGCGATCACCTCGGAGTAGACCTGGCCGGTGGTGACGTTGGCCTTGCCGTCGAGATCGCGGTCGAGGAACCGCTCGTAGTGACCGATGTCGAGGTCGGTCTCGGCGCCGTCGTCGGTGACGAACACCTCACCGTGCTGGAACGGGTTCATCGTCCCGGGGTCGACGTTGAGATAGGGGTCGAGCTTCTGCATCGTGACGCGAAGCCCGCGTGCGGTAAGGAGCTGACCCAGGCTGGAAGCCGTGAGTCCCTTGCCCAGAGAGGAGGCAACGCCTCCGGTGACAAAAACGTACTTGGTTGCCCGTGACTGAAGTCCCACGGGCCGCCAGCATATCCCACCGCTGCGGATCCGCGCGCTCAGACATGCCCGGGACCCCGGATATGACCTGAGCCACCCACCCGGGTGACTTAAGCCGCAAACTTCACCGGACGGAGCCGCGGCCGGCCGGTGAGCGCCCGGCTCCCCGGCAGCCGCCGCAGGACCTCCACGATCACGACGGTCAGGGCGATCGTCCCCGCGTAGATGATCACGCTCAGCCACGGCGCCCCGAACCGCTCCGCGACGTGCGGGATCGCCGGCCCGAGCAGCGCCAGGGCGAGCGGGTGCACGAGGAAGATGCTGAACGACCGGTTCGCCGCCCACGAGACCACCCGGGCCCCGCGGCTGCCTTCCCGGCGGCGCGCCGCCCACCTCGTCGCCAGCGCGTAGATCGCCGCGATCACGGTGAGGAACCACGGGATCAGGTACGGCTGGAACGGGTCGCTGGCCACCTGCGGAAAAGTTCCACTGTGGACGGTCCGGAAGTAGTACCACTCGGTGCCGGCCAGCACCGCCACCACCGCGCCGCCGAGCAGCAGCCGGTGCCGCCCGGCCCAGGCGTGCACGGTCTCGAAGTGCATGGCCACCACGGCGCCGAACAGCGTGTAGAACTGGTACGGCAGGATCGTGCCGTACAGGTGGGTGATCGTCTCGTAGCTCACGCCGAGCGGCTGGTAGGTCATGAACAGCGTCACGCCGACCTGCAGCAGCCCGCTGCCGAGCAGCAGCCACTTGTGCTTGCCCTCGGTCGCCCGCAGCAGCTTCATCAGCGCCGGGAACAGCAGGTAGACCTGCATCGTCACGAGCAGGAAGTACAGGTGGTACCAGGCACCGCCGGTGACGAGGTCCTTGAGCAGCAGGCGCATCGACGCCTCGAGCGAGCCCGGCTGCTGCTCGCCGGTCACCAGGCCGTACGCCCAGAAGAACATCGACCACGCGAGGTAGGGCGTGGCGACCAGCGGGAGCCGCCGGCGCCAGAAGTCGCCCGCGGTGAACTCGCGGCGGCGGTTCTGGAACACCAGCACGAACCCGGTGAGCGCGAAGAAGGCTTCCCGGGTGAAGTGCAGCGGCGTCTCGACGGCGTTGGCCCCGACGTCCTGCGCGAAGTTCGTCGCGCCCACCACGTGGATGAGGATGACGCAGGCGAACGTGACCAACCGGAAGAGGTCGATCTGGTGGAGGTAGGGCGCTTTGCCGCCCCGTCTCGCAGCGGGGGCGGGGGCCTCGAGCGTGGCCTGGGCAGTCGTCATCGTGCCGCCGATCCGGCACCGTCGTCGGCGTGGTTCACGTTGTCAGACTTGCCACCCATTCTGTGAATTTCCCATGAAGCCGCTGGGAAGCGCCTGTTGGCCGGGCAGTTCCGCACTGTCGGATATGCCACTGCCGCTCAAGGAGCGAGGGCCCCGCGATCATGTTAACGCGTGAGTTGTCAGGTACGCAGCGTGACCTTCGTCATCAAGCTGTGACCTGGGGAAAGAGCGACCTCAGCGTGACGTCCCGGTTGACCCGCACGTGCTCCACCGCGGACGCCTTGGCGCGCTCGGCGTCCCCCGACGCGATCGCCTCGTAGAGCCGCCGGTGTTCGTCGAGCAGTTCGGTCCAGTGCTCGTTCTGGCTCGTGAGCCAGCGGAGCCGGCCTTCGAGGGGCTGGAGCATGGTCGTCAGCAGCGCGTTGCCCGCGATGGCGACGATCTCGTCGTGGAAGCGCGAGTTCAGCGCGGTGATCCGGGCCGCGTCACCGCGGGCCGTCGCGCGGGCGGCGTCGGCGAGCACGCGGTCGAGCCGCTTCAGCTCCGCCGCGCCCGCGCGGGCCGCCGCCAGCCCGGCGGCCAGCCCTTCGAGGGCCTCCCGGACGTCGAACAGCTCCTCGACGTCGACCCGGGCCAGCTGCCGGACGACGACCCGGCGCGGCGACTGCACGACGAGGAACCCTTCGGCCTCCAGGCTGCGGATGGCCTCCCGGACCGGGACGCGGGAGACGCCGAGGTCCTCGGCCAGCTCGCGCTCCACCAGCCGGTCACCCGGGCGGAGCCGGCCGGTCAGAATTCGTTCGCGCAGCTCGTCGCGCACCCGCTGCCGCGTGGCCGCGAGGGGTTGCCGCTCGCTCACCGGACCCCTCTCGCTCAACACCGCCGTAACACGTCGTTACCCGAGTTTATCGGCCGGAGGGTTGACGGCGGCGGACGCCGGGGTGATATTTGGGATTCCAAAGTTTGGTATCCCAAATCGCCGTCACCGCACGTCGATCGGAGGGCTCCGCATGACCGCCGCCCCGCTCACCGAACCCTCGCAAGAGACCACCCCGCCGCCCGATCCCCGCCTCTGGAACGAAGACCTCGGCCCCGCGAAGGAACGCCGGTGGAAGGTCTACGACATCTTCGCGCTGTGGATGTCCGACGTGCACAACCTCGGCAACTACACCTTCGCGGCCGGCCTGTTCGTGCTCGGCCTGTCGGCCTGGCAGGTGTTCACCGCGCTGCTGTTCGGGTTCGTGATCATCTACGTGGGCATGAACCTGATGGGCCGGATCGGCCAGCGCACCGGCGTACCGTTCCCGGTCGTGGCGCGGATCAGCTTCGGCACGTTCGGCGCCAACCTGCCCGCGCTGATCCGGGCGGTCATCGCGATCTTCTGGTACGGCATCCAGACCTACCTCGCGAGCGTCGCCATCACGCTGCTCGTGCTCGCCATCGACCCGGGCCTGAAACCCCTGACCGAACACGGCTTCCTCGGCCTGCACGCGCTGGGCTGGATCTGCTTCGTCGCGCTGTGGGCGGTCCAGGCGCTGATCCTGACCCGCGGCATGGAGTCGGTGCGCAAGTTCCAGGACTGGTGCGGCCCGGCGATCTGGGTCGTGATGATCGCGCTCGCCGTCTGGATCCTCGCCGCCGGACACTGGAACATCTCCTTCACCAGCAGCCCGAAGCAGCTGTCCACCGGCGAGCAGATCCGGCAGTGGTTCGGCGCGGCCGGGCTCATCCTGGCCACCTACGGCACGCTCATGCTCAACTTCTGCGACTTCTCCCGCTTCGCCCCGGACCAGAAGACCGTGCGGCGCGGCAACTTCTGGGGCCTGCCGATCAACTCGACGGCGTTCGCGCTGCTGTCGGTGGTCGTCACCGCGGGCAGCATGCAGGTGTTCGGCGAGGCGATCACCGACCCGGCCGAGCTGCTGTCCAAGGTGCACAACACGCCGGTGCTCATCATCGGCGCGCTGACGTTCGCGATCGCCACCATGGGCGTCAACATCGTCGCCAACTTCGTCTCCCCGGCCTACGACCTGGCCAACATCTGGCCGAAGCGGATCAGCTTCACCGTCGGCGGGATGATCAGCGCGGTGGCGGCGCTGTGCGTGCTGCCGTGGAAGCTGTACTCCTCGCCGGCGGTGGTCAACTACTTCCTCGGCGGGCTCGGCGCGTTCCTCGGCCCGCTGTTCGGCATCATGATCGTCGACTACTACCTGATCCGGCGCGGCAAGGTCGACGTCGCCCAGCTGTTCGTCGACGGCGGGATCTACCCGCGGGTGAACCCGCGCGCGCTGGTGACGTTCTTCCCGACCGCCGCGCTCGCCGCGGTGATCGCGCTGGTGCCGTACTTCGCCCCGGCCGCGCCGTACTCGTGGTTCATCGGCACGGCGTCCTCGGCTGCCCTGTACTACGCGGTTTCCAGGAAGCATCGATGAGGATCGTCGTCACCAACTGCAACACCACCGAGGCGATGACGAAGGAGATCGAAGCCGGGGCCCGCGCGGCCGCGAGCCCCGGCACCGAGATCCTCGCCCGGACGCCACGCTGGGGCCCGGAGTCGGCCGAGGGCTGGCTGGACAGCTTCCTGTCCGCCGCGGCCGTGCTGGACCTGTTGCGGGGCCTGGACGAACCGTTCGACGCCGTCGTGCTCGCCGGGTTCGGCGAGCACGGCCGCGAGGGCGCGCGCGAGCTGCTGGACGTCCCGGTCGTCGACATCACCGAGGCCGCCGCGCACCTGGCCTGCCTGCTCGGTCGCCGCTACGGCGTGGTGACCACTTTGGACCGGACGTGCGGGCTGATCGAGGACAGCCTGCACACCGCCGGCGTGGCGCAGAACTGCGTCACGGTCACCGGCGCCGGGCTCGGCGTGCTGGAGCTGACCGACGGCCGCCGGACCGAGTCGGCGTTGCTCACCGCGGGCCGCCGCGCGCGGGACGCCGGGGCGGAGGTGCTGGTGCTCGGCTGCGCGGGGATGACCGGGCTGGACCGGAAGATCGCGACGATGCTGGACATTCCCGTCATCGACGGCGTCGCGGCCGCCGTCCGGCTCGCGGAGTCGCTGGTGGCGCTCGGGCTCAAGACGAGCCGCGCGGGGTCCTACGCGAAGCCGCTGGACAAGCGCCGTACCTGGCCTGATTGACACCCGCCGCTCCGCCCGGTCAGAATCCCTGCAGCCGTACCGCCGCCCGGTGACGAGTGGGGATTTTGACGTCCCCGAAAGGGCGGTCGAAGTGCGAAGGGTGTTGGGCGCACTGGCGTTGTCGATGAGCGTGGTCCTGGTCCCGGTGAGCGGGACGGCGGTGGCCGCGTCCCCGCCGCACACCGTCGTCACCGACGGCGCCAAGCTCGCGAACGTCAAGCAAGCGATCCGCGGTGGCCACGCGACCAAGGCCCAGCGCGACGCGCTGAAGGCGGTGCTGGCCAAGGCGGACACCGCGCTCACCGCCGGGCCGTGGTCGGTCATGGACAAGCCGTCCGCGCCACCGAGCGGCGACAAGCACGACTACACGAGCCAGGCGCCCTACTGGTGGGCGAGCCAGCCGAAGACGCCGGAAAACCCGCAGGGCTGCCCGTACGTCAGCAAGGACGGCCAGCGCAACCCGGAGGCCGACGCGATCACCGACCACACCTACCGGATGTGGGCCTGGGACGCGATGTACTACCTCTCGCTGGCCTGGTACTACACCGGGGACGCGAAGTACGCGAAGCGGGCGGCGCTGGACATCCGGACGTGGTTCCTCGACCCGGCCACCCGGATGAACCCGAACATGACGTATTCGCAGATCGTGCCGTGCCGCAACACCGTGAGCGGCACCGGGATCATCGACTCCACGCAGTCGTTCAGCCAGCTGATGGACGCGTTCGCGCTCCTCGACGGCGGCGCGCCGGGCTGGACCGGGACGGACCGCTCCGGGATCAAGGCCTGGCTGACGCAGTACCTGAGCTGGATGCAGACCAGCCCGCAGGCCAAGCTGGAACTGGCCGCCACCAACAACCACGGCACGTTCCTCGACATGCAGAACGCGACGATCTCGGCGTACCTGGGGAAGCGCTCCGAAGCGAAGAAGATCGTGCTGGACGCGGAGCAGAAGCGGTTCCCGGTGCAGTTCGCCGCGGACGGCAGCCAGCCGCTCGAGCTCTCGCGCACGATGTCGTGGCACTACGTCAACTTCAACCTGACGGCGTGGGGCCGGCTGGCGGAGGTCGGCAAGAACCTCGGCGTCGACGTCTGGAAGTACCGGGCGGCGAACGGCGTGACGTTGCGGAAGGTCGTCGACCAGCTGATCCCGGCCGCGCTGCACGGCGCGGAAGTGTGGCCCCACCAGCAGATCGGCGTGTTCGACCAGTCGATCGCGGCGGACATCTTCCACGCGGCGGCCGAGGAAGCCCACGACACGGACGCGGCGAAGGCACTCAAGCAGATGCCGTTGCCCACGGGCGGCGACACATGGCCGGCGCGGGTGTCCTGCTTCCCGCTCGACCCGCCCCTCAAGTAACCGTCGTGAGTGGTAAGGCGGGTTCTAACCCGCCTTACCACTCACGACGAGCCGCGGCAGACCAAGTCAGTTGCCGGCCGGTGCGGTGACGCCCGGCGCCGGGGCCTGCGCGTTGCCCGCCACGCCGTAGCGGCCCGCGCCGCCGTCGAGCTGTTCCTTCAACGCCAGCACCGTGCTCACCCGGCCCGCCGACGTGTCCGCGTTGTCCACTGTGGACAGGATCGACGTCGCCGACGTGTCCGCCCGGACCACGCCCAGCGCGCCGGTGCCGTCGGCGGAACCGGCGTCGCCCGCCAGGACCGCGCCCGCGCCGCTGCGGTCGAGCTGCGTCGCGACCCGGGCGATCGTCGCCGCGCGGTCGCCCGCGCCGTCGCCGGTCGCCTGGGCGCCGGTGAGCACGATCGCCAGCTGCGCCGGCTTGACGTCCTGGCTCGCCTTGACGAACCCGCCGTCGGTGAGGCCGCTCAGCGCCGCCGCCAGTTCCTCCGGCGAGGACTGCGGTTTCGCCGTGGTCTTGTCCAGCAGCAGCACCGAGCCGAGCAGCGCGCCGGCGAGCGTGCCGGAGTCGCCCGCGGTCGGGAACTTCGAACCGGCCGGCTGCAGCCGCGTGACGACGTCGCGCAGCTGGTCGGCCTTCCCGGGGTCGGCGAACGCCGCCGTCAGCTGCACCTCACCGGTCACCGCGGCCCCGGCCTGGCCGATCAGCTGCTTGACCGCGTCCCGGTCGGCCGGGCGCGCGTCTTCGGTGGTCACCAGCACGACCGACCGCTTGTCGAGCACACCGGCGACGACCTTCGGGCCCATCGAGCCGGCGAAGGCGTCGGCGTCGGCCAGCCGGGCGTTGAGCGCGTTGCGCTGCGCCTCCAGGTCGGCGACCTGGCTGCCGAGGTCCTTCTTCTCCCCCGCCAGCCCGGACAGCAGCGAGCCGTTGAGCGCCGTCGAGCCGAGCACGACGCCGACGGCCAGCGCGAGGAAGCAGGCGGCGATGGAAACTACGTGGTAGCGCAGCGAAATCACGTGAACAGTCCCTTGGCCCAGGCGAAGAACGAAGTCCAGGTGTGCCGGAGCCAGTCGAGGTAGACCGAGCCCACGTCGGACACCAGCAGCGCCGCGGCGACCACCACCACGGCGGCGAGGACGAGCAGGACGACCGAGCCGATCGACACCCGGTTGCGGTGCAGCGTCGCCACCGCCTTGCCGTCGACGAGCTTCGTGCCCAGCTTCAGCCGGGTCAGGAACGTCGACGGGTTCGAACCGGACCGGCCGTGGTCGAGGAATTCGCGCAGCGTGGCCTGGAAGCCGACGGTGACGACCAGGGTCGCGCCGTGCGCGTCGGCCAGCAGCAGGGCGAGGTCTTCGGCGTTGCCGGACGCCGGGAACGTCACCGCGCCGATGCCGAGGTCCTGGATGCGCTCGACACCGGGCGCGTGCCCGTCGGGCTGGGCGGGCACGACGACCTCGCCGCCGCCGCGCAGGGTCGCGGTGCCGATGCCGGTGGGGTCGCCGACGACGACGTCCGGCTGGTAGCCCTGCACGCGCAGGGTGTCGGCGCCGGCGTCGACACCGATCAGCACCGGGCGGTGCTCGACGATGTACTTCTTGAGCTTCTTCAGGTCCTCGGCGTGCCCATTGCCGCCCGCGACGACCAGCACGTGCCGGTCCCGCAGCGGCACCTTCAGCTCGGGGACGCCGACGCCGTCGAGGATCAGGGTGCGCTCGCGGCGCAGGAATTCGATGGTGTTGGCCGAGAACGCCTCCAGCTGCGTCGACATCCCGGCTTTCGCCTCGATCATCTGGTCGGCGACGCTCTCGATGGTCTGCTCGATGCCGGAGGCGACCTGCCGTTCGCCGATGTAGACGACGCCGTCGAGCAGCCGCAGCTTCGTGCCGTCCTTGATCGAGCGCAGCAGCTCGCCGCCGACCGAATCGACGAGCGGGATACCGGCGGCGACGAGGATCTCCGGCCCCATGTTGGGAAACCGGCCGGAAATCGACGGCGACGCGTTGACCACGCCCGCGACCTCGGCCTCGACCAGGGCGTCGGCCGTCGCGCGGTCGAGGTCCAGCTGGTCGAGCACGACGATGTCGCCGGGACTGATCCGGCGCAGCAGCTCGCGGGTGCGGCGGTCGACCCGGGCGACCCCGGTGATCCCCGGCAGGGGTTCTTGATTCCGCGTGAGCAGACCCGTGAGCTTCATGTGGCCGATGGTGACAAATTTGCTCGTGGGACGAGCTACGCCACGCCGTAGCCGGGGTGACTCGTTGTGGTGACCTCCCCCGCACGGGTCAGGCCTCCGACTCCTCCGACAGCGAGCCGAAATCGAGGTTCAGCCAGGGGCTGGCCGGATCCTGAAGGAGCTGGTGGTGGACGCGCACGGCCGCCGGGTACCACTCGCCGAACTCGTCCTCGCCGGCGTCCAGCACCCGGCCCATGACGTACCCCGCCGACAGGTCGGCCCATGACTGGTGGTAGCGGCGGGCGAGGGAACCGGCTTCGAGCACCATCAGCTCGGCGCTCAGCGCGTCGCAGTACCCGGCCGCCAAGCCCCCGCGGGCGATGGTGACCGCCCGGCCGACGTCCCAGGACAGCGCCGTCGTCACGCAGCCGTCCGGGTCGACCAGGCCGTCGGCGCGCAGCCGCCGCTCGTACCGGGACACCCGGCGGACGGTGTCCCGCAGCTCGCCGGCCTGGTCGGCGGCGTCGTTCTCCGCGCACCACCGGTCCACCAGCTGCGCCCAGGTCAGCGGATCGAACTCGGCCCCCGGCAGCCCGTACTCGGCGGCGAACCGCAGACGCAGCATGAGGACCAGGTTGCCGGGCGTCAGCGCGTAGCCGTCGCCGACCAGGTCGGTCATGGTCGCGCGCCAGCCGGCCGGGTCGGGCACGCCCCACCAGTCCCGCAGGCTGCGCACCTCGGCGACGTAGTCGTGGTAGCGGCCGTCGAGGAGGTTCCAGGGCGCCGCGTTGAGCACGGCCAGGTGGGCACCGCAGGCCAGCGCGTGCGCGATCGGCCCCTCGAGGTGCCCGTACGGCGCGGTGATCAGCCGCTCGACCTGCTCCTCGAGCGGCGTGACGTCGCCCGCGTGCGCGTCGAGCCACGGCTGCAGCGTCGCCCCCGGCAGCCGCCACTCGGCACGGGTGCCGCGGTTGAACACCACGCGCTCGTGCCGCCCGACGCCGTCGACCGCCCAGTCGAGCGCGCCGCTCATGGCGACGACGTCCGGGCCGAAGTCCGGCAGCGCGCCGCGGCTGAAGACCTGCAGGAACTCGTCGCCGCCGGTCTCGAAGTAGACGTTCGGGAAGGTCTCCGCCCGCTCGTCGAGGATGCTGCGGGCGTCCACCCGCCGGATGGGCACGAACAGCTCCTCGCCCGCGAGCAGGCCGAGGTAGCGGTCGAGGTCGCCGTCCCGCCGCGCGGCGGCGAGCTGGGCTTCGACATCGGCGGGCGGCGGCAGGATCACGGGGCGGCTCCCTCCGCTCGGCCGGTCAGCACGACGAGCTTGCCCGCCGTCCGGTTGTGCTCCAAGTCGTCGTGCGCCTGCCGGATCTCGTCCATGGCGTACACCTTGGCCGGGCCGAGGCTCGCTTCGCCGTCGGCGATCCGGTCGAGGTGGCGCTGGAGGACGGAGGCCGGCAGGTCGTCCGCCTCACCACCATAAGCGGTCAACCGCACGCCGGTGGGAAGGTAGCCGATCGGATAGAAGTTCGAGATCGTCCACTGGTTGGACAGCATGCCGCTGAAGCAGACGGTCCCGTGCACGCGGGTGGCGTTCAAGGTGTCCGGCAGGGTCGGGGTGCCGACGAGTTCGAGCGCGGCGTCGACGCCCGCGGGAGCGATCTTCCGGACCTGCCCGGCAACGTTCCCGTCGTCCAGCAGGGGGTGGTCGACGCCGTGTTCGCGCAGGATTTCGATGCGTCCGGGCTGCCGGGTGGTCGCGAAGACGGTGGCGCCGAGGTCTTTCGCCAGGGTCGCGGTGGCGAACCCGAGCGCGGACGTGCCCCCGCGGATCAGCAGCGTCTGGCCTTCCCGCAGGTCGAGGCCGGTGGTGAGCGAGCCGTACGCGGTCTGCAGCGTCTCCGGGACCTGGCCGAGGACCTCCCACGGCAGGGCGGAGCGGAACGGGATGACCTGATTTTCGGGCACGAGCGTGTATTCGGCGTAGCCGCCGTCGAAGGTGCGGCCCATGCCACCCATCATGGTGGCGACCTGCTGGCCGGGCGTGAAGTCACCGCCGGCGTCGACGATCCCGACGGCTTCGATCCCGGGCACGCGCGGGAACGTGACGCCGTCGGCCAGCCCGAGCCGGGTGTGCAGCTCGGACCGGTTGAGGCCGAACGCCTTGACGGCGATCCGGACCCAGCCGGGTTTCACCTCGGGCAGCGGAAGTTCGGTGAGTTCGAGGTTTTCGACGGGACCGGGTTCCCGGAGTACCACCGCGCGCATCCTGGGTCCTTTCTTCGCAAGCGAACAGTCCGCACAACAACTGTTCGCGCGAGTAGTATTCCCGAGGTGAGCCTTTCCCCAGAGCACGACGCGGCGTGGCGGGGATTCCTGCGGTCTTCGGCGCTGCTGCTGCGGGTGCTGGACGCCGAACTGCGCGCCGCGCACGGGATGTCGCACCGCACATACGACGCACTGGTGCAGCTGTCGGAGGCCCCGGAGCGGCGGCTGCACATGAAGGACCTGGCCGACGCCCTGGTGCACAGCCCCAGCGGCCTGACCCGGATCGTCGACGGCCTCGAGTCGGCAGGTTACGCCCGCCGGGAGCCGGACCCGGCCAACCGCCGGTCCACGCTGGTGGTGCTGACCGACGAAGGCCTGGCGGCGCTGGAGGCGGCCTGGCCCACGCACGTGCGCGGAGTGCGGCGGCACTTCGCCGACCGGATGACCGGCGAGCAGGCGCGCGTGCTGGCGGAGGTGTTCCGCGACATCAGCACGGATCTCGAGGACTGAGGGCCGTTACTTCTTCTTCGCCGCGCGCTTCTTCTTCGGCTCGAACTCCGTCTTGTCCTTCTCCGCCGTAGCCAGCAGTTCCTCCGCGTGGGCCCGGCCCGTCTCGTTGTCCATGCCGGCGAGCATCCGGGCCAGCTCGCTGACCCGCTCGGTCTGGCTCAGGTTCTTCACACCGCTTCGCGTCACCCCGCCGGTGTGGCCCTTGTCCACCACCAGGTGCTGGTCCGCGAACGCCGCGACCTGCGGGAGGTGCGTCACCACCAGAACCTGGTGGGTCCGGGCCAGCCGGGCCAGGCGGCGGCCGATCTCGACCGCCGCGCGGCCGCCGACACCCGCGTCGACCTCGTCGAACACCAGCGTCTGGACCGTGTCCGCGTGCGCCAGCACGACCTCGATCGCCAGCATCACCCGCGACAGCTCGCCGCCCGAGGCGGCCTTGTGGACCGGCAGCGGCGGCGCGCCGTCGTGCGCGCGCAGCAGGAGCTCGACGTCGTCGACGCCGTCCGGGCCCGCGTGCACCGCGCGGCCGTCGATGGTCAGCGCGTGCGTGTCGCCGTGCTCGGCCGGGCGCTGCTCGACCGTCACCTCGATCGCCGCCTGGCCCATCGCCAGCCCGGACAGCTCACTGGTGATTTCCGCCGCCAGCGCCGCGGCGGCGTCGACTCGCGCCGCCGACACTTCGGACGCGTGCGCGGCCAGCTGGATCGCGAGCTGGTCACGCCGCAGCGCCAGCTCGGCGAGCGCCTCCTCCGACGTGTCCATGGTTTCCAGCCGGCGCCGGGCGTCGTCGGCCCAGGCGAGCACGCCGTCGACGTCCGCCGCGTACTTGCGGGTCAGCCGCTTGAGGTCGGACTGGCGGGCCAGCACCTTCTCCAGCAGTGCCGGGTCGGCGTCCAGCGTCTCGACGTAGTTGCCCAGCTCGGCGCCGACGTCGGTGAGCAGCACCGACGCCTCTTCCAGCCGCGGTGCCAGCTCCCGCAGCGCGGCGTCCTCCGCCGTCGAAAGGCGCCGCAGCGCCTCCGAAACCAGGCCCATCGCGCCCGGCGCGTCCGGGTCGCCGTCCGGGGAGCCGGACACCGCGACGTGCGCTTCGGTCGCCGTCGCGCGCAGCTCGTCGACCGCCGCGAGCCGCTTGATCCGGTCGGTGAGCTCGACGTCCTCGCCCGGCTGCGGCGCGACGGCGTCGATCTCGGTCAGTCCGTGCTTGAGCAGGTCGGCCTGCTGGGCCATCTCCCGCGAGCGCGTCGACCGCTCGGTCAGCTCCGCGATCACCGCCAGCCACTCCGACCGAATCTCCTGGTAGGTGCGCAGGGGCTTCGCCACCGAGTCGCCGGCGAACCGGTCGATCACCGCGCGCTGCTCGGCCGGCCGCAGCAGCCGCAGCTGGTCGTTCTGCCCGTGCACCGCGATCAGCTGTTCCGACAGCTCCGCGAGCACGCCGACCGGCACGGACCGGCCGCCGAGGTGGGCGCGGGACCGCCCGTCGACAGCGACCGCGCGCAGCGCGATCACGCTGCCGTCCTCGTCCACGTCCGCGCCCGAATCGACGACGATCCGCTCGGCGCCTTCGACGCCGGCGTAGGTGAACCGCCCTTCGACGAACGCTTTGAGCATTCCCGTCCGGACCTTGGACACCTCGGCTCGGCCCCCGGACAGCAGGTGCAGTCCGGTGACGACCATGGTCTTGCCCGCACCCGTTTCACCGGTCACGACGGTGAAGCCCGCGTGCAGTTCCAGCAGGGCGTCCTCGATGACTCCGAGGCCCTGGATGCGCATCTCGGCCAGCACGCCGCCTACGGTAGCGGCCACCACCGACACTCTGCGCGCGCGGGCACCCGGCGAGTCGCCGATATGTTCGAACAATGCGCCAAGCGGAGGTTACTCACAGGGGCGCGCGTGCCGCTCCCGCCAGCTCTTCACCGGCAACGAGAACTTCTGCACCAGGCGGTCGGTGAACGGGCCGTCCCACAGCCGGACCAGCCGGACCGGCGTCTTGCCGCAGGTCACCCGCACCCGCGCGCCCGGCGGCAGGTCGATCGGCCGGGTCCCGTCGCAGGTCAGCACCGCGGACGAGCCGTCCGGGTCGATCCCGACGGTGATCACCGAGTCGCGGGAGACGACCAGCGGCCGCGCGAACATCGCGTGCGCGTTGCTCGGCACCACCAGCAGCGCCTGGACGTCCGGCCAGATGATCGGGCCGCCCGCCGAAAACGCGTACGCGGTCGAGCCGGTCGGTGTGGCGCACAGCACACCGTCGCAGCCGAAGGCGGACACCGGGCGGCCGTCGACCTCGATCAGCGCGTCCAGCACCCGCTCCCGGGTGCTCTTCTCGACGCTGGCTTCGTTGAGCGCCCAGGTGCGGGCCACCTCTTCGCCGTCGTGGGTGACCGAGACGTCGATGGTCATCCGCTCTTCGACCTGGTAATCGCCGTCGACCACCCGCTGGACGGTGTCGGGCAGCGCGTCGGAGTCGGCTTCGGCGAGGAAGCCGACGCGCCCGAGGTTCACGCCCAGCACCGGCACGCCGGCCGGCCGGGCCAGCTCGGCCGCGCGCAGCAGCGTGCCGTCGCCGCCGAGGACGAAGACCAGCTCGACGCCGTCGGCGGGGTTGTCGTCCGGGTCGACGACCGTGCAGGTCGCGCCGAGGCCGTGCTCCTCGGGGCTGATCAGCGCGCAGACGTCGTGCTCGGTCACCCGGATCCGGATGCCGGCCTTGGCGAAGCGCGCCGAAACCTCGCGCGCGGCTTCGCCCGTCGCTTCGCGATCGGGGTGCACCATCAGGAGCACTTCACGTTCGGTGGTCATGCGGGCCCTTCCTCGACGGCGGTCCGGACGAGCCGCTCGGCCTCAGACCTGTCTACCGTGTCCACAGTGGACTCGGCCACCTGTTCTTTCTTGAGCCACACGAAGTATTCGACGTTCCCGGACGGCCCGGGCAGCGGGCTGGCGGTCACCCCGCGCAGCGCGAGCCCGAGTTTCGCGGCCTCGTCGATGACGGTGAGCACGGATTCGGCGCGCAGTTCGGGGTCCCGGACGACGCCGCCGCTGCCGAGGCGGTCCTTGCCCACCTCGAACTGCGGTTTCACCATCGGTACCAGGTCGGCGCCGTCGCGCGCGCAGGCGGCGAGCGCGGGCAGCACGAGCTTGAGCGAGATGAAGCTCAGGTCCCCGACGATCAGGTCGACCCGGCCGCCGAGATCTTCGGGGGTGAGGTTGCGGACGTTCGTGCGATCCATGACCACCACCCGGTCGTCGGTCCGGATCCGCCAGTCCAGCAGCCCCCGGCCGACGTCGGCGGCGATCACGGTCGCGGCGCCGTGGCGGAGCAGGACGTCGGTGAAGCCGCCGGTGGACGCGCCGGCGTCGAGGCAGCGCTTGCCCTCGACGCTCAGGTCCGTGAACGCCGCCAGGGCGCCGAGGAGCTTGTGCGCGCCGCGCGAGGCCCAGCCGGGGTCGTCTTCGTCCTTGACGACGATCGGCGCGCCGGATTCCACGCCGGTGGCGGGCTTGGTCGCGACCATGCCGCGGACGGTGACCTTGCCGCCGGCGATCAGGGCGGAAGCCTGCTCGCGCGAGCGGGCGAGGCCGCGCCGAACCAGTTCCGCGTCGAGGCGGGCCCGCTTGGGCACGCCGATCAGACCTTGTCGATGCTGGACAGGGCGACCGTCAGCTCGGTGTGCACGGCGTCGAAGCGCTCGACGTGCTCCGCGAGCGGCAGCGCGTCCAGGTCGGCCAGCCCGGCGACGGCTTCGTCGATGCCGGCTCGCGGGTCGGTCTGCGGCGAGAACGAACCGGGCGGCGGGCCCGGGACGGGAAAGGGGTGGTCCTGCACAGTGCAAACGGTATCAGTCAGCGGTCGCCCAGCCGCGCCTCGGCGTCGCCGCCGAGCTTCGTGACGCCGGTTTCCCAGGCCGTGTGGCAGAGCGCCCGGAGCAGGTCCAGGTCGTCGCCGTCACCCGTTGCGGTGAGGACGCCGCCCTCGGTGCTGACGGTCCAGCCCGGCCGGGGACCGATCTTGAGGTCCTCGGCCGGCTGAGTGAGCGCCGTGAGGTCGTGGGCGAGGTAGGTGGCCCGCTCGGCCGGGGCCGCCTCGATCAGCTGCTTCGGCGTCGCCACGCCGGACAGGACGACCAGGGAGTCGATGCCCGCGGCGACCGCACCGGCGATGTCGGTGTCGAGCCGGTCGCCGACGACCAGCGGCCGCTCCGCACCGGCCGACCGCGCGGCGGTGTCGAACAGCAGCGGCTGCGGCTTTCCCGCGACCAGGGGTTCGGCATCGGTGGCGGTGCGCAGCGCGGCGACCATCGAGCCGTTGCCGGGCAGCAGGCCGCGCTCGCTGGGCAGCGTCGCGTCGACGTTGCAGGCCACCCACAGCGCACCGGCGCGGATGGCCAGGCAGGCCTCGGCCAGCGCGGCCCAGGTGTTGTCCGGCGAGTGCCCCTGGACGACGGCCCGGACACCGTCGCCGTTTTCCCGCACCGCCTTGAGCCCCGCCTGCGCCACTTCGGCAGCAAGCGACTCGGTCCCGACGACGAGGACCTCGGCGCCGCCGTCGAGCCGTTCCTTCAGCAGCTGCACGCCGGCTTGGGCGCTGGTGTGCACCTCATCGGTCCCGGCGGGCACGCCGAGCCCGGTGAGGTGCGCGACGACCTCGTCGGGTGCTTTGGAGGCGTTGTTCGTGACGAACCGGACGGGCGTGCCGTGCTCCCGCGCGGCCCGCACCGTCTCCGGGGCACCCGGGATCACCCGGGTGCCGTGGTAGACGGTGCCGTCGAGGTCGAAGAGGACCGCGTCGTAGGCCGCGAGGAGGGCGTCACTCATCGGTCGCTTCGGTGTCCTTGTCCTCGGCAGCCTTTTCGTCGGCGTTCTCGTTCGACAGGTCGGCAGCGCGCTCCGCGGCGTCGGTCTCGTCCTCGGCGTCGGCCTCGGCGGCGTTGAGGAACCACCGGATGGCCTCGTCCTTGCGCCCGGCGGCCGCGAGGTTGTCGGCGTAGGCGTAGAAGAGCCGCGCGCTCCACGGGTCACGCTTCTCGGCCTTGAGGTCGTCACCCTGCAGCGAGACGACGGCGGCGTCCAGCTGCCCCAGGTCCCGCCGCGCCCCGGCCGCGACGATCGCGAGCTCGACCTGGACGGCCTTCGCGAGCTTCGTCGTGTCGGCTTCCTTCGCGAGATCGAGCGCCCGCTCCGGACGGCCGAGCGCGCGCTCGGCGTCGGCGATGATGGCGATGTGGTCGTCGCTGCGGGTCATCCGCCGGACGGCCCGCAGTTCGGAGAGGGCTTCGGACCAGTTGCCGGCGTGGTAGGCGACCAGGCCGAGGGCTTCGCGCACGATCGGCACGCGCGAGGCCTTGGCCTTGGCGTACTTGGCGTGCTCGAGAGCGGCCTCGGGATCGCTGTCGATCAGCCCACCGGCGGCGACGAGGTGCTTCCCGACGGTCTCGGCCAAGCCCTTCGGCAGCGTCCGCAGCTCGCGGCGGGCTTCCTCGTCGAGGTCGGAGAACTCGATGTCCTCGGGAAGCTCGGGCGCTTCGAGCAGCTCCCGGGCGAGCGCTTCGTCGTCGAGCGGGGCGCCGACCTTCGGCCGCGGGTCCCGGCGGGGCCGGTCGCTCTGGCTGCGGCTGTCGCGGGCGTAGGGCTTGCCGGAGTCGCGGAAGCCGCCACCGGTGCGCTCGCCGCGGTTCTCCCGGCTGCCGTCCCGGCTGTCGCTGCGGGAGTCGTCGCGCCGCTGGTAGCTGCCGCGCCCGCGGTCATCCGAACGGGCAGCACCCGTCCGGGTACCACGGTCATCGTCGCGACGCTGGTAACCGCCACGCTCACCGCGCGAATCGTCGCGCCGGTCATCGGAGCGGGAGCCACCGGTGCTGCCACCGCGATCATCGCGACGCTGGTAGCTGCCACGGGAGTCGTCGCGACGGTCGCTGCCACCACGGCCCCGGTCATCCGAACGGAAACCGCCGGTGCTGCCATCGCGGCGCTGGTAACCACCGCTCGAACTGTCGCGCCGGTCGCTGCCGCCCGAGCGGAAGCCACCGGTGCTCCCACCGCGGTCATCGCGGCGCTGGTAGCTGCCACGTGAATCGTCGCGACGGTCGCTGCCGCCCGAGCGGAAGCCACCGGTGCTCCCACCGCGGTCGTCCCGGCGCTGGTAACCACCACTCGAACTGTCACGCCGGTCGCTGCCACCCGAGCGGAAACCACCCGTCCGGGGGCCACGCGAATCGTCGCGGTCTTGGCCGCCGCGGGCGCGGTCGTCCGAACGGAAGCCTCCCGGGCGGCTGCCGCGGTCGTCGTCGCGGCGGCCGGAACCGCCGCGGTCCTCCCAGCGGGGCTTGCGGTCGCCGTAGGACGACTTGCCCTGCGGCCGGCCGCCGCGGTCTTCGTAGCCGCGGCCCGAGCTGTCGTTGCGGGTGCCCGAACGGCTGTTGCCCCGGTCCTCGTACCGGCTCCCCGGCCGGCCGGTGCCACGGTCGTCGGAACGGCCGCCGCCGGAGCGGCTCGGGCCGTCGGAGAAGCGGCTGCCACCCGGGCGGCCGCCGGACGGGCGGCCGGCGGAGTCGCGGTTGCCGTAGCCGCCCTTGCGGTCGTCGCGGTCGCTGAAGCTGCGGCCGCCACTACGGCTCTGACCTGCGGATCCTCCGCGCTGATCACGGTCACGGGGACCGTCGCCGCCGCGGAAGGGCTTGCTGCCGCCGCGGACGCCGTGGTCATCGCGGCGCGGGCGCCCCTGGTGCGTGCTGTCGCGGCCGCCGCGGTCCTGCCGCGCGCCGCGCCGGTCTCCCCCGGATCCGTCCGACCGGCCCCGGGAGCCTTCGTCCCGGCGTGCCGACCGGCCGGACCCATCATCGCTTGAGTCTCGTCGACCGAACTCGGACACCTGGCCTCCTGCCATGGAAAAAATCTTGTTCTGGACATACGCGTACGGCCCGTCAGGGCAGCCAACTGGCTATCCTAACGGGCCGTACGGAAGGTAAGTTCGGCGGTGTCCTACTCTCCCACAACCCTTCGGTTGCAGTACCATCGGCGCTGTCAGGCTTAGCTTC
>NZ_PPHF01000068.1 GCF_002904335.1 Amycolatopsis sp. CA-126428 | reverse complement strand
GTCACAAACGGATCTTGAACACCCTTCGCCCATCTCCGGTCAACACCCAGACTTACGCATTACTCGTCTAGGCCTTGCCCTCGCGCCACAGGTTGGTCATCGGCAGCCGCCGGTCGCGGCCGAAGGCCTTGAACGTGATCTTCGTGCCCGGCGGGTACTGGCGCCGCTTGTACTCGGCCTTGTCGACCATCCGCACCACCCGGTCGATGGTCTCCGGGTCGAAGCCCGCGGACACCAGGTCGGCGTACCCGCGGTCGCCCTCGACGTAGTCGTCGAGGATGTCGTCCAGCAGCGCGTAGTCCGGCAGCGAGTCGGTGTCCACCTGGCCCGGCCGCAGCTCGGCCGACGGCGGCTTGGTGATGGAGTTCTCCGGGATCGGCGGGGTCTCGCCGCGCTTGGCCGCTGTTTCATTGCGCCAGCGGGCGAGCTGCCACACGTGCGTCTTGAAGACGTCCTTGATCGGGGCGAACGCGCCGACCGCGTCACCGTAGATCGTCGAATACCCGACGGCGAGCTCGGTCTTGTTGCCGGTGGCCAGCACCAGGTGACCGTCCAAGTTGGACAGTGCCATCAACAGCATGCCGCGCGTCCGCGCCTGGATGTTCTCCTCGGCGAGGCCGGTCAGGGAGAGCTGGTCGACGTACACGCGCACCATGTCCTCGACCGGCTCGACCCGGTAGTGCGCGCCGATCCGCTGCGCCAGGTCGGCGGCGTCGTCCTTCGAGTGCCCCGACGAGTACTTCGAAGGCATCGAGACGCCGTAGACGTTGTTGCCGCCCAGCGCGTCCGCCGCCAGCGCCGCGCAGACCGCCGAGTCGATGCCGCCGGAGAACCCGAAGATCACCGACGAGAAGCCGTTCTTGTGCACGTAGTCCCGCAGCCCGACGACCAGCGCGTGCCACACCTCGGCCTCGTCCGCCAGCGGTTCGCTGATCACCGGCGTGGCCGTCGGCTCGTACGCCGGCAGCGGCTCTTCGCTCAGGACACGCCGCCGGACGTGCAGGCCCTCGTACGAACCGTCGCCCGCGTACCCGGTCTTCGGCAGGTCCATGTCCAGCACGAGCAGGTGCTCGACGAACTGCGGCGCGCGGGCGAGCAGGGTGCCGTCCGCGCCGACGACGAGCGAGTCACCGTCGAAGACGAGGTCGTCCTGCCCGCCGATCTGGTTGGTGTAGACCAGCGGCGCCCCGGCTTCGGCGGCGCGCCGGGCGATGAGCGGCAGCCGCTGCTCGTCCTTCGACCGCTCGTACGGGGACGCGTTCGGCGCCACGACGAGGTCGACGCCGGCGCGGCCCAGCGCCGAGATCGGCCCGCCGTCCTGCCAGAGGTCCTCGCAGATGACCATGCCGATGTCGAGCCCGTGGAACCGGACGACGTCGAGCGTGGTGCCCGGCTTGTACCAGCGGTGCTCGTCGAAGACGCCGTAGTTGGGCAGGTGGTGCTTGAACTGCCGGGCGACGACCTCGCCGCGGTAGAGCGCCGCGGCGGCGTCGCGCGGGCCGACGTCGTCGAGGTCGAGGTAGCCGATGTAGGTGAGCACTTCGCCGCAGCCGGCCTCGTCGAGGCGGCGCGCCAGCGACTCGACGCCCTGCCTCGAGGCGGCCGCGAAGGTCTTGCGCAGCGAGAGGTCCTCGATGGGGTAGCCGGTCAGGGACATCTCGGGGAAGACGACGACGTGAGCGCCGGCTTCGGTGGCCCGCCGGGTCCACTCGACGTGCAGATCGGCGTTGCCGTCGAGGTCGCCGACGGTGGGGTTGACCTGGGCGAGCGCGATGCGCAGTTGCGGCATGCCGCCATTCTGGCTCACGGTCACCCGGAAGGCCGAGCGAATGTGGGCGAAACGCCACGCCCTCGCCCGGACCAACCGGACGGGGGCCTGCCGCAGCCGTCGTGAGTGGTAAGGAGGGTTCTAACCCTCCTTACCACTCACGACCCGCTACTTGCGCTTGATCATGCTCCGGACCTTCTTGATGGTCTGCTCGAAGTCCGAATCGAACGGGTTGTCGTGCACGAGGTACGTCCACGTCGTGTTCGCGCGCCGCACGCCCGCGTCGCCGAGGTCGATGCCCTCGTCCGTCAGCTCCGCCTCTTCGAGCGTCTTCGCCGCCCGCGAGTCGGCCTCGGCGATGATCTTGTGGAACTCCGGGATCGCCGCGCGGTGGAATTCGTCGAGGGGCGTCTCCCGGGCCAGCGCGCGCAGGTGGATGCTCTCGCGGACGTCGGTCAGGTACGCCAGGTGGTCGGACCAGAGCTGGTCGACGTGGAACAGCAGCACCTCGCGGCACATCTGCTCGAGCTTGTCCTGGTCGTCGAGCTTCTCCTTCAGCTCGCCGAACTTCTCCGGGTGCGCCTTCTCGAGCTGCTCCGCCGCGTACGCGGTGCGAAGCACCTTGCCGCGGTGCACCAGCAGGTCCCGCCGCTGCCGCTCGATCAGCCGCGTGTAGCGCCAGGTGTTGCGGTGGATCTCCAGGTCGACGCCCTCGGCGACGCGCTGGGCGTGGTTGAGCTGCCGCAGCGCCGCCGGGTCCTTGATCTCGCCGGTCTCCTCGTCGTCGGTGATGCCCTCGGGCACGTCCGGCGCGTTCGACAGCACGAGTTCGTCGTTCAGGCTCGCGAAGAAGATCGCGCTGCCCGGGTCGCCCTGGCGGCCGGAGCGGCCGCGCAGCTGGCCGTCGAGCCGGCTCGACGGGTATCGCGCGGTGCCGATGACGTGCAGCCCGCCCAGCTCGACGACCTCTTCGCGGGTCGCGCCGTCGGTGCCGCCCAGCCGGATGTCGGTACCGCGGCCGGCCATCTGGGTGGACACGGTGACCGCGCCCTTCTTGCCGGCCTCGGCGATGATCGCGGCCTCTTCGGCGTCGTTGCGCGCGTTGAGCACGACGCACTCGAGGTCGACCTTCGCCAGCTTCTCCGCCAGCTCTTCGGACTCGGCGACGTCCTGGGTGCCGACGAGGATCGGCCGCCCGGTCTCGTGCACCGTGCGGATCTCCTCCTCGATCGCCCGCAGCTTCTGCGACGGCGAGGCGAAGACCCGGTCCTCGAGGTCTTCCCGGATGTTCGGCGTGTTCGGCGGGATGACCGCGACCTCGAGCTCGTAGAACTCGCGCAGCTGCTCGGCGACGGCGACCGCGGTCCCGGTCATGCCGGCGACCTCGGGGTAGCGCGCGAGCAGCGCCTGGACGGTGATCGAGTCCAGGATCTCGCCTCGGTCGGTCGCGGTGACCTGCTCCTTCGCTTCGACGGCGGCCTGGAGGCCGTCCGGCCAGCGCTGGAGCTCGGCGACGCGGCCGCGGGCGGCGTTGATGAGCTGCACCTTGCCGTCGCGGACCAGGTAGTCGACGTCGCGGGTGAGCAGCGCGTGCGCGTGCAGCGCGACGTTCACCGCGGGGAGCCGGTCCGACGCCGTCTCGCCGTAGAGGTCGTCGACCTCCAGGCCGAGCGACTTCGCGACGACGGACGCGCCGGCGTCGGTCAGCCACGCGTTGCGGCCCTCGCTGTCGGTCTCGTAGTGCAGGCCGAGGCGCAGCCGCCGGACGACCTTCGCGACCTCTTCGTCGGCGTCGGTGTGGTCGATCGAGCCGGCCATCACCAGCGGGACGCGGGCCTCGTCGACCAGCACCGAGTCCGCCTCGTCGACGATCGCGACCTCGGGGTCGGGCTGGACGAGGTCGTCGACCGACGTCACGAGCCGGTCGCGCAGCACGTCGAAGCCGATCTCGGCGACGGCGCCGTACGTGACGTCCTTGTGGTAGGCCTCGCGGCGCTCTTCGCGGGAGTGCGCGGGCTCGACCCAGCCGACCGACACGCCGAGCAGGGCGTACACCGGGCCCATCCACTCGGCGTCGCGGCGGGCCAGGTAGTCGTTGACCGTGACGACGTGAACGCGCTTTCCGCGGATCGCGTAACCGGCGGCGGCGAGCGCACCCGCGAGGGTCTTGCCCTCACCGGTCTCCATCTGCACGACGTGCTTGGTGAGCAGGCCCATCGTGCCCAGCACCTGCACGTCGAACGCGCGCTCGCCGAGGGCCCGCCGCGCGGCCTCGCGGCCCAGCGCGCACACCTCGACCAGCTGGTCGTCGCCGAACGCGGTGTCCTTCAGCGTCTCGCGAAGCTTGCCCGCCCGCTCGGTCAGCTCCTCGTCGGAGAGCTTTTCGAGCTCGGGTTCGAGCTTCTCGACCGCGGGCAGCAGTGCTTCGTAGCGGGTCAGCTCGACGCTGCCCGGCCGCTGGATGATCCGGCGGAGCTTCTTGCCCACCCGGCTGATCAGTGCTGCCACCCCTGGTCTCCCGTTCTCTCTCGCTCGACGGCCTCCACCACCCAACGCGACGGTGGTGCGTTCGAGTTCCGCGGCCGGATGGGACGATCCAACCGTGTTCTCACATCCCAGCGCCAGGTCCCGTAGTCGCAGGATCACCGCAATGGCGACATCCGTGCTGTTCGCGGCCTCGCTGACCGCGTGCACGTCCTCCGGCAAGACCGAGCCGCCCGCGCCGACGACCGAGTCGCACCCGCCGTCCGGGCCGGTGCCCGCCGGTCTGGAGCGGTTCTACGGCCAGAGCCTGAGCTGGGCCGACTGCGCACCTTACGCGACATCGGAAGACTCGCGGTCGGCGTTCCAGGCGAAGGACGTCCAGTGCGCGCGCCTGACCGTGCCGCTGGACTACGCGAACCCGGCGGGCGACACGATCACGCTGGGCCTGCTCCGGCGCAAGGCGACGGACGCCGCGGCGCGGATCGGCTCGCTCGTGGTCAACCCGGGCGGGCCGGGCGCGTCGGGCATGGTCGCGGCCGCCGGGCTGGCCAAGCCGATGACGAGCACCGGGCTCGGCAAGCGCTTCGACCTGGTCGGATTCGACCCGCGGGGGATCGGGGCGAGCCGGCCGGCCATCCACTGCCTGACCGATCCGGAGCGCGACGCCGACCGCGCGGACGACAGCGAAACCGACGGTTCGCCGGCCGGCGTGCTGAAGCAGGAATCGCAGGAAAAGGACTTCGCCGCCAAGTGCGCCCAGCGCACCGACGACGGCACCGGGATGCTGGCCAACGTCGGCACCCGCGACGTCGTGAAGGACCTCGACGTCCTCCGCTCGGTCCTCGGCGACGAAAAGCTCACCTATTTGGGCTACTCCTACGGCACCCGGATCGGGTCGGCGTACGCCGAGGCGTTCCCGAAGAACGTCCGCGCGATGATCCTCGACGGCGCGGTGGACCCCGAGCAGGACGCGGTCGAGTCGCTCGTCGCGCAGGGCCAGGGCTTCGGGACGGCGTTCAACCAGTTCGCGAAGTCGTGCACGGCCCAGCAGGACTGCGCGCTCGGCGCGGACGCCGGCGGCGCGGTCAAGGCGTTCCAGGACCTCGTCCGGCCGCTGATCGACTTCCCGGTGCCGGTCGGCGACGGCCGCAAGCTCTCCTACGAGGACGCCACCACCGGCGTCATCCAGGCGCTCTACCAGGAAAGCCTCTGGGACACCCTGAACACGGGCCTCAACGAGCTGAAGCAGCAGCGCGGCGCGACGCTCGAGAAGCTCGCCGACATCTACAACGAACGCGACTCCGACGGCAAGTACGGCACCACGCAGGACGCCTTCACGGCGGTCCGCTGCGTCGACGACCCGCGCGTCACCGACCCGGCCGTCATCCTCAAGGCGCAGGAGGAGTACGTGAAGGTGGCGCCGTTCCTCGACGACGGGCGTCCGGCTTCGGCGGCTCGCGACGCCTGCGCGTTCTGGCCGGTGCCGAACACCTCGGAGCCGCACGTGCCGAACGTCGAAGGCCTGGCGAAGACGCTGGTCATCTCGACGACCAACGACCCGGCGACGCCGTACCAGGCCGGCGTCAACCTCGCGAAGGGCCTGAAGGGCGCGCTGCTGACGTTCGAGGGCACCCAGCACACGGTTTTCCTGCAGGGCGTGAAGTGCGTGGACCAGGCGGGCACGGACTACCTGCTCGACGGCACGGTGCCGCCGGACGGCAAGCGGTGCTCGGGGCAGTAGCTAGGCCTGCTCCGTTAGGGACAGCTCGATCATCACCGGGCTGAGGTGGTCGCCGGCCGGCGGGACCTGTACCCACAGGCGCACGAAGCGCCGGGGCCCGCCGTCGTCGGAGACCCACACCTTGACGTTGAGTTCGGCGTCGACGGCCGCGAGCACGCTGTGCGCCACCGCGGCCGGCACCCGGCCGGCGACCCGCAGCGCGGGCGCGCCGTCGACGTTCTCTCGGCCTTCGGTCTCGGCGTCGGTCACCCCGTCGAGCAGCCGCTTCAGCCCGCCGGCCGGGCCGAGGAACGCCTTGACCCGGTAGGCCTCGGGCAGCGAGTCCTGGCCGTCGTGCACGGTGAACGGGAACTTGGTGTGCCCGCCGCTGTTGTGGTCGTCCTGGACGTCGGCCATGCCGGTCGCGGTGCCGCCGTCGCCGAGGGTCGCGTCGCCTTCGATCTGGCGGAGCGGGAATCCCGGCAGCACGCCGTTGACGCCGGCCGCGAAGTGCACGCTCCGCACCGAGGCGAACGACGTCGCGGCCTTGCCGACCAGGTCGGCGCCCGCCGGGAAGGGACCTCGCGTATCGGGCGAGCCCGTGCAACCGGCCGTCAGGAGGAGCGCGAGCAGCAACGCGAGGCGGGGCATGGCGAAAGCCTACTGTTGGCCCAATCCTTGCGGATGATGTCCTTCCGGCCACTTTCGAGCTCACGCGCGGGCGATGAGACTGCTTGAGTGACCGTTGAGACCCGTCCTGCCCCGAAGCTGCACCGCGCGTGGCTGATCGCCGGCGCCGCCTTCGTCGCGCTGCTCGCCTCCGCCGGCTTCCGCGCCGCTCCCGGCGTCCTGATCGACCCGCTGCACGAAGAGTTCGGCTGGTCCCGCACCACGATCAGCTCGGCCGTGTCGGTGAACCTCGTGCTCTTCGGCCTCTTCGCGCCCTTCGCGGCGGCGTTGATGGAGCGCTTCGGCATCCGGCGCGTCTCGGCGACGGCGTTGACCGTGATCGCCCTCGGCGCGGGCGGCACGGTCCTCATGACCGCGAGCTGGCAGCTCGTGCTGTGCTGGGGCGTGCTGGTCGGGCTGGGCACCGGCTCGATGGCCATGGGGTTCGCCGCGATGGTCGCCACGCGGTGGTTCGTCCGCAGCCGCGGCGTCGTCACCGGCGTCCTGACCGCCGCGGGGGCCACCGGCCAGCTGATCTTCCTGCCGCTCATCGCGAACCTGGCGGTCGGCTCGGGCTGGCGCACGGCGTCGCTGGTGATCGCGATCGCCGCGCTCGCCGTCGTCCCTGTGGTCCTCTTGCTGATCCGCGACCACCCCGCCGACGTCGGCACGACGGCCTACGGCGCGCCCGCCGACGCCGAGGTCGTGCGTCCGGTCCCGAAGACCGGCTCGGTCCGCCGCGCCCTCTCCGTGCTGCGCCAGGCCGCCCGCACCCGGACGTTCTGGCTGCTCGCGGTCGGCTTCGCGATCTGCGGGGCGACGACCAACGGCCTGGTCGGCACCCACTTCGTCCCGGCCGCGCACGACCACGGCATGCCGCAGACGACCGCCGCGGGCCTGCTGGCCCTGGTCGGCGTCTTCGACGTCGTCGGGACGATCTTCTCGGGCTGGCTCACCGACCGCATCGACCCGCGGATCCTGCTCGGCGTCTACTACGCCCTGCGCGGGCTCTCGCTGGCGCTGCTGCCGCAGCTGTTCACCGACTCGGTGCAGCCGAGCATGTGGGCGTTCATCCTGTTCTACGGCCTCGACTGGGTGGCCACGGTCCCGCCGACGGTCGCGCTCTGCGTCCGCGCCTTCGGCGACGCCGGCCCGATCGTGTTCGGCTGGGTGTTCGCCTCCCACCAGCTCGGGGCCGCGTTCGCCGCGTCGGCCGCCGGCCTGGTCCGCGACCAGCTCGGGAACTACACCCTGGCCTGGTATTCGGCCGCTGTGCTGGCGATCATCGCGTCGGTCGCTTCGCTGGCCATCACCCGGGCGAAGAAGCCCGTTGCGGTACTCGCGACGTGACTTCGGCGGCCACGGCGCGTCGCGAAACATGTCGTTAACACGCTGTGGTTAGGGTGCGGCCATGGATCGCCAGCAGGAATTCGTGCTCCGCACGCTCGAGGAGCGCGACATCCGTTTCGTCCGTCTCTGGTTCACCGATGTGCTGGGGTTCCTCAAGTCCGTCGCGGTCGCGCCGGCCGAGCTCGAAGGCGCCTTCAACGACGGGATCGGCTTCGACGGCTCGGCCATCGAGGGCTTCGCGCGCGTCTACGAATCGGACATGGTCGCCAAGCCCGACCCGGCCACGTTCCAGGTCCTGCCCTGGGAGACCCCCGACGGCGGCCCCTACTCGGCCCGCATGTTCTGCGACATCGCGATGCCCGACGGCTCGCCGTCGTGGGCGGACCCGCGGCACGTGCTGCGCCGCCAGCTGTCGAAGGCCGCCGAAGCGGGCTTCACCTGCTACGTCCACCCCGAGATCGAGTTCTTCCTGCTCTCGACGATGCCGGACGACGGCAGCGAGCCGGAGCCCGCGGACAACGGCGGCTACTTCGACCAGGCCAGCCACGCCACGGCGACGCACTTCCGCCGGCACGCCATCGAGACGCTCGAGGCGATGGGCATCTCGGTCGAGTTCAGCCACCACGAAGGGGCACCGGGCCAGCAGGAGATCGACCTCCGTTACGCCGATGCGCTGACGATGGCCGACAACGTGATGACGTTCCGTTACGTCGTCAAGGAGGTCGCGCTGACTCAGGGTGTGCGCGCGACGTTCATGCCCAAGCCGTTCACCGACCAGCCCGGTTCGGGGATGCACACGCACGTCAGCCTGTTCGAAGGCGACCGCAACGCCTTCTACGACGCCGAAGACCCGCACGAGCTGTCGGGAACCGGCAAGGCCTTCGTCGCCGGCGTGCTGCACCACGCGAAAGAGATCTCGGCGGTCACCAACCAGTGGGTGAACTCCTACAAACGCCTGATCAGCGGCAGTGAAGCCCCGACGACCGTCTCGTGGGGCCGGGCGAACCGCTCCGCGCTCGTGCGCGTCCCGATGTATTCACCCGGAAAGGCGTCATCCCGACGGGTCGAGATCCGTACCCTGGACTCGGCGTGCAACCCGTACCTGGCGTACTCGGTCATCCTGGCCGCCGGGCTGAAGGGGATCGAAAAGGGCTACGAGCTGCCGCCACCCGCCGAAGACAACATCTGGCAGCTGAGCGACTCCGAGCGGCGCGCCGCCGGGTACGCGCAGCTGCCGCAGAACCTGGGGGAGGCGCTGGCCGAGATGGAGAAGTCGGAACTCCTGCCGGAAGCGCTCGGCGAGCACGTCTACGACTTCTTCCTCCGGAACAAGCGCGTGGAGTGGGACAACTACCGCAGCGCGGTCACCCCGTACGAACTCCGAACCCTGTTGCCGGTGCTCTGATGGGGCGGCGGCCGGTGTTCCTCGCGATCCTGGCCGCCGCACTCGTGCTCGTCCCCGCCGCGCCTGTCGCGGCCTCGCCGGCCCCTTCGAGGTTCGACCTCGACTCGGCCGACATCCCGGCGCTGCAGGCCCGGATGGCGTCGGGCCGGCTCACCGCGGTGGGCCTGACCAGGCTTTACCTCGATCGGATTCACCGGATCGACGGAAAGGTGAACGCCGTCCTGGCGCTCAACCCGTCGGCACTGGGCCAGGCCGCGTCGAGTGATGCCCGCCGTCGCGCGCACCACCTGCGCGGGCCGCTCGACGGCATCCCGGTGCTGGTCAAGGACAACGTCGACACCCGCGACCAGTGGACGACGGCCGGGTCACGGGCGTTGCGCAGCTACCCGGCCGCGGACGCGACGCTGATCACGAGGTTGCGCGCGGCGGGCGCGGTGATCCTCGGCAAGGCGAACCTCTCCGAATGGGCGAACTTCCGCGCCGCGAAGCCGACGTCCGGCTGGTCGGGCGTGGGTGGGCAGACGAACAACCCGTACGTGCTGGACCGCAACCCGTGCGGGTCGTCCGCGGGATCGGCCGCCGGCGTGGCGGCGTCGCTGGCGCAGGTGGCGATCGGCTCGGAGACGGACGGCTCGATCGTGTGCCCCGCCGGGATGACCGCGACGGTCGGCCACAAACCCAGCCTCGGCCTGGTCAGCCGCACCGGCGTGGTGCCGATCTCCGCGGAGCAGGACACCGCGGGCCCGATCGCCCGCAACGTCGTCGACGCGGCCCTGACGCTGTCGGTCCTGCAGGGTCGCGATCCCGCCGATCCGGCCACGCTCACCTATCCGCGCACCCAGCCGACGGACTACGCGAAGCTGCTCCGCCCGGGTGTCCTGCGCGGCGCACGGATCGGCCTGTGGCGGCTGCCGGTGCTCGGCCCGGCCACCGACGCGATCATGACTTCGGCGCGAAACTCCCTGGTCAAAGCGGGTGCGACGGTCGTCGAGGTGTCGCTGCCCTACCAGGCGCGGCTCGGGGAGCTGGAGTTCCCGGCGCTGCTCACGGAGTTCCACCGCGACATCGACGCCTACCTGGCGACCCGCCCGCGCGGGCCCCGGAACCTGGCCGAGCTGATCGCCTACAACCGCGCGGACCCGCTGGAGCGCACGTGCTTCGCCGGGCAGGAGCTGTTCGAGCAGGCACTGACCGCACCGCCGCCGACCGACCCGGGTTACCTCGCCGGCCGCGCGGAGCTTTCCGACCTGGCGCGCCGATCGCTCGACGAGACCCTGGCCGCGTACGACCTGGACGCGATCGCATCGCCGACCAACCCGCCGGCGTGGAAGACCGACTGCGCGGTGGGCGACAACGACGTGATCCCGTCTTCGACCCCGGCCGCGGTGGCGGGCTACCCGGACGTGACGGTGCCGGCCGGGTTCGCCGGACCGCTCCCGGTGGGGATCTCGTTCATGGGGTCCCGCTGGTCCGACGCCCGGATGCTGGCGCTCGCGGCGGACTTCGAACGGGTGGCTCCGGCCCGGGTCCCGCCGCGGTACCTGCCGACGTTGCCGTCGTAAGGGCCGATCCGCATTGCCGCCGGGATACCTGCCGACCTCGCCGTCGTAGTTGCCGGCCGATCCGCGTTCGCCGGCCCGCTTCCCGCCGTCGTGGTGGTGCTCCGGCCGACCCGCCCTCGCCGCCCGCTTCCCGCTGTCCGGCCGACCGGGCCCGTCGTAGCCCTCCGTAAGCACTCTGACCTGCGGCGATGTCGTTAAGTGACCCCCCTGTTTTGGGGCAGTTCCGGGGCATGTAATCTTCTCTTCGTCGCCAGGAACACCGGGTCACACCGGGGCTGCAAGCCCCGGAGACCAGGCCGGGACGAGCGGGTTGACACCGCGGATCGGACCGGGTAATGTTCAGCGTCGGCCCACGAGCGGCCGCCGACCCCCTACGACTAAACCCGTAGGCTGAGGCATGCTCGACCAAAAGCTTGTGAATATCGCTTGGAACAACTGCCGAGGATTCAGCCGCTGATAACGCGGAGGGATTCAGAGTGTGTTGCTTGAGAACTCAACAGTGTGCTAGTGAACTAAGCCAGTAGAGCTTATGTATTGAAACCTCGTATTGAGGTTCCTTTGAGAGCATTAATTTGCCTCGATTGAATTCGAAGACATTGTTGGAGAGTTTGATCCTGGCT
>NZ_PPHF01000067.1 GCF_002904335.1 Amycolatopsis sp. CA-126428 | reverse complement strand
GCCGCTGGCTTACCGTGTCGCTGCCCCCGTCTGGGTCACCTTAGGCCGCTGGCTTACCGTGTCGCTGCCCCGCCTGGAGCACCTTCGGCTGCTCGCTCACCTTCGTGTACGTCGGAGCGGTTGGGTTTGCGAGAGGGCACGCTTGGAGTTGCGCGCGGGCGCGAGGGGGTGGCTAGGGTGGTTTATGACCCTGAGCACTTACCACCTCAGAGCTTCTATTGCCGTGTCCGATATCGAGCGGGCGGTTGCCTTCTATGAAGGGAAGCTCGGGCTGCGGGCTCTTCAGTCCGGGCCCAGTGCCCACATCGCCGAAGGCAGTCGAACTTATGAGGCGGGTGGCGGGCCGGCGCTGAACGTGTACCAGTCCGATACCGCTGGGAAGAGTCCCGCCACGCTCGCTACCTGGTACGTCGACGATATCGACAAGGTTGTTGGTGAACTCACTTCCGCCGGTGTCGAGTTTGCCCGGTACGAGCAGCTCGAACACGATGCGCTGGGGATCACCGCCCGGGCCGGGGGTGGGCGGGTTGCCTGGTTCCAGGACCCGGATGGCAACACCTTCGCCATCGAAGCCGACGTCTGAGCGGGCTTGACCTCTGGCCGTGCGCCTCGGCCGAACCCCCGTCTGGTCACCTTCGGCGGTGCGCCTCCGTGGATGATCCCGGCGTGGTCGGCCGAGGCGTCGGCCTTGCTTGCGGATGGTCTGTGTGTCCTTTGTGGATTCTTCGTGGTCAGCGTGCTCGGTCGTAGACCATTGCCGTCTCGCCCTTCGGGCCCGCTTCGTGGTGGGTCAAGTGCCACTTCGAGGGCGGTAGGCCGTCTTCGAACAAGTGGGGGCCTGCGCCCGCTATTTCGGGGCAGATCATCAAGTAGAGGCGGTCCAGCAAGTCCGCTGCCAGAAGTGGTTTGATCACGCTTGCGCTGCTGTTGACGAGGATGTCGCCGCCCGGTTCGGTCTTCAGCTCCTCGATGATTTTCGGGGCCGGTGCGTTCACCAGGCGAGTGCGGTCCCACGGGGCGCTCGGCAACGTGGCCGAGAAGACCACCTTTTCCGCGTCCACCAGCCATTGCGCGTAGGCGCGGTCGCGCGGATCCGCCTTCTCGTCCGCCGCCACCGTCGGCCAGAAGCCCAGGAAACCCTCCGCGTTGCGGCGACCCAGGACCGCCGTCGTCGCCCCCTCCCAGATCCGGCCCAACTGGCGGCGCGCGGTTTCCGTCGTGGCGTACGGGAGGATCGCGCCCATGTCCGCGGGGCCGGCGGGGCCGTGGTAACGCCCGTCGAGGGTGAGGCTCAGGTTCGCCGTCACCCGGCGGCTGGTCGGCTCGGTCACGGCATTCAGGCCCTTCGCTCGGAAAGCACGGCGGTGAGGTGGTCGAGCACTTGGCTCCAGCCGGTTTCGATCCCGGCGATGAACGGGACGGCGCCGACGGTCGTCGCGGTGATGCGCAGGCCCAGCCGCAGCCGGGTGCCCGCCGCGTCCGGGAGTAACTCGAGGTCGTAGTGGCCGGTGAACGACGCCGGGCCGGTCACCGCGAGGTCGAACCCGAGGCGGCCGGGCTCGTCGGCGACCCGCACCCGGCCTTCGGCGTGGTACTCGCCGTCGGCGTCCCGGTAGCCGAGCACCACCCGGCCACCCGGCCGCGGCTCGAGGGTGCACGCGGTCACCGTCATCGACGGCGGCACCCACCAGGACGCGAGCAGGTCCGGGTCCGTCCAGTGCCGCCAGACGGCACCCACCGGCGCGGGCAGCAGGCGGTCGAACGCGAACGTGCGCCCGTCCGCCCACCGGTCCCGGTCCGCGGCCGCCGCATCCGCCTCGATCGTCGCGCGGTACCGCGCCACGGCGGCCCGCTCACCGGCGTGCGCCTCGGTGGCGTCAGCCAGCTCCCCCAGCCGCACGGCGAGCGCTTTCACGGGTTCGGCTTCGAGAGCGTGGACGCGCCGACGGCCGAGCGGGAAGACGGTGACCAGGCCGGCTCGGGCGAGGGTCTGCAGGTGCTTGGTGGTCTGCGGCTGCCGGAGCCCGGTCAGTTCGGCCAGCTCCCCGACCGAGCGCGGTCGCTCGGCGAGGAGCTCGACGATGCGCCACCGCGCGGCGTCCCCCAGTGCTGCGGCGATCTCGTCCATGAACCAAGTATTCACGCAGCAGAATATTCACGTCAAGGAATATTCTGGCCGGGTAGCCAGCGCAGCCCGTGGGCGTATCCCAGCTGAGGCGCCGCGAAGGCCTGCGCGACCTCGCACGCGCCGTCCAGCGGCAGCGGCTCGCCCGGCTGGGGCGGATCGGCGAGCACCGAGGGCGGGACGCGGTCCAGGCGCCAGACCACCCGCGGCGGCCACCGCGGGTCGAAGCGGACACGCACCTCGAACGACTCGCACGTCACCAGCGGCACGAACACGTACGACGGCCGGATCGGGAGGCCGTCCCGGATGCGGTACACCAGCGAATACGTGTGGCTGTCGCCACGGGACAGCGGCCGCGGCAGGTCGAGCAGCCAGCGGAAGTGCCGCTGGCCCTCCCGGACCCCGGCGCTGATCCGGACGCCGTGCCGGGCGTCCGCGGCGACGTCGCGCTCGCCGTCCCGGCCGTCCTCGGTGCGGGGCACCGTGAACTGCGCGGCGATCCGGCCGAGGGCGTCGCGGGTGGCCACGATCAGCCGTTCCTCGGTCACCTCCGGCTCGGCGGTGTCGAGCCGGACGAGCACCTTGAGCCGCTTGACGAACCAGCCCTCCTCCGGGTCCGGCACGCCGTCACCCGGCCGCGTGCCGGCCTCGATCTCCGCGGCGAGCCGGGCGAACGACCGGTCGACGCGGCGCCGGGCCGTGCGCTCCGAGACGCGCAACTGATCCGCGAGCACCCCGATCCGATCGCTCAGCAGGGCGTGCTGGGCGCCGGGGGCGATGCCCAGGGCGACGTTCACCGCCAGCCTGTCGTCGGCCGGGAATTCCGCGATCGCGGAAGAAATCGCTTCGCGCAGAACGCGGCGCGCGTCGCGATCGCTCGTCGTCCGGTGGATTTCACACCAGCCGGAAACGAGCGGCCCGAGCCGGCTGCGCAGCCGCTCGGCCTCCAATCCCCAGCCGCGCCGCAAGGTGGTGAGTTCCCGGAGCAGCCCGTCTTCGTGTGCCATGGATTTCCAGTGTGACACGCCCACTTCACGGCGATCGGCGGCACCGGCTGCGCCGATCAGGTGATTCCGTGGTGGCCACGCATTGGCCAGTTCCCCGCCATTTCGGCCCGCCCGCGGCCTTTTCCGCATCCGCGGCTGCCCGACCATTTTCCCGTCGGGTTTCCGTTCGGCATCGGGGAGGAAGGGTGCTCGACACCACCGGCCCGGCCGACGTCGCCGGCGTCCGGCAGCTGGCCCGCGACGGCCTGCTCGCCGGCTCGGCGGCGGCGGCCCGGCCCCGCGCACTCGCCCGCTTGCGCGGCGGGGTCTACACGGTGGCGTGGCCGCTGGTCTTCACGCGGATCACCAAGCCGATGGAACACCGGCGCCGGCACGCGGACTGCGCCCGCGGGCTCGAATGGCTGCGCCCGGACTGCCTCGACCGCTTCCACGACGACGTGGAGGCGGTGGTGGACCACGCGCTGCGGCGCGCGACGAGCCCGATCGAGAACCTCGAGGGCTGGCTGGCGACCCGCCTCACCCCGGCCACGGTCGACGCGCACCGGCGTCGCCGCGGGGAAATCGGGGCACTGCAGCGGCCGCGCCTGCCGGCGTGGCTGGCCGGCGCGCTCGGCGATGATCCGTGGCTGTGCGACCTGGCTGTGCAGATCTTGGTCTGGGTGGGAGTGCCGGCCACGGCGGGCGCCGAGCTGTGGCCCCTGGACGGCTGGGCGGCCCGGCGCGCCGAGGTCACGGGCCGGCCGCCGGCCACCCGCGACGCCCTCGACCGCGAGGTCGACCGGGTCCTGACCGCGATGCGCACCCGGCCGGCGTGGCACGCGGAGCACGTCGAGCGCCCGCTGGGGCACAAGCAGGCCCCGGTCGCCCCGATGCCGGCGGAGCTCCCGGCCCTGGAACTGGTCGGCGAGCACGAGCTGGCGGACGCGCGGCTCGCGGGCTTGGCCGAGCAGGCCCTGCGGGCGATCGAGACGCGGCTGAACCGGGGAGAAACCCCGGCAGCGGCGGTGACGACGGTGGTCAGGACGGTGTTCGGCGGCCGCGCCCCGGACACGACAGCCCGCGACGACTGGCTGGTGGCGGCGCTGGCGAACCAGGAGCGGCTGGCGGGGATCGTGACCACGGTCTTGGCGATCCTGGACCGTTGAATCCGGGCGGGCGAGCGGCTCTGCGGCTGAGCAGCCCGGCGCGGCCAAGCAGGCCCGCGCGGTGGAGCAGCCCCCACCCGGCCAACCAACCCTCACGCGGCCAAACAACCCGCACCCGAGCAGCCCCGTGCGGAGCCGGCGAGCACCCCAAAGCGGGCCTTCGGTGCGCCCAACGCACCCCAAGGCGGCCTCCAGTGCCTTCCCGGCGTCCGCAGGATGGCTACCGCACCCGCTGGGACGCGTCCGGCGGCGACGGCACCGGAAGCGCCAGCGGTTCGCTGGCCTCACGGCAGCCGTACCGCTCGAACACCGCGCGTGCTCTGTCCCGCAGCACGACCGCACGGCGTTCGTCCCCGGACAACGCCGCCGCCAGCGCCAGGTCGCGGATCGTCCTGGCCTGCCAGACCGGCAGGTCCAGGGCCTTCCACCACTCCAGAGACCGGGTCAGGTACGCGGTGGCGGCCTCCGGCGCACCCGCCGCGAGGTCGAGCTCGCCGAGGGTGCGCAGGACCAGCGCTTGACCGAAGCCGTCTTGGAGCTCGTTGCAGGTGGTCAAGGCCTCCTCCAGCGACTGGCGGACCTCCTCGCCCCGGCCCTGGCGGATCCGCACCTTCGCCAGCGCCTGGTCGGCGTAGGCGACGACGAGCCGGCTGCCGACGATGCGCAGCTCGGCCGCCGCCCGGGTGCAGCAGTCGGCGGCTTCGGCGAGCCGGCCCGCGGCGCGGTGGATGATGCCCGTCGACCGCAGGGCCAGCGCCGCGCCACGGCGGTTGCCCGAGGCGCGCCAGTGTTCGAGTGCCTTGGCCACCGAGTCCGCCGCCCGGCTCAGGTCGCCGGATTCGGTGAGGATCATGCCGAGGTTGTGCTCGGCCTGGGCCAGCTCCTCGTCGGTTCCTTCGCGCCGCAACACCGGGACCGCTTCGGTCAGGGCCCGTTCGGCGTCGGCGAACGAGCCGCGCTCGCGCAGCACGAAGCTCAGGCTCAGCCACGTCCGGGCCTGGCCGAGGCGGTCGCCGACCTCGGCGAACGCGGCCAGCGCCTGGTGGTAGTACGCCAGCGACTCGTCGAAGCGGTCCTGTTCGAAATAGAGCGTCCCCATCCCGCTCAGCAGCAGCCCCTCGGCCGCCCGGTCGCCGGCGCGCTGGGCCGCGGCGAGCGCGGCGGTGTGGGTGTGCTGCCACTGTCGGAACTGGTTGCGGGCAGCGAAGGTCGACGAAGACAGCGCCGACGCCAGCGCGGCCGCGGTGGGCACCAGGTCCAGTTCGCTGAGCCGCTCGACCACGCCGACCAGCAGGTCCTCCTCGGCCTCGAACCAGGCGTCCGGATCGCCGCGGACGCCTTCGACGGTGGCGTGGTCGAGCCGCCCGGAGCCCTCCGGTGAAGGCGGCCGGCCGGACGCGCAGCGGACCAGGGTCAGCGCGTCCCGGCCCACCCGGTCCAGCGCCGCGCGGACTTCGGCGGCGGTCTCCTCGGCGTCGCACAGCTCCGCGGCGTACACCCGGGTCAAGTCGTGGATGCGGTAGCGGCTCAGCCCGGTGACGTCGGCGCCGGCCGGGTCGAGCAGCTGCCCGTCGACCAGCCGCTCGATCACGTCTTCGGCCTCGGCGACGGGGATGTCCAGCAGCGGACCCGCGAGCCAGCCCGCGAAGTCCTGGACGCCGAGCATGCCGAGCCGGCGCAGCGCGGCGCGTTCCGGCTCGCCGAGGCCGTCGTAGCTCACCGCGAGGCTGCCCCGGACCTCCAGATCGCCGAGGACGAGTTCGTTGAGCAGCCGCTGCTTCCGGCCCAGCCGCTGCGCCAGGCGGGCCACCGTCCAGTCCGGCCGGGCGGCCAGCCGGGCGCCCGCGATGCGGACCGCGAGCGGCAGGTGCCCGCACAGCCGCACGATCTCCAGCGCCGCCGCCGGTTCGGCCGCCAGCCTCGGCCCGACCAGCTTGGCCAGCAGTTCGAGGGTTTCCTCCTCGCGCAGCTCGTGCAGGTCGAGCAGGGCGGCACCCTCCAGCGCGGCCAGCCGGACCCGGCTGGTGACCAGCACCGCGCAGCCACCACCGGGCGGGAGCAAGGACCGGATCTGCTTTTCGCCGGCCGCGTCGTCGAGCACGACGAGCACCCGGCGATCGGCGAGCAGCGACCGGTACAGGTCGACGCGCTCCGCCGGCTCGCCCGGGATCGCCGCGTCGGCCACGCCGAGCGCGTGCAGGAACCTGGCGAGCACCTCGTCCGGATCGGCCGGTTCGGGGTGGTTGCCGTGGAGGGTGGCGTAGAGCTGCCCGTCGGGATACCGGTCGCGGATCCGGTGGGCGATGTGCACCGCGAGCGTGGTCTTGCCGGACCCCGGCTTGCCGGAGACGGCGCAGACCCGGGCGGCCGAGCCGGCCGGGCGCAATCCCCGCAGGACCCGGTCGACGTCTTCGCGCCGGCCGGTGAAGTCCGGGATGGTGGCGGGCAGCAGGCTCGGCGTGAGCGCCGCGACCGGCGTGGACGCTTCGCCCGCGGGTTCGGCGAGCACCGTCCGGAACGCCGCCTGCAGCTGGGGTCCCGGTTCCACTCCGAGTTCGTCGTCGAGCAGCCGGCGTGCCTCGTGGAAGGTGGCCAGCGCGTCGGCCTGGCGGCCAGCCTGGTGCAGCGCCAGGATCAGCTTGGCCCGCAACGGTTCGCGCAGCGGGTGCGCGGCGACCAGTTCGGCCAGCTCCCCGGCCAGCGCGCTGCCGCGGCCGAGCCGGAAGTCCGCCTCCAGCCGGGCTTCCACCGCGACGAGCCGGGCTTCGGCCAGCTTCGTCCGCTCCGATTCCGCCCACTCACCCTCCGCCCCACCGAGCGGGGATCCGCTCCAGAGCGCGAGAGCCTCGGCCAGGGTCGTCGCGGCCAGCTGCGCGTCCCCGGCCGAAAGCGCGCGCCGGCCCGCGCTCACCGCCCGCTCGAACCTGACCAGGTCGATCGACTCGGGGGCGACGTCGAGGACGTATCCCGGCGCCTGCCTGCGCAGTGCGTCGTCCCGGTCACCGAGCATCCGGCGCAGCGCGGAAACGTACGTGTGGACCACCGGACGAGCGCTGTTCGGCGGTTTCTCGCCCCACAGCGCGGTGATCAGGGTGTCGACCGGCACCACGCGCCCGGCGTTGACCAGCAGCACCGCCAGCAAGGTGCGCGGCTTCGGGCCACCGAGCGGGACCTGTTTCCCCGCAACGAGTACCGCCATCGACCCCAGCAACCGGAATTCCACGTCCGCCCCCACCCCTCCAGGAAACCCAACCTACAGACGGAAACCGCGCGGTGCCGTTGGCCCGATCATCCCGATGTGACGTTCCTGTGATCCTCCCGCCCACCGCGGCCTCCAGAAAAGCTCAAAGGCCACCTGGAGGTTTCTTGAAGACCGGCCCGGCAAAGTTCTCCTCGTCGAAACCGGCCAGACCGACTCCCTTGGGGGGAACACACCATGAAGAACCTCGCTCGCCTCGCCGCCCTCGCTCTCGCCGTCGCCGCACCGCTCGCCCTCGCCGCCCCGGCGCACGCCGCCGCCACCGGCTCCGTCACCGGCGATGTGTGGAGCGACGTCAACAGCAACGGCCTGAAGGACGTGGGTGAGCCGGCCATCGCGGGCCAGTGGATGGTGATCGACGGCACCGGCAACGCGGTGCAGACCGACGCCAAGGGCCAGTACGAGTTCAAGGACCTCCCGCCGGGCAGCTACGCGGTGAAGTCGACCGATCGCGCCGGGTTCGGCCAAGGCTGGACGACGGTGGGCGGCGACTCGGCGTTCCGCAGCTCCGACGGCACGCTCGGGAAGCCGGTGGTCCTGACCGCCGGCCAGCGGGTGAAGGGCCTGGACAGCGGTTTCGCCACCGCCAAGGTCGACTACCGGGCCGGCCGGCTCATCATCGGCAACACGGCCCCCAAGGTCGGCGACGTGATCGACATCGTCGGTTCCGCCGTCCCGGCCGGCAACGTCTGGGACCAGTTCGGCGGCCAGCTCTCGCTGCCGGACGGCCTGCGCGTCGTCGAGCGCCTCGGCGGCATGCCGAAGTACTACGCGACCGAGCCGGCCGGCAAGGTCACCGGCTTCTTCTCCGACCGCCGTTCGCCGGGTGCCTACGAGTTCGTCGGCGCGCGCGTGGTCGTCGAGAAGCCGCTGTCCGCCGCCGAGATCAGGTTCACCGTGTGGAAGGGCGTCTTCGGCAGCACCGACCCCACCACGGCCAACGACGTCATCTCGACCACGCTGACCACGAGCTGACACCGCCGGGGGGCGGGAAGGCCCGGTTCCCCGGGAGGGGGAACCGGGCCTTCTTCCCGCGTCCACCGGGGCGCTCGAGCATGACTCCCGGTCAGCCGTCCTCGACCGAACGGCGCCGGGCCTCGAACACCGCCGTCAGCACCTCGGGCGCGCAGCCCGCGGCCGTCGCACGCCGGCCCGCCGCCGTCAGCTCGGCCAGCAGGAGCGCGCGCACCGCCGCGCGGGTGGCGTCCGGGAGTCTCGAACACGGGTCGCTCACTCCCGGCCTCCTCTCTCCCCTCGCACCAGCCTTCACCTGACGGACACGCGCGTCAGCGCCACCACGGCGGCGGGGGCGACGGGAGCCGCAGCGGGCAGCCGGTGTGGCGGCCCGTCCAGCAGTCCGCCAGCCAGCGGGCGAGCGCGACCGGGCCGAGCAGGCTGTCCTCCCACACCGGCGTCAGCTCGCCCGCGCGGCGCAGCATCGTTTCCGCCGTGCCGCAGAAGGAAACCACCGCCGCGACGGCCGCGTCGGCCCGCTCCCCCGGCCAGGCGACCGCGGCTCCCGGCAGCCGGGCCGGGAAGGCCAGGCCGGTGCCGATGGTGCAGTTGCGCGCCAGCTGCACGGCGAGATCGAACTCGACCGCTTCGGCGTGACGCTGTCTGGCCCGCCAGCGGGGTGAAGCGGCCGCGGCGTACAGCCCGGCCAGCCGGGCGGCCACCAGCCCGTCCCACACCGTCAAGAGCACCGCTCGCGTGTCGGCCGGAGGGGCGTCGGCGAGCTCGTGGGTGACGGCGCTGAGCCAGGCACACGGGTCCTTGACTTGACGATCAGCGACGACGGTCACGGCTGTCAGTTTCCCACCGCCACCCGCGGGCAACCCCAAGATGATCATGGTTCACCCGAGGACCACCCGGTCGGTGGCGAACCGTTGAGCCGCGCCGTAACCCGATCGGGCACTGGGCGTGACCGAATCGTCACAGGTGTGCGATCATGTCGGCGCTCAGTGCCGAGCACACCCCCTCGCCCCTCCCCGCGAAAGGCCCCGAACCCCCGTGATCAAGATCAGCAAGAGCCGGGCCGGCACCCCGCGCGTCACCTTCAGCCTCCCGGTCGGCGCGCCGCCCGGCCGGGTGAGCGTCGTGGGCTCGTTCAACGACTGGACCCCCGGCCGCCACCACCTCACGCCGCGGTCCAACGGCCGCCGGTCGGCGTCGGTCGACGTGGCGCCGGGCACGGTCCTGCACTTCCGCTACCTCGGCGAGGACGGGCACTGGTTCGACGACCCCGACCTGCCCGACCGCGCCGACGGCAACTGCGTCTGCGCGACCTCCTGACAGCGCCGGCAGCTCAGGCCCGGCGGCGGCGCTTCCCCGCGCCCCCGCCCGTGTTCCGCCGGGCCGGTTTCGCCGCCTTGGCCGACTTGGCCGCTTTCGCCGCGGCGGGCTTGCGCTCCGCGCGCTGGCGTTCGGCCGTCGCCGCCGGGCGCCCGCGCGTGCTGTTCACCGTCCGGCCGCGGACGATCCCGATGAACTGCTCCATCAGGTCCGTCGTCTCCTCCTCCGGCCACGAGAGCGCGACGCTCGACTGCGGCGCGTCCTCGACCGGCCGGTAGGTGAGGTCCCGGCGGTGGTGCAGCCGGGCGATCGACTGCGGGACCACGAGCACCCCCACGCCGGCCGCGACCAGCTCGATCGCGTCGGCCGTCGTCTCGGGCCGCGAGACCGCCGGACGGCCCGGCAGCGCCGGCCACTCCAGCGTGTCGTCGAGCGGGTGCAGCACGACCTCGTCCGCCAGGTCGCCGGTGGACACTTCGTCCGCCGCCGCGATCAGGTGCTCCTTGGGCACCACGACGACCGTCGTCTCGGTGTAGAGCGGGATCGCGTGCAGGCCGTCCCGGTCGATCGGGGAGCGCAGCAAGGCCGCATCGGCGTCGCGAGCGCGCAGCAGGGCCGCGGCGTCCGCGGCGGCGACCGGGACGAGGGTCAGCGGCACCTCCGGGACCCGCTCGCCCCAGGTCCGCACCCACTTGGCGGGGGTCGCTCCCGGGACGTACGCGAGCTTGAAAGAGGTCACCGGGTCAGGTTACCGGGAGTGACGCTGGCTACCCTGGACGGCATGACGTCGCACAAGACCGCCCAGACGATGAAGCCCGCGACCGCGGCGAAGAAGCTGGGCGTGTACCTCGAAGCCACCCCCGCGGAGTTCCGGGAGGGCGTCGTGACGCGCGACGAGCTGAACGCGCTGCAGGCCGACCCGCCGGAGTGGCTGCGCGAGCTGCGCCGCACGGGCCCCCACCCGCGGCCGGTGGTCGCGGCGAAGCTGGGCGTCTCCATCGGCGGCCTCACCCGCGGCGGCATCACCGAGCCGCTGACCACCGAGCAGATCGACGCGCTGAAGGCGGAAAGCCCCGACTGGCTGGTGCGGGAACGCGCCACCCAGGCCGAGGTGCGGAAGGAAACGGTGCGGGTCAAGGAAAACAAGGGCTGAGCCGGGCCACGGAGGACATGATGACCGACGTCTCGCCCGAGCGAGCGGACCGCCTCGACGCCGAAGACGCACTCGCCGGCTTCCGCGAGCGGTTCGTGCCGATCACCGATCCCGGTGTCGTGGCCTACCTCGACGGGAACTCGCTCGGGCGGCCGCTGCGGGCCACCGCCGAACGGCTGCGGGAGCTGGTCGAGCACGAGTGGGGCGGGCGGCTCATCCGGGCCTGGGAGGAGCGCTGGCTCGCCCTCCCCGGACAACTCGGCGACGAGCTGGGCCGCGTCGCGCTCGGGGCCGCGCCCGGGCAGACCATCGTCGCCGACTCGACGTCCGTCTGCCTCTACAAGACGTTGCGGGCCGCCGTCGCGCTGCGGCCGGGGCGGGACGAGATCGTCACCGACACCGCGAACTTCCCCACCGACCGGTTCCTCGTCGAGAGCGTCGCCGCCGAACTCGGGCTCACCGTCCGGTGGATCGAGACCGGCGACGTCCACCCCGGAGACGTCGCCGCGGTCACCGGGCCGCGGACCGCGGCGGTCGTGCTGTCCCATGTGGACTACCGGACGGCGGCGATCACCGACCTGGCCGCCGTCACACGGGTGGTGCACGAGCGCGGCGGCCTCGTCGTCTGGGACCTCTGCCACAGCGTGGGCTCGCTCCCCGTCGAGCTGGACGCGGCGGGTGCCGACTTCGCCGTCGGCTGCACCTACAAGTTCCTCAACGCCGGGCCCGGCGCGCCCGCGTTCCTCTACGTCAACGCCCGCCACCACGCGGAGTTCGGCCAGCCGGTCACCGGCTGGATGGGCGCGGCCGACACCTTCGGCATGGCCGAGAAGTACGTGCCCGCGCCCGGCATCCGGCGGGCGCTTTCCGGCACGCCGCCGGTGCTCGGCATGGTGGGCGTCCAGGAAGGCGTGGCGCTGCTGGCGGAAGCGGGCATCGACCGCGTGCGGGCCAAGGCCGTCGCACTGGGCCGGTGGGTGCTCGCCCTCGCCGACGCGTGGCTCGTCCCGCTCGGGTTCACGGTCGCCTCCCCGCGCGACGACGACCGCCGGGGCGGCCACGTCACCCTCCGCCACCCGGACGCCGAACGGCTTTCCCGCGTCCTCATCGAACACGGCGTGCTCATCGACTTCCGCCGTCCCGACGGCATCCGCATCGGGCTGAGCCCGCTCACCACCGGCTTCGCCGAGGTCCGCCGGGCGATGGACCGCATCCGCGAACTCGCCGGCTGACGGGCACCGAGCCGATCCGGCCCGGTCCACGTGACGAATAGTGGCCATGTACTTAGTAGCCATGTACAGTTTCCGGCATGAGCACTCCCGGTCACCTCGTCTGGCGGCTCTCCACGAAGTGGCGGGTCGCGGTGGATCGCGCCCTCGCCCCGATCGGGCTGACGCACGCGCAGTACGTCTTCCTGTCTTCGCTCTCCGGGCTGGAGCGCGCCGGAGCGAGGCCGAGCCAGCGCGAACTGGCCGACCACACCGGCCTGGAAGCGCTCTACGTCTCCAAACTCGCCCGCGCGCTCGACGCCGAAGGGCTCGTCGAACGCACCCGCGACCCGGCCGACACCCGGACCGTCCGGCTGCGTCTCACCCCCCGCGGGCGGGAGGTGACCGAGCCGGCGATCGCCATCGTGGCCGAACTGCTCGACCGGCTCCTCGCCCCGCTCGGCGGGCGGACCGGCGAGCGCACCGCGGCGCTGGCGCGCGAGCTCACCCTCCTCCTCGACACCCCGCTCGAGTCCTGAAAGGACAGCCATGCTGCACCACGAAGAAACCGGCACCGGCGCCCCGATCGTCTTCCTGCACGGCAATCCCTCGTCGTCGCACAGCTGGCGCCACATCCTCCCGCACGTCGGCGCCGGGCGGCTGCTGGCTCCCGACCTGATCGGCATGGGCCGGTCGCCGAAGCCGGACATCGCGTACACCTTCGCCGACCACGCCGACCACCTCGACGCCTGGTTCGACGCGCTCGGCCTGGACGACGTCGTCCTCGTCGGCCACGACTGGGGCGGCGCGCTCGCCTTCGACCTCGCCGCCCGGCACCCCGGCCGGGTCCGCGGGCTCGCGTTCTTCGAGACCATCGTGAAGCCCATGGCCTGGGACGACCTGACCCCGCAGGCGGCCGAGCGGTCGCGCAAGATCCGCACCCCGGGCGCCGGCGAGGACATGGTGCTGACGCAGGACCTCTTCATCCGCCAGGCGTTCACCGGCGGGGTGCGCACCCCGCTCGGCGACGAAGAGCTGGCCGCCTTCCTCGCCCCGTTCCCGACGCCCGAAAGCCGCCGTCCGGTCCTCGCCTGGGCGCGTCAGCTGCCCCTGGGCGGCGACCCGGCGGAGCTGGTCACCCGGATCGAGGCCTACGACGAGTGGCTGGCGGCCAGCGAGAGCACCCCGAAGCTGCTCATCACGTTCGAAGGCTCACCGACGCTGCTCATCGGCGAGAAGATGGCGCAGTGGTGCGCCGAGCACATCGCCGCACTGGAGGTCGTCGCCGGCGGGGAGGCCGGGCACCACGCCCAGGAGGACCGGCCCAAGGAGATCGCCGCGGAAATCGCGGCCTGGCTGGACCGGCACGGCCTGCGCTGACGTTCCCACCGGCCTCAGGTGTGCCGCAACGACGGGTTCGCCGTCACCCCGAGCACCCGCGCGGCGACCCACGCGGACCCCGCCCGAGGAGATCCCGCCGGAACCGCGACGCAGCCGGCCGCCACGACCTCCGCCGGACTCACACGGGCGCAACGGCGGACTCGCCGCCACCGCCCCAAGCACCCGCGCCGCGACCCACGACCGCCGCCGACCGCCACGCCGGCGCGACCCCTGCCGGCCCTCAGGTGTGCCGCAACGACGGGTTCGCCGTCACCCCGAGCACCCGCGCCGCGACCCACGCCAGGCCGTCGGCGGTGCGGGCCGGGGTGTCCGACGGTTGCATGACGTGGCTGAGGACGGTGCGGACGATCAGGTCGATCACCACGTCGATCCGATCGCCGGCCAGCGGCGGGCGGTAGGCGGCGACGCGATCGGCCACCATGGCCTTCGCCTGGGCGAGCAGCGCGCCCGAGTCGGTGGTCAGCAGCGGGAGGAGCTCGGGGGCGCTGCCGTGCGTCGCCGAGACGATCGCGCGCAGCAGCGTGTTGTCGTGGGCGAGTTCGAGGACCGCGCGGACGGCGTCGTACATCGCCTCGACCAGGTCGTCCGGGTGGCGGTCGAAGGCGGCGCCGACCACCGAGAGGAACCGGCCGAGCTCGTGCGCGACCATCGCCTCGGCCAGCGCGGCCTTGGAGCCGATCTCGTTGTACACGGTCTGGCGGCTGACGCCGGCCAGCTCGGCCAGGCGGGCCATCGTGACGGCCGGCCAGCCGGACCGGGCGGTCAGCTCGATCGCCGCCGCGATGATCGGCCGCCGGTGCTGACCACCTTCCGCCGGCGCCGGAACCGCCCCGCTCATGATCGGCATTCTAGGTCGTGCCACCCCCGGCCGGGGCCACCCGCCCCGGCGCGACGAAGTCGACCTTGTCGCGCACGCCGCAGTCGGGGCAGCACCAGGAGTCCGGGATCGCCGCCCACGGCGTGCCGGCCGGGAAGCCCTCCCGCGGGTCGCCGCGCTGTTCGTCGTAGACGTACCCGCAGCCGGGGCACATGCCGCCTTCGGTGGCGTCGCCGCGGGTGTCGGCGAGCTCGCGCGCGGCCGCCGTGACGCGGGTTCCGTAGCGGGCCAGGACCTTCGCCCGCTGACCCGGCTGGATGTTGGCGCGCGAGATGTCGCCGCCGTAGTGGGCGAGCACCCGCGGGTCCATCACCCGGCGCCACAGCGGCGGGACGAGCGCCAGCACGATCATCCCGGCGTACCCGGTGGGCAGCACCGGCGACTCGGCGAAGTCGCGCAGCGTCTGGTAGCGGCGGGTCGGGTTGGCGTGGTGGTCGCTGTGCCGCTGCAGGTGGTAGAGCAGCACGTTCGTGGCGATGTTGTTCGAGTTCCAGCTGTGACTGGGGTCGACGCGCTCGTACCGGCGCCGCCCCGGGGCACCGACCCGCTGCCGCAGCATGCCGTAGTGCTCCATGTAGTTGACGACCTCCAGCAGCGAAAACCCGACGACGGCCTGGAGCACGAGATAGGGCAGGACACCCACGCCGAGCCAGGCGACCATCGCCGCCCACAGCACCGCGGACATCAGCCACGCGTTGAGCACGTCGTTGCCGAGCCGGTAGGGGTGGCGGTTCCGCCGGGCGTAGCGCTTGCGCTCGAGCCGCCACGCCGACTTCAGCGAGCCGAACACCGTGCGCGGCCAGAAGCGGTAGAAGCTTTCGCCGACGCGGCTGCTCGCCGGGTCCTCCGGAGTCGCCACGCGGACGTGGTGGCCGCGGTTGTGCTCGATGTAGAAGTGCCCGTAGCAGCTCTGCGCCAGCGCGATCTTCGACAGCCACCGCTCGTGGCTCTCCTTCTTGTGGCCCAGTTCGTGCGCGGTGTTGATGCCGATCCCGCCGACGCACCCGATCGACACGGCGAGCCCGATCTTGTCCACCACGGTGAGCTCGCCCCGCGCGATCAGCCAAAACGCGGCAGCGAAGCCGAGGTACTGGACGGGCAGGAAGGCGAAGGTGATCCAGCGGTAGTAGCGGTCGTTCTCCAGCCGCGCGATGACGTCGTCGGGCGGGTTGCTCCGGTCGAGCCCGGCGACCAGGTCGATGGCGGGCACGATTCCGAGGATCACCACCGGCCCGATCCAGAACCAGCCACCCCACCCGGTCGCGGCGTGCAGCCCGATGGCGAGGAACGCCAGGGAAGGCACGACCAGGCCGATCAGCCACAGGTACCGCTTGCGGTCGCGCCACAGCTCGGTCGAGCCGGCGGGCACGGTCCCGATCGCTTCGCTCATCACACCCTCCTTGGCGGACTGCGTTGACAGGAGGATAGGTGATGTCCAGGCAGATTGACAATGTTTGAGCTCTTGTAAAGCTGCTCGTCCCGCCCTCGGATACGCTGCGAGTCCGCCCGTCCGCACCGGACTCCCCCGCCGGGAGAGACTTCCGGGCAGCGCCCGTTCCCTTCTTTCCTCCGCCGTCAACCACTGCACACACCGAAGCGGCGGAATTCACTTTCACCCGTTCGGCCCAGCGATCGGCCTCCCGAAATAGGGCACAACGCCAGTACCTGAGGAAATGCCGGTAATCGTCCCAGAACAGACAGTAAACGCTGTTCGCCGTCGGGCGGACGAGTGTCCGGAAGCCGGGTCGCACCGACCGGGTGTCAGGGGTTCGTGGTAAAAAACGGACCCTGATCGATTCTGCGGCAACACGGAGGGTGAGGCGAAGACGGGTGACGGCGGCCGCTGTGTCCCATCGTCGTGTCCGCTTCCTCGTCCGGGTCCCCATTCCTCGCCGACCGTCACTCAGGAGTTCGTGAACCGCCGTGCTGAACAAAGACCCCCGGGACGAGTCGGACAAGCCGTACGACAAGTCGATCCGCAAAAGGCTGACCAGGACCGTTCTCATTCCCAGCGTGACGCTGCTGGTGCTGTGGATCGCGGTCTCGTCGTACTTCCTCTTCAATGGCGTTTACGTCCGGCTGGTCGCCGCTTCCGTGCGCGAGGTGTCGATCCCCGCCGCCACCGCGCTGGCCGAGTTCCAGAAGGAACGCCAGACCGCCCTGCAGTACCTCGACGACCCGGCGCTCGGCCCGGGCCGGCTCCAGCAGCAGCAGAAGGCCACCGACGCCAAGCTTTCCGAGCTGAAGGACGCGTTCGCCGCGACCATCTCCAACGCGCCGGACGAGATCGCGTCCAAGGTGAACGCGCTGAAGTCGCAGTTCGACCAGCTGCCCGTGCTGCGCTCGCAGATCAGCTTCCGCAGCATCGACCGGGCCCAGGTCAACACCTACTACAACGGCGTGATGGACACCGCGTCCAACCTCTTCGACACCCAGGCGCGGATCGTCCCCGACTCAGAAGCCGCGACCGGCGGCATCACGGCGACCTCCGTCTTCCGCGCCGGCGACATGATGTCGCGCGAGACGTCGCTGGTCTCGACCGCGTTCTCCGCCGGCACCTTCGCCCCCGACGACTTCGCCCAGTTCGCGCAGCTGTCCGGGCTCTACCGGACCCAGCTGACGCAGATCGCGCCCTTCCTCGACCCGAGCGTCCGCGACCGGTACCAGGCGCTGACCACCAGTACGGCCTGGCGGCAGCTGGGAACGGCCGAGGCGGCGCTGGTCAAGCACGGCCCGTGGACCGCCAGTGAGCAGAAGTCCGTGCCGGTGACCGAAACGGACTGGGAGAACGCGACGAACCAGGTCGCCCAGGGCCTCAACGACCTCGCCATCACCCAGGCGGACAAGGTTTCGGCCGCCGCGATCGACTCCGGCGACGCCCAGCTGCGCAACGTGATCATCGGCAGCATCGTGGCCCTGCTCGCGTCGCTGGCGGCGATCATCGTCGCGGTGCGGGTGTCCCGCTCGCTCGTCGACCGCGCGCTGATGACGCGCCTCGCGCGGCTGCGCAACGACTCCCTCGACCTCGCCCGCAACCGGCTGCCGGACATCGTGGACCGGCTGAAGAACGGCGAAGCCGTCGACCTGAAGGAAGAACTCCCCCGGCTCGACCACGGCCGCGACGAGATCGGGCAGGTGGCCGAGGCGTTCAACGTCGCCCAGCTGACCGCGGTCAACGCCGCGGCGAGCGAGGCCAAGGCCCGCAGCGGTGTGCATAACGTGTTCCTGGGCATCGCGCACCGCAACCAGGTCCTCGTCCACCAGCAGCTGCAGATCCTCGACGAGATGGAAGCGCGCGAGGACGACTCGACGCAGCTGGCGTCGCTGTTCCAGCTCGACCACCTCGCCGCCCGCGCCCGCCGCACCACCGAGAACCTGATCATCCTCGGCGGCAAGCAGCCCGGCCGCCGCTGGCGCAAGCCGGTCGCGCTGATGGAGGTGCTGCGCGCCGCCGTCTCGGAAACCGAGCAGTACGCGCGGGTCCAGGTCGAGCAGGTCGCCGATGTCGCGATCCTCGGCGCCGCGGTGGCCGACACGATCCACCTCGTCGCCGAGCTCGTCGACAACGCGACGTCGTTCTCGCCGCCCGGCTCGCCGGTCGAGGTGACCAGCCGGATGGTCGCGCGCGGTGTCGTCGTCGACGTGTCGGACCAGGGGCTCGGCATGAAGGACGCCGTCCGCGAGTGGGCCAACGCGATGATGGCCGAGGCCCCCGAGTTCGACGCGATGGCGCTGCGGGCCGACTCCAGCCTCGGCCTGTTCGTGGTCGCGCGCCTGGCCGCCCGGCTCGGCATCACCGTCACCTTCGACCCGTCCCGCTACGGCGGCCTGCGCGCCACCGTCCTCATCCCCACCCAGCACCTGGCCGGCGAGGACGCCGACCGGGCCGACGGCTCCGGGTCCACGCCGGCGGAGGACACCGCGGTCCTCGCGCCGGTGGGCGCCCCGGCGGCACAAGCAGCAGCAGAAAGCCCGCTCCGCACGATGGACACGCCCAGCTCGTTCAGCGGCCAGATCCCGATGAAGCGAGACACCAAGCCGAGGCCGTACCCGGCACGTGCCCTCACCCCGCCCGACGCCCTGCCCTCCGTGCCGGCGGCGGCGCCGGAGCCGGTCGCCGTGAGTCCGGCAACGGACGTGCAGCCGACCGACGACCGGCCCCGGCTGCCCCGGCGGGAGCCGCAGCAGAACCTCGTCGCCCAGCTGGAGAACGAACCCGACGACAGCACCGACGACGTCGTGGCGCCGGGGGAAGGCACCGCGCGCACGCTCGCGGCGTTCCACAAGGGCACCCGCCGCGGGCGCGGCGGGCCGGACGACCGTTCCTAATCCCCGACCACACACCGGAAAGTCCACACAGGAAAGTCAGGGTCTGAAGTCGAATGAACGAGTACGGGAGCCCCAAACCCGATCTCAACTGGCTGCTCGACGACATGGTGAACCGCGTGGTCGGCGCGCAGAACGCCATCGTGCTGTCCGCCGACGGGCTGCTGATCGGCAAGTCGGCCGGGATGAGCAAGGACGACTCGGACCAGCTTTCGGCCATCGCCTCCAGCCTGCAGAGCCTCGCCAAGGGTGTGAGCAAGCAGTTCAACCGCGGCCCGGTGCTGCAGAACATGATCGAGATGGAGCGCGGCTACCTGTTCGTCTCCGCCGCCGGGCAGGGTGCCTGCCTCGCGGTGCTGGCCGCGGACAACGTCGACGTCGAAATGATCGCCTACGAGATGAGCCGGCTCGTCAAGCGAGTCGGTGACTACATGGCGTCCGCGCCGCGGGAAGCGGCGTCGGTCCTCCGGGAGGCCACATGAGTGCCGAAGACGGCTGGTACGACGAAGCCGCCGGGCCGCTGGTCCGGCCGTACACGATCACCAGCGGGCGGACGCCGGCCGGTACCGCGCGGCTCGACCTGTCCACGCAGGTGATGACGCTGCGGTCGGAGCAGGAGCCGGCCGGGCTGGGCCCGGAGCACGTGGCGATCGTGCAGCTGTGCCGCCACCCGGTGTCCGTGGCCGAGATCGCCGTCTACGTCAAGATCCCGCTCGGGGTCGTGCGGGTGCTCGTCGGCGACCTGATCGAACGCGGCCTCGTCATCACGCGCTCCCCTGCCCACAACCCGGCGCAGGCGCCGGACCTCGAAACACTCCAGGCGGTTCTCGATGGCCTCATCAAGTACTGACGGCACGGGGGCGGACATGGTCCCCACGCCGGTCAAGATCATCATCGCGGGCGGTTTCGGCGCGGGGAAGACCACGATGGTCGGTTCGGTCAGCGAGATCCCGCCGCTGACCACCGAAGAGGTGCTCACCGAGGCGAGCGCCGGCGTCGACGACCTGTCCGGCGTCGAGCGGAAGACGACCACGACGGTCGCGCTGGACTTCGGCCGGATCACCATCTCGCCGCGGCACGTGCTGTACCTGTTCGGGACGCCGGGCCAGGCGCGCTTCTGGTTCATGTGGGACGACCTGGCCCGCGGGGCGATCGGGACGGTCGTGCTGGTCGACACCCGGCGGCTGGAGACCAGCTTCGCCGCGATCGACTTCTTCGAACGCCGGAAGATCCCGTTCGTCGTCGCGGTGAACTGCTTCGACAACGCGCCGCGCTACACCGCCGACGAGATCCGCGAGGCACTGGTCGTCCCGGACCGTGTGCCGATCGTCATGTGTGACGCACGCGACCGCGATTCCAGCAAGCTCGCGCTGATCCGGCTCGTCAAGCACGCGATGACCGTGGTGCCGGCCGCCCGGGTCTGAGACCTGCGCGTTGTCCGCTTTTGTCCCGTCAGGACATCCGCCGGTGTCCGTTGTGGCCCTCCGTGGCGCAACGGGCACCGGCGTACCCACATGGCGCAATTGACTGGACCACTCGGGTGCAGACTTTTAGTTGAGCAAGCATCCAACTGATAGCATCCGCTCGTGACGAGTCGTGTGCCGGAGTTTCCTGAATATACAAGGGAAAACTATCCGGCGGAGGGTCGTCTGTTCGGTGACTTTCTGTGTGGACTGTGGTCGACCGCGTGCGAAGCGCTCGACGTCCCCCTCGAACAGTCGGTCCGGACCACCGGAATGCTGCGGGCCCTGCTGCCGCCGTGGGCGCACGAGCGGATCGGCCCGGTCCCCGTCCAGCCGTCCTATGTGGCGGACGACGGCTTCCCGGCCGAGATGTCGGTCAACTGGTCCGGCGCGCGGCCGGAACTGCGCGTGCTGTTCGACAGCCTCGGCCACGAGGTGGTTTGGCCTGGTGAGAGCGTTTTCCGGACCCGGCGCCTCGACCACGTCCGCGAGACGTTCACCCCGCGCGCGGGCCGGCCGTCCCCGGCACCGCTGTGGCATTCGATCGCCTGGCGCCCACCGTCCGGCGTGGTCCACAAGACGTACTTCGGGCTGTACTCGTGGCCGCACGCACAACGCGAGGCCGCGGTGACCGAAGCCATGGCGCGGCTCGGGTTGGCCGCGGCCTGGGCCGACGCCCGCCGGCGCGTCGAAACTGTCGAAGGCGACCGCGAGATCGAGTTCTTCGCCGTCGACCTGACCGACGACGCACAGGCCCGCGTGAAGATCTACTACCGCAACCACGACGCCGACCTGGCCGAGGTCGAGCGCGTCGCCGCGGTGGCGCTGCACCACGACTCCCGCCAGGCGCGAGCGGCCTACCGGACGCTGGCCGGCGAAGACGCCGACGCCGGCGAGGCGGCGTTGAGCTGCCTGGCGTTCCGATCCGGTGTGGACCGCGCCGCCGAGTCCACGACGTACCTGCGGCTGCCCGCCCTCGTGCCGGACGACCGCGAAGCCGTGGAGCGCACGGCCGCGCTGCTGCACGACCACGGCGTCGACCCCGGCCGGTTCCGCGCCCTCGCCGCCGCGCTGGCGCCCGGGCCGCTGAGCGGCAGCCGGGGTGTCCTGGAACTGGTGAGCTTCCGCGCGGCGGGCCGCCACGGCGACGTGACCACGTACTTCCGGTTCCCGGTCTACGACCGGCCGCCCCCCTCCCCCCTTTCGCCCGTCGATCTCGGATAGTCCACCGTGAAGGAGCAGATCGTGACCGAGCAGGACGTCGAGCGGGTCGCCCGCCACAACGAGCAGCGGCAGCGGGAGTACGAGGCGTCGGACCTGATCCGGCTGCTGACCGACGAGAACACCACGGCCGAAACGAAGAAGGCGGTCCTGACGTACCTGCAGCCGTGGTCGAACGCGTTCCAGCGGATGATCAGCGCCCGGGTCACCTTCGAGAGCGACCCGGAGCTGCGCGCGCTCGCGTGCGAACACCAGGCGGAAGAGGTCGGCCACGACCAGATCCTGGCCCGCAGCCGCGCGGAGGACCGGGAGCTGGTCTGGGACCCGGTCATCGAGATGGGCGCGTCCTGGTTCGTCGACCAGTTCGCGATCCTGCCCGGCGTGCAGCGCGCGGTACTGGCCCACCTGGCGCTGGAGGCCGGCAGCCTGGTGTTCAGCCAGGCCGGCACGCGCGCGTTCCCCGACGACGAATACTTCGAGCTGCACGACGAAGCGGACGTCGAACACCTCGAGATGGGCTACGAAGTGCTGCGGCGGCGCGGCGACTGGACGCCGGAAGCGGTGATCACGGTCCTGGACCGCGCGTGGCAGGTGATCGGCGTGGTCTCCGACCGCATCGCCGAGTGCGCCCGCCGCGATACGGTGGCGGCATGACGACCACCGAACCGGCGGCCGCGGCGCGCGAAATCGCCGCCGAGGCCGCCCGGGCCTACCAGGAAGCCTTGGGAGAGCGCCTGATCGGCGCCTACGTGCTGGGCAGCCTGTCCTACGGCGGTTACTCCGCGGCCGCCAGCGACATCGACCTGGCCCTGGTCCTCACCGAAATCGGCGACGGCGACCGCTCGGCGGTCGAGAGCACGACGGCGGCGCTGCAGGAGCGGAGCCCGGTGCACCGCAAGCTCTCGGTGTTCTGGGCCTCGTTGCCGGCGTTGCGCGAAGGCCGCGACGACGGCCGCTTCCCGGCCCTGGACCGCTTGCAGCTGGCCGACGACGGCCGCGTCCTGGCCGGTTCGGACGTCCGCGCCGAGATCGCCCGGCCTTCCGCCGAGGAGCTGCTGCTGGAGAGCGCCGGGTTCGCGATCGCGGTCCTGGCGACGGACGAGGTGACGGCCGAGTTCCGCACGCCGGAGCGGCTGCTGGTGGACAAGGTGTGGTTCACGAAGGCGGTGCTGTTCCCGGTCCGCTTCCTGTATTCGGGAACGACGCCGACGGGCCGCGCGGCGAACAACGACGAAGCGATCGACTGGTACCTGGGGTTGGCCGACGCGCCGGCGGCGTCGCTGGTCCGGTTGGCGCGGGAGGTCCGCGCCGGTCACCCGCTGGAGCCGGCCGAGGTGGAGCCGGAGCTGGCGGCGGGACTGGTTCCGCTGTACCGCTACTACATCGAGGCGGAGACCCGGCGGCTTCGCGAGACCGGAGCGCCCGAGGACCTGGTCGACGCGTTCACCGGCTGGGACAAGCGGCTGAGCTGAGGCACCTCCCGGCGGCGTGCGGGGAAGCACACCGCCGGGCCGCTCTCCCCTCCGCACGGCCGGCGTGTCAGCGCAGGGTCAGCGGCGTCTCCGCCTCCACCCGGGTCAGCTTCTCCGGGTTCCGGACGAAGTAGAGCCCGCTGATCCGGCCGCCCTCGATGCGGACCGCCATGATCCCGTCGAACGAGCCGTCCACGTGCAGGGCCAGCGCCGGGTTGCCGTTCACCACCACCGGTGCGCTCGTCAGCTCCACCGCGACCTTGCCGATGCCGCCGATCATGAAGCGGCCCACCTTGTCCGCGCCGGCCACCGGGCGCAGGGCCGCCTGCTTGACCCCGCCGCCGTCGCTGAGCAACACCACGTCCGGCGCCAGCAGATCCAGCAACCCCTGCAGATCCCGGCCCTCGATCGCCCGCTGGAAGCTTTCCAGCACCGCCCGGGTCTCCTGAGCCGAAACCACCTCACGCGGACGCCGGGCGTCGACGTGCCGCCGCGCCCGGTGGGCGATCTGCCGGACCGCGGCCGGCGACTTCCCCACGGCTTCGGCGATTTCGTCGTACCCGAGGTCGAACACCTCGCGCAGCACGAACACCGCGCGTTCGGTCGGCGCCAGCGTCTCGAGAACCAGCATCAACGCCATCGACACGCTTTCCGCCAGCTCGACGTCCTCGGCCACGTCCGGCGTCGTCAGCAGCGGCTCCGGCAGCCAAGGGCCGACGTACGCCTCCTTGCGGCGCTTCATCGTGCGCAGCCGGTTGAGCGCGAGGCGGGTCGTGATGCGGACCAGGTACGCGCGCTCGTCGCGCACTCCCGACTGGTCGACGTCGGCCCAGCGCAGCCACGTCTCCTGCAGGACGTCCTCCGCGTCGGCCGCCGAGCCGAGCATCTCGTACGCGACGGTGAACAGCAGGTTCCGGTGGGCGACGAACGCCTCGGTCATGACCTCTCCTCCGCTCATGCCGGGAAGGGACCGAACCGGCCCCAGGCGACGAACGCCGCCACCGCCAGGTAGGCCAGGTTCAGCAGGGCGAACGCGGCGCTGCCGTGGCGGACGTGGGTGATCATCGCACCCACCATCAGCAGCACCCAGCAGACGGCGGTCACCGGCACCAGCGCCGGCGCGATCCCGGTCAGCGCGGGCAGGATCAGCCCGGCCGCCGCGAGCAGCTCCAGCGCGCCGAGGCCCTTGACTAAGCCGGGAGCGGCGCCGGCCGTCCATTCGCCACCCGGGGCCGCGGCCAGCTTCTCCTGACGCACGAACACCTTGCTGACACCTCCGGTCAAGGCCACGACGGCGAGCAAGCCGGCCGCGATCCACAGGACCAGATCCATGACGTTCTCCTCTCGGATGGTGTGCGGCCTCAAGACACCGCCCGGGGAGAACCTGTGACAGCGTTGATTCTGTACCTACTAGTATGTACAGTCAGGCCCCATGGGAACCCGGGACCAGCTCGTCGACAGCGCTCGCGAACTGCTGTGGGAACGCGGCTACGTCGGCACCAGCCCCAAGGCCATCCAGCAGCGGGCGGGCGCCGGCCAGGGCAGCATGTACCACCACTTCGCCGGCAAGAAGGACCTCGCCCTGGCCGCCGTGCGGCGCAGCGCCGAGGAACTGCTGGCCGCCGCCGACACGCAGCTGCGCTCGCCCGGCACCGCCGTCGAACGCATCACCGCCTACCTGCGGCGCGAGCGCGAAGTGCTCCGGGGCTGCCCCATCGGCCGGCTCACCCAGGACCCCGACATCGTCGCCGACCCGGTCCTGCGCGCCCCGGTGGACGAGACCTTCGCCCACCTGCGCGCCCGGCTCGCCGAAGTCCTCGGCGAAGGCCGCGACGCGGGTGAGCTGCCCGCCACCCTGGACCCCACCGCCCTCGCCGCCACGATCGTCGCCGTCCTGCAGGGCGGGTACGTGCTGGCCCGCGCCGCGAACTCCCCCGAGCCGTTCGACCAGGCCGTTTCCGGCGTGCTCGCGCTGCTCACCACCCACTGAGCCCCTGAGGAGAACCGAAGTGCACGTCCGCCCCGTCCCGGCCACCAGCACCGCCGCCCCCGCCGAGGCGGTCACCGGCAGCGCGTGGATCACCTCGCTCGCCGTCCCGGAAGGCCCGTCCCGGACCCGGGTGGACCGCGTCCACTTCGCCCCCGGGGCCCGCACCCACTGGCACCGGCACCCGCTCGGCCAGGTCCTCGTCGTCACCGAGGGCACCGGCTACGTCCAGCGCCGCGGCGGCCCGGCGCGGCTGATCCGGCCGGGCGACACCGTCCGCGTCGCCGCCGGCGAGTGGCACTGGCACGGCGCCACCGACACGACACCGATGACCCACCTGGCGATCGAGGAACTCCCCGCCGACGGCACCCCGGCCGAAATCGGCGACCCGGCAGGCGCGGGCGAACCCGCCGCCGTCCCCGCCGTCACCCGCACGCTGCTGCTGGACCAAGGGCTTCCGGCGCCCCGCGTGATCGACCACGTCGAGGTCCGGCGCATCACCATCGCCCCGGACGAACACCCGGGCCTGCACGTCCACAACGGACCGGTGTTCGGCAGCATCGAAACCGGCTCGGCCGTTTACCAGGTCGAGGGCGAACCCGAATCCGTGCTCACGCCCGGTGACGTCTTCTACGAGCCGGAGGCGACCCGGATCGCCCGGTTCGACGCCCGGGGCGACGGCGTCACGTTCCTCGCCTACTTCCCCGCCGGACCAGGCGAAACGCCGAGCCTGACCCTGCTGGACAGCTGATCCCGCACTCCTCGCCTCACCTGGGTACACGGCTCCCGGTTCAATGCGGTTCACCACATTTCCGAACTCTTTCCTCACGGGACAAAGCTCTGGACAACGGGCCGCGCGCGGGTCACGATTACGCCGTGCTCGCCCCTCGTTGATCTCCCGGAAAGAATCGGTTAACTCTTCACAAGGCGAGCATTGTTATCGCTAACAGAGAACCGCCCACTGGTGTCGGGCCAGTGGAATCTCCTCCCCTTGAACCCATCGGAGTCCTTTCATGCCCGGAAACACCGGAAAGCACCGCATCTCCCGACGCACCAAGATCGCCACCGGTGTCCTCGCGCTGGCCGTCGCCGCCGGCGGGATCGCGGTGTCGACGACGTTCGGCGACCCCGGCCAGGCCAGCGCCGACGAGGCCGACCCCGCGCTCTACATCGACATCCTCAAGGTCGCCCCCAACAACGCCGAGCCCGCCAACGCCCGCGGCGCGTCCACCGGCACCTTCACCGTGAACTGCGGCCGCAACGAAAACCAGCACTTCAACCCGGACAACTTCGTCGCCCAGCCCGGCATCCGCAACGGCGCCCAGCACCTGCACGACTACGTCGGCAACCTCTCGTCGAACGCGGATTCGAACAACAAGAGCCTCGACGCCGCCGGGACCACCTGCAAAAACGGGGACAAGTCCGCCTATTTCTGGCCGGTGGTGCGCATCGACACCGGTGACCAAGAGAAGAACCCGCCCGCGAAGTCCCCGGACGGCGACCGCAACCAGGCGGCCCAGGACGCCGCCTCCCCGGTGATCAGCTGCCCGGACGTCGCCAGCAAGCTGCCCGACGTCCCCGACTCGGCGATGGCCGAGGTGAACCGCAACCTGGACCTGCTCGACACGCAGATCGACGAAGCCAACAAGCGGCTGATCAGCACGCGCGGCCAGGGCGGACCGAACTTCGTCCAGAACGCCATCCTCGGCCCGCTCAAGGACAAGCGCGTCGCCACCATCGACCGGATGGCCATC
>NZ_PPHF01000066.1 GCF_002904335.1 Amycolatopsis sp. CA-126428 | reverse complement strand
CGGGCCGTGGATCATGGCCGACCTGGAAAACGGCCTGTTCTCCGGGGTCAACCAGCACTACAACGCCAACGATCCCACCATCAACCACCGCTTCCTGACCGCCATCGTCAAGGGCGGCCCGAACCGGTGGGCCATCCGGGGCGGCAACGCCCAGTCCGGCGGCGTGTCCACCTTCTACGACGGCGTGCGCCCGAACGTCTCGGGCTACAACCCGATGAAGAAGGAAGGCGCCATCATCCTGGGTATCGGCGGGGACAACAGCGTCGGCGCCCGCGGCACCTTCTACGAAGGCGTGATGACGTCCGGTTATCCGTCGGAAGCCACCGAAAACGCGGTGCAGGCCAACATCACCGCGGCCGGCTACGCCACGGGTTCCGCGAACACCGGGCTGACGCCGGGCACGTCCGTCTCGCTGCGCGCCACCACCGCCTGCTGCACCGACCGCTACATCCACCACAACGGGTCCACTGTGGACACCGCGGTCGTCGGCAGCGGCAGTTCGGCCACGGAGAAGGGCAACGCGTCCTGGACCGTCCGGACCGGGCTCGGCAGCGGCTCGTGCGTGTCGTTCGAGTCGAAGAACGTGGCCGGGCAGTACCTGCGGCACCAGAACTACAAGTTGTCCCTGCAGGCCAACGACGGGAGCTCGCTGTTCGCCCAGGACGCGACCTTCTGCCCGGAGGCCGGCCGCAACGGGCAAGGTGCCTCGCTCAGATCGCTCAACTTCGCCGACCGGTACGTCCGCCACTACGACAACCTCGTCTACATCGCCGCCAACGGCGGTCCGAACACCTTCGACAGCGCCAATGCCTACAGCGACGACGTGAGCTGGCTCGTCAGCGCACCGTGGGCGTCCTGATCGGAACGGTTGTCACGCGCCCGGCCCCGGCGGCCGGGCGTGTGACAGCGCTTTCCCGGCGGGCCGGGCGGTCGTAGCCTGATCTCCACCGGTACCCCACGAAAGGACGCCCCGGATGCGCATCCGCCGAACCGCTGTGGTCCTGGCCGTTGCCGCGTCGCTGCTGAGCCCGGCCGCGGCGGAAGCCGCGCCACCGGGTTGGGTGACGCTGACGGAGTCCTCGCTCGAAGGCGTGCACGGCACCGCCCCCGACGCCACCATCCGCAACGTGCTCACCGTGACCGCCACCGGGGTGGCGCTGCGGGTGCGGCTGAGCAACCCGTTCGGCAGCACCCCGATGACCGTGCGGTCGGTCTGGGTCGGCCGGCAGCCGTCGACGAATTCGCCCGCGCTGGTGCCGGGATCGAACCACCGGGCCACCTTCGGCTTCCGCCACGCGGTGACGATTCCGCCGGGTGCCAGTGCGTGGACCGACCCGCTGCCGCTGGCGGTCCGGCGCGGCGACCACGTCGCGGTGAGCGTGTACGCGCCGGGTGCGCCGATCAACGACCACACGTTCCCGCCGCCGGAGACGTTCACGCCGGGGTCGTTCACCTCGGCCGGACCCGGCGACGCCGGGGCGGACGAGTCGGGGAGTGCGTTCGGGCCCTTCGCTCCCGGCGTCTTGTGGTGGGCGGACGCGATCAGCGCGGTGTCGCCCGCCCGCGGCACGATCGTCGCCCTCGGCGACTCGATCACCGACGGCTACAACGCTTTCGGCGGCGGTCCGCGCTGGACCGACGTGCTCGCCGAGCGCCTCGGGACGCTCCCGCCGTCACGGCGGCTGTCGGTGGCCAACGCCGGGATCAGCGGCAACACCGTCAGCGTCCAGCCGAACCCGTACGACCCCACCGGCCAGTGCTGCGGCCCGCCCGCGCCGGCCCGGCTCGACCGGGACGTGCTTTCGCTGCCCGGCGTGCGGTACGTCCTGCTCCTGGAGGGGACGAACGACCTCGGCGGCGGCGACAACGCCCCACCGGCCCCGGCCGCGCAGGTCATCGGGGCCATGCGCACCATCGCCGGGCGGGTGCACGCGGCGGGCCGCCGGATCGTCGGCGCGACGATCCTGCCGATGTGCAACGCCGCCGGCAGCCCGAAGGAACAGGCCCGGCTCGCGGTCAACGCGTGGATTCGCACGTCCGGGACGTTCGACGCGGTGCTCGACTTCGACGCCGTGCTGCGCGACCCGGCGGATCCGACGGTCATCCGCGCGGACCGGCGCACCGACTGTTACCACCCGAACGCGGCAGGCGACCGGGTCCTCGGCGATTCGATCGACCTGACGGTGTTCGCCCGCTGAACCCGCGGTCGCTGTTACGTCTGGCCGGAGGCCGCGGGGCGCCGGCCGGGCCGGAGGCTGCCGGCCGGTGAACCGCGAGGCCTTCGTGCAGTTCGGGAGTCATCGAACCGGTTCGATGGGGCGGGCGCGCCCGCGGATCGAGACTCGGTCGTGCTGCTGCGAGCACCGGCCGGGCGAGCGTGATGTCGGGGTTGGGCGGGTCCGGCGGCCGCTCAGCCGTGGCGGCGCCGGGCGCCCGTGCTCGACCGCAGCGAGATCGGCGGCTCCAGCAGCGCGTGCCGCGGTTCCGCGTCCGCGTCCGCGATCTGCGCCAGCAGCAGGTCCACCGCCAGCCGGCCCAGTTCCACCGCGGGCACGTCCGCCGCCGTGAGCGGGGGGTGGAAGTCCTCCGCCAAGCGCTCGGCGATCACCCCGGTCAGCGAAAAGTCGCGAGGCACCTCGAGGCCCGCCCGGTGCAGCGCGCGCTGGACGCCCGGCAGGGCCGCTTCGTTGATCGTCACCGCCGCCGTCACCGAAGGCCACTGCGTCCGGATCTGCTCGAAGCAAGCCAGACCCGCGGCCGCTTCGTCCGCGCAGCACACCGTTCGCGCCGTCAGGCCCCGCGCCGCGGTGGCGTCGAGGAACCCCGTCGCCGAGCGCAGGGCGGGGCCGTAGCCCGCCGCGACGAGCTCGGCCGAACGGTTGATGAGCACCACCTCTTCGTGGCCGAGATCCGCCAGGTGGTGCACGCAGCGGGTGATCAGGGCGCCGTAATCGACGTCGACCCACCAGGACGCTCCCGGGTGCTCGACGTGGCCGATCGTCACGAACGGCAGGCTCGCCTGGCTCAGCCGCTCGACCCGCGGGTCTTCGAGGAGGATCTCCATCAGGATCACGCCGTCGACCCGCCGGCCGGTCACGATGCGCTCGAACGACCGGTCGTGGTCGCCGCCGCTGGGGGAGAGCAGGACGTCGAGGTCGTGGGCGGCGGCCGCGTCGACGACGCTGCCGACGAACCCCAGCTGGACGTCGGTCAGCCGGCGGCTGGCGGGCGGCACCACCAGACCCAGCGTGCGCGTGCGGCCTTCGGCGAGGGCCCGGGCGCTGGCGTTGGGCCGGTAACCGAGTTCGGCGATGACGTCGTTGATGCGCTGCACGGTGGCCGCCGACACCGGGCGCTTGCCGCTCAGCGCGTACGACACCGTGCTGCGCGAAACCCCGGCGCGGCGCGCGATCTCCCCGATGTTCATGCCACTCCTGACCGTTTTCCAGAACCGGTTCGATCGTAGTACACGCAGTATTGCGCAGGAGTGCTCGCGGGGTTTACGGTGACGCGGCCTCCATCATCGAACCGGTTCGATGATGGACCGACCGCCTCCAGGTCGTCGCTGGTGCCGACAGGAAGGACCCCTCCATGAAGCGTCACCCGATCATCCGGTTGCTGTCGGTGGCCGTCGCCGCGACGACGCTGGCCGCCTGCTCCTCCGGAACGGCCCCCAGCGGCGGAACGGGCGGGACGGGCGCCGGCGGCGCCTTCACCGTCTGGGACCCCTACCCCCAGTTCGACGCGAGCTCCGCCTGGGCGAAGGTCGTCGACAAGTGCGGTGCCGACGCCGGGGTCAAGATCGCGCGGCAGGCGTTCGACACGACCGACCTCACCAACAAGGTGCTGCTCGCCGCCCAGCAGAACACCGCGCCGAACGTCCTCGTGGTCGACAACCCGGTCGTCTCCACCCTGGCCGAAGGCGGCGTGCTCAAGTCCAATGCGGACACCGGGCTCGACGCCGCGCAGGTCGCCCCGAACCTGCTCGCCGCGGCCGACGTCAAGGGCCAGGTGTACGGCGTCCCGATCGGGGCGAACACGCTCGCCCTCTACTACAACAAGGCCGTGCTGACCGCGGCCGGCGTCGACCCGGCGTCGGTGAAGGACTGGGCGAGTCTCGACGCCGCGCTGGCCAAGGTGCACGGCGCGGGCAAGAAGGGCATCACGTTCTCCGCCATCGGCACCGAAGAGGGCAGCTTCCAGTTCCTGCCGTGGTTCTGGGGCTCGGGCGCGAACCTGACCGACCTCGCCTCGGCCGGCGCCGTCTCGGCGCTCGCGCAGTGGAAGTCGTGGCTGGACAAGGGGTACGCCCCGAATTCGGTGGTCGGCAACACGCAGACCACCAGCTGGCAGGAGTTCGCGACCGGCGACTACGCCTTCGCCGAGAACGGCACCTGGCAGCTGCAGAACGCGAAGAAGGCCGGCTTCGACTACGGCGTCCTCCCGATCCCGGCGCGGGCCGGGGGAGCGGCCCCGGCCCCGACCGGCGGCGAGTTCGTCACCGTGCCCGCCCAGAGCAGCCCGGACGCCGAAAAGACCGCGGGCAAGATCGCGTCCTGCCTGACCAGCCCGGCCAACGTCGGAGACTCCGACACCGCCTTGACCTACGTCTCCGCCGTGCCGTCCGTGCAGGAAAAGCAGGTCGCCGCCCAGCCGGAGCTGAAGGTCTGGGTCGACGCGGTCAAGGTCGCGAAGGGCCGCACCGGCGACAACCTCGGCACCCGGTACCCGCGGATCTCCGAACCGCTCTGGGGTGCCGTGCAGGCCGCGCTCACCGGCGCGAAGGCCCCGGACGCCGCGCTCGCGGCCGCGCAGGCGACCGCCGCGTCGGCGAAGTAGGCCCGCTCGTGCAGGACATCCGTGAACCGGTCACCGTCCGTCCGGCCGCGCCCGCGCCCGGACGGACGGGGCGCCGGCGGCCGCAGCTGCTCGCGTGGGCGTTCCTCGCACCGCTCGTCGCCTACCTCGTGCTGTGCTACGGCTATCCGCTCGTCACGAACGTCGATCTCAGCCTGCGCAACTACACCGTCCGCACCTTCGTCCACGGCGGGGCGCCGCTGGTCTGGTTCGACAACTACGCGACGGTGTTCACCGATCCGACCTTCCGCACGGCGCTGCTCGACACGCTCGTCTTCACGGCCGCGTCGCTGCTCTTCCAGTACGGCATCGGGCTGGCGATGGCGGTGTTCTTCGCCCGCCACTTCCGCTTGGGCCCGACGCTGCGCGCGCTGTTCCTCGTGCCCTGGCTGCTGCCGCTGATCGTCTCGGGATCGACGTGGGCGTGGCTGCTCAACACCGAGTCCGGGGTGGTCAACTCCGTGCTGGGCTGGTTCGGCGCCGGCCGGATCGACTGGCTGACGTCGCCGTCGTGGTCGCTGGTCTCGGTGATCATCGCCAACATCTGGATCGGCGTGCCGTTCAACCTCGTCGTGCTGCACAGCGGCCTGCAGAACATCCCGGCCGAGGTGTACGAGGCGGCGTCGCTCGACGGCGCCGGGGCGTGGCAGCGGTTCCGGCACGTCACCTTCCCGCTCCTGCGGCCGGTTTCGGCGATCACCCTGCTGCTGGGGCTGGTCTACACGCTCAAGGTGTTCGACGTCATCTGGATCATGACCAAGGGCGGGCCCGGCGGGTCGTCGACCACCCTCGCCACCTGGTCCTACCAGCTCGGGTTCGGCAGCATGCTGCCGCGGTTCGGGCCCAGCGCGGCCGTGGGCAACGTGCTCATCCTGCTGGCCCTGGTCGCGGGGCTGCTCTACATCCGCGCGCAGCGCAGGCAGGAGGCACCGTGATCCGGCACTGGCGCACCGCGGTGGGGCTGGTCCTCACCGCCGTGATGCTGTTCCCGGTCTACTGGATGGTCAACGTGTCGCTGACCCCGGCCGGGCGGATGCGCAAGTCGCCGCCCGACTGGTTCCCCGCCGCGCCGACGTTCGAAGGCTACGAGCGGGTCCTGCGCGAGCAGCTCCCGTACTTCGCCACCAGCCTGTTCGTCGCGCTCGGCACCGTGGCGCTGACGCTGGCCCTGGCCGCCCCTTCGGCGTACGCGCTGGCCAAGCTGCGCCCGCGCGGGCACCGGGCGCTCGGGTTCGTGCTGCTCGTCGCCCAGATGATCCCCGGCATCATCATGGCGCTGGGCTTCTACGGCAGCTACGTCTCCTTGGGCATCACCAACACCGCCTGGGGCCTGGTCCTCGCCGATTCGACGATCGCGGTGCCGTTCGCCGTGCTGATCCTCACCTCCTTCATGGCGTCGGTGCCGGACGAGCTCCTCCAGGCGGCCACCATCGACGGCGCGGGCGCGGTGCGCGCGTTCTGGTCGGTGGTGCTGCCCGCGAGCCGCAACGGGGTCGTCACGGCGGGGCTGTTCTCGTTCCTGTGGGCCTGGTCGGACTTCGTCTTCGCGGCGACGCTCGACGGCGGCGGCTCGCTGCGGCCGCTGACCCTGGGTATCTACCGCTACATCGGCAACAACAACCAGGAGTGGAACTCCATCATGGCGACGGCGGTGGTCGCCTCCGTGCCGGCCGCCGTGCTCCTCGTGCTGGCGCAGCGGTTCGTCGCCGCCGGCGTCACCGCGGGCGCCGTCAAGGACTGAGCCCCTCTCCCGAAAGGACGACCCCTGTGCCCACGGGCGAATTTTCGCTGCGGGAAATTCCGTTCAGCTACCCGGGATCGTGGTTCGACGTCTCCCCGGTGGTGGCCCAGGCCACCTACGCCGACGACCTGCACCTGGTGTCCCACCGCCACGGCATGCACGCCGTGCTGGCGCTGGTCCCCGAACGCGACGGCGAGCGGGCGGCCGTCTCGGCCGCCGCGACGCCGTCCGCGCTCACCTGGGGAGCCGGCGAGGAACGGATCACGGCGGCGTTCGCGGCGCCGGACGCGCTCCGGATCGCCGGGCGCGGCCTGGCCTTGCGGATCCGCGCGGCGGAGCCCACGCTGACCCCGTTCACCGGCACCTACTTCTTCGCCGATCCGGTCGGCGGCTCGGCCGTGTTCACCTCCTACGAAACCGGCCACCGCTACCGCGTCACCGTCCTTTCCGGACAGGTGCGGCACGTCGGCGCCGAAGCGCTCGGCACGGCCGAGCGGGCCGTCGTGGTGAGCGGAGACGCCTGGGAGGTGGCGATCGAGGAACTCCCCGGCGCCCGCGAGCCGTACTCGCCGGCACCGGCGTTCGACGACGTGGTCGCGGCCGCCCGGACCGGGTTCACCACCTTCGCCGACGCGGTCGCGCCGTGGCGCGGCGAGCGCACGCCGGCGGCCGAGCTCGCCTGTTACGTGCTCTGGTCGGCCATCGTGGCCCCGGCCGGGTTCGTCGGCCGCCCGGCCGTGCTGATGTCGAAGCACTGGATGGACAAGGTGTGGAGCTGGGACCACTGCTTCAACGCGCTCGCGCTGGCGGCGGGCCGGCCGGAGCTGGCCTGGGACCAGGTCCAGGTCGTCTTCGACCACCAGGACGCCCGGGGCGCGCTGCCCGACTCGATCACCCACGCCGAGGTGCTGCGCAACTTCGTCAAACCGCCCATCCACGGCTGGGCCCTGGGCCGCCTGCGCGGCCGCCTTCCCGGTGGCCTGCCCGAAACCGGGCTCGCCTACCGGCAGCTGGCGGCGTGGACGACCTTCTGGCTCGAGCACCGCCGCGTGCCCGGCGGGCCGCTCGCCCACTACGAGCACGGCAACGACAGCGGCTGGGACAACGCGACGCCGTTCGCCGAACGGCGGCTCGTGCAGACACCCGACCTCGCCGCGTTCCTGGTGCTGCAGCTGAAGGAACTGGCCGTGCTCGCCGCCGGGGAGGGCGATCCCGATGCGGCTGCCCGGTGGGACGCCGAAGCGGACACCATGCTGGCGGCGCTGCTCGGCGAGCTGTGGGACGGCACGAAGTTCGTCAGCCGCTCGGCCGCGACCGGGGCGGTGCACGCCGGGGCGAGCCTGCTGGACCTGATGCCGATCGTGCTCGGCGAGCACCTGCCGCCGGAGGTCCGGGACAGGGTCGTGGCCGGGCTGGAGGCGCACCTCACCGGCGTCGGCCTCGCGACCGAGCGGCCGGAGTCCGCGTTCTACGAGCCGGACGGCTACTGGCGCGGGCCGGTGTGGGCGCCCGTCACCGTGCTGATCGAAGACGGCCTCCGCCGCGCCGGCGCGACCGAACTCGCCGACCGCGTCAGCACCCGGTTCCGCGCGGTGTGCGAAAAGTCCGGGTTCGCCGAGAACTTCGACGCGCTGACCGGCGACGGCCTGCGCGACCGCGCCTACACGTGGACCGCCGCCGCCTACCTCGTGCTCGCCGGCGACGCCGAACACCGGCTCGCGCAGTCCGGGTAATACGGCGGTCTATTCGACCAAATCGACAACCGGCTCCCATTGAAATCATCGATGCCATTGTTCGGGTGGGTGGCACGTCGGCAAATCACGGACAGAATCTTGACCGGTGGACAAGTGGCCTGTAATAGTCATAAAGGCCTCCCGTTCGATCACCGGTAAAGGACGATTCCCATGCACAACGTCGTGCGTTCCCTGTTCGTCTCGCTGACCGCGGCCGCCGTGGTGGCGACCACCGCCGGAGTGGCCGAAGCGGCCGCCTGGTCGTCTTCGGACAAGTGGGCGACCTGGTCCAACGGTGGGTACACCGTCCGCAACGACGTCTGGGGCAGTGGCGCCGGTCCCCAGACGATCTGGGCGAATTCCTTCAGCAACTGGGGAGTCTGGGCGAACCACCCGAACACCGGCGGCATCAAGTCGTACCCGCACTCGGCGAAGAACGTCGGCCGGACGCTCAGCTCCTTGCGGCAGGTTTCCAGCAGTTTCAGCGTGAACCGCCCAGGCAGCGGCGCCTACGAGACCGCCTATGACATCTGGGCGAACAACAACGCCTACGAAATCATGTTGTGGGTCAACAAGCAGGGCGCGGTCGGCCCGCTGGGCAGCAAGCAGACGACGGTGAGCGTCGGCGGGCACACCTGGGACGTCTACAAGGGATCGAACGGGTCGAACGCGGTGTTCTCGTTCCTGCGCACGTCGAACACCGACGCCGGTACCGTCGACGTCCTCGCGGTCCTGAACTGGATCAAGGCCCGCGGCTGGTTCGGCGACGTGACCCTCGGCGAAGTCCAGTTCGGGTTCGAAATCACGTCGTCTTCCGGCGGGTTGAACTTCACTTCGAACAGCTATTCCGTTTCCGCGTCCTGATCACCGGCGCAGTGCGTCGAGGATCAGGTCGAGCATCCGGCCGGTCCGCCCGGGATCGCGCTCGTCCACAGTGGACAGGAAAACGCCCAGCAGGAGCAGGGTCACGTCCTCCGGGTCGGCGGCGCGCAGCGTGCCCGCCTCGGCGCCGGCGTCGAGGATCGCCCCGATCGCGGCGGTGATGCGCCGCCGCGTCGTGGGCGTCGCGATGCGGCCCGACGCCACGCTCGCGCGGAGGACGTCCCCCATTCCGCGCTTGGTCGCCACGAACGCCGCGTAGCGGTCCATCCACGCTCGGAGGGCCTGCTCCGGCGGGAGTTCGGCGAGCAGGGCCGCCGCGTTTCCGGTGACGTCGTCGAGTTCCGCCGCGTAGACGGCTTCGACGAGCGCCTCGCGGGTCGGGAAATGCCGGTAGAGCGTGCCGATCCCGACGCCGGCCTCGCGGGCGACGGCTTCGAGCGCGACGGGGCCGTCGGCGGTGGCGAACGCGGCGCGCGCCACCGCGACGAGTTTGTCCCGGTTGCGGCGCGCGTCCGAGCGCAGGGGGAGGGAGGGTTCGGGCGAAGGCAAAGCGGAGGCACCTCCGGTTGTGCTACGGTCGGCTCGAGCGGAGGCTCCTCCGCTTTGCCATCATCGCACAAGGACGGGGATCCCCATGCCATCCACCGCACGAGCCGCGCTCGCCGGCCGCACCGTCTCCCGCGTCGGCTACGGCGCGATGCAGCTCGAGCGCCTGCACGACGACCGCGCCGCGGCCGTCGCCCTCCTGCGCCGCGCGGTCGAGCTCGGCGTCGACCACGTCGACACCGCGCAGTTCTACGGCAACGGCTTCGTCAACGGAGTCATCCGCGACGTCCTCCGGTCCGGCGAGGACCTCCTGGTCGCGACCAAGGTCGGCGCCGACCCCGACCCCGGCGCCCCGATCCCGCTCCGCCTGGCGCAACGGCCCGAAGAGCTGCGCGCGAGCGTCGAGGACAACCTGCGGGCGCTCGGGGCCGACCGGCTCCCGCTGGTCAACCTGCGCCGCGCGGACCAGCGGCCCGGCGTGCTGGCCGAGGGAGAGCAGCTCGTCGACCTCGACGACCAGCTCGCGGTGCTGACCGCCCTGCGCGAGGAGGGCAAGATCGGCGCGATCGGGCTCAGCGCCGTCACCCTCGACGTCCTGCGCCGGGCGCTCCCGGCGGGGATCGCCTGCGTGCAGAACGCCTACAGCCTCGTCGGCCGTGCCGACGACGACCTGCTCGAGCTGTGTCTCGCGGAGGGCATCGCCTGGGTGCCGTTCTTCCCGCTGGGCGGCGACTTCCCCGGGATGCCGAAGGTGACCGACGAGCCCGCGGTCCGGGCCGCCGCGCAGGCCCTCGGCCACACCCCGGCGCAGGTCGGCCTGGCCTGGCTGCTGCACCGCGCCCCGAACGTCCACCTCATCCCCGGCACCGCGAGCGCGGCGCACCTCGAAGCCAACCTCGCCACCGCGGACATCGAACTCGACGGCGAGACGCTGGCGGCGCTGGACGCGATCCCGGCCCGCTCGATGGACGTCAGCCTGGGTTGACCAGATCAGTACGGGACGCCGGTATCCGGCCACCGGGCCGGCGGCGTAGTTTTGCGGCATGTACACGGTGGCGGTGCTGGCCCTCGACGATGTGATCGCCTTCGATCTGGCCACGCCGATCGAGACGCTCGGGCGGGTCCGGCTGCCGGACGGCCGCGGCGGGTACCGGATCGTCGTCGCCGGGCCGGAGCCGGTGGTCGACGCCGGCCCGCTGCGGCTCGCCGTCGAGGTGGGGCTCGACGAGGTCGCCCACGCCGACCTCGTCGTCGTCCCCGGGCGGAACGACCCGGACCGGCCGACCCCGGACGGCGTGGCCGAGTTCCTGCGGGCCTCGGTCGCGCGCGGAACGCGGGTCGCCTCGATCTGCGTCGGCGCGTTCACCCTCGCCGAGGCCGGCCTGCTCGACGGGCGGCGGGCGACCACGCACTGGCTCGCCACCGACGAGCTGGCCCGCCGGTACCCGGCCGTGCGGGTCGAGCCGGACGCGCTGTACGTCGACAACGGCCAGATCCTGACCTCCGCCGGCGCGTCGGCGGGGCTGGACATGTGCCTGCACATCGTGGAGCGCGACTACGGCGCCGCGGTCGCCGCCGACGCCGCCCGGCTCGCCGTCGCGCCGCTGCAGCGCACCGGCGGCCAGGGCCAGTACATCCTCCGCAACCGCCCGACGTACCAGACCGCGACGCTGGAGAAGGCGCTCGCGTGGATCGAGGAGAACGCCCACCGCCCGCTCACCCTGGCCGACATCGCCGACGCGGCGGGCATGAGCACCCGCACGCTGACCCGGCACTTCCACGCCGAGACCGGGCAGAGCCCGATCCAGTGGCTGACCGGGGTGCGCATCCGGCACGCCCAGGAGCTGCTGGAGCTCACCGACCACACGATCGACCGGATCGCCGGCCAGGTCGGGTTCCCGTCGCCGAGCAACTTCCGCGTCCAGTTCGCCCAGACCGTGCGGGTCAGCCCGAGCGCGTACCGCAAGACGTTCCGGTCGCGGTGAGGAGCGGGGTGCGCGGCCGCACCCCGCCCGATCCCGTCAGCCCCGGTACTCGGCCGCGACGTCGATGATCCAGGTGACGCCGAAGCGGTCGGTCAGCATGCCGAACGCCGGGGCCCACTGAGCGGGCCCGAACTCTTCGATGACGGTCGCGCCCTCGGCGAGGCCCTTCCACACCGGCGAGACCTCGTCGACGGTGGCGCCGCGGACGGACAGGAAGAACGGCTCCCGGGTGATCGTCGTGCCGTTTTCGCGGTGGGTGCTGGGCGCGGCCGGGGTGGCCGGGCCGTCGGTGCCGGGGACGTCGTAGGCCATCACGCTGAAGCCGTTGTCCGCGGTGACCTGGCCGAACACCACCTTGTCCGTGTCGGGCAGCCCGGCGGGCAGCCCGAAGGCGCCGTAGGTGACGACCGTGGCCTGGCCACCGAAGACCGACTGGTAGAAGGCGAGCGCCTCGCGGGCCTGGCCGGTGAAGTTGAGGTGGGCGACAGCGGTGAGCGACATGGTTCCGGTCCTTCTCGAGGTTCCTGCCGTCGGAGGGGTTCCGGCGGCCAGGCCACGATCGCAGCAGTAGCGGCCAGGGAACGTCCGCTTCTCGTGGCACCATGGAAGTCATGCCGGTCGCTTCCTCGACGGCGACCTCGGGTCGCCTGCTCTCGCTGCTGTCCCTGCTGCAGGCGCGCCGGGACTGGCCGGGCGCGCTGCTCGCCGACCGGCTGGGCGTCAGCGACCGGACCGTGCGCCGGGACGTCGACCGGCTCCGGGAGCTCGGCTATCCCGTCCAGGCGGTCAAGGGCCCGGAGGGTGGCTACCGGCTCGAAGCCGGGGGCCGGATGCCGCCCCTGTTGTTCGACGAGGAACAGGCGGTCGCGCTCGCCGTGGCGCTGCGGATCGCCGCCGGGACCGGCGCGGGCATCGAGGAAGCCGCGCTGCGCGCGCTGGCCACCGTGCGCCAGGTGATGCCGTCGCGGCTGCGGCAGCGCGTCGACGTGCTCGAGATCGCCGCGGCCGGCGGTCCCGCGGTCCAGGTCGGCACGGACGTCCTGCTCGCGCTGAGCTCGGCGATCCGGGCGACCGAGGAAGTGCGGTTCGACTACGAGGCACCGTCGGCGGACCCGGGGCCCCGGCCGCCGCGCCGGGTGCAGCCGCACCACCTGGTCGTCCGGAACGGACGGTGGTACCTGATCGGCTGGGACGCCGTCCGGGAGGATTGGCGGACCTACCGCGTGGACCGGCTGCGCCCGCGCGTGCCGAACGGGCCGCGGTTCACCCCGCGGGAGGTACCGGGCGGTGACGTCGCGACGTTCCTCGCCGCCCGGTTCAAGGGTTCCGCCACCGCCGACGTCTGGCCGTGCCGCGGCGAAGTGGTCCTCGACCGCCCCCCGGCCGACGTGGCACCGTTCGCCGGCGACGGAATCGTCGAGGAGCTCGTCCCCGGCAGGACCCGGCTGCTGACCGGATCCTGGTCCTGGGCGGCGCTCGCGGCCGGCCTGCTGCGGTTCGACTGCGAGATCGAAGTGGTCGGGCCGCCGGAGCTGCGGGCCGCTTTCGCCGGCCTGGCGGGTCGAGCGACCCGCGCGGCGAACGACCGCTGAGCGTTCCGCGTCCGGGAGGTCAGCCCGGTTCGTGGTTGAGGGCGCCGGAGCGGAAGGGCGCGACGGCGGCGTCGGTGAACCCGAGTGCCCGCACGGCGTCGAGCAGCCGCGGATCGTCGTGGAGCCCGGCGGCCACGGTGGCGTCGAGTTCGATCCGGGCCGTGCCGCCGAGGTCGCGCACCCGCACGTCGCGGTAGCGCAGGCCGCGGTCGTCGAGGAATGCTCGTACCGCCGCTTCGGCCTGTTCGATCCGGGCCAGCGTGGCCGTCGTGATCGGGATGCCGTAGCGGACCCGGCTCGCCAGGCAGGGCGCGGCCGGTTTGTCCGCCCAGGTCAGGCCCCACCGCCGGGCGATGGCGCGGACGTCCTCTTTGGACAGGCCGAGCGTGCGCAGCGGGGTGTGCACGCCGAGTTCGTCGCCCGCGCGGATGCCCGGCCGGAACGGGTCGGCGGCGTCGTCGGCGTTCGTGCCGGTGGCCAGCGCCGGAAACCCGTGGGCGACGGCCACTTCCGCGATCGTCGTGAGCACCGTGGTCTTGCAGAAGTAGCAGCGCTGACGCCCGTTGGCCGCATACCCCGGCTCGGCCAGCTCGCCGGTCGGCGGGGTGAGGTGGCGGACCCCGAGGTCCGCCGCGATCTTCCGCGCGCCGGCCAGTTCCACCGCGGCCAGGCTCGCGGAGTTCGCCGTCACCGCGAGCACGTCCGCCGGGCCGAGGGCGCGGACGGCGGCCGCGAGCACCAGCGCCGAGTCGGAGCCGCCGGAGAACGCCACCGCGAGCCGGCCGGCACCGGCAAGGTAGGTGACGAGCCTCGTGGAGTCCATCAGCGCCCCGCGGCGATCGTCGCGACGACGCGCGCCGGCAGGCCGAGTTCGCGTGCGGCGGCCACGACGTCGTCGTGCTCGGGTTTCGCGCCGTGCGGCCCGCGCTTGCGCCGCACCGGCATCCCGAGGACGTCGACCGTTTCGGTCTCCCGTTCCAGTGCGGTCCGGCGGACCGGGTACTCGCGGAAGCCGAGACTGCCGGTTTCGGCGAGGACCACGGCCCCGAGCCGGGCGGCGTGCTCCGGCTCGGCGAGCACGTGCAGGACGTGGGCCGGCCGGCCCTTCTTCATCGTCACCGGGCTGATCCACGCGTCGAGCGCGCCGGCCGCCAGCAGCTCGGCGACGACGTGCCCGAGGACTTCGCCGGTGACGTCGTCGAGGTTCGTTTCCAGCACGACCAGCGTGCGGTACCCGGCGTCCACCGGTTCGCCGAGGTGCACGACGGCGATGTTCGGCCGGTCCGGCAGGGTCCGGGTGCCCGCGCCGTAGCCGGTGGCCAGCAGGCGGAACTCCGGCGGCGGCTCGAACCGGGCGCCGGTGGCCTTCAGCAGCGCGGCCGCGGTGGGCGTGACCGTCTCGCCCACCAGGTCGCTCCCGACCGTCCGCGCGCCCTGCAGCAGCGCCGCGGTCGCGGGGGCGGGACAGGGGAGGACGCCGTGCGCGGTGCGGACGGTGCCGGTGCCGAGGGGGAGCGCCCCGCAGTACACAGTGGACACTTCCAGGGCGTCCAGCGCGGCGCAGACGCCGATGACGTCGACGAGCGTGTCGTGCCCGCCGAGTTCGTGGAGGTGGACGCGCTCGGGAGGTTCCCCGTGCAGCCTGCCTTCCACCTCGGCGATCGCCCGCAACGCGGCGACCGCCCGGGCCGCGACCGGCGCGGGCTCGATCCGCCCGGCCATGGCGATCAGCTCGGCCGCGGGACGGCTGGTGGCTTCGTCGGTGACGTCCACGAGCGCGCGGCCCGCCGTCAGCCCGTGGGTGAGCAGAGACTGGACGCGCAGCTCCCACCCGGTCAGCCCGCTGGAGGCGACGGCGGCCCGGATGCGCTCGAGCGGCGCGCCGGTGTCGACCAGGGCGGCCAGCAGCATGTCCCCGGCGAGGCCGGTGAAGGGTGAGATCACGCAGATCGTCACCGGGACCTCCGCAGGACCTGGGCGAGCCGGAAGGCGGCCATCGCGGCGCCGAACCCGGAGTCGATGTTGACGACGGTGATCCCGGCCGCGCAGGAGGCGTGCATCGCCAGCAGCGCGGTGACGCCTTCGAGGCCCGCGCCGTACCCGGTGGAGGTGGGCACGGCGATCACCGGGCCGGCGACCAGCCCGCCGACGGCCGAAGCCAGCGCGCCCTCCATGCCCGCGACGACGATGACCGTGTCGGCCTCGCGCAGCCGGTCGGCCTCGGCCAGCAGCCGGTGGATCCCGGCGACTCCGACGTCGGTGACCGTCCGCACCGCGAGGCCGATGGCCGCGGCGACTTCCGCGGCTTCCTCGGCGACCGGGCCGTCGGACGTCCCGGCCGCGGCCACCGCGACCGTGAAGGCGGTCGCCGGGGCCGGGCGCCAGGCCAGCAGCCGCGCGCCGGGGGCGTAGCGGCCGCCGGGGACCTCCGCCAGCACCGCACGAGCCGGCTCGGCGTCGACGCGGGTGACCAGCACCGGCCCGGTGTTGTGCGCGAGCAGCGTCCGCACGATGGCCGCGATCTGCGCGGGGGTTTTCCCGGGCCCGTAGACGACTTCCGGGAGTCCTTGGCGGTGTTCGCGGTCGAGGTCGACGCGCGCGAAACCGAGGTCGGCGGTGCTCATGCGACGTACGGGATCGTCAGGGGACCTTCGGGGAGGACACAGGCCCGCGCGCCCGGCCCGGCCCGGCCGAGGGCCTCGGCCACGGTGGCCGCGATGTCGGTGGTCCGGGTCAGGTGCGCCGTCGCGAGGTCGGCCTCGGTCAGCGCGCCGGTGTGCATGACGACCCGGCAGTCGTCCTGGATCTTCGCCTGGATCTGGACCTGCCACTGGTCGGGCACGGTCACCGGGCGGGCCGCGATCTCCGCGAGCAGAGCCGCCGGCGAGCTCGCCGAGGCGAGGACCTCCCGGTAGGAACCGTGGTCGGGGAACCCGTCCCGGCACTCCGCGGCGCACACGATCGTGCCGCCCGGCTTGGTGATCCGGTGCGCCGCCGACATCCCTTTGACCGACTGGTACAGGTTCTGGTCGAGGGGATAGCCGGAATTGGTCGTCACCACCACGTCGAACGGCGCCGGCACCGGCCGCATGGCGACGTCGCGGGCGGCGCGGACCGCGGCCGCGTGCATGGCGAGCAGATCGCCGCCGAAGGCCCCGATGACGGCCTTGTCGCGGTTGAGGATGACGTCGAGGGCGAAGGTGACGCCGGTGGCCGCGGCGATCGCGCGGACGTCGTCGTGCACGGGATTGCCTTCGGTGATCCCCCAGGTGGCGTCGCGGTGCCCGATCCGGCGGGCGTCGTGCAGCACCAGCACGGTCTCCAGGGCCGCCAGCCCGGGCGCGACGAGTTTGGGGCCGCCCGAAAAGCCGGCGAAGAAGTGCGGTTCGACGAACCCGGTGGTGATCCGCACGTCCGCGGTCACCCATTCGCTGTTCAGCCACACCGGCACGTCGTCGCCGTGGCGCCCCAGCCAGGTGAGGCTCGCGCGGTCGCGGGCGTCGTGGTTGACGATCCGGACGGTGTCGGCGACCTCGTCGCCGAACATCGCGCGCAGCTCGGCGGCGGAGTTGCCGCGGTGGGTGCCGGTGGCGACCAGGATGACGACGTCTTCGAGCCGGACGATGCCGTCGAGTTCGGCGAGGATCGCCGGGATCATCAGTCCCCGCGGCTGGGGCCGGGTTCCGTCGCACGCCGAGATCGCGACCGTCTGGCCCGGCCGCACCCGCTCGCGCAGCGGCGGCCCGGCGACCGGTGCCCGCAACGCCCGGCGCAGCGGCACGTCCGCGGGTTCGGTGACCGGGTGGTGCACCGGCGTCACCACGGTGGTGACCGCGGGGTCGATGGCGAGCTCGAGACCGGTCTCGCCGTAGGCGAGCCGGACGGTCCGGGCCGTCACGGCGCCAGCCCGTAGACGCGGCTCGCGGTCCCGCCGCGGACGGCGTCGCGTTCGGCCGGCGTCAGCCCGGCCAGGAGGCTGTCGGCGGCGTCCATGACTTCCGCGTACGTCCCCGCGAGCAGGCACACCGGCCAGTCGGAACCGAGCATCAGCCGGTCCGGGCCGAACGCGGCGAGCGCGGTTTCCGCGTACGGGCGCAGATCCTCGGCCCGCCAAGGCCGGCCGGCCTCCGTCACCAGGCCGGACAGCTTGGCGACGACGTTGGGTTCCTTGGCCAAGGTGGCGAGTCCGGTCGCCCAGGGCTCGAGCTGCCCGGAGGCGATCGGCGGTTTCGCGAGGTGGTCGAGGACGAAGGTGAGCTCCGGCAGCGCCCGGACCGCCGCGGTGGCCGCCGGGAGCTGGTGCGGCAGCACGAGCAGGTCGTACACCAGCCCGGCGTCGCGCACCGCCGCGAGCCCGGCCAGCACGTCTTCCCGTTCCAGCCAGCGGGGATCGGGCTCGGCCTGGACGAGGTGCCGGATGCCGGCCAGCAGTTCGCCGCCCGGCGCCGAGCGCAGCCGGTCGAGGTCCTCCGACGGCGAGCCGGTGAGGTCGATCCAGCCGACCACGCCGGCGATGAGCGGCTCCGCGGCCGCCGTCGCGAGGAACTCGACCGACTCCTCGAAGTCCGGCAGGACCTGGACGAGCACCGTCGCGTCGATCCCCAGGGCGGCCGCCCGCAGGTCGTCCGGGGTGAAGTCGCGCCGGATCGCGGCCGTCTCGTCGCCGTCCAGCCACGCGTGGCGGCGGACGGAGGTCTGCCACAGGTGGTGGTGCGCGTCGACGCGCCGGCCGGTCACGCCCGGCCGATCCGGTGGTGCTGGCGGCCGAGGCCGTCGACCTCCACCGTCACTTCGTCCCCTTCGGACAGATAGGGGAAGTCGTTGGCGCCGAAGGCAACGCCGGCCGGCGTGCCGGTGTTCACGACGTCGCCCGGCTCGAGGACCATGAACTGGCTGAGGTACCAGACGATGTGCCGGACCCCGAAGAGCATGTTCCGCGTGGTGCCGTCCTGGCGCGGCTGCCCGTTGACGGCCAGCCGCAGGCGGAGGTCCTGCGGGTCGCCGGCCTCGTCCGGCGTGACCAGCCACGGCCCGAGCGGGTTGAACGTTTCGCAGGACTTGCCCTTGGTCCACTGGCCGCCGCGTTCGTGCTGGAAGTCGCGCTCGCTGACGTCGTCCGAGACCGTGTACCCGGCGATGACGGCGTCGGCGTCCTCCGGCGTCGCGAGGTACCGCGCCCGGCCGCCGAGCACCACGGCGAGTTCGACCTCGTAGTCGGTCCGGGTGCTGGTCCGCGGGATGAGCACGGTGTCGTCCGGGCCGACGATCGTGTTGGTGGCCTTGAGGAACACCACCGGCTCGGCGGGCGGCTGCGCGCCGGTTTCCGCCGCGTGGTCGGAGTAGTTCAGCCCGATGCAGGCGAGCAGGCCGGGCCGGGCCACCGGCGCGCCGACGCGCAAGCCGGTGACGTCCAGGACGGGCAGGGTGCCTTCGCGCAGCGCCGCCCGCGCCCGCGCGACGCCGCCGGCGGTGAAGAAGGCGCCGTCGATGTCCGGGGTCAGCGACCGCAGGTCCCGCGCCGCACCGGTTTCGTCGAGGACGACGGGGATCTCGTGGCCGCGGTCGCCGAGGCGTTGGAAGCGCATGGCCGGGACCGTAGCAGACGTATGATGTCTCTTTCAAAGGTAGAGCGAGTCATCATACGTTAAACCACGTTGAGTAGTGGATAATCACTTTGCGTCCAAGTTATTGCCGTGTTACGGACCAACTCTGGACAATCCATGGGTCAGCGCGTAGCCATACATATGTTGTCTGCGCCGAATGAGAGGTGGCCCCGTTGGCCGAAGTGATCAGCGCGATCGACGCCGTGGACGTGCGCTTCCCGACTTCGCTGAGCCTGGACGGGTCGGACGCGATGAACCCCGAACCCGACTACTCGGCGGCCTACGTGACGATCCGCACGAGCGACGGCGACGAGGGTTACGGGCTCGCCTTCACCGTGGGCCGCGGCAACGACGTCGAGGTCGCCGCGGTCCGGGCGCTGGTGCCCCTGGTCGCCGGGATGCCGGTGGCCGACGCGCTCGGCGACCTCGGCGCCTTTTCCCGCCGGCTGACCGGGGACAGCCAGCTCCGGTGGCTGGGCCCGGACAAGGGCGCGATCCACATGGCCGCCGCCGCGATCGTCAACGCGGCCTGGGACCTGCGGGCCCGCCGCGAAGGCAAGCCGGTCTGGCGGCTGCTGGCCGAACTGCCGCCGGAGGAACTGGTCGACCTGGTCGACTTCCGGTACTTGCGGGACGCGCTGACCCGCGACGAAGCCCTCGACATCCTCCGCCGCGCCGAACCGGGCCGCGCGGCCCGCTAGGCCGAGCTCCTGGAAACCGGTTTTCCCGCCTACACCACGACTCCCGGCTGGCTCGGGTACTCGCCGGAAAAGCTGGCGGCGCTCGCGAAGGAGGCGGTCGAGGACGGGTTCACCCAGATCAAGCTCAAGGTCGGCGCCGACCTCGACGAGGACATCCGCCGGCTGCGGCTGGCCCGGGACGTCGTCGGGCCGGACATCCGGATCGCCATCGACGCCAACCAGGCCTGGGGCGTCGGCCAGGCCATCGAATGGCTGCGCCCCCTGTCCGAGTTCGACCCGTACTGGATCGAGGAGCCGACCTCGCCCGACGACGTGCTCGGCCACGCGGCGATCCGCCGGGCGGTCGCGCCGATCAAGGTGGCCACCGGCGAGCACACCCACAACGCCGTGATGTTCAAGCAGCTGCTGCAGGCCGAGGCGATCGACGTCCTCCAGCTCGACGCGAGCCGCGTCGCCGGGGTGACCGAGAACATCGCGATCCTGTTGCTGGCCGCGAAGTTCGGCGTCCCGGTGTGCCCGCACGCCGGCGGGGTCGGGCTGTGCGAGATGGTGCAGCACCTGTCGATGTTCGACTTCGTCGCGGTGAGCGGCACCCAGACCGACCGCGTCATCGAGTACGTCGACCACCTGCACGAGCACTTCGTCGACCCGGTGCGGATCGAGCGGGGCCGCTACCTGGCCCCGGTCGAGCCGGGCCTCGGGGCGCGGCTGCACACCGAATCCGTGGCCCAATACCGGTTTCCCGACGGACCGGTCTGGCAGCGGGACGCGGTGGTGGTCGCGTGAGCGGCGGAGAGTTCGACGGCTTCCGGGCGCTCGTGACGGGCGGCGCCTCCGGGATCGGGCTCGCCACCGCGCGGATGCTCGCCCGGCGGGGCGCACAGGTCGTCTGCCTCGACCTGAACGAGAAGGTCGAGGAACCGCTGACCGGGATGCGGGCCGACGTCTCGGACGACGACTCGGTGCGAGCCGCGGTCGCCGCCGCGGTGGACCACCTCGGCGGCCTGGACGTCCTGGTCAACAACGCCGGGATCGGCGCGCAAGGAACCGTGGAGGACAACGACGACGCCGAGTGGCACCGCGTGTTCGACGTCAACGTGGTGGGCATGGTCCGGGTGAGCCGGGCCGCCCTGCCGCACCTGAGGGAGTCGCCCGCCGCGGCGATCGTGAACACCTGCTCGATCGCGGCCACCGCCGGGCTGCCGCAACGAGCGCTCTACAGCGCCACCAAGGGCGCGGTCCTCGCGCTCACCCGCGCGATGGCGGCCGACCACCTGGCCGAGGGGATCCGCGTGTGCTGCGTGAATCCCGGCACCGCGCACACCCCGTGGATCGACCGGCTGCTGGCCACGGCCGACGATCCCGACGCCGAGCTGGCCGCGCTCGCCGCGCGCCAGCCCACCGGGCGGCTCGTCACCGCCGACGAGGTCGCCGCGGCGATCTGCTACCTGGCCGGCCCGGACGCCGGCGCCACCACCGGCACCGATCTCGCCGTGGACGGCGGGATGTCCGGCCTGCGGCTCCGCCCGAAACCTGTCAACGAGGAGAGGTCATGAAGTTCCAGCACCTGCGCGCCGCCGCTGTCGTCACAGCCGGTGTCCTGTCCGCGGCCGCACTGGCCGGCTGCAGCGGCGGCGGCTCGACCGCCGCTTCGGGGGGCAAAACCGTCGTGGGGGTCGACTACCCGCGCTCGGACACCGACTTCTGGAACGCCTACATCAAGTACGTGCCCCAGTTCGCCGGCCAGTTCGGGCTCGACCTCAAGACCACCAACTCGCAGAACGACGTCGCGAACCTGACGGCGAACGTGCAGACGATGATCAGCCAAGGCGTCAAGGGCGTGGTGATGGCCCCGCAGGACACCGCGGCGATCATCCCGACGCTGCAGCAGCTCGCGAGCAAGAAGATCCCGGTCGTGTCCGTCGACACCCGGCCCGACCAGGGCAACGTCTACATGGTCGTGCGGGCCGACAACCGCGCCTACGGCGAGAAGGCCTGCCAGTTCCTCGGCACCAAGCTCGGCGGCCAGGGCAAGGTCGTCATGCTGCAGGGCGACCTGGCGTCGATCAACGGCCGCGACCGCACCGAAGCCTTCAACGACTGCATGAAGAAGACCTTCCCGGGCATCACGGTCTTCGGCGAGGCCACCAACTGGGACGCCAACACCGCGGCCCAGAAGCTGCAGACCCGGCTGACGGCGAACCCGGACATCAAGGGCGTCTACATGCAGTCCAGCTTCGCCCTGGCCGGCACGCTGCAGCTGCTGAAGCAGCGCGGCCTGGCGGTCCCGGCGAGCGACCCGAAGCACGTGTTCATCGTGTCCAACGACGGCATCCCCGAGGAACTCGCCAAGATCCGGGCCGGCGAGATGGACGCGACCGTGTCCCAGCCCGCGGACCTGTTCGCCAAGTACGCCCTGCAGTACGTCAAGGACGCGATCGCCGGCAAGACGCCGGCCCCCGGCAAGACCGACCACGACAGCACCATCATCCAGGTCCGCGACGGCCTGATGGAGGACCAGCTGGCCGCGCCGCTGGTCACCGCGGACGGCGCCAGGTTCGGGCCGGTGAGCAGCGTCAAGGTCGACGACCAGTCCCTGTGGGGCAACAGCAAGAGCTGAGGCGCTTTCCGGAGAGGAACCGAACATGAACACCGTGCCGGTCGTCGAGGCCCGTCAGGTGGTCAAGCGCTACGGCGCCACGGTCGCACTGGACCACGCCGATCTGACCGTCCTACCCGGACAGACGCACGCGCTCGTCGGCCGCAACGGGGCCGGCAAGTCGACCCTGGTGTCCGTCCTCACCGGACTGACCGAGCCGGACGCCGGAACCGTGCGGCTGGACGGGGAACCGGCCCCGGCCCTGGCCGACCGGGACGGCTGGCGGTCCCGGGTGGCGTGCGTGTACCAGCGGTCGACGATCATCCCCGAGCTGTCGGTGGCGGAGAACCTGTTCCTCAACCGGCAGGAGACCCGCGGCGGGTTCGTCCGCTGGGCCGCGCTGCGCCGCTCGGCCACCGAGCTGCTCGAGCGCTGGTCGGTGGACGTCGACGTGCACCGCCCGGCCCGGGAGCTGAGCGTCGAGCAGCGGCAGTTCGTGGAGATCGCGCGGGCCCTGTCGTTCGGCGCCCGGTTCGTCATCCTCGACGAACCGACCGCGCAGCTCGACGGGGCCGCGATCACCCGGCTGTTCGGCCACATCGCCGAGCTGCAGCGACAGGGCGTCACCTTCCTGTTCATCAGCCACCACCTCCAGGAGGTGTACGAAATCTGCGACACGGTGACGGTGTACCGGGACGCCCGGCACGTCCTCACCGCGCCGGTCGCCGAGCTGCCGAAGGCCGACCTCGTGGCCGCGATGACCGGGGAGAACGCCGTCATCGCCCAGGAGCGGACGTCGTCGGCCCGCCACGGCGCCGAACCCGTGCTGCGCGTGGCCGACCTGAGCCTCGCCCCGTACTTCGAGGACGTGTCGTTCGACGTCGCGCCCGGGGAGATCGTCGGGCTGGCCGGGTCGGGCGGCAGCGGCAAGGCCGAGCTCGCCGAGGCACTGGCCGGGTTGCGCAAGCCCACCGCCGGCACGGTCTTCGTCGGGGACTCCCGCCCCCGGCCCGGCGACGTCCCGGCCGCGCTGGCCGCGGGGGTGGGCTTCGTCCCGGAAGACCGCCACCACCAGGGTTTCGTGCCGGAGATGTCCATTGCGGACAACTCCACGATGAGCGTCATGGACCGGCTCGGGCCCGGCATCTTCGTCCGGTCGGGCCTGCGCGACCGGCTCGCCGGGCAGCTGATCACGCGGCTGGCGGTGAAGACTCCCGGCCCGGAGCTGCCGGTGTCCGCGCTGTCCGGCGGCAACCAGCAGAAGGTCGTCATGGCCCGGGCGCTGGCCGGCGACCCCCGCCTGCTCGTGCTGATCACCCCCACCGCCGGGGTCGACGTGCGGTCGAAGGAGTTCCTCCAGGGCAAGGTCGCGGAGGCCGCCGCGGCGGGCACCGCGGTGCTGATCGCCTCGGACGAACTGGACGACCTGCGCCTGTGCGACCGGCTGCTGGTCGTGGTGCACGGCCGGCTCACCACCGAAATCCCCGCAGGCTGGCCGGACCGCGAGGTCGTGGCCGCCATGGAAGGAGTCGACCTCGATGCCTGAAAGCCCCGCCGCGGTGGGCGCCCCGCCACGGACCGGATCCGGCCCCGCGCCCCGGCGCATCGCACTGGCCCGGCTGCGCGACTTCGCGCTGGTGCCCGGGATCATCGCGATCGCCGTCGTCGGCCAGCTGGTGAACCCGGTGTTCCTCCAGTACGACAACGTGATCAACATCCTGCAGACGATGTCGGAGATCGCCCTGCTGGTGCTCGCCCAGACGATGGTGCTGGTCGTCGGCAAGATGGACCTGTCGCTGGAATCGACCTTCGGGCTCGCGCCGGGCGTGGCGGCGTGGCTGACGATCGGCGGCGGCCATTCGCTCGGGCTGCTGCCGCCGTGGACCGCCGTGCCGGTGGTGCTGCTGGTCGGCGTGGTGGTGGGGGCGCTCAACGCCCTGCTGATCGTCCGGTTCGGGCTGAGCGGGTTCGTCGTCACCCTCGGCATGCTGATCGTGCTGCGCGGCCTGCTGACCGGGATCTCCGGCGGCCAGACCTTCTTCGGCCTGCCCGATTCGCTGCTCTACCTCGGCACCACGTTGTGGGCCGGGATCCCGGCGTCGATCTGGATCTGCGTCCTGTTGTTCGCCGGCGGGATCGTGCTGCTGGGCTACACCCGGTTCGGCCGCAGCCTCTACGCGATCGGCGGCAACGAGGACGCGGCGAAGGCCGCGGGCATCCGGACCGACCGCATCGTGTGGATCGTGCTGATCGGGGCCAGCGTCCTGGCCGCGCTCGGCGGGCTGCTGCTTTCCGGGCGGCTCGCTTCGGTGGCCGCGGCACAGGGCAACGGCTACATCTTCACGGTGTTCGCCGCCGCCGTGATCGGCGGGGTGAGCCTGAACGGTGGCCGGGGCACGCTCTTCGGTGCCTTCACCGGCATCCTGCTGCTGTACATGATCCAGAACGTGCTGACCCTGGCCGGGGTGCCGGCCCAGTGGATCGGCGCGCTCAACGGCGCGATCATCCTCATCGCGCTGGTGATGTCCCGCATCACCAGCGGCAAGCGGCAGACCTGATGGCGGACCTCGGCCTGGGCACCGCGGGCCTGGGCAACGTCTTCGGCGACGTCGACGACGAGGCCGCCGCGGAGGTCGTCGCCGCGGCGGCCGGCGCCGGGGTGCGGTACTTCGACACCGCGCCCTACTACGGCTTCGGGCTGGCCGAACGCCGGCTCCGCCCGGCGCTGGCGCGGCTGCCCGCGGGTTCGTTCGCGGTGTCGACGAAGGTGGGCCGGACGCTCACCGACGGCGGCTGCGTCTTCGACTTCTCCGCGGACGCCGTCCGCCGGGGGCTCGAAGGCAGCCTCGAGCGGCTGGGCCTCGACCGCGTCGACATCGTCTACCTGCACGATCCCGACGACCACGAAGAGCAAGCCGCTTCCGAGGCGTGGCCGGAACTGCGCCGGCTGCGCGACGAAGGCGTGGTCTCCGCGATCGGTGTCGGGATGAACCAGTGGGAGATGCCCACCCGGTTCGTCGAACGGCTCGACGTCGACGTCGTCCTGCTCGCCGGCCGGTACACACTGCTCGACCGCAGCGGTGCGCGGCTGCTCGACCTCTGCGGCGAGCGCGGGGTCGACGTCGTGCTCGGCGGGGTGTTCAACTCCGGCCTGCTCATCGACCCCCGGCCGGGCGCCTGGTTCGACTACGCCCCGGCGCCGGAGGACCTGCTGGCCCGCGCGCAGCGCATGCGCGAGGTCGCCGCTTCCGCGGGGTACGACCTGGCCGCGTGCGCGCTCGCGTTCGCCGCCGCGCACCCCGCCGTCACCTCGGTCCTGGTCGGTGCCACGAGCGCCGAGCAGGTGCGGGCGAACGCGGAGGCCTTCCGCCGCGAGGTGCCGCCGGATCTGCTGCGCCGATTGGTTTCCCGCTAGCTCCCCATCACCCTCTGGAGAGTGCCATGACGCCCCCTGCCCAGAACCCGTTCTCCCGCCGGCAGTTCGGTGCCCTCGCGGCCGCCGGGCTTGCCACCGCGGCCGTGCCGCCCGCACTGGCCGGCCCGGCGGCCGCCGCCACTCCCGGCCGGCCGTACCAGCCCACCTGGCCGTCGGTCGACCGGCACCCACCCGCGCCGGAATGGTTCCAGGACGCCAAGTTCGGCATCTACTGGCACTGGGGCGCGTTCACCACCCCGGAGTTCGGCAGCGAGTGGTACGGCCGGAACATGTACATCCCGGACAGCGGCGAGAACAAGCACCACAAGGCGACCTACGGCGACCCGGCGGTGTGGGGCTACGACCGGTTCATCGACGGCGGCACCGACGTGGCCGGCAACCCCGTGCAGTTCGCGCCGAAGCCGGTTTCCCAGGGCGGGCGGTTCGACCCGGAGGAGTGGGCGCGGGTGGTCAAGGCGTCCGGGGCGAAGTTCGCCGGCCCGGTCGCCGAGCACCACGACGGGTTCTCGATGTGGGACAGCAAGGTCAACGAGTGGAATTCGGTGGCGCGCGGGCCGCGGCTGAACCTGCTGGACCTGTTCGGCAAGGCGATCCGCGGGCAGGGGCTCAAGCTGCTGGTCGCGATGCACCACGCGTTCAACTACAACGGTTTCTACGACTTCGCGCCGCCGCAGCCCACCCCGAGCCTGCGCAAGCTGTACGGCCAGCTCCCGCGCGCCGACGAGGACGCGCTGTGGCTGGCCAAGCTCAAGGAAGTGATCGACCGCGCGCAGCCGGACGTCCTCTGGCAGGACTTCTCGCTGAACTCGCCCGGCTACTGCATCAACAGCGGCCCGTGCGCGGTGGCGGAGCAGCAGCGCCTCGAATTCCTGGCCTACTACTACAACCAGGCCGAAAAGTGGGGCAAGGACGTCGTCTCGACGTTCAAGCACTTCGACCACGGCTTCACCACCAACGGCGAGGTCGCCGACTACGAGCGCGGCGGGCCGGCCGACATCGTGACGCCGTACTGGCTCACCGACGACGCGATCAGCAGCAGCAGCTGGAGCTACACCCGGGGCATCGGCTACTACTCGAGCACGCAGATGATCCACGCGCTGATCGACCGGGTCAGCAAGGGCGGCACCATGCTGCTCAACATCTCCCCGACGCTCGAAGGCATCATCCCGGCCGAGCAGCGGGCGGTGCTCGCCGGCTTCGGCACCTACCTCGGCCGTGTCGGCGAGTCGATTTATTCGACACGTGTCTGGGACGTCTACGGCGAGGGCCCCATCAAGATGGGCGGCGGTTCGTTCGTCTCGCCGAAGGTGGGCACGGCCAAGGACTTCCGGTTCACCCGCGACAAGGCGGCCCGCGTGCTCTACGCGACCGTGCTGGCCTGGCCCGGGGCCACGGCGGAGCTCACCACGCTGTCCGGCAAGCGGATCGACCTGAGCAGCCTGCGGCGCGTCGAACTGCTCGGCGCGTCCGGCACGCTGAAGTACACCCAGGACGCGAGCGCGCTGCACGTCACGCTGCCGGCGAAGCCCTACGAGTCGCCCGCCTACGTGCTCAAGCTGACGTTCGCCGGCACCATTCCGGCGGTGGGACCGGCGACCGGGGCCACCGTGTACGCGGACCGCAACTACGGCGGGGCGAGCGCGGCGCTGGCGGTCGGCGGCTACACCGCCGCGCAGCTGAAGACCGCCCTGCCGAAGCCCGTTTCCGCGATCTGGCCCGGAGACGGTTACGAGGCGCTCGGCTACCCGGCTGACAACTTCACCGGAACTCCGAGCCGGTTCCTCGTGGCCACGCCGGACGTGCGGGCGTCCGCGATCGTTTCGATGCGGGTCACGTTCGACCCCGCCCGGTGGTTCCGGATCGTCAACGTCACCAGCGGCCTGGCCGTGGACGGCGGTGGCGCGGTCGCGGCGGGCAGCCCGCTCAAGGTCTGGACCCCGGACGGCAGCACGAACCTCCAGTTCCGCATCGAGGACGCCGGCGACGGGTTCGTCAAGCTGACCAACCGCACCGACGGCCTGGTGATCGACGGTTCGGGCGCGACCACCGCGGGCGGCAATCCCGTGCAGTCGGCCTACACCGGCGCGCCGAGCCAGCAGTGGTCGATCACCGACACCGGCGGCGGTGTCTGCGTGATCGCGAACCGGGCGAGCGGGCTGGTCCTCGACGGCGGCGGGAGCGTGCCCTCGGGCTCCCCGCTCAAGGTGTGGTCCGACGACGGCAGCGCCAACCTCCGGTGGCTGTTCTCCGTTGCCTGAGGTCCTTCGGGGTGCCGTGACCGGTCTCCGGTCACGGCACCCGGCCGTCGAGCTCCCGGATCTCGGCCAGGTGCGCGCGCAGCCAGCGTTCGGACGTGTCGACGTGCATCAGCGCAGCGGCGGTGGCCACCGCGGGATCCCGGTCGGCGAGTGCGTCGTAGATGGCCTTGTGCTGCGCCAGCGTCACGTGCGTCGCGCCCCGCTCGACCGTGCCGCGCCAGACGCGCGCGCGCAGGGTGCGCGAGGAGATCCCGTCCAGCAGCGCGGTGAGGGTCTCGTTGCCCGCCGCGGTGACGACCGCCCGGTGGAAGGCGGCGTCGAGCACGGTGAGGCGTTCGACGTCCTCGACCGCGTCGTGCATCGCGTCGAGCAGCTCGCCGACCGCGCGCAGCTGGGTGTCGGTGATCCGGGTGGCGGCCAGGCCGGTCGCCGCGGGCTCGAGGAGCCGGCGCACCTCGGTGAGCTCGAGGATGCTGCCGTCCTGCATGAGCGCCACGGCGTTCCCGAGGCCTTCCAGGAGCAGGCTCGGCGCGAGGCTGGTGACGTACGTGCCGTCGCCGCGGCGGACCTCGAGCACCCTGGCCAGCGCGAGCGCCTTCACGGCCTCCCGCGTGGGACTGCGGGAAATCCCCAGCTCGGTGGCCAGTTCGTGCTCGGGGGGCAGCTTGGCGCCCGCCGGGAACCGGCCGGACCGGACGAACTCCCGGATCCGGTCGATCGCTTCGTCGGTCAACGACCTCGCCATGGTCCTCCTCGGACAGCTCACCTGGGGAATCAGTCTAACATTCGTATGATGTATATCCGCGAAGGAGGCGCCGGTGTTCCGTGAGATTGGCTGATTCGCCAGTTTCGATGATGCCTGCGCGTTGAGACATGTGATGTCTGTACAGACTTCTTACTTACTTGTAAGTTAGCAGGCATGACGACTTTCACCACTGCCGAAGCCGAGACGCTGTGCGACCGGTGGGAGAAGGCGTGGAACGGCCATGACGCCGGCGCGGTCGCCGCGATGTGCGCGGACGACCTCGTCTACGACGAACCGGCGCTGGGGCGGACCGCGCACGGGCCCGGCTCGATCCGCGAGTTCGTGACGCACCTGGCGCGCGCCTACCCGGACTACTCTTTCGCGCGCATCGGGCTCTACACCGAGGTGACCCGCCGCGCCGTGCTCGTCGCGTGGCGCTTCACCGGCACGTTCGCCAAGACCGGCGGCCGCGTCGAGTTCCACGGCGACGACCGGCTGGAACTGGGTGACGATGGGCTGATCCACGCGTACCGCTGCCTGTACGACAACAAGTTCGTGCTCGGTCAGCTCGGCGGTGGCGCGGGGGACCGGTGAGCGACGCGGGCCCGGCCCGCCTCCCCGCCGCGGCGCGCCGGGCGGGGATCATCGAAGCGGCCGACGCCGAGTTCGCCGCGCACGGGCTGGCGGGCACCCGGCTGGAGGCCATCGCCGGCCGGGCCGGCATCTCGCACCCGAGGATCGTGCAGATGTTCGGGTCCAAGCGGAAGCTGTTCCTCGAAGTCGTGCACGCCGCCTTCGACCGCATCGAAGCGGCGTTCGAAGGCGCTGAGCCGAAGCTGGCCGCGCTGGGCGTCGCCTACGTGCGCCTCCTGCAGAGCGACCCGACGGTCGGCCTGGTGGTGCTGCAGGGCTACGCGGCGGCGGCGGACGAGCCGGTCCGTGAGGCGGTCCGCCGGCGGCACCTGGCCCTGATGGACTCGATCGCCCGGTTGACGGGCGCGGACGCGTTGCGGGTGCGGACGTTCTTCGCCACGGGCCTCGTCCAGACGGTGTCGACGGCGCTCGAGCTGCCCGAGCCGCGCGCCGACACGGCGTGGAGCGCTTGGATTCTCGACCGCGCCGACCCACCCGGCGACTCATGACGGCGCCGGGTGCGGAGCGGGTGGGGCGCCGCCGCCGGAATCGGCCCGTGGTACCGGTGAGCGGCCACCCACCGCGGCGATCGTGACAAATTTTCAGGTACTTTCCGTCATCCGGTTGACACATCGGGCGCCTGGTTCCAGCATCAATGCTGCCGAGCCAGCGGTCAAAAGATCACCGGATGCGTGACGACGGCCGCGGCTCACCCGTTCGAACCACTCTCGCCCAAGGATGTGCGGACGTGACCGAGAACCGGTTTCCCGGCGCCCAGTGCGCCGATCCCCCCTAGTCCGTGGTGAACGCGGCGGCCGTCGGCGGTCCGATCGGCGGTCCGGCTCGCTTTCCGGTGAAGTGTTAGCGCTAACACTGTCTTGGTGCGTGCTGTCCCACGGAGGTGACCATGACCGTTCTCGACTTTCCCCATCCGCGGCCGACCCTGGCCGACGTGGCCCGGGCCGCCGGTGTCTCGTCGGCGACGGCGTCCCGGGTGCTCAACGGATTCCCGCAAGTGCGTGCCCAGACCCGGCGCCAGGTCGAACAGGCCGTGCGCTCCCTCGGCTACGTCCGGCAGCGCGCGGCCCGGGCGGGCGAGGAGCCGCGGACGGGCACGGTCGCCGTCGTGCTGTGCGAGGACGGCCCGCGGCTGTTCTCGGACCCGTTCTTCGGCCGCGTCATGGGAGGCATCCACCACGAGTTCACCGCGGCCGGCGTGCAGGTCGTGGTGCTGATGATGCCGGCGGCGGACCAGGCCACCACCTTCCGGTACCTGGGCGGCGGGCACGTCGACGGAGCCCTGTTCGTGAGCACGCACACCCGGTACACCACGGAGTTGTCGCGGGCGGAGCTCCCGCTCGTCAGCGCCGGCCGGCCGATGGTCCCCGACCCGGCCCGCTACACCTACGTGGACGTGGACAACCGCGGAGGCGCCGTGGCGGCCGTCCGGCGCCTCCAGGCCGCCGGCCGGCGGCGGATCACGACGGTCGCCGGCCCGAAGGACATGGCGCCGGGCCGGGACCGGCTCGCCGGCTACGTCGCCGCGATGGGCGGCGCGGGCGTCGTCGATCCGGGGTCGGTGGTCCACGGCGACTTCGGCCAGGTCTCCGGCGAGCACGCGATGCGGCGGCTGCTCGACCGGCGGCCGGACCTGGACGCGGTGTTCGTGGCGTCCGACGTGATGGCGCTGGGCGTGCTGCGCGCCCTGCGCCGCGCCGGGCGCCGGGTCCCCGACGACGTCGCGGTCATCGGCTTCGACAACTCGCCGGTCTCGCGGGCCACCGACCCGCCGCTGACGACGGTGAGCCAGCCGATCGAGGCGCTCGGCGCCCGGTCGGCGGCCGAGCTGCTCGCGGTCATCGACGGAACGGCCGGGCAGCCGCGCCGCGTGGTGCTGGGGACGACGCTGGTGGTGCGGCAATCGGGGTGAGCGCGCGCCGGGCCGGCCGCACTGAGCGGGCGCTTAGTGACCTTGTTCACGAGCCCGCCGCGGGGGTCGTCGCCCGGGGCGGCCGTCCGCGGCCGCGGGCGCCCTGGTGGAAGCCGCCTCCGCCGGGGGATGGCGGGTGGCTGACGAGCGTCGCGAACGGTCGTGTTGCCGACGTCAAGGTGAAGATTGTCCGTGACTGTGGTGACCTCCATGTGACGCGAAGTCGTCGCGGGAGTTACCGATGAGGGTGGGCAGCGTGCGAGAGCAGACCAGCGGGCAGTTCCGCGGAGGCCCCGCGGTCGTGCTGCCGGACCCGGGGCGCTCGATCGGCGTGCTCATTTCGACGCTGGCCACGCTCGGGAACAGCCGCACGTTCGACGCCATCGCGCAGGCGGCCGCGGCCGAGGGGTACGCGATCAAATTGCTGACCGTGGGCAAACCGACCCGCGACGCGGTGACCGACGCGTTCCGGGAACTGGGGACGCACGACGTCGCCGGCCTCGTCGTCCTGGTCGAGGAATACGCCCTGGATTGGCCGGGAATCGTTTTCCCGCAAGCCGTCCCGGTGGTGGTCGTCGATTCGAACGCGCGCGCCGGGTATCCGACGGTGGACGCCGATCAGACGCAGGGTGCGGTGCTGGCGACCGAGCACCTGCTCAAGCTCGGCCACGAGACCGTCTGGCACATCGCGGGGCCGTCGGATTCGTGCGCCGCCGAGCGCCGGGAACTGGCTTGGCGGCGGACGTTGACGCGGTTCGACCGGCGGGTCCCGGTGCCGGTGGTCGGGGACTGGACCGCCGGATCCGGCTACACGCTCGGCCGGGTGCTGGCGCACGACCCCGCGGTGACGGCGGTGTTCGCGGCGAACGACCAGATGGCGCTCGGCTTGCTGCGGGCACTGCACGAATCCGGCCGTTCGGTGCCGGGCGAGGTCAGTGTGGTCGGGTTCGACGACATGGCCGAGGCGGCGAGTTTCTGGCCGCCGCTCACCACGATCCGCCAGCCCTTCGCCGAACTGGGCGCCCAGGTGGTGCGGACCCTGCTCGGCGAGCTCGGCTCCGGGGTGCGGACGGCGACGCTCGAACGGGTGCCGGTGTCGCTGGTGGTCCGGGGCAGCACCGGCCCGCCGTCGTGGTGGTCCGTGCCGGCGTGAGGAAGGCGTGAAGAGTTTCGCGGTTCGCTGGATTTCGCTCGCTCTTCGGGATTGAATACATCGAATCGTGCGACCGTGTGTTGACACGGCGGTCGGCGCAAACGGATGCTCGGCGTACCGGCCGAAAGGCCGAACCCCCGGACCGACAAAGGGAGAATGCCGAGTCATGACCACCGTGCCGGCGAAACCTCCCGTTGTGTCCTGATGGAACCGGAACTCATCGAGATCACCGTCACCGTGCCGCACCCGCCCGCGGCGGTGTGGGCGATCGTGGGCAGCCCGCACCTCTACCCGCGGTTCGTCCGGGGGATCACTTCGTGCGAGCCGGTTTCCGAGGTGATCGGCCGGGGCGCCCGCTACCGGTACCGCGCCGGGGACGAGGGCGAAGCCGAAATCTTCGTCCACCGCCGCGACGAGCACCTGGCCTGGTCCGGCCGGCAGCACCGGATGTCCGTCGTGCTGCGTCCGACGTCCGGAGGCTGCGCGATCACCGTCCTGCTCACACTGCTCGACGGCCGGTCACCGGCGGTGCCGCGGATCCGCCAGCGGATCCTGGACGCGGTCGCGGCGATCAGCGACCACCTCGGCGGCGTCCCCGGCCCGGACTCGCTGCCGCCCCGCCCGTCGAAGCGCGAGTTCGCGCGGATCCTGGTCAAGGCCGGCGTCCTCACCCCGGCCCAGCCCACCGGGACGCTGCGGCAGCTGAGGTCGGTGGGCCGCTGGGGCTCGACCCTGGCCGGCGGCTACGAGGCGGTGGCGCGCCGCGCACCGGAGTCACTCGCGCTGTGCGACGAGCGGTCCGAGCGGAGCTTCGGCGAACTCGACGACCGCACCACCCGGCTGGCCGCGGTGCTGAAGCGCCACGACATCACCGAGGGGTCGCGGGTGCTGCTGATGTGCCGCAACCACAACGCGATGGTCGAGGCGATGATCGCCTGCAGCAAGCTGGGTGCGGACGTGGCCCTGATGAACACCGGGCTGGCCCTGGGCCAGGTCGCCGAGTTCGCCCTGCGGCACGGCTCCCAGCTCGTGCTCGCCGACGCCGAGTTCGCCGCACTGGGCCGGCAGCTGCCGGCCGGGATCCCGCAGCTGTGGACGTGGCCGCCCGGCGACGGGTGGCACGGGACGACCATCGAAGACCTGATCGAGGCGGAGCCGGCCGCCCGGATCGCCCCGCCCGGCCGGCCTGGCCGGCTCGTCGTGCTCACCTCGGGCACGTCCGGCCCGCCGAAGGGCGCGCGCCGCCCGACCCCGCACAGCGTCGCGGACGCCGCCGCGGTGCTGTCGGAAATCCCGCTGCGGGCGAGCGAACCGATCCTGGTCGCCGCCCCGCTGTTCCACACCTGGGGCCTGGCCGCGCTCCAGCTCGGCATGGCGCTGCGGGCGGGGCTGGTGCTGCCCCGCCGCTTCGACCCGGAAGCGACGCTGTCGATGATCGAACGGCAGCGGTGCACGGCGTTGTTCGCGGTGCCGACGATGCTGCGGCGGCTGCTCGACCTGCCGGAGCGGACGCGGGCGCGCTACGACCTGTCCTCGCTGCGCGTGGTGGCCAGCTCCGGCGCCGGCCTGCCGGGCCGGCTGGGCGAGGAGTTCATGGACGCGTTCGGCGACATCCTCTACAACCTGTACGGCTCGACGGAGGTGTCGTGGGCGGCGATCGCCGGGCCCGGCGACCTCCGCGCGGCCCGCGGCACGGCGGGCCGCCCGCCGATCGGCACGGCGATCCGCGTCCTGGACCGCGCGGGCACCCCGGTGCCCCCCGGCACGACCGGCCGGCTCTACGTCGGCAACCGCCTGCTGTTCGACGGCTACACCGACGGCGAGCAGCTCGACGTCCGCGACGGCCTGATGGACACCGGGGACCGCGGGTACGTCGACGCGAACGGCCTGTTGTTCGTCCAGGGCCGCGAGGACGAGATGATCGTGTCCGGCGGCGAAAACGTGGCCCCGGCCCCGGTGGAGGAAGTCCTGCTCGCCTTGCCGGAGGTCCGCGAAGCGGCGGTGGTCGGCGTCCGCGACCCCAAGTACGGCCAGCGCCTGGCGGCGTACCTCGTGCTGGTGCCGGGTGCTCGCCTGGACGCGGACACGGTGCGGTCCCACGTGCGTGAACGCCTGGCACGCTTCGCGGTGCCGCGGGACGTCGTGTTCGTCGACGAGCTGCCGCGCAATGCGACGGGGAAGGTCGTGAAGCGCGCTCTGCGCCGCAACTACCACTGGTGACCGGATTCCCGCGCCGAGGCGGCTGTGGCAGTGTCGTGAGTGGACGGTCAGGCCGGGCAGCTGACGTCGTGCTCCGGTGCCGCCAGGGCCAGCAGGTAGCGGTCCACGGCCGACCGGGTGCAGGCGTTCTTCTCGAAGACCCCGTGGCCCGAGCCCTCGTACGTCAGCAACGTCGTGTTCGCCGGGGCCTGGCGGTGGATGGCGAGGGCCCAGGCGTACGGGGTCGCCGGGTCGTGACGGGAGTTCAGCAGGAGGATCCGCGGCGCTCGCGGGATGCTCAGCCGGTGCGGCGGGTTCGACGGCTGGCCCGGGATACCCAGGCACGCCATCGTTTCGCCGTGGCTCAACGTGCTGCCGCGCATGAGTGGCCCGCGGCGCAGCTCTTCGGCGTGCAGCACCGAGTACTGCGCGAAACTCCGGATCCGGAGGTCGAAGTCCTGGCAGACGACGGCCAGGCGGATCGAGTCGTAGTTGTAGGAGAACTGCGCGGTCATCGGCGGATTGCCGGCGGCGGCGTCGGCGATCGCCTGGCCCAGATCGTCCCAGACCGGGCGGTACATGTCCTGCAGCACCCGGCCGCGCAGCTCGCTCTGCGCCGGCGGTGTTCCGGCGGTCACCGCGAGAGCTTTCTGCCAGGCGGCGTAGACGTCCTGGCCGTGCAACGCGCAGGTCGTCGTCCGGTCGCACCACGCGGCGAACTGGCGGAACCCGTCGTCCGCGGCGGCGGCCCGGTCGCCGAGGAACCGCTCGATCCCCGCGCTGTGGTCGACGGAGCTGTCGAGCACCATCGCCCGCACCCGGTCCCCGTGCTGTTCGGCGTACTGCTGGCCGAGCAGCGTGCCGTAGGAGATGCCGAAGAAGCTGATCCGCGCTTCGCCCAGCGCGCGGCGGACCGCGTCCATGTCCCGGGCGTTGGCGCCGGTGTCGGCGTGGTCGAAGACGGGGAGGTTGCGGGCGCGGCAGGCGGAAACCGCTTGCTCGCGGTACTTCAGCAGCGCGGCGAACTCGGCCGGCCCGGCCGGCTCGTCGCTCGGCGGCCGGCTCGTGACCGGGCATTCGATGAATTCGCTGCGGCCGGTTCCGCGCACGTCGAAGCCCACGACGTCGAACCGGGCCCGGACCTCCGGGCTGAACACGCCCGGGGTCACGGCGAGTTCCGCGTTCGACGAGCCGGGACCGCCGAAATCGGCCAGCAACACGCCGAGGCGGTGTGCGGAATCCGTGGCGCGGTGCCGGGCGACCGCGAGGGTGATCGTCGGCCCGCCCGGGGAGTTCCAGTCCAGCGGCACCCGGACCGTGCCGCACTCGCCGTCCGGCGGAGTGGGGCTGTCGGGGTCATCCGGGCAGGCGGTCCAGACGATCGGCGCCGGCGTCCACCCGCCGTCGGCCACGGCCGGTGCGGCGCCGGTCAGCAGAAGTGCGCTCGCCAGAACGGTTCCCAGCACCCGAGGCTCCTCCCCGCGACGACCCGGACCCCGCCGACCGTAGGGCGCCGGGGTCTGGACCACAAGAGCCGATCAGGCGCTGCGCTCCCGGAAGTGGCCGCATCGCCGGTCCGGGTGCTCGGACATTCCTGTTCAACGCCCGAGTTCGGCGGTGCGCCGATTCGGCTTCGGCGGAGAAAGAGCCTTCCGCGTGTGTTCCGCGAGTCTTCCGCGCGGCAAAACCTGCGGTAATCGGGAGTCAGGCGGCGGCTTTCCTGCGCGGAGCGCGCTTTCGCGGCGATGACACTGACGATTCCGTGCCGGCGTCGTGCGCCTGCTCGTAGGCGACGACGACTTCGGAGGAGAGGCGGCCCCGCTCGGAGACGTCGTAGCCGTTCGCGTTCGCCCAGGCCCGGATCCGCTGGTTGCGCTCGCGATCGGAGGCGGTGGTCGACTGGCCGCCGGCCACCCGGACCTTGCGCCCGCCCACCCGCCGGCCGGCGCCGATGTACCGGGCCAGTTCGTGCCGGAGGGCGGTGGCGTTCCGGTCGGAAAGGTCGATTTCGAAGGTGACGCCGTCGAGGCTGAACTGGACGGTCTGGGCGGCGGTGCTGCCGTCGATGTCGTCGAGGATCTCGACGGAGACTTTCTGGGCCACTTGGGTGCTCCTCCGGTGGATGTGCGCTCGAGAACGCGAACAGCACAATGCGCAGCGTTCGCCGCGAAGTGTATCCACAACCGGCCCGAAAGGGAATTCAACTCGCGGGTAAACGGCCCGGGGTCCGTTCGGCGTAATTGCCCGCATCGAGGCAGGGAAGCGGGTGGTTGGCGCAAGGGTGGCCGGGGTCCGGAAATGGGGGAGGTGTCGCCTCAATGGGTGAAGAACGACTTCGGTCGGGTTACCGGCGGGTCGGGCATGACACCGGCGCTGGGGATGCGGGTGTGGGCCTTGGCTGGTCTATTGTGGACGTCCTTTCCGGACAGATGTGGGCTTGGTGGGCCGGCTGTGGAGGGGTGGTCGCGGCTGTCCTGGCGGCTTTTCGGTTTCGGGGGTCTCGAAATGCTTGGCGGGGGATGGGCGGTGGCGGGTGGGTCGCTGAGACGGGCGGGGTGGCCGCTGCCGGGCGGTGCTCTTCTGTGCTCACTCCCGGTGTGTCGGTCGGAGGTGGGGTGACACGGTCGGATGGGTGACGTCGGCCTCCTGCGGCCGGAGCGGGGGCGCCCTTTCGGGTCCGCTGTGGGGCGACTTGCTCCGCTTGGCTGGTGCGGGGGCGGCTGGCTCCGCTGAGCTGGGGTGAGGCTGGTGGCTGCTGTGGTTCGCCGGGTTCGCCGGGTTCGCGGCGGCCGCGGGGATGGTGTGGTGGCTGGTGCGCTTGTTGCGGCCGGAGGGTGCCGCTCGCCGGTGCCCGCGGTACCGGCCGGGGTCGATCATGGCCGCGGGTGGCGGGCGAGCGACGGAGACCGCCAACGGCCGGGCGGCGCGGGCTCGCCCTATCGGGGCCGCTGTGAGGCGGCTTGCTCCGCTTGGCTGAGGAGTTGGTGGCTGCTGCGGCTCGCCGGGTTGGTGACCGCCGGCGGGATGGGTGGGGTGGTTGGTGCGCTTGCCGCCGGAGGGTGCAGTCGCTGGCCGGTGCCCGCGGTGTCGGCTGGGGTCGATCATGGGCGCGGGTGGCGAGCGACCGATGCCGCCGGGCGCGGGCCGCGCGGCTCGCCCCGCTGGGCTGGGCTCGCGAGCCGGCGGCTCGCCGCCATGGGGGGAAGGGGGACCGGCTGAGTCGGATCGGCTCTGTGGGTGGGTCTGGTCGGCTGGTCTCCGGCGGGCCGGCTACGGGTTGCGCTTGAAGTGGCGGGGCTGGTTGAGCTGGATCGGCTCTGTCGGTGGGTCTGGTCCAGGTGGTCTCGGTCGGGGTAGCTCCCGATCGTGCCCGAAGCGGCGGGGGCTGAGTCGGATCGGCTCTGTTGGCGGGGCTCGCCGAGCAGCCTCCGTCAGCGCGGCCCCGGTCGCGCCCGAAGCAGCCAAGCCCGGCCGAGCCGGACCGAACCCGCGGCCCGGATGATCGAGGCGGTCCCGCCGGTGGACCCGCAGCCGCGCCCATGGCCACCGCCGCGGCCGCCGCCGCCACCGCCACCGCCACCGCCACCGCCACCGCCACCGCCGCCGCCCCCCGGCCCCCAGGCCGCCGCACCCCACCCCATCCCCGGGCCAAACTTGCCCCACCCGACCCCCGTCTCCACCCCACCCCCGTTGAACACTGTTCACCCCCGAGGCAATCAGGCATCATCGCATTCCAAGCCGACTTTGCCCCGGTTGCCGGGACTCGTGAAGGATCTGTGTGATCGATCATTTCGCCGATGTACCCCTCTCTTCCGTGTTACCCGCCAATCGGGTGACGTCCCGTAAGCTGAAGCACATCTTGGAAAGTCGCTTACTTCGGCCGTCGGGCTCCGGTCGTCACCCGAGTGACGCTGTGTCGTCCCAGGTGAGCGCCCTGCCGGAAAGTCAAACCTCCCAATCGAGGTAACATTTTCCGGCAGAAGAGTGAACAGAAATCGACGTCGTACTACTCGCTGTCCGGGTAAACCGAGGCGATTTTTGGCAATTTTTCGTAATGCTCCGTTCGGCGGTACGAGGTACGCGTTCACTGGGTAGCGTGATGCCAATCCGGCTGGTCTTGGGGGTACTTGACTGCCGGATGACCGGACCTGTTGCACGAAGAACGCTGGTTGTCGCGCGCGTTCGGCGGTCGCTGGTGCCTAATCGGCTCAGCGGGGGTGCCGCCGAAATCGGAACTGTTTCCGGACGTTGCCGCGTGGCTGCACGCTGGAAAGGATCACTGTGTCTCGCCCTCGTTCCTGCGGGTTCGCCCGGTGTGTGGCACGCCGGGGCGATCTGTTGAACGAGTGGCAAAAAGCCGGGGGCCGAGGTGGGTGGAACGCCCGGTTCCGGCCGCCTTTTATCGCGATTTCCCTGGTCGCGGGCCCCACCTGCGTGTCATCTCCCAGCGCCCGGATGGCCCTGCGCTGACCTCACCCGTGCTCGAAAGGTTCCCAGCAATGCCGCGATACGACGTCTCGGTTCCTGCCGCTGACGACGACAGATCGGTCCCCCCGCGCACCCTCGCCGGACTGTTCCAGGCCCAAGCCGCCCGCACCCCGGCGGAACCGGCGCTGACCGGTGCCGATGGCACGCTGACCTACGCGACCGTCAACGCCCGGGCGAACCGGCTGGCGCGGCTGCTGATCCGGCACGGCGCCGGCCCGGAAACGGTCGTCGCGCTCGTGCTGCCTCGGTCGGCCGACCTCGTCGTCGCGCAGCTCGCCGCGGCCAAGGCCGGTGCCGCCTTCCTGCCCGTCGACCCCGACCAGCCCGCCGAACGGCTCGCCTTCGTGCTCGCCGACGCCGACCCCGTGCTCGTCCTGACCCGCGGGGAGCTGAGCACCGAAGCCACCACCCTCGACCTCGGCGAACCCGGCCTGCTCGACGGCCTGCCCGACACCGACCCGGCCGACGCCGACCGGACGCGCCCGCTGCACCTCGACCACCCGGCCTACCTCATCTACACGTCCGGGTCGACCGGCGTCCCCAAGGGCGTGCTCGTCACCCACCGCGGCCTGGCCGGCTTCTTCGCCGCGATGCGGGAGCAGTACGACGTGCGGCCGGGCGACCGGGTCCTGGAGTTCTCCTCGCCGAGCTTCGACGCCTCGATCCTCGAGCTCGGCATGGCGCTGCCGCACGGGGCGGCGCTGGTCGTGCCGCCGCCCGGGCCGCTGCTGGGCGACCGGCTCGCGGACGTCCTGGCCGAGCACGGAATCACCCACGCGCTCATCCCGCCCGTCGCGCTGGCCACGCTGTCCGCCGAGCACGCCGCCGGGCTGCCGGCCTTCCGCACGGTGATCGTCGGCGGGGACGCCTGCCCGCCCGAACTGGTCCGGACCTGGGCGCCCGGCCGCCGGATGATCAACTCCTACGGTCCCACCGAATTCACCGTCGTGGCCACCTGGAGCGACCCGCTGGTCCCCGGGGGCACGCCGCCGATCGGGCACCCGCTGCCGGAGGCCACCGCGTACGTGCTCGACGAGGCGCTGCGCCCGGCGGCCATCGGCGAGCTCTACCTCGCCGGCCCGGAACTCGCCCGCGGGTACCTGGACCGGCCGGGGCTGACCGCGAGCCGGTTCGTGGCCGACCCGTTCGGCGAGCCGGGCGCGCGGATGTACCGGACCGGTGACGTCGTCCGCCGGACCGCCGGCGGCGAGCTGGAGTTCGTCGGGCGGGCCGACCACCAGGTCAAGATCCGCGGGTTCCGGATCGAACCGGGCGAAATCGAGGCGCTGCTGCGCGAGCAAGAGGGGGTCCGCGAGGCGGTCGTCGTCGCCCGCGAGGACCAGCCCGGCGTCAAACGCCTGGTCGCCTACGTCGCCGGGGACGCCGATCCCGGGCAGCTGCGGTCCGCCGCGGCGGACCGGCTGCCGCCCTACATGGTCCCGGCCGCGTTCGTCGTGCTCGAGGCGATGCCGCTGACCCACCACGGCAAGCTCGACCGCGACGCGCTGCCCGAACCCGACTGGGCCGCCCAGGTCCGGGCCGCGCACACCGCGCCCCGCACCCCGGCCGAGCGGGCCCTCGCCGAGATCTGGGCCGACGTCCTGGGCGTGCCGGACATCGGCGTCGACGCGGACTTCTTCGAACTCGGCGGCGACTCCATCCTCGGGGCGCGGGCGCTCGCCCGGATCCGTGCCCGCTTCGGCGCCGAGCTGTCCCCGCGGGTGGTGTTCGACGCCCGCACCATCGCGAAGCTCGCCGAGCTGCTGCCGGCTCGATCCGGTGCCCCGGCCGGCCGGATCGAGCCCGCGCCCCACGACGCCGTGGTGCCGCTCTCGCCCGTCCAGCGCCGCCTCTGGGTGCTCGACCAGCAGAACCCCGGCAGCACCGAATACAACGCCGGGGTCGGCCTCACCCTCTCCGGCCCGCTGGACCGCGACGCCCTGCTCGCCGCGCTGGACGGGCTGGCCGCGCGCCACGAGTCGCTGCGCACGACGTTCCGGACCGTCGACGGCCAGGGTGTCCAGGTCATCGCCGAGGAAGGCAGCATCCCGCTGCGGGAAGCAGCCGCCGAGGCGGACCTGGACGCGCAGCTCGCGGCCGAACTGGACCGCCCCTTCGACCTGGCCGCCGGGCCGCTCACGCGGGCCACGCTGATCCGCCGTGGCCCCGACGACCACCTGCTCCTGCTCTGCCAGCACCACATCATCACCGACGGCTGGTCCGTCGGCCTGCTCGTCGACGAATTCGCCACGCTCTACGCGGGGGAGAAGCCCGCACCCCTGGACATCGGCTACCGCGACTACTCCCGCTGGCACCACGACCGGCTGGCCGGGCCGCTGCGCGAGCGGCAGCTGGCGTACTGGCGCGAGCAGCTCGCCGGCCTCGAACCCCTGGACCTGCCCACCGACCGGCCCCGCCCGCCCGTCCGCGCCGGCGAGGGCGCGATCCGCCGGTACGCGCTGCCGGCGGAGCTGGCCGGAAACCTCGCCGAACTGGGCCACGACACCGGCGCGACGCTGTTCACCACGCTGACCGCCCTCGTCCAGGTGCTGCTGGCCCGCTACACGGGGCAGGACGACGTCGCCGTCGGCACCGCGGTGTCCGGCCGTGACCAAGACCAGCTCGAGCGGCTCGCCGGGTTCTTCGTCAACACCCTCGTCCTGCGGTCCGCGGTCGATCCGGCCCAGCCGTTCGACGCTTTCCTCGGCCGGGTCAAGGAAACGACGCTGGCGGCCTTCGCCGCCGCCGAAGTGCCCTTCGACCAGGTCGTCGACGACCTGCGGCCGGCCCGTGACCCGAGCCGGACCCCGCTGGTGCAGGTCCTGCTGGTGCTGCAGCAGGACCTCGTCCGGCCCCGGGAGGCGGGCGCCCTCCGCCTGGGCGAGCACGATCTGCCCCGCCCCCGGGCCCGGTTCGACCTGGTGCTGGAGTTCCAGCCGCAGGGCCGCAGTGTCGCCATCGAGTACGACACCGCGCTCTTCGACGCCGAGACGATCGATCGCTTCGCCGGGCACCTGCGGGTGCTGGCCGAAGCGGTGGTCGCCGAGCCGCACCGGCCGGTGGCCGAGCTGCCGCTGATGGGTGACGCCGAGCTGGCCCACCTGGCCGAGCTGTCCCGCGGGCCGGTGCTCGAAGCGCCGGAAGCCACGCTGCCGCAGCTGTTCGAGGCCCAGGCGGCCCGCACGCCGGACGCGGTCGCGGTCGTCTGCGAGGACCGCTCGCTCACTTACCGGGAGCTCGACGAGCAGGCCACCCGGCTGGCCCGGGTGCTGGCCGGGCGGGGTGCCGGGCCCGAGCGGTTCGTCGCCGTCTCGCTGCCGCGCACCGAACGGATCCTGGTGGCGCTGCTCGGCGTCCTCAAGTCCGGCGCCGCCTACCTCCCGGTCGATCCGGCCTACCCGGCCGACCGCCAGGAACTGATCCTCGACGACGCCGGCCCGGCGCTGCTGCTCACCCCGGACGGCCGGGGCCCCGGCGCCGTCCCCGCCCTCGCGTTCGACGACCCCGCCCTGCTCGACGGCGCCTCCGCCGCGCCGCTCGGCCGCGCCACGAACCCGGACCACCCCGCCTACGTGATCCACACCTCCGGCTCGACCGGCCGCCCCAAGGGCGTCGTGGTCGCCCACCGCAGCGCCGCGAACCTGATGGCGTGGGCCGGAAACGACTTCGAAGACGTCTTCCGCCCCGGGTCCACCGTGGTCGCTTCGACGTCGCTCAACTTCGACGTCTCGGTGTTCGAGATCTTCGCGCCGCTGATGACCGGCGCCACCGTCGAGATCGTGCGGGACGTGCTGGCCCTCGGCGAAGGCGAGCACACCGGCCGGCCGGTCGGCCTGGTCAGCGGCGTGCCCTCGGCGTTCGCCCAGCTGCTGGCCCAGGGCGTGGTGTCGGTGCGACCGTCCACTGTGGTCCTGGCCGGTGAAGCGCTGACGCGGCACGCGCTGCTCGACATCCGGAAAGCGTTGCCCGGCAGCCGGATCGCCAACATCTACGGGCCCACCGAGTCCACTGTGTACGCCACCGCGTGGTACCACGACACCGACCGCACCCCGCCGATCGGCCGCCCGATCGCCGGCATCCGCGCCTGTGTCCTGGACCGCGGCATGCGGCCCGTGCCCGTCGGCGTGCCCGGCGAACTGCACCTCGGCGGCGCCGGGGTGGCCCGCGGCTACCTCGGCCGGCCGGGCCTGACCGCCGACCGGTTCGTGGCCGACCCCTTCGGCGAGCCGGGCGCCCGGATGTACCGGACCGGCGACGTCGTGCGCTGGACCCACAGCTCGCTTTCCGGGGGTCCGGGTGGCGAAGCCCCCGGCCCGGGGCGAAGCCCCGGTTGTCAC
>NZ_PPHF01000065.1 GCF_002904335.1 Amycolatopsis sp. CA-126428 | reverse complement strand
CCCACAGCTCGCTTTCCGGGGGTCCGGGTGGCGAAGCCCCCGGCCCGGGGCGAAGCCCCGGTTGTCACAGCGGCGAGCTGGAGTACCTGGGCCGCGCCGACGACCAGGTCAAGATCCGCGGTTTCCGGATCGAGCCCGGCGAGGTCGAGGCCGCGCTGCGGCAGCACCCGGACGTCACCGAGGCGGTGGTGGTCGCGCGCACCGACGGCGGGCACCAGCGGCTGGTCGCCTACGTCGTGCCCGAGGCGCCCGCCGGCCTGCGCGAGTTCCTCGGCGCGTCGCTGCCCGCGCACCTCGTGCCGTCGGCGTTCGTCCCGCTCGACCGGCTGCCGCTCAACCCCAGCGGCAAGCTCGACCGGCGCGCCCTGCCCGCCCCCGACTGGGCGGGCGGCACCACCCGCGTCGCGCCGCGCACCGAGACCGAACGGCTCCTCGCCGCCATCTGGGCCGACGCCCTCGGGCTGCCCGAGGTCGGCGTCGAGGACAACTTCTTCGAGCTCGGCGGCGATTCGATCCTCAGCATCCGGCTGGTGTCCGAGGCGGCCAAGGCCGGCCTGCGGATCACCACCAAGGACGTCTTCCGGCACCAGACGATCGCCGCGCTCGCCGCGGCCGCCGGGGTGGCCGAGCCGGTGGCCGAGCGCCCCGCGGCCACCGGAGACGTCGTCGTCACGCCGATCCAGCACTGGTTCCTCGACACCGATCCGGCCGACCCGGACCACTTCGTCCAGCAGCTGAGCGTCCGGCTCGCCGACGACGTCGACGAAGGCCGGCTGCGCGCGGCGGTGAACACCGTCGTCGCCCACCACGACGCCCTGCGGCTGCGCTTCCGCAAGACGACCGCAGGCTGGACGCAGTTCCACGCCGAGCCCGCCGAGGCCGACGTCTTCGGCGCGGAGATCGACATCGAGCGCGGCCCGCTGGTGCGCGCCGACCTGGAGGGCACGACGCTGCGCCTGGCCGTGCACCACCTGGTGGTGGACGGCGTCTCCTGGCGGATCCTGCTGGAGGACGTCGGCCACGCCTACCACGGGCGCGACCTGAGTGCCCGGACGACGTCCTTCCAGGACTGGGCGAACCGGCTCGCCGAGCACGACTTCGCCGGCGACCTCCCGTACTGGCGGGCGGTCGACGGTACCCAGATCCCGCTGGACACCGACGGCGCCAACACGGTGGCGAGCACCCGCACGGTCACCACCCGGCTGGACGCCGAGCTGACCCGGGCGCTGCTGCAGGACGTTCCGGGCGCCTACCGCACCCAGGTCAACGACGTGCTGCTGGCCGCGCTCGGCGGGGCCCTGCGCCGCTGGAGCGGCGCCGGACGCGTGCTGGTCGACCTCGAAGGCCACGGCCGCGAAGACCTGTTCGACGACGTCGACCTGTCCCGCACGGTCGGCTGGTTCACCTCGATGTTCCCGGTGGCGCTCGACGTCCCGGACAGCGACATCGCGACCCTGCTCAAGTCCGTCAAGGAGCAGTTGCGCGCGATCCCGGCCCGCGGCCTGTCCTACGGCGTGCTGCGCCACCTCGCCGGGACCGCGCCGGCGGTGACGCCCCGGCTCAGCTTCAACTACCTCGGTCGCTTCGAGGTCGAAGGCGAGCTGTACCGGGGGATCGAGCGGGAACTCGAACTCTCGCAGAACCCCGCCGACGTCCGCGCGCACGCCGTCGACGTCGTCGCCCGGGTCGCCGAAGGCCGGCTGGAGATCACCTGGTTCTACTCGGACCAGCTGCACGAGGAGGCCACCGTCCGCACGGTCGCCGACGACCTCGTCCACCGGGTGGCCGGGATCGTCGCGCACTGCACCGAGCCGGGCGCCGGCGGCCGCACGCCGTCGGACTTCCCCCTGGCCGGGCTCGACCAGGCCACGGTGGACCGGCTGGCCGGCGACGGCCGCGACGTCGAGGACATCTACCCGCTCACCCCGGCCCAGGCCGGCATGCTCTTCCACCGGCTCACCGGTGGCGGGCGGCACGCCTACCTCCAGCAGGTGACGTTCGTGATGAGCGACGTCCCCGACCCGGAGGCACTCGCCCGCGCCTGGCAGCGGGTCGTGGACCGGACGCCGGTCCTGCGCACCCGGGTCGTCTGGGACGGCCTCGACGCCCCGGTGCAGGTGGTCCACCGGCAGGTCACCCTGCCCGTCGAGCTGCGGGACTGGACGTCCGTCCCGGAGGACCTGGACACCGTGCTGGCGGCCGACCGGGACGCCGGCCTGGACCTGGGCGCGCTTCCGCTGATGCGGCTGCTGCTCGCCCGCGTCTCGGCGACCGAGGTCCGCGTGGTCTGGACGTTCCACCACCTGCTGCTGGACGGCTGGAGCCTCTTCCAGGTGCTCTCCGACGTCGCGGCGGCGCACGCCGGACGCCCGCTGCCGGCCCGCCGGCCGTTCCGCGACCACGTCCGGTGGCTGTCCGAACAGGACCGGCCGGCAGCGGAAAGCTACTGGCGGGCACGGCTTTCCGGGCGGCCCGAGCAGGCCCGCCTGCGCACCGACCGCCCTCGGTCCCCGGCGCACCCGGTCGAGTCGACGGCCTCGCTGCGGATCGAGCTGCCCGCCGGGCCGCTGCGCACCGCCGCGCAGCGCCACGGGCTGACCCTCAACACGCTCGTCCAGGGCGCCTGGGCGGTTTTGCTGGCCCGCCACACCGGCCGGCCGGAGGTCTGCTTCGGCACCACGGTCGCCGGGCGGCCCGCCGAACTGCCCGGGGCCGGGGAGATCACCGGCATGTTCATCACCACGCTGCCGGTCGTCGCCGACGTCGACGAGCGGGCGGCCGCCGTGGACTGGCTGCGCGGTCTCCAGGAGACCCAGGCCGAAGCCCGGCGGTTCGACCACCTGTCCCTGGCGCGCCTGCAGAGCTGGGGCGGGGAGTTCGACAGCCTGCTCGTGTTCGAGAACTACCCGGTCACCGCGGAGCTCGGGCTGCGCGACCTGCGGGGCGTGGAGACGACCAACTACCCGCTCAGCGTCGTCGCCTACCCCGGCGAGGAGCGCCTGGAGTTCCTGTTCGGCTACGACCCCGAGCTGTTCGACGCCGAGACGGTCGCCGGGTTCGCCGGGCACCTCGAGACCCTGCTGTCCGAGCTCGCGACCCGGCCGCACGAGCCGCTCGCCCGGCTGCGCATGCTCGCCGACGCCGAGCGGCAAGCCGTTCTGGCGCAGGGGAACGGCGCCACGCAGGACCAGCCGGAAACGACCGTGCCCGCCCTGTTCGCCGAGCAGGTCCGCCGCACCCCCGACGCGGTCGCCGTCACCGGCGACGAAACCCTGACCTACGCGGAACTGGACGCCCGGGCGAACCGGCTGGCCCACCGCCTGCTGGACCTCGGGGCGCGGCGGGACGGCCTGGTCGGGCTGCTGCTCGGCCGCTCGGCCGACGTCGTCGTCGCCGAACTGGCCGTGCTCAAGGCCGGCGGCGCGTACCTGCCGCTGGACGCCCGCGCACCCCGCAGCCGGCTGACGGCGCTGCTCGACGGGGTCCGCGTCCTGGTGACCGACGACGCCGGCCGGGCCCTCGCCCAGGACGTCCACAGTGGACCGGTGGTGACCATCGGCGAAAGCGGTGACGAACCGTCCGAAACGCCGGATGTCCTGCTGCGGCCGGAAAACCTGGCGTACGTCATGTACACCTCGGGCTCGACCGGGACGCCCAAGGGGGTGGCCGTCAGCCACCGGGCCATCGTCGCACTGGCCCGGGAGCGGTCCTTCGCCGTCCCCGCCCACCGGACGGTGCTCATGCACTCCGCGCTGGCCTTCGACGCGTCGACGTACGAGCTGTGGGTGCCGTTGCTGAGCGGCGGCCGGGTCGTCGTCGCGCCGCCGGGGGACATCGACGCCGACGTGCTGCGCCGCGTGATCACCACGCACGGGGTGACCGGGCTGTTCATCACCGCGGGGCTGTTCCGCGTGCTGGCGCAGGAGGATCCCGGCTGCCTGCGCGGCGTCCGCGAGGTGTGGACGGGCGGCGAGGTGGTGCGCCCCGCCGCGGTGCGGCAGGTGTCGGACGCGTGCCCCGGGCTCACCGTGGTGGACGTCTACGGCCCCACCGAGACCACGACCTTCGCCACCCGGTACCCGCTGCCGCCGGGCGAGCCGGTGCCGGACGTGCTGCCGATCGGGCGGCCGCTGGACGACACGGCGGCGTACGTGCTCGACCACGGGCTCCGGCCGGTGCCGCCGGGCGCCGTCGGCGAGCTGTACCTGGCCGGCACCGGCCTGGCCCGCGGCTACCTCGGGCAGCCGGCGCTGACGGCGGAACGGTTCCTCGCCGACCCCTTCGGCACGCCCGGCGCGCGGATGTACCGCACCGGCGACCTGGTCCGGTGGACCCACAGCTCGCTTTCCGGGGGTCCGGGTGGCGAAGCCCCCGGCCCGGGGCGAAGCCCCGGTTGTCAC
>NZ_PPHF01000064.1 GCF_002904335.1 Amycolatopsis sp. CA-126428 | reverse complement strand
CTATCTACACGACCGCGTCAGCGGCCTGAGAAACCGTCAGCCCCGGTGTCAACCGAAGTCTGGGCAGACCCTCCCGCCAAGCTCTGGGGGCGTCTGGCTGGCCCTGCACAACCCCCACGACAGTCCTGAGCCTGTCTGGCGAGCCGGCCTCCCTCGCGACACCTCAGCCTGCCGTGCTGGGTAGTGTTCGTGGGGCAGTCGCTGAGGTGGAAGAGGGCGCAGATGGGCGAGCAGCTGCTGGATGAGCAAGACGCCGTGCAGCGGGTCGACGAGGTCACCAGCGCCCTCGAACAGCTCACCGGCACCATGGAGCAAGCAGAAGAACTGGCCGTCCTCTTGCAGCGGGTGTGCCGGCAGGCCATCCACGCCATCCCGGAGGCCGGCATGGCCAGCGTCACGCTCCTGCGCGACGACACTCCCTACACCGCGACCTCCACCGCGGACGCTGCCCGGGGCATCGACCAAGCCCAGTACGACGCCGGTGAGGGCCCGGGTCTCGAAGCCGCCCGGAGCGGGCACGTCCAGCGGGTCAACGTGACCGAAGTCGCCCAGCGGTGGCCCGAGTTCACCGCGGCGGCCGACGCAGTCACCGTGGGCAGCTGCCTGTCCGCACCCCTGTTCATCGACCAGCGCTACCAAGGGTCGCTGAACCTCTACGGCACCGGCAACGAAGGGTTCGGCACCCTCGACGCCGCCCTGCTCGAGCTTTACACCACCGCCGCTGAAGCCGGTCTACGCAGCGCACACCGCTTCCAGGCGGCGCAGGCGACTATCGACCAGCTGAAGACCGCCCTGGACTCGCGCGCGGTGATCGACCAGGCCAAAGGCATCCTCATGGCCCTGCACCGAATCAGCGCCGACAAGGCGTTCGACCTGCTGGTTGAACGGTCGCAGCAGCAGAACGTCAAACTGCGCAACGTCGCCGAACGGTTCGTCACCAACCTCGTCGACAACGAAAGCTGACAACTTCATACCCAGTTGAGCTGGTTGATCTCGCCGGTGCGGGTAGTCCGGGTGGTAACGCGCGGCGAATCCACAGCGAGGAATAGTCGAGCAGCGGATGTACCTGGGATGCCCGCGCGGCGGGATGTCTCCGATCGAGCCGCTCGGAGAGGGGAACGGGTCGATGAGCGCCACCACCGAACCACATGACAGCAGCACCGGACTCGAGCTCACCGCCGACGTGATCACGGTGAAAGCGTCCAGCGTCCTCGACGCCGGCAGCGTCGCCCAACTCAGCACGGCCGCCTCAATCGCGTCCCCCGGCGCTGCCCTCGTGGTCGACCTGACGGCTGTCAGCCAGCTGAGCCTCGAAGCCGCGGCCGCGCTGATGACCTTGACCCGTCGCTGCCAGGGCGACGGCCGCACCGTGCGGATCTTGACCTCCGCGGCCGCACGCCGGAGGTTTGCCCGGCTCGGCCTGGACGTCGTCCTCCCCCTCCATCCACCCGCTTGACCACGCTGTGGGGCAGCTGAGGTGGCGCAGACCACCCGACACCGCGACCAGCCGGGGTCTGCTCCGTGGAAGCCTCGCTCTCGACGGTGCCTCCCCTCGCCCATGAGGCCGACCAGTTGGTCTGCTGCTGTCACTCGGCACCTGCCCAGGCCGGAAGATCGGCTTCGGCGTCGCGAGGCCACGCCGCGCCACACCCGCGGTGCCCTTAGTCGCCGGTTTCCTCGATCACCACGCCGGATCCGCTCAATCGCTGAATCGGAAATACAGAGTGCGGCGATAGTCACCGACGGCAACAGCGGACTGACTCTCCGGGCCCAGCTGAGCAGCGGTGTGGAACTTGTTGCCGGAGGCCGGGATCGCGTCCAAGAAGGAAATACCGCCGGCGGGATACGGAACGGTGGCACTCATGGGGTTGACACCGACCGCGGGGGTGAAAAGACGCAGGAAAAGGCCCTCCTCCTCGGCGACCATGGTGATTGTCGCCTGGGTGGTCCTCAGCGCTGCCCAGTAGGTGTTGGCGTGGTACCCCTTGAACTCCGGGTACTGCCAGCCGCGAGCGCCGGTGGCCGTGTCGTTGTAAGCCTTGGTCCAGACGCCGGGGTTCACGCCGCGCATGCGGTTGCGGTAGACGCGGTAGGGACCGTCGCCCAGCCAGGTCAGACCACGGACGTTCGCCTCGGGGAAGTCGAAGTTCACCCCGACGAAGTCGTGCGGGCCGGTGCGGTGGTAGTGGTAGCCGAGCTGGAGCCAGCCACTCGCGTCCAGGCGCCAGCGCACCGACCTGAGGTCGCCGGTGTAGCTGGCCTCCACGACGTAGCCGGTGCCGTCGCGGAACCGGGTGAGCCCGACGAACGTGGCACTCCCCGCGGCAAGCGCAGGCCCGTTGCGCAACGGCACTGTCCGGCCGGCCAGCATCACACTGGATAGCAGGCCGCTGTTCTTGCTGATCGTGACCCGGGTGGAACCGGCGGTCATGGTGACGTCGGTGCCCGACTCGGTACTGGTGACCCGCCCGTAGCCCGGCACCACCAGCTTGCTCGCGTGGTCCGCGGCCTTCTTGATGGGCCAGGTCCGGTCGAGGATCTCGCGGCCGCTCGGATCTGTGGCGCTCAATCGCAGCGCGTCCGCCTCGGCCCAATCGCCGGGCAGTGCGAGCCGCAGGGTTCCGGTGGCGCCTGGAGCGGCGTCGGGGCCGGCCAGCGTGCCCGACGCGCGGACCTTCGAGGCCGGCGATGCGCTTCCCGGCGCAGCGAAGATCAGAAGTTGCCAGGTGAACCGACACCGGTTGAGACTGGTGAAGTCGTAACGGTTGACGACTTCGACCGTTCGGTCGAAGTCTGCCGGGAAGGTGGTGGCGTAGTACTCGGGTACGGCGAGCTGCACCGGTGACCAAATGTCCTTGATCGTGAAGAAGCTGGCTTCCTTTTCCCGAAATGGGCCGAGGATGCCGTCGGGCGCGGCGTTGCCCGCCGTATCGATGACTCCGCCTAGGTCATCCCGGACGACGCCCTCGTCGACGAACGCCCACAAGAACCCTCCCGCCGAACGCGGCGCTGTGCCCAGCAATTTCCAGTAGTCGTTCAGCCCGGCCCCCCCACCACCGTCGTAGAGACCGTGCAGGAACTCGGTCGGCATGAAGATGGCCGATCCCGCCAAGATCGATCGGGTGCTGTCATAGGTCTCGTAGTGATCGGTGTTGATGCCGCCGAAGTTCGCCCACGGGTGCAGCACTGTTCGGCGCTGCGGGTCGAACCGAGCGAAATCGTCGTCCAGCGCGGTGTTCCAGCCGCCTTCGTTGCCGTTGTCCCAGAACAGGATCGACGGGTGGTTCACGTCGCGGGTGACCATCGACGCCAGCAACGGCGCGCCGGGCACCTCGTCGTAGGCCTTTTGCCAGCCGGCGAGCTCGTCCAGGACGTAAAGGCCCAGCTCGTCGCAGAGGTCGAGGAAGAACGTGTCCGGCGGATAGTGCGACATCCGCACGGCGTTCATGTTCATCTCCTTCATCAGGAGGATGTCGGCCCGGGCGAGGCGCGGGCTCGACGCGCGGCCCGTGGTGGGCCAGATCGTGTGCCGATTCGCACCCTTCAGAATGATCTTCCGGCCGTTGAGGTAAACCCCGTCGCCGATGCGCACCTCGATGGTGCGAAACCCGAACCGTTCGGAGACTCCGTGCAACGCGCTACCGGAACCGTCGACGAGGCGAAAGACGACCCGGTAGAGGTTCGGGGTCTCCGCGGTCCACAGGTGCGGCTCGGGCACGGCGGTGCGCAAGGTGACGACGGAGGCACCCGCCGCGGCCGAGACCGAAAATTCCGGGCTCGCCTGCGTGCCGTCGAGCTTTTCGAGTCGGCCGACGACACGTCCGGCGGCGGTGATCCCGGCGAGGTGGACATCGGCGGTGAAGGAACCGTCCGCCCGGGCATCGACGGCGATCCGCTCGATGTGGGCCGCGGGCAACGCTTGCAGGAAGACCGGCCGGAAGATGCCGCTGAAGTTCCAGAAGTCCCCTCGCCGCTCGGCGTTGTTGATCGATTCGTCGGCCGACTCCCGGCTGACGGTCGCCTCGAGCAGGTTGGCCCGGCCGAACAGCAGCAGCGACGTGACGTCGTACCGGAAGCGGTAGAAGCCGCCTTGGTGCCGCGAGCCCACCGAGCTGCCGTTGATCCGCACTTCGGTGTCGGTCATGGCACCTTCGAAGACCAGAAAGACCTGCCGGCCGCGCCACTCCGCCGGCGGCGTGAAGCGGTAACGGTAGAGCCCGCGCTCCTCCGGCTCCAGGTTCCAGCCGTAGTTGTAGGTGCCGTATCCTTGACATTCCCAGTTCGACGGGGTCGGGATGGTGCCCCAGACACCGCTGCGGCGCCCGCGCGTGCACTGGAACTCCCAGTCGACCGTGTGATCGGCGTCTATGCCGGTCAGGTACATGGTCTCCGTCGCCGGGGTGAGCCGTGCCGCGGCCGCCGGCGGCCCGCTGATTCCGCCCATCGCCGAAAGGCCCGCCAAGCCGACGCCCGCGCTCAGGAACTCGCGACGATTAGTCCTCATAATTCCTCCACAATGGACGGATGGGACCGGTACGCCATGAGCCAGTGCGATCTTAGAGGCTGTCGACGTTGACTTAACTGGTTCAGTGTGTCTGACTGAACACCGAACGCAAGGTGCACAGCAACGCTAAGCCGAGCCAGTGGCGCCGTCAAGGTGTTGTTACGAAGGACCTTCTGTCGCTTCAAGTAGGGACGCGCGCGTCACGCGGCAACCTGTCGCGCGCACATGCTCGGCTGTACTCGCCTACGTTCACTTATCCGGTTAAGTACATCGGACCGACAAGGAGGTCGGGTCCATGAGCAAGGTCAAAACAAGAGTCGGCGCGATCGTGGTCACCCTGCTCACGCTGTTGTCCGCGGTCGCCGGGACGGCCGGAGGACAGACGGGTTCGACCGAGGCGCTGAGCCGCCTGCGAGGCGTCAACCGGTCCGGCACCGAGTTCATGTGCGTGCAGAACCGCGGGATCTTCGACGGGCCGTCCGATGCGGCTTCGGTGACTGCCATCCAGAGCTGGCACACGAACGTGGTGAGGGTGCCGCTCAACGAGGACTGCTGGCTCGGCCTCAACGGAGTCAACAGCGCCTACAGCGGCGAGAACTACCGCTCGGCGATCGCAAACTACGTCTCCTTGCTGCGCAGCAAGGGGCAAAGCGTGATACTCGAGCTCCACTGGAGCGACGGCGTCTACACCGGGGGCGGATCCAGCTGTTCGACCTACGCGGCGAACTGCCAGAAGCCGATGCCGAACAGCACGCACACGCCCGATTTCTGGAGGTCGGTCGCCGCCCGGTTCAAGTCGGCTTCGGGCGTAATCTTCGACTTGTTCAACGAGCCGTTCCCCAACTCGGTCGTCAGTGACTACACCCAGGCGTGGAAGTGCTGGCGTGACGGCGGTTCGGCCTGCCCCGGCTTCTCGTACCCGGTGGCCGGCATGGCCTCGTTGGTCCAGGCCGTCCGCTCGACCGGGGCCGGTAACTTCGTCATGGTCGGGGGCCTCAGCTACGCGAACGATCTCTCCCAGTGGCTCACCTACCGGCCGGCCGACTCGATGGGCAACCTCGGCGCCTCCTGGCATTCCTACAACTTCAACTACTGCGTGACGGCCGCCTGCTGGAACGCCCAAATCGCGCCCGTCGCGGCCAAGGTGCCGCTGGTGGTCGGCGAACTCGGGGAAAACGACTGCGGTCACGGCTACATCGACACCCTCATCAACTGGCTCGACAGCCGGTCCATCAGCTACCTGGCGTGGACCTGGAACACTTGGGACTGCCGGTCGGGCCCCGCCCTGATCACCAGCTACAACGGCACACCCACCGCCTACGGTGCCGGCTTCCGCGCCCATCTCGGCTGAGCGCAGCCGGCTCGGCGCACGGCGTCCGGTCTCCGTACCGGCCGCCGTGCGCCGAGGTCGTGAACGATGGAGCGTTAGCTACGATGACTGCCGAACCGGTTCAGCGCGCGGAGGTGCGATGAAGCGCCCGACGATCACCGACATCGCCAAGGAAGCCGGCGTGTCCAAGGGCGCCGTGTCTTACGCGCTCAATGGGCGGCCGGGGGTCTCCCACGCGACCAGGATGCGGATACTCGCCATCGCCGAACAACTGGGCTGGGGGCCCAGCAGGGCGGCGCGGGCCTTGTCCGACGGCAAGGCGGGCGCCATCGGCATGGTGATCGACCGGCCGGCGGACGTCCTCGGCGTCGAACCGTTCTTCATGCGCCTCATCGCGGGCATCCAGAACGAGCTCGGCCCCGGACCGACTTCACTGCTGCTCCACGTCGCTCCGGACCACGACACCGAATCGGGGATGTACCGGCGCTGGCACGCGGAACACCGTGTCGACGGAGTGCTGCTCGTCGACCTGCGGGTCGACGACGAACGGCTCGACGTCATCACCGGCATCGGAATGCCGGCGGTGGTCCTCGGTGGCCCTCTCGGCCGCACCGGCCTGCCTTCCGCTTGGACCGACGACGCCGGAGCGGTCAACGACGTCCTCGACTACCTGGCGGCGCTGGGGCACCGCCGCGTGGTGCGCGTCGCCGGTCCCCCGGAATTCCTCCACACCCGGGTCCGGAGCGAGGCATTCGCCGCGGCGGGGCGGCGCCTCGGACTCGTCGACGCGCGCACTGTCCACACCGACTACACCGACGTAAGCGGGGCCAACGCCGCACGTCGTGTCCTAGTGTCCGCCCAGCCTCCCACCGCGTTGATCTTTGACAACGACGTCATGGCGGTTGCCGCGCTCGGCGTCGCCCAGGAACTCGGCCTCTCGGTCCCCGGCGACGTGTCTCTCGTCGCGTGGGACGACTCGGTGCTGTGCCGGCTGGTGCGGCCGGCCTTGACGGCCGTGCGCCGCCCGGTCGGGGACTACGGGGTGCTGGCGGTGTCCATGCTGCAGCGGCTGATCGCCGGCGAAGAGGTGAAGGACGCCAGCACAACGGCGCCGATCCTCGTCACCCGGGCCAGCACCGGAGCCGTCGGCAGGCTTTGAGGCCTGCCTGGGTGCCGGAAGACGGCGGCTGCGCCGCTCAGCGCCGGACGGGGGCGAGCAGCATCTTCAGATCGACGGCGTCGGCCATCGCCCGGGTGCCGGCGTCGTTGGGGTGGAGGTGGTCACCGCTGTCGTAAGCCGGATTCAGCGTGCCGGAGTCGACTTTGGACGCCGTCGCCGCGGCGAAGTCCAGCACGCCGTCGAACGCTCCACCGGTCCGGATCCACGCGTTGACGTCCAGCCACGTTTGCCGCTGCTCCGGCGTGTCCATGAAGGAACCGCCCATCGGCGTCAGCGTCGCGCCGTAGATCCGCACCCCGTGCGCGTGCGCGGAGCGGACCACCTGCCGATAACCGGCGATGATGTCCGGTGCGACGGCGTTGTAGCCGATGTCGTTGATCCCTTCGAGCAGGATCATGCCGCGCACGCCGGTTTGCTCGAAGACGTCCCGGTCCAGCCTGTTCACCCCGGCGACACCGTAGTAAGGCTGCCCAGGGCGGTCGGCGAGAAGCCGGTTGCCGCCCAGCCCCGCGTTGACCACCGACAGCGTCGGGCCGCGCACGGCGTCGAGCCGCCGGCTGAGGAAGTCCGGCCATCGGTGGTTGGCGTTGCCGGTCGTGTTCGCGGTGTCCGTGATCGAGTCGCCGAAGGCGACTACGCTGCCCTCGACTCGCCGCGACGCAGTGACGTCAACGCCGTCGACGAGCATCCAGCACGGCGTATCCGCAAAGCCGGCACCGGAGGCGAGTGACGCGCGGTCCCCGGCGGCAAGGTAGTTGCCTTGCGCCGTGAACGGGTGGTTGGTCACCGGACCGGTCGGCCCCGGCACGTGAACGGTCACGAGCAGGGTGGACAACGGAGCCACATTCAGCGGCACCGGGTCACTGAGTTCCCGCGCCCCCGGCGCCAGGATGACCGACCGGCGGCCGCCGAAGGTGAGTTCACGCACGGTGCCGGGAACGGCGGCGGCCCCGTCGCCCTGGCGGGCGACCGTCACGTGGCCGATCCGCAGCGATCGCGCGCCGAAGCTGTTGGTCACCCGAACCCGGACGTGATCCCCACCGGTACTGACGAAGAGAACGTTGCGCACCGTCTGATCGGTGAGGCCGTCACCCGCGGGGCAGGTGGAGCCGGGCACGGCGGAACCGGCAACCTGAGCGGTTGCCCAGGCAGCCACCCAGCCTCGGTTCGGCCGGCTCTGCTGCGTCACCGCGGTCGCGGCGCTCGGAGCGAGCAGCAGGGCTGCGGAAACCGGCAGCACCACCATCGCCATCGTCCACAGTCGCTGGAATCCGGTCACCTGGAAACTGGTCACAGCGATGACGGTGGCACTTAACCAGTTAAGATTCAATCCCCCGCGGTACAAGCAGATCCTGACGGAGGCGAAGTACTTCTACTCAACCGGTTGAGTACCTGTCGTCTGAAGTCGGTCTTCACTACCCATCGGGCATTGGTTCGTCGTAGCGTTCCGGACAGAACCGCACGTGGGCCGTAGCTCCGTCCTCGAGGTGCAGCCACCATGTCCGGCCGTCACCTTCGAGCGGGGATCCCGGCTCCGGCCGAGCCGGCCAGGGCAGGTCCAGCCGGACCGGGCTGCCGCGGCGTGCGGCCCGTGCCCTGAGCGGCGCGTGAACGATGATCTCGACTTCGTGGGGCGTCCAGCGCAGCTCGGGCACGGTAAGGCCGCCTCGGCACGAGAGACCTCGAATCGACCCCCGTCGCCACGCGCCGGGCAGCGCCGGGAGCACCCGGAGACAACCTGGGGACGATTGCAACAGCATCGCGCTGACCAGTGCGGGAAGGCCCCCACAGGCGTCCACGTTGAAGAGCTCGCCGGCGTCGTGAGTGGAAACCATGTTCGGCGCCCAGTAGTCACGGGAAAGCCGCCGCGCGTAGTGCAGCGCCGTATCCGCGTCGCCGAGAGCGGCCGCGGCGAGACCCAGCTGGACCAGGCCGAAGGCCATCTCCCGGTTCCCCGGCGCCGACTCGGCCGGGGCTGCGCGCCACTCCGTCCGCCGGGCAATGGAGACCGCGGCCGCGGTGCGCAACCGGGGATCGGCGATGAAGTCCGGATCCGTTTCGTAGAAAAGGGGGTAAAGGTGAGAGGCGTGCCGATGGGCGTGCTCTTCCGGAAAGGCGGGGTCGATCCATTCCGCGAGGGCGCCGTCGTCACTCACCCGGTAGCGGGGCAGCGTGGCCGCGAGCGCGCGCCATTCGGCTACCCGTTCCGTCGGTACGTCGAGTAGTTCCCCGATCCGAACTGCGATTCGCAACGCGTCCTTCGCGATGGCGACTTCGGCAGTCGAATCCGCGGCTATCGGAGTGGCGGCACCGGCCGGGGTGTTCTCCGGGGAGTACGACGGGATGAAGTGTCGCGTCCCGTCCTCGCCTTGGTCGAGTGCCGTGGCGTAGAAGCGGGCGATTTGTTCCGCGAACGGCAGGGCCCACTCCCGGAGGAAGGTCAGGTCGCCGGTGTGGGAGAAGTAGTCGAAAGCGAGCCGTAGCAGCCAGCCGCCGGTACCGGTCCAGAACAGGTGCGGGTAGGCGCCGCTGAAATGGTTGGCCAGGCCGTGCGTCGTGCAGCGCGCCGGAAGCAGGTAACCCTCCGCGCCGAAGATCCGGCGCGCGTTGACCTCGTAGTCCTGTTTGAATGCCCCGATCAGGCTGAACAGCGGCCGCAGCAGTTCCGGCGTGGTGGCCGCGAGTGCAGCGACCGCACCGTTCTGGACGTTGCCGTTGAGCGTGTAGTCACTGGACCAAGCAGGCGCCCAGGTGCCCTGCCAGACTCCTTGCAGCGTGGGCGGGAGGTCGCCGGAGGAGCAGATGATCGCATACCGCCCGGCATCGAAGGTGCGCTTGATCAGGGCATTGTCCGGCCCGCTGGCCAGCAGATCCTCGCTCGTGTGGCTTTGATCGTCTTCCCGCAGGGTGAGGCCGACCCGGTCGTAGAGTTCTTGGTGCACGGTCCGATGGCGTTCGAGGAGTTTCGCGGTGTCCCACGACAACTCGCTCAAGGCTTCGCGGGCCGCGGCAGTGGCGGATGGCCGTGCGCTGTAGGGGTGTATGCGGACAAGCGCGACGACGTGGCGGGCCTCGGTGATCCGCACTTGGACGGAGTCGCTCGCCATCGCCGGTGCAGGGACGACGACGCCGTCGTGGCTCTGCAGTGCAACCAGCGTCAGCACTCCGTTCACCAGACCCGGCCGTGGCCGCTCCGCGTCGAGCCGTAGTGCCAGCACCTCATCGGTCGCTTCGCCGGAGACCCGGACCGAACTTCGGTGGTCACGGGCACGGGCGGTGGACGCATCTCGGCCGGCGCCCAGTGACAGCGTTCCGTCGAGTGTGCCCCCGTCCGACGAGAGGTCGAAGACCACGACATCGTCCGCCCGGGACGCGAATACTTTGATCCGGTAGCGGATTCCGGCCTCGGTGATCCACGACACCGAGGCGACGCCGGTGCAGAAGTCGACATCGCGCCGGTAGTCGCCGCCGGTCGGCGAGTCAGGCTGCCAGCCGAGAACACCCGCCGGGACCAGCGGGTCGGTCCAGATCATCTTGTCGGGATAGCCTTCGAGCCGGGCTGCGCCGGTGACGTCTTCGCCGACGAATTTGGGGTTCCCCTTGCGAATGGCGGCGCGGTAGCCGGCCAGGCGGCCGGCGACATCCGGTGGTGGGAGTGGCTCGTCGACCGGGAGGAAGAACCGTTCGTGCGTGAGAGAGATTCTGTGGAGCACCGGCGTTCCGTGCAGGATGGCGCCGTGCGTGCCGTTTCCGGTGACCAGACCCCCGTCCCACGCCTCCGACATGATCCGGCTGACGAAACCGGATCGGTTCTCAACGGTCATGACGCCCCACGACACGAACCTCGATGGCGTATCCGGCCGGTACAGTCGCGCTGACCGTGGACGTGGGGCGGTCGACGACGCTCGGCAGGGAAAACCACCTCGTGCCGTTCTTGTACTCGATCCGGATGTCCTGCCCGTGTAGCGACCTAGGCCGCGGGAGGGTGAGCGTGATCGGGGCCGACGCGGAGTACGTCACCGTCTCGCCGGTTCGGTCGAGCCCGGCCGACACCGCCGCACCCGCGCTGATCCGGTAGTCCCCGAGCCGCAAATCGCGGCCGCTGCCCAGGTAGAGCGACCGAAAGCCACGGCAAGTCCAGGTCGCTACCCCGAACAAGCCGGTGAAGTCGATCAGTGGACTCGGCGCGTGCGGGACGTCGTCGGTGGCCGACAGGACGTGATCGACGCGGCCGGTGAGGTCCGCCGACGCGCCTTCGCTCGACACTACGATGCCGGCGAAGGTTCCCGAGGAGCCCAGGTCCCGAATCGACCGGATCGAGCGGTTGCCTCCCGTCGTCGGCTCGAACACCGACACGAAAGGTGCGCTCGCCGCGTTCGCCCCGGTCTGCCGCACGATCAGTGTCGGGGTCGGCTGGGGCGACATGTTGACTCCGTGAGGCACCACTGACGGCAGTACGGTGGTCGGCAGACCGTCGGCCTGGTAGATGGTGCGGCCCGGCTGGCCGAGCATCCACATTTCCATGCCGATCTCGGGACTGCCGTCGGTGGCATCGATCTTCCAGCGGGCGCTGATGTCACCGGTGTAAGGCACACTGCGCACGTTGCTGAAGAACTTGTACGCGGCGTCAGCGGTACCCAGGTCGGTGGCAGCAGCGAGCGGTAGGGCGCCTCCGGCCGAGTCGGACAGCGTCAAGCTGTTGCCGAGGTTGTGGTGGATGTAGTCGTTGGACGCCTGGTCGGAACGGAACACATCCACGTAGTAGCCGGTCGTGGCCGACGTGCGCACGATCGCGACCTGGCGACGCTTCTCCGCCGCGGTCATGTCGGCGAACTGGTGATTCGCGGAGATCTCGGCGGCATTGGTGAACGCATCCGGCGCGGTCGGCGGTTCGACCGCGTTCACCTGGATCGGGCCGGACGTGTACCCGGGGACGATGGTGTTCGCTCCGGCCGGGCCCTTGCTGTAGGGGTAGTCGGCGCTCCAGTAGGACTCGTAGGACTTCGTGTTCGGCGACAGGGCCCAGCCCTGACCGTAGAGCTGCAGCGCCAGCCCGTTGGGGTTGAGGTGATCGGTCGAAGCGACACCACCGTAGAGCGTGGCCATCAGGCCGGTCGCGACGTCGTTGCGGTTCTTCAGGGTGAGGTGGCGGTGGTGCGCGGAGTACGCCGTCCGGACGTTGCTCGTCGTGGTCGTGCCCGAGGGCAGATCCACGGCGTCGATGAGGTCTACGAACGACAGGGTGTTGCGCGTGTATTGCCCGGCCGCGATGGCATTGCGCAGTACCTCGACCGCGTTTGCCAGCCCTTCCGTGTCGCCCACCTGTGTGTAGTAAGCCGCCAGACGCTCGAACGCGACGTATCCGGGTGAACCGCCACGCCCGTCGCCGAAGACGACCATGTTGCCGCGGGGATCGAGCCACGGGCCGATGGCCAGTGCGGCCCGCCGCATGATGTCGTTGCCGCCGATGGTGTCCACCCCGGCCCGCCTGACCGGGAGGGCGAGGTCCACGAGCACGCTGATCGTGCCGAACGAGTACATGGGCGACTCGTGCCACAAGCCCGTGACCGGGTCGTACTCCTTGAGGAGATCGGGCAGCGCTTGGTGGTACTGGGTGCTCGTGGTCGTGTAACCCTGCAGGTAGTACTCCGAGCCCTTGCCGTCGGGCTGAGCGGCGTTCGGCTCCAGTGCGAGGATGGCCGTCAGGATGCAGCTCCAGCCGTTGACGTTCCAGTTGCCCGTGGCGCCGCCACGAACCAGCCCGATCTCGATGAACCGCTTGAAGACAACGGTCGACAACTCGATGACGGACTTGCCGATTGACACCGCGTGCGGGTCGGGGTGCGCGACCAGGTAGTCGAAAAGGAAGTCGTAGACCACGGCGGCTTGGCCACCCATCGGGTCGTGGATGACCTCGTAGTCGTAGTAGCCCCCGATCCCGCCCGGCGCGTAGCCACCCGGTCCCCCGAGCGAGCTAGCGGGGTCGAGCATCGGATTCATGTAGTAGGTGCCCAGCAGCCACTGCCAGTAGATGTCGGCGCCCAGCTTCGCGTACTTCTCGTCGCCCGTGACCCAGTGGAGAAAGCCTGCCTGCTGCGCGAGCGACAAGATCTCCTGGTTGTTCAAACGGTGCATGTGCCCGGTCTGCGCGTAAGGAACCACCTGCCCCTGGTTGTTCCGCTGAGAACCGTCGGCGCTGTAGGGCAGCCGGGTCTCGAGCGGACCGAGGACGTTGCTGTTCCAGCCCCGTGTGGCGTCCGGTCGCACGGTCGGGACCGGTGCGTTCCCGGTGCCGCGATCGAAGTTTTGCTTGGCCACGTAGATCTGGGTGTAACGGGCACCGTCGGTCCAGAACATGGACATGCGCGACAAGATCCAAGCGGGGTCGGCGGTGTGCCTGTCGGCCAAGGGGTCGATCCGGGCCTTGATCGCCGCGAGCGAGGCCTTGGCCCAGTCGGATCCGCCGAGCTTCGCCAGCAGCGCGTCCTTGTCTGCGGCGTCGATGTACAGGCGGGGGTGCACCGGCGTGGGTGAGGAGGCCAGGGCCGAGGTGGGCAACAGGCCGAGCAATGCCCCGGCCGCGGTCGCTCCGAGGAAGCCCCTGCGGGTCAGCGAACTCATAGGTCTCTCTCCGTTGAGGGACACGGCGACCGATAGCAAGCGCTTTCTGTCGCGGACGTGAAGGGCTGGACTTGGGCATGGTCGAAGGTTTGCCCGAGAGTGTCACCTGCCACAACTTGCCAAGTCAAGCCCTTCGGCGGGGCTCAACCCCGCCGAGCGATGCTTCACGGCAGGATAGCAAGCGTTTTCTGTTGAACAGCTGACCGAGACTGCGAACTTGAGCCGTTCGAGCTCACGAGGAACCCGAGCTGCGGGCCGGTCCGGTCGTGACCAGCACAACGCTCCAAGGACGGAGTTCACGACGCACCAGTGCAGTCCCAGCGGCGTCGGCACGCACGAACTCGATCTTCGTCGCCCGGGCGGCGGCACGCAGGACCCGCACCTGCTCCCGCGTCGGTTCCGCAGGACAATCGACCGCTCGCCACGCGGAGAGCGCGTCGCCGGCTTGATCGTCCAATATTTCCACCCGCACCTCGTCCGCTGGAACGAGCCCGGTCAAGGTGAGCTCCAGCACGCGAGGCAGCCCGATCGCCGCCGTCCGATCCGCTACCTCGCGGGAGGAGAACGACGCCGGCACCGAGCGGGTCACCTCCGGCGGGTAGACGTAGGCAATCGCCGCCAGCGCACCCGTGCGGCTGTTGCGGGTCACACAAAGCCCTTCCGACCGGTGGAGGAGGCGGTCACCCAGCGCATGCAGCATGCGGAAGGCGTGGAAGGTCGGCTTGACGATCCCCGGGAGGGTGACCATTCCGAAGCCGCCGTGGAAGAGCGTCTCGCCTGCACCGACCTCTTCGAACACGTCCGTGAAAGTCCAGTAGGCCAGCGAGTCGACCACGCCGAGCGAGGAGGTCATCGCGCGAACCACGAAGGTGGCCGCAGGCAGGGTGTCGTGGGTGAAGTCGCGCGAGGACGAGGACGAACTCCACTCGGTCAGATGGATCTCTGCCTCCGGGAAACGACTTGCCTCCACCAGTTTCCTCACCAGGGCGAGATCGCAAGGAGTCGCTTCGACATCGCGCGTGAGCTTGGCTCCCTGGCCGTGTTCGTCGAGCGCCCAATCCGTCGGGTAGGGGTGGCAAGACACGAAGTCGACCGGGACGCCCTCGTCATGGCACCGTCGCAAGAACCACTCCACCCAGACCGGCTGCCAGTCCAGCGCATCCAGGACATCCGGCCCCGCGATCGTGTGACACGAGAGGTCTTCGGTCTCGCCGTCGAACCGAGCGTCCGGGACGAAGTTCGAGGTCGACGGTCCGCCGACCCGCAGTCTCGGGTCGAGCGCTTTCAAGGTACGGGCGGTCGCCGCGTAGAGGGCGAAGTATTCGCTGCGGGAACCCGCAAAGAACGGCTTGAGGTTCGGCTCGTTCCAGACCTCGAAGTACCAGCTCGCCACCTCGTCGATCCCGTAACGGGTGATCCAGTGGCACACCGTGCGCTCGACGAGCTCGCACCACCGGCCCAAATCCTTCGGAGGGCTGCCGTGGGCACCCCACCAGAACACGGTGGCTTTCTCCCGCGCCAAGTCGCCGGGACAGAAGCCGAACTCCACGAACGGGCGGACCCCCAGCTCCAGCAGCCGGTCGAACAGTGCGTCGACGTACTGGAAGTTGTAGTGCGCTGTGCCGTCGGCATCCACCCGGCACACGAACATGTCGTCGTGGAAGAGTCCGTGGAAGCGCACGTACTCGAAGCCGCATTCGGCGGCCACCAGCGCGAGGTGCTCCTGCCAATCCGCCCGGAGTCCCTCATTGGCCCTTCCCGCGCCGACGACCTTGCTCCAGTGGTGCCGCACGGGCACCCCGCGACCGGCCGCGTCGACGACAGCGATCAGTTCGTCCATCCTCGCTCCTTCGCGGCACGAGCGGCCGTCGACTCGGAACAACACATAGAAAGCGATTGCTAAGCTAGTGAGACTTGGTGGCGACGGTCAACACCGCGGTCATCCATGAGCAGCAGTTGTCTTCCCGCACCGCAGCGGTTAGTTTATAGAAAGCGTTTACGACGGAGGATACAATGGTTACGCGGAGTCTCGGTGTGATCCTCAACGGTGTCACCGGCCGGATGGGCTACCGGCAGCACCTGGTGCGATCAGTGCTGGCCATCAGGGACCAGGGCGGCGTGCTGCTGACGGATGGCTCACGGGTTCAACTCGAACCGCTGCTGGTCGGGCGCAACGCCGAGAAACTGGGCGAAATCGCGGATCGGCATGGGCTGCCCCACTGGACCACCGACCTCGGCGCCACGCTGGGCGACGCCGGCTACCCGCTGTATTTCGACGCGCAGCTCACCGCCGTGCGAGAGAAGTCGATCTTGCAAGCCATCGACGCCGGCAAGCACGTCTACACCGAGAAGCCGGTCGCCGAATCAACGGAAGCGGCAGTCGCTCTCGCGCGTCACGCACAGCGAGCCAGAGTCAAGAACGGCGTGGTGCACGACAAGCTCTACCTTCCCGGACTACTCAAACTCAAACGGCTGGTGGACGGCGGTTTCTTCGGCCGGATCCTCTCTGTGCGCGGGGAGTTCGGCTACTGGGTGTTCGAGGGTGACTGGCAGGCCGCCCAGCGGCCGAGCTGGAACTACCGTGCCGAAGACGGCGGCGGGATCGTCGTCGACATGTTCTGCCACTGGAACTACGTCCTGGAGAATCTGTTCGGCGCCGTTCGTTCGGTCACCGCAAAGGCGGTCACCCACATCCCCTCACGCGTCGACGAGCAGGGCAGGACCTACGAAGCGACTGCGGATGACGCCGCCTACGCGATCTTCGAGCTGGACGGAGGAGTCATCGCGCAGCTCAACTCTTCGTGGTGCGTGCGGGTTCACCGCGACGAACTGGTCGAATTCCAGGTGGACGGCACCCACGGCAGCGCCGTGGCCGGACTTCACCGCTGCGTCATCCAGCCGCGTGCAGCGACCCCACGCCCGGTGTGGAACCCGGACCTCGTCGAGACCCGGCCGTACCGAGCCGAATGGCACGAGGTACCCGACAACGAGAACTTCGGCAACGGCTTCAAGGCCCAGTGGGAGCAGTTCACCCGGCACGTGGTCGAGGACGCTCCGCACCCCTATGACTTCATGGCAGGCGTCCGCGGCATCCGGCTCGCCGAAGCCGGGCTCCGATCGTCCCGCACCGGCCACCGGGTCGGCCTGGACAACGGCATGGGCGGATGAACCTCGCCGCGGCGCCGCCGTGCCCGGCCATGACGTACGAGTCGCCTTGCGCCTCGAACGCTCACCCCTCTACACTGATAGTAAGCGCTTACTATCACACTCGATGGCGGCCGGCAGGAGATGGTGAATGACACGCCCGCGAGTCTGGCTCGCCATGGACGTGACCCTTCCACTGCAGTTGTTCTCCGGTGAGAGCTGGGCCGCGCTGGCCAGAGTCGCGGACGTGGCTCCCGGCCCTCCCCTCGGTGAATTCGGCACCGACCGGGCCGCGGCGGCTCTGGCGGAGACCGAAGTTCTGCTCACCGGCTGGGGCTGCCCCCGGATCGACGAGGACATCCTCGACGCGGCCCCCAGGCTGCGAGCGATCGTCCACGCCGCGGGCTCGGTGAAGGGCCACGTCGCCGCGGCAGCCTGGGACCGGGGCATCCAGGTGTCCAGCGCGGCGGCGGCGAACGCGCTGCCCGTCGCCGAGTACACCGTGGCGATGATCCTGCTGGCCGGCAAGAGAGCGCACCGGATCGTCCGGGAGTACCGGCGCCGGCGTGGTGCCATCGATCTGCTCGCGGAGTACCCGCACCTGGGAAACTACCAGCGCACCGTCGGCGTGATCGGGGCGTCGAAGATCGGCAGGCGGGTGATCGAGCTGCTGCGCCCGTTCGACTTCACCGTCCTGCTGGCCGATCCTTTCGCGGACGAGACCGTCGCCACCGCGCTGGGCGCCCGCCTCGTGGACTTGGACACGCTTCTGGCCGGCAGTGACGTGGTGAGCCTGCACGCTCCGGACCTGCCCAGCACCCAACGGCTGCTCGACCGCAGCCGGCTGGCGCGAATCCCGGACGGCGCCACGCTCATCAACACCGCGCGCGGCGCCCTGGTCGACCACGATGCCCTCATCGACGAACTGGCCACCGGAAGGTTCGAGGCCGTGCTCGACGTCACCGACCCGGAGGTCCTGCCCGTCACGTCGCCCCTTTATGCTCTCGACAACGTCGTCCTGACCGCGCATCTGGCCGGTGCGCAAGGCAACGAACTGCGCCGGCTCGCCGACACCGCCATCGCCGAGATCGGCCGGTTCGCCGCCGGTGAGCCGCTGCACCACGCCGTGTCCGCCGACCAGCTGACCATCATGGCCTGATCCGGCCTCTTCCTTCCCCGACCTCTCGGAAGAAGAATAGTGCGATGAAGGGAACGAAACGGCCGGCACGTGCGCTGGTGGTCCGAGGTGGCTGGGAAGGCCACCAACCCACCGAGACCACGGACCTGTTCGTCCCGTTCCTCGAGGCGAACGGCTTCGACGTCGAACTCCACGACACGCTCGAGGTGTACACCGACCAGGCACTGCTGGCGAACACCGCCCTGATCGTCCAGTGCTGGTCGACGGGCGAACTCAGCCGTCCCCAACTCGAGGGCCTGCTCACGGCCGTCGCCGCCGGCACCGGGTTCGCCGGCTGGCACGGTGGGGTGGTCGGTACCTTCCGCGGCAGCCTGGACTACCTCCGCCTCGTCGGCGGTCAGTTCGTGGCCCACCCGGGCGACTTCGTCGAGCACGAGGTGGTGGTACGCCCGGAACGTCGTGACCATCCCGTCGTCGAAGGCCTCGACCACCTGGCCCTGAACACGGAGCAGTACTGGGTGCTCTCCGATTCGGCCAGCGATGTCCTGGCGACGACGACCATCGCAGCCGGCCCGTCGACTCCGTGGCCTGCCCCCGTGACCGTGCCGGCCGTGTGGACCCGGCGCTGGGGCGCCGGCCGGATCTTCGTCTCGACCATCGGGCACCACCTGCCGGACCTGCTGGTACCCGAGGTCCGGTTGCTCACCGGACGCGGCCTGCTCTGGGCCGGCGCCGGCACGGCTTCAGAGACGCGCGACTGATTCGCGCAGTACGACGTGCGTTCCGAGGACCACGTGCTGGTCGATACTTCCCGAGACGCCCTCGTGCCAGTCCAAGGCGAGCCTGACCGCGGTGGAGCCGAGTTCCTCGTACGGCACGTGCACGGTGGTCAGGCGAGGGCGGAGATCACTCGCCGCCTCGATGTCGTCGTAGCCGACGATCGAAACGTCGTCCGGCACGCTGAGACCCGCATCGATCAACGCTCGCATGGCTCCGGCGGCGATGACGTCCGACTCCGCGAAGATGGCAGTGAAGTCCCTGCCCTGCGCCAGTCGCTTCTGCACCGCCCGGTGCGCGGAAGCGCGGGTGAAGTCGGCTTCGACGACCAAGTCGGAGTCGAGTTCGAGGTCGAAGGCCGCCAATGCTCGCCGGTACCCGGCAAGCCGGCCCCGGGTGGTGGTGCTGGATTCGACGTGTCCGACGAAGAGGATCCGGCGATGCCCGTTCGTCAGCAAGTGGCTCGCCACGGCATAAGCGCCTCCCTCGTTGTCGTACTCCACGACCGTCACTGGGACGTCGTCCCCGAGCGGCGGCCGGCCGCACAGCACCAGCCGCGAACCCACCGCCGCGAGCGAATGCGCCAATTCCGTCATCCGAGTTCGGTACGCGGTGTCATCGACCACGCCGCCGATCAGGATCACCGCTGCCGCCCCCTGCTCTCGCATCAGCTGCACCACCGCGGTTTCCCGCCGCAAGTCGCCCTGCGTGGTGCACACCAGGCAGATGCGGCCCCGCCGGGCTGCCTCCAGCTCCACCCCTTGAGCCGCGTAAGCGAAAGACTGGCCGCGGACGTCGTTGACGACGAAGGCGACGCTCTGCGTGCTCACCCCCGCCAGCGCCCGGGCGTGGGTGTTCACCACGTAGTCCGTCTTGGCGATGGCCCGTTCGACTCGGCGGCGTGTCTCCTTGGCAACCGGGTAGTTGCCGGCCAGAACGCGCGAAACGGTCGCGACCGAGACCTGGGCCAGCTCCGCGACGTCACTGAGCGTGGCCCGTTTGGCCGGCTTCCGCTCTGCGGACAGTTCCTCTTCGGTGCGCGACATGGCTAGACTCTATCCCGAACCGACCATCGAAGCCCGCAGCACGGCGTCATTCCGCAGGTGAGACGCACAGAAACCGCTGTCTACCGACCTCGTCATCGGCGGGTCTCCGGTCAGCAGATCAGTGGCTCCACAGTATGAAGTAGGCGAAGTCCGCCGGCATTGTCCCTGCCACCGGGTCGTGCGCGGCCAGTCCGACGAACGTCCCGGTGAACCGCTGCGAATCGCCACAATCGTCGGAGAGCACGCTGGCGTCAAGGTCGAGACCGGTGTCACTCCAGCCCGCACCGTACTCGGAATACGCGAATCGAACTCGACCACGGTCTACTGTGGCCTGCAGATGGACAAGCGCATCTTCGCCGCAACAGACGTCGACTCCGTGCTCCGCGTACTGACCTTCAACCGACGTGGACACCACGAGCGCTGGACCCCGCTCCCCCGCGGTGAGGCCGAAAAAGATGTGCGTTCCGGTGTCGTACCAGAGAACCAGGCCCGCCTGCTGTCCGGGGTGCTTCGGACGGGCCTGCACCGCCGTCGACACCACCGCGCGGTCGCTCGTCAACCTCTGGGCGATCAAGCTCTGGACTCCCCCCGAATGCAGCCCCTGCCGTCCGCGCAGCCGAAGCCACGCCGGCCGCTCAGTGAGGCTGAGCCAGGAGTCGCTGATCGGTCGGCGCAGCGAGTTCCATTCACCGGCCAGCGAACGGGGACCGAACTGGTCGATGCCGGTGGTCGGCCGAGGCGTCCGATCAGTGGCCGGTACGGGCACGGACACTTCCGGCCAGTGTCCACCGTGGGCAAGGCGAGGCCACCCCCCGGCGTCCCACTCGACCCGCTGCAGGCACGTTTCGCGGCCGAGCATGCAACGCCGCCGTCCGGCCACCGTGATGGGGCGGCTCGCGATGTGCACCAGGTACCACTCCCCCGATCCCGTGCGAACCAGCTCGCCGTGGCCGGCCTTCTGCAGGGCGAGGCCCTGGTTGTCGCGCGAGGTCAGCAAGGGCCCGTTCGGGTCGGGGTAGTACGGACCCGCGATGTCGCGCGACCTGACCACGGTGATGCCGTGGTTCCAGGGGGGATCACCTTCGGTGAAAATCAGGTAGTACCAGCCGTCGCGGCGATACAGGTTCGGTCCCTCGATCAGCTCGCCGTGCCGGTGGATCACCTGGCGGGGCCCGAGGGGACGCCGATGTGCGAAATCCAGTTCCTGGAGGACGACGCCGGCGAAACTCGGCCGGCCGGGTGGGTGGGTCCAGCATATCCTGACCAGCCAGTGTCGGCCGTCGGCGTGGAAGACCGACGGGTCGAACCCACCCGAGCCGAGGTATCGCGGTTCCGACCAGGGCCCACCGATGGCCGGGGCGATGACGAGGAAGAGGTCCAAGTCCTCGAAAGGGCTCCGATCGCTGTACGCGACGGCATAGACGAGCCAGAAGTGTCCATCGTCGTAGCTCAGCGACGGCGCCCGGACCCCGCCGGAGTCAGGCACCCCGCGCAGGTCGAGCTGGGCAGGATCGGTGAGGGCGTAACCGGCAGGTTCCCAGTTGACCAGGTCGCTCGAGTGGTGAAGCCGAATGCCGGGGAACCACTCGAACGTACTGTTGGCGATGTAGTAGTCCGAGCCGACGCGCACGATCGAAGGATCCGGGTGGAACCCCGGCAGGATCGGATTGCGCACCGTGATCGGGGTCGCGGCGTGGGTGGCGTCGGCCGCGATGACCGGGATTTTCGCTCGCCGACGCCGGGCGCGCGGGGTCACGACTTCAGCGCGCCGAGCGTCACACCGGAACGCCAGAAGCGCTGCATGGCGACCAGGACCGCGGCCAGGGGAAGCACGGACAGCAGGGCTCCGGTGATGACCAAGGAGGTGAAGTCGAGCGGACCGGCCGCGTTGGTGTAGCTCTGCACGACCCAGTTGTAGAGGCCGAGCGTCATCGTCCAGTTCTCGGCGCCCCTGAGCATCGTCAGCGGCAGGAAGAACCCATTCCACGACTGAACGAACGACAGCAGGAACACGGTGGCCCCGCAGGTACCGAGCATCCGTAAGACGATTTGGAAAAAGATGCGTACTTCACCGGCGCCGTCGATTCTGGCGGCCTCCAGCAGTTCCGGCGGAACGGCACCTTCGGTGTACACCTTGGCCAGGTAGACGCTGAAGGGCGAGATGAAGGTCGGAATGAGCACAGCCCACGGGGTGTCGACGAACCCGAGTTCGACGAACAGCAGGTAAAGGGGCAGGGTCAGCATCGCGTAAGGGATCAGGAACGACCCGATGACCATGGCCACCGCGAGCTTCTTCCCCCGGAAGTCGAAGCGGGCGAGCCCGTAACCGGCGGCCAGCGACAGGAGCATCCCCACGAACGAGCCGACTCCGGCATAGAGCAGCGAATTCGCCGTCCACCTGAGGAAGATGCCATTCTGGTAGGTGAAGATCTTTCCCAGGTTGTCGAACAGGTTGAAGTGCGCGAACCACAGTCCGTTGGTCGTGATCAGGTCGCGTTCGTCCTTGGTCGCCGACACGATGAGCCACCAGACCGGGGCCACGGAATAGAGCAAGAAGAGCACCAGGCCCAGCCGGATAAGCAGCCGCGAGCGCGGCGACACCTGACCACCGACGGGTAGCTCGTCGATCTCCGGCCGACCTTTCCTTCGCTTGCGGCCCATCGCGGAGCGGGCTGGACTGTGGTTGACGGTCATCACTGCGCCTTGCTCGTGAGTCGGTAGAAGAGAGTGGAAGCAGCGCCGACGATGATCGCGAGAACGACGGAGAGTGCTGCGGCGTAGTTGTAGTTGCCCGTGACGAACGCCTGGTTGTAGATCATCATGATCGGGGTGAAGGCCGATGTCACCGTCTCCGGTGAGCTGACCTGGAAGACCAGCGGCTCGTTGAAGATCTGCAGCATTCCGATGATCGACAACATGCCCGTCAACACGAGCGTTCCGCGTACGTACGGCACCTTGACCGACCAGGCCACGCGCAGCTCGGACGCCCCGTCGATCCGGGCCGCCTCGAACAGTTCCCTGGGGACCGATCGCAAGGCGCTGTACAGGATGAGCATGTTGAAGCCCAGGTGACACCACGTGAGCAAGTTGCCGATGGACAACCAGAGCATCCCCGAAGAGAAGAAGTCGACGTCGACGCCGAAGGCATGCCCCAGGTCGGTCAGCGGCCCCAGCCGCGGTGAGTACAGGTAGAGCCAGACGAGCGTGCCCACCATCAGCGGAATCATGTAGGGAATCAAGAAGCCGAGCCGGAACACCTTCGCCGTCCGGCCGTGGACCGCGTCCAAGAGCAGGGCCATCAGCAGCGCCAGGCCCAACGTGATCGGGATCTGGACGACCGCGAACACGGACACCCGGAAAATCCCTTGCCAGAAGACCGAATCGGTCAACCCGCGAACGAAGTTGGCCAGCCCCGCGAACTCGGTCCGAGTCCCGCCGAAACCCGTCCCGGACTTTCGCTCCACGAACAGGCTCTGGTACAGCGCGTAGCCGAACGGGATGGCGAACACCAGGAGGAACCCCACGAAGAAGGGTGCGGCGAAGAGGAAGCCGGCCAGACTGGAACGCCCTCGCCGCGCGCGTGGCGGACGCGACGACCGACCCGCCGCAGGCAAGCTCGGCGTCGAGTTCCGGACGATCGACCCAATCCGGGACGACACTTCGACACTTGGCGCGAGTGACACCTCCGCGCCTCGCGGCGGTGTCATCGACCCGTCCAAGCCTGCCTGCCGCATAACCGCTCCTTCGCGGGTGCAACCAGTGCGTCCACACCGGACCTTCGTTGGTAAGCGCTTACCAAGCTACCTCCTCGACGGATCGGGGTCAACGGCGCCCCGACCCACCCCAGACCCCCGCTGAAGAGGCAAGAGTCGACTTGCACAGGTAAGCCGGCGATGATAGAAAACGCTTTCTACTAGTGGCGGTATCACCGGGAGTGAAAATGCGTGACGCAAAGAGGCGCTGGGCATCGGTCATCGCGGCAGCGCTGGCGCTATCGTCGACCGCGTGCGGCGGGAACACGGACGAGCAGCCCGTCACCGCCGGCAAGTACGACGGAGCACCCGTCACGATCGAGTTCTGGGGCAGCAAGCCCAACCTCAAGGTACTGGCCGAGGAGTTCACCAAGCAGGGCACACCGATCACGGTCAAGTTCGTCGAACAGGCCGGCGCCGTCGAACTGACCAAGAACCTGCGCAACGCCTTCACCTCCGGCGGCGGCCCGTGCGTGTTCGACACCGCCACCGAAGACCTCAACTCACTGGCCTCGGACGGGATCGCCGCCGATCTGACGGGCGCCCTCAAGCCCAGTCAGACCGATTACTCGCCGGCGGCCTGGAACGCGGTGCAGTCCGGCGGGAAGATGTACGGGGTGCCCGCGTCGAGCATCCCAAACTTCATGCTCTACAACGCGCCCGCCTTCCAGCGAGCCGGCCTGCCCTACCCCAAGACCTGGGAGGAGTTCATCGAGGCCGGCAAGAAGCTGAAGAGCCAGGGCGTGAAGATCTACAACCTGGCCGGTGAGGACTACACCACCTACCTGTACCTCGCGTGGCAGGCCGGCGCGCAGTGGTGGCAGCTGAAGGGTGACGGCTGGAAGGTCGCCGTCGACAGCGCGCCGACGGCGAAATCGGCCGAGGTCCTGCAGCAGCTCATCGACAACGACCTGGTCGAGAAGATCTCCTACAACGAGTTCGCCGCGATGATGCAGGACTACAACGGCGGTAAGATCGCCTCCCGCCAGCTGTCCACGTGGCAGACCCAGAGCATGCAGAACAAGCTGACCACCGGACTCGGTCAGTGGGAGCCCGCCCCCAACCCCACCTTCGCCGGCGAGGCCCCGGCCAACGTTTCGTTCACCCGGGTGTACGCGGTGAACAGCAAGTGCGCGAACAAGGACGCCGCCGCCTACTTCGCACACTGGATCAGCACCAACCCCTCGGCCGTCGGCCTGGCCGCCGACGGGTCGAAGGGCGTGGCGTGGTTCCCCGCGGTGGCCAATCCGAAGCCGTACATCAAAGCCACTCAGCCGACCGCACTGCTGGGCCGGTACGCCGACGCTTGGCAATCCGTGGTGGAGAACGCGGTGACCACCCAGAAGGGCGACTGGACCTACGGGCCCGACGCCGCGTCGGCGTTCAAGGTCCTCGCCGATCTCTGGGGCAAGGCCGTGGCCCGGCAAATTCGGGTGGCGGACATCGCACCGCAGCTGCAGCAGTGGATCGTGAGCGACCTCAAGCAGTCCGGCATCACCGTCGTCCCGTGACCGAACCGGTGCTCCGGATCGCTCGAAGGCCGATTGACCGAGCCGGAGAGCGATCCGGAGCACGCTCGCCAGAGTTCCCAGCCAATTGATCCTTCATGCGCTCCAGGCGGGGCTCGTGACGAGCGCCGGCGCCTCGGCCCGGACCCGGTTGGCGAGGCGGCCGATCCCTCCGACCTCGACCACGACCTCGTCGCCGTCGAGCAGGAAGACCTGCGGATCGCGGCGGTGGCCCACCCCTCCGGGGGTACCGGTGAGGATCAGGTCGCCGGGCAGGATCTCGGTGAACTCGGAGACGGTCGCCACCAGTGTCGGGATGTCGAAGATCAGCTTCGAGGTGTCCGACGACTGCAGCGTCTCGCCGTTCAGCACGGTGCGTACCGTCGCCGCGGCCACGTCCGCCTCGTCCGGGGTGACCAGCTCCGGCCCCAGCGGGGTGGAGCGGTCCCAAGCCTTGCCCTGCAGCCACTGGTGGGTCTTGTACTGGAAGTCGCGCATCGTCACGTCGTTGGCGACCGTGTAGCCGAGGACGTGGTCCAGGGCGGCATCGCGGGCGATCCGGCGGCCCGCCTTCCCGATGACGACGACCAGCTCGGCCTCGTAGTCCACCTGCCGTGATTCCGGCGGGAGCACGATGTCGTCAGCCGGGCCGATCAGGCTTCCGGTGAACTTGGTGAACAGCACCGGATAGGCCGGTAGCTCCCGGCCTGTCTCCTCGACATGCGCGTGGTAGTTCAAGCCGACGCAGAAGATCTTGTCCGGCCGGGGAACCACCGGCAGCAGCCGCACACTCGCGCGAGCCACGGGCGCACCCATCGGGACGAGCGTGGCCAGCACGTCGGCCGGGGTGTCCCGCCCGAGTTCGGCGGGTCCCTCCAGCGGCTGGACGAGGTCACCCTCGATCCGGCCGATCCGGCGTTCGCCGGCAAGCTCGTACGTCACGTATCGCATGTCAGTTTCCCTTCGATGTCTTACGCCAGGACGGGACCTGCCCACCCCAGAGATTCACGCTGGCCGAGACCGGCTCCCAGCGGCGCGGCGTGTAGGCGACGCGGTCGTCGTGGAACTTCTCCATCTCCGCCGACAGCTCGATGTGGTGGCCCGCCGGGTCGTCGAAGAAGACGAACAGGTTGTTGCCCGGGCCGTGCCGCCCAGGACCCCATACGACGTCGACCGCCTCTTCGGTCAGCCGGTCGCACCAGGTCTTGAAGTCCTCCCACTCCGACAGGTCGTAGGAATAGTGGTCCAGCCCGGTGTCCGAGCCGGAGGCGACGATCGCCAGGGTGTGGTGATCGCGATCGCTGCGCAGCCACGCGAACCGCCCATCGGCGAGCTGGTCGGAGAGGCGGAATCCACAGACGTCGGTGTAGAACGCGACCTTGCCCACCACGTCTTCGCTCGCGAGGGTGACGTGCTGGTACTTGACCGGCCGGCGGCCGGTGTCGGCGCCGTGCTCGCCGGCACGGCGGACCGGCCCGTGGAAGTGCACCCGCACACCGTCGGGGTCAGTGGCGGCGAACCCACTCGTGCCCGGCCGGGCGTCGTCCAGCAGGTCCTCGTCCAAAGCCGTGACCGGTACTCCAGCCTCGTGCAGGCGCTTCTCGAGGGCGTCGAGCCCGCCCTCGTCGCGGACTTCGAAAGCGATGTGGTCGACGGCCGGGGCTCCGGGCCGCAGGTCGAGCACGTGGTGCCCGAGCCCCCAGCCCAGCCGGAGACCGCCGTCGGCGAGCGCGCCGGCCGGGCACAGCCCGAGGATGCGGCTGTAGAACTCGGCGGCCGCGGCTACATCGGGCACGCGCAGCCCGAGGTGTGACGTCGAGGTCCGCCGCAACGTGCCCGCGGCGCCCCCCTCCACGAGGACGGTCTCGCCGAGCGCGGTATCAGTGGTCATCTTCTTCCCTTCTCTTCTCGTCGGTGCGGGATGCCGTGCCGTCAGCCGGCGACGGTCAGCGGCGGCCTGACCGGGGTGCCGGTGAGGTGCAGTGCCGACAGGTCGGCGGCCAGGCCGGCCGCGACCGCCACGGCCGTCCACGCGGCAGCGACAAAGCGGTCTGGCCGCAGCAGCACGACCCGGCCGCGATACGGAGTGATCTCGCGCTCGAGACCGCTGTCGAGATCGACCAGCATCCGCAGCTCGGTAGCCGCGCGCGGGAGCCGGTCATCACCGGGAACGAGCGCGACCACCGGCTCCAGGCCCGCAACCTGCTCCGCCGCGTCGAGCAGTGTCGCCACCGGCACGTCCATCCCGAGCAGCGCCCAGCCGCGGCCGAGTACGTCGTCGAGCATGCGAGCGCCGGCCGTCGCGGTGTCGTGGACCCGCGGCTGGCCGAACGGGACACCGGTGCCTTCTCCGGCCACGACCATCCCGTCGGCGTAGTGCGCGACCGGCCGGTAGCGCATCTCCTCCAGGTGGGACCGGCCCAGCGGGTCCTGCACGATTCGCTCGACCATCCGGTCGCGGCGCTCGGCGAGCCGCGGATCGGTCGTCATCACGACCCGGCCGAGCCGGACCGAGAACCGCACGGTGGCCTCCGCGTGCGGCCGCCGCTCCGCGTCGTAACTGTTCAGCGCCGCTGGATCCAGCCGGCCGCCCAGCACATCCGCGATCTTCCAGGTCAGGTTGGCCGCATCCCGGATCCCCGAGTTGAGGCCCTGACCGGCGAACGGCGGCATCATGTGCGCCGCGTCGCCGAGCAGGAAAACACGGCCGATCGCGAAGCCCTCGGCGACCAGGGCGTGGAACCGGTATGCGACCAGACGCTCCACCTGCTCCGGACCGATCCGCCGATGGGGCCGCAGCAGCCGCTCGAGCAGCGCGAAGGGCGGCGAAGTGCCGGCTTCGCCCTCGGCGGGGCGCAGCAGGAACTCGTAGCGACAGCGACCATCGCGGCCGGGGACGATCACCGTCGGCCGCCCGGGGTCCCCGTAGTGCATGCCGTAGCGCTCGTCGTGCGCATCGCCGAGCACGTCCGCGACCAGCCAGACGTCGTCGAAGCTGTGGCCCGCCATCGGCACACCCAGTTGCTCGCGCACGGTCGATCGGCCGCCGTCACAGCCCAGCAGGTAACGAGCGCGCACGACCTCTCCCGCCGTGGTGGTGAGGCTGACACCGTCGGCGTCCTGCGCGATCCCGGCGACCTCGGTGGACATCCGCAGGGTGGCTGTCGGGCAGTCGCGCAGGTGATCGGCCAGCACACGTTCGAGTTCGGGCTGAGCGAACGGGTTCTTCGACGGGTGCCCGAGCCGGTACGGCCGGGCGGGCCTGGCGTGGAAGAGGGCCCGGCCGGCCGCGTCGTAGTAGCGGGTGCCGGTGCCCGGAACGATGATCCGATCAAGGCTCGCCGCGAGGCCCGCCGCCTGGAACGTGCGCAGAGCCTCGTCGTCGATGCTGATCGCCTTGGGCTCGTCACTCGTCGCCGGGTTGCGCTCCAGTACCAGGACCGAAACTCCTTGCCCTGCTAGCAGCGCCGCGGCCGTCATGCCGACGGGCCCTGCTCCGACGACCACTACCTCGGTCCGCGTCACCATCGGCCAGCTCCGTCCTGTTCCGCTGCCGCGGACAGCACGGCAGCACTTTTGTCCTATTGGTTCGAACTGCGGCGGAAACCCACGATCGTGACCGTGCCGGCCGCGATGTGCATCAGCGCCAGTGCGGTCGCGGCGCTCATGCTGGTTGCGCCGCTGAACGGTCCACCGAGGGACAGCACGGTCACGAGCACCGCGATGACGGTCCAGATGGTCTTCGGACGGCGAGTGAACCGCTCGAGGACAGCCAGCACTGCCCATCCGAAGAGGGCGGCGACCACGGTGGCCACGATGACCGTGACGACACCGATCGACTGCGTGACGCCGCCCTGAATCACCTGGAGATCGACGCCGACCAGCACGGCAGCGACGAACCAGACCACGACCGCGGTGACCACCGCGCCCAGGACGGTGACCGCCCGGAGCCCGCGGCGGGCCGCGCGCTCGGTGCTGGTTTCGGAATTGTCGATGTTGTCGATCGCCTGGGGCACGGCGCCACTTCCTCCTGTTTGGACCGGTTCCACGGCTGTTCGCCTCATCCCGCGACGTGGGCGTATGTCTTGTACTCCTGGAATTCCTCGAGTCCGCGCAGGCCGTTGAGCCGGCCGACACCGCTCTGCTTGAAACCGCCTTCCTCGAACTGGTCGACCACCAGCGCCCAGGTGTTGGTCCACACCGTCCCGGCCTTCAGCCGCCGTCCCACCCGCCGCGGCCGATCGACGTCGCGTGACCACACCGAGGCGGCCAGTCCGTACGAAGTGATGTTGGCCAGTCGGACGGCGTCGGCTTCGGTGTCGAACACCTCGAACGTCGCGACCGGTCCGAAGACCTCTTCCTGGACGATGGGGGTCATCGGGTCGTCGACCTCAACCAACGAAGGGCTATAGAACGCGCTGCCGCCTTCCGACAGCCCGCCACGGACGATGATCTCGGCATACCGCTCGGCCGCGGCGACGATGCGGTCGACGCGTTCCGCGTTCGCCGCGTCGATCATCGGACCCACTTCGCTGGCCGGGTCGTCGCCCGGCCCCAGCCGTACATCCGTCAACGCCTTCGCCAACCGCTCGCGCAGCTCTCCGGCGATGCCCCGCTGGGCCAGCACCCGGCTGCCCGCCATGCAAAACTGGCCGGCAAACGTGGTCACGGCCCTGGCCAGGACGGGCACGACGGCGTCGAGGTCGGCGTCGTCGAACACGATCATCGGATTCTTACCACCGAGCTCCAGCGAGAGCCGCTTGAGGGTGGTGGCCGCCTCCGACATGATCATCCGGCCGACCCGGGTGCTGCCGGTGTAGCTCAGGACGTCGACGTCCGGGGACGCTACGAGCAGCGGCGCGACCTCGTTGCCGGACTCGGACAGGGAGTTCAGCACGCCGGCGGGCAATTCGGGGGTATCGGCGAGAACTTCGTGCAGGATGCCGTTGACCAGTCCCGTCTGCCCCGGCATCTTCACCACCGCGGTGCATCCGGCCGCGAGCGCCGGCGCGAACGAGCGCACCGACAGCACGACAGGGGCGTTCCACGGCACGATGACACCGGCGACGCCGGTGGGCTCGGGCACCGAACTCACGACCGTGCCCGGAGAGACCTCGGCGGCGCGGCCTCCCTCGGACAGCGCGAGCGCGGCGTAGTAACGCAGCTTCGGTGCCGTCAGGCTGAGCTCGAACCGGGCCTCGCCGAGGACCTTCCCGTTCTCCCGGGCGAGCATGGTGATCAGCTCCTCGGTCCGGCGGTCGATCCCGTCGGCCAGCGCGTTGAGCACGCGGTGGCGCAGCCGCCGGTCGCGTGACCAGTCCGACTCCTCGAAAGCCTTACGAGCGGCTGCCACCGCCCGGGCGCCCTGTGCGGTGTCGGCGTCGGCATAGTGGCCCAGCACAGTGCCGTCGGCCGGGCCGATCGAGGTGCTCGTGCGTGCGGACGTCTCCAGCTCACCGTTGACGAACTGCTGGGCGGTTCTGGTCGTGACCATGGTCATCCCTGGGTGTGTGCGACGGTGGGTGGAGCCGGGGAAGCGAGCCTGCGGGGGCGCAGCGCGATCGCGGCGACGAGCGCGCCGAGGACGGAGGCCAACGCAGCGACGTACATGCCGAGGTCGAGGCCCTGTTCGAGGGCGGCGCGGGCGAGCGGGGCGGCCGTGGCGGAAAGCGGCCCGAGGTCCGCGTCGGCAACGGCGATCGGGCCGCCTTCGGCCATGACGGTGCGGACGACGCCGACGGCTTCTGGCGGCAGTCCGGAGTCCACGACCCGCCGAGCGAGCACAGTGCCCGCGGTGCCGAACGCCACGGCCCCCAAAATCGCCGGGCCGAGGCTCTGGCCGGTCTCCCGGACCAGGCTGGTGACTGCGCTGGCCGTGCCGGCGTCGGCGATGTCGACCGCACCCACGGCAACCGCGGTCAGCGAGGAGAACATCGTGATGAAGCCGACGCCGAGCAGCAGGATCGGGCCGGCCATCGTGGCCAGGTCGACGACCTCGCCGGGCAGCCTGGCCAGCCAGACCTGACCGGCGGCCAGCGAAAGCAGGCCGGTGACCAGCAGCGTGCGTGGACGAACCCGCTGCAGCAGCCCGGGGAGGAACGGAGTGGCCAGCAGCGGCACCGCCTGGACCAGCGCGAACGGCAGTGCGGCTTGCAGGGGGCTGACGTGCAGCACCGTCTCGAGCTTGATGCTGAGCGAGTAGGCGGTGCCGATGAACCCGAACAGGGCGAGCAGGCCGACGACGGCGGCCGCGGAGAACTCGCGGACGCGGAACAGCTCCAGTCGCAGCATCGGCGCTCTGGCTCGGCTCTCGGTGACGACGAAGCCGGCGAACCCGACGACCGCGACGGCGAACGCGATCACGATGTGCGGACTGGACCAGCCGTCCGTCGCACCTTGGATCACCGCGTACAGCAGTGCCAGCAGGGCCACGGCGATCGTCAGCTGGCCCGGCCAGTCCAGCCTGCGGCCTGCCGGGTGCCGGGAGTCGAGCACAAAGCGGCCGCCGATCGCGGCCGTGACCAGGCCGAGGACGGCCGGCGGCACGAACGCCCAGCCCCATGCCGTGTGCTCCGCGGTGAACCCGCTGACGAGCGGGGCGACCATGGAACCGAACGCCAGACTCACCGCCCAGGACGACAGGGCACGTGCCCGCGTGGCCGCCTCCGGCGTCGCGGCGACGATCACGGCCAGCGACGACGGGAAGATCGCCGCGGCGCCGAGCCCGGCGACGGCCTGGCCGGTGACGAGCTGTATCAGCGACCCGGAGGTGGCCGAGATGATGTCGCCGGCTGCGACGAGCAGGCCACCGGCGACCAGCAGGCGCTTGCGTCCGAACAGGTCGCCGAGCACGCCGAAACTCAGCTCGAGGATGGCCGTCGGCAGGATGAACGCCGCCGAGATCCAGGCGAGGGCGGCGACCGGGGTGCCGAGGTCGCGCTGGATAACCCCGAGCAGCGGAGCTCCGAGCGCGACCCCGATCTGGGCGGCGCAGATCGACAGGCAGGCGGCGAGCAACGTGCCTCGCGTCAGGTGTGGTGGGCGGTCTGTCGCCGCACGGGAACCGGTGGTGATCACGATGACTCCTTCGTCGGTGATCGGTAGTGATTCGCGCTCAGGGTTGGAAGCGCCGCTTCGCGGACGCCGACGTGGGACTCGGTGAGGTCGACACCAGCTGGCCGTTCGCCGAGCGCGGGATCCAGTTGCCGTGGAAGCCGGGCGGGATGCGGTGATCGAGAAGGATCCGCGCGATGGGCTCGCCGCCGATGTCCCGCGCCTCCAAGATCACCAGCTCGCTGGCGTTGCGGACCGGGTCGTACCAGACAGCCAAAATCCAGCCGTCGTCCTCCGACGTGGCGTCCTCCCGGGGAACGAAGATCGGTTCGCCGGGCCTGAGCTCGTGTCCGTCGGAGAGGTGCTGGAACACGGTGGTGCCGGTTTCGTAGTCGTGCTTGGCAAGGCTGTTGAAGCCCTGGGTGTCTTTGCCCGGGGCGTCGATCGCGGCCATGTAGCCGTACCGGTGGCGCTCGCCGGCGATCATCTCGTTGGGCTTGACGAACTCGGCCGCGATACCGCCGATCCGCTCGTGGGCGACGCGGCCCGCGGCCAGGTCGATGGAGATCCGCCACAGCTGCGGGCCCGAGAACGGCGAGGGGCCGATGCCGTGCGGGAACGGGAAGAAGTCCGACGCGATGACGCTTGACGCGGTGTCCAGCGTGACCGTCACGGAGCAGTCCACGACGAGCGTCTGGCCGTCCTCGTAGGCGTTGAGGTAGTGGCCGACCGTGAACGACGAGGTTTCGAACCAGGTGGGCGTACCTGTGATGCGGTGGACGACCAGAACCCGCCCCGGGCTGTGCGGCTCCAGGCGGATCGAGCTGTTGCCGGCCTGGACGGTGTCGGCGGCGAGGGGGCGCCAGCGCAGCGGCCCGAACACGAAGATGTAGTAGTTCTCGGTGAACGCGAAGTCGTGCACGAACGGCGCGATCGGCGTGTCCACCCGGTGCCGCGAGGTGATCTCCCCGGTGATCGTCACCGACAGGCACTCCAGGTACCGCCGCTCGTTGTCCAACCCGTACAAAAGCAGCTCGTCCGTGCGGTGGTCGAAGTGCGGGTGCGCGGTGAGCATGCTGGTGAACCGACCGTCGAAGTCGAACTTGCCGAGCGTCTCGAGGGTCTCGGGGTCGAGGTCCCAGTAGAACGGGTCGGTCTCGTGAGCCGTGAGGACCCGTCCGGCCAGCGCGAAGACGTTGATGCCGGCGACGGTCTTGATGACGGGAGCACCGGGAGGCAGGACCTGCGGCCGTCCGGACCGGCCGTAGATGCCGTTGTAGAGGGTGCGCCCGGTCGTCCGCTCGAGCTTCAGCCCATCGGTCTCGACCCACTTGTTGAGGTAGCTGGCCCTGCCATCGCGCAACCGGAAGGCGTGCACCATGCCGTCACCGTCGAACCAGTGGAAGTGGTCGGGATCGAACGGCTTGTAGTACTGGTTGGTACCCGTGCGGTAGAGCGTGCCGTCGAGCTCCGGCGGGATCCGGCCGATCACGCGCAGTTCCCGCGCCTGGACTTCGGTGGTGAGCGGCTCGTAGGCGGCCTGCAGGAAGGGATTGGTCTTCGTCCACGTGCTAGGTGCCGAAGTCGGTTCCCCGCCCGACGGGCCACTGGCTCCCTGACGGACGGGGTCCGGTCGTTGACTGTCGAGAATGGACATCAATGCTCCCTGACCTGCCGGTGTTCCCGAACTGCGCCGCGATGGCCCGGAGGGCGCGGCTTCCACTTCCAGGTTCGCAAGGCGGCCGCACGCGGGCACTGGTTTCGGCGTACGGGGTCAGGGCAACCCGTTGGTCGCCGGGTACAGGTCATTGCCCGGAGCGATGCGGTCAGTCGCCCTCGGTCAGTACACCGGCACCGAACCGCTCAACGAGGAGGAGGGCACAACGGACCTCGAGCGACCTCTCGGTGACCGGATGCCCGAGGATCTGCTCGACGCGCCGCAGCCGGTACACCACCGTGTTGCGGTGCACGTGCAACGGCGCGGCGGCGGCAACCAGGCTCATGTTGGCCCGGTAGTAGTGGGTGAGGGTCTTGCGCAGCTCTTCCATGTCCGCGACGGCGTCGGCCAGCCCGCCAAGGTGGTCCCGCACGAACCACCGCGCCCGCTCGAGGTCGGCGCCGAGGAGAGCGGAGAGATCGACGTCGCGGTACCGCACGACGGCGGACCCGCCGTCGTGCGGCAACGGCATGCGGTCGGCGGCCAGCGCGTCGCGATGGCTGTGGCGCAAGCCAGCGGCTCCGGCCCGCGGCGAGCCCGCCGCCAGCCGCTGGCCCAGCCTGCGGACGGCCGCCTCCTGGCCGGTGAGCTCATCGGCGGACAGAACGCGCGGATGGGACGCCCAGAGCCACACGGTATCCGGGGATGGCTGGTGCAGCAGGGACGTCGCCGCGCCTACGGCGCGTGCCGCCCGGTCGGCGGTCCGCAGGAGTTCTGTCCCCATTGCCGTGCTGTGCACCGCCGAGACATCGCGGATGATCATCGCCAGGTGCTGGTGCTCCAGTTCCACACCCAGATGGATGCGGCATTCCGCGGAGTCCACGGGGTGCCCGGCCAGCAGCGCGTCCACCAGGTCGCCACGCCGCGCGGCGGCGCTGGTCAGCAAGCGTTCGCGCTCGCTCAGATAAGCCCGGACGGAGGCGTTGACGACAGCGTCGACTTGCCGGGTTACTGCCTTGACGACCGCCGGTGCGATCTCCCAGTGGCCGGTTCTGCCCACCTCGGCGAGCAGGAGATCAGCCCAGTAGGACTGCGCGAGCCGGAGCCCCGCCACCATGCGCTCGAACGGGATGTCCCGGGCCGCCGAGTACCGCGCCATCTCATCTTGCGCGACGCTCAGCCGGATGTCGGTAGCCCCTCCCGAGAGCTCCTCCATAATCCGCAGCAGCATGTCTTCAGCGGCGCGCCGTATCTGCGCCAGTGGTAGATCGGGAAGGTCGGCGTCCGCGTCGGCGGTCATGGCGGCCGTGGCCTCGGCGACCTCGGCCGCCCAGGCACGGACGGCGGAACCCTCCGTTTCTTCGTCCGGCGGCGCGGAGATGTCCCCCGTCGGACGGAGGCCGCCCACGAGCGACGTCAAGGCCGCCGTGGCGGGGCCCGATCGGCTGCTCTGCTTCCCTTTCAGCCCGCTCACCACCTTCCGTTGTGCCGCGCGCTGCGACAGTAGCCATCCGAGTTGCGTACTGTCAGCAGGCTCACGCGTAAGCGATGACACGATGGGATGACTGCCCGAAGCGCGAATGCCGTGTCAACTAGCCCGGGACATGAGTTCCTGTTCGATCCGGCCCGCTGTCGTCGCGAGATTCTCCACCCAGCCCCTGAGCTTGTCGTGCCGGTATCGCGCAGTGGGCATGGCGAGCGACACAGCCGCCGGCGGGGCCCCCATCGGGACGCGCACCGCCTTGCCGATCGCGGTCACGCCGGGTTCCGTGCGCTGGTCGTTGACCGCGAAGTCCTGCCGGCGGATCCGTCGCAGTTCGCGCAACAGTGTCGCGACGTCGGCAACGGGCGAGTCGGGCGTCGAGTAGAGGCTGGTGACCTCTTCGACGGATCGGGTGGCGAGTACCGCACGGCCCCCGGAGGTGAGGTGGGCGGGAAGCATCCGGCCCTCACGGTTCCCGACCCGCAGCACCTGCGAGCACTCGACGGAGGCGACGAACCGGGCCTGATCGTCGAGCACCAGCATCAAGTTGACGGTTTCGCCGGTGCGTTCCGACAGCGCTTGCAGGTGCGGCAGGGCGAGCCGGCGCAGGTCGGCTGCGGGCTCGGGGGCGGCAGATCTGCGCAGCACCGGCCCGGCGGTGTAGCGGCGGTCGGCATCCTGCTCGGCGAAGTCGCGGTAGACGAGCATCGCGAGCAGCCGGTGCGCCGTCGACCGAGCCACTCCGAGCCGTTGGGCGCAGTCGGTGACCCGCATCGAACCTTCCTCCTGCAGCAGCGTCGCCAGCTGCAAGGCGTGATCGACGGATTCAATGCCGTAAGCCGGTTTGTTCTTCACAACAGAATTATTGCTTCTCCTCTCCAGAACGTCGATACCGTCGACGTCATGGGGTGAAGTTCTCGGCGGCTGCTGGGTCTCGCGGCCACGCTGGGCACCCCACAACCTAGAAGGGACCGCTGTCATGACCTACGTGGACTCGCCAGTTTCGCTGACCGCGACGGACGGCCCCGGCCAGCCGACACCTACGCCGGAGCTGGACGAGCTCTACCGCGATTTCGAGGAGGAGTTGCTCGTCCCGCTGTGGACCGAGATCGGCGATCTCATGCCGAGCAGCCCGCGGCCGACCGCACACGGACATGCGTGGCGATGGCAGAACCTGCTGCGACTGGCTCGCCGGTCGGGCGAGCTGGTGCCGCTCGGCCGCGGTGGCGAGCGCAGGGCGATCGCCCTGGCCAATCCCGGACTGGGTGGCGCCCCCTACGCGACCCCCACGCTGTGGGCCGCAATCCAGTACCTCAACCCACGCGAGGACGCTCCGGTCCACCGCCACACCCAGCACGCGTTCCGATTCGTCATCGAGGGCACAGGAGTGTGGACCGTCGTCGACGGCGACCCGGTCGCCATGCGCCGCGGCGACTTCCTGCTCACCCCCGGCTGGCACTTCCACGGCCACCACAACGAGAGCGACGAGCCGATGGCCTGGCTCGACGGCCTCGACATCCCCTTCGTGCACACCACCGGCTCCGCCTTCTTCGAATTCGGGCCCGACAGCATCTCCGACCGGTCGACGCCCGCCCGCTCCCGCGGAGAGCAGCTCTGGGCGCATCCAGGACTGCGGCCTGTCTCTCAGCCTGGCCCGGCCGGCAGCTCGCCGCTGGCGGCCTACCGGTGGGAACACACCGACGCGGCGCTGGCCGATCAGCTCGCGCTCGAGGCCGCGGGCCATCCCGGCGTGGTGGAGGCCGGCCACGCCGCGGTCCGCTTCTCCAACCCCACGACGGGGGGCGACGTCCTGCCCACGATCCGCGCCGAAATGCACCGGCTCCTGCCCGGCAGCACCACCGCCACCCGCCGCGAGGTCGGCTCGGCCGTATGGCAGGTCTTCGACGGCACCGGCGTCGTCCGGATCGGGGAGCAGAAGTTCCGGGTCGAACGCGGTGACCTCGTGAGTGTCCCGTCGTGGGCCCCGCTCACGATTACGGCCACCAACGGCCTGGATCTGTTCCGGTTCAGTGACACACCCATCTTCGAGCGCCTCCACGCAGACCGTGTCCAGGTGGAAGGAGCGCCAACATGCGGGTGACCACTCGACGCACCAGAATCAGAAACCGCGGGAACAGGTTCGAGTACCGACCGACCTGGCGACGAAGCGTCGCTCGCGCGCTGACCGGGGTGCTCCGGTGACGGCGATCGCATCCTGGGTCGACGAAGGTACCGCCGACCTTCTGAGCGCGGTCAATCAGCTCACTGATCGGCAGCTCGCGGCCCCGAGCCGGCTGCCGGGATGGACGCGGCGGCACCTGGTGGCACACGTGGCATCGAACGCAGAGGCGCTCGGTCGCCTTCTACACTGGGCTCGCAGTGGACAGCCAGCACCGATGTACGCATCGACGGAACAACGCGAGGCGGAGATCGAGGCCGGCGCCCGGCTTCCCGCCGAGCAGTTGCGGGCGCGACTGGTCGGAACCGCCGGCGCCCTCGCCGAGCAGTGTGCCGAGCTCCCTGAGGGTGCGTGGTCCGCCCAGGTCGTCACCGCCCAGGGACGTACGATCGCTGCCCGCGAGGTGCTCTGGCTGCGTGCTCGCGAGGTGCAGGTGCACGCCGTTGATCTGGACGCCGGAATGACCGTGGACGACCTGCCCGACGCGTTCTGCATCGCACTGCTCGACGACGTCGTGGCCTGGCGAGCGGCCCGGCCGGGACCGGCGGTGCGGCTCGTCACCCCGGACGCGGTGCGGGAACTTCCCGGCGACGGGCCGCCCCGACGGGTGGAGCTGTCGCTTGCCGCCGCCACCGCCTGGCTGACCGGCCGGAACGCGCCGCCCGATCTGCCGGCCTTACCAGCCTGGTTGTGACGGGTGGGTGGCCATGCGACTCAAACCGGAGAACCTCGAAATCGGTGCGTACCGGCACATCGATCAAGCCGTACCACCTCTTCTCATGCACCGCCGAACAGCTACACGTCTCGGGCGCCCCGATCCATTCCGCAACGATTAACTCTTCACCGAAACTCAGATATTCGAGAAGTAACACCGATATCACGATCTGCTTATCACCCCCAGCCGCCGACCCTCTTGACCAACCGATCTCGGTCATGCAACGTGTGGGTACCAGGGTTCGGGCAGCAGGAGGGGATGTCATGACGCGGACCGGACGCAAGCGCCGAGATCGAGTCACGGTCGAGCAGCTGCTGAAGGAAACCGGAGCACAAGCAAGAACCATCGGCCTGCGCGGGTCCACAGTGGACCAAATCGCCATGACCGGCCGACCCGGAATTCGACTGGCCCGCGAAGTCACGGCCGGCCGTAGCCGAGTCGAGCGGCGCACCGACGAGAAAGCCGGGTCCGGTCCGGCTGGCTCCCGGACCCGTCGCAAAGCCCTGATTTCCGGCGCACTCACAGTGCTAGCCGCCGCGGTGTTACTGGCGGCAGGGTTGAACAACTCCGACGACAGTCGCCCCCTACCGCCGTTCGCCCCACTGGAACCCGCCACCTTCTCTGCCACTTCAGCTCCCCCCTCCGACGCGCCTCTCCCGCCCACGACCGAGGCGACTGCGTCCAGGGCGGTCATGCCGGCAACGCAGCCCGTGCCGGCAGCGTCCACTACGGACGAGCCCGTGGTGACGGCCACAATCCCGCCTTCGCAGGATCCGTCCTCAGAGCCGGCGGACACCCCGCCACCAACCACTGTCACGTTGGGTTACCAGATCGGAGGCAACGGCGGCGGACGCGGTGGGCGCCACCGCTGAGGCCGCACCGGAGCGGTCTCAGGTGACCCAGCGGGCATTCGACAGCACCGTGAGCCGAGCCGAATTTCGGCCTCGCCGGAACCCCGCCACGTCGCACCGCCGAAGAACCAAGCTCTCACGACGGGGACATCTTGGTACTGCAGCAAAAATCCGAGGCCCGATCCGGTGGTTCCCGACGCGGATATCATCAGCGAAACGCCGGCAAAAATGCGCACGTAAGTCGTCTTGGTCACGTCGGAAAGTGGCGGCCTCGCGCAGACATCGCCCAGCTCGGCAGCCAGCCCGCCGACGGCGACGGGGCGCGTGCACACTGTCCTTTGCAGTGTTTAGAAAGCGCTTTCTCCGAGCTGAGAGTAGAACGTTCACCGATCGGCGGCAAGGCCTTTGCCGCCCGGCCTGAGGCTGACATCACGCTCGCCCGCGCGGATCGAATGCGTTGTCGATCACCTCGGGCGTTGATAGTCTGCGACGGATACCTGCGAAACCCCGGGAGGCGTAGTGCCCCAGTACGACCTGTCTCCGGCCGACTTGGCGGCTTACCGGGTCACCACTCCCGAACCGCCCGAACTGGACACCTGGTGGGCGACCCAGCTGGCCGAGTCGCGCGCGATGGCGAAACCGATCCGCATCACCCGGCACGAACCTGAGATCTACGGTCCCCTGCCCGCCTTCGACCTCGAGTTCTCCGGGGCGGACGGTGATCGCATCCGCGGTTGGTACCTTCGCCCGCCCGCCTCGGCCGATGTCGAGCTGCCCACGGTCGTCACCTTCGTCGGGTACGGCGGCGGTCGCGGTCTGCCGATCGATCACACCGCCCTGCCCTCCGCAGGGTTCGCGGTCCTCGTGATGGACGTGCGTGGCCAGGGTGGGCGCTGGACGATCGGCGCCACCGGAGATCCCGGCGGGAACTCCGGTGGCCCGGAAGCCCCGGGGGTGATGACCCGCGGCATCGCCGATCCGCGGACGTACTACGTCACCAGGCTGATCACGGACGCCGTGCGCGCGGTCGAGGTAGCGGGAGAGCTCGACGGCGTGGATGGCAACCGGATCGCGGTACGGGGCGGGAGCCAAGGCGGCGGGCTGGCCCTCGCGGCAGCCGCCTTGAGCGGCGACGCCGTCAAGGTCTGCCAAGCCGACGTACCGTTCCTCTGCGACTTTCAGCGCGCGATCACGTTGGCCGGCCAGCCTCCCTACACCGAGATCGCCGGTTTCTTGGCCCAGCACGTGGATCTGGTGCCGGCCGCGCTCGACACCTTGAGGTACGTCGACTGTGCGCTACTGGCGCGCAGGATCACCGCGCGATGTCTGCTCAGCGTGGGTCTGATGGACGAAGTCTGCCCACCTTCGACCGTGTACGCCGCGTTCCACGAGATCAACGCGCCCAAGGAACTGCTCATCTCGCCGTTCGGCGGACACGACGTCGCGAGGTCACACCTCGAGCGTCAACTGGGCCACCTGCGCACCTTCCTGTAATCCGATACATCGCCACGTTTTCGGGATCAGGTGCACTTCAACTCGAAGTAGGCGAAGTCGGCCGGCAGGCAGCCGCTCACCGGGTCGTGCGCCGCGAGCCCGGCGAAGGCACCGGTGAATCGCAGAGCCGTCCCGTGGTCGTCGGACAGGATCCCGGCATCGAACTCCGGCCCGACGGGCTTCCAGCCAGCTCCGCTTTCGGACACGGCGAACCGGAGCCGTCCGCGGTCGATCGTGGCCCGGAGGTGGATCAGCGTGCCGGCCGGAACGCGGAACCCGGGATCGTACTCGGTGTACTCGCCCAGGTCCGTTGTGGACAGGATGATCACCGGTCCATCGTCTCCCGCGGTCACGCCCAGGAAGAAGTGCGAACCGGTGTCGTACCAGCACACCAAACCCGCCTGTTGACCAGGGTGTTCGGGGGAAAACTGGACTGCCGTCGTGGCCTCGACGCGCTCACCGGTCAACCGTTGCGCGACCAGGGTCTGCGCCGACCGCGAATGCAGGCTGTGCCGGCCCCGCAGCCGCAGCCGGCCCGGTCGCTCGGCGAGGCTCAGCCACCGTTCACTAACCGGCTGGCGCAAAGAATTCCATTCGCCGTCCAGGACTCCGGTGGTGAAGTCGTCCCGCTCGCGACGGTGCCACCGCGGCCCGGCGCGGCCCGGCACCACGACCGTCTCCGCCGGCCAATGACCACCACCGGTCAGACGCAGCCAGCCGTCTCCGGTCCACTCAACCCGTTGCAGGCAGGTTTCGCGACCGAGCATGCACCGCCGTTCCCCGGACACCGTGAGCGGACGGCTGGCCAGGTGCACCAGATACCACTCCCCCGACTCGGTCTCGACCAGCTCACCGTGGCCGGCCTTCTGCCAGCGCAGGTGCGCATTGTCCCTCGAGGTCAGCAACGGCCCCCGCGGGTCCGGCTCGTACGGGCCGTCGAGCCGGCGCGACCTCACCATGGTGATGCCGTGGTTCCAGCCGGTGCCGCCTACGGCGAGCATCAAGTAGTACCAGCCGTCCCGGCGGTAGAGGTTCGGTCCTTCGATCAGCTCGTCGGAGGTGTGGATCGTCCGGCGCGGCCCGACCAGACCGCCGTTGTCCGGGTCCAGCTCCTGGAGCACGATCCCGGCGAACGCCGGCCGGCCGGCGCGGTGGTCCCAGCTCATGTTGAGCAGCCAATGCCGTCCGTCCTCGTCGTGGAAGACCGAAGGGTCGAACCCGCCCGAACCGAGCTCGAGCGGCGCCGACCAGGGACCGTCGACGGAGGTCGCCGTGACCAGGTGGACGTCCAGATCCTTGAACGGTCCCCGCTCGCTGTGCACGACGGCGTAGACGAGCCAGAACAGCCCGCCGTGGTAGCTCAGCGACGGCGCCCAGACCCCGCCGGAGTCCGGCACCCCGCGCAGGTCGAGTGCGGCCCGGTCGGCCAGGGCGTAGCCGACGGGCCTCCACCTGGCGAGATCCGCCGAGTGGTGCAGCCGGATGCCCGGGAACCATTCGAAGGTGCTGGTGGCGATGTAGTAGTCCGGGCCGACCCGCAGGATCGACGGGTCGGGGTGGAACCCCGGCAGAATCGGATTGCGCACCACGGTTCCGGCAGACGTCATCTTTGGGCCCTTCTCAGCCAGGTTCGGCGCTGACCAGCGCGATACCTACGGCTTGGATTCACGGCACACCCGAACGGTCCCGGTTTCGTCGGCGGGCACGCAGTGCGGCCGCGCGGGCCCGGGTCGGCTCGCGCGGGGAGTCGAGCTTTCGCCAGGCGGAAAGCGAACCTCGTCTCCGGGTGGGAGCCCGGTCAGGGGCAGCTCCAGCACGGAGTGCGACCCGGTCGCAGCCCCCGCACGACAATCAACCGCCGCCGGCTCGCACCGGCACGCCGTCTTCATGCCTCACTCCTCCGCATTGTAAGCATGATCTTCAAGGACACGGTGGCCACCCGGAAAGCCGGCTGCCCAACGTCGCAGGTCACTGGTCCGGCATCGGCACGCTTCACACCGAGCGGTTGCAGGGGACGGACGAGCGGAAAGGACTAGGAACGCAGCTGGCTCAGGTCGATCGCGTTGGCGATGGCTTCCATCCCCACGTCGTTGGGATGCAGGCCGTCGCCGCTGTCGTAGGCGGGCAACAGGTGGGTGGGGGTGGCCGGGTCCCGCAGCACCAGGTCGAGATCGACCGTGGCGTCGAACGCCCCGCTGGTGAGAATCCAGTCGTTGACCGCAACCCTGATGGCGTTGATCGCGGCGGTGTGGGCATTGCGCGGCGGGATGGTGGCGCCGATCACGCGGACCCCCTTCGCGTGCGCCTGGTCGATCAGTGACTGGAAAGCGGTGAAGAACATGTCGGCGGTGAGCGCCGCGCCGCCTGTTCCTTTGCCGCTGGTCAGATCATTGATTCCTTCGTAGATGATCACGTCCTTCACGCCCGGCTCACCGAGTACGTCGTGGGCGAAGCGCGCGAGCAGGCTCTGCCCCTGACCGACGCCGGCGTTGCTGAGCACCTTGTTGCCACCGATGCCGGCGTTGGCGACGGCGAGGCGCTGGCCGCCGGGCTCGGCCTGCAGGCGCCGCGCCAGGAAATCGGGCCAGCGCTTGTTCTGGCCGTCGCTGGCTCTGGATCCGTCGGTGATCGAGTCGCCGACCGCGACGACGGTGGAGTCGGCTTGGGGCGCCACCACGTCGAGGCCCGCGAGGTAGAACCACGACTGCGCGGTGGTCGTGTAGTTGGTCAGGGCGTCATCAGTGGTGAAGTCGCCCGCGGTGGAGATGTAGGTCGTCTCGTGCGCGTTTGCGTGGTAGGTCGACGCGCCGGTGGTACCGGGCAAGTAGACACTGATCACCAGGTCCTGGCCCGCGGTGACGGCCAGCGGGATGACGTCGCTCTCCAGTTCTGCCCCCGCGGCGAGAGTGGGGGTGGTGGAACGGTTGAACGTGACCGTGCGATGCGAGCCCGCCACCGTGGTGCCTCCGGTGTCGCGCAGGGCCACATCGACCTTGCCGACGTCGAGTGCCACTGCGCTCCGGAGGTTGGACAACCGGATCCGCAGCCCGGCACCGGCGACGCCGGTGTGGGCGATCATGCGGACGGTCTGGTCGGTGAAGGCGCGCCCCGCCGCGACCTGAGCCGGACCCCACGCCGGGACGCGATTGCGCTCGGGCAGCTTCCACTGCTGGCTGCCGGCGGTACCACAGGTCGCCTGCACGAGCCGCTGCTGGGTGGCCCTGTCGAGATCGAGGCACAGGCCGCTGCGCACCGAGGTGATCCGGCGGGCTCCGGCAGCGTCGGGGGCGCCGAGCGTCCAGGCCTGGTTGGTGCCGCCGTGGCAGGTGTACTGGATCAGCTTGGCGCCCGGCGCGCTGGATCCGCGGGACACGTCGAGGCATTTTCCGCTGTTCAGAGCAACGAACGTGACGGTGCCGTTGCCCGCATCCACCGTTTGCCAGAGCTGGTTGGGGTTGCCGTTCGGCACCCTGGCTACCACCGCGGCGCCGTCGGCGAGTGAGTCGAACCGGACATCGGCATTCTTGCCGGTGGAGACGGACTGGAGTGCGTACACGTGGTCGCTCTCGGGGACGGCCGCCGATGCCGGGCACGTGAGCGCACCCAGCGCGACGACCGTGAGTACCGCTGGTACGGCTGGACGCCAGGGAGTGGGAATCACCATTTGCTGTCCTCTTTGACGTGGTTCCGGGAAGGCGGACGCGGTTCGTTTCAGGACGGATACACCGGGAGGCGGAGACCGCGTCTCGGCAACGGCGCCCGACGGGGCGTACGCCGTTGCCGAGGTCCGGCGATCAGTTGGGGTTGACCAAATCGAAGGCATTGGACGGGTTGCCCGCCAGCTGGGCGATGTTGTCGTAGTACAGCACGCGGGTCTCACCCGCGGTGTAGTTCGCGTAGTCGGCGCAGTACATGCCGAATTTGAGGCCGATCTGGTTGTCGGCCACCTTGGCCAGTTCGTCGCTCGAGGTGTACTGACCCCACGACGCGAAATTGATGCCGGTGGCCCGATAGGTCGGTGTCGCCTTCGGGGCTCCGCGGTACCAGACTTCGATCCGGCCCGCGTTCGCCTTCGAGATCACGTAGTGGATCCGGATCGGCAGCCACGTGTCGCGCGGGATGTCGGAGTCGAGGCGCGTGCGGGTGGTCGACGTGACGCAGGCCCCGCGGTGTTCGAGCCACAACTCGTTGTTCTGCACGATCAGGATGCCCGCCCAGGAGCTGCACCCGCCACTGTCGAAGATTTGACCGACGATGGTTGTCTTATCGCGGGGATAGCCCGACGAGGGCAGCAGGAGCTTGAGGCCGTACCACCCTTCCTTGTAGACCTTCAAGTCGCTGCACGCTTCGGCTCCGCGATCCATTCGCGTCCCGTCGTAGCCCGACTGCGTCCAGAAGAACTTCGTCGCCTTGGTTCCGAACGCCGTTTCCACACGGGCGTAGTTGGGGCTCTGCGTCGTGCACACGGAGAACGGCGACATCAGCCCGTCCTCGAAGGACGTCGCCTTCATGGTGGCGGTGTCGGTCTTCGTCACGGCCTCGGCGACCCCGCCCACACCTGACACCATCACCATCGTGGCAGCGAGAACGACTGGCGCACTGATCGACCACGGCCGCCGCCGCTGATTCGACCTGCACTGAAGGACGGTTTCATTGTTTTTCACGAGCTCTTCCCCTCACATCGTCGGGACGGAAAGACATACTTGCTGGGTCACGCGGCCACTTTCAGCCGCCGAAGCGAACTCGCCGGCCCCCTGATCCGGCGATCTGGTACTCCGCACCCCTTTCCCGGCCAGGTCAGCTAGTACAAGGGCAGGTCGTTCGGATCGGTGTGATAGGTGGGTGCAATGGAGAAGCCGGTCCGAACGAAGACGGGCTGCGTGTTCAGCAGCATCAGATCGCTCTGCCGGTTGGCGAACACGGTGTCGACGACATAGACGTCGGTCAGCGCTTTCCACACCCCGCCGCGCAAGTTGCCGGTGATGTGTGACTTCGCCAGAATCACGTGTTTCGGCGCGTTGGCCGGGTCGTAGGTCGGCGGAGTCGGGTGTTTGAAGTCCTCGGAAATGAACCAGAGCGCCGTCTTGCCCGCACCGGCCACGGTGTAGTCGTAGAAGAGGATCTTGGTGTCCTCCGGGCCGTCGGCCTGGATCCCGTTGCCGATCGCGTCCCGGATCTTCGCCCGCTGGACCAGGACATTGCTGGTTGAGGTGTACTTGGCTCCCTTGCCGAGAACCGGCCGGGAAAGATCCGTGTCCGACTGCAGCACATTGTTGTCGTACAAGAGGTAGAGGTTGTGGAACAGGCCGTTCGCTTCACCGTTGTACAGCGACGCCACGCGGTCGAGGATGATGTTCGCGGTCCGTTTCATGTGGATGCCCATGCTGCCGAAATTCTTGACCGTGACGTTCTGCAGCATGATGCGCGAGTGTCGCGCGCTCTGCGGGTCACTTCCGGCCAGCAGCACCCCGTTGCTGACCGAAGCCGCGCCACGGATGCCCTGGAGGGTGAAGTCCTTGAGGACCACATCGGTGAGCTGGCGCAGGGTCGTGCCGATCGTGTCTCCGCTGCCGTCCTGCTGCACCACGGTCAGACCGGGGCCGTCACCGACGAGGCTGACTCCGCTGCGCAGATCGATCCGGCCCTGGACCCGGTGCAGGCCTCCGACGAGGTGCACGACCCCGCCACCGCGGGCACCCATCGCGTCCACCGCCGGCTGGATCCGTTCCCCCGGCCGCACGTCGACCACCGCGTCAAGATGCTGCACGGGGGACTGGACGTGCTCGAAAACCCCACCCCATTGCCGGTCGATCAGCGCCGTCGCACCACTCTCCAGCGCAACGTGCTGGACGGCGTAGGCAGGAGTCACCGGAGCCGCCACCTGATCGCTGTGCGGGACCGACACCCGGAACCGGTCGACGAGAGTCACCGCGCCCTGCGTCACAGTGAGATCCAGAAGCACGGAACCGTCCGGCAAGGACGCGGACGGCCGGGTGACGTGCCCGCTGTCGGTGACGAGCTGCTCATCGGAAGATCGCCACCGGAGCCGGGATCCCAGCGGAGCCTCCTCACGCAGTCTCAGCTCGGCACCTGGACGACGGAGCATCGCGTCGACCTGATGCCGGGTAACCGACAGGTCCGAGGCCGCAGCCGCGTGCGCCCTCGCTGTTGCCGCGTCCACCGCGGTGGTGACGACCAGGCTCGGCAGTTCGGGGCCGTCACCCGCGTCCTGCGAGGGGAACGCCAACGTCGCGGGGCCGGCCGCGGGCGCGTAGACCTTGAGCGACAAGGCGCCGTCCCCGGCCCGGTCCTGCCGCGCAGCATCACCGACCCCGGCCGAGTAGACGAACCGATCACCACGTCGAACCAGCGGACCTGTCGTGTCCGCGATGTCCGTGGCCGCCGCGGTGTTGGGCACGGTCCAGTCGTCGGTCTCCACCCGTGCCGCGGCGAGCTGGACGGCACCTGGATCGGGTGCGCCCGCCTGGAGCGTCAGTTCCAGCCGGGCGTCCACCACTGTGCCCGGCAAAGCGGCCTGCGAGACGTCGAACCGCAGGAATGCCGACCGGGTCACGGGGGCTTCCGCGGCTTCCCTATGGGAAACCAACAAGGTCGGCAGCCAGTGCAGGGCCGTTGTGCTCGTGCCTTCCAGGTAGGTGTCGAACGTCGGGTGCAGAACTGTCGTCACCCGCACCGGGCCAGACTGCCCGGCTTCGGCGGCAGGATGTGGCGCCAGCGCGCAAGCCGCGGCGAGAAGCGCGGCCATGGACGGGGACGCACGTCTGAACGAGGCAGAACCTGTCATCGTTGACTCCTGGTACTCGGTCCGGGGACAGCCGGCCGGGATTCGGATTCCCGCTCGGCCGCCGACGGCCTCAGCATCGTCGAGAGGGACGAACGTCGTGGAAAAGCTTCCCTGTGCTCCGGCCGGCGAGGATCTCGCGACAGGGATTCGGTGGGAGCCGTGCCAAGAAGTGTTCATCCCGTCGACGCCGCCCGTCAAGGCTTGAAAATTTCAGACGTCGACGCCTCTCGCGGAAATAAGCCTCTCAACCGGCTCATGACGTGGCGAAGGTGGGTCGGCCGGCCACAGCGGCGAGCGCGCATTTTCTCTCGACGTTCATTTTGCGGAATTTCGACTATTCGATTTTTCAGCTACGAGGCCTGCCGGTGCTGTGGCGCACGATCAGGGTGGTGGGCAGTTCAAGCCGCGCCGCTCTCGGGCGCTCGCCCGCGATCAGGCCCGCGAGCATATCGAACCCCGCCGCCCCCATCTCGACGATGGGCTGGCGGACGCTCGTCAACGCGGGCCGGAGCCATGAACATTCCGGCGTGTCATCGAATCCGACGACACTCATACCGTCCGGCACCGAAATGCCGCGTTCACGCAACAACTCACAAGCACCGAGCGCCATAGTGTCGCTGCAGCAGAAGACGGCAGTGGGCGGGTCCTCGAGGGCGAGCAACTGGCACATCCCCGAATATCCGCCGGCCTGATTGGGTTCTCCGTGCCTGACGTACGCCGAGGTGAGCCGTCCGCCGGTGGCCTCGATCGCCGCACGGGCCCCTTCGATCCTGGCGGTGGCGTACAGCCTGGCCGACGGCCCGGCGATCACTCCGATCCGCCGGTGTCCCTGCTCGATCAGGTGTTCGGCCGCGGAGAATCCGCCGGCGCGATTCGTGGACCCGACTGACGGCAGTGCTCGAACGAGTGGCCGGACCGGGTCGATCACGACCACCGCAACCTCGTGGTCCGCCAGCCAGTTACTCTGGAGGCGGGTGGGTTCGTCGAACACGAGCAGCACGCCCGCGCTTCCGCGGCGAGCGAGTTTGTCGAGCCAACCGCGGCTCGGAGGCTCGCGCTCTTCGCAGCCCTCCATCGCGGACACCACGATGTCGAGACCGGCCGCGTGCGCGCGTTGCTCGATCCCGCTCAGCAGTTCGGACGCGTAGCTGTTCCGCAACCCGCGCAGGATGACGTCCACCAGCGGGCTTTCCCGCGGATTGTGCTTCGTGTCGCTGCGCCGCCGGACATAACCGCGCCGAAGCAACACCTCGGTGACTTTTTGCCGCGTACCGGCCGCCACTTCCTCACGGCCGTTGACCACCCGCGACACCGTAGGTACCGAAACCCCCGCCTCCCGAGCGATCACAGCCAGCGTCGGCATGGTCTTCGTCGAGTGATCGGCCACCGAATCCTCCATTGGATGTCGGGCAGGTCTCCTGCTTCAGGAGGCGAACTTGGCTCCTCCACACAGTCCACAGTAACTGCGCCAAGAAAGCGTTTACTACGCTAACCCGTTCAATCGGCCCAGGTCAAGGCGGTCTCATCCCCCTAGTACGACCCTGAGCAGCGTTGCCCTGAGACAGGGACACGGACCCAGCTCTAGAAAACGGTTACCATGCCGACATCATGGCGGTGTCCTCACATCAGCCCGCCTAACTCTTCGTGAGCCCATCGCTGACTCGGCGTCACCACCGATACATCGGATCAGTTCCGGAACATACCCCGAGGGACTGAAAATTTTCACCCTTGAGTTGCAGAAAAGGTCCGATGTATAACCTACGGACGCAAGCCCCGCCGCCACAGTCACATCGACGTGACTGACTTGCGCCCGAGGAGCAACGCCATGGCCGGACGTCGTCTGTCGCTACTGTTCGCCGCTCTGTGCCTGCTGGCGCCGACGTTGCTCGCCACCGACACGGTCGCGATGGCTGCCGGAGGAGTCACGACCGCGTGGCACGACGGCACCTTCGCCCTCGACAAGGCGTCCGTGGTGCGCAGGTCGAACATCGTGCTGGGCCGGCCGAACACCGAGGCGAGCCAGTTCGCGCCACTGGGAAACGGCACGCTGGGCGCCGCCGCGTGGGCAGCGTCCGGGTTCACCGCCCAGCTCAACCGCACCGACACCTTTCCTGACCGCAAGTCCCCTGGTTGGGTGACAATCCCCGGGCTGGCGAAGCTGACCGGTGCACCTGACTTCTCGGGCAGCGTCGACCTCTACGACGGCACACTGCGCGAATCCGGAGGCGGGATGTCACTGACCGCCTTCGTGCGCGCGGACAAGGACGAACTCGTCATCGAAGTGACGGGCGCCGACCCCGCCGGTATCCAGACCGCCGCAGTAAGCCTGTGGCCCGGTCGCACCCCGACCCTCACGGCGAACGGCAAGATCGCCACGCTTGCGGAATCCTGGATCGACGACAAGGCCACGACGGGCTCCGGCCAAGCCTTCGGCACACTTGCCGCCATCACCGCCGGAGGTCGCAACGTGGCCGCCACCGCCGCCGGTTCTTCCGCGGAAGTCGGGTTCCAACCCCATGCCGACGGCTCGTTCCGAGTCGTCGTCGCCGCGCCGCACTGGACCGGCGGCGATGCACAGGCCACCGCCGCCGTCCTTTTCGGCGGCGACGGCGCGGCCGGGCGGCCGGCGCTGAGGGGTGCACACCTGAAGTGGTGGCACGACTTCTGGGGCCGCACCGGCGTGTTCAAGATGACCTCGGCGGACGGGACCGCCGACTACCTCGAGAATCTCCGCACGCTGTTCCTGTACTCCAACGCGGCGGAAAGCCGTGGCCGACTGCCGGGATCTCACGCCGGAGTGGGCGACCTGTTCAACTTCAGCCAGGACTACCAGCAGTGGTACCCGTCCGGATTCTGGTTCTGGAACCTCCGGATGCAGACCGCGGCCAACCTCAGCTCAGGCAACTCGGATCTCAATGCGCCGCTGTACAACCTCTACCTGGGCAACCTCGACGCGATCCAAGCCTGGACGAAAGCCCAGATGGGTGGACTCGAGGGCATCTGCGTCCCGGAGACCATGCGGTACAACGGCAACGGCTACCAGAGGGACACCACGCCGAAAACCGCTTCGTCCTGCAACTTGGCCGCTGGAGCGACCTGGAACGGCCGGACGGTGACCACCGGCGCCGAGATCGGCCTGTGGATCTGGCAGCAGTACCAGCACACCGACGACCTGGACTTCCTGCGCGAGCACTACCCGCTGATCCGGGAGGCAGCGAAGTTCCTGCTGGTCTACCACCCGGTGGGCGCCGACGGCTACCGCCACGCGATCGCCAACGCGCATGAGACCCAGTGGAACGTCCAAGATCCGACCACCGACATCGTCGCCATGCGAGCGTTCTTCCCCGTGGCGGCGCAGGCCGCCCGGCTACTGGGCAGCGACCTCGACCTCGCGGCCCAGCTCGACACCGCCCGCACCCAGATCCTGCCGTTGCCACGGACCGACGCCGCGACGCACTCGCAGCAGCTGACCGAGGCCGGCGACGCCTCGGGCACCACGGTGATCGCCGACTCCTACCAGCAGAACGTGGCCAAGCACAACGTCGAGAACATCGGACTGGAAGCGGTCTGGCCGTACAACGTCGTCACCGACTCCTCGGGCGCGCTGTTCGACCTCGCGACTCGCACGTACCAAAACCGGCAATACCGGAATTCGCCGGACTGGAGCTACGACTCGGTCCAGGCCGCACGCCTGGGCCTCGCTTCCGAAGTCCGAGACGGTCTGGTCACGATGGTGAAGAAGTACCAGGGTTTCGTCTCCGGTATGGCTTCCTGGCAGGGCGGCAGCGGAAAGCAGCCCTACATCGAACAGTCCGGCGTCCTCACCGCCGCGCTCAACGAGGCACTCGTGCAGGACTACGACGGAGTGCTGCGGGTCGCCCCCGCGTGGCCCGCCGAATGGGCGGTCGCCGGCACTGTCTCGGTACAGCACAACACCCGGGTTTCGGTCCAGGCAGCGAACGGCAAGCCGACAACGGTCGCGATCCAGGCCGGCTCGACGCACGACATGCAGGTCCGCAACCCCTGGCCGGGCGCCTCGGTTCACGTCGTCGACGGGAAAACCCGCGCGGTAGTGGTGGCGCCGACCACAGCGGCTCAATTCGGCCTCACCGTGGCTGCCGATCACGCCTACCTCGTCGAACCTACGGGAACGCCCACGACGGCGATGCCGTTCGCCCCGGTCACCGGCGTCCGGGCGACTGCGGCCAAGCACCTTGGCAGCGTGCAGATCGGCTTAGACCACATCTCATTTGGGGTTGTTGTGCGCGAGAAGATCTAGTTTGACAGCCCGGCGGGAGCAGATGATTGCGCAGGCCAGCTGGGTGAAGCCCAGGAAGTGGGCGGCCTTGCGTTCGTAGCGGCGTAAAAGCCGACGGAACCGGGAAACCCACTCGAGGGTCCGGTCGATGACGTACCGGTAACGTCCCAGCCGCTTGCCGACTCGATACCCCGGCGGGCGATCCGGGCAATGATGCCCCGCCTACGCAGGACCTTCCAGCAGGACGGGTAGTCGTAGCCCTTGTCCGCGTGCAGCTTGCGCGGCCGGCGCCGCGGCCGTCCAACCGGCCCGGCGACCGGCGCGACCGCATCGACCACCGCCTCGAAACTCAGGTGGTCGTTACGGTTGGCCGCGGAGATGACCACCGCCAACGGGAGGCCACCACGCTCGCTCATCGCGTGGATCTTCGAGCCCGGCTTGCCCCGGTCAACCGGGCTGGGGCCGGTCAGATCCCCCTTTTACCGCCCTGATCTGCATCGCGTCCACCGACGCTCGTGACCAGTCGATCGCTCCGGCAGAACCAAGCAAGTCCAGCACTTGCTGGTGCAGCCGGGCGAACACCTCCGCCTCGACCCACTCGGTGAACCGGCGATGCGCGGTCGCAGCACTGACCCCGAACTAGACCGGCAGCGCTGACCAGGCACAACCGGTCTGCAACACGTACAGAATCGCAGCCAGCACCGGACGATCATCCAGCCGGCGCCGACCTCCACCTTGATGGCGTTGCGGCGCATCAGGCAACAGCGGGTACGCAAGCAGCCACAACGGCTCCGGACACCACTTCTCCACATCGGTCATCGCCGACCAACGATATCGCCCATGCGACAACACAACCAAATGAGATGCGGTCTTAGGGCGGCGACGACCCGGCGGGCGTCTTCGGCTTCAGCCGGGAGAGCGAAGCGGCGGGCGGGGCTGCGCAGTTGCGGGTCGGCCTCCTGAATAATGCCGAGACCGGCCATGGTCTCGCTCGGCTTCGGCATTGGGCTGTCAGGGTCCGTTGTCATCGCCTCCGCAGAACTTGGGACTGTGAGTGTGCGCAAGCGCACCGTGGGTCATGACTCAGCCTAGCGGCACGCTCACCGCCGCGGTGTCCTCCCACCGAAACGACCCGTCTGAGGGAGGCTGGGTCTGCCCAGACTTCGGTTGACACCGGGGCTGACGGTTTCTCAGGCCGCTGACGCGGTCGTGTAGA
>NZ_PPHF01000063.1 GCF_002904335.1 Amycolatopsis sp. CA-126428 | reverse complement strand
CAAACCCGACGAAGGCATACACCATCATCGCAAACCCATCATCGTAAACCAACTAACGACGCGCGACACTAGCTCCGCCGGGTCGACGGGCGCGAGGTCGAGGGCGACGTCGACCGGCTCGGTCACCGCGGCGGTCACGCCCGGGGCCGGTCGGCGACGACTGCGGTGAGGGTAGCGGTGTCGAGCGTGATCGTTCCGGCATCGACGTTTGCTTCGAGATGGCTGAGATCAGCTGTCCCCGGGATGAGCAGGACGTTCGGGGAGTGGTGCAGCAGCCACGCCAAGCCGACCTGAGCCGGCGTGCGGTCGAGCGACTTCGCCGCGGCTCGGATGGCGGCATCGTCGGTGACCTTGGGTGTGCCAGGCACCGCGCCCCCGAGAGGAAAGAAGGGAATCCAGGCGATGTGCTCGCGGGCGCACACGTCGAGCAGGTCCTCGTCTTTCCGGTTGAGCAGGCTGTACTCGTTCTGTACGCAAGCGATGCCGGCAGGGAGCGCACGATGCAGCGCGGCAGAAGTGACGCTGCTCAGGCCGATGGCGCCGAGCTTCCCTTCGTCGCGCATGGCGGTCATCACCCCGAGTTGGTCGTCGAGGTCCACCACCTGGTCGCCTTCGGCGCGCAGCCGTGACGTCCGATCGAGGCGCCTGAGGTTCACCACCGGCAACCGCTCGAGCCCCAGGGTCCTGAGGTTGTCTTCGACGCTGGCGCGCAGCTGTTCGGGTCGCTGCGCCGGTCGCATGGGAAAGGGACCCCCGGGATTGGGGTCGCAACCGATCTTCGTGACCACCAGGACGTCGTCCTGGGCTCCCAGTCCCTCCCGCAGCAGTTCGTTGACCAAGCCGTCGCCGTAGAACTGAGCGGTGTCCACGTGATCGACACCCAGTTCGACGGCCCGGCGAAGCAGGGCGATCGCAGCTTTTCGGTCATCGTGCAGACGCCGCAACTGCATTGCTCCGTAACCGATCCGTGCGACGGTGCGCCCGGCGAGCAGGCCGGTACCGCCAGGCCGCGGTCCTTCGACGGCTGTCGGGCCGGAACCTGAAGTGCTGTCATGGGTCATCGTGTTGACTGTCCTTGATCGAGTCGGTGACCGTTGCGCGAAAGCTCGCGCTCAGTCGGAACTGGAGGAGACGTGCGCGAGTTCGGGGAACGGGCCGCCGTCATGCGACCCCAGCCAGGAGAACGCGGCCTCGTAGAGCGCGTTGACCGGTCCGGGTTGGTCGTCTCCGTAGAGGTCGTCCCTGATCTGCCTCCCCGCCTGGTGCAGGTGGTAGCCCAGGTACATGAACGGCCGGCGGAACCTGGCCAGCAGCTCGGGATCGATCGTGGGCGATGACCCGTGGACGACCGGCACCACGGTGTTGCGTTCATAGATGCAGTCGAGAGCGGAAATCATCCAGCTGCCGTTGAGGCGCTCGACCCGGTAGAGCAGCCGGGTGTAGGCGATGATGTAAGCGTCCACTCCGCCGAAATCCTGGATCACCGAGATTTCGGCAGGCACCTCGGCCACGGCCCGATCGCCCTTGTGGTGTACCACGGGTGGCGCGAGCCGGTGACTGGGCCGGATGCCTTCGGCATAACTGGCTCGGGATAATTCCACGAACTCGTCGCCGGGCCCGTCGAACCAGGTGATGTGCACGCGTGACCGCGGGTGGAAGCACGACGCCTCCTGCTCGAACCATCCGCGGTCGCGTCCCTGGCGTTCTTTGAGGATCACCTGAGTGATCGCGGTGACGTCGTCCATGGCGCCCGCTCCTCGGTTGTGATCGTGCATCGTGGTGGGCTCAGACCCGCATGAGCCCACCGTCGGCGACGATCGTCTGCCCGGTCACGAACGCCGAGTCGTCGCTGGACAGGAAGGAGATCGAGCCGACGATGTCGGTCGCCGTCCCGACGCGTTTGATCGCCTGCATGTTGGCCACCATTTCGAGCACCTCGTCGCCGATGAAGCTCTGCCCACCCGGAGTGCGCGAGGCGGTCGGGCAGACTGCGTTGACGGTGATGCCGAACGGTGCGAGGTCGGTTGCCAGTGCGCGGGTGAACCCGATGACCCCGCCCTTAGCCGCCATGTACGGAACCATATTCGGTACAGCGAGACCGAGCGAGTTCGACGCGAGGTTGACGATCCGGCCCCACGAGTTGTCGCGCATCGAGGGCATCACGGCCTTCGCCATCAGGAACTGGGAGTCCAGGTTGATGGCCTGGATGCGCTTCCACTCCGCGAAATCGAGTTCCCAGATGTCGCGGAACGGGAAGATGCCGGCGTTGTTGATGAGGATGTCGACGCGGCCGGCGAAGCCGAGCATGTCGGCGGTGATGGCTTCGACTTGTTCCGGGTCGGAGACATCGGCTTGCAGATCCAGTGCCTTTTGCCCGATGTCCTCGACGGCCGAGACCACTGCGGCTGCGGGATTGAGGTCGACGGCGATGATGTCGGCACCGCGGCGGGCCAGTTCACAGGCGACGGCCGTGCCGAAGCCGCCGGCCGCGCCGGTGACGACGGCGACGCGGCCGCTGTGCGAGGACGTTGTGGACATGGAGGCTCCTTTGCCAGCTGGGAGAGGACGATCCGAAGGGTGTGCCGGTCAGTGGCCAGTGGGTGCGTAGTCCTGCACGATCTGCTTGTATTCGAGGAAGTCCTCCATACTGGCGACACCGCCGAGCCGGCCGAGACCACTGGCCTTGAAACCGCCCTCCTCGAATTCGATGGTCAGGTTGGCCCAGCTGTTGACCGAGATCAGTCCGGCGTCCAGCTGCCGGGCGACGCGCACCGGCCGGTCGACGTCGCGGCTGTAAATACAGGCCGACAGTCCGTAACGGCTGTCGTTGGCCAGCGCGATCGCCTCCTCCTCGGTGTCGAAGACCTGCACGGTCTGCACTGGGCCGAAGGTCTCCTCCTGGACGATCGGCAAGGCGGAGTCAGACACCTGCAGCAGCGTCGGCTGGAAGAAAGCACCGTCGGCCAGTGTGGGGTCGGTGCTCGGCCCGCCACGGACCAGCGCCTTCGCACCCGCCGCGATGGCCGCCTCGACAGCGGCGTCGACCCGGGCGACCGACGTCTTGTCGATCATCGGGCCGATTTCGCTCGCCGGGTCCGAGGCCGGGCCCGGCTTGACCGCTTCCAGCCGCTGGGCCAGCCGCTCGATGAGCTCGTCGGCGATCTCCCGCTGCACCAGGATTCGGCTGCCGGTCATGCAGAACTGGCCGGCGAAGACGGTCGAGGACGCGACGACGGTGGGGACCACCAGGTCGAGGTCGGCGTCCGCGAACACCAGGTGCGGCGTTTTGCCGCCCAGTTCCAGTCCGACCCGCTTGAAGTTCGCCGCCGCGGCCGCGGCGATGAGTTGGCCGGTGGCGGTGCTGCCGGTGAAGCTGATCACCGGCACCTGCGGTGAGTCGACCAGCAGCCGGGCGACCTCGGATCCGGATTCGACGACGACGTTGACCACGCCGGCCGGCAGTTCCGGCACGCTGCCCAGGATGTCGGCCATCAGGTCGGCGGACTGAGCCGCCTGGCCAGGCAGCTTGAGCACCGCGGTGCACCCGGCCGCGAGCGCCGGCGCCAGTGCCCGGATGGACAGGTACGCGGGGGAGTTCCACGGGACGATGAGGCCGGCGACTCCGACCGGTTGCCGGATCGACAGCGCTTGCCGACCGGGCTGAGTGTCACTGACCCGGCCGGAGGTGTGCAGGGCGAGGCCGGCGGCGAACCGCAGCGCACGAACGATGAAGTGCGCCTCGAAACCCGCTTCGGCCTGTAGTTTGCCGTTCTCCCGGCACAACGTGGCGACCACCTCGTCCAGCCGCTCGGCGTAAGTGTCGGCTAGATGGCTCAACGCGGTGGCTCGCTGCATTGCGTCGAGTCGCCAGCCGCTTTCGACGAACGTCCGGGCGGCGGCATCGATTGCCGCCTGCCCGGTTGCCGCGTCGGCCTCGGCGTAGGTTCCGATCACCTCTCCGGTTGCCGGGTTGGTGCTCGTGGACGTGGTGGCAGTATCGACGCGTTGCCCGGCGATCCAGTGCCGCACTGCGACGTGCTTGGTCATCTTCTCGTCTCCTCTGCCGGGCGTTGCCGGCAACAGCGTCGATGCGACGGGGGTCGGTGGAAGAAGTCGGCGTAGCCGTCGGCTCACGCTTAGCGTTCACTTCTGTGCACCGGTTTCACGAATGTTGAACCCTGGCGCGCGCTGTGTCAATGCCGCCGACCGGCACGAGGGGGTTCACTGTCGGCGAAGATGGCGGATTGACCGGCTGTGTCTTGTCCATCCACCTTGGGGACTGCGGTGGGAAGGTGGACGGATTACCTGGTCGGGGGGCGGTTGCGACGGCGGTGGTGCGAGTTCGCCGCTTCGCCAATCCCGCACCTTCGCCATTGACGCCGGTGGTCCGCTGGCCTACGGTCGGGCAACCAGCTGTAAGTAACGACCGTCACAGAAGGTCGTCCAGCGGTGGCGTGCCCCTGCGTGACCAGCGTGAGCGGCCGCTGCAGTTTCAGCTTCTTTCAATGGCGACAGGAGAGTGCAGCAGTGCGTCACAGAATCGATGACCGGTGTGTGAAGCGTTCGACACGCTGGCGGGTGAGTGTCGCCGGTGCGGCCGCATTGGGCGTGTTGGCCAGTGCGGCCTGCGGGGCGTCCGGCCCGGGGGAGTCCGCACCGGGTGGGCAGGCGGACGTCGCCGCCGCGAAGACAGCCATCGCCGCCTACCAAGGCCACCCGAGTGCCTTCCCGGTGTCCGAGCCGCTGAGCAAGCCGTTGCCGGCCGGCACGAGGTTCGTCTACCTGCAGTGCTCGACGACCGCGTGCGGACTGATAGGCAACCTGATCCGCCCGGCGATCGCGGCAGTCGGCGGGACCTTGTCCTCGGTGAACGCCAGTTCGACGGCGCAGGCGTCGCAGGCCGCCGTGTCGAGCGCGCTGGCCCTCAAACCCGACGCAGTGATCATCACCGGGATCGATCCGTCGCTGTTCGGTGACGGGCTCAAAGCCCTGTCCGCCGCCGGGATCAAGGTGGTGTCGCTGTCGATCAGCAAGGACGTCAAGCCGTTCGGCATCACGTTCAACTACATCGGTTCCCAGCTCACTCTTCAGAACGGCAAGCTCCTGGCGGACTGGGTGATCGCCAACAAGGGGGCGAACGCCGACGTCGTCTTCTACGGGGTGCCCGCCCTCGACTTCTCCGGACCGATGCAGAAGGCCTTCGAGGACGAGATGAAGAAGAACTGTCCTTCGTGCAAGGTGCGCACCGACCCGATCGGCTTGGCCACGATCGGGACGACCTCGGCGAGGACGGTCGTGACCGATCTGCAAGCCCATCCTTCGACGAACGTCGCGGTGTTCGCCAGCTCCGAGGTGGCCGCGGGCTTGCCGGCTGCGATGAAGGCGGCCGGATTGTCGATCACCACCCTCGGCTATGCCCCCACGCCCGGCAACCTGCAGGACATCAAGGACGGCGGCTTGACCGCCGGGCTGGCCATCGACTTCCCGGTGTCGGTCTGGACCGGTGTCGACGCGGCCGCACGCCTGATCGAGGGTGGCCAGCCGGTTCCGGGGCAGCAAGCCGGGCAGGTGCCGACGCAGTTCCTGGAGCAGAAGGACATCACCTTCGACCCGACCCGAGGCTGGTCGGGATATCCGGACTACCAGCAGCGTTTCACCCAGCTCTGGCATCCGGCGAGGTGAACGCGGTGATCGCTGGATCCGCACCGCTGCTGCGGGTGCACGAACTTTCGAAGACCTTTCCGGGGTTGAAGGCTCTCGACGAGGTGTCGCTGGACGTGCACGCCGGTGAGGTGGTCGCGGTGCTGGGGCACAACGGCTCGGGCAAGTCGACGCTGGTGAAGATCCTGGCCGGTGTCCACCAGGCCGATGCGGGCGGAAGTGTCCAGGTGCGCAACGCCGAAGGGCGGCTCACGGCTTGGTCGGCGGCGCGCGAGGAGCTGCACTTCATCCACCAGGATCTCGGCCTGGCCGACATCCTCTCGACCGTGGAGAACCTCGGCTTGGGCAAGCCGGCGCGTGGCCGGGGGTTCGCTCCCGTGCATACCGCCGCCGAAAGACGGCACGCGCAGCAGCTGATCGCCCGCTTCGGTGTCCGGTTCGACGTGACGGCGCCGGTGGGTGGGCTCTCACCGGCCCAGCGGGCGATCGTGGCGATCGCCCGGGCGATGGACGGTTGGACCAGGCAGGACAACGTCCTGGTGCTCGACGAGCCGACGACGGCGCTGCACGGCGACGAGGTACGAATCCTCTTCGACGCCGTCCGGCGGGTCGCGGCCTCCGGTGCCGGGGTGGTCTTCATCTCCCACCGGCTCGACGAGGTGCTCAGCCTGGCTGACCGGGCGGTCGTGCTGCGCGATGGCAGGGTGGTCGCCGACGAAACGACCAGCCGGCTCGACCACGACGCGATGGTGAAGCTGATCGCCGGCCGCGAGGTCGCCGACGTCGACCTCACCGGTGGCAGCGGCGGCCCGCCGGTGCTGACAGTCTCCGGCATCAGCGGTGAGGAGATCCAAGACTTCTCCCTCACCCTCCACGCCGGGGAGATCGTCGGTGTCGGTGGCCTGCAGGGTTCGGGGCGTGAGCAACTGAGCGCAATGCTGTTCGGCGCCCGGCACCGCCGCGGCGGCCGGGTCGAGGTCGCCGGCCGGGAGCTGGCCTCCGGCGACACCTCCGCGGCGATCGGGAGCGGCGTCGCCTACGTGCCCGCCGATCGCAGGCGTGGTGGCGCGATCATGGATCTCACCGTCCGGGAAAACCTGACGCTGCCGTCGCTACGGCCGCTGCGACGGCGCCTGGGCCGGATCGACCGCCGGGCCGAGCTGGCCGAGACCCGGACGTGGATGCGGGTGGTGGACCTGCGTCCGCCGGCTCCGGAGTTACCGCTGAAGCTGCTCTCAGGAGGCAACCAGCAGAAGGTCGTGATGGCCAAGTGGCTCCGGCTGGAGCCGAGAGTACTGCTGCTTGACGAACCCACCCAGGGCGTCGACGTGGGGGCGAAGGCGGCCATCCACGAACTCGTCGTCGCCGCGAAGAACAGCGGCACAGCCGTTCTCGTCTGCTCATCCGACACCAAGGAACTCGTGTCTTTGTGCGACCGGGTGCTGGTGTTCAAGGACGGCCGGGTGATCAGCGAAGTCGCCCGGGCACAACTGACCGAAGCCCGCCTGGTCCGCGACGAGCTGGGACTCGACGCAAACCTCAAGACGGACAACACGGAGTGAAGCAGATGAAGGAAGCTCGGGTCACCGACGTCCCGGCAGTTTCGTCGAAGACTGCCCCTCAAGCGCCGACGAAGACACAGAATTCGCGGGTTCCGACGGAATCCGACTCGTGGCAGGTGCGATTGCGGCGTGTCGTGGCGTTTCGCAACGCTGCCGCCTTATACCTGTTCGCCATCATGTTCGTCATCTTCTCGCTGTGGGTGCCGGACACCTTCCTGACGGCGAGTACGTGGCGGTCGTTGTTGTCGAACGAGGCGGTCACCTGCCTGGTAGCGGTCGGTCTTGTGGTGCCGATCGCCGCAGGGGTGGTGGATCTCGCGATCGGCACCGAGGTCGGGCTGGGGGCGGTCGTCGTGGCGCGGTTGCTGGTCGGTTCGGTGCCGATCGTGTGGGCCGTCGTCTTGTCCTTGCTGGCCGGCGCGGCCGTGGGAGCGTTCTCCTGGTTGATGATCACCCGCGCACGGATCCCGTCGTTCATCGCGACGTTGGGCGTGAGCTCACTTCTGACCGCTGCGATCGCGTGGATCTCCGGCAGTCAGCAGATCGTCAACCTGCCCAGCGGGTTCGAGGTGCTGGGAACGGGGCTGCTGTTCGGCGTGACGTGGCCCTTCTACATCATGGTGGTGGTGGCCCTGGTGCTGTGGTACGTGCTGGAGCGCACGCCGGCGGGCCGGCGCATCTACGCCACCGGCGGCAGTATCGAGGCAGCCCAGCTCAGCGGCATCCGTACCTCGCGCGTCATGCTCGGCGCGCTGGTCACCGGCGGCGTCGTGGCCGCGTTGGCCGGCCTCCTGCTGACCTCACAGCTGTCCGCGGGCGATCCGACCGTCGGACCTGGTTACCTGTTGCCCGTCATCGCGGCGGTGTTCCTGGGGTCGACGCAGTTCCGCGGTGGCCGGTTCAACATCTGGGGCACGGTGGTGGCGGCCTACGTGCTGGCCGTGGGTGTGAAAGGACTGCAGCTGGCTCAGCTGCCGATCTGGATCCCCGATCTCTTCAACGGAGCCGCGCTGCTGCTCGCAGTCGGCTTGGCCGCTTGGCGGCGCACGCCCGGCACGCGCGCAGCCTGGGGTCGGCGGCTGCCGTGGCTCAGGTGGAGGGCCGCGGCCGGTAAGGACATGCTATGAGCACAGGGTCCGGTCCGCTCACGCGCTGCGTACCGGTTGCCGGGGCGCGCACCGATGAACCGACCACAGCGGCCACCGGCGCTGCCCGTCGGACCCATCGCCGTGTGCTTTCCGGACCGGCCGTCCGTAGGCTTTGCCGGTGAGCGAAAAAGCCACCAAGACCAAACGGCAGGAACAGGGCGACCGCTCGCGGGAGGAGATCCTCGACGCGGCCAGCCGACTGATGGCCCTCCGCGGCTACGACGGCACCAGCATCTCTGCGCTGTCCAAGGAGGTGGGATTGCCGGCCAGTTCGATCTACTGGCACTTCGGCTCCAAGGAGGGCGTGCTCAAGGCGGTCATGGAGCGAGGTGCCGCACATTTCGCGGCGTCGACGTCCCCGGATGATCTGCCTCAAGCGGGCTCGCCGGCGCAGAAGGTGACGTGGGTTCTGCAACGGGCCGCCAGGGTCATCGAGGAGTCCCCCGACTTCCTGCGCTTGCAGACCATCCTGCTGCTCAGCGCCCCGAACGGAGAAGTCAGCGACGCGGTGCTCCGGCTGCGACGACGGCAGCGGGAGGGACTGCGCGATGCCTTGGCCCTGTGCTTCGCCGAACCGGATGGGCCACCGGCCACAGCCGTGGCCGACCGGTTGGTCGATTTCGCCGGGGCAGCGTTCGAAGGCGCGTTCCTCACTGCTCAAGGGGGCTCACTGGCGCACTCGGACACGTTGGCGAAGCTGGTCGACGTCCTGATTTTCATGGCAGCCGAGAACGGGGAGCCGGGTTGACATCCTGACGGCACGACGCATCTCGACCCGCGCAACTTGAGCGAGCGTCTATCCAACGCTATGTCTGGATCGATCGTCACATAAACTGAAGGAGGCGGCGAGCACATGAACGCCGGGAGTGATCGGAAATCCTCGCGAGAACGCATCGACACCCACACCCACGTCGTTCCCCCCGACTACCTGGCCTGGCTGCGGGCCAACAGGGACTACGGCGGGGCGGTAGTCGACTGGAATGTCGACGCCGCGCTGGAGGCCATGGATTCCAAAGGCATCGCCACCGCCATCCTCTCGGTCTCGAGCCCCAGCGTCCGGTGGGGACCTGGTGACGACCCAGTGCAAGTACGCAAGCTGGCACGCGCGGTCAACGAGTTCTGTGGCGAACTCGTACGAGCAGATCCCGGCCACTTCGGCTTCTTCGCGACGGTGACACTGCCGGATCTGGACGGCTCCCTGGAAGAAGCCCGGTACGCTCTGGACGACCTCGGGGCCGACGGTGTCATCGTGCTCGGCAACGTTGACGGCGTCTACGTGGGCGCACCGCAGTGGGATCCGCTCATGCAACTGCTCGACGACCGGGCGTCGGTGCTGTTCATCCACCCCACCGCGCTGCCCGGGCCGCCCGTCGAGGGAATCACCGCAGGCGTCGTCGACTTCCTCGCCGACAGCACCCGCGCGGCGGTGAACCTGGTCAAGCACGACTGCCCGCGCCGGTACTCCCGCCTGCGGATCCTGCTGTCCCACGGCGGGGGCTTCGTCCCCTTTGCCGCCGCCCGCATCGCCAGCATGATCTCCCGAGAGGCGGACGAGGCCGACGTCCTCGCCCAGCTGCGGACCTTCTATTTCGACACCGCGCTGACCGGCCCCTACGCCCTGCCTTCGCTGCTGGCTTTCGCCGATCTGGAACACGTGACGTACGGTTCCGACTGGCCTTACGAGTTCCGCCCGGACCAGTCCCGCCGGTTCACCGAAGGGCTCGACGCGTTCGACCTGACGGGCGAACAACGCCACGCCATCGACCGCGGTAACGCCGAGCGGTTGTTCCCGCGGCTGGCCCGGGTTCGGTCCTCGTGAGCGTCGAGCCGGGGGAGGCGCCGCCGAGCAACTGGGGCCGGTGGGGAGATGACGACGAGCTCGGCACGCTGAATTTCATCACCGACGAAGCCCGGGCCCGGGGCGCGGCCGCGGTCCGCACCGGGCGCGCGGTGTCGCTCGCCCATCCCGTCACTCCGGTGTCCCTCGCCGGTGGGGGCGCGACGCCGCACGGGCTCAGCCCGATGCCCGCGCCGGTCCAGCAGTTGCTCGTCTACACCGGTTCACCGGCGCGTGCGCTGTCGGATGTACTGGTCGTCAACACCCACCACGTCGCCCTGACGCATATCGACGCGCTGGCGCACGTGCCAGTGGATGGCCGCGTTTATCCCGGTGTGCCGGTCGACGATGCGGCGCAGCGGGGAACGCTGCGGCACGCGTCCACGACCTCGTTCGTCGCGGGGATCACCACTGCCGGGACCTTCCTCGACCTTGCACCAGGCGGGCGGCTCGCACCCGGGCACGAGGTCACCGCGGCCGATCTCGACGCGGCCGAAGCGCGGGCCGGCGTGCGCGTCCGGTCCGGAGACGCCCTGGTCGTGCGTGGTGGCTGGGTGGTGCACCAGGACCTCGGCGAACCGCTGCCGGCGATGACCTTGGACGCCGTTCGCTGGCTGGCGCGCCGGGAGATCAGCGTGCTCGCCAGCGACATCGGCGACCATCCGCCGGGACACGGGCCCGCCTTGGTGCTGCACCAAGTCGGCCTGGCGCGGCTGGGGCTGGCCCTCATCGACAACGCGAACGTGTCGGCCCTGGCCGAGGTGTGCGCGGAAACAGAGCGCAGCCAGTTCCTCTTCGTGCTGGGTGCCCTTCCGGTGCACGGCGCAACCGGCGTTCCGGTCAGTCCTCTCGCGATCACCTGACAGCGCTCACCGTGCCCGGTGGCCGATCTCTGCCGACATGGCCTCGGTCGAACGCAGCAGTTCTTTGGTCACCGAGGCGAGCAGTTCGTCGGTGACCTGCCGAGAAGGCATGGCGATCGAGACGACGAGCGGGAGCGAATCAGCCGCGGGGAACACCGGAGCGGCCACTGAGACGACACCGGGCACCACTCCGCCCGAGGTGACCGCCACGCGAGTGCGCCGCACCTCGGCGACGATGCGGTCGATCTCCGCGAGGTCAGGCGCCCGGGTGTCGGCTGCGTCGTCGAACTGGCTGCTCAGCAGCGGCGCGGTCAGCGTCTGCGGTAGATACGTGAGAAACACCCGGCCGACCGACGACGCCAGCAGCGGCATGGTCGCACCGACCCGGACGGTGATCGGCAGGGCATATGAGCCGTAGTCCCAGCGGACGATGACCGGCCCGTGATCAGCCCAAGCCGCGAGGTTGACCGCGTGGCCGGTCCGGTCGCGCAGCGTCGGCAGGTGCTCGGAGACGAGCGCGACCTCATCCATCCGCCGCAGGGCCTCGATGCCCAGCCTGCGCATGGCCGGCCCGAAATCATAGCGGCCCGAACCCGGCGACTGGGCGACGAGGCCGACCCGGGCCAAGCTCACCAAGTAGCGGTGCACCTTGCTCGGCTGCATACCGCTGCCGACGGCGATCTGCTTGAGGCTCATGGGCCCGAGGCCCTTCTCCATCGCCTGCAGCACGGTCATGGCGAGTTCAACGGACTGAATGCCCTGCCGCGTCGGAGACACGCTCGTGTCGTCGGTTGTTTGAGGGTTACCTGGGCCGGTCACAGGAACACTGTACGTGCAGCTGATCGCCGGCGGCGCCCTGTGGCCTGCCCATACCGCTCGAGGTGCCCGGGCCCGTCGATCCACACGTGCCGGCGGTCGGCGATCTCGTGTGCTCAGAGAGCGGACCCGGTCGCCTGCGCGTGCCGAGGCCCAATCGCTTCGTCGAGTTCACGCCACCCGTGATGGGCAAGCTGAGCGCCGAGTTCGTCGAGCAGAGCCGGCAGCTCCGCGACCGAACACGCGGTTCCGAATATGTAGCCGTCGGGTCGCTGGAGGAAGGCGCGTACGCCCCTCGCCTGGAACCACTGGTCGTACTCGCCGTCGATGTCGAGGAAATAACCGGGCCCAGGACCGCGCGAGACGTGGACGACGTCGATGTCCAACCTGGTCAGCAGGTCACGCTGGGCGCCGTCGAACAGCTCGGCCGGAACCGCGTGCCGGGACACGATCCGCCAACCGGCTCCGAATTCGTCGAGGCGGGCGACTCGCCGGTCCAGGGCTACCCGCGCCTGCGGTGACGGACGGCCGACCGGGCCGTCCGCATCGTCGTCCGCGCCTTCAGAGAAAATTCCCGCGCCCAGCCTGGGGAAGATGGGTGGCGTCGGCACGGTGCCGGTGAGCAGCGCCTCATCACGCTGCCGTGCCAGCTCGGGGTCACGCATGAGTACCAGTTCACCGAAAGCCATCGAAATCTCGGTCAGTCGCCGCACGTGCGGTGCCCGCTCCGCTTCATAGGTGTCCAGCAGGGTGTCGGCCGCCTCGCCGCGCACCACGGCGGCGAGCTTCCACGAGAGGTTCATCGCGTCGCGGACACCGGAGCACATGCCCTGCCCCATGAACGGTGGCATGGTGTGCGCGGCGTCGCCGGCGAGCAGTACGCGACCTCGCCGCCAGGGCGAGGTGAGCGTGCTTTCGAAGGTGTAGACCGCTCGCCGCTCGATCCTGCCCATCTCGGGAGTGATCCCCCAACGCGCCAGCAGATCCCAGCACCGCTGTTCGTCCACCAGCTCCGCGCGGCTCTCACCCTCGTTCGCGGCGAACTCGAACCGCGAATGGCGGGGCCCGGACCACCGGCCGGCCAGCAGCGGCCGCTCGATGTCGAGCACCTGGTAGACCTCGGGCAGCTGAGGCAGGTGCACGTCCGGGTTGCGGTGCTCGAGGTCGATGACGAGCTGGTCGAGAGCCGGGAAACCGAGATCGGTGCGGTCACTGCCGAGAACAGTGCGCACCCAGCTGCGCGCTCCGTCCGCTCCGATCACGTAGCCGGCCCTGATCGTGCAAGGGTCTGCGCCCAGCCGGGGGCCGGCCTCCGGACCGTGGCTGGGGACGACGGTCAAGGTGACGGCGTCGGAATCCTGCTCCAGGCGGGTCGCCACGGTTCCCATGTGGACTGTCACCCCGAGCTCGCGCACCCTGGCGTCGAAGATGGCCTCGATCTCCGGCTGGTAGGACAGGTAGCTTTCCTTCCAGCCGCTGCCGCCTTTGCCCAGCATGAGAGTGGCCAGTACCTGCATGTCGGCCGACATGAGGCTCCACTCCAGCATGGGGCGGGCCACCAGCTCCACCGCCTCGGCAACGCCCAGCCGCTGCAACGTCCGCATGGTCTCGCCGTCGAGGTGCCCGGCCCGGGACAGGGAGTACCGCTGAGGCCAGCGCTCGACGACGACAACGTCCAGCCCCTGCTGTGCGAGCAGGCCTGCCGTGATCATTCCGACGGGCCCGAAGCCCACGATCGCGACGTCGCAGTCGGTGTGGGTGGGCAGCGTCGCCTCACCGTGCTGGCGGGGGTGTGCCACGTCGACTCCTCGCAAAATTGCTCACCTACGAATGAGGTGGTTGGCCGATCGAGGGCCCGCGCCACCCCGCGTCGTCCCGAGCCTGACCCGGCCGCGTGTGTAACGAACGATACAGATGGAAGGCTAGGGACGGGGACACGCCATGTCAAGGCTGCGTCACCTCGGCGACCTGTCATCGAAGCCTGCTCGCGTTCACGTATATGCATCGAATTCACCAAGATGCTATGGTCGACGCGCTGTAGTCACGGCGGAAGGAGCAGCGATGGGTGTCCACCGCATCATCAGCCTCGTTCGCGAGGTGCCGAACCTGCCTGCGACGCGGGCCTTCTATACCGAGTTCGGACTGCACGAGACGTCGCCGGGCACGTTCGCCACCCAGATCGGCGGCGAACAGCTGGAGTTGCGCTCCGGCAGCGAGCCGCGCGTCGCCGAGTTGAACATCGGTGCGGACGCCGAAGCCGATCTCGACGCCATCGCGCGCCGGATCGAGGGTCTCGGTATTTCCGCCGAGCGCACCGGCCGCGGAGTGGAAGCGGTGGAGCCGGTCACCGGAGTGCTGGTTCGGATTTCGATCGCCGAGCGGTTGCCGAAGGACCCGCCACCGAGTGCGCCGACGTCGGTGGAGCGGACCGAGCTGGTGCAGCGAGATCCAGTCCGGCCGCAGCGGCTCGGCCACGTGGCCATCGGGTGCACCGACGTGGAGCGAGCCAAGCGGTTCTTTCTCGACGGCATCGGCATGCGGCTCAGCGACTACGTGATCGGTGGCCCGTTCATGCGATTCGAAACCGACCACCACAACGTCGTGCTGTTGCCGGCTCCCAAGACGCTGCTGCACCACACCGCGTGGAAGGTGCGCAACGTCGACGAAATCGGCTACGGCGGCTCGCGGATGATCGAGAACCATCCGGACCGCCACGCCTGGGGGCTCGGTCGCCATGCCGCGTCGGCGAACTATTTCTGGTATCTCAAGGATCCTGCAGGCGCCTTTTCCGAGTACTACTACTCCGAGATGGATGATCTGGCGGATACTCCGTTCTTCTGGGATCCCGATCCGGACGGCGAAGAACTCCCGGTCGCGGCGTGGGCTTCGCCGGCGTTGCAGGACCGACCGCTGGTCCCGGAGGCCATGCGGGCGCCGATCTTGGCCTCGGGAGAATGACGTCGATCGGGCAGGACGTCCTGGTGATCGGCTACGGCCCCACCGGCATGGCCCTGAGCGCGCTGCTGGGCCAATACGGTCACCGGGTCACGGTCGTCGAACGCTATGCCGGCCTCTACAATCTGCCGCGGGCAGCGACCTTCGACGACGAGACCATGCGGCTGCTGCAGAAGCTCGGCATCGCTGAGCGGGTCGCCACCGGAACGCGGGTGCAGCGCAGCTACGACTGGTGCAACGCCGACGGCGAGGTGCTGATCGGGAACGAGTTCTCCGACTTCGGCCGCTGCGGCTGGCCGGAGTTCAATATGATGTTCCAGCCGGTGCTGGAGCGTGAACTGGACGCCCTGTGCCGGCGCACACCCGGCATTGAGGTCGTCCGTGGCTACGCGGTCACCGAACTGCGGCAGACCGACGACGGAGCGGAGGTCGTCGCTTCCCCGGCCGACGAGCTGGGCAGGCCTCTGCGAACGCCCGATGACGCTCGTCGCACGTTCAATGCTCGCTTCGTCATCGGCTGTGACGGTGGGAACAGCACCGTCCGTTCGGATCTGGGCGTCGAATGGGACGACTACGGTTTCCAGGAGCCGTGGCTGGTCTGCGACTTCCGGCTGAAGCGTGACCTCAAACTGCCGATGGCGCTGCAGTACGGAGATCCTGAGCGGCCGATCTCGATCATCTCGATCGGGCCGCACCACCACCGGTTCTCCTTTATGCTCGACGATGCCGTCTCCGGCCCGCGGATCAAGGCCGACCAAGTGTGGGCGTGGGTCTCGCGGTGGATCAGCCCGCAAGACGCCGACCTCATCCGCATCGCGCCGTACACGTTTCGTTCGACCATCGCCCGACAGTGGAGGAAGGGGCGGGTCCTGCTCGCCGGCGACGCGGCCCACCAGATGCCGCCCTTCCTCGGCCAGGGCATGTGCTCGGGTTTCCGGGACGCCAACAACCTCGCCTGGAAGCTCGATCTGGTGCTGCGAGGAGCGGGCGAAGACCTGTTGAGCACCTATGTGGAGGAGCGAGCGCCACACGTCCGAGCGATCACCGCGAAGGCGGTAGAACTCGGCCGGCTGCAGACCATCCGTGACAAGCAGGCGGCCAAGCGCCGAGACGAGGAACTCCTCGCCCGCAGGCGCGCCGGGCTGCGCCCTGAGGGCTTCCGCTTCCCTGGCTACTCCGAGGGGCTGCTCGCGCCGGCAGCCGCAGACGACTACGCCCGCGGTCAGCTGTTCCCGCAAGCGTGGGTAGGGACCGACGCCGCTCACACGCAACGGTTCGACGACGCCTCCGGCGGCGGATGGGTGCTCGCCGTACTCGGATCGGCCACGTGTACCGGCCTCGACGACGACCTCGCGGCCTGGCGCGCGGTCGGCGGCACCGTGGTCGTACTCGGCACTCCGACCGGTCCCGCGAACCCGTGGCCGGTGGTCAACGACACCGACGGTGCCTACCGGCAGTGGTTCGACGAGCACCGCTGCACGGCCGTCATCGTCCGGCCGGACTGGTACGTCTACGGCTCGGCCGCGTCCGACTCGCTCCGTCACCTGCTGGCTGCCTGTCTGACGGACCTGCACCCCGCCCGGCTGGTGTCGCAGGCCTGATCCCGATCTTCCGAAGCCGGTCACCGATCGACATCGACCACACGAGAGCAGAGCGAACCATGCGAATCGCGAACGTTGCCGGACGCACAGTCCTGGCCCACAGCCAAAAGCCCATCGACGTCTTCGAGGCGAGCGGCGGCCGCTTCGGCCCCAGCCCGTCCGAGGTTTTCGCACGATGGGCCGAGTTTTGCGCCTGGGCCGACGCCGAATACGGCACTGACGAAGTCGTGCTCGAACCGGAATGGCTCCGCGACGAGAAACTCGGCGCACCCAGCCCGCACCCGCGGCAGGTGTTCGCCATCGGGTTGAACTACGCCAAGCACGCCCAAGAGTCGGGCTACGAACTTCCGACAACCCCGGTCGTGTTCACGAAGTTCCCGTCGTGCATCGTGGGACCACGCTACGAGCTTTCCCTCCCGCAGGGCAACGTGGACTGGGAGGTGGAACTCGTCGTCGTGATCGGCGCCCACGCCCACAATATCGACGAGGACCAAGGCTGGGCAGTGGTCGCCGGCCTGACCGTTGGGCAGGACCTGTCCGAGCGCATCTTGCAGCGTTCCGGCCCGGCGCCGCAATTCGGCCTGGCGAAGTCCTATCCCGGGTTCGGTCCGACCGGACCCATCTTGGTCACGCCCGACGAGTTCGCCGATCCCGACGCTGTGGAAGTCAGTTGCCGGCTGGGTGAGGAAATCCTGCAACATGACTGGACTTCGGGCATGGTGTTCGGGGTCGCGGCGCTGGTGTCTTGGCTCTCCCGGATCACACCGTTGTTTCCTGGGGATCTCATCTTCACCGGCACGCCGTCCGGCATCGGGATGAGCAGGACGCCGCCGCGCTTCTTGAAGGTCGGTGATGAACTTATCAGCCGCGTCGAAGGTATCGGCGAAATCCGGCAGCGAATCGTCGGCTCGTACGCTGCCCCTGCCCCTGCGCCTCCCCGCCGGACCGCAGCCGCCGAAGCCGGAGGGGCGTAGGCCGGTCAGCCGGGCTTCGGCCACGCTGAGCCGATGCCGGCCGATACGAGGCTTTGACCAGTTCCGCACATGAAGAGAAGAGTCGCCATGAACGAGACCAAGCCGGTTCTGCAGGTCGTGATCGCGAGTACCCGGCCTGGCCGGGTCGGACCCGCCTTCGCTGGGTGGTTTGTGAAAGTGGCCGACGATCATGGCGGCTTCGCTGTGGAGACAGTAGACCTCGCCGAGGTCGGACTGCCGTTCCTGGACGAGCCGAAGCACCCGAAGTTGAGGCAGTACCAGCACCAGCACACCAAGGACTGGAGTGCTACCGTCGATCGCGCTGACGCGTTCGTGTTCGTGACACCGGAATACAACTACGGTTACAACGCTGTCTTGAAGAACGCGATCGACTTCCTGCATCAGGAGTGGGCTGACAAGGCGGTCAGTTTTCTCAGCTACGGCGGTATCGGCGCCGGGACGCGCGCGGTCCAGCAGCTCAAGCAGGTCGTCACGACGCTGCGGATGGTACCGATCTTCGAGTCGATCAACGTCTCGTTCGCGGCGCAGAAGCTGACCGCCGGGGGCCAGCTGGCCCCGGACCGTCTGATGGACGAGGCCGCTGCTGTCATGCTCGACGAGCTGCTGCGGGTCACGAAGGCGTTGCGACCGAATCGGTGAACGGCCGCCGGTTGAACCAGGGCCCGGTCCGGCGGCGGCCGGTACCGGGCCCTGGTCTCAGAGCCGGCGATCGTGAAGTCACCCGCGGTGCCATTTCTGGTTCGCTCCGCCGGTGCAGTCCCACAGGACCAGGGGTGCCCCGTCGTTGCCGTTCCAGCCCTGGATGTCGACGCACTTGTTGGCCTGCGGGTTGACGAGGTCGCCCGCCGCGGACAGGACGAACTGCTGGGCGGCGTTGCCGCTGCACGTGGCGATCTGGATGACCGCCCCGTTCGCCGTGGAGCC
>NZ_PPHF01000062.1 GCF_002904335.1 Amycolatopsis sp. CA-126428 | reverse complement strand
CGGCGATGGCCACCGCGTCGGGTGAGAGAGTCGCGTTGTCGGACATAGCTCAAGATTACCGAGCATCGAACATGAGTTCATCACACGAAGGGGTGTAAGGGTGAGCCCCTGTTCGTACCCTGGAACCACGAGGAGCGCCGATTTCCCACGCCACGGCGAAGCCAAAGCCGCAGAGTCTCAGAAGCCGATCGTCGAAGGACGTTGGGCGACCAAAGAAGTTGCCGGTGGCTCGACCGCCGCGCAATGGGTCCCCGGCGCCGGCAGCTTTCCGGTGATCAGGTAGTCGTCGGTCGCCTTCGTTACGCACGTGCTGTTCTTGGAGTACGCGCCGTGGCCCCAGCCGTCGTAGGTCAGCAGTGTGTTGCCCGTCTGGCGGGCCACCGCCTGCGACCACGCGTACGGTGTCGCCGGGTCGTGGCGGCTGCTCAGCACCAGCAACGGGGGTGCGCCGTGCACCTGCAGCGGGTGCTGCGGGTTGCTGGTGCGGTTCGGCCAGCCGATGCAGCCGGTGACCGCCCGCCAGCCGAGGGAGTTGACCTTGATGTCCGGGGCGAACGCGGCGGCCACCCGGCGGTAGGTCTCCAGCTCCGCGAAGTTGTGCACGGGCATGTGCCAGTCGTCGCAGAACACGCTCTGGAAGACGTAGTTGATCGGGATGTCGTCGCGCAGCCGGGCCGAGGCGGCCGGTGCGGTGCCGTCCGCCAGTTCCTTGAGCACCGTCGCGAGCCTGCCCCAGGTCGGGGTGTAGAAGTTGCCCTGGAAGATCGACGCGAGGTCCAGCGGCTCGATCACCTCTTCGCTCTGCGGGTCCTTCAGTTCCCCGCGCGCGGCCTTGTCCTGCAGGTCGCGGGTGAGCTTGGAGACGTCGCGGCCGTGCAGCGCGCAGCTCGGCGTCCGGTCGCACCAGGCGGCGAACTCGCCGAACTCCGCCTGCACCGAGCGGGTTTCGCTGAGCAGGAACTCGGCCGCGGTGAACTGCGAGTGGTCCATGTTGCTGTCCAGCACGAGCGCGCGGACCTTGTCCGGGAACAGCTCCGCGTACTGCTGGCCCATCAGCGTGCCGTAGGAAACGCCGTAGTAAGTCAGCTTCGGCTCGCCGAGCGCGACGCGGATGGCGTCCATGTCCCGCGCGACGCTCTTCGTGTCGCCGAACTGCCCCAGTGGCCCGGAGATGCGGTTGCAGCTTTCGCCGAGCTTCCGGTTGTACTCCGCGAGCTGGTCGAACTCGGCCTGGTTGCGCGGCACGCGCGGGTGGTCGGCGATCAGTTCCTCGAGCCCGCACGAGATCCGGGTGCCGGCGCCGACGCCGCGCGGGTCGAACCCGACGGTGTCGAAGCGGCGGGTGATCTCGGGCGAGAGCGACCAGCCGTACTTGACCTCCTCGGTGCCCGATCCGCCGGGGCCGCCCGGGTCCATCAGGACCGAGCCGATCCGGGCCTGGGGGTCCGTGGCTTTGCGCCGGGCGAGCGCGACGGACGTGGTGCCGCGATCCGGGTGCGCCCAGTCCACCGGCACGGTCACCGTGCCGCAGTCGACGCCGGGCGCGTCGGCGCACGGCTGCCAGTCGACGGATTCCGCGGCCGAAGCGGGCGTTGCCGCCAGCAGGCTCCCCAGCACCGACGTCACCGCCGCGGCCGTCACCAGCCGCTTGCGCACCCCCGCCATCGCCCGTCCTCCCCCTCACCGACAGTATCCGACCCACTCCAGCAAATCACCGATCCGGTGCTCACGCCAGCTTCCCTGGTGAGTCACGCCTTCGCGTCCACTGTGGACGATCGCTCGGCCCGCCGGAGCCAGGCGGTGGCCAGTGCGCCGAGCACGCACAGCGCCGCCAGCACGCCGAAGGCCCAGCCGAACCCGGTCGCCGGGCCGGCGCTCAGGCCCCGGGACAGCACGATCACGCACAGCGCGCCGCCGAGTGCGCCGCCCACGCGCAGCACGATGTTGACCAGCGCGGTGGCGTGGCCGAGCTCGGCGGCGGCGACCGACGCGTACGCCGCCGTCGACGCGGGGAGGATCGAAAGCCCGAGCCCGGCGCCGCGGACCAGTAGCAGGGCCTGGATGAGCCACGTCGGCGTCTCCGGGCCGAGCCAGGGCATCGGCACCGTGCTCGCCAGCACCACCAGTGACCCGGTGAGCGCGACGGTCCCGCCGCCGTAGCGGTCGGTCAACCGTCCGGCCACGACCACGGACACCGTCGTGGCCAGCCCCATCGGCGCGAGCAGGACGCCCGACTCGGCGGTCCCGGCGCCGAGCCGGAGCTGGAACCACAGCGGCAGCAGCAGGACGGCGCCGAACATCCCGGCGCCGCCGAGCAGCACGGACGCGAGCGCGGAGCCCAGCACCGGCCGCGCCGCGAGCCGCAGCTGCAGCACCGGGTGGGTGGTGCGCAGCGACCACCAGGTGAACAGGCCCATGGCGGCGGCGCCGACGGCCGCGAGAGCGATGTCGAGCGAGCTGGGGGTGGCGAGTTCGGTGAGCGCGTAGACGAGCAGCGGCAGGCCGAGCGACACCATGGCGAGCCCGCGCCAGTCCATCGGCGGTGGCTGCTGCCGGTCGCCGCGCGGCACGTACCGCAGCGCCAGGCCGAACGCGAGCAGTCCGATCGGGAGGTTCAGCCAGAACAGCACCGGCCACGAGCAGTGCGCGAGCAGGAAGCCGCCGACGCTCGGCCCGACGACCGGGGCGAGCCCGACCACCAGCGCCAGCGTGCCCATGGTGCGGCCCAGCCGTTCGGGGCCGACGGCCAGCCCGATCACGGTCTGCCCGGCGGTGACCATGACGCCGGCGGCCATGCCCTGCCCGGCCCGGACGGCGATCAGCGTGCCCGCGTCCGGGGCGAGGGCGCACACCACCGACGTGAGCAGGAACGCGGCCAGCGCGCCGAGCCACAGCCGTCCGGCGCCGAACTTGCGCCCGAGCCACGGCGTGAGCGGGAGCGCGGCCGAGAGGCCCAGCAGGTACGCCGTCGCGACCCACTGGATCTCGACGAGTGCGACACCGAGGCTGTCTCGCATCGATTCGAGTCCGACGGCGACGATCGAGGCGTCCATGTTGCCCAGGAAGCCGCCGAGGGCCATCACCCCGGACGCGATCCAGACGGTGCGCGGGATCGGCGGCGGGGCGGTGCGGAGTGCGGTCATGGTGCCGACGGTAAAAGCTCCAGGAAGGTTGAAGTCAACCTCGCCCGGCGGCCGGGCCGGCGGATCGGGCGCGGCGATCGCGCTCGTGTCACTGGGCCGATCGGCGGAAAACCACGCTCCGGCTGCTCCCGTTCAGGCCCCGGTAGTGCTCGAGGGCGGCCACGGACTCGGTGACCTGCTCGAAGCTCGGCAGGGCGCGCACGTTCGCCACCAGCGTCATGTCCTTGCGCGGGATCTCGACGAAGCACACCTCGACGCCGGCGTGCTCGGCGTGCGTGGCCACCTCGGCCTGCCAGGTCGGCAAATCGAGCTCGTCGCCGAGCCATTCATGCAGGTAGACACACCACTTTCCGCGCAGCAGCTCACCCGCGATGGCTTCCAGGCCGACCACGTACGGCTCGGTCACGCGCTCGGCCATGACCGTTCCCCGCAACACCAAGGCACTGCTTCCCTCCTGCACCCGGCGGCGACCCCTACCGCCGGAAAGCGCTCTCTCGGCGGTGGCCTCCCCGCTCCGCCGAGCAGCGCGAACCCCGGTGGCCGATGACCGAACACCGGGGCCCGCCAACTTACCGGGGGATTTGGTTCCCAGCAACCGTTTCCCGGAGATCACGGAAATCGTGTGCACAATCGGCGTGCGGATGCACGGTCATTTCAGCCGGGTGCGCAGCAGGTTGGGTGATCCACCGAAGTACGCGCTGTCGGCCACGTACAGCGTGTCACCGCGGACGGCTACGGACGTCGGGTTGGCCAAGCCATCCGAAATGGACAAAATGGTCCGGACCCCGTCGCGGCCGACGCTGACGACCCGGTTCTCCTGGTTGACGGCCGCGATGACGTCCTCGCCGTGGAAGGCGAAGTCGTCGACCGGCCCGAGACCCGAGGCGACGACCCGGCCGGGTGCTCCGCTGAGAGGGAAGCGGACCAGCGTGCCGCGATCCAGGTTGGACACCCAGAGCGCGCCGTCGTGAACTTTCACGCCGTTCGCGCCGAAGCCGCCGGACGGGGCGAGGAGGTCGCCGGTGGCCCAGTCGGTGACCCGGCCGGTGCGCGGGGAGACGCGCCGGACGACCGAGCCGAACGAGTCGGCGACGAAGATGTCGCCGCTGGCGGGGTCGCGCGCGACCCCGTTCTGGAACCCTGAAGGCGGTAGGGCGGCCACCTGCACCGGCGCGGTCCCGGGGCGCACGCGGTAGAGGCCGGTGGCCGCCGTGCCGGTCGAAACGGCCACGTACAGGTCGCCGCCGGGGGTGCGGACGATGCCGCCGAGGAACAGTTTCCGGTGCACCACCGGGACATCGCCGTCGGCGGGGATCGGGATGCGGGCGATGACGCCGATCTGCCCGCCGGGCGTGACCCGGCCGATTTCGCCGGTGTAGGCGAAAGTGAGGTCGGCGGAGCCGTCGGGCTCCAAGGCGATGTTCTCGGGCTGCTGCCCGGCGGAGAGGTCGAGCGGGATGATCCTGGCCGCCGCCCGGGCGGGTGCGGCCGGAACGGTGAGGACGGCGGCCGCGGCCAGCGCGACGCCGATCTGCTTGATGCGCAAGGGAACTCCGGTTCGTGGAGGGACGGTCCTGCGACCGTAGGCCCGGAGCGCACCCGGTCGCCAATAGCTCAGCCTGGGCCGGTCATCGGAAAACCGATCACAGATCGCGGGCGAAGCAGCGCGAGAGCGCTTCGCCGCGGTACGGCCCGTACGCCTCGATCGGTTCGTAGCCTTCGCGTTGGTAGAACCGGATCGCGTCCGGCTGCCCGGTGCCGGTCTCCAGCAGCAGCCGGGTGATCCCCAGGCCTCGCGCGTGGTCTTCGAGGGCGCGCAGCAAGGCGGCCGCGACGCCGGTGCCGCGGGCCGCCGGCTCGACGTACATGCGCTTGACCTCGCCCGATCCGGGGCCCAGCAGCCGCAGTCCGCCGCAGCCCACGGCGGTGCCGCCGGCGTCCCGCGCGAGCAGGAACACGGCGACGGTTTCGGCGGTGGGCACCGCGCCGGGTTCGTGGTCGTCGGTGCCGTAGCCGGTGTCGAGTTCGGTCCGCTGGGCTTCGCGCAGGCGGACGGCGTCGGGATCATCCCAGGTCACCGGGGTGATCGTCAGCGTGCAGCCGATCATCAAGGCGGCCTCCCTTTTCCGTAACGAATGTTACCGTAGCAGCTGTTACGCTTCCTGGGAAGGAGGCTCGATGCCGAAGCAGCGTGACGTCCAGGCGCAGCGAGAGCTGCTGTCGAACGCGACCTGGGAGGTGCTCGCCGCCGACGGCCTGCCGGGACTGACCCTGCGCGCGGTCGCCGAGCGCGCCGGCTGCACCACCGGCCTGGTGATGCACGCGTTCCCGACGAAGAAGGCGTTGCTGCTGCACGCACGCGACCTGCTGTACGCACGTACGGCGGTCCGCGCGGACGCGGCCGAAGCGGCGGCCGCGGACGCGTCGGGCGCGCTCGCGGCGGTGCTGGGCCAGGCGGTGGACCTCCCGCACGGCCACCACGAGGAATCCCGGGTCTGGGTGGGCTTCCTGGCGGCGGCCCTGGCCGACGACGACCTGGCCGAGCGCCACCGGGCGGCGAACCGTTCGTTCCTGGCCCGCGTCCACCGGCTGGTGGCGGCCTGCCGTCCGGAGTGGACGGACGAGCGGCTCGAGCTGACGACGAAGAGCCTGGTGGCGTTGGTGGAAGGGCTGAACGTCCTGGCCGCGGCCGACCCGAAGACCTACCCGGCGCGGCTGCAGCAGGCCGCGTTGGCCGAGGCGCTCGCGGCGATCACGCCGCCGGGCCGAAGCGACGGCGGTAGGCGCTCGGGCTGAGGCCGGTGTGGCGGCGCAGCTGCGCTCGCAGGTTGGCCGCCGTGCCGAAGCCGCTCAACGCGGCCACCCGGTCCAGCCGCAGCTCGCCCCGCTCGATCAAGCGGCACGCCAACGTCACCCGTTCCGTCGTCAGCCACGCCAGGGGTGTCGTGCCCAGCTCCGCGCGGAACTTGCGGTGCAGCGTCGCCGGGCTGGCCGCCGCGCGGGTGGCCAGGTCCGCGATCGTCAACGGCGTGTCCAGCCGCTCGAGGGCCCACGCCAGGACCGGGGCCAGGGAGGTGTCCGGCACCGCGGGCACCGGGCGCGCGATGAACTGCCGCTGGCCGCCGTCGCGGTGGCCGGTGAACACCAGGCGGCGGCTCACCGCGTTGACGACTTCGGCGCCGTGGTCGCGCTGGATGATGTGCAGGCCCAGGTCGAGGGACGCCGCGCTGCCCGCCGCCGTCAGGACGTTGCCCTCGTCGATGAACAGCACGTCCGGTTCCCACCGCACCCGCGGGAACTTCGCGGCCAGCGACGCCGCCCACTGCCAGTGGGTGGTCGCCCGCTTGCCGTCCAGCACCCCGGCCTCGGCGAGGGCGAACGCTCCCGTGCAGAAGCTCACCAGGCGGGCGCCGCGGCCGGCCGCCCGGCGGATCGCCGCGATGATCGCCGGGGCCGTGGGGACGCCGGTGTTCGGGCGGGCCGGGACGATCAGGGTGTCCGCCGTGTCGGCCGCCTCGAGACCGGCGACGCCGGACAGCGTGAACATGCCGAGGTTCATCCGGACGTCCGGCGTCGCCGCGCAGAGCGTGAAGTCGTACCAGGGCCGGTCGAGCTCGGGGCGGCGGAGGCCGAACAGCTCGGTCGCCACGCCCATTTCGAACGGGTTCGACTCTTCGGTGACGATCGCGACGACCCGGTGCGAGAATTCTTGCGGCATGTGCGATTCCTAGCACTCCCCGGCCGCCGGAGCCAGGCCGAGGATGGTCGGCATGAACCCGATCGACCTCAACGAAGTCCTCGCGAGCTTCGACGCCGCTTGGAGCCCGCGCATCGTCACCCGCGTCAACGACTACGACATCCGCCTCGCGCGGTTCGACGGCGAGCACGTCTGGCACGTCCACGAGAACACCGACGAGTTCTTCCTCGTCCTCGACGGCGAGATCGAGATCGGCCTGCGCGATCCGGCGGAACGGGTGGTCACGCTCGGCCGCGGGCAGGTCTTCGTGGTCCCGAAGGGGACGTTCCACAAGCCGTCGTCGAAGGCGGGGGCGAGTGTGCTGCTCGTCGAGCCGGCGGGGACGCTCACGGTCGGCGACGTGCACGACGAGGTCCCCGACCACGTCGACGTGACCACCGGGCACCTCGTATGACGTCGAAGCACGCGGGCTGACCTGCTGAGTCCTATCCCGGGACGGCGTACTCTCAGCCGCATGAAACGGACATCGTTCGCGCAGTGGCCGTGCTCGATCGCGCGCACCATGGATCTGCTCGGCGACTGGTGGACCCCGCTGGTGCTGCGGGACGCCTTCTACGGCGTGCGCCGCTTCGACGAGTTCCAGCAGGCTCTCGGCATCGCGCGCAACACCCTCGCCGACCGGCTCAAGCGGCTGGTCGACGAGGGCCTGCTGGAAAAGGTGCCGTACCAGACCGAGCCGGTGCGCCACGACTACGTGCTCACCGAGAAGGGCCGCGACTTCTACCCCGTGCTGCTCGCGATGACCCGCTGGGGCGACAAGTGGCTCGCGAGCGAGGCCGGCCCGCCGATCACCGTGCACCACCTCGCCTGCGGGCACGACACACACGCCGAGATCGTCTGCGCCGACTGCCGCGAACCGATGACGCCGGACGACACGCGGATGCGCCGCGGCCCCGGCTTCCCGGCCCGGCTGGCGCAGCGCCCGGACGTCGAGGAGCGGTTCGCGCGGCAGGAGTAGCCGTTGACAGGGTAGGTCTATCTACGCAACTATCGTGGTCAGCAGCCTCGGGAAAGGGAGTGCGACCACGATGGAGTGGACGGGTGCGCGGTACGCCGACCTGCCGACGGCCGAGGTCTCGACCTGGATCGACGCCGCGCCGGAGGACGTCTGGCCGGTCGTCTCGGACATCACCCTGATGCCCGAGACGAGCGCGGAACTCCAGTCCGTCGAGTGGTGCGAGGAAGGCCGCAAGTTCCTCGGCCGCAGCAAGCACGACGCGTTCGGCGAGTGGGAGACGACCTCGTACGTCGTGGAGTGCGAAGCGCCGCGCGTCTTCGCGTGGGCCGTCCAGGACCCCGAAGAGCCCAGCGCCGTCTGGAAGTTCACCCTCGAGCCGGACAACGGCGGCACGCGCCTGAGCCAGTGGATGCGGATGGGGCCCGGCCGGTCCGGGCTGTCGTTCGCGATCGACCGGATGCCGGAGAAGGAACAGAAGATCGTCTTCGTCCGCATGCGGGAGTTCGAGACGGCGATGCGGACCAACCTCGCCGCGATCAAGGCCCGGATCGAAAACCGATGAAGACCGCGACCACCGTCGAGTTCTCGACGGACACCCGCACGACGCTGGACTTCGTGCTGGAAGCGGAGAAACTCGGCCTCGACGTCTGCTGGGTGGCCGAAGCCTGGGGCTCGGACGCGCCGTCCGCGCTCGGCTACCTCGCCGCCCGCACCGACCGGATCCGGCTCGGTTCCGGGATCATCCAGCTGGGCACCCGCACCCCGGTCGCGATCGCGCAGGCCGCGCTCACCCTCGCCGACCTCTCCGGCGGCCGGTTCGCGCTCGGCCTCGGCCCGTCCGGGCCGCAGGTCGTCGAAGGCCTGCACGGCGTCCCGTTCGCAAAGCCGCTGACGCGCATGCGCGAGACCGTCCAGATCATCCGGCAAGCCTTCGCGGGGGAGAAGATTTCGTTCTCCGGCAACGCCTTCGAGATCCCGCTGCCCGGTGAAGCCCGCCCGATGCGGCTGTCCACCGCGCCGAACCCGGACATCCCGATCTACCTGGCGACGCTGTCGCCGAAGCTCCTCGAGCTCACCGGCGAGGTCGCGGACGGCTGGCTCGGGACCAGCTTCGTGCCCGAAGGCGCCGACGCGTACTTCACCCACCTCGACGCCGGGCTCGCGAAGGCGGGTAGGCAGCGTAAGGACATCGACGTCTGTCAGGGTGCCGAAGTCGCCTTCGCGGACAACGAAGCCGAACTGCGCACCCTGGTCGGCAGCCGCAAGAAGGAGCTGGCCTTCAGCCTCGGCGGGATGGGCTCGGCCAGCACGAACTTCTACAACAACGCCTACAGCCGCCAGGGCTGGGCCGACGTCGCCGCCGAGGTCCGCGAGCGCTGGCAGGCCGGGGACCGCGACGGCGCCGCCGCGCTCGTCACCGACGAAATGGTGCTCGGCACGACGTTGCTCGGCACCGAAGAGATGGTGCGGGAACGCTTGCGCGTCTGGCGCGACGCCGGCATCGACACCGTCCGGCTCTACCCGGCCGGCGAAACGCTCGAAGCGCGGTTGACGACGCTGGGTCGCGCGCTCGACCTGCTGTGAAGGGGACCGCCATGGGCGAGTGGCAGCGCACCGCGTGCAGCCTCTGCTACCTCAACTGCGGGCTGGAGGTGCAGCTCGACGGCCGGAAGATCACCCGCGTCCGCGGCGACAAGGCGCACCCGCGCTCGGGTGGTTACCTCTGCCAGAAGGCGCAGCGCCTGACCTTCTACGGCGACCACGAAGACCGCCTGACGACGCCGCTGCGCCGCCGTCCCGACGGCACGCACGAGCCGATCGGCTGGGACACCGCACTCGCCGAGATCGCGGCCAAGCTGCACGCGATCCGGGACGCCGACACCGCGGCCGGGCGGCCCGGCTCGTTCGCCTACGTCGGCGGCGGTGGCCAGGGCAACCACTCCGGCGGCGCGTACGGCACGTCGCTGCTGAAGTGGATGAACTCGACGCGGCACTTCAACGCGCTGTCGCAGGAGAAGACCGGCGACTTCTGGGTCAACGGGCAGCTGTTCGGCTCGACCCTCGTGCACACCGCCGAGGACGTCGAGCACTGCGACCTGCTCGTCGTGCTCGGCTGCAACCCCTGGCAGGCGCACGGGTTCAGCAACGCCCGGCAGGCGCTCAACACGCTCAAGAACGACCCGGACCGGCGGATGATCGTGCTCGATCCGCGGCGCACCGAGACCGCGGAGATGGCCGATCTGCACCTCCCGCTGCGGCCCGGCACCGACGCCTACCTGCTGGGCGCGATCCTGGCGCTGCTGCTCGAGCGGGGTGCCGCCGACGAGCGGTTCCTCGCGGACCGGACCGAAGGGTTCGGCGAGGTCGCCGCCGTGCTGGCGAAAGTGCCGGTGGACGCGTGGATCGCGCACGCCGAAGTGTCCCGGGTGGACGTCGAGCGGGCCGTCGACCTGATGAGCGCGGCCCAGGCGATGACCGTGCGCGTCGAGCTGGGCATCCAGCAGGGGCGGCACTCGACGCTCAACAGCTACCTCGAGAAGCTGCTGTACCTGCTCACCGGGCACTTCGGCCGGCGCGGCACGAACAACCTGCACTCGTGGCTGCTGCCGCTGTGGGGCTCGACGACCGGACAGCGCTCCGAGATCACCGGCTTCGAGTACATCGGCGGCCTGCTGCCGGCGAACACCCTCGCCGATGAGGTGCTCGCCGACCACCCGAACCACGTCCGCGCGGTGTGGGTGGAATCGTCGAACCCGGCCAACACCTTCGCCGGGACACGGGAGGTCGAGCGCGCGCTGGAGGCCGCGGAGCTGTCCGTGGTCGTCGACGTCGCCTACACCGAGACGGCCGCGCTGGCGGACTACGTGCTGCCCGCGGCGTCCCAGCACGAGAAGTGGGAGTTCACGCTCTTCACCTTCGAGTGGCCGACGAACTACTTCCAGCTGCGACGGCCGTTGCTGGATCCGCTGCCGGGCACGCTCGTCGAGGCCGAGATCTACGCGCGGCTCTTCGACGCGCTGGGCGTGCTGCCGCCGTCCGATGTGCTCGCCGAACTGGCCGCCGGGCCGCGGGCCGAACTGCAGGCGGGGATCGGCGCGCTGGTCCAGGCGATGCCGGAGCGCGCGGCGATCCTGCCGGTGCTGCTCTACCGCACCCTGGGTGCGTCGCTGCCCGACGGCGCGGCGTCGATCGCGCCGCTGTGGGCGGGCTGCCACCGCGCGGCGAAGACGATGACCGTGCCGGTGCAGCGCGCGCTGGGCAGCTCGGCCACCGGTCCGCGGCTCGGGGAAGAGCTCTTCGAGCGGGTGCTGGCCGGTCCGACGCCGTTTTCGGCGCACGAACAGGACGAAGTGTGGAGCCTGCTGCGCCGCTCGCGGATCCGGCTGGCGGTACCGGAGCTGCTGGACTGGCTGGCCGCGCTGGACCCGGCCGCCGAGCGGCCCGACCCGGCGTTCCCGTTTTCGCTGGTCAACGGGCAGCGGCGGGCGCACAACGCGAACCAGATCCTGCGTGACCCGCGCTGGCGCCGCACGGATCCGGACGGCGCCCTGCGCGCGCGTCCCGAAGAACTGGCGTCGATCGGCGCTTCCCCGGGGGACTGGGTGGCCGTCGTGACGCCGGCGGGCCGGGTGGTCGTCCGCGCCGAGGCCGACCCCGCGATGCGGCCGGGCCAGCTCGCGTTGCCGCACGGCTACGGCATGGCCCACCCGGCCGCCGACGGCCGCCGCGTGGTCAGCGGCCCGCGGATCAACCTCCTGACGGACGCGCGGGACCGCGACCCGATCGCGGGCACGCCGCACCACAAGGACGTCCCGGCGCGCCTGGAACCCGCGACCGAAGAGGAGCGGGCGCGGGCGGAGGCGGACAGCGCGCGCGTCCGCGAAACCGTCACGAGTGGACGGTTCGCCGGTTTATAGTGCCGGCGTGATCACGCCGTTCCGGATCGAGGTCCCCGAGGCCGACCTCGACGACCTGCGCGCGCGGCTGCGGCGGACGCGCTGGCCCGAGGCCGGACCCGGGGACGACTGGAGCCAGGGGACGCCGCTGGGGTACCTGCGCCCGCTGTGCGAGTACTGGGCGGAGGCGTACGACTGGCGGCGCACGGAAGCGCGGCTGAACCGGTTTCCCCAGTACCGCACCGAAATCGACGGGCTCGGCGTCCACTTCCTGCACGTGCGCTCGCCGGACCCGGCCGCGTTGCCGCTGATCCTCACGCACGGCTGGCCCGGCTCGTTCGTCGAGTTCACCAAGGTGATCGAGCCGCTGTCCGAGGAGTTCCACCTGGTGATCCCGTCGCTGCCGGGCTACGGCTTCAGCGACAAGCCGTCGTCGGCGGGCTGGGGCATCGAGCGGATCGCGGCGGCGTGGGCTTCGCTGATGGCCCGGCTCGGCTACTCGCGATACGGCGCGCAGGGCGGCGACTGGGGGACGTCGATCACGACGTCGCTGGCCCAGCAGGACGCGGCGCACCTGGCGGGCATCCACCTGAACCCACCGATCGCGGCACCGGACCCGGCGACGTTCGACGACCTGACGGCCTCCGAGCGGGCCGCGCTGGCGGCGTTGGAGCACGCGCAGCGCTGGGAAGACGGGTATTCGGTGCTGCAGTCGACCCGGCCGCAGACGATCGGCTACAGCCTCCTCGACTCCCCGGCGGGCCTGTGCGGCTGGCTGGTGGAAAAGTTCCACGCCTGGTCCGACGGCTTCCCGTTCACCCGCGACGAGCTGCTGGACGACATCACGCTGTACTGGCTCACCGGCACGGCGGCGTCGTCGGCCCGGCTGTACTGGGAGAGCATCCGCAAGGTGCAGAAGTGGTTCTCGGAGGCGACGGACGACACCGTCGACGTGCCGGCGGGGTGTTCGATCTTCCCGGCGGAGATGCCCCGCCCATCGCGGCGCTGGGCGGAGCGCCGGTACACCGACATCCGGCATTGGCACGAGCTGGAGCGCGGTGGCCACTTCGCGGCTTACGAGCAGCCTGAGCTGTTCGCCGAGGAGGTGCGGACGTTCTTCCGGCTGGTCCGCTAGTTGACCTGCCGCGACCGACCCTGCCAGAACGGCTCCCGGAGCTTGAACTTCTGGATCTTGCCCGTCGCCGTCCGGGGTAGCTCCGCCAGGAACTCGATCCGCTTCGGGCACTTGTACCCCGCCAGGTACCCGCGGCAGTGCTGGATCAGCTCCTCGGCCGTGACGTCCCCGTCGACCACGACCAGCGCCGTCACCAGCTCGCCCCACTTCCGGTCCGGGATGCCGATCACCGCGGCTTCGCGGATCGCCGGGTGCGAGTTCAGCGCGTCCTCGACCTCGATCGACGACACGTTCTCGCCGCCCGAGATGATCACGTCCTTCTTGCGGTCGGCGATCGTCAGGTAGCCGTCCTCGAACGCGCCGCCGTCGCCCGTGTGGAACCAGCCACCCTCCTGGACGCGGGCCGTCTCCTCGGGGTTCTCCCAGTAGCCGTCGAGGTTGTGGTTCGACTGGGCGAGCACCTCGCCGTCGGTGTCCACGGCGATCCGGACGCCCAGCGCCGGCGTTCCCGCGCGGCCCAGCAGCCGGGCCTGCTCGTGCGGGTCGAGGTCCGCCCACTCGCTGCGCATCCGGTTGACCGTCAGCAGCGGCGCGGTCTCGGTGAGCCCGTAGATCTGGATGAACTCCCAGCCCAGCTCCGCCCGGACCCGCTCGATCGTGCGCGTCGGCGGCGGTGCGCCGGCCACGACGATCCGGACGCGGTCGCGGCCGGGGATCTCGCCGTCCCAGCTCGCGGCGCCGTCCAACGCCGCCGTGACCACCGCGGGTGCCGCGCAGAGGATGGTCACGCCGTGCTCGTCGATGCGCCTCAGGATTTCGGTGCCGTCGACCTTCCGCAGCACGATGTGCCGCCCGCCGAGGCCGGTCACCGCGTACGGCATGCCCCAGCCGTTGCAGTGGAACATCGGCAGGGTGTGCAGCAGGACGTCGTGGTCGCTCAACGTCGTGTGCAGGCCGAAGACGGCGGCGTTCAGCCAGATGTTGCGGTGGGTGAGCTGCACGCCCTTCGGCCGGGCGGTCGTCCCCGACGTGTAGTTGATGGTGGCGGTGGCCGACTCGTCGCCGGCCCAGGGCCGGGGCGTCCCGTCGCCGCCCCAGATGGCGTCGTCGTCGCGGCCGAGGACGAACACGTGCTTCGCCGTCACCGTGTCCAGCAGGTGCGCCAGCTCCGGGTCGACGATCAGCACCTCCGCCCCGGAGTGCTCCACTATGTACTTGACCTCGGCGGGAGCCAGCCGGAAGTTCACCGGCACCAGGACCCGGCCCCAGCCGGACACGCCGAAGAACGACACGAGCAGCCGCGCGGCGTTGTGCGACACCATCGCCACGCGCCCGCCGGCCGGCACGCCCAGCGCGTCGAGGTTGGCGGCCTGCGCGCGGGCCCGGCGCGCCACCTCGCGGTAGGTGAGCGAACCCCAGCTCGGCGCCGGCTGGTCCGGCTCGTCGACCACCGCGACGCGGTCCGGGTACACCGTTTCCGCGCGGTCGAGGAAGTCCCGGACACCCAGATCGAAGAACATCCTCCGATGATGACCCTTCCTGGATGCCCGCACCAGTCCGATGTGGTTCGCTGGACCACGATGGACTTCGACACGGTGGCCGGCGAACTCTACGGGGGCGACCTCGCGGAGTTCGTCAGCGCACGCAACGCGGCGGCGAAGGCGGCGAAGGCCGAGGGAGATGCCGAGCTCGCGAAGCGGATCCAGCAGCTTCGCAAGCCGACCACGGCCGCGGCGATCGTCAACGGCCTGGCCGGGGACGACTCCGCTCAGCTCCGCGAGCTGGCCGAGCTCGGCGCCGAACTGCGGGACGCGCACACGCGCCTGGCCGGCGACGAGCTGCGCGCGCTGACCCGGCGCCGCGGCGAGCTGGTGCGGCGGATCCTCCACGAGCTGCCGTCGATGAGCGACACGGTGACCCGCGAGGTGGAGGCGACCCTGGAAGCCGTCGCGGCCGAGCCGGACACCGCCGCGCTGGCGCTCGCCGGGCGGCTGACGTCGGTCGCGCACCAGGACACCGACCAGTGGTTCAGCCTCGCCGGGAGCGTCCCGCCCGTCACCGGGAAGCGCTCGGAGAAGCTGGTGGACAAGGCCGAACCGGCCCGGCCGAAACGGGACCACCGGCGCGAAGAGCGCGAACAACGCGAAGAGGAAGAGGAGCGGAAGCGGGTCCGCGCCGAACGCGAGCGCCTGCGCAAGGAAGCCGCCGAACGCGACAAGGAACGCGCGGTGGCCGAGCGCGACCTGGTCCGCACCGAGCGCGCGGCCGAGCAGGCCACGGCCCGCGTCGACGACCTCCGTGAGCGCCTGGCCGAAGCCGAGGAACGCGCCGAGCGGGCGACAGCGGAGTTCGAGACGGCGAAAGCGGCCTTCGACGAAGCCGACGAGGCCGCCTCCGCTGCGCGGAAAGCCGCTGACGCCGCCCGCTGAGCGGGGCTACCGGGCTATGCGGTTGAGGGATGGCCGTCTGCCGGCCCGATTGGGTACCGTCTGATCGTGCCCCGGATGGGCCGGCACACGCATCCGGTGAATTCGTCATCGGAAAGGACCACCCAGCTTGATCATGCTCACCACGACCGGCGCCCGGACGGGCCGGAAGCACCGGATTCCGTTGGGCGCGCTGGAAATCGGCGGCAGGCTGGTCGTCGTCGCTTCGGCGATGGGCGCGCCGAAGCACCCGGCCTGGTACCACAACATCCGGCGCAACCCGCTGGTCACCGTGGAAACGGACGCCGAAACGTTCGAGGCGATGGCGGCCCTCCCGCCGGACCGCGACAAGCTGTTCGCCGAGGTGATCGAGCGTGAGCCGGGGTTCGCGGGCTACCAGGCGCGAACGACCCGGCTCCTGCCCGTCGTCGAGCTGCACCGGATCGACACCGCGCGCCGCATGGGCGACTGGCTCGTCGAGATGCACGACTGGCTGCGCGGTGAGCTGACGCAACTGCGGGCCGAGCTGGATTGCGGCGTCCCGCGGCAGCTGCGCACGCGGTGCGCCGGCTTCTGCACGGCTCTCGGCCGGCACCACACCGGGGAGGCCACGAACATCTTCCCCCTGCTGGCCGAGCGGTTCCCGGCGCTGAAGCCCACGTTGGCCGAGCTCGACGAAGAGCACGTCGTCGTGGCCCGGCTGCAGGAGGAAATCGAGCGGCTCGTCGAGGAGGAAGCAGATCCGGTGCGGCTCCGCGCGGAGTTCGACCGGCTCAAGTCCGAATTGGACAGTCACTTCGCCTACGAGGAACGCACGCTCGTCGCGGCGCTGAACGCCCTGCTGCCCGCGCCCGGCTGATCAGAGCAGCACGTCCGCGAGCCGCCGCTGGTTCGCCAGCTCCGCCTCGGGGGACGCGCCGAGCACCTGCACGGCCACGTGGTCGGCGCCGGCGTCCACATGGGACAGCAAGCCCTTGGCGATGGTCTCCGGCGTGCCGTGCAGGACCAGGTCGTCGATCAGGCGGTCGCTGCCGCCGCCGGCGACGTCGGCCTCGGTGTACCCGTGGCGCAGCAGGTTGTTCACGTAGTTGCGCAAGCCCAGGTACGGGGTCCGGACGTACGGCCGTCCGATGGCGCGCGCGGCCACCGGGTCGTCGTCCACGACCACCTTGTGCTCCGGCGCCAGCAGCTTGCCCGCGCCCAGGATCGCCCGCGCGTGCCGGGTGTGGGTGACCGGCACGAGGTACGGGTGCGCGCCCGCGCTGCGCTCGGCGGCCAGCTTCAGCACGCGGTCGCCGAGCGCGGCGAGCACCCGGGCTTCGGCCGGGACGCCGGCCGCGTCGAGCCGGTCGAGGTAGTCGACCATCTTGGCGTACGGGCCGCGGTATTCGGTGACCGACTCGGGGTGGCCGACGCCGATCCCGAGCAGCAAGCGCTTTCCGTAGCGGTCCGCGAGCCGGTGGTAGGACGCGGCGAGCGTCTCCGGCTCGTCGACCCACATGTTGACGATCGCCGTCGCCACGGTGATCCGCTCGGTGGCGGCGAGGATCTCCTCGACGAGCGCCAGGTCGCCGACCGAGTTGCGGCCGGTGCCCAGCCACACCGCGCCGTACCCCAGCCCGTCCGCCGCGATCGCCTGTTCCTTGCGGGTCACGTCGTCGCGGTGCGGGGCCAGGAACACGCCGAACTTGCCCGGTACATTTGTCATATCGAGTAATGTAGCAAATGTAGCGATCAGTGCGCCAGGCGGTGCAGCCACTCTTGCAGCATCAGGCGTTCGGTCGGGGTCAGCGCTCGGTCGTCGTCCTCGATGGCGGTCGACAAAGCGACAGCGAGGGCGCCCACGGACGAGCCTTCGGCGGGGCGGTCGGCGAGCAGCCCGGCCAGTACCGCCTCCCTGACCTGCGCGGACATGGCCAGGTCGCGGCGGTCTTCGGGCTGGGCGATGAGGCTGAGCGTGACGCCGCTGTTGGCCGCCGCGAACTGCCGCGCGGCCTCCGTCGCCTCGACGCGCAGGCGGCCGTCGCGCGCCAGCGGCGTGAAGAGTTCGAGCAGCATCGCTTCGGCGCTCGACGTGAGGTTGCACGGCACGCCCGGCTCGATCTGGCCGTAGAGCAGCACGTAGAACGCGGGGTGGTCCAGGCCGTACTCGACGTGCCGGTCCCAGCCCGCCCGGATCCGCTCCACCGGGTCCCCGCCCGGCTCCGGAGCCTGGACGTACTGGGTGAAGCCGTAGTTGACGACCGCGTCGAGCAGGCCCTGCTTGCTGCCGAAGTGGTGGTAGAGCGTGGGGGCCTGGACGCCGGCGCGCTCGCAGATCGCCCGCGTCGAGACCGGCCCGTCGCCGGCCTCGTGCAGGAGCTGGCCGGCGGCCATGAGCAGGCGGTCGCGGGTGCTGGTGGCGTTGCTCGATCGTCCGGCCATGTAGCAATTGTAACGCCGGTTTGTAGCGATCAGCGCAGCCGCTGCTGGACCCGCCGGAGCCCGGCGAAGGCGGCCAGCACGCCCGGGTCGGTCGTGGCCGCGGCCGGGCGGACCGACCGGTAGCCGTCCAGGAGCGCCTCCTTCAGCTCTTCGCGGTGCGGCAGGTGCGCGAGGGCGGCGCAGGCGACGGCGAGGTCGTAGGCGTAGTGCCCGTACCCGCAGTCGTCGAAGTCGATCGCGTGCACCCGGCCGCGGTGCAGCAGGTAGTTCTCCTGGTGGAGGTCGCCGTGCACCAGGCCGAAGACGTCGGAGCCGAAGCCCAGCTCGGCCCGCACCGCGCGGACGCGCGCCACCGCCCTGCGGATCCGTTCGTCGCCGCCGGCCGCCGCGACGGCCCGCTCGACGACCGTCGCGGAGAAGCCGTCCACCTGCGTGCGGCCGAACTCCGTCAGGTCGTCGACGCGGCGGCGGTCGAGGCCGTTCATCCGCGAACCGTGCAGGTGCAGCCGCGCGGTGAACTCGCCCACCGCATACAGCTGCGGCGCGCTGAGCCGTTCGTCGACGAACCGGCCCTCGACCCAATGGCAGAGCACGCAGGTGCGCGGCTCGGGCACGGCCGGGTCGGCGACCACGGTGACCAGGTCCCGCGCGCGCGTCGGCACCGGCTGCGGGACGACGAGCCCGGTTTCGCGGCGCAGCGTGGCCAGCCAGGCCATCTCGGCCCGGACCTGCGCGACGCCGGGGCCGTCCGGCCGCTGCACCCGCAGCACGTACCGGTGGCCGTCCGCGCCGTCGACGCGGAACGCCGTGTTCTGCCCGTGGGCCAGCGGAGTCAGGCGGGCCACCGGTACGGCGTAGTCCGTCAACGCCGCTTCGGCTAGCCGGCGCAGGCGTCGCGTCCGGCCGGCGCGGTCGAGCTCGGCGAACGGCCGGATATTCGCCTGGAAGTCGGCCATCGCCCAGGTGTTCAGCTGATCGACCGTTCCGGCTCGCGGGAGTGGGAGACCAGCTCGATGGCCGGCGTCGTGTGCCGCCCGCCGCCGAGCCGCTCCACCCCACGCAGTCCTTCGACCAGCCGCTCGACCTCGGTGTCCGGCCGCACCCCGAACCGCATGAACTGGCTGGTCATGCCGATCTTGTTGCCGCACTGGCGCACCAGCAGGTGGTGCTCGGCGAGCAGGTAGTCGCACAGCTCGGCGCCGTCGACCGACGCGGGCAGCTTGACGAGCAGGAAGTTCGCCTGCGAGGGGAACACCGTCAGCTCCGGGAACTGCCCGAGCTGCGACTGCATCATGAACCGGTCGAGCGCGAGCTTCTTCAGGCTGTCCTCGTACTCCGCGCGGTGCTCGGCGAGCATGAAGATCACGGTCTCGGCGAGGGAGTTCAGGTTCCACTTCGGCAGCGCGGCCGACAGCTTGCGCGTCAGCGCCGGGTTCGAGACCTGGTAGCCGAACCGGATCCCGTGCAGCCCGAAGTTCTTGCCGAGGCTCTTCAGCACGATCACGTTCGGCCGCACGACGGCTTCGGCGGCGACCGACGGGTTCCGCTCGACCTCGACGAAATCGACGAACGACTCGTCGATCACCACCAGGTCGAGGCCCTCGAGCGCGTCCATGAACCGGATCACCTCGCGGCGCGGCAGGTACCCGCCGTCGGGGTTGTTCGGGTTGCACAGCACCGCGACGCGGGAGCCGCGGCGCTTGATGAACTCGATGTACTCGTCCACGCGCAGTTCGAAGTTGTCCGCTTCCTTGAGCAGGAACATGTCGACGCGCTTGCCGGTCTCCATCGGCTGGTCGGTCCAGCGGCCGAACGTCGGGATCGGCACGGCGACGCTGGAATCGACCAGCAGCCGGTCGATCCAGGTGATCAGCTCGGTCGAGCCGTTGGCCGGCGAGATCGTCGACGGGTTGAGCCGCAGCACGCTCGCCAGCTGCGCGGTGATCGCGGCCGCGTCGCTCGGGTAGAACTTGAGGATCGTGCGGAGGTTCCGTTCGAGCTCGCCGAACATCGCGTCGGTGGGGAAGTACGGGTTGCAGGGGATGCAGAAGTCCGCGAGGTCGTCCGCGTGCCGGCCCATCGCCCTGGCCACGGAGAAGAACGACGGGCTGTGGGCCTGGTTCTGCTGGAAAAGGCCGTGGGGGGTTGTACCGTGCCGCACGCGTGTTCTCCGTCCGCCGTTTCACCGGCCCCTTGCCTTCCCGTTGAGGACACGTACGAATCGGACGGCCGGTTCAATGCCGGACAACGCGTGGATTCCGGTGCCCGCCAGAACCGCGGCGGCCAGCGCGGACAGCAGCATGAGCGGCAGTGGGGCGGCCAGCGGGTCGATGCCGGTGAACGACTCGACGCCGATCACGGCGGTGAGCACGGCGTCGGCGGCGACGGCCGTCTGGACGACGCGCAGCCGGTGGGCTTCGGAATGGCCGGTGAAGCGGAGGATCCAGGCCAGCGCGGGCAGCACCAGGATCGCGTGCATGGCGACCGCGTGCAGCGGCTTCAGGGAGCCGGCGGTGGTGTAGGCCAGCTGCGGGTCGCCGCCGCGGGCCGCGACCACCCCGCGGCCGATCATCACCGCGCCGGTGGCCAGCGCGACCAGCAGCACGGCCAGGCCGGCGCGGACGGCCAGGCGCAGGCTCGGCGCGGCCGGGCCCGGCTCGACGAGCGCGGTGGCCGTGAAGCCGATGACGGTCAGGACGAGGACACCGCCGCCCGCGGCGAGGGTCATCGAGACGAAGCTGTCGAACGCCGTCTCGAAGTTGAAGTGCGACGGCACCCCGCGCCACGCCTGCATGCTGACCAGGGCGACTTCGGCGACACTCGCCGCGGTGAACGCGCCGAGCAGGACGTTGCGCAGCCGGGGGCGCATGGTGAGGAACGACGTCGCCCAGGCGACCGACGCGAGCGTCAGCCCGAACGACAGGCCGAACGTGACGGCCTTGCGCATCGACAGCGGGCCCAGCCACGAGCCGCCGGTGGCGATGAGCACGAGAGCGTGCACGACACCGCAGAGGAACAGCGCCGCGCCGACGGCGTAGGCGACGCGCTCGGCTCGCCGCCCGTCGGACCAGATCCGGGTCAGTGCGTTCATACCCCGGAGTGTCGCGGCCCCGGTGGGGTCGCCGCGTCGGCCCGGCGGCGGCACCGCGACGTACGACGACGGGCGTACGGCAATCGGCGAGTGTGTCGAAAAAGTGCCGGTAAAGGAATTCCGTGGTTCTTGACGGAATATTAACGAAAGGCGTGTCCGGAGCCACTCGCCAGGCGGATGCGGTGCGGACGAGAGCGTTCTACTCTGCAAACATGTACATTGCACTGCTGACCTATACGGCGCCCGAAACAGAAGTCGACTACGCGCTTCCCGATCATTCGGAGTGGTTGCGTAAACAATTCACAAAGGGACTCTTCCTGGTTTCCGGAAAGGGCAACGGCGCGGCCGACCACGTGATCCTGACCCGCCCGGTGCTGCGCGGCAAGCTCGACGCCGTGCTCGCCAGCGACCCGTTCGTGGTCCGGCGGCTCGCGCGCTACGACGTCATCGAGTTCACCGCCACGCGCACCTGCCAGGAGCTGCTGGCGATCAACGAGGCCATCGCCTCCTGAGGGGCCCCCGGGGTGAAGTCCCGGGTTGCACAGCCGTCGAGGTCGGGTGGCCCGGCGATGACGCCCCGCCACCTGACGGCGAAGAACACTCACCCGCTGGTCCGCTTATGATCACGACGCACGGACGTCCAGCAGGGAGAGTGCGATGAAGACCCCCGACCTCGTCTTCCGGGGCCGCCGGTTGAGCGGCGACCGCGCGCTGGTGCTGGCCGCGGCCGAGTCGCTCCCCGAGGCCCGTGACGCCGTCGCCGACGGCGCCGATCTCGTGAGTTTCCCCGGATCCGAGTCCCTCGTCGAAGCGGCACGGGCGGCCTTTCCCGGCCTCGTCATCGGGGTGGACACCGCGGACCCGTCGGCCGCCGCGGCCTGCTGCGAAGCGGGCGCCGACCTGATCGTCGCGCGGGCGGACCTGGCCGAAGTCGCGGCCCGGTACAGCGCGGGTTACGTCGCTCCCTCGATCCCTTCGACGGCCGGTTTGTCCGTTGTCATGGACATCGGGGTGTTCCGGACGCCGTTGCCGCCGGGAGACGTCCCCCTGCTGGCTTCGGTGGCCGGGGACGGCACGCCGGCCGGCCTGGCGCGGACGGCGGTCGCGGCCTCGGCCGGGGTGGCGATCATCCGCACGAAGCACGTCCGCCAGGTGCGCCACGCGGCGGAGATGGCGGCGAGCATCGCGGGCACCCGCCCGCCGGCGAAGGCGGTCCGGTGGGAGTGATCCGCCAGGTCTGGCCGTCCTCGCGCGAGCTCGCCACGGACGACCTCGAGCGGCTGTACAGCTACCCCGCGGACCCCCGCTGGCTGGCGGTGAACTTCGTGTCGAGCACGGACGGCGCGATCGCGGTCGAGGGCCGTTCGGGCGGCCTGTCGACCCCGGCGGACCGGATCGTCTACCGCCTCGGCAACGACCTCGCGGACGTCGTCCTGGTGGGCGCCGGGACGGCGGTGGCGGAAGGCTTCCAGGGCATGCGCCCCGACGCCGCCACGGCCGAACGTCGCCGCCGGTTCGGCCTGGCGCCGATCGCCCCGGTGGCGGTGGTGACGACGGGCCGTTCCCTGCCGCCGGACGCCCCAGTCATCACCGAGGCGGCGGTCCCGACCCTGGTGTTCACCTCCGCGGCCGCGCCTTCGGCGTTGCGCGAGGCGTGGGCGGCGCACGGCGCCCGGGTGTTCGTGGTGGGGGAGCAGGCGGTGCCGGCCGAGCGGGTGGTGTCGACCTTGGTGGCGGAGGGGCTGGGCCGCATCGATTGCGAAGGCGGGCCGAGGTTGTTCGGCTCGCTGATCGAGGCGCGCTTGGTCGACGAGTTCCGGTTGACGGTGGCGCCGTTCTTGGTGGCGGGAACGTCGAGCCGGGCTTCTCTCGGCGCGGCGGTCGATCCGGCCGAGCTGGAGCTGGCTTCGGTGCTCACCGACGGCGCCAGCGTCCTGCTGCGGTACCTGGCACTTCGCTAGTTTTGTCGGTCCCTTGCGGTAGTGTTGAATTTCGGGGGCTCCCTAGCGCGGGTTTCCGTTGTGCCACAAGCGAATCCGCCGCCCGAAGGCCCGTCTCAGTTCACCCGTTCCAGCGATGACGTTCGCACACCTGTTCGCGTACCGTCGAAGACATGACCACGACCCGAAGACCTCCGCGGCACCGCGATCCGGTGCTGCGCCAAGGAAAAACCCTACCGATCGAGCAGTCGCCGGAAGTGGTCCGGCAGCAGCAGTTCCCGGGCCTCCGCCCGCGTCAGCCACGCGAAGTCGTCGTGCTCCTCAGGGTTGAGCACGACGTCGCCGGCTCCCGCTTCCTCCACCGTGTAAACGAAAGCGTGGATGCGCAGCGCCCGGCCCGCCACGTCCGGCCACGCATCTCGCGCCAGCTCACCGGTGACGCGCACCGTCAACCCGGTCTCCTCCGCCGCTTCGCGCGCCGCGGTGTCCTCGAAGCGCTCGCCTGGCTCGGCCGTGCCGCCGGGCAGTTCCCACCGGCCCGCGAGGAACACGCCGGGCGCGCGGCGGAGGAACAGCACCCGGTCGCCGCGAGCGATCCAGCAGTAGGCCAGGTGCTTGTGCGCTATCTCCGTCATGCGCGCGATTCTCGCTCAGTTGGTCTTCGACGTCGGCAGGTGGGCGCCCAGGTACCCGACATACACCGTGCCGGTGCCGTCGGTGTCGTCGAGGAAGTGCAGCCGCGGTGCCGGCGACTTGAAGCGCTCCAAGGCGATGTGGGCGCCGAAGTAGTCGCGGCCCGTCGGGTTCGTCCGGGGATCGACGCGGAACGTGCGGGCCTGGCGGAGCCGCTCGTTCGTGGTCACCGTGTCCGACTCGGCCAAGGCGATGATGTTCGCGCTGATCAGCGAACCCGGCTGGCCGGTGCGGGCGAACGCGAGCACGTCCGACAGCTCGGGGCCCGGGTCCTGGCCCGCGTCGAGCAAGGACATCCGGGCGCCCGCGTAGGCGTCGAGGGTGCGGAGCGCGTCCCACGCCTTACGGCGCCAGGCGGCGGCTTTGGGGTGGTGGTCGAGGATCGCGGCCGGCGCCGGTTCGGCCGTGATCGCGAGGTGCTTGAGCGAGGCCGACGCGGCGCCGATCAGCTCGGCGAAACTGGGGAACTCCTCCGGCGGCCGCTCGGCGGCGGCGACCTCGTCGTCGGCGTCGTGGTGGCGGGCGAGCCGGCCCGCCAGCAGCCCGTTGACGCGCCTGAGCTCGTCGCGCTCGGCCTCCGTCTCCTCGAACGCCCGCGCGTAGTCGTCCACCTCCGCCTGCAGCTGCGCCAGCTGGTCACGCAGGCAGGCGACGTCGGTCGCACACGCTTCCTCGAGGCGGCGGCGGAGCGTCTTCACCTCGCCGGCGTGCCGGTCCCGTTCCTCGGCGCGGGCTTTGGCCTTCTTCCGCAGGATCGTGATCACGCCCCGCGCCTCGGCCAGCTCCCGCTCGGCGCGGCCGAGCTTCTCGACCAGTTCGGCGTCGGGCTCACGCTCCGGCGAGGCGAACGGATCGGCCTCGTACCAAGCCCGCACGCTCGGCACGTCCGCCCACTCCTCGGGCAGGGGCGTCCGGCCGCGGGTCTGGATGAGCCGGGTGATCGCGCCCTGCAGCGCTTCGCCGGACACCGGGCTTTCACTGACGACGAAATCCGGCAGCTGGTCGCACGGCGGCACGTACAGCCGCGCGCCCTGCGGCAGCGCGCACCCGAGCGGCAGGTGCCGGTTGAGGGTGTGGCGGAAGCGGTCGTCGACGTCGAAGACGTTGACCAGCCCCGGCCAGCCCTCGACCGGCACCGTCGGCGGCTCGGTGAGCACCAGCACCGCCGAAGAGCGCCATGGCGCCGCCAGTGCCTCCCCCAGGAGGTCGGCGAGGTGGTCGCACTCCTTGCGCGACCAGCCGCGCATCGCCAGCACCGGCGTTTCGATCGGGATCTCGTCGCTGCCGCTGGCGCCCAGCTCCTCCAGCCCGATCCGCTGGGCCGGCGCGTCGTGGCAGCTGCGCCACGGCCGCGTGCAGGCGGCGGTCAGCAGCCACGTCACCCGGTCTTCGCCGGCGCGGTAGCACAGCGAAAGCAATACCTGAACGGAGTAGCGGCCTTCGCTGCCCTCGTACGCGAACTTCAGGTCGCACCGGCGCGAGCCACCGTCGTCGGACGAGCCGAGATCGGTCACCGTGTAGTCGTCCTGCTGCCGCTGGCGGCTGATCAGCCTGCTGCGCAAGGCGTCCAGGGGGCGTTTCCCCTCGGTGGGGACCAGTCCGTGGTGCCAGATCCGGTGCACCCCCACAGGACTCAACTCCGTTCGCCGGGGACAGGACCTCAGCCGAACATAGCGGATCCTGTGACCGCTCGAACGCGGGGCGTCACCCCGTGCGCGTCCAGAGGCAGAACGGGTGCCCGGCCGGATCGAAGCAGACCCGGACATCGTCCTGCGGCTGGAACTCGGCGACCACCGCACCGGCCGCGGTCGCCGCCGCCGTCGCCTCCTGGAGGTCGTCGACCTCGATGTCGAGGTGCAGCTGCATCTGCTGCGCACCGTCGGCCGGCGGCCACACCGGCGGCACGTGCTCGGTCTCGAGCTGGAACGACAGCCCCGCACTGCCGTCGTCCGGGCGCAGGGTCACCCACTCCGGTTCGTCGGTGCGGATCGGCCAGCCGAGGAGCTTCGAATAGAACTCGGCGAGCGCACGGGGTTCCGGGGTGCCGAGCACGGTGGAGGTCAGCTTCATGATCGGACTGGTACCCGCGCGGCGGATTCTCTACCGCGGTCCGGAGGGTCCCGTGTCGAAGTAGGCGATCGGCGGCCCGACGTGCCGCCACGACGTCGTCGCGAACACCGCGGCCCCGGAAAGCGCGAGCAGCACGGTGACGACGGCCAGGGTGGCACCGATCCGGGCGTAGCCGGGCTGCGTGCGTGCGCCGGCACAGACGCCGAAGACGAGTGCCAGCACGCTGATCGGCAGCAGCGCGAACCACAGCGCGCCGAGGACCAGCACGAACGCCTGCGCGACCCACGAGAACACCCACGCGGAAACGATCCCCGGCCGGACGACCAGCCAGGCCGCCCAGGTCGCAACGGCAAGCGTCAGGCCGGCCGCGCCGACGGCGACCGACGCGATCCCCAGGCCACGGCCGGGCTGGGTCGTCGTGGTGGTTTCCCCGGCTTCGAGCTCTGGTTCCCCCATGCCGGGAACATCCCCACAGGGAGGTCGCACGTTACCGGAATGCCTCGTCATCGCGTGGGTCGTTCCCCGGCTCGAGCGTCGACGAAGACGAAGGGGTCGCCGACCTGCGGACCAGGCTCGGCTTCGCCGGAGACTCACCTACCGGCGTGGTCTCCTCGACCAGGGGGCCGCATACCTGGTGGTCGCCGCTGCTCGCCCAGGACGGCGCGCTCGACCTCGACCAGCAGGTCGCCCACGACTGGCCGGAGTCCGGCGCCGCTGACAAGAGCGGGAGCACCCTGCAGGAGCTGCTCGCCCACCGTGCCGCCGTCGTGGGCGCCGATGGCGGGTTCACCGGCGACGAGCCCGCGGATAACCGCGCCATCGCCAAGCGGCTCGCCCGCAGCGGCCACCTCACCAACCTTCGTCGACCCACCTCACCGGCCGTGCGTGCGGCTGCAACCACTGCCAGTTCGCCGTCCGGCCGCGGCTGCGCCGGAGACCATCCGCCTGGTCCACGCGGTCGGCGTGCCCCCGACGGCCCGGTCGTCCACACTGGACATTCCGGCCCGAAACCCAGTCGATCGTCACGGTCCGCATCCGGAGCAACACGTACCTGCAGGCGGTCCGGACGAGGTGCCCCCAAGCGCAGGTATGCACGTCCGCAGTAGACGTCGTTACAGACTTCACTCTTTAGGACGTTCCGATCGAGACATCCAGCCTGCTCACGCACCATGGACTGACTTTCCGTAGCGAAAACTCTCCCGATCATTGCTCCGATGTGAAACTATTGGGCCGTTCGCGGGGAGAGGGCCTCGCGACAGGGGGACTCACCGTCACGGCAGCGTCCCCATGAAGATCCCCAGGGGAGAGGAGATCGACCATGTCGACGCCCACGGATGTCAAGCCCGAGGAAGCTCCGGAGCCGGTCGAGCCGACCGGGCCCACGGTCCAGTGGACCGACTCGGACGGCAAGATCCACACCGAGCACCCGGTCCACACCGAGTGCGTGGGTGGTTGCTACCAGAAGGTCACCGCCTGAGAGCAACCCGCGTGTTCAACGCCCGCCTGCTGATCTTTGACCGGTAGGCGGGCTTCTTTCTGCCATCGGCTGTGCTGTCATAAGAGGGTGCCTGTGACAAACCTGGACCCCCCGGAAGTCATCGAGTCGGTCCGCGCCCTTCAGCAAGCCGCCGCCGATGCGTCTTGCCTGGGGCGTTTCCACCAGGGGGTCAAGCACCTGCGGCGGGGGATGAGCCTGCTGGACTCGATCCACCCGGTCGCCGACCAGCACCGCACCGACTGGCTGGTCACGCGGATCAAGGTGGCCAGCACCCTGGCCGGGATGTCGTCGGAAATCACGGGAGATGTCGCGGCCGGGCTGGCCGGCCTGGACGATGTGCGGCTGCTCATCAACGCCGTGGCCGACCCGGTTCTGCGGGCCGAGCTGAACGGCGTGCTGAACCACAACTACGCCATGCGTCTCATGACGGTCGGGCGCAACGAGGAGAGTCTCGCCTCCTTCGACGCCTCGCTCGAGCACAAGGAGTTCCTGCTCACCCGGAAGAGTGATCCGGCGTCGGAGATGCGCGGCTTCGTCGTCACGCTCTACTCGCGCGGCTGGGTGCACACCAAGCTCGGCAACGTGAGCCAGGCCCGCGCGGACTTGAACCGGGCGCTGGAGCTTTCGGAGAAGTACGAATTGCGGGGACAGGCCGCCGATGTCCGGCGCATCCTCGGGACGTTGTCGCTGCGGACCGGCGATGTGCCGGAGGCTCTGCGGCTGTACGAGGAGAGCGAGCGGGTGTACCGCGCGCTGGATCTCGAGGCGCCGGCCCTCCTTTCGATGGAGCAGGCCCAAGCCCTGCTGACCGCCGGGCTGGCCGACGAGGCGGGAAGCCACCTCGACGACCTGATCGCCCGGATGAGCGCGGAACCCAGCATCGCCAACCACCTCGGCAACGCGGAGTTGCTGCGTGCTTCGGCCGCCCTGCTTAACGACGACATCGAATTCGCCCGGCAGACGGCCTCCTCCGCTCGCCGGCTCCTGCTGCGCGTGGGCTGCCAGACCTGTGTGGCCAACGCGACCGTCCTCGGCTTGCACGCCGACGTGCGCGAGGCAGTGGCCAAGGGGACGCCGCCCTCGGCGCTGCCGGTGCGGGCCCTGCGGACCGCGGACAAGATGCAGCTTCCCCGCCTGGGCGAGCAGGCCGCCACCGCGCGGATGCTCGCCGTGCGGCTGGACATCCGGCGCGGCAACCTCAAGCGGGCCGTCGAAACCCTCGGAAAGGTGCCGCGTCCCGGCCAGCTGACCCCGATCGACTACCGGATGCTCCGGCGGCTCTGCCGGGCCGAACTGGCCGTGGCCCAGGGCGACCGGGTCAAGGCGCTCACCGAGATCCGGTCGGGGCTCACCGAACTCGACGCCGTCCGGGATCGGATGGGTGGGCTGGACCTCGTCTCCGGGACCGCTCTGCACGGGCAGGAGCTCGCCGATCTCGCCGTCAAGCTGGTGCTCGAGCGCCATGATGCCCGGCGGTTGTTCGTCTGGCTCGAACGGACCCGGGCCCAGACCTACCGCTACGAACCGCTCTCCGCCGGGACCGATCCCGAACTGGCCGCGCGCGTGGCCGAGGTGCGGGGGCTCGGGCAGGCCATCCAGGAGGCCCAGCACGACGGGCACCCCATCGCCGGCCTGCGGGCGAAGTACAACGAACGGCTGCGGGAAGCCCAGCGGCTCGGCTGGCACACCGGGCGGTGGGGCCGGCCGCGGCCCGTTGCCGGGCTGGCCGAGGTCGTGGCGCGGCTCGGTGAGCGGGCCATGGTCAGCTTCGCCGCTTCGGGGGACGAGCTCGTCGCCGTCGTCGTGGCCGGGGGTGAATGCCGGCTCGTGCGGCTCGGGTCCGCCGGGGCCGCCGCCGAGTCCGCGCGCGTGCTGAACGTCGACCTCGATGCCCTTGCTCCCGACAACCTGCCCGAACGGCTGGCCGAGGTCGTCATGACCTCGGCGCACAAGCAGGCCGACAAGCTCGACGTCCAGCTCATCCAGCCCCTCGCCGACCTCATCGGCGATCGGGAGCTGGTCATCGTCCCGACCGGGCCGCTCTACGCCGTTCCGTGGGGCGTGCTGCCCGGCCTGCGGGGGCGGCCCACCGTCGTCGCGCCATCGGCGACAGCCTGGCTCGCCGCCGAGCTGACGAAGTCGTCGCGGGCGCGCAAGATCGTGCTCGTCCGCGGGCCCGGGCTGGCCGGCGCCCGCGGTGAGCTCGAAAAGCTCACCACGCACTACCGGACCGCGACGACCATGACCGGCGCCAAGGCCACCGTGAAGTCGGTGCTGCGTGCGATGGACGGCGCCAAGCTCGCGCACTTCGCCGCGCACGGCGCGCACGAGCCGGAAAACGCGTTGTTCTCCCGGCTCGAACTCGCCGACGGTGCCCTGTTCGGCCACGAGATGGCCGGGCTGCGGCAACCACCGCGGCAGGTCGTGTTCGCCGCGTGCGAGCTCGCGATGAACCGGATCCGGCCCGGCGACGAAGCCCTCGGCTTCGCCAGCGCGCTGCTGGCCAGCGGCTCCCGGACGGTGATCGCGCCGCTCTCGCGCGTCGGCGACCTCGCCTCGGCCGCCGCGATGGACGACTACTACCGGGCGCTGGCCGTCCGGGAGAGCCCGGCGCTCGCGCTGGCCGACGCGATCGCCGTCGACCCGTTCCGCCGCCCGTTCGTCTGCCTCGGCGCCGGGTAGAACCGGCTAGGGCAACTGGGCCGGCGGTGACCACACCAGCCGCGGGTCGGTCTGGACGAAGCTGCCGAGCAGCTGGTCGATCCGGGTCAGCACGTCGAGGTCGAGCCGGACGCCGGCGGCCTTGGCGTTCTCCGTGACCTGCTCCGGCGTGCTCGCGCCGGTCACCGCCGAGGCGACCGTCTCGTGCTGCAACGTCCACGCCAGCGCGAGCTGGGCCATCGTCAGGCCGGCGTCGTCCGCGACGCCGCGCAGCAGCTCCACCCGCTCCAGCAGCTCCGGCATGAGCAACGGCCGGGTGTGCGACGGCCCGGCCGCGCGCGAACCCGCCGGGATCCGGCCGTCCCGGTACTTGCCGGTCAGCACGCCCTGGGCGAGCGGCACCGAGGCGAACTGCCCGACGCCGATCCGTGCACCCACCGGCATCACCTGCGCTTCGGGCACCCGCCACAGCATCGAGTAGTGCGGCTGGTTGGCGATCAGCGGCACGTCGTACCGCGCGGCGGCCTCGTGGGCCTGCAGCAGCTGCTCGGCCGTCCACTCCGACGTCCCGGCGTACCGGATCTTCCCCTGGCGCACCAGGTCCGAGAGCGCGAGGAACGTCTCCGCGACCGGGGTACGGTAGTCGAAGCGCAGCAGCTGGTAGACGTCGACGTAGTCGGTGCGCAGCCGCCGCAGCGAGCCTTCCAGGGACGCGATGACGTGCTTGCGGCTCAAGCCCGCGTCGTTCGGGCCCGGCCCTTCCGGCCAGAACACGCCGGTGCACAGGACGAGGTCGTCGCGGCGAACGCCGGCGAACGCCGCGCCGAACGCCGCCTCCGCGGCGCCGCCGTCCCACGCCGCCGCGGTGTGGAACGTCGTGACGCCGGCGTCCAGCGCCGCGGCGACGCAGCCGGGTGCGCCGTGCGTCAGCCAGTTTCCGTAGGCGATCTCGCTGACGGCGAGCCCGCTCGCGCCGACCCTGCGGTACTCCACGTCAGCCTCCCACGGCCATCTCGTCGATCCACGCGTCGACCGCGCCCGCCTTGCGCGCGAAGGACTCCCGCACCGATTCGTGCGGCAGGATCAGGAATTCCTCTTCGCCGAGCCCGCGCACGACGGCTTCGGCGACGTCCTCGGGGTCGAGGAGCGGTGCTGCCGCGGCGATGGCCAGCGCGGCCGGGTGGCCGGCGGCGATGCCGGGTTCCAGCAGCGCCGTCCGGACGCCGAGCGGGCACAGCGCGCTGACCCGCACCCCGCGTGGCCGGTAGGTGATCGCCAGCCACTCCGCGAGGCCCACCGCCGCGTGCTTGGTGACCGAGTACGGCGCGTCGCCCGGGATGCCGAGCAGGCCGGCGCCCGACGCCGTGATCAGCAGGTAGCCCTCGCCGCGGGTCAGCATCGCGGGCAGCACGACCTGCGCGGCGTGGACGTGCTGCATGACGTTGATCTCCCAGGACTTCTGCCACTGTTCGTCGGCCGCGTGCACGCCGGTGCCGAACGCGGCGCCCGCGTTGGCGCAGAACAGGTCGACCGGGCCGAACTCGGCGCGCGCCGTCGCGACCAGGGCCTTCAGGTCCTTTTTGGACGTCGCGTCGGCGGCCACCGCGACGGCCCGCCCGCCCGCGGCCGCGATCTCCGCCGCCACCCGGGCGGCGCCCGCGGCGTCCACGTCGGACACGACCACCCCGGCCGCGCCTTCCGCGGCGAAGCGGCGGGCCATCGCGGCCCCGATTCCGTGTGCCGCGCCGGTCAGCACGACCACGCGTCCAGTCAGTTCCACGCGGGCTCCAGATATTTCAGCGTCGAATTGTCACTTGTGTGCGGGAAAGGTATTCGGCGGTTGCGATGCGGGTGATAAAAGTCCTGGTCAGTGCCATGATCGTGGGTTGTTCCACAGTTTTGCACGTTAGCATGACTATTGCGTTTCCGGTGCCTCGTGCGTTATTCCTGAAGATCGCCACAGCCCGCGCACAGGAGGTCCGCCGATGGCCGAGCTCGTCCCGCCGTCGCACGCTCGCCGGCTCCGGTACCTCGGGGCCGGCGATCCCGGCGTGGTCGCCGCGGTCGCGCGGAACGGCGGCCTCGGCGTCCTCGACGGCGCCGACCCGGAAGACCTGCGGCTGGTCGCGGCCCGGGTCCGGGTGCCGTACGCCGTGCGGACGGACGGCCCGCTGCCCGAAGGCGCGGCCTTTGCCGTCCGTACGCGAGCGCCGTGGACCGGGGCGCTGGCCGAAGTCGCGGACGTCGAGACGGCGGCCGAGGCCGTTCGCGGCGGCGCGCGAGGACTCATCGCCCGCGGCGGTGCGTTGAGCGACTTCGTGCTGCTGCAACAGCTCCTGACCACCTTCGACGTCCCAGTCTGGGGCAGCGTGGCCGGGCCGCGGACGGCGGTCGGCGCGCTCGCCGGCGGCGCGGCGGGTGTCCTCGTCGAGTCCACTGTGGACGTAAGCCGGATCGTGGGCGCGAAGGTGCCCGAGGCCGGGCTCGGCACCCGGCTGTGCCGGACGCTGGGCAGCGCGCTGCCGGTCGTCCAGGGCCCGATGACGCGGGTGAGCGACCAGCCGGGCTTCGCGGCCGCGGTCGCCGACGCGGGCGGATTCCCGTTCATCGCGGTGGCCACGGCGAACGGCGCGCGCACCACCGAGCTGCTCGCCCGGACCGCCGAGCGCCTCGGCGACCGGCCGTGGGGCGCGGGGATCCTCGGCTTCGTGCCGGACGACCTGCGCGTCGCCCAGCTCGCCGCGATCCGGGTGGCGCGGCCGCGGTGCGTGCTGGTCGCCGGCGGGAAACCGGGCCAGGCCAAGGCACTGGAGGCCGACGGCATCGCGACGTTCCTGCACGTGCCCTCGCCGGTCCTGCTCCGCCAGTACCTCGACGCCGGGGTCCGGCGGTTCGTCTTCGAGGGCGCCGAATGCGGCGGGCACCTCGGCCCGCGGCCGAGTTTCGAGCTGTGGGAGGAACAACTGGCCGTCCTCGACGCCGCGAAGGACGTCGAGGTGCTCTTTGCGGGCGGCATCCACGACGCCCGTTCGGCGGCCGTGGTCGCCGCGATGGCCGCGCCGCTCGACGCCGCCGGCGTCCTGATGGGCACCGCGTACCTCTTCACCGAAGAAGCCGTGGCGCACGGCGCGATCACCGGGCTGTTCCAGGAACGCGCGCTCGCCGCGGACGCCACCGTGACGCTGGAAACCGCGCCGGGCCACCGCACGCGGTGCTTGCCGAGCCCGTACACGGCGGAATTCGAGCAGGTCAAAGCCGGTCTGGGTGACACGCCCGAAGCGTGGCAGCGGCTGGAGGAGCTGAACACCGGACGGCTGCGCGTCGCCAGCAAGGGCGTCCGCCGTGACGGCGAGGCGCTGGACGCCGCCACCCAGCTGGCCGAGGGGATGTTCATGGCGGGCGAGGTGGCCGTGCTGCGGGACCGCCGGACGACGATCGCCGAGCTGCACCGCGAGGTGACCGCCGGGAAGACGTTCGTCCGCCCCGAGGCACCGACGACCGACTCCGGTGACATCGCGATCATCGGCATGGCCTGCACGTTCCCCGGCGCGCGCGACCTGCCGGCGTTCTGGTCGAACATCCTCCGGGGCGAAGACGCCGTCACCGAAGTCCCGCGCGACCGCTGGGACCCGGACGTCTACTTCGGACAGTCGACGTCGAAGTGGGGCGGCTTCCTGCCCGCGCTGGACGTCGACCCGCTGGCGTACGGCATCCCGCCGTCGGCGATGGGCAGCATCGACCCGGCGCAGCTGGTGTCCCTGGAAACCGCGCGTCGCGCCCTCGCCGACGCCGGGTACGCGAACCGGGACTTCGACCGCGAGCACACGAGCGTGGTGTTCGGCGCGGAGGCGGGCGGCGACCTGGCGAACGCGGGCACGCTGCGGTCCCTGCTCGACGGCTACCTCGACGAAGTGCCGGCCGAACTGCTCGCCCAGCTGCCCGAGCCGACCGAGGACACGTTCCCGGGCACGCTGGCCAACGTCATTTCCGGCCGCATCGCGAACCGGCTCGACCTCGGCGGCGCGAACTACACGGTGGACGCGGCCTGCGGTTCGTCGCTGGCCGCGCTCGACCTCGCGGCGAAAGAGCTGCGCGCGGGAACGAGCTCGCTGGTCCTGTGCGGCGCGGTCGACCTGCACAACGGGATCCACGACTACCTGATGTTCACCTCGGCGGGAGCGCTGTCCCCGACGGGCCGCTGCCGCCCGTTCGACGCGGCGGCCGACGGCATCGCGCTGGGCGAAGGGGTGGCGTGCCTGGTGCTCAAGCGCCTCTCCGACGCCGAGCGCGACGGCGACCGGATCTACGCGGTGGTGAAGGGAGTCGGCGCGGCCAGCGACGGCAAGGCACTCGGGTTGACGGCGCCCCGCCCGGAAGGCCAGCGCCGCGCGCTGGAGCGCGCCTACCGGGACGCGGGAGTGTCCCCGGTGGACGTCGGGCTGGTCGAGGCCCACGGCACGGGAACGGTGGTGGGCGACGCAACGGAGCTGCGGACGCTGACCGGCTTCTTCACCGAGGCCGGCGCCGAGGCGGGTTCGTGCGTGCTCGGGTCGGTGAAGAGCCAGATCGGCCACACGAAGTGCGCGGCGGGACTGGCGGGGCTGATCAAGGTGGCGCTGGCGCTGTGGCACGAGGTGGTGCCGCCGACGCTGCACTTGACCAGGCCGAACGACGCTTGGGACCCGGCGGCGAGCCCGTTCACGTTCACGACGGCGGCACGGCCGTGGGCGAACCCGGCCCGCCTGGCGGGGGTGAGCGCGTTCGGCTTCGGCGGGACGAACTTCCACGCGGTCCTGGGCGCGGCACCGGTGGCCCCGGACCGTGGGCACGGCCTGCGTGACTGGGCACCGGAGGCGGAGAAGGCGCTGGCCGAGCTCGAACACGCTACGGCGCCGGGGCGGGCCGCCGCGGCTGCGCCGGGCGGGCTTCGCTCGGGTGGGCTCGGCCAGCCGGTAGCCAGGCGCACCGGCGCGGGCTCCGCCGATCCCGGCAAGATCGCTTTCCTCTTCCCCGGTCAGGGCAGCCAGCGCACCGGCATGCTCGCCGAGCTCTTCGTCCATTTCCCCGAACTCGCCGAGGTCCTCCGCGTCGCGCCGGACATCGCCGCCACGGCTTTTCCGCCGAAAGCCTTCACCGCCGAAGCCGTCGAGGCGCAAGAAACCGCCCTCACCGACACCCGCGTGGCGCAGCCCGCGCTCGGGCTGGTCGAAATCGCCGTCGCGAAGCTGCTGGCCGAGCTCAACGTCCAACCCGACTTCCTGGCCGGCCACAGCTACGGCGAACTCGTCGCCCTCTCGGTCGCCGGCGCCTTCGACACCGAGACCCTCCTGCGGCTCAGCCGGGCCCGCGCGCACGCCATCGCGCAGGTCGCCCGGCCCGGGACCATGGCGGCCGTCAAAGCGAAGCGGGACGTTCTCACCGCCACGCTCATCGGCCCCGATGTCGTCGTCGCCAACCACAACGCTCCCGAGCAGGTCGTCCTCTCCGGGCCCGTGCCCGCGATCGAACGCGCCATCCGGCGGCTCCGGGAAACCGGCATCACCGCCCAGCGGATCCCCGTCGCCTGTGCCTTCCACAGCCCGCTCGTCGCCGGCGCCGGGGACGTCTTCGCCCGGGAACTCGCCGACGAAACAGTGACCACGCCGCAAAAGCCGGTGTGGGCGAACCGGACCGCGAAGCCGTACCAGGACGACGTCCGCGATGAACTGGCCGCGCAAATCGGTGCCCCGGTGCGGTTTCTCGACCAGATCGAGGCCATGTACGCGGCCGGGGCGCGCACCTTCGTCGAGGCCGGGCCCGGGCGGGTCCTGTCGCGGCTGGTGGCGGACATCCTCGGCGACCGGCCGCACACCGTCGTCGCCTGCGGGCCCGACCTCACGGGGTTCCTGGCCGCGCTCAAAGCACTCGCCGAAGCCGGCGTCGACGTCCGGACCGGACGGCTGACCCGGGCGAAGCCGCCCGAACCGGCTCCGACCGCCTGGGCCGTCGACGGGCGGTCCGTCCGCGCGCCCGGCTCCGGCACGCCCGCCCTGCCCCCGGCCCGACGAATCCGGAGTACCGCCATGACTCAGCCCGCGCCCGGCCGTGACCAGGCGATCGTGGATTTCCTGCGCACCACCCGCGAGCTCGTCGCCGCCCAGCGGGAGGTGATGCTCGGCTACCTCGGCCGCGCGCCCGGGCCGGCGCCCGCCCCGGCTCCGGTGGTGCTCGAAGAACCACGGCCAGAACCGGAACCCGAACCGGTCGCCGAAACCCCGGCCGACGTCCTCGGCACGGTGATCGGCGTGATCAGCGAGCGCACCGGCTACCCGGCCGAGATGATCGCCGGTGACCTCGACCTCGAAGCCGACCTGTCGATCGACTCGATCAAGCGCACCGAGATCGCGGGCACGCTGCTGGCGCGGCTGGGGCTCCCGGCCGACGACCGCACCGACCAGCTCAGCCGCGACCGGACGGCGAACTCCCTCACCGCGCACCTCGAAAGCTGGCTGAACCCCACGCCGGCCGCGGAAGTGCCCGTCCGGTACCGGCTCGAGCGGGTACCGGTACCGCTCGACCCGGATCCCACGCGGCTGCGCGGGAAGTCCGTGGCCGCGCCGGACGACGCCGTGCGCGCCGCCTTCGCCGCGGCCGGGGCGGAGGTCGTCACCGGGAACGCGGACATCACCGTCCTGTTCGCCCGCGACCTCACGGACGTGTTCACCCGGCTCAAAGCGCTGCGGGGGACGGTCCTCGTGGTGGCGGAGCCGGACACCGTGCCCGGGCTCCGGGGCCTGGTGCGGTCGGCCGCGCTGGAGCGCGACGGCGTGACGCGGCTCGTCGAGGTCACGCAGGACGTCGCCAAGGTGCTGGTCGACGAAGCCCTCAGCGCCGGGCCGTCCGTGGTCGGGCACGACGAGGGTGGCCGCTTCACCATCGAGCCGCGGCCGGCCGGCCTGCCGTCGATCGCCTACGCCGGTGCCGGTCCGGGCGGTGGTGAGCTCGCCGCGCTCGGGCTCGGCCCGGAGTCGGTGGTGCTGCTGATCGGCGGGGCTCGCGGGATCACCGCGCACGCGGCGGTCGCGTTCGCCGCTTCCGGCGCCCGGATCGAACTCGCCGGGCGCACGCCGTGGCCCGGCGAACCCGACGACCTGCCCGCCGATCCCGCCGCGATGCGGGCGGTGCTCGCCGGCCGTGGCGGTTCGGTCGCCGACATCGAACGCCGGGTGCGGACCGTGCTGGCCCAGCGCGAGATCGGCCGGACCCTCGACCAGGTCCGCGCGGCCGGCGGTGACCCGGCCTACCACCCGCTCGACGTGCGCGACGCGGATGCGGTCCACCAGCTGATCAAGAGCCTCGACGGCCGGCTCGACGGTGTCGTCTTCGCCGCCGGCGTCCTCGACGACAAGCTGATGGCGGACAAGGACGAGCAGTCGTTCCGGACCGTCGTCGAGACCAAAGTGGAGGGTGCGAGCGCCCTCCTCGGTGCGTTGGCGGGCAGCGAACCGCGGTTCGTCGCGTTCTTCGGCAGCATCGCCGCGGTGCTCGGCAACCGCGGCCAGACCGACTACGCCGCCGCCAACGACGCGCTCGAGACCCTCGGAACGACCTGGCCGGGCCGTGCCGTGACCGTCCACTGGGGACCGTGGGCCCCGGCCGGAGACCACGGCGGCATGGTGTCGCCGGAGCTGGCCCGCGAGTACGAACGCCGGGCCGTCGCCCTGCTCGACCCGGCCGAGGCCACCGCGGCCCTGCTGCGCGAACTCGCCTACGGCACGGACCGCTCGGTGCTGTACACGGCGTCGTTGTGGTGAGCCAGGAGCCGGTCGCGCTCGTCGGCATGGGCGTGTTCCTGCCCGGCGCGTCCACAGTGGACCAGTACTGGCGCAACCTGGTGGACGGCGCCGACGCCGTCACCGAAGTGCCGCCGCACCGCCGGGACACCGGCTTCCACGGCCGGGACGGCACCGCGCCGGACCGAACCCACGGCCGCCGCGGCGGCTTCACCCCGGACACCCTGGAGTTCGACCCGGTCGCCCACGGCGTCCCGCCGACCTCCCTCGAAGGCACCGAACCGGACCAGCTGACGGCGCTGGCGGTCGCCGTCGGCGCCGTCGCGGACGCCGGTGGCCTCGGCCGGCTCGGCGACCCCGAGCGGATCGGCGTCGTGCTCGGCCGCGGCGGGTACCTCTCGCCCGGGCTGCAGGGCTTCGACCAGCGGGTCCGCACCGTCCGGCAGATCACCCGCACGGTCGGCGAGTTGCTGCCGTCGGCCGGTCCGGCCGTGCTCGACCGGCTGCGGACCGCGCTGCTCGAACCGCTGGGGGAGTTCCGGCCAGAGACCGCCGCCGGGCTGGTGCCGAACCTCGCCGCGGCCCGCGTGGCGAACCGGCTCGACCTCGGCGGGCCGGCGTACACGGTGGACGCCGCCTGCGCGTCTTCGCTGGTCGCCGTCGACCAGGCGATCGGCGAGCTGACCCGCGGCCGCTGCGACGCCGTCCTCGCCGGTGGCGCGCACCAGACGCAGGACGACACGCTGTGGTCGCTGTTCACCCAGCTCGGCGCGCTGTCGCCGAGCCAGCGGATCAGCCCGCTGTCCCGCGGCGCGGACGGCATGCTCATCGGTGAGGGCACCGCGATCGTCGTGCTGAAGCGGCTCGCCGACGCCCGCCGCGACGGCGACCGCGTGTACGCGGTGATCCGCGGCAGCGGCACGTCGAGCGACGGGCGCGGCGCGAGCCTGCTCAGCCCGTCCGTGGCCGGGCAGACCCTCGCCCTGCGCCGGGCCTGGGCGGGCCGCGACCCCGCGGAAATCGGCCTGCTGGAGGCCCACGGCACGGCCACGCCCGCCGGGGACGCCGCCGAGCTGACCACCGTCGCCGACGTCTTCGGCCCGGCGGACGGGCCGCGCGCGGTGATCGGCTCGGTCAAGTCGATGATCGGGCACACGCTGCCGACCGCCGGCGTCGCCGGGCTGATCAAGGTGGCGCTCGCGCTGCACCACGGCGTCCTGCCGCCGACGCTGCACTGCACCGACCCGAACCCGCTGCTCGACAAGACGCGCTTCCGGGTGCTGGCCGAGGCCGAGCCGTGGGGTGCGCTGCCCCGCGTGGCCGCGGTCAACGCGTTCGGCTTCGGCGGGGTGAACGCCCACGTCGTGCTCGAAGCCGGCGATCCGGCACCGAAGCGGCGTGTGCGCGTCGATGAGCCGGACCGCGTGCTGCGCTTGGCGGCGGCCACTCCGGAAGCGTTACTGGAGCAGCTCGACCGGCCCGGCGACGGCGACGGTCCGTGCCGGCTCGGGATCGTCGGCCCGGACGAGCGCAAGCTGGCGACGGCCCGCCGGGTGCTCGCGAAGGTGGCGGCCGAAGGCCGGTCGTGGCACGGCGGTGGCGACATCTGGTGCTCGGCCGACCCGCTGCTGCCCGGCGGCAAGACCGCGTTCCTCTACCCGGGCTTGGAGGCCGACGCCGAGCCGCGCCTCGAGGACGTGGCCCGGCACTTCGGCCTCGACCGTCCACAGTGGTCGACGGCGACCGTGCCCGCGCGCGCCACGAGCGTGTCTTCGGCCGGGCTGCTGCTCGACCACGCCCTGCGGCGGCTGGGGATCCGCCCGGATGCGCTCGCCGGGCACAGCGCCGGCGAGTGGACGGCCATGCAGGCCGCCGGGATGTACCGGGCCGAACCGGACCTGCTGGAGCGGTACTGGCCCGGCGGGTTCGCCCTGCCCGAAGCGGACTACCTCGTGCTGGGCTGTCCCGCCGCGCGGGTGACCGAGCTGCTCACCGGTGAGGTGGTGATCTCCCACGAAAACGCCGCACGGCAGACCATCGTGTGCGGCCCGCCGGCCGCCGTCGCGAAGTTCGCGGTGACCTGCCGCGGACTCGGCATCGTGGCCCGGACGCTGCCGTTCCGGTCCGGCTTCCACACCCCGCTCATGGAACCGCACCTCGCGCCCTTCGCGCGGCTCGTCGCGGACCTGGACCTGCGCGCACCGGCGCTGCCGGTGTGGTCGGCGACGACCGCGCGGCCGTACCCGGCGGCCGCGGACGACGTCCGCCGGCTCTACCTGGACCACCTGCTGCGGCCGGTCCGGTTCCGGGCGCTGACCGAGGCCCTGCACGACGCCGGGTTCCGGGTGTTCGTGCAGGCCGGCGCCGGTCAGCTCGGCTCGTTCGTCACCGACACGCTCGGCGAGCGGCGGCACCTGGTCGTCGCGGCCGCGTCCGGCGCCCGGCCCGGGCTCGCGCAGCTGCGCCGCGTCGCGACGGCGTTGTGGGTCGAAGGCGGCAGCCCGGACTTCGCCGCGCTCGAACCACGGCGGATCCGGCTCACCACCGGGAACTCGCTGCTGTCGCTGGGGGAGTCGGCGCGCGGCCTGCTCGACGACCGCGCGCTGCCGGAACTGCCCGCCGGGACACCGGACGCGATCGTCGCCGAGTTCACCGCGTTGCTCACCGAAACCCGCCAGGCCGCGGCGGACGTCGTCGCGGCCGCCCGCCGCCGTGTCGAGTCCACTGTGGATGTCTCGCTGGCGTCGATGCCGTACCTGCGTGACCACCGGTTCTTCCGGCAGCGCGACGGCTGGCCCGAGGAGGCCGACTTCCGCCCGGTGGTGCCCGCGACGACCCTGGTCGACCTCGCCTGCCGGGCCGTGGAACGCACCTGGCCGGGCACGACGGCGGTCGCGGTGCGGGACGCCGTGTTCTCGCGCTGGCTGATCGCGGCCCCGGCGCAGCGGGTGCCGCTGTCGATGAGCCGCGACGACGACCACGTGACCGTCGAGATCGGCCCTTATGCGCTGATGACCGTCGAGCTGGGGGCGTTCGGGCCGCCACCGGCGCGGGCCGCGGTGCCCGGGCCGGAGACCGCGCCGCCGCTGAGCGCGGCCGAGATCTACGCGCGGCGCGAGATGTTCCACGGCCCGGCCTACCAGGGCCTGGCCCGGCTGACCGGCCTGGGCGAGCAGCACATCCGCGGCGAACTGGTCGTCCCGGCCGCGCCGGGCGGGCTGCTCGACAACGTCGGCCAGCTGCTCGGCTGCTGGCTGATGGCGACCCGGTCCGACGACCTGCTCGCCTTCCCGCGCTCGATCGGCCGGCTGACCTGGTACGGCCCGGAACCGGCGCCGGGCACGCGCGTCACCTGCCAGGTGCGGGTCCGGCTGCCGCGGCCCGACGTCCTCGAGATGGACGCCGAGCTGGTGCGGGACGGCCGGGTGCTGGCCCGCATCGAAGGCTGGCGGGACGTCCGGTTCCCGTGCGACCGCGCGGCCCACCGCGTCTACGCGTTCCCGGCGGAGCACCTGCTGGGAGAACTTCGCGACGACGGCTCGGTCGCGGTCACCGACCGCTGGCCGACGGTCGCCGCGCGGGACATCTACGCCGGGATCTACCTCAGCGCGGCCGAACGCGCGGAGTTCGCCGCCGTGCCGCCGCGGCAGCAGCGCGGCTGGCTGCTGAGGCGGATCGCCGTGAAGGACGCCGTCCGGGCCCGGCTCGGCGAACCCGTCTACCCGGCGGAGATCCGCGTCCACGACGACGGCACGGTGTCCGGCCGGCACCGGGACCTGCCGCGCTTCGCCGTCACGGTCGAGCTGACCGGCGACACCGCCACCGCACAATTCAGGAGCACGCCATGACCATCGACCATGCGTCCGCCACCTTCGACGTCGTCGCCGAGCTGCTCGCCGAGCTCGTCGGCGACGCCGAAGTCCTCGGCATCGAGATCACCCCGGACACGACGTTCCACGAAGACCTCCAGCTGGAGAGCATCGACCTGGTGACCTTCGCGAGCATCCTCGCCGAGCACTTCGGCGCGGACGTCAACCTCGCCGAGTACCTGGCGGAGCAGGACCTCGACGACGTCATCGGGCTGACCGTCGGCGACATCGCCCGGTTCGTGGGGGAGCGCACGTGCCCACGATGACCGTCAACGGGCTGCGCACGAACGTGCAGCTCGTGCCCGCCGGCGGCACCGAAACCGTGGTGTTCCTGCACGGCATGGGCACCGACAGCCTGGCGAGCTTCTACCTCACCCTGGCGCCGCCGGTGGCCGCCGCCGGCATCGACGTGATCAGCTACGACCTGCGCGGGCACGGCAAGACCGAGCGGCCGGAGCGCGGGTACACCCTTGGGGACTTCGTCGCCGACCTCGACGACCTGCTGCGGCAGCTCGGCGTCGACCGGCCGGTGCACCTGGTGGGCAACAGCTTCGGCGGCACGCTGGCCTACAGCTACGCCGTCGCCTGCCCGGACCGCGTCCGCAGCATCGTGTGCATCGAATCCGAGCCCGCGACCGAGGTCTGGGCGGAGAAGATGAGCGCGATCCTCGCGCACACCGTGCGGTTCCTGCAGGTCGAGGAGAGCTTCGACTGGATCGAAGCGAACTTCAGCGCGCACCACCGGCGGCTCGCGCGGATGGCCGCCGAGCGGATCACGTCGACGAAGATGGCCGAGGAGGTGCCGCTCGGGCCGTTGCTCACCTGGGAGCAGGTGGCGGCGATCGGCTGTCCCGTGCTGTCCATTTTGGGCAGTCACGGCTACCAGGCTGACGACCTCGAAGCGCTGACGTCGGTGCTGCCGCACGGCGAGCTGCACGTGTTCGAGGGGCAGGGCCACTCGGTGCTGGTGGAGCAGCACCGCGAGGTGCGCGAGCTGGTGCTGAAGTGGATCGAACGGCACGCGGCGTGAGGTTCCTGCTGGTCGTGCCGCCGCTGGCCGGGCACGTGGCGCCGCTGCGCGGGGTGGCTTCGGTGCTTTCTTCGCGGGGCCACGAGGTGGCCTGGTGCGGCCCGGAGCCGGCCCTGTCCACTTTGGTCGACGGCCGGGTGTTCGCGGCGGGGGACTCGGCCCCCTTCGCGCCGGAGCTGCGGCCGCCGGGGCTGCGCGGGTTCGCCGCGTTGAAGTACCTGTGGGAGTCGTACCTGGTGCCGCTGGCCGACGCGATGGTGCCGGGGGTGGCGGCCGCCGTGGCGGCCTTCGCGCCGGACGTCGTGGTCGTCGACCAGCAGGCGATGGCGGGCGCGCTGGTGGCCGCGCGGTGCGGGCTGCCGTGGGCGACGTCGGCGTCGACGTCCACCGAGCTGGCCGGCCCGCTGGCGGCGTTGCCGAAGATCGCATCCTGGGTCGGCGGCCTCCAAGCGGGCCTGTGCGCCCGGCACGGCGTGCTGCTCGGCGACCTGCGGTTTTCCCCGCACCTGGTGCTGGCGTTCACGACCCGCGCCCTGGCCGGGGACGGCCGGCCGGCGGTTCCGGTGTCCTACGTCGGGCCGGTCCTGCCGGCCGGCCCGGGCGAGTGGTCCGGGGTGGACGGACGCCCGCTGGTCGTGGTGACGCTGGGAACGTCGAATGCGGCGGCCGGGGTGCGGTTCCTGGCCGAGAGCGTCGACGCGCTGGCCGGGATGCCGTCCGTGCAGGGGCTGGTGGTGGACCCCACGGGCGAGCTGGTGAGCGAGAGCGTGCTGCTGGCGCGGCGCATCCCGCAGGTGGCGGTGTTCGCCCGCGCCTCGGTGGTGGTCTGTCACGGCGGCCACAACACGGTGTGCGAAGCCTTGGCGGCCGGGGTGCCGCTGGTGGTGGCCCCGATCCGCGACGACCAGTCGATGCTGGCCCAGCAGGTGGTCACGGCCTCGGCGGGCGTGCGGCTGCGGTTCGACCGCGCGAAGGCGGGCGACATCCGCGAGGCGATCGAATCGGCCGGGCAGTACCGCGCCGGTGCGGAGAAGATCCGCGAGTCGTTCGAAGCGGCGGGTGGAGCGGAAGAGGCCGCGACGCGGCTGGAGTCGCTGGGTTAGGTGCGGTTGCGGAAGGTGCGGGCGGCCAGGGTGGCGCCCGCCACCGCGGCCACCGCCGCGATCAGCAGGGCCACCGTGAGGGACCAGCCGAGCGGGCGGGCCAGGGCCAGCGCGCGGGTGGCGTCGATCGCGTAGGTCAGCGGGTTGACCGCCGAAACCGCGCGGACCCACGCCGGCATCGTGTCCAGGGGCATGTACGCGCTCGATGAGAACATCAGCGGGAACATCACCACGAACGACGCCGCCTGGAGCGTCTCCGCCCTGCGCAGCCACGTCGTGATCGCCACGAACACCCAGCTCAGGCACCAGCCGACGACCAGCGTCAGCACCAGGGCCAAGCCCAGGCCGAGCACCCCGCCCGCCGGGCGGAAGCCCAGGAAGACCACGCTGGCCACGGCCGTCACCAGCAGCTGGACACCCAGCCGCGCGGAATCCGCCAGGGTACGGGCCACCAGGACCGAAAACAGCGAGATCGGCAGGCAGCGCAGCCGTCCGGTGAAGCCGCCGTAGATCTCCGCCAGCAGGCCCGCGCCCGAGCTCATCGCCGTCGTCATGGCGATGTTGACCAGCGTCGCCGGCACCAGGAAGTTCACGTAACCCTGGTACGCCGCGACGCCCGGCAGCGCGCCGACGCCGCTGAACACCTGGCTGAACAACAGCAGCAGCACCACCGGCTGCAGCAGGCCGAAGAAGACCAGCCGGCGGTCGCCGAACGCCGTCCGCAGCGACCGGGTCGTCAGCACGCGGACCTGCGTCCAGAAGCCGGATTCCGGCCAGGCCGCGGGATCGCCGAGCGCGGCGACGGCCGCGCGGTGCCGGCTCGGTGTCAGCCAGCTCTGGGTCATGACGCTGCCGTCCGGTGCAGGGAAAGGTAGACGTCGTCGAGCGTCGGCTCGGTCACCGTCAGGTCCCGCAGCGGTGCGCCCGCCGCGTCGAGCGCGCGCACCACCACCGGGATGTCACCCGGGCCGGACAACGGCACGGTGAGCACCAGCCCGGCGCGGCCGGCCGCGAAACCCAGGCGCGACAACGCGTCCGCCGCGCGCCACAACGCCAGTTCGGTGCCGAACGTGAGGGTCGCCGTCCGGGTGCCGAGCCGGGCCTTCAGCTGCGCCGGCGTCCCCGACACGGTGATGTGCCCGAAGCCGAGGACGACGACGTGGTCGGCCAGCCGGTCCGCCTCCTCGAGGTACTGGGTGGTGAGCACGACGGTGGTGCCGCGCGCCGCGAGGCCCTCGACGATCGTCCACAGCCCGGCCCGGCTCACCGGGTCGAGGCCGGTGGTCGGCTCGTCGAGGAAGAGCACCTGCGGCGCGCCGACCAGGCCCGCGGCCAGGTCCAGCCGCCGGCGCATCCCGCCGGAGTACGTCCCGGCCGGGCGGTCGGCCGCGTCTTCGAGGCCGAAGGCCGCGATCAGTTCGGTGGCCCGGGCGAGCGCCTGCCGCGGCCTCGCGCCCAGCAGCCGGGCGATCAGCACGAGGTTCCCGCGGCCGGACAGGGCGTCGTCGACCGCGGCGAACTGCCCGGTCACCCCGATCCGCCGCCGGACCGCGCGGCCGCGCTGCACGACGTCGTAGCCGCAGACGCGGGCGGTGCCCGCGCTCGGCCGGACGCGCGTGCTGAGGATGTCGATCAAGGTGGTCTTCCCGGCGCCGTTGTGGCCGAGGACCGCCAGCACCGCGCCGCGAGCGACGGTGAGGCTGATCCCGGCGAGCGCGGTGACTTCGCCGTACTGTTTCGCGAGGTCCGTCACGGCGATGACCGGCTGGTGCATGGCCGCTCCTTTCCTGCCCGGGAAAAAGGTATCGGGACCGAGCCGTCGCGATCAAGAAGATCGTCGCCATCCGCCGGACGCGTGACAATTTTCGCGGAATCAAATCGTACCCATGTGATAACGCCTGACCTGCGTGACCCTTCCGGGGCCGGGCGATCCCCTGTGCGTGACAAAGAATGGGGAGCGGCTTGTTCGCCCGGAAACACGGAGGTAGCTTTGCCGAAATTCCCCCATTTCCCGAGGTGACGACCCGTGAAGTTTTCGTGGAAGTCGAGAAAGCCCGCCTTCGGCCTGGCCGCCGCAACCGCCGCGGCGGTCGCGGCGACCGTCGCGCTCGTCGGCGCGGGTCCGAGCCAGGCCGCGCCGGTGAGCCTGACGCTCAACTACAACTGCCCGTTCCCGCTGATCGGCGACCAGGTGCTGTCGGTGAAGATCGACACCAACCTGCCCGACAACGCCGTCGCGGGCGCTTCGTCGACGCCGATCACCTTCGACGTCGACGTCACCGTGCCGGAGACCGCCACCGAGGGCCTCGCCCTGGTCGGTGCCACTTCGCTGGACGGCTCGGCGAAGGCGGCGGCCGTGCTCAAGTACCCGGTGGACAAGACGCTGAACCTGAACCTGCCGCTGACGATCGCGTCGACGCCGGTGCCGCCGTCGGGCGCGTTCCACGTCAAGAGCAGCGGCAAGGCGCCGGCGGTGACGTTCCCCAGCCCCGGCACCGCGTCGGTGACGGTCGGGAACTTCAGCACCACGATGACCCCGCGCACCGCGGACGGCCAGCCGACCGACCTCGGCACGTTCACCTCGGACTGCATCGCGGTCCCGGGCCAGAACCAGCAGCTGGGCACGTTCGAGATCAAGCCGGCGGGCGGCACGACCACGCCGACCACGCCCACGACTCCGACCACGCCGACGACAGAGCCCACGACTCCCACGACGGAACCGACGACTCCGACGACCGAGCCGACGACGCCGACCACCGCACCCACGACTCCGACCACGGAACCGACGACTCCCACGACTCCGACGACCGAGCCGACAACTCCCACGACCGAGCCGACAACTCCGACGACCGAGCCGACGACTCCCACGACCGAGCCGACGACCCCCACCACGGAGCCGACGACTCCGACCACCCAGCCCACCACTCCCACCACGGAACCGACGACTCCCACCACCGAGCCCACCACTCCGACCACGGAGCCGACGACTCCGACCACGGAGCCCACGACGCCGACGACGCAGCCGACCACCCCGACCACCCAGCCGACGACCCCGACGACGCCGACCACCCAGCCGACGAACCCGCCGGGCGGCATCGAGGTCAAGTACTCCGTGCAGGGCAAGTCGGTCCTCAAGCAGCTGCACGCCACGCTGCCGCTCGGCCCCGGCACCCTGGACGCGAAGCTCGACGCGGCGTCCGGCAAGTTCGGTGCCCAGCTGGCGCTGCCGAAGTCGGACGTCTATTTCCGCGTGCTCGGCTTCATCCCGGCGTCCGCGACGGTGAAGCTCGGCCAGGTCGGCGCGATCAACGGCACGCTCACCGCCGGTGCGGTCAAGGCGAACGCCCAGGTGGACGTCCAGCTCACCAAGGTCCGCGTGTTCGGCTTCCCGATCCTGTCGTCGAAGTCGTGCCACACGGTCAAGCCCGCCGACGTGCCGCTGACCTCGGCGCCCGGCTTCGACCCGCTCAAGGGCGGCAAGCTGACCGCGACCTACGACATCCCGCGGTTCACCGGCTGCGGCTTCCTGACCGGCCTGATCACCGGCATCACCTCCGGCCCCGGCAACAAGCTGGACGTGACCCTCGCCAAGAAGTGAGGTCATGACGCGGAAACGCAGATCCGCGTGACAAGAATGAGAAAACCCTTGTGGCGCAAGGAGAATCGTCAGTAGCTTCGAAAGGATCACCTTCGATGAGGAAGTCCGGATGCTGACTCGGTTCTCGTTGCCGCTCGTGCTGGTGCTGATCGCGTTCTCGCTGGGCGCGGCGGAAGCCGCGCCCAGCGAGCCGGCGCCACCGCAAGCGGCGGCCACGCCGATCCCCTTCGGTTTCACCCTCGGGGACGCGCAGCAGCCGACCACGAGCCACGTGGCCAAGCTCGGCTCCGACATCGCCTTCCCGCCGGGCACCTTCGACGGCGCTCTGGGTGGCCTCACCAGCACCGTGCCCATCACCGGGAAGCTGGCCATCCCGCCCACCGACGGCTACTTCGTCGCCTTCCGGTTCATGGCCACCACCGGCCGGGTCGAGATCGTCCCGGACGGCGATGCCTCCGGAACGGCCACCGTGCACACCGGCAAGGACAAGGACTGCAAGGCCACCCAGACCAACATCTGCGCCGACACGGACGTGACCGCGAAGGTGTTCATCAAGCTCTCGGACGTCAAAGTGGACGGACGGCCCCTCGACGTCGGGCCGGACTGCCGCACGGCCCAGCCCGCGGCGGTCACCATCAAGGCGCTGGTCCCGATCTCGCTGCCCGCTCCGCCGGTGAAGGTGACCTCGACCTTCACCACGCCCGCGTTCGCCGGGTGCGTCGGGCACGAGGACGTCAGCCGGCTGCTCACCGGCCTGGTTTCGGGGCCGGGCAACACCTTCGTCTCGAACCTGACGCTGCGCTGCTTCAGCACCGGGTGCAAGCAGCCATGACGACTTTCCTCAGCGAGGCGCCGCAGAAGGCCGCGAACGGCCTGCGCGAGTTCGGCCGGATGTGCGCGATGGGCCTCGACGTCCTGCTCGCCATGCTCCGCCGCCCGTACCAGGTGCGGGAGTTCGTCCTGCAGTTCTGGTTCATCGCCAGCGTGTCGATCACGCCGGCGATCCTGGTGTCGATCCCGTTCGGCGCGGTCATTTCGCTGCAGCTCGGCTCGCTCACCAGCCAGATCGGCGCCCAGCAGTTCAACGGCGCGGCGAGCGTCCTGGCCGTCGTGCAGCAGGCCAGCCCGATCGTGACGACGCTGATCATCGCCGGCGCGGGCGGCAGCGCGATCTGCGCCGATCTCGGCGCGCGCAGCATCCGCGAGGAGATCGCCGCGATGGAGGTGCTCGGCGTCTCGCCGATCCACCGGCTGGTCGTGCCGCGGGTGCAGGCCGCCGTCGGGGTGTCCGTGCTGCTGAACGGTCTGGTCAGCGTGGTCGGCGTGCTCGGCGGCTACTTCTTCAACGTGATCATCCAGGGCGGCACGCCCGGGGCGTACCTGGCCAGCTTCAACGCCCTCGCGCAGCTGCCGGACCTCGTCGTCAGCTCGATCAAAGCCGTCATCTTCGGCTACCTCGCCGGGGTCGTCGCGGCCTACCGCGGCCTGAACCCGAAGGGCGGCCCCAAAGGCGTCGGGGACGTCGTCAACCAGTCCGTCGTCATCACGTTCCTGCTGCTGTTCTTCGTCAACACCGTGCTCACCGCGCTGTACCTGCAGCTCGTCCCCGCGAAGGGAACCTGAGTGGCCATCCTCGGCAAACCCGGCGACCGGCTGTTCGACCTCGGCGACCAGCTGCTCTTCTACGTCCGCGCGCTCGCGGCCGTCCCGCTCGCCGTGACGCGCTATTTCCGCGAGGTCGTCCGGCTGCTGGCCGAAGTGACGTTCGGCAGCGGTGCCCTCGCGGTGATCGGCGGCACGATCGGCGTGATGGTCGGGCTGTGCGTGTTCACCGGTGTCACCGTGGGCCTGCAGGGCTTCAGCGCGCTGAACCAGATCAACATCTCGGCGATGACCGGCTTCCTGACCGCGTACTTCAACACGCGGGAGATCGCGCCGCTCGTCGCCGGGCTGGCCCTTTCGTCCACTGTGGGCAGTGGGTTCACCGCGCAGCTCGGTGCGATGCGGATCTCCGAAGAGATCGACGCCCTCGAAGTGATGGCCGTGCGGAGCATGCCGTACCTGGTCACCACCCGGATCGTCGCCGGGTTCATCGCGATCATCCCGCTGTACGTCATCGGCCTGCTGATCTCCTACCTCGGCTCGCGGCTCACCACGGTCGTCTTCTTCGGGCAGTCCGGCGGCACCTACGACCACTACTTCACGCTGTTCCTGCCGCCCGGCGACGTCCTGTGGTCGTTCGGCAAGGTGCTCGTCTTCAGCGTCGGCGTGATCCTGACGCACTGCTTCTACGGCTACCGCGCCAGCGGCGGCCCGGCCGGGGTCGGCGTCGCGGTGGGCCGGGCCGTGCGGACGTCGATCGTGCTGATCAGCGTGCTCGACCTGTTCCTTTCGCTGGCCATCTGGGGCGCGACGACCACGGTGAAGGTGTCCGGATGAGCCGGTTCCGCACGCAGCTCGCCGGGGTCGCCTTCCTCGGCGTGCTCGTCCTGCTCGGCTGGCTCGCGGTGGCCATCTACGACAAGGACTTCGACGACGCCGAGCTGGTGACGCTGCGGGCCGACCGCGTCGGCAACCAGCTCGCGCCGACCGCCGAGGTCAAGGTGAAGGGCGTCCCGTTCGGCGAGGTCCGGGCGGTGCGCAGCACCCGCGCGGGTGCCGAGATCGACCTCGCCCTCGACCCGGCCAAGATCGGGCTGCTGCCGGGGAACGTGTCCGCGCGGCTGCTGCCGAAGACGGTGTTCGGCGAGCGGTACGTCAACCTCGTGCTGCCGTCCAGTCCACAAGGGACGCTTCGAGCGGGGGACGTCATCGCGCAGGACCGCTCCACCAACGCCATCGAGCTGGAACGCGTGCTCGGCGACCTGCTGCCGCTGCTGCGCGCGGTCCAGCCGCAGAAGCTCAACAGCTCACTCGGCGCGATCTCCCAGGCCCTCGACCACCGCGGCAAGCCGCTGGGCGACAGCTTCGTCCAGCTGAAGGACCTCCTCGGGCAGCTGAACCCGCTGATGCCGCAGTTCAAGGCCGACGTCACCGCGCTGGCGGATGCGGCCGACGTCTACACGGGAGCCGCGCCGGACATCCTGCAGGCGCTGAGCGACCTGTCGACGACGGCGAAGACCATCGTGGACACCCGGGCCGACCTCGACAACCTCTACACGAGCGTCACCAGCGCCACCGGCCACCTGAACGAGTTCCTGCGGAAGAACAAGGACAACCTCATCGGCGTCTCGGCGGCGAGCCGGCCGACGCTGGAACTGCTTTCGCGCTATTCGCCGGAGTTCCCGTGCCTGCTCGACGCGGTCAACCGGCTCAAGCCGCTGATGGAGAAGGCCCTCGGCAAGGGCACGAACGAGCCGGGCCTGCACGTGACGCTCACCGTCCAGGACCCGCGGGAGAAGTACGTCCCCGGCCGGGACACCCCGCGCTTCGACGCCACCGGCGGGCCGAAGTGCTACGGCGGCGGCGCGGCGGCCGCCGCCGATGGTGACCTGGGGCCCGCGAACTCACCGGGCGAGCGGCAGCTCGTCGCCGAACTGCTGCGGCCGGCGCTGGGTGACGTGCCGGACTGGAGCAGTGTCCTCATCGGACCGGCGCTGCGCGGGACGGAGGTGACCGTCCGATGAGGAGCGTTGCGGGACCCGCCGTCAAGGGCCTGATCTTCTTCCTGGTCACCGCGGCCGCGACCGCCGTGCTCGCGGTCACGATCGCCAACTCGAACGTGGGTACGACGATCGGCTACACCGCCCGGTTCACCGACGCGACCTCGGTCAACCCCGGCGACGAAGTGCGGATGGCCGGCGTCCGGATCGGCCAGGTCGACTCGGTGCGGGTCGTCGAACACCGGCTCGCCGACGTCGGGTTCTCGGTCGGGCGCACGCACCGGCTCACCGCGTCGGCTTCGGTCACCATCCGCTACCGCAACCTGGTCGGCCAGCGGTACCTCTCGGTCGACCCCGGCGCCACCGACACGTCCCCGACCCTGGCCGAAGGCGCGCAGATCCCGCTGGAAAAGACCAAGCCGGCGCTCGACCTCACCGCGCTGTTCAACGGCTTCAAGCCGCTCTTCCAGGCGCTCTCGCCGAACGACGTCAACCAGCTGTCGTTCGAGATCATCCAGGTCCTGCAGGGGGAGGGCAGCACGATCGACAGCCTGCTGCGGCACACGGCGTCGCTGACCTCCACCCTCGCCGGGAAGGACGCGCTGATCGGCCAGGTGGTCGGCAACCTCAACACCGTGCTCGACACGTTGAACGCCCAGGGCGACCAGTTCGACACGCTCGTCGACACCACCGCCCAGCTGGTCACCGGCCTCGCCGCCGACGCCAAGCCGATCGGCCAGGCCATCGGCGGCCTCGGCGAGCTGACCACGGCGACCGCCGGGCTGCTCGAGCAAGGGCGTCAGCCGCTCAAGGACAGCGTCACCGCCCTCGGCGACCTGTCGAAGAACCTGGCCGACAACACCCCGGTGTTCCAGCAGTTCCTCGACAACCTGCCGGAGAAGCTCGACCGGATCGGCACGCTCTTCTCCTACGGCTCGTGGGCGAACTTCTACCTGTGCGCGGTGGAGTCCGACGCGAAACCGGCGCCGGGTGGCCCGCCGCCCGGCATTCCCGTGACGGCTGCGAGGTGCCGGTGAAACCGCCCCGCATCAAGCCGTTCCGCAGCCGCGACCCGATCGCCGTCGGCGCGGTGACCGCGCTGGTCATGGCGCTGATCGGCAGCGCCACGTTCTTCTCCGACGACCTGCCGGTGCTCGGCGGCGGTACCACGTACCGGGCCGAGTTCCACGAGGCCGCCGGGCTGAAGCCGAACGACGAGGTCCGCGTCGCCGGGGTGAAGGTCGGCGAGGTCACCGACGTGCGGCTGGCCGGCGACCACGTCGAGGTGCTGTTCCGGGTCCGCGACACCTGGGTCGGCAACCGGACGACCGCGGCGATCAAGATCAAGACGCTGCTCGGGCAGAAGAACCTGGTGCTGGACCCGGTCGGCAACGGCGAGCTGAACCCCGACCAGCCGATCCCCGCCGAGCGCACGAGCTCGCCCTACGACGTCACCGCCGTCTTCAACGACCTGGCGAGCACGGTCGGGGCGATCGACACCGACCAGCTCGCGCAGGCGTTCCGCGTGCTGTCCGACACGCTCGGCGCGTCCGCTCCCAGCGACGTCAAGACGGCGTTCAACGGGATCGCCGCCCTGTCGCAAACGCTGGCGTCCCGCGACGACGAGCTGGTGAAGCTGTTCCAGAACACCAACCAGGTGTCGAAGACGCTCGGGGAGCGCTCCGACCAGATCCAGGCCCTGATCCGCGACGGCAACACGCTGCTCACCGAGCTCAACGCCCGCAAGGACGCCATCGCGAAGCTGTTCACCGGCATCAAGAACCTCTCGATCCAGCTGCGCGGGCTCGTCGCGGAGAACCAGAAAACCCTGGGGCCGGCGCTCGACCAGCTCGACCGCGTGGCCGGCGTGCTCCAGCGCAACCAGGGGAAGCTGGAGGACAGCCTCCGCCTGGCCGGCCCGTTCTACCGGCTGCTCGGCAACGCCGTCGGCAACGGCCGGTGGATCGACACCTACATCTGCGGGCTGATCCCCACCGGCACCACGCCGGGCAGCTGCCGGCCACCGAAGAACGGGGGACGCTGATGGCCCACCACCTCGCCGACCTGGGCGCCCAGGCCCGCCGCCGCACGCGGTTGCGGGCGCTCACCCTCGGCGTCGTGCTCGCGCTCGTGGTCTCGGCCGCCTGGCCCCTGGTCACCGCCCCGCGTGCGCGGACGCTGACCGCGTACTTCGCCGCCGCCGTCGGCATTTATCCGAACTCGGACGTCCGCGTCCTCGGCGTCGCCATCGGTTCGGTGTCCGAAGTGGAGCCGAACGGGACCGACGTCAAGGTGACCATGACGTTGCGGCCCGGTGTGCCGCTGCCCGCGGACGCCGGGGCCGTCGTCATCACGCCGAGCCTGGTCGCCGACCGGTACGTGCAGCTCACGCCCGTCTACCGCGGCGGACCGCAGCTGGCCGACGGCGCGTCGATCCCCCGGGAGCGCACCGCGACGCCGGTCGAGGTCGACGACCTGCTGCACAGCCTCAACCAGCTGATGTCCGCGCTCGGCCCGCAGGGCGCCAACAAGGACGGCGCGGTCAGCGACGTCCTGACCCGCTCGGCGGACTACCTCAACGGCACCGGGCAGACCATCGGCACGGCGATCAAGAACCTCGGCGAGTTCGCCCGCACGGCGAGCGACTCGAAGGACGACCTGTTCGATTCCGTCGACAACATCAGCAAGTTCACCGCGATGCTCGCCGCCAACGACGGCCAAGTCAAGCAGGCCATCTCGCAGATCGCCTCGCTCAGCAAGGTGCTGGCCGGCCAGCGAGACCAGTTCTCGGGCGCGCTGACCGAACTGACCCAGGCGCTGAGCGTCGTGCAGGGGTTCATCAAGGACAACCGCGGCAAGGTCCAGTCCGATGTGGACAAGCTGGCCGACGTCACCAAGGTGCTCGTGAACCAAAAGGACTCCCTCGCCGAGGCGCTCAACGCGGCCCCGAACGCTCTGACGAACCTCCTGGGCGCCTACGACCAGGCGAACGGGACCATCGACGGCCGCGGCAACCTCCTCGAATTCGCGGAGCCGAAATGAAGTCCCTGGTCAAGCTGGCCGCGGTGGTGACCCTCGCGCTGGTCACCACCGGCTGCGGCAGCGGCGTGAGCGTCTACGACATCCCGCTGCCGGGCGGCGCCGCGCTCGGCGACCACCCGATCCACGTGACCGCGAGCTTCACGAACGTGCTGGACCTGGTGCCGCAGTCCGGGGTCAAGGTCAACGACGTCCCGGTCGGGCAGGTCGTCCGGGTCGAGCTGGCCCCCGACGGGCACAGCGCGGTCGTCGACCTGCTGCTCAACGGCGACGTCGACCTGCCGGGCAACGCCGTCGCCCGGCTGCGGCAGGCCAGCATCCTCGGCGAGAAGTTCGTCGAGCTCGCCCCGCCGGACGACGCCACGCCGTCGGGCCGGCTCCTCGACGGCGCGGCCATCCCGCTCGATCGTTCCACGCTGACGCCCGAGATCGAGGAGGTCTTCGGGGCGCTGTCGCTGCTGCTCAACGGCGGCGGCGTGGCGCAGGTCCAGAACATCAGCCACGAGCTGAACGACGCCCTCGGCGGCAAGGAAACCGCGGCGCGCTCGCTCTTGTCCGATTTGGACACCTTCGTGCGGGGGCTCGACGAGCACCGGAACGAGATCACCCGGGCCATCGAGAGCGTCAACAAGCTCGCGGCGACGCTGAACGCGCACACCGATCAGATCACGACGACGCTGAACGGCCTGACACCCGGCATCGGCGTGCTCAACCAGCAGCGGGACGCGCTGGTCGGAATGCTCAAGTCGCTGGACGGGCTGACTTCGGTCGCCGTCGACACGGTGAACCGCAGCAAGGACGACCTGGTCGCCGACCTGCGCGCGCTGGAACCGCTGCTGCGGCGGCTGGCCGACTCCGGCGACAAGCTGCCCAAGGCGATGGAGATGATCTTCACCTTCCCGTTCCCGGACGCCGCCCTGGACACGATCCGCGGCGACTACCTCAACGGCTTCCTCAAGGCGGGCCACTGATGCTGACCCGGTTCGTGCGCGTGCAGGTGACGATCTTCGTCGTCATCGCCGTCGTCGGTGTCGCCTACGTCGGCGCCACCTACGCCGGTCTCGACAAGGTGTTCTTCGACCGCGGCTACACCGTCACGGCCCAGTTCCCGACCGGTGGCGGCATCTTCACCAACGCCGAAGTCACCTACCGCGGCGTGCCGATCGGCCGCGTCGGCGAGCTGCGGCTGACCCCCGCCGGGATGGAAGCCGACCTCGAGATCGACGCCGGGACCGCGCCCGTCCCGGCCGACACCGAAGCCGTCGTCGCCGACCGGTCGGCCGTCGGCGAGCAGTACGTCGACCTGCGGCCGCGCACCGACGGCGGGCCGAAGCTGCACGAGGGCTCGGTGATCACCCCGGCGGACACGAAGATCCCGCTGCCGGTCGACGTCGTCTTGTCGACAGTGGACTCGTTCGCGAACTCGGTGCCGAAACCCGCGCTGCGGACGGTCGTCGACGAGCTGTACAACGCGACGTCCGACGCCGGCCCGGCACTGGACCAGCTGGTCGGCCGCGGCATCGAGTTCGTGCAGGCGGCGAGCGCGCACGTCGCGCCGCTGACCCGGTTCGTGACCGACGCGCACACGGTACTCGACACGCAGGTACAGCAGGCCGGCGCGATCCGCGAGTTCGGTGCCAACGCGAAACTGCTGGCTTCGACGCTGAAGCAGTCTGACGGCGACTTGCGCACCCTGATCCCGGCGGTGCCCGCGGCCGCGAACGAGGTCAGCGCGCTCATCCGCGACTCCGGCCCGAACCTGGGCGTGCTCCTGGCGAACCTGCTGACCACCGCGGACGTCCTGGAAGCTCGCCGGGACGGCCTCCGCCAGCTGCTCATCACCGCGCCGCAGGCGGTCGCCGCGGCCGGCGCGATCGTGCGGCCGGACGGCGTCCACATCGGACTTTCCCTGACCTTCTTCGACCCACCGCCGTGCACCACCGGGTACACGACGCCGTACCGCGACGGCCTCGACACGTCGGTCCGCCCGCTGAACACGGCCGCGCGCTGCGCGCTGCCGAAGGGCGACCCGACGAACGTGCGGGGCTCGCAGAACGCACCGGGAGGACGGCCGTGAGGATCTTCGCTGCGCTGGCCATGGTCTTGGCGGCCGTCGCGGCCGGGTGGTCGGGGTTCACCTGGTGGCAGGCGGCGCACGACGACGGTGTCGCGCGCGCGGTCGTCCGGGAGGAGGCCCTGCAGGCGGGCCGGACGGCGGTCGCCGCGCTGACCACTTTGGACTACCGGCAGGCTGCGCCCGGGTACCAGCACTGGCTGGACCTCTCCGGTGGTTCGCTGCACGACGAGCTGGCAGCCGACCGGCAGGGCAGTCTCGACCGGATCGCCCAGGCGAAGACCGTCACGACCGGGAAGGTGACCGACGCCGCGGTGACCGAAGTGGACACCGGCGCGGGCACGGCGAAGCTGATCGCCGCGGTCGAGCTGGTCGTGGCCCCGGACGGCGGGGACGCCGTGACCAAGCGCAACCGGTTCCAGGCCGACCTGACGCGCGGGCCGGGCGGCTGGCGCGTCACCGGCCTCGGCCAGGTTCCCGTGGGGGAGGCACCATGACGGTCCCGACGAAGAAGCGAACGGTGAAGGTCGCCGGCCGCCACCACGAGGACCCGGACGCTCGTGAGCGGCAAGGCGGGTTAGAACCCGCGTTACCACTCACGACCACCGGGGCGCGGCGGCGGGTGCGGGTGGTGCTCGCGGTGGTGGCCGTGGTGCTGGCCGGGCTCGCGGTGTGGTTCACCCTCGAAACGCGGAGCACGAACGCCGTGGTCGCGCACAACAGCGCGCTGTCCGACGTCGCCGGTACCGCGGACGCCGCCAAGCAGATCAGTGCGGCGCTGGGCACGGTCTTCTCCTACCGCTTCGACGATCCGGCCAAGAGCGAGCAGGCCGCCAGGGACGTCCTGACCGGGCCCGCGCTCGCGCAGTACGAACAGCTCTTCGGCCAGGTCCGCAAGCTGGCCGCCGAGCAGCAGCTCGTGGTCACCTCCACCGCCGTCGCGTCCGGCGTGAAGCTCCTGGACGGCGACCGCGCGGCGCTGCTGGTGTTCCTCGACCAGACCGGAACGAGAGGGGACGGGCAGCGCAGCACCGGCGCCGCCCAGCTGAGCGTCACGGCCGAGCGCGTCGCCGGGAAGTGGCGCGTCACCGGGATGTCCGCCGCCTGAGAATGCGCGAGGAACCATGACCCTTTCCGAGCTGCTGGCCTTCCGCGCCGCGGTGGCGGGCGAAGCGCCGGCCATGACCTGGTCCCGTCCGGCGGTCACCTTGACCTGGGCCGAGCTGGACCGGCGCGTCACCGCCGCCGCCGCGGCCCTGCGCCGGGTCACCGAGCCGGGGCAGCGGGCGGCGATCCTCATCCCGCCGTCACCCGGCTACGTCGTCGCGTTCCTCGGCGCGCTGCGGGCCGGGCTGGTCGCGATCCCCGCCGGGCCCGACCGGCGGGCGAGCGTCCTCGCCGACGCCGAGCCGTCGATCGTGCTGGCGACCGCGGCCACCGTGCCCGCGATCCGGCGGTTCCTGGCCACTTTGGACACCTGCGGGCACCGGGTGCTCGCCGTGGACGCCGTCCCGGACGCGCCCGGCTGCGCCGAAGTCCCGGTCGCGCCCTCGGACGTGGCGTATCTGCAGTACCCGGGCGGGGTCATGGTCACGCACGCGAACGTGCTGGCCAACGCCCGGCAGGCGGCTCAGGTGCTCGGCGAATCCGCCGTGGTGACCGGGCTGCCACCGAGCGATCCGCTGGGGCTGGTGCTCGGGGTGGCGGTGCCGATCGTCACGGGCCGCCCGGCGGTGCTGGGCGGCGACGCGTCCGCTCCCGAGGCGCTGCGGGCGTGTTACGTCGTCGCCGAGGCGACCGCTCTGGTCGCTTGTGGACAGCCGGCCGGCCAGCTGGTCGCGATCGTCGGCCGCGACGGACGGCGGGTGCCCGCGGGCGACGTCGGCGAGATCTGGGTGAGCGGGCCGAACGTCGCCCGCGGCTACTGGAAGCGGCCCGAGGAGTCCGCGCGGGTGTTCTGCGCCCTCATCGCCGGCGACGACGAACCGCGGTGGTGGCTGCGGACCGGTGACCAGGGCTTCCTGGACGTCGCCGGCGAGCTGTGCGTCACCGGCCGGGGCCTCGTCGCCGGATATCGCCCGGAAGACCTCGAAGCCACGGCCGAGGAGGCGCACCCGGCGATCCGGCCGCGTGCGGCGTCGGCTTTCGCCGTCCGCGGGGACCAGGCCGTCGTGGTGCTGGAGCTGGCCGACGGGGTCGTCCCGCCACGCGGCGAGGTCGAACGGGCGGTGCGGCACGCGGTGTCGGCGCGGCAGGGGCTCACGCTGCGCAGAGTCGTCGTCCTGGAGTCGTCGGTCGGGGATGGGCTGTGGTGACCGGGCCGGCGGAGCGGGCGCTGTCGCCGGGCGTCCCGTTCGCCACCTCGTCGTTCGAGGTGACCTGGCCCGAGGTACCGCTGCCGCCGGTGGCGCCCTACGGGCCCGGCGCGTGGCTGCTGCTCACCGACGAGCACCCGGCGGCGCTCGGCCGGGCCGTCGCGCTGGCCCTGGCGCTGGCCGCGGCGGGCGATGACGCGCTGTCGCTGCCGCGTGACGACCTCGACGAGCTGCCCGGGTTCCTGGCCGAGCGGCCGGTGCGCGGCGTCGTCTTCCTCACCGGGTCGCCGTACGCCTACCACGATCCTGAGGCCGCGCAGGAGCTGCTGCTTTCGGTGCTGTCGGTGGTCGCCCGCCTCGGGTTCGGCGTCCGGTTCCACCTGGTCACGCAGGCGGGCGGCGAGCCGGGGCTGGCGTTCCTGCGCGGGCTGGTGCGGGTGCTCGCGGTCGAACGGCCGCAGCTGCGGGCGAGCCTGGTCGACTTCGACGCGCGGTCCGACGTGGACGTCCTGGTGCGCGAGCTGCGGTCGGACGCGCCGGACGACGAAGTGCGCTGGCGGCACGACGTCCGGTACGCGGCGCGGCTGGCCCGCGTGCCGTTCGCCGTCGAGGTGGCGGCCGGACCCGGGGCGTACGTGGTCACGGGAGGCCTCGGGCCCGCGACCGCGCGGTGGCTGGCGGGCACGGGAGCCACCCGGATCGTCCTTTGTGGACCCTCCGCGGGGGCGGCCGACGCCGTGGTGATCCCCGGCGACATCGCCGAGCCCGGCGTCGCGGAGCGGCTGGTCGCCGCCGCGACGGCGGACGGCCTCCCGCTGCGCGGCATCGTCCACGCGGCAGGCGTCCTCACCGACGACCCGTCGGCCGGCTGGCGGCACGGGGTCCTCGGCGCCCGCCGCCTGCACGAGGCCACCGCCGACACCCCACCGGACTGGTGGCTGCTGGGCACGTCGGCCACGGCATTGGCGGGCGCCCCCGGCGAAACGTCCCGCGCAACGGCCGACGCCTGGCTCGAGGCCTTCGCCGCCTGGCGCCGCGCCCGAGGCCTCCCCGCGACGATCGTCCAGCTCGGCACCACCCGCCTCCCCGACCTCCCCCGCCCCTACTTCTCCACCCTCTGACCCGTGTCGTCCCTCCAATCACGCGTGTTGACCCTCTAATCACGCGAGATGACCCTTCCCGCACACCGGCTGGCGGACGGGCGGGGCTTCATGCGTGATTGAGCGGGCATCACACGTGATTGAAGGGGCATCACTCGTGATTGGAGGGTCGACACGAGGTCAGGGGAGGGTGGCGCGGAGGGCGAGGATCATCTCGAAGCGGTCGTCCGGGTTGCGGAGGTGGTCCGCGAAGAGGGTTTCGAGCTCCTGGGCGCGGGCGCGGACCGTCTGGGGGTGGATCGCGAGGCGGTCGGCGACCTCGCGGACGTTGCCGCACGTCTCCAGCCACGCGAGCAGCGTGGGGGCCAGGCGGTTGTACTGCTTCGGGGTCAGCGCCGTGAGCGGGGCGAGGCGGCGGCGGGACACCTCCGTCACGAGGAACGGCTCCTTGCGCAGCCACAGCGTCGCGAGGTGGTCTTCACACCACGTCAGCGGCTCGTCCGGGAGGACCTCCGCCGCCACCAGCCGCAACGCCTCCTGCGCCGTCGCCAGCGAGCGGCCCGCCTGGCGCGGCGGCACCGGCGGCCCCACCGCCGCCCGGTGGCCGGCCAGGGCCGCCGTCAAAGCGTGGCGATCCTCGGGTGCCGGCAGCAGCAGCCGCGGGGTCCCGTCTTCGAGGTCCTCCAGCGCGTTCAGCCCGGTGACGTCGGCGGGCCCGTCGAGCGCCACCGCGACGAGCCGGTGCGGCAACGGCCACTCCGCCGCCGTCGCGGCTTCCTGCACCATCCGTGACGGCGACGGCGGGTCGGCCAGCAGCAGGTCCAGCAGCCGGCGCCGGCGTCGTTCCAGCGCGCCGGCCGCCCGCGCCTGGGCCGCCGCGTGCCCCTCGATCGAGAGCGCGGACAGCTCGTCGATGTAGGCGAAGATCGCCTCGGCCAGCAGGCACAGCGTCGCCGACGGCACGCCGGCCCGCGTCCCCACCTCCGCCATCCGCCGCCAGGTCACCCGCGCGCCGACCCGGTACGCGGCCTGCAGGACGTCGAGGTTGCGGCCCTGCGCGAGCTCGTGCACGCCGAGCCCGACGAACACCTTGCGCCGTTCGTCCGGCACCGGCCCCGACGCGGCGATCCGGTCGATGAACTGCAGGATCGCCGCCTGGACGCCGGCCCGCAGCGCCTTGCCGAACGCCCCGTCGAGGGGCCGCGCGTAGTCCGGGATGGTCCGCTGGATCTCGCGCAGCACCTCGTCGGCGACGTCCAGCAACCGCGGCCGGAACACCGCGGCCAGCTCGCGGGGGAGCATGGCCCACAGCTGCCCCGGCCGGCCGTCGCCGCTCAGCATCGGCCCGAAGGCCGTCTCGACGGGCGATCCCGCCATTGACCCACCTCGTCGTTGAAGGGGACTCAGGAACCGAGAAGTGCCTCCGCCCGCAGCGCGATCTCCATGTCGAGCCGGTCGTCGGCGTTGTTGAGCCGGTCGCCGAACAGATCGATGAGCTGGTGCATGCGGTACCGGACGGTCTGCGGGTGCACCTTGAGCTTCTTCGCGATTTCGGGGGCGCTCCCGCGGGACTGCAGCCAGATCAGCAACGTCTCGCCGAGCCGCGCCCGCTGCTTCGGCGTGAGGTCCTCGAACGGCTGCAGGCTGCGCGCGCACAGTTCGCGGACGAGGAACTCGTCGGCGAGCAGCCACAGCGTGGACAGGTGATCGGTGCAGCGGGTCACCGGCGCGTCCGGCAGCACGCCGCGCTGGAGCAGCTTCAGCGTGCGACGCGCCCAGAGCAGCGAGCGCGGCGCGTCGGTGAGCCGCACGGTCGGGCCGATCACCGCGCGCCATCCCGGCAGCCGCTCGGCGAGGTTCTTCAGGTGCCGGTCCGGGTCGCCGGTGACCAGGCACGGCTCGCCGCCCTCGAGGTCCACGAGGACGTCGGAATGCAGGTCCGGCGCGGCCAGGCTGTGTTGATGGCCGAGACCGTGCTGGTCGGGGCGCGGTTCGAGGGCGACGACGGTGACTTCGGCCGGCAGGGGCCACTGCGCCGTGGTGGCCTGCGCGGTGATGGTCTGCGGCGCGGACGGCGGGTCGGCGAGCAGCAGCTCCAGCAGCCGTCTGCGGCGGCGGGCGCGGGTGCCCGCGGCGCGCGTCTGCGCCGCCGTGTAGCCCTCGATCGAGAGCGCCGAGATCTCGTCGACGTAGGCGAAAATGGCTTCGGCGCTGGTGCACAGCGTGTCCGCGGAGACGCCGGCGGCCTGCCCGAACTCGCTGATGTGCCGCCACGCGACCCGCCCGCCGACCCGGTAGGCGGTCTGCAGGCAGTCGAGGCTGCGGCCCTCGTTGAACTCGATCTTGCCGAGGTTGCGGAACACGGTCGTCCACGTCTCGAGCGGCACGGCACCGGGCGTGCCGACACTGTCGAGGCACTGGATGATCGACTGTCGGACACCCTGCGTGATGATGTGCCCGAACGCGCCTTCCAGCGGCTGGCGGTACTCGGGCACCGCCCGCTGCACCTCCTGCAGGATGGCACGGGCGAGCGGGTCGACCCGCGGTTTGAAGCGGATCGCCAGCTCGCGGGGCAGGGACGCCCACAGCCCGATCGCGCCGGACGCACGTCCGGGCCGGGGATCCGCCGGGGTGCGCGGCGCGGGTGGGTAGGCGGGCCGGGCCCGGTCGGCCGACACGGACTGCTGCCGGTAGGCCGGTCCGGGCGTGCGCTCGCCGGGGTTCGGCCGGCCGGCCCGCAGGGCGGGGGCGGCGAATCCGGTGTCCACGGTGTCCAACTCGGGCATGTGTTTTATCCTTGCTGGCAACAAAATCGGCCTCGTCGGCGGGAACGCCGATCCGGTTTTTGTGGCTCAGGCAACATAATTTCGTCCGAACGGCACTGTCAACGGGTTGTCTGCTGACTTTGCGGTAACCCGTCCGGACTACACCCGAACGGGTGGAACGTCGCGAGAGGACGTGACACTTCCGGCGCGCGCGAATGGTGCGCGCGTGACAACTTTTCAGAAGGGTGGTTCCGGGGTTGTCAGCCGCGTGACGACGTCGTCGAGGGTCAGCCGGGCGGGCGCGGTCTCCGAGAGGAACTCGTTGAGCAGGGCGCAGAACCGGTCCGGGTCGGCCACGTGCGGAAAGTGTTTCACGTTTTCCAGCACGGTCAAGCGGCTGTCCGGCAGCAGCGCGGCCGTCCGGCGTCCGTGCGCCACCGGGATGAGCGGGTCGCGGGCGCCCCAGACCAGCAGCACCGGCACCGCTTCGGCCAGGTAGAGCTTATCCACGGCGCTGGCGCGCTGGCCCCGCAGGTCGATCAGGCTGCGCGCGATGAACAGGAACGCCCGCCGCCGCGCGGGGTCGGCCAGCGAGCCGAAATGCCGGGCCAGTTCCCGGGTTTCGGGTCCGAGCGAACCGCCGAGCCGCCGGCCGAGCCGGGCCACGGCCCGCGCGAGCGCGAGCGTCACCCGGTTGACGGCGAGGGCCATGGTGGCCGGTGCCCCCGGCAGGGCGGCGGCCCGCAGCACCGGGCTCACCTCCGGGCCGAGGCCGGCGCTGCCGACCAGCACGAGCCGGTCGCACATTTCCGGGAACTGGTAGGCGAACTGCAGGGCGATGCCGCCGCCGAGCGAGTGCCCGACGACGGTCGCGTGCCGCACGCCGGACACGGCGAGGACGTCCCGCACGGTGCTCGCCATCGCGCCGAGACCGTAGTCCGCGCGCGGTGCCTCGGATTCGCCGTGGCCGGGCAGATCGGGCGCCAGCACGCGGCGGCCGAGCGGGCCGCACCGCGCCAGGACGGGGGCCCAGGTTTCGGCGCTGCCGGCGATCCCGTGCAGCAGCACGACCGCTTCGTCGCCGGCGTCCGAGGGCGGCCGGTGCTCGTGCAGCCGGATGCGGCGGCCGTGCAGGGTCAGGGTTTGGACGGTCATGGGCGGCCTTTCTCGCGGACCCGAAATTAAGGCATCCGGCGGCCGCCGCGGATGTGGTGAACGCCACCGCCGGGAAATCACGGACGGGCGTGACAAGAAGCATTGCGGAAACGCGGTGGCGCATGCGGGTTTTCGCGGCGTCACCGGGAATGAGTATCGACATTCCGGCGGTATCCGGTAATCCTCGGAGCATGGTCGCAATGACGCACCGGACGCGCTGATGTCCTGCCGCGCGAGTTTCCATTTCGTTCCCCAGGGGCTGCCGCGCAGGTGGCCCGGCCGCCGCTCGTGGCGCCGGGTGCTGCCGATGCCGGTGCGCGCGCTGGACCGGATGGTGAGCGCTGCGGGGCACGGGCCTCGCCGCGCCGGATCTCCGGACGCGTCGAAGCTCCCCACCGCTTGGGGGACCCCCGGTTTCAACGTTACTCGCGGCCACTGACAATTCCGGTCCCGCGTCCAAGCCGCACCCGGAGTTGTCCACAACTTTCTCCGCACCGAAGGCCGCTCAGCCCTCCGGGGGCCGGTGGGCGCGCATCAGGCGTTGGGCGCGCAGGGCCAGTTGCATGCCCAGGCGGTCGTCGGCGTCCTTCAAGCGGTCGCCGAACAGCTCCTCCAGCTGGCGCAGGCGGTTGCGGACCGTCTGCGGGTGGACGCCGAGACGCTGCGCGATCTCCGGTGCGCCTCCGCGCGTCTCCAGCCAGGCCAGCAGGGTTTCGCTCAGCCTGTCCCGCTGCTTCTCGCTCAGCGAAGCGAACGGGTCCAGGCTCTGCCGGGCCAGCTCGGCCGCCAGGAAGTCCTCGGCCAGCAGCCAGAGCGTCGCGAGGTGGTCGCGGCACCAGATGATCGGGCCGGGGACGTCCGGGCCGGACAGCAGCAGCGCCCGCCGTGCCGTGCGCAGCGCGGCCGGGGCGTCGGCCAGCGGCACCGTCGGGGAGACCGCCGCGCGCCAGCCGTCGAGCTTGGCCGCCAGGGGCGTCAGGTCGGCGTCCGGGTCGCGGGTCAGCAGATACGGCTCGGGGCCGTCGAGGTCGGCCAGGACGCCGTCGCCGAGCAGGTCGGCGGGGAAGTCCGCCGCGTCGGGGCCGCGTTCGAGGGCCACCATCGCCGCCGTCTCCGGCAGCGGCCAGCCCGCCCCGCCGGCCAAGCCCGCGATGCTGCTCGCCGCGCCTTCCGGGGCGCCGGCGATCAGCTCCAGCAGCCGCCTCCGCCGGACCGGGACGGCGCCCTCGGCCTCGGCCTGCGCCTGCTGGTACCCCTCGATCGCGGTGGCGCACAGCTCGTCGACGTAGGCGAAGATCGCCTCCGCGGCGACCGAGATGACGGCCGGGTCGACGCCCGCGGCGACCACCCCCTGGTGCATCGCGCGCCAGGCCACCCGGGCCCCGATCGTGGCGCTGTCCTGCAGCGCGTCGAGGTTGCGGCCTTCGGTGAACTCGATCCGGCCGCGGCCGCGGTAGAACTCGATCCAGTGCTCGTGGCCCAGTGCCGGCTCGCCCATCGAATCGATGCAGTGCTGCACCGCGAACTCGACGCTCTTCACCAGGACCTTGCCGAACACGCCCTTGAGCGGCTGGCCGTAGGCCGGCACCGTGCGCTGCACCTCCTGGATCATCGACGCCGCCGCGTGCCCGACGTGCGGGCGCAACCCCGCGCCGAGCGCACGCGGCAGCGAAGCCAGCAGGCGAAAGCTGCGGTACTCGACCACCAATCCCCCTTCGAGTTCTGCGCCGAGCGTATCCGACGCAGGTGTCACTGAAAAATCAACGACTGGTTCCCTGAAAGGGTGACGCACGTCAGTCCTTTTGACACGGACGGGTGGGAGTCCTACGCTCCGTGTCAGTATTTTTTTCGGGGCGCCCATTCCAGCGGAGGACTGAATTCCCCATGCGCGGTTCCGCTGCCTCGGACAGTTCCGTGTGGTCCCGGCTGCCGCACGAGCTCGGCGACGCGGTGCGCCCGCGGATCCCCGAGATCGCCCGCGCCTGCGTCGACGCGATCGCCGCCGAGATTCCGGAATATTCTCCGAGATTCGCGGGCGGCCCCGGCCGCACGGCCGCGATCGAGCTGGCGCGGCGCGGGATCGAGCGGGACGTCGACCGCGTCGGCACACCCGCGCTGTGGCAGGCCGACCGGCTGGCCGAGTTCCGCGGCCACGGGCGCGACGCGTTCCACAGTGGTCTCAGCCGCGAAGCCGTGCAGGCGGCCGTGCGCGTGTCGAGCCGGGTCACCTGGCGGTGGATCGCCGACATCGCGCGGGAAGCCGGCCTCTCCGGTGACGTCCTGTACGGCGCCGCCGAGGGGATGTTCGCCGACGTCGAGACGTCGATGGCGGCCATCGCGGAGGGCTACAGCGCCGCGGAGGCCGCGGTGTCCGGCACGGGCGAACGGCACCGCCGCCTGCTGCGCGCGCTGCTCGGCGGGCGGACACCGGCCTTCACCACCGAGCCGTTCCCGGCCGAGCCGGGCAAAGAAGTGGACAACCTGGCGGCGGCGTCCGGGCTGCCGCTGCCCGAGCGGCTCGCGGCGGTGGCCTTCCGCGCGCTGCCGGGCGCCCCGGAGTTCCCGCCGGACCTGCTGCCGGAACACGTCCCGGCCGACCCGGCCGGCGACCCACCGGCGGCCCTCACCCCGGCCCCGGACGTGGACCTGATCGGCCTGACGGGCCTGCCCCCGGGCTGGACGGCGGCGGTCGGCCCGCTGGTCCCGCCGGCCGAGGCACCGGAGTCGTTCCGGGTCGCCCGCCGCGCGGTCGACCTGGCCGCCCGCGGTCTCCTCGACGCCCCGGGCCCGGTGATCTGGTGCCGCGACCACGTGACGACGTTGCTGCTGCTCGCCGACGAGTTCCTGGTCGCCCAGCTGGCCTCGACGACGCTGGAGCCGCTGGCGGGGTTGTCCGGACGCCGTCGCGAGCAGCTGGCGGAGACGTTGCTGGCGCTGGTCCGCACCCGCGGCAGCGCCCCCGAGCTGGGACGGCTGCTCGACCTGCACCCGCAGACGATCCGGGCGCGCCTCAAGAAGCTGGGCGAGTTGTTCGGGGACAAGCTGGACGACCCGGCCGAGCGGCTGCGGCTGGAGCTGGCACTGCTGGCCGAGCGAGCGCTGCCGGACCGCGCCTGACCTGACCTGACCTGACCGGCCCGGGCCCGTACCCGGACGGACGACTCGCGTACCTGGACGGACGACTCGCGTACCTGGAGGGTCGGCTTGCGTGTCTGGAGGGTCGGCTTGCGTGTTTGGAGGGTCGGCTTGCGTGATTGGAGGGTCGACTCGCGGGTCCTAAGCTGCGCGGCATGACCGGATTGCTCACCGAGCGGCTGCGGCAAGCCTCCGACAACGCCATTGCGCTGTGGAGCACCCTCGCCCGGGCGCGCGGTGACCACGTTGCCGACCACCCCGCCTTCGCCGTGATCGACGGCCGGCGGTTCCGGATCATGCTGCGGACCGCCACGCCCGGTGACGACGCCGTCGACGAGCTGACCGAGCTCGCCCAGGCGCGGCGGGCGGAGGGGCGGGCCGTCGTCGTCGAAGATCCGTTCGGGGTGCTCGATCTCGGCGCGGCCGGGATGACCGCCGGGCAGCTGCCGGTGATGGCCCGCGAGCCCGGGCCGGTCCCCGCGCCCGATGGGGTGGCGCGCGTCCGGACACCCGCCGGGCTGGCCGCGGCCGAAGAACTCGTCGTGCACGGCTTTCCGCTGGAGGAGTACCAGCCCTACCGCCCCGGCACCGTCTTCCCGCCCGGGCTCCTCGAGCAGGCCACCGCGTTCTTCCGCAGGGACACCCAGGGCGCCTGCCTGACCATGGCCCACGGCGGGGTCGGCGGCGTCTACTGGGTGACCACCCGGCCCGAACACCGCTCGCAGGGCGTCGGGCGCGCGCTGATGCACGCGGTGCTACGGCACTTCGAGGACGTGCCCGTCACGCTGACCGCCTCGCGGTCCGGCCGGCCGCTCTACGACAAGCTCGGGTTCGTCAGCCTGGGCGAGGCCAATTGGTGGCGCTGACGGGAACACCCACCGCCGGTACCCGAACCAGCGGAACGCCGTGCCCGCGAGGGTGCCCAGCAGCATCCCGGCGACGAAGTCCGCGATCTCCTGGGTCAGGTAACCCACGTGCGGGACCGACAGGTGCAGCACGTACCGCGACACCAGCGCCGGCACGAGGTTCACGGCCACCGCACCCGCGTTGACCACCACGAAGAGGGTCGCCTCACGCACCCGGCCGAGGCCGCCGCGGCCCGCGAACGACCAGCGGCGGGACAGCAGGTACGCGAACGCCGTGGCGACGACCGTGGCGATCGCGAGCGCCGTCACCGGCTTCTCACGGCACACGGTGAGCTTCAGGCTGTAGTCGCCCAGTAGGGTGACCCCGTACGCGGCCAGGCCGACGACGGCGAAGCGGAGCAGCTCTCGCGGCTCGGGCATGGTTCCTCCAGGTGAAGCCGGACAGGGTGGAGGCTTTCGATGGCACGCACGGGCGGTGAGGGCGATCTGCCCTCCGTCGCCGAACTGGTGAACCTTTCGCAGACGAAGCCGCTGATGATCCGCGGTGAACTCGACGCGAAGCTCGCCGAAGAGGCGGTCTCCGAACCCGAGCCCGCCCCCGATCCGCTGGCCGTGCTCGACGCCGAGCTGGCCGCGGCCGACGAACCCGACGACGGCCGCCCACAGGACGCGCCGCCCGTCGACCGGTCCCGCCGCGCGAAGCCGTTCGTCCTCGCCGCGGGCGCCGCCGTCGGGCTCGGGCTGCTCGCTGTCGTGCTGCTCCAGCCGCACCAGGTGGGCGGGACCGCCGTGCCGCCGCCCGGCGCCCCCGCCCCGGTCGTGCCGCCGCCGGCCTCCAGCGAAGCCGTGGAGACGATGAGCGCCTCCGCCGCCGCGCCGCCGCTCACCGCCCAGGTCCGGCACACCACGCCCGAGACCACCAGCGCGCCGGCCGGGGCCGGGCGCAAGCCCGCGACGGCTCAGCCGCCGGCGCCCACGGCGACGCCGACGTCGCCGGCGGACCAGTGGCGCGAGTACGTCAGCTCGGTGATCAGCTCGTGGCAGCAGCACCCCCGCGGCGGCCGGAACCGCTGATCAGCAGCTCGCGGTGGCCGGCTTCCCGGCGATCCGGTCCTTCACGAAGGCCAGGACGTCGGCGTTGCCGGTGTAGACCAGCGTGATGTGGTCGGTGTCGTAGGTCTTCCAGGTCTCCTCGACCCCGGCCGCGCAGTACGTCTTGTGCAGGCTGTCGGCCTGCGCGAACTGCACCAGCTGGTCGCCGGTTGCGTGGTAGAGGAACACCGGCACCCGCGGCGGGGTCCCGCCGAGCTTGTTCTCGGTCAGCCGCGCCACCCACGCGGGCTTGATGTAGCCCGGGCCGGTCGTGTAGTCCGCGATCTTCTGGTTCGCGTACGTCGTGAGCAGCTCGAACGTGCACGCGCTCTGCTTCATCTCGGCCAGCTTCGCGCGGCCGTTGTCGGTGAGGAACGAGTCCAGCTGCAGTTCGGGATACGCCTGGTCGAGGCCGAGCAGCGCGTAGGCGAACACGCCGAAGCCGAACTTGCCGTCGAGCTGCAGCGTCACCTGGACCAGGTCGGCCGGCACGCCGCCGGCCGCGATGCCGACGAGGTTCAGTTCCGGCGCGTACGACGGCTGTAGCTCGCCCGCCCACGCCGCGGCGCCGCCACCCTGGGAGTACCCGCGGAAGACGACCTTCGCCGACGCCGACAGCCCGGCCGCGCCGAGCCGCTGGGCCGCGCGGACCGCGTCGATCACCGCCGGACCCTCGGACCGGCCCACGACGTAGGTCGTCTTCGGCGCCGGCTGGTAGCCCTCGTAGTCCGGCACGGCCACGGCATACCCCGCGTCGAGCAGGTCGTCGAGGCCCGGCTGCTCGTAGAAGGCGCCGATGTCGAGCATCTTCGACGGCGTGCAGGCGAACGCCGGGCCGTGCGTGCCCGGCGCGAACGCGACGATCGGCGCCGTCGCGCGGTCGGCGGTCTTCGGCACCAGCACCGTGCCGGTGACGGCGTCGGGCCGGCCCAGCGCGTTCGTCGACAGGTACATGACCTGCCACGCGTCGGCCGACGCCGCGCGCGGGCCGGCCTTCGACGGCCGCCACCGGATGACGTCACCGGGTTTGCCCGCCGGCAAGGGGGACGGCGGCACGTAGAAGGTGTCGTCGGAGGGGCCCGGCGCGGGCGCGGCGGGCGCGGCGGGCGCGAAGGCCGTGGCGAGGACCAGCGCCACCAGCGTGGCGAGCACGCGGCGGGCGGTCACGCGCCGGTCCCGTAGACGCGCTTGCAGGTCGCGGACTCGCTGAAGGCCAGGTTCAGCTCGGGATTCGCCTTCAGGTCCTTGATCGGGCCTTCCGGATCGGCCAGCTGGCCCATGGTCGAGTCGGCCTCGGAAATGACCTTGCGCAGGCTGGGCTGGTCGGTCACCCGCGCCTGCTCCATCCGGGTCTTCGTCTCGGCGAGCTTGGCCTTCGTCTCGGTGAGGTTGCCGGTCGCCTTGTCCACAACGGACTGTCCATCCGGGACGGGCGGGACGCCGGCGCCGTGCAGGCCGCCGGCCATGTCGTCGAGGGCCGAGCCCAAGCGGCCCAGGAACTCCACCATCGCGTCCCGGGTCTTCACCGGGTCGGCGTCGTCGACGGACGGCGGCTGCGAGAGCTTCGCCGAGCCCGCGGCCACGCCGGTGCACACCTTGTCGACCCAGGCGAGCGCCGCGGGGTCGGCGTGCCGGCCCGGATCGGGCGGGGTGTCCGAAGCGCACGCGGCGCACGACAGAAGCGCGGCCGCCGACATCAGGAGCACCGCGCTGTGCATTCTTTTCATGGGTTTCGAAGCTACGCGCCACGCTCACGCGCGAGCAAGAACAGAATGGCCGGTTGGCACGTGCGTCAACATTCCGGTGCCGGGATTTGTTACGCGTGTCAGCGGTTCGAAGGTGGCGCTGTGCTGGGGAAACCTTCCCCGCCCTGCTAGGAACCCTGGCCGCGTGACGTGCCGGGGTGACAATTTGCGGTGCCGCTGTGACCTTTTTGCCGAAAGCCCTTGATCGGTGCCATCCACGCTCGTTAGCTTACGGTTCGGACGCGATTGAAGGCTGTGTCTTTCAAAGAATGCGCCGCCGTTTCGTATCACTGTTGATACACGGAAGGACCATCGTGAGTCACCCAAGAGGCAAGAAGAAGACGATCGCGGCCGTCGCGGCCGCGGGTGCGGTGGGGCTCATCGCCACCGCGCTCGTCGCCGGGGCGCAGGCCAGCGCCGCCGACCCGATTTCGCTGACGCTGAACTACCACTGCACCTTCCCGCTGGTGGGTTCCCAGTCGCTGAAGGTGGTGATCAACACCGACCTGCCGACCACGGTGAACACCGGGCAGCCGACCGGCGCGTTCGACATCAAGGCCGTGTCCACCATCAACGCGGACACCGTCAGCGGCCTGAGCCTGATCGGCGCCACCACCCTGGAGGGCACCGCCACGGCGAGCGCGACCGTCGCCGCGCCGAGCCTCAACCTGCCGGTCAGCGTCCCGATCACGCTGGACAAGACGAACATCCCGGCGTCCGGTGAGATGAACATCAACGCCGCCGGCAAGACGCCGTCGCTGACGTTCACCCAGGCCGGCCAGGCGAAGATCACCGTGGGCGACCTGAACCTCAAGGTCACCCCGCGCAAGGCGGACGGCTCGGTCACCGGCATCACGCCGGACGGCACGATCGACGCGCCCTGCACGCAGGACAGCGGGCAGAACAACACCCTCGCCACGATCACCATCAACGGCGGTGGCGGGACGACGACCCCGCCCACCACCACCCCGCCGGTCACCACGCCGCCGACGACCACGCCGCCGGTGACGACCCCGCCCACGACCACGCCGCCGGGCGGGGGCATCAAGTACTCCTTCGGCATCACCGGGCAGACCTCGCTGAAGTCGCTCGGCAGCACCGCGCCGATCACCGGTTCGTTCGACGCCGACGTCAACCTGTCGGCCAAGACGTTCACCGGGAACCTGCAGCTGAACCCGACGCACACCGACTTCAAGCTGTTCGGCTTCCTCCAGGGCAGCTCGGACGTCAAGGTCGTGCAGAACGGCCCGCAGACCGGTGAGCTCGTGGGCACCGGCTTCAAGGCGCACATCAAGTTCGACACGTTCCTCACCACGGTCAACGTGTTCGGCATCCCGATCAGCACCGACCCGAAGTGCGGCACGGTCAGCTCCTCGACCAGCGAGATGACCACCGGTCCCGACTTCGACCTGCTCAAGGGCGGCAAGCTGGCGGGCACCTACTCGCTGTCCGCGCTCCAGAACTGCGGTCCGTTCAACGACATCGTCAGCGCGTTCGCCAAGAGCGACGGCAACTCGCTGAACCTGGTGCTCACCAAGAAGTGACCCGACTACCGGCCCCCGCTGCGCGCCGGCTGAGCCGCGGCGGGGGCCGGTGCCACGTCTCGAGAAAGGGGAGCGCCCGTGCGGATCGCCCGGTCGTTGCTCGCCGCCTGCGTGCTCGCTCTCGCCGTCACCACGCCCGCGGCGGCGTCGACGCCGATCGCCAAGAAGCTGGGTTTCACCTGCCCGTTCCCGTTGATCGGGCTGCAGAAGCTGGACGTGGAGATCAAGGCGTCGTTCACGGTGCCGTCCGCGCCCGGTGGCACGTTCACGACCGGGGACCTCGCGGTGGCGGTAACCGTGCCGGACAAGTCCACCCGCGGCCTGGCCCTGGTCGGCGCGGCGAGCATCGAAGGGACGGCGTCCGCAGGGGTGACGCTGGCCAACGGCCCGCTGACGCTCCCGCTGAGCCTGCCGCTGACGGTGGCGAAGACAGCGGTGCCGGCGTCGGGGCCGTTCACCACGAACGCGTCCGGCTCGGTCCCGCCGGTCCAGCTGCCGAACGCCGGCCGGACGACGCTGACGATCGGGAACTTCAGCACCCGCCTCACGCCGAAGAAGGCGGACGGCTCGTCCACCGGGCTCGGCTCGTTCACCTCGGACTGCACGCTCGACCCGGGGCAGGACCCGGTGCTGCTTTCGTTCGACCTGGGCGGCACGGCTTCCCACGACTACGGCGTGACCGGCTCGACGACGCTGAAGACGCTGGGGGCGACCGCGCCGATGACCGGGTCGTTCGCCGTGCCGGCGTTCGGCCCGGCGTTCGACCGGACGCGGGCGGAGTTCAAGGTGCTCGGGTTCGTGCCCGGGACGGCCGACCTGCAGTTCACCCCGGACGGCCCGCAGACCGGCGAACTGCGTGACGGCGGGTTCGTCGCGCACGCGAAGCTGGCGCTGACCTTGCCGCAGGTGACGCTCTTCGGGCTGCCGGTCGCCGACGCGGGCTGCCGGGCGAGCGCGGCCGTCCCGGTCGACCTGCGGACCGGCACCGGCTTCGCCCTGGCCACGGGCGGTCCGGTCACCGGCACCTACGCGATCCCGCCGCTGACCGGCTGCGGCGTGTTCACCGCGTCCCTGAGTTCGCTGGTGCAGGGCGAGGGGAACACGTTCGCCCTGACGTTGACTGCGCGCTGACTACCGCTCACCCGACCCGGGTATACGTGGGGGAATGCGCCGAACCACTGTGGGGACTCTGGTCGTTGTCACGCTCATCGCCACCGCCGCGCCCGGGGAGGCGGCCGGCCTGAGCCGGGACCCGGTGGCGGTGATCTACGACCGGGACCACGCGCTGCACGTCCTCGACGCCGGCGCGACCGACGACGAGCTGACGCTGCGGACGCAGGCACTGGCGTCGAACGCGTGGACGTTCTTCCGGGGCACTTCGCCGCTCTACTACCGCGACCTGGGCGAACTGCCGGCGTCCGCCTACGCCACCGCGGGCGCCGACGTGTGGCTGACCGGTGACGCCCACCTGGAGAACACCGGCGCCGACCGCGGGGCCGACAACGAAGAGCAGTTCGCGCTCACCGACACCGACGACGCCTGGCGCGGGTCGTGGACGTGGGAACTGCGCCGCGAAGCCGTGTCGATCGTGCTCGCCGGGCGGGCGGACGGCCGCAGCGCGAGCAAGATCGCCACCGACGTCGACACCTTCGTCGCCGAGTACGCCCAGTGGATCGCGAAGTTCCACGGGAACAACGACGAAGCGAGCTGGCGGCTGACGTCGGGCAACACCTCCGACCTGGTCGCCTCGCTTATCGACGACGCGGCGGCGGACAAGCGGGCCGACCTGCTCGCGAAGTGGACCACCGGCGGCCACTTCAAGGACGACCCGCAGCTCCAGGCCGTCCCGGCGGCGACGCGGACCCAGCTCGCCGACGCGATCGCGGCGTACCGGACCACCGCGGGCGAGCCGCTGTCCGCGGCCGAGGCCGTCGTGAAGGACGTCCGGCGGCGGACCGGCGCGGGCACCGGCAGCCTGGGCCGCTTCCGCTGGTACGTGCTCGTCGAGGGCGACACGACCTCGGCGTCGGACGACCGGATCCTCGAGCTGAAGCAGGAGGTCGACCCGGCACCGAAGCCGCTCGCGCCGAACGTCACGACCCTCACCGGCGGCCAGCGCCCGGCGCTGGCCCTGCGCTGGCTGGCGAACGAGTCGGACCCGCTGGCCGGGTGGGCGAGCGTCGGGAGCACGCCGGTGCTGGTGAAGGAGAAGTCCCCGTTCGCCGAGGACCTGAAGATCGGCGACCTGACGACGTCGGCGATCTGGGACGACACCGTCCGCGACGTCGGACGCCTGCTGGCCGCCGCGCATTCCCGCGCCGACCAGGACATCCCCGGCACCGGGCTCGCGTACTCGGCGGACGCGGCGATCGACGGCGCCATCACGAGCGTCTCCGGGTTGCAGGCCGAAACGCGCGCCTTCGCGACGAGCTACGCCGACCAGGTGACCCGCGACTGGCAGGCGTACGTCACCGCCAAGAACAGCGGCCGCCCCCTGTTCTGAGCGCCAGCCGAACCGTTATCGACGCGGTGTCACATCGGGGTGCTATAAAACGCTACCCCGATGGGACCGGTTTCACCGCTGTAGGCGGCCGTCACCGGTGCCGCTAGGGTTGATCGTCTGGATTGCTGGCTCAAGAGCAGCCGAACGGGAGACGCCGGTGACCGCCGCGCTCGACTCATCGTGGGATCCCCGCACGCGCCTGCGGGTGCTCCTGATCGAGGACGACGACGGCGACGCGCTGCTGGTCGAGGAGATGCTGGCGGACACGTCCGTGCCGTACGTGCTGGAGCGCGTCCAAACGCTCACCGCCGCGCTCGACGGCCCGCTCACCGCCGACTGCGTCGTGCTCGACCTGCAGCTGCCCGACGCGATGGGGCTGAGCGGGCTGACCAAGCTCGGGCAGCACGCGCCGGGGGTCGCGGTGGTCGTCCTGACCGGCCAGCACGACCAGGCCACCGGGGTCGCCGCGGTCGCCGCCGGCGCGCAGGACTACCTCGTCAAGGACCAGGTCGACGGCCCGCTGCTGGTGAAGGCGCTGCGCTTCGCCCGCGAACGCAAGCGCGCCGAGCAGGTTGAGCAGCAGTTCCTCCAGCAGCAGCTGCTCGCGCGGGAGAACGCGCGGCTCGAACGCGGCCTGCTGCCCAGCCCGCTGCTGCGCGACCCCCACCTCGACCTCGCCGCCCGCTACCGGCCCGGCCGCAACGGGTCCCTGCTCGGCGGCGACTTCTACGACGCGATCGAGCTCGACGACGGCACGGTCCACATGATGATCGGCGACGTCTGCGGCCACGGCCCGGACGAAGCCGCGCTCGGCGTCGCGCTGCGGATCGCGTGGCGCTCGCTCGTGATGGCCGGCCTGCCGATGCCCGACGTGCTGAGCATGGTCGAGCGGGTCCTGGTGCACGAGCGGATCGAGCCGCTGTTCGCCACCGTCTGCATGGTCGTCGTCGCGCCGGACCGAAGATCCCTGCGCCTGTCGCTGGCCGGGCACCTGCCGCCGCTGCTGCTCACCCCCGGCGACGGGCACCTGCTCTCGGGCGAGCGCCTCGGCGTCCCGCTCGGCGTCGTCGAGGGCGCCAAGTGGGACTCGCTGGAAGTGCCGCTGGAGCCGGGGTGGTCGCTGCTGCTGTACACCGACGGCGTGTTCGAGGGCCGCGTCGGCGCCGGCTCCGAACGGCTGGGCCACGAGCGGATGGCCGCGCTGGTGCTCGACATCAAGCACCAGACCGGGCTGCACCACCGGGAACTGCTCGACGAGCTGATCGCCCGCGCCGAACGGCTCAACGCCGGCCCGCTCGACGACGACGTCGCCCTCGCCCTGCTCAGCCACGACCCGGAAGCCGAGGCCCATGAGCGTTGACGCACGCGGCTGGCCGATCCGCCGCCGGCTGGCGCTGCTCGCCGCCGTCGAGGCCGTGCTGCTGGTGGCCGCGCTGGTCGCCGGCGGCTTCGCGCTGCACAGTCTCACCGGGGCCCGCACCCGGCTGCTCGACGTGATCGCGCCCCAGCGCCTGGCCGCGATCCAGCTGTCCACCGCGCTGCTGAACCAGGAGAGCGGGGTCCGCGGCTACCAGCTCGGCCGCCAGCCGGCGTTCTTGGTGCCCTACACCGACGGGGTCCGGTCGCAGGCCGACGCGGTCACCCAGCTGCGGCAGCTCGGCGCGGCGCCGGGCACCGGGATCGGCGACGACCTCGAAGCCGTGCTGCGGGCGGCCGGCACCTGGCAGGCCGCGGCCGCGCCGACCATCGCCCCCGACGCGCCACCGGTCACCGCGGACCAGGTCGAGCGCGGCCGGGCGCTGTTCGTCGACGTGCGCCGGGCGCTCGACGCCCAGCTCGACCACCTGGCCGCGATCCGGGACACCGGCCGCGCCGACCTGGACGCGGCGGCGCGCTTCCTGAACGCGATGTTCGTGGCCGTCGCCGTGCTCGTCCTGCTGCTGTTCGCGATGCTGTTCTTCGGGCTGCGGCAGGTCGTCACCCGGCCGATCCTGCGGCTGGCCGGCGAGGTCCGCCGGGTCGCCGACGCGGACGTCCACAGCCCGGTGCACGGGACCGGGCCGCGCGAGATCGCCCAGCTCGGCGCCGACGTCGAGGCGATGCGGCAGCGCATCCTCGACGAGGTCGCCGAGCTCGAGCAGGCGCACGCCCTGCTGGACCGGCGCACGCGGGAGGCGGAGCGGTCCAACGCCATGCTCGACCGGCGCACCCGCGAGCTGGAGCGGTCCAACGCCGACCTGGAGCAGTTCGCCTACGTCGCTTCGCACGACCTGCAGGAGCCGCTGCGGAAGGTGGCCAGCTTCTGCCAGCTGCTCCAGCGGCGGTACCAGGGCCTGCTCGACGAGCGCGGCGAGCAGTACATCGAGTACGCCGTCGACGGCGCGAAGCGGATGCAGATCCTGATCAACGACCTGCTGGCCTTCTCCCGGGTCGGCCGGAAGCCGGGCGAGCACGTCGTCGCGGACGCGGGTGCGCTGGCCGACGACGCGATCGCGAACCTGGAGGTCGCCCTCTCGCTCAGCGGCGGCAAGGTCTCCCGCGGCGACCTGCCCGAGGTGCGCGTCGAGCCGGCCCTGATGACGGCGGTGTTCCAGAACCTCATCGGCAACGCGCTGAAGTTCAAGGGCGACTCTCCGCCGGAAGTCCGGGTCACCGCCGAGCGCGACGGCGACGAGTGGGTGTTCTCCGTGGCGGACAACGGGATCGGCATCGACGCGGAGTACGCCGAGCGGGTGTTCGCGCTGTTCCAGCGGCTGCACACGCGGTCGGCGTACCCGGGCACCGGGATCGGGCTGGCCCTGTGCCGCCGGATCGTCGAGTACCACGGTGGCCGGATCTGGCTCGACACCGAGGCCGCGGACACCACGTTCCGCTTCACCCTGCCGGTGCGCGAGGACCCGGCGCTCGAGGCTGTGGCCGACGAAGACAAGGCCGACGAAAACAAGGCTGACGAAAGCAAGGCCCACGAACTCGAGGGGACCGCATGACCCAGGCGCCGGTCCCGATCGACATCCTGCTCGTCGAGGACGACCCCGGTGACGTGCTGATGACCCGGGAAGCGTTCGCGCACCACAAGATCCGCAACCCGCTGCACGTCGCGGAGGACGGCGTCGAAGCGCTGCGGTTCCTGAAGCGCGAAGGGCCGTTCGGCGCGGCGCCGCGGCCGGGGCTGATCCTGCTCGACCTCAACCTGCCCCGCAAGGACGGCCGGGAACTGCTCGGCGAGATCAAGCAGGACCCCGGCCTGCGCACGATCCCGGTGGTCGTGCTGACCACGTCCGAAGCGGAAGAGGACATTCTGCGCAGCTACGAACTGCACGCCAACGCCTACGTCACCAAGCCGGTCGACTTCGAGAAGTTCGTCGAGGTGGTCCGGAAGATCGACGACTTCTGGGTCACCGTCGTGCAACTCCCGCACCGGTAGCCGATTGGCGGGGAGTCGGGCACCATGGGACGCCGTGACCCCTTCGATGCCGGATCTGCCCGCCACCGAGCTGGCGGTGACGCTCGACTGGCGGGGCCGGGCTGCGGTGCTGGCCGTCGCGGGAGAGATCGACCTGGTCAGCGCGCCGGAGTTCGGGGAAGTCGTCGACGTGGTGCTGGCCCGCGGGCCGGAGAAGCTGGTGGTCGATCTGCGCGAGGTGACGTTCTTCTGCTCGGCGGGGCTGCAGGTGCTCGCGGCGGCCCACCGCAGGCTGGCCGAGCGCGCGTTGTGCGTGGTGAGTGATTCCCCGGTGACGTCGGGCCCGCTGAAGACGACCGGGCTCGACACGTGGATCGGTGTCCACCCGACCGTCGACGAAGCACTCCGGTGAGGGGGGCGCGGATGCCGGAACCGTTCCGCCGCCACGGCGTGCCCGCGGCCCCCGGCGCCCTCCGCCGCCTGCGGCACGACCTGATGGACTGGGTGCTGGCGGCGGGGGTCGGCGAGGCCCGGGCGCGCGACATCGTGCTGGCCAGTTACGAAGCGCTGGCGAACGTGGCCGACCACGCCTACGACGGCGGCGAGCCCGGAGTGGTGGACGTCGACGCGGCGACCTACCCCGGCCGGCTCGAAGTGGTGATCACCGACCACGGCCAGTGGCGGCTCCCGATGCCCGACCCCCGGCCGGTTTCCTTGCGCGGCCGCGGGTTGCTGCTGCTGCGGGCGAGCGCCGACCGCGCGGACATCACCTCGGGCGAGCGGGGGACCGTGGTGACGCTGACCTGGGACCTGGAATCCGTCAAGCCCTGACACCGATCAAGCCTGCCGCGGCAGGTCGTGAGTGGTAAGGAGGGTTAGAACCCGCTTTACCACTCACGACAGCCGCGGCAGACCAGTTGCTACTTGACGACGGCTCCGGTCTTCGGGTCGAGGGTGACCTTCCGGGCCTTCGGCCACCAGAAGTCGAACATCCCGGTGAGCGAATTGGCGCGCGTGTCGAACGACGAGTCGCCGATGCGGCCGGTGAACCAGTTGTCCTCGATGAACTTCAGCACCGAGGTCTGGTCCGTGAGCGTGTGGTCGACGTGGTTCACCTTGCTGAACGGCGAAACCACCAGCAGCGGCAGCCGCGGGCCGTAGCCGCAGCGGTCGGCGTACGTGCCCACCGTCGCCGGCTTGGCCGTGCAGACCGCCTGGTCCTGCGCGGCGTCGTGCGAGCCGTTGACGATCGGGGACTTCTGGTGGTCGTACCAGCCGTCCGAGTCGTCGTACGCCAGCACGATCGCCGTCGACTTCCAGTCCGGGGACTGCTGGATCTTGTTGATCTCGCTCACCACGAACTGCTGCTCGTCCAGCGGGTCCGAGTAACCCGCGTGGCCGTCCTGGTACTCCGGCGCCTTCAGGAAGCTCACCGCGGGCATCGAGCCGGCCTGCAGCGCGTCGTCGAAGTCGGAAATGTCGTACTGGTGGTTCGCGCGGTCGGTCTGGCCGATCGCCCGCACCGACGAGGGCGGGAGGTGCTTCGGGTTCGCCGTCGACGGGTAGTACTGGAACGGCTCGTGGTGCGGGCTGTAGTCGACGACCGCGTTGCCGCCGACGTTCGTGTGCTTCTGGCCGCAGACCGCGTACCCGTTGGCCGTGTCCGTCGGGCGGAAGCCGCCCTGGAACCAGCCCCAGGTGACCCGCCGCTGGTTGAGCAGGTCACCGATGTTGCGGCCCTGCATCGTGGCCAGGTTGTCCTTGCTCGTGTGGTTCTTGCCCGAGCAGTCGTCCCACGCCGGGTCGGGGTCGTTGATGATCGTGCCGACGCCGTTCGCGTCCGGCGACTGGACCGCGTACGCGTCGCTGACCGGCTCGTGCGTCACCGGGTCGACCGCCTGGCCGCCGTGCGTCTGCCCCGAGATGAGGTTGAGCGCACCCGGCGTGGACGGGCCGAACACCGTGTTGAACGAGTTGTCGTTCAGTGCGTAGTGCTGGGCGTAGTTCCACATGCCGGTGACGGTGTTGCCGTCGTAGTAGTCCATGACCAGGCCCGGCTCGCCGAACAGGATCGGCTGCCCGGTGCACTTGTCCGTCTCGGTCTTCTCGACGAACTTGTCCATCTTGCCGCCGTTGAACGCGGCCTGCTCGGCGCCGTAGTTGTGGTTCTGGTCGCAGGTCATCGCCTGCTGGGGCGTGAGCCGCTTCGGGTTGTAGGCGTTGGGGTTGTCGGTCAGCAGCTTGTGGTCCAGGCCGTTGACCTTCGGGGTGCCGTGCGCGGCGGTGAACGGCGTGCCGTCGGTGTTGGCCGCGTCCGGGTAGGTGCCGAAGTAGTGGTCGAACGAGATGTTCTCGCCGAAGATGACGACGACGTGCTTGATCGGCGTCGACGTCGGGATCCAGTGCGCGGGGAACAGGTTCAACGGCTGGGCCTCCGCGGTGGTCGCCGCGGAGCCGGTGACGACGGCCAGCGTGGCGACCGAGGCGAGGGCCCCGGCGCCGAGCAGGCCGCGCCGTCGCCGGCGGGTCTTTCTGTCCACAGTGGATTCCTTTCGTGGTGGGCTTCGCTTACGCGAGCAGGGAGCGCCCGAAGTGGTCGTCCGGGCCGGTGACGCCCGGCAGCGCGAAGAAGTAGCCGCCGCCGAACGGGGAGATGTAGTCGGTCAGGGGTTCGCCGGCCAGGCGCGTCTGGACGGCCTCGAACTGGCGCTCCAGGTCCTGCTGGTAGCAGACGAAGAGGAGACCCATGTCCAGGTTGCCGTTGCTGTCGACGCCGCGGTCGTAGTTCACCGCGCGGCGCAGGATCCGGCTCGCGTCGGTCTCCGGCGTGCGCGGGTTCGCCTTCCGGATGTGGCTGGTCAGCGGGATGACGGTGCCGACCGGGTCGTCGGCGTACCGGGGGACGTCGGTCTCCGCGGTGCCGTCGAGCGGGGCACCGGTGTCGCGGCGGCGGCCGAACATGTTCTCCTGCTCGGCCAGCGAAACGCGGTCCCAGAACTCCACCAGCATCCGGATCAGCCGGACGACCTGGTAGCTGCCACCGGCGGTCCACGCGGGCTCGCCCGGCGTCCACACCAGACTGTCCACTTCGGAGCCGGTAGGGTTGGCGGTGCCGTCCTTGAAGCCCATCAGGTTGCGTGGTGTGCCTTCGGGCCGGGGTGGCGAGCAGAAGCCGTTGAGCTTCCAGCGCAGCTGCATGCCCCCGCGCGTGGCGCGCGCGATGTCCCGCAGGGCGTGCAGGACGGTGTCGGTGTCGTTCGCGGAGAGGATCAGGCTCAAGTCGCCGTGGCACTGGGCGGGGTCGAGGGCGTCGTCGGGGAACGTCGTCATCGGCTTCAGCTTGGCGGGCTTGAGGTTCGCGAGCCCGTACCGGTCGTCGAACAGGCTCGCGCCCACGCCGAGGATGACGCCGAGGTCGCTGCCGGGCACGACGGGCCCGAGGACGCCGGAGTCGGCGGGCGGCGCGGTGATCCCGAGCGCGGCGGGCGCCCCGCCGGCGGTGAGGAACCGGGCCCGGTCGGTGACGGCGCGGAAGAGCTCGGTGAGCTCGGCCTTGGACTCGGCGACGGCGTCGAAGGAGGCGACGATGGTCTGCGCCGGCGGTTTGCGGAGGATGGCGGCCTGGTGGGGGCCGTGGAAGGGAACGGGCGAGGTGCCGTCGGGGACGGTCGCGGAGGAAGCACCGAGCCCGGCTCCGGCGGCCACGGTGAGCCCGGCGCCCATCGCGGCCCGGCGGAGGAAGGACCGGCGGGGGAGCCCGGAACCGGCGCCGTGCGGCGAGTTCGTCACGAGACCCTCCTCGGCTCGGCGATCGCCGCGATCGGGGCCAGCAGCTCGGTCAGCTCGCTCACGTCCGCATCGAGCTTCTGCCGCTGCTGCCGGCTCAGGTCCGCCGGCCGGAGCCAGGTGCCGTCCGGGCGGTGGGCCGCGTCCAGCGCTTTCTGCGTGCGGTCGAGCCAGCTGTCCACCTTGGACAGCGCCGGGTAACGCGGCGTCAGCAGCGGCCGCAGGACGTCCAGGACCGCGCGGGTGCCATCGAGGTTCGCGCGGGCCGTGGCGAGGTTGGTGCCGCTGCCGTAGTCGGTGCGGGCGGTCAGTTCGAACTGCAGCGTGTTCTCCATGATCTCGTGCGCGCGCAGCCCGAGGTCGTTCCCGTCGACCTGGCTGTCGGCGAAGGACGTCTGCAGCGCGCGGGCGTCGGTGTCGAGCCGGTCGGCGACGGCGGCGAGCGCGACCGGGTCCTCGCCGTGCCAAAGGCCCTGCTCCAGGCGGTGGAAGCCGGTGAAACCGGGGTCGGCCGGGCCGCCCGGCAGGCCGTCGGCCGTGCCGTTGAGCGCGCCGTCGGAGTCGCCGAACGCGTCGTAGGCCGCGCCCAGCCGCTCGTACGCCAGGTGGGCGGTCAGCCACGCCGCCTGGCTCGCCGCACGGTCGCCGCCGTGGACGGTGTTCTTCAGCGCGGCCGTGTCCGCGACCAGCTCGCCCAGCCCCGTCGAGACGTGCTCCTGGTAGGCCTTGAGCGGGCCGAGCAGGTCGTCGTGCGTCACCGGGGCGACGCCCGGCCCGGTCCGCTCGGCGCCGCCGGTGATCCGCACGGCCGGCCCGACGATCGCCCCCGCGTCCTCGGGCAGGCAGCGGAACGCGTAGCTGCCGTTGCCCAGGTTGACCTGCAACGGCCGGGTCGTCGCCGCGCCGAGGCCCTCGACCTCGCCGTAGATCACGCCGGTGGCCGGGTCGATCAGGTCGACCTCGGCCGTCACCGATCCGGTGTTGTGCAGGCGGAACGTCTGCGGTCCGGGCTTCGGATCCGTCCAGCCGGTGCCGCACGCCGAGCGCGAGACCGCGATCTCGGGGTCGACGGCGGCCGCGTCGCCCGGCCAGAACGCCACGACGGCGCCCGCCGCGGCGGCCACGACCACGGCCACCACGATCCAGCGGGTACGCACTGACCCCGGCACGCGCACTCTCCCGTCACTCGATCGGACCATCACCGGTCACGGATTATGCGAGCCTAACGCCCGGAAAACCGCATCGGATGACGTCGAGCGGGCGAAATTCACCCGGACTTCAGCCGGGCGCCCACGAAACGGGGAGGATTCAGACGTATCAGCGTGCCAGATCTGTCTGGTTCGGGAAAATAGCCCGGTTGGTCAGGGTTGCGGCAGCGGTGAACCGGTCTCCAGCAGCGTCTTCAGGCTGGACAGCAGCGCGGGCCAGCCCTGGCTGCACATCTCCAGCGTCGTGCTGCCGGCGTCGAAACCGTCGTGGAGCACGGTCAGCTTCACCAATTTCCCGTGCGGTTCGATGGTGAACGTGACTTTGCTGCGGCTTTCCCGCTGCAGTTTTCCCAGCGTTTCTTCGTTGATGCCGTTGGCTTTCGCCCACTCCGCGGTGAAGGTGTGCCAGGTGTAGGACAGCCGCCGGTGGGGTTCCCATTCGAGCACGACCTGCTCGGGATCGCTCGTTTTCGCACCCCGTTCGGCCCACGTCATCGGCGAGCCCTTTTTCCAGTCGGTTTCGAAGGAGACGCCCCAATACCGGCTCGTGAACGCCGGATCGGTAAGCGCTTGCCAGAGTTTCTCCGGGGTGGTGTCGATGTAGGTGGTGTAGGCGAAATCGTTCATCGGTGCGGACTCCAGTGCTCGTTTGAGATCGGCCAGCGCGCCGGCCCGCCGCCGGTCGTAGCGGGTCATCCAGCGCTCGGCGATCGCGTTGATCGGGCCTGCGTCGAGGTGGTGCAGCTTTTCGCGGCCGCGCCAGGTGGTGGTGATCAGCCCGGCCGCCTCGAGCACGGCCAAGTGCTTGCTCACCGACTGGCGGGCCATGTCCAGGCCCGCGCACAGTTCGCGCAGGGTCTGGCCGTTGCGGTCGTTGAGCACGTCCAGCAGCTGCCGGCGGCTGGGATCGGCCAGCGCCTTGAAGACCTCGTCCATCGCGCCTTCCGGTTGACATGCAGCCGTCCGGCTGCCCTTTGACGATAGGCAGCCGGACGGGTGCATGTCAACCGGGGCTCACCGGAAGCGGATCACCGTGATGCCGGCGAGGACGAAGAACACGAGGATGACCAGCGTGCCGGTCTGCCCGCCGGAGGAGCGGGTCACGACCTGGTCGACGGCACCGGTCAGCCGCACGCCGCACTCGGCGACGACGGTGTGCCGCCCGGCCTCGATGCGGGTGAACTCGACGGGCGCGGTGAAGGCGCCGGAGCCGTCGGTGTAGGCGCTGCCGACCTCGGTGCCGTCCGACATCAGTGTCACCATCCGGCTCGGCAGGCAGCCGGTCCCGGACGCCGAGAGCGGCTCGCCGGGCTTGATGCTCGGCCGGTCGAGCACCAGGTCGCCGGGCTTCGGCGCGGTGCCGGACGTCGTGGGGGTGCCGGGCGTGGCCGGCGGGGTTTCCGGGGTTGTCGTCGGCGGCGTCGCGCTCGTGGCCGGCGTCGGCGGAGCGGGGGTGGTCGTCGGCTTGCCCGCGGTCGGGGTCCCCGGCCGGGCCGGGGGCGTGGTCACCGGCGGGGGCGGCGTGGTCGTGGTGGGCGGCGGGGGCGTGGGGGTGGGCGACGCGGTCACGGTGAACCGGCTCGCCGCGCTGAGCGGGCCGCCGGTCCGGGCGTTGGTGCACGTGCCGGTGACCGGGTAGGTGCCGGCCGCGGCGCCGCCGGGCACGGTCGCCGCGACCGTGCCGCTCGTCTGGTCGAGGGTGGCGTTCGCCGACCACATCGGCGTGCCGTTCCAGGAAAAGGTGACCGGCCCTTTGCACGGGTAGAAATTCCAGGAAATGGTGAAGGAACTTCCGGCCTGGCCGCTCGACGGTTTCAAACCAACCGACGATGTGTATTGTGCGTTCGCCGTGCCCGCTCCCGCGAGCAGAAGCAACGTTCCGGCCACGGCGCCGAAAACCAGCCGAACCACGAATCGCATTGGGACGTCCCTCCCCGGTGTGTGCTCGCTGTAGCATTCCGGACCAGTCGGATAACGCAAGTAGGGGATGCCCAATGGGACGTGTCATCGCGGCGGGGGTTGCGTTGGGTTTGTGCGCGGTGCTGCTGGGCGCCCCACCCGCCTCGGCCGCCTCCGGCTCGCTCCGGTTGCAGGTGTCGATCGACAAGCGGCCGATCGAGGACGCCACGGTCCCGATCGATCCGGCGAACCAGGTCGAACTGCAGGTCGTGGCGACCAACCCCGGCAACGCGCCGGTGAAGGTCCGCAGCGTGCGGCTCTCGGGCGTCGCGCTCGCGCTGACGTTCTTCGCCTACGACACGACAGCGCCCTTCGAAGTGCCGGCCCGCGGCTCGGTGTCCCGGACGTTCGTCCTCGACCTCGGTGACCTGGCCGGGCAGGCGACCGGGCTGCTGCCGTCGTCGGTCGAGCTGCTCGACGCCGGGCGCGGCACGCTCGGCGAGGCGACGACGGTCGCCGACGTCCGGGGCTCCTTCTGGTCGGTCTACGGCGTCTTCGGCCTGGCGATGCTGGTGCTGACCATCCTCGCCTGGGTGACCGCGCTGCTGGCGCTGGCCCGGCACCGGCTGGCACCCAACCGCTGGCGCCGTGGCGTGCGGTTCCTGCCCGCCGGGTTCGGCACCGGCCTGGTCGCGGTGATCAGCCTGTCGGTGCTGCGCCTGGTCCCGCCCGAGCCGGCGATCGAGATCCCGGTGGTGCTCGGCGCGGCGGCGATCGCGTTCCTGCTCGGCTACCTGACCCCGCACCCGGCGCCACCCGCGGTGACCGAGAGTGACGCCACGGTGCAGCTCCCGCTGCCGTCAACGCAGGAATTCACCCGATGAGCGCACCGGCCGAGCTGGTCGCCGCCCTGCCGCAGTACGACATCGGGGAGTCGATCGGCGAGGGCGGCATGGGTGTCGTGTTCGCCGGCGTGCACCGGACGCTGGGCCGCAGCGTCGCGATCAAGCAGCTGCCGTGGGACGTGCTCAACCACGCGGCGAGCAGCGAGCTCTTCGACCGCGAGGCGCGGGTGCTCGCCAGCCTGGACCACCCGCACATCGTCCCGGTGTACGACTACGTGCGGACGGGCCGCGAGCACCTGCTGGTGATGGAGCGGCTCGACGGCGGGACGGTGCACAGCCGCTTCCACGGCGGCGGCGTCAGCGGCGAGCAGGCGTGCGCGATCGGGCTGGCGATGCTGGCCGGGCTGCACGCGGCGCACCGGGCGGGCGTGCTGCACCTCGACGTCAAGCCGCGGAACCTGCTGTTCAGCACGCAGGGTGTGGTGAAGGTGGCCGACTTCGGCATCGCCCGGGTGATCAGCGAGGGCGCCACGTTGGTGACGCACGGTGGCGAGATCCTGGGAACCCCGGCGTACATCGCCCCGGAGCAGGCCATGGGCAACGCCCTGAGCCCGGCGGCCGACGTGTACGCGGCGGGCACGGTGCTGTACGAGCTGCTGTCGGGCCGGCTGCCGTTCGACAACACCCGCGGCGCGATCAGCATGATGCGCCAGCACATGTTCACCGACCCGCAGCCGATCGCGGGGGTCCCGGCCCCGATCGCCGGCGTGGTGATGCGCAGCCTGGCCCGCGAGCTGGACGCGAGGTACCGCGAGGCGGAGTCGTTCGCGGCGGACCTGGCCGCGGCGGCGACGGTGGTGTACGGCTCGGGGTGGCTGGAGCGGTCCGGGGTCCCGGTGCTGCACCTGACCCCCCGGATGATCGCGGGGCTCAATTCCGCGACCGCCCCGGCGCTGCCGGCGGACGCCCGGACGCGGCCGGTGGCCCGGCCCGGGGCCACGCTGGTGGGAGTGCCCGCCGAGGTGGGTGATCCGGGGTGGGCCGGTGGACCGGGCGCTGGCGCGGCCGGCCCGGGTTCGCCCGGTGGTGGGCCGGATGGCGCCGCCGGGTGGCCCGGTGGCGCGGCCGGCGCCGGGTGGTCCGGTGGGCCAGGCGGCGAGGCCTCAAGTGGTTGGCCCGGTGGTGCGACCGGCGCCGCGGCGGATGGTTCCGGCGCCTCCCGAGCCGTCGTGGTGTGGTTGCGGCTGGCCGCCGGAGCTGCCGCGATCGTTCTCGTCGTGCTCGCCCTGCTCAACCCCGCGCGGCTGCCGCACCAAGCTTCCACGCTGGTCCTCGGGGGCGCCTCCGTCACGTCGCCCGTCGAGGTGGATCTCAGCAAGCCGCTGGTCCTGACCGGCCCCGGCAACCCCGGCCACGTCGCGCTCGACCTGTCCGCGGCCGGGATTCCGCTCGGGTCCGCGGCCACCGAGGCGAAACCCGGCGGCAACGGCTTCACCGCCGAACTCACCCTGCCGGGGATCGCCCGGTGGATCGTCGGCGGCGCCGTCACCGCCGACGTGCGGACCGGTTCGGTCACCCAGACGTTCACGCTGCTCACCAGCCAGCACCCGCTGGCCAGCGCGATGGGCGCGGGCAGCCTCATCCTGGCGCTGTTCGCCCTCGCCTACCTCGAATCGGGGCTGCGCACGATCCGCAACGGCCACCGCTGGCGGGGCGCGGCGGTCGGCGGGCCGGTGCTGGGCCTCCTGTTCGGCGCCGCGGTGTGGCTGTGCGTGACGGTGCTGCGCGTGCACGAGCCGTCGCCGGGGTTCGGGGCCGGGTGCGCGGTGGCGGGTGCGGTCGCGGCCGGGCTGGTCGTCGCGGCGGCGCGGCGCCGGGCGTCCACAGTGGTCAGTCGACCATCCGGACGGTGACGTGCGGGCTGTAGCTCTTGCGCCGGCTCCACCCCTGTTCGGCGCACAGGCTCAGCTGGATCGCGCGGTCGGCGGGCGCCCAGTAGCCGGTGCGGACGAAGTAGCCCTCCATCGTGTTCAGCGCGCCGAGGCTCTTGCGCGCCGAGCACATCTCCCAGCCCCACTGGCGCCCGGTCTTCTCGACGCCGTTGCGGCGCACGGAGATCCGCGGGTTGCCGACCGCGCGGATGTCGGCGTCGCCCTCGGTGACGTAGACGACGCCGTCGATCTTGTAGAACCGGTTGTTGTCCAGCAGGGCCACCTGACCGGAGAGGGTGATCCCGACGCGGGCGCCTTCCTCGCCCGTGAGCGTCCAATCGAGACAGAATTCCTGGACCGGAAGTTCCAGCGACTGGGTCATGACGAGTTTCCCCTGTTCTCACTGAGCGTCCCTTCCAGAAGATAGGGATTTTCCGGACGCCGGGAAGGGTTCGGCGCGATCTTCACCCGAACCGGTTCCGGCCGCGGATGGCCTGCGGCGCATAGGTTTTCCGGCGACGAGCACGGCGGGTGACAGCGAGAGTTCCGGGCGGGTGGTCTTCGGTGCACGGATGGTTGTCCGTTACCGTGCGTGAGCTGAAGGTAAAGGAACCATTACCTTCGCCGGGACGTTGGGCGGGACATGAGCGAGCCCACTGTCATCGAGCTCGGCCCGCGCGACCTGCTCGTCGTGGCGGGGCTGCCCGGAGCGGGCAAGACGACCATGCTCCGCCACGCCGCGGCGGGGCTGCCGGTGCTGGACTCCGACCAGGTGCGGGAGCGGCTCGGGGCGGTGGTTCCGCCGGTGGTGCCGTACCGGTGTTACCGGCTGGTCGTGCACGCGTGGCACCGGCTGCGGATAGTCGGGCGGGCGCTCGGTGATGGCCCGATGGTGGTCCATGAGCCTTCGACGCGGGCGTCGACTCGGGTGCTGCTGGCGCTGGTCGGGGTGGTGAGTGGGCGGGCGGTGCGGTTGCTGTTTCTTGACGTGCCGGCGGAGGAGGCTCTGGCGGGGCAGCGGAGCCGGGGGAGGGTGGTGCGGGCGCGGTCGTTCGCGCGGCATGTTCGGCGGGTGGGGAAGTGGCGGGAGGAGTTGCTGGCTGATCGGGTTCCGGTGGGGTGGCGGAGTGTTCAGGTGATTGATCGGGACGGGGCGGCGCGGACTCGGGTGGTGGCCAAGGTTCTGGTGGGGTGTTGAGGGCTCTTTCGGTTCATTTGGCGAGGTGCTGCTCTTCCGGTGAGTCGCCGCTCTTTTGGGGAGTTTCACTGACTTCCACCGACCCGAACGCCGGATTGTTCAACGGCCGGCACGCCGCGTCAAGGCGGGAAAGCGTGCCTTGACCCGGCGTGCCGGCCGCTGAGGCGGCTGCGTATCGGGTCGGCAGGGGGGTGTGGTCGGGGGCTGGGGCGTGGGCTTGCGCCGGTGGGCTCCTCACCTTTGGTTTGGCTTTCCGGCGGTAGCCTGCCGTGGCTCGCCGGTGCCAGTGCCACGCCTCCGGTAGCGGTGGCTCGCCCGGCTGGCGCAGCCCGCTGGCGCAGTCCGCCGCCAGCGGCCCGCTGGCCCGGCCTTGTCGGCGCAGCCCATTGGCGCGGCCTGCTGGTGTAGTCCGCCAGCGGTCCACCGGCGCGGCTCAGCGACCCGCGCCAGCGCTCACGGGCGAGCCCCGGCCCCTGGCCGCCCCCCGCGGAGGCCAGGGAGCATCCGAGCGTCACGGCACAATTACCACCGCCGCCGCAACCCTCCTTTTGGTCTGGACAATTTACATATTGGTCTAGACAATCAGGGTCTCTCCCTGACTGGAGGACCCGATGAGGCGTTCCCGACTGTCCGTCACCCTCGCCGCCTTCCTGCTTGCGCTCTCCGGGCTGCTCGCCGTCCCCGCCGAGGCCGCCAACCTCCTCACCAATCCCGGCTTCGAAGCCGGGTCGCTCTCCGGGTGGGCCTGTTCCAACGCGACCGCCGTGAGCACGCCCGTGCACTCCGGCGGCTACGCGCTCTCCGGTACTCCCGTCGGCGCCGATTACGCCCAGTGCGCGCAGACCGTCTCCGTTCAGCCCAACACCACCTACACCGTCTCCGCCTGGGTGCGGGGGAACCCCGTCTACCTCGGCGTCACCGGCGGCCCCTCGACCTGGTCCGGCAACTCGAACGCCTACAACCAGCTCTCCCTCAGCTTCACCACCGGCAACCAGACCTCCGCCCAGCTCTACCTCCACGGCTGGTACGGCGCCGGTACCTACTACGCCGATGACGTCGTCCTCGATGGGCCCGGTGGCAACACCCCTGGTACGCCCGGTGCTCCCGGTACGCCACAAGCGACCGCCGTCACCGCCGGCTCCATCGCGCTGAGCTGGGGCGCCGGCGGCGGCACCGTCACCGGGTACCGCGTCTACGAAGGCGGCACCGCCGTCGCCACCGTCACCGGAACGAGTGCCATCGTCAGCGGGCTCGCCGCGTGCACCACCCACAGCTACACCGTCGCCGCCTACAACAGTGCCGGTGAGTCGCCCAAGAGTGGGACCGTCACCGCCAGTACCAGCGGCTGCGTTGACACCGGCCTGCCCAAGCACGCCCTCGTCGGGTACCTGCACGCCAGCTTCGCCAACGGGTCCGGGTACGTCCGGATGGCCGATGTGCCCGCCGCCTGGGACATCATCGATCTCGCCTTCGGGGAACCGACCTCCGTCACCTCCGGGGACATCCGCTTCACCCGGTGCCCCGCCTCCGAATGCCCGAACGTCGAGAGCGACGCCGACTTCGTCGCCGCGATCAAGGCCAAACAAGCGCAGGGCAAGAAGGTGCTGATCTCCATCGGCGGGCAGAACGGCCAGGTGCAGCTGACGACCACCGCCGCCCGGGACAAGTTCGTCAGCTCCGTCTCCGGCATCATCGACAAGTACGGGCTCAACGGCCTCGACGTCGATTTCGAGGGCCACTCGCTGTCGCTCAACGCCGGGGACACCGACTTCCGGAACCCGACCACGCCCGTCATCGTCAACCTGATCTCCGCGCTGAAGACGCTCAAGGCCAAGTACGGCTCCGGGTTCGTGCTCACCATGGCGCCCGAGACGTTCTTCGTGCAGGTCGGCTACCAGTTCTACGGCGGCTCCGGCGCCGGTGACGCGCGGACCGGCGCCTACCTGCCCGTCATCCACGCCCTGCGGGACTCGCTCACCGTGCTGCACGTCCAGGACTACAACTCCGGCCCGGTCATGGGGCTCGACAACCAGTACCACAACATGGGCGGCGCCGAGTTCCACATCGCGATGACCGACATGCTCAAAGCCGGCTTCAGCGTGGCGAACACCGGGCAGTTCTTCCCCGGCCTGCGTCCTGATCAGATCGCGATCGGGCTGCCCGCCGCCGTCAGCGCGGGCAACGGCTACACCTCACCCGCCGACGTGCAGACGGCGGTGAACTGCCTGGTCAAGGGCAGCGGTTGCGGTTCGTACACCCTGCGCGGCGGGACCTCGCCCGGCTTCCGCGGGCTGATGACGTGGTCGATCAACTGGGACAAGTACTACGGCTGGGAGTTCCAGAACAGCCACGAGCCGTTCCTGAACGCCCTGCCGTGACGGTCGGCGGTGTGCCCCGCCGCTCCGGTGGGGCACACTGCTGGCGTGGTGAAGCCTGTACTGGGCGAGTCCGTGCTCTCGCGCGTGGTCCGCATCTTCGAGACGTTCGGGCCGGACGCGCCGGCGTTGCGTGTCACCGATATCGCGCGAGGGGCGAACCTGCACGTCGCGACGGCGTCGCGGCTGGTCGAGGAGCTGGTCGGGCACGGCTGGCTGTGGCGGGACCCCGATCGGAAGATCCGGGTGGGCGTCCGGCTGTGGGAACTGGCGTCCCGGGCCTCGCCGACGCTCGGGCTGCGCGAAGCGGCGATGCCGTTCATGGAAGACCTGCACGCCGTCGTCGGGCACCACACGCAGCTCGCGGTGCTCGAGGACCGCGAGGTGCTGTTCGTCGAGCGGCTCTCGGCGCCCGGGGCGACGCTCAACGTGACGCGGGTGGCCGGGCGGCTGCCGCTGCACGCGTCGTCGTCCGGGCTGGTGCTGCTCGCCCACGCGCCCGCCGACCTGCAGGAACAGGTGCTGGCCGGCCCGCTGGAAGCCTTTCGCCGCACGACGCTGACCGAGCCGGTGCGGCTGCGCCGGTTCCTCGCCGACGTCCGGCGGAACGGGTACGCCTTCTGCGCCGGTTTCATCGACGAGGAGACGACGGGGATCGCCGTGCCGCTGCGGGGGCCCTCCGGCGAGGTCGTCGCGGCGCTGTCGGTGATCGTGCCCAACGACCGGAACGCGCGCATGCAGATCCCGGCGCTGCGGGCCGCGGCGCGCGGGATCTCACGGGCGATGGGGAATTCCTCTCACTGAATGAGAATATACTGGTGGCGGGCGGCGCCGCCGATCCATGCTCGGGCTCGATCGCGGGAAAGGACGTCCTCCAGTGCGCACCCAAGTCGTCATCGTCGGCGCCGGCCCGGCCGGGCTGCTGCTGTCCCACCTGCTCGGTCTCGAAGGCATCGACTCGGTGCTGCTCGAACGGCAGACCGCGGAATACGTCCAGGCGCGCATCCGCGCCGGCATCCTCGAGGCGGGGACCGTGGAACTCCTGCGGGACGTCGGCCTCGGCGCCCGCCTCGACGTCGAAGGCATGGAACACCGCGGGATCCACCTGCAGTGGCCGGAGCACCGGCACCACGTCGACTTCACCGGCCTGATCGGACGGTCGGTGACGGTCTACGGGCAGACCGAAGTGACCAAGGACCTGATGGCGGCGCGGGAAAAGGCGGGCCGCCCGGCGTACTACTCGGCCGCCGACGTCACGCTGCACGACGTCACCGGGCAGCCGTCGGTGACCTTTGTGGACGATTCCGGCGTCGCGCGGCGGATCGAGGCGGACGTCGTGGTCGGCTGCGACGGCTTCCACGGACCGAGCCGGGCGTCCGTTCCGGAACCGCGGGTCTGGGAGCGGGCTTACCCGTTCGCGTGGCTGGGGGTGCTGGCCGACGTCGCGCCTTCCACGGACGAGCTGATCTACGCCTGGCACCCGGACGGGTTCGCGATGCACAGCATGCGCTCGCCGCGGGTGAGCCGGTTCTACCTGCAGGTGGCGCCGGACGAGGACATCGCGCAGTGGAGCGACGACCGGATCTGGGCGGCGCTGTCCGAACGGCTCGGCGTACCGGGGTGGACGCTGGAGACCGGGACGATCACGGAGAAGAGCGTGCTCCCCATGCGGAGCTTCGTGACGACCCCGATGCGGCACGGAAACCTTTACTTGGCCGGGGATGCGGCGCACATCGTGCCGCCGACGGGGGCGAAGGGGCTGAACCTGGCGGTGGCCGACGTCGCCCTGCTGGCCCGGGCCCTGACGGCGTCGTTCGGCGGCGACGACCGGCTCGTGGACGCGTACTCGGAGACGGCGTTGCGGCGAGTCTGGCGCTGCACGCACTTCTCGTGGTGGATGACGTCGATGCTGCACCGCCACGGCGACGACTTCGACGCCCAGCTCCAGCTCTCCCAGCTCCACCGCACGGTGACGTCGACGGCCGCGAAGACCGAACTGGCCGAGAACTACGCCGGCTTACCCCTGTAGCAAGGGGTCGGCACGCGAGCTGCCCGTGCGCACCACGAAGTGCGGGGTGCTGACCGTGCCGCCGGTAAGGTCTGCCGGACAGCGGCGGGAGGGAGTCACCGATGACGGCGGGTTCGGGCCGGGTCACGCAGGCCCAGGTGGCGCGCCTGGCCGGTGTCTCGCAGGCCGTCGTGTCCATGGTGCTCAACGGCTCCGACAGCCTGCGCATCACCCCCGAGACCCGCGACCGCGTGCAGCAGGTGCTCCGCGAAACCGGGTACACCGTGGACATCATGGGCCGCCGGCTGCGCGGCAAGTCCAACCGGATCCTCGGCGTGTTCACCTACGAGTCGGTGTTCCCGTCCGGGGTGGCGGACTTCTACCGGCCGTTCCTGCTCGGCATCGAGGAGGAAGCCGAAGAACAGGGCTTCGACCTGCTGCTGTTCACCAGCGGTGGCCGCCGCGACGGGCGCCGCCGGATCTACGAGTCCGGCACGAACCGGCTGCGCATCGCCGACGGCTCGATCCTGCTGGGCCGGCACAACGATCCCCAGGAGCTCGCGCAGCTGGTCGACGAGCAGTTCCCGTTCGTGTTCGTCGGCCGCCGCGAGTCGCCGACCGGGCCGATCAGCTACGTCGGCGCCGACTACGTCGCGGCCACCCGTGAGGTCCATAAGTGGCTGTGGGGGCTCGGGCACCGCCGGATCGGGCTGCTCGGCGTGACCGAGGAGAACGAGCCGACGCTCGACCGCCGCGCCGGCTACGAGGCGGCGGCGCGCAATCACCGGCGGACCCCGCTGGTGTTCCTCGAGGAAGACCCGGCGCTCGCGCTGCGGCAGGTGCGCGACGAGGGTGTCACGGCGTTGCTCGTCGAAAGCTCCGCGATGGCCGACGGCATCCTGGCCTGCGCGCACGACCTCGGCTTCGGGGTGCCCGAGGACCTTTCGCTCGTGGTGCTGGGGGACGCCGGCCCGTCGCAGCAGCCACCGGTGCACGCGGTGCCGAGCACGGCCACGGACTGGTCGATGTTCCGCATCCCGCGCCACGAAATGGGGGTGCACGCCGTGCGTCTCCTCGTCGGGCTGCTGGCGAACCCGAAACCCCGGCAGCTGCTGCTGCCCTGCCTGCTCCACGAGGGTGCCACCACGGCGGGACCCTCCACAAAGCACTCTCGCTGACGGCTATTCACCGCCACCGGCGTCACCTTCCTCCGCGATGGGGCCCGGCGGCCGCACGTCCTGCGCGTCCCCCACGCCGGCGTCCTCACCACCGGGATCCGCCTTCGGTAGCCGGACGGTGAACGTCGATCCGGCGTCCACTTCGGACTCGACGGCGACCGTGCCGCCGTGCGCCGCGACGAGGTGGCGCACGATGGCGAGGCCGAGCCCGCTGCCGCCGGTCTGGCGGCTGCGGGACTTCTCGGCCCGCCAGAACCGGTCGAACACGTGCGGCAGGTCCTCGGCGGCGATGCCGGCGCCGGTGTCCGCCACGGCGAGCGTCACCTCGTCCACAGTGGACGAGATCCGGATGGTCACCCGGCCGCCGGGCGGCGTGTGCCGGATCGCGTTCGTCACCAGGTTGCCGACGACCTGCCGGAGCCGGACCGGGTCGGCCGTCAACGTGGCTTCGCCGAGCGCTTCGACGGTGAGCGTGACACCGCCGGCGGCGGCCCGGTCGGCGTGCGCGGCGGCGACGTGGCCGGCCAGCTCCGCCGCGTCGAGGGGCTCGGGGTGCAGGCGCAGCTGCCCGGCGTCGGCCGCGGCGAGGTCCTGCAGGTCGTCGACGATGTGCTGCAGCAGCACGGTTTCCTCGAGCAGCGACGCGCTCAGGGCCCGGTCGAACGGCAGGTGCCCGTCTTCGGCGGCCTCCAGCCGGCCGCGGATGACGTTGAGCGGGTTGCGCAGCTCGTGGGCGATGTCGCTGACCATCGCCTTGCGCTGCTCCTCGATGCGCTCGCGCCGGGCGGTGAGGTCGTTGAACGCGGCGGCGAGGTACCCGACCTCGTCGCGGGACTTCACCGGCGCCGGCCGGTCCTGCTGCGCGGCCTCGGTCAGCGCCCGCAGCGGACGGGACAACCGCCGCGCGACGAGCGCGGTGAGCGCGACGGCCAGCGCCAGCACGCCACCGGTCACCGCCAGGATCCGGGTGAGGTTCTCCCGCGACAGCGTGAACGTCGGCAGCGGCGACCCGCCCGGGCCGAGCGTGAACAGCAACGCGGGCGGCGCGACGTACGGCGCGAGCTGCTCGCGGCGGGCCGAGTCGAGGCAGCCCTGGATCGGCCGCTGATCGGGGACGTCGAGCACCTCCAGGTCGCGGTCGATCTTCACCGGGTCGCCGCCCTGGTTCTGCACGCAGCGGTTGACGGCCTCGTTCAGGCTCGTCAGCGCGGCCTGCTCGGTCGGGGTGGGGGCGGCCAGCTCGAAGAGCCCGCACTTGCCCGCGTAGTAGCGGGCGGAGAGCGGGTCGAGCCCGGTGAGCTGGGGCCGCCCGCTCGGCGAGTCGTGCACCTGACCGGGCAGGCCGAACACGGCGAGGCACGCGGTGGCCTTGTGGGCCAGCACGGTGAGCTCCTCGCGTTCGGACGGGGGCAGCTTGAACGGGCCGGTCGCGCGCGGGTCGATGCCGCTCGTCCCGGCCTCGGGCAGCAGCACCGGGTCGACGTGCAGGGGATCGACCGACGCGGTCGCCTTGACCGGCAGGGTGACCGGCGCGCCGCCGGAATCGCCGAGGACCCGCCGGTCGAGGGTGGTCAGCACGACCCGGCGGCCGGTCTGTTCCGACAGCGTCCGCAGCCGGGGGCCGACCTGGTCCCACGTGTGGTTCGCCGCGGCGAAACCGAGCAGCTCGGTGTAGATCGTCGCGTCGCCGGAGAGGGCCTGGCCCTGCTCCTGCTGGATCGCGCGGGTGGTGGTCTGCACGGCCAGCCACGCGGTCGCCGCGATGGAGGCGAGCGCGATGAGCAGGGAGACGGCGCTGAGCCGGACGACCAGGCTGCGCCGCCTCGGGAAGCTGCGCTGCCGCGCCTTCGGGCTAGGCGTCATCTTCCGCCGTCAGCTTGTAGCCGACTCCGAAGACGGTCCGCAGGTGGACGGGCTTCTGCGGGTCCGGCTCGATCTTCTTCCGCAGGTTGAGCACGTGGACGTCGATGATCCGGGTGCTGACGAACCGGTCGTCGCCGCGGGTCAGTTCGAGCAGCTGCCGGCGGGTGAACACCCGGCCCGGCTGCCGGATCAGCGTCTCGAGCAGCTGGAACTCGCCCGGAGTGGTCTCCACCGGCCGGTCGCCGACCGAGACTTCGTGCCGCACCGGGTCGAGCCGCAGGCGGCCCGCGCGCAACGCGGTGTCGGGCGGCTCGCCGCGCCCGGCGGTCCGCCGCAGCAGCGTCCGGACCCGGGCCATCAGCTCGCGCGGGCTGTACGGCTTGGTCAGGTAGTCGTCGGCGCCGAGGTCGAGGCCGAGCAGCAGGTCGTCCTCGGTGGCGCGGGCGGTCAGCATCAGCACCGCGACGTCGGACTCCTGCCGCAGGATCCGGCAGACGTCGAGGCCGTCGACCTTCGGCATCATCACGTCGAGGACCAGCAGGTCGGGGCGGTCGCGCCGGGCCTCGTCGAGCGCCGCCCGGCCGTCGGGGGCCAGCACCACGGTGTGCCCTTCGCTTTCGAGGTAGAGCCGGAGGACCTCGGCCTGCTTCTCGTCGTCTTCCGCGACCAGTACACGTGCGCACACGGCGTCGAGGGTAGGCGTCCTGACACGGTGGTCACCCCATCCTGACCGGATCTTCACACCTTGGGGCCGCCGGCCCAGCCCCGCACGACGTCCTCCAGCACCTTCAGCGGCAGCTGGCCGCCGCCGAGCACCACGTCGTGGAACTCCTTGATGTCGAAGGAGGCGCCGAGCCGTTCCTCGGCGAACCGGCGCAGGCGCACGATCTCCAGCCGTCCGGTCATGTAGGCCAGGGCCTGGCCGGGGCTTTCGATGTACCGGTCCGTTTCGGACTGCACTTCGACCTCGCTGAGCACCGTGTGCGCCCGCAGGAACTCGACGCATTGCCGCCGTGTCCAGCGCAGGGCGTGGAGACCGGTGTCGACGACCAGCCGCGCGGCCCGGACGGAGTCCTCGGCCACCATGCCCAGCCGCATCAGGTCGCCGGAGAACAGGCCCATCTCGTCGGCGAGCCGTTCGGTGTAGAGGGCCCAGCCTTCGCTGAAGGCGGAGATCACGGCGATGCGCCGCAGCTGGGGCAGCTCGGTCAGTTCCTGCGCCAGCGATTCGGCGAAGTGGTGGCCGGGCACGGCCTCGTGGAAGGCCACGGTCTCGGCGATGAACCGGTCACGCGTGTGCACCTCGTGCGCGTTGGTGTAGAAGGTGCCCGGCCGCGAGCCGTCGAGCGCGGGTGGCATGTAGTACGCCGCCGCGGCGACGGGCGCTTCGGCTTCCGGCACCGCCCGGACGACGCACTCGGCGTCCGGCACCCGGGCGAACCAGTCCGGCGCCGCGGCGGTCGCGCGGGCGACGGCGCTCCGGGCGGTTTCGAGCATCTCTTCGGCGTCACGCCAGCGGAGGCTTTCGTCGCTGCGCAGCCGCCGGCGCACCTCGGCCGGGTCGGTCAGCCCGAACACCCGGCCGCCGATCTCGGCGTACTCGGCTTCGAGCCCGGCGAGCACCTCGAGGCCCAGCCGGTGCAGTTCGGCGGGGGTGTGGTCGGTGGTCGTGTGCATCCGCGCCAGGGCCGCGTAGTGCGTTTCGCCGTCTTCGAGCCAGCAGAGCCCCGGCTGGTCGTCGGACCGGCCGCGCCCGGCGACTTCGGTGGCGAGGAACTCGCGGTAGCGCGCGAGGGCCGGCCGGACGGCCCCGGCGACCAGCTCGTCCCGGCGCGCACCGTGGTCTCCGGTGAACGGGCTGTCCTGCGCCAGGAAGCGGTCCAGGAAGCCGAGAGCGTTGTGCGCCATCCGGTCCACCGGCGTCCGCCCGGCCCGCAGCCCGGCGCGCTGGCGTTCGGCCAGTGCCGCGTAGAAGGCGGGGAAGCCGGCCAGCCGGGTCAGGAAGTCCTCCTCGGCCCGCTCGCCGACGGGCTGCAGCTGCGGCAGGAAGATCGGGAGCGACATGCCGACGGCGAACATCGGATCGGCGAGGGTGAATTCCACGTCGTTCGCATCCAGCCGGGCAAGCACGGTTTCCGCCTGCTGGACGACAACGCCCAGTGTGACGCGGTCGGGGTCCGCCGAAGTCTTCGCCCGGGCGAGGATGCCGGCGGCCCGGGCCCGGAGGCGTTCGTGCGCGGTTTCGCTCGGGTCGGGCAGCTCGGCATCGTGGCCGGGGATGCCGACGAAGGTCGCTTCGAGCGGGACCCAGGTGCCCAGGACGTGGAGCAGTTCGTCGGCGAGGGTGGTCGCTTCGGAGGTCATTCGTCCATCGTGCCGGAACGCTCGTTCAGGTTCCGTGCTCCGACTTCACCTACCCGACCGTAGCTCTCGGCATCACCGTTGCCGGTGTCTCGGCAGTGGGATCTTCGGCTTTCTCCGGTACCGCGCGATCGCCTGGTGGGCACCGAGTGAGCCTCCGGATGGGCACAGGGATGGCGGCGCCCGTTGCGATCGACCGGGCTTGAACTCGGGGAGGGAGCAGCGGTAGCCCTTGGGTGAACCCGGCCGGAACGGAACCGGGCCGGGAGCGAATCGCTCCCGGCCCGGTCGCCGTCAGGTCAAGCTCGAACAGGATCTCGCGTCCGGATCCTGAGCTCCCTTCGGTACCCACCGCACGTTCGCGAACGAAGCCTGGAACGTGCCGTCGGTGTAGACCAGGAACGGGGTGTTGATGTGCTCGAAGTCCAGCCCGTTGTTGAAGCAGGACACCGGGATCTTCACCGTCGTCTTCGGGCCGCCCGCCAGGTCGGTGAACAGCTTCGTCGCGTTCACCTCGGAGAAGCAGGGGTAGACGCAGTGCATGCTGATCACCGTCCGGTTGGCCGGTGCCTGCTGCACGACCGTGTCGAACTCCAGGGCGGCGTCGGCGTTCAAATAGCCGCGCAGGTCGTTCGTGCCCGCCGTGTTCTGCATGTACAGCTGGGCCGCACCCGCGCCGGTCCAGGTTGCCTTGAGCCCGTCGGCCTGGACGTTGACGTCCGCCGGGACGACGTTGATCTCGCTGTGCGCCGCCGTGCCGTCGGGGCCGATCACCGTGCCGCCCCAGTTCTCCGCCGAGCCGATCTGGCTCGTGTACGGCGGGACGTCGGTGCGGTCGAAGATCGACAGGTCCTGGGTCGCCGTCCCGCCGCCGCCGGTCGAGGTGCAGGACGCCGGCCCGGAGGTCTCGTCCAGCTGGCCGACCGTCACGCGCTGCCCGGACTTGAGGCCGTAGCCGAGCTTGAACAGCGGGTCGTAGCCCGGCGACCACGGGTTGAGCGGCGACTGGCACGCGCTCTTCGGCCACGAGTACGACAGCGTGCCCTGGTAGCCGGTGCCGTCCTTGCCCTTGACCAGCATGTCGGCGACGCCGCCGCCTTCGGTGCCGGGCAGCCAGGCCGCCACGAACGCGTCGGAGCGGTTGATCTCCTTGTTCATGTACAGCGGGCGGCCGCCGACGTACACGGTGACGACCGGGGTGCCCTTGCCGCTGACCTTGTCCAGCACGGCCAGGTCCTCGGGGTAGAGCTTCGACGCCTCGAGCGACTTGCGGGTCAGGTCGCCGACACCCTCGGCGTACGGCGTCTCGCCGATGACGGCGATGACCGCGTCGAAGCCCTTGGGGTCGACGGTCCCGGTGGCGTCGAAGGTGACGTTCGCGTCGCCGAGGTCCTGCTTGATGCCCGTCAGGATCGAGGTGGCGTTCGGGAAGTCGGCGTTGGTGTTGCCGGTGCCCTGCCAGCTGAGCGTCCAGCCACCCGTCTGGTTCGGGATGTTGTCGGCGCTCTTGCCGACCACCAGGACCTTCGACGCCGGCTTGAGCGGCAGCACGTTGCCGTTGTTCTTCAGCAGCGTCTGCGACTCGCGGACGGCGTCACGCGCCAGCCAGTTGTCCTTCAGCGCCTCGTCGGAGTTGGCGTAGGAGCGGTCGGACGGCTTCTGCGACTCGAACAGGCCGTCACGCAGCTTGACCCGCAGGATGCGGGTGACGGCGTCGTCGATGCGCGCCATCGGGATCTGGCCGCTCTGCACCTGGGCGACGGTGTTGGTGATGAACGCCTTCCAGTCGTTCGGCACCATCACGATGTCGATGCCGGCGTTGATCGCCTGCGGGCACGAGGAGTTCGTGCAGCCGGTGACCTGGCCGATGCCGTTCCAGTCGGAGACGACGAGGCCGTCGAAGCCGATCTTGCCCTTGAGGATCTGGTTCAGCGCCTTGTCGCTGCCGTGCAGCTTGCCTTCGGTGATGCCGAGGTCGGCGTTGGTCCAGCTGTTGAACGACACCATCACGGTCTGGGAGCCGGCGGCGAGCGCGCCGTAGTAGCCCTGGCCGTGGATGTTGATCATGTCCGCTTCGGACGAGGGGTTGACGCCCTGGTCCTGGCCGTTGATCGTGCCGCCGTCGCCGATGAAGTGCTTGGCGGTGGCGATCACGCCGTTGTAGCCGATGCGCTTGGTGGCGCCGTCCTGGAGGCCGTCGATGGCTTCGAAGCCGTACGCGCGGGTGATGCGCGGGTCCTCGGAGAAGCCTTCGTAGGTGCGGCCCCAGCGGTCGTCCTGGACGACGGCGAGGGTGGGCGAGAAGGCCCAGTCCTGGCCGGTGGAGCGGATCTGCCGGGCGGTGGCGCCGGCGACGTCGCGGACCAGGCACGGGTCGTGCGCGGCGCCGAGGCCGATGTTGTGCGGGAAGACGGTGGCGCCGTAGACGTTGTTGTTGCCGTGCACGGCGTCGATGCCCCAGATGACGGGGATCTTCGTGCGGCTGGTCTTGGAGGCGTCCCAGTAGGAGTCGGCGAGGTTCAGCCAGTCCTGCTGGGTGGCGTACTTCTTCCCGCCGGGCCACGAGCCGCCGCCGTTGAGGACCGAGCCGATGGCGTACTGGCGGACCTCGTCGGGGGTGATGGCGGCGATCTCGGGCTGCGTCATCTGCCCGACTTTTTCTTCCAGGGTCATGCCCTTGAGGATTTCGGCGATCCGCTGCTCGTCGCCGGCCTTGCCCTTGAGCCGGCTGTCGACCTTCGGCCAGTCCGCCAGGGTCGGCAGGCTCTTTTCGATCTTGGCGCAGCCGTCCTTGTCCTTGGCCGGCTGGCCGATGACCGGCTGGGGCACTTCGGCGGCCTGGGCCGGCGTCGCCTGGGCGATCCCGCCCAGCAGGCTCAGGCTCATCAGCGTGACGAGCGAACTTCGGCGCGCACGAGACCACGCGCGGGATCTTCTGGCCATGGACTGGTCCATTCTGCGATGAACGGCGGACCGGCCGATCCTCACCGCGCGACGGGGAGGGCGTCAAGGGTTTCGAATATTTGGAGGGCGTGTTAATTCTTGACATAAACTAAGAGTCGCTCGGTGGTGGGGTCACGCCTAACGCGTAATGCGGTTGCGGTCAAGGGCACTGAGGGGCAAGGGTTTTGCCCCATGGACATCCGCCGTGTGGTCTCGCTCGAACCGCTCCTGGCGGCCGGGCACCTGTTCGACGATCCCCCGCGGCAGGACGCCGCCGAGCGCTTCCTCGCCGCCGATGGCCACCACCTGCTGGTCGCGTACGTGGACGACGTGCCGGCGGGCATGGTGACCGGCGTGGAGACGACCCACCCGGACAAGGGCACGGAGATGTTCCTGTACGAACTGGGCGTCGACGACGGCTTCCGCGGGCAGGGCCTCGGCCGGTCGTTGGTGACGGCGCTCGGGGAGCTGGCTCGCGAGCGCGGGTGCTACGGCATGTGGGTCGTCACGGAAGGGGACAACGCCCCGGCGAAGGCGACCTACCGCGCGGCCGGCGGAGTCGCCGAGGAGGGGCAGGCGGTGCTGGTCTGGACGTTCGGCTGAGCGCGCGGCTCAGCTCAGCACCGAGCCCGGCAGTTCCTCGAAGATCAGCCAAGTCCGCGTCGACCGCACGCCCTCCAGCGCCTGCAGCCGCTCCAGCACCACGTCCCGCAGGGTCGAGTTGTCCGGCGTCCGGACCAGCAGCAGGATGTCGAAGTCGCCGCCCACCAGGGCCACGTGGTCGACGTACGGGATCTCGTGCAGGTCCGTCGCCATCGTGCGCCAGGACGTCTGCTCCACCATCACCATGATGTAGGCCGAGGTGCCCAGGCCCGCTCGGCGCGGGTCGATCCGGGCGCCGAAGCCGGTGATCACCCCCTCCGCCATCAAGCGCTCCAGCCGGGCGTACGCGTTCGTCCGTGAGATGTGGAGTTTTTCCGCCAGCGCGCGCACCGCCAGACGGCCGTCCGCGGACAGCTCCGCCAGCATCGCCCGGTCGACGTCGTCCAGGGCCGGGACCGTTCGTCCCGGCAGACCCCCGTGAGCCAGGACACCGGTGGACGTTTGGGCGCCGGAAGGACCTCCTGGAGACAGTTTGTCGCTCATTTCCGCCAACCCTTGAACACAACACCGCCGAGAACGACCATTTCAGCATCATATGTCTGGGAGAGGTGGTGTGCGCCATGGCTGTGCTGTCCTCGGAGACCCTGCTGCCGTCCGCTGCCCCGGTGCGGTTCGTCGCCGAAGACGGGAGCCGGGCCGGCGAGCACGGCGCGTACGGCGAACCCGCGGGAGAACGGCTCAAGGAGGCCTACCGGCTGATGGTCCTGGGCCGCCGGTTCGACGTCCAGGCGACCGCGCTCACCAAGCAGGGCCGGCTCGCCGTCTACCCCTCCAGCGCCGGCCAGGAGGCCTGCCAGGTCGCCGCGGCGCTCGCCCTCGAAACCCGGGACTGGCTCTTCCCGACCTACCGCGACTCCGTAGCCCTCGTCGCCCGCGGCCTGAAGCCCGGCGAAGTGCTGACGCTCCTCCGCGGCGACGCGCACTGCGGCTACAACCCGGTCGAGACGCGCGTAGCGCCTCAGTGCACTCCGCTCGCGACGCAGACGCTGCACGCCGTCGGCCTCGCGCACGCGATGCAGCGACGCGGCGAAGACGCCGTCGCGCTCGCGCTCATCGGGGACGGCGCCACCAGCGAAGGCGACTTCCACGAAGCGCTCAATTTCGCGGCCGTCTTCAAGGCGCCCGTCGTGTTCTTCGTGCAGAACAACCGCTTCGCCATCTCGGTGCCCTTCGAGAAGCAGAGCGCCGCGGCCGCGCTGGCGTACAAGGGCATCGGCTACGGCATGCGCTCGGAGCAGGTCGACGGCAACGACGCCGTCGCCGTCCTGGCCGTCCTCGACGACGCGGTGAAGCACGCGCGCGAAGGCAAGGGGCCGGTCCTCGTGGAGGCCCACACCTACCGCATCGACGCCCACACCAACGCCGACGACGCCACCCGCTACCGCGACGCCGAAGAAGTCGCGAAGTGGCGGGAAGCGGACCCGCTCAAGCGGCTCGAAACGTTCCTCAAGAGCGAGAACCTGCTGCAGGACAACGAAATCGACCGGTTCGCGGCCGACGCCGAGGTGTTCGCCCAGTCCGTCCGCGACACGCTGAACGCCGAGCCCGAGCTCGACCCGCTGTCGCTGTTCGACCACGTCTACGCCGAGCCGACCCGCCAGCTGGAAGCCCAGCGGGCCGCCCTCGAAGCCGAACTGGAGGCCTGATGACGACCACCATGGCGCAGGCCCTCAACGCGGCCCTGCGGGACGCCCTCAAGGACGACGACCGCGTCCTCGTGTTCGGCGAGGACGTCGGCACGCTCGGCGGCGTCTTCCGCGTCACCGACGGCATCACCGCCGACTTCGGCGAGGACCGCTGCTTCGACACGCCGCTCGCCGAGTCCGGCATCGTCGGGTTCGCCGTCGGGATGGCGATGGGCGGCTTCCGGCCGGTCGTCGAGATGCAGTTCGACGCCTTCGCCTACCCCGCGTTCGAGCAGATCACCTCGCACGTGGCGAAGCTGCGCAACCGCACCCGCGGCGCGCTCTCGCTGCCGATGGTGATCCGCGTGCCCTACGCCGGCGGGATCGGCGGCGTCGAGCACCACTGCGACTCCAGCGAGGCCTACTACACGCACACGCCGGGCCTGCGCGTCGTCACGCCGGGCACCGCGCAGGACGCCTACGACCTGCTCCGCGACGCCATCGAGTCGCCCGACCCGGTGGTCTTCCTCGAACCGAAGTGCCGCTACTGGTCGAGCGAAGAGGTCACCTTCACCCGCTCGGGCCCGGCCATGGACCGGGCCGTGGTCCGCCGCCACGGCAAGGACGTCACGCTCATCGCGTACGGCCCGATGGTCGCCACCGCGCTGGAAACCGCCGACGCGGCGAAGGCCGAGGGCTGGGACGTCGAGGTCGTCGACCTGCGCTCGCTGTCGCCGTTCGACGACGAGACCGTGACGGCTTCGGTCCGCCGCACCGGGCGGGCCGTGGTGGTCCACGAGGCCGCGGGCTTCGGCGGCTACGGCGCCGAGGTCGTCGCGCGCGTCACCGAGCAGTGCTTCCACCAGCTGCACGCGCCGGTCCTGCGGGTTACCGGGCTCGACATCCCGTACCCGGCGCCGAAGCTCGAGCGCCACCAGCTCCCCGACGTCGACCGGATCCTCGACACGATCGCGCGCCTGCAGTGGGACGACACGCCGGTGGTGGCCGGTGCCTGACTTCCTGCTGCCGGACCTCGGCGAAGGCCTGACCGAGGCGGCGATCGTGGACTGGCGGGTCAAGGTCGGCGACACCGTCGACGTCGACCAGGTCGTCGTCGAGGTGGAGACGGCGAAGGCGGCGGTCGAGGTGCCGGTGCCGTTCGCCGGCGTGGTGTCCGCGCTGCACGGCGAGCCGGGGCAGCTGCTGCCGGTCGGCGCGCCGCTGCTGAGCGTCGGCGGGTTCGCCGAACCCGGCGTCACGACGTCTTCGGGCAGCGGCAACGTCCTGATCGGCTACGGCACCGCGCCGACGACGCGGCGCAAGCGCGCGCGGCGCCCGGTGAGCACCACCGCACCCACGCGGCCGAAGCAGGCGCCCGGCGTGATCTCGCCGTTCGTCCGGAAGCTGGCCGCGGACAACGGGATCGACCTCGCGAAGGTCACCGCCACCGGCGCGGACGGGATCATCCGCCGCGCCGACGTCGAAGCGGCGTTGAAGAAGCCGGTCGCGAAGGGCAAGCGCATCCCGCTGACCGGGGTTCGCAAGGCCGTGGCCGACAAGCTCACGACGTCCCGGCGGGAAATTCCCGAGGCCACGGTCTGGGTGGACGTCGACGCGACCGGGCTGGTCGCCGCCCGCGCGGCGTTGAACGCCAAGACCGACCGGCCGGTCAGCCTGCTCGGGCTGATCGCGCGGTTCGCCGTCGCGGGGCTTCGCCGGTATCCCGAGCTGAACTCGCGCGTCGAAGGCGGCGAAATCGTCCTGCTCGACGAGATCCACCTCGGGCTCGCCGCGCAGACCGGCCGCGGGCTGGTCGTGCCGGTGGTGCGGGACGCGGGGGAGCTGTCCACCCGGGACCTGTCGGCGGCGATCGGCGAGCGCGCCCGCACGGCCCGGGACGGCAAGCTCGCGCCCGCGGACCTCACCGGCGGCACCTTCACGGTCAACAACTACGGCGTCTTCGGCGTCGACGGCTCGGCCGCGATCATCAACCACCCCGAGGCGGCCATCCTCGGCATCGGCCGGATCATCGACCGGCCGTGGGTCGTCGACGGCACGCTGGCGGTGCGGAAGGTCTGCGAGCTGACGCTGGCCTTCGACCACCGCGTCTGCGACGGCGGCACGGCGGGCGGGTTCCTGCGGTTCGTCGCCGACTGCGTGGAGTCGCCGGTCACCGCGCTGGGAGACCTCTGACGACTCACCGGCCGCCTTGGCCGGTGGTGTCGGTGGTCGCACTTAAAGTGGTTGCGTGACGACACCGGCCCAGCACGACCGCGACCTGGCGGAGGGCCGCGTCGCCCGGCTCAAGCAGGACCTGCGGGACGGGCTCACGACCCCGCCCGCGGACGTCGAGGAGATGGACGGGCTCGTCGCGACGGCCCACCGGCTGCTCGACGCCGAGCTGGCGTTCGACGAGGCCAGGCGGCGCCTCGCCGACGCCGAGCTCGAGTCCCGCCACGCGGCGACGCAGCGCGCGGTCGTCTGGTTCGCGGCCGCGCCCGTCCTGGTGCCGCTAGCCGCCGCGGCGCTGGTGCTGTTCGAGGTGCTTTCGCCGGTGTGGCTGCTGGTTCTGGTGCCGCTGTTCGGCGCGGGCCTGTGGATCGGCTTCGCCCCGGTCCGCCGGGCCGGAGCCGTGATCCGCGAGCGCACGCGGGCGGCGTGGGCGGGCACGATCACGGCGCTGGCGCTGGTTCTCGCGCTGATCCCGTGGTCCGGGGTGGTGGTCTGCACGATCCTGGCGGCGCTGGGTGCCGCGGGCACGATCGCGCTGCTGTGGCGGGAAAGCCGGCTCCCGTGAGCCACGGCTACGCGACCTACGGCGACGATCCCGAGTTCTCGGACGAGTACCTCGAGACCGCCGATCCGGCGCGCCGCGACCTGGACGAGCTGTTCGCGGCGGTCGACGGGCTGCGCGCGGCCGACGACCGCCTGGGTCAGGACGTCGCCGAGCTGACCGAGCGGCTGGAGAGCGGCGGCCCGGACCGCCAGGACGACCGGATCGACCTGCTCGCCCGGCAGCTGGAGCGGCTGCGGCAGCAGGTCCGCGTCCTGGAGCGCGCGGTGCGCGTGGCCGACGGGGTGCCGCAGGCGGACCTGGACGACGTCGGCGCGGAGACGCGGGCGCTGGCGGCCGAGGCGGCGCGGTGGGACGACCTGCACAAGGAGCTCGTCACCAAGGAGCAGCGGGCCCGGTACGCGGAGGAGATCGCGCACCTGGACGCGGTGCGCGGCGCGCTTTCCCGCTGCGACGCCGACCTCCTGGACGTCATCGGCGTCTTGGCCTCGACGAACCGTGCGTCCCGGGCACGCGGCGACGCGGAGTCCCGGCTGCGCGCGCTGGCGACCCGGCGCCGCACGTTGCTGGACGAGGAGATCCCGGCGGCTTCGGCCGCGGCGGAGAAAGCGCGGCTGGCGTTGCGCGAGGCCGACGCGGTCGAGGCGCGGGTGGTGCCCCAGCTGGAGCGGGCCGAGCGAGCGTGGCACGACCTGCAGGTGCGGCTGCGCACCCGGATCACCGACGCGCTGGGCTCGAACGTCCTGCTGCCGACGTGGTTCGGGAACGCGCTGGGGGTGGCACCGCCGTCCGGCACAACGGGTGACGCGTGGATCCGGACGGCGGCTTCGGTGCTGGCGTACCGGGTGACGTTCGGGGTCACGGAACCGGCGTTGCCGCTGGGCCCGCCGGCCCCGGAGGCCGCGGACACCACGGAACGCCGCTGGACCTGGCGGGCCCGCCTCGAGTCGGACTTGGACGAACTCTCGCTCTAACCCGCGCGGAGGGCGGACTCCAGCCGGCGGTGCAGTTCACCCAAGCGCGTACGGCCCGGTTTGCCCGGCGGGAATCGCTGCAGGAGGGCGCTCACCTCCGGTGGGGCCTGCGCGAGGGCCCATTCGATCTCCGCCGGCGCGGAATCGCCGGCGAGTTCGCGCGCCAATGCGGCCTGCTGGGCCGGGCCCACGATGTGCTGCACCTGGTGCGGCGACGCCAGGGGATGCAAGTACGCCGCCCCCGCCGCGGCGACCGCTGCGCGGGCCGCGGCGGAGGCGACCGGGTCGGTGGTTGCGCCGGCCGCCGCCAGTGCCGCCCACGCCGCCGTGCGCAGGGCCTTGGTGCGCGGAGCGCCCGAAGCGAATTCTCGCGCCGCGTCGATCGCCGCGGCCGGGCGGAGATCATCCGGGACGCGGGACTCGTACAGCGGCAGGACACGGGAAGCGCAGGCCGCGGCCCAGCCCGTCAACGCTCGTAGTTCGTCAAGACTCAGCTCCACCCCCGTGAAGCGTATCCTTGAACACCCGGTTGAGACTTTCAGACGGTCGCCGGGCGGCGCAGGGCCTGCCGGCGCAGGCGGTTGAACAGCTTCGCGTTGTTCAGGGCGAAGACGCCCACCGTCGAGCCGTCACGCGAGAACGTCGCCACGAACGAAGACGACGACGGGTCGCCGTCCACGAACGAAAGCGTGTCGTCCGGGCGGGGATGGCCGGCCAGCTGCAAGGTCCCCGAATACTGGTCCGACCAGACGTATCCGCTCGGGGTGTAGGTCCGTGCGCTGTGCCCGGCCAGCAGGTTGGCCACCGCGACCGGTGCCTGCTCGGACGCGTTCGTCCAGTGCTCGTGCCGCAGTCCCGCGTACCGGGCCACGTCGCCCACCGCCACGACCTGAGGCAGCGAAGTGACCAGGCCCGCGTCGGTGTGGACGCCGTTGCCGACCGTCAACTCCGAGCCCGCCAGCCACTCGGTCGCCGGCGTCATCCCGACGCCGGCGACGACCACGTCGGCCGGGACGAGCGCACCGGAAGCCAGCTCGACGCCGGCCGGGGTGAGGCCGGAAACCTGGACGCCGCAGCGCAGGTCCGTGCCGTGGTCGAGGTGCAGCCGGGCGCAAACGGCGGCCAGCGAAGGGCCCAGGACCGGCGCCAGCGGCGCGGCCAGCGCCTCCAGGACCACCACGTCGAGACCCAGCGACCGGCACGTCGAGGCCACCTCGGCGCCGATGAACCCGGCCCCGACGATCACCACCCGCGCACCCGGCACCAAAGCGGCGCGCAAGGCATGCGCGTCGTCGACCGTCCGCAGCGTGTGGGCGCCCGCGAAGCCCGGCAGCCGGCGCGCCCGGCCGCCGGTGGCGATCACGACGCCGTCCGCGTGCACCGACGTGCCGTCCGACAGCAGCACGCGCCGGTTGGCCGGCTCCAGCGCCGTCGCCCGGACGCCGAGCCGGAAGTCCAGGGCCAGCGACGCCAGGTCGCCGGCGTCGAGCAGCTCCAGCGACTCGCGCGTCGCCGTCCCGGCCAGGAAGCCCTTCGACAGCGGCGGCCGGTCGTAGGGCAGGTGCGGTTCGTCGCCGATCAGCACGATCCCGCCGTCGTACCCCTGCGCGCGCAGCTCCTGCGCCGCGCGGACCCCGGCGAGTGAAGCGCCGACGACCGCGACGCGCTTCACGCGGCGTCCTCGTCGGCCACGCCCCGGACGTAGATGACGCCTTCGTCGACGACCACGGCGTACGTGCGCACCGGGTCCTTCGCCGGCAGGCAGGTCGGCATGCCGGTGCGCAGGTCGAACAGTGCCGCGTGCAGCGGGCACTCGACGAAGCGGCCTTCGAGCCAGCCGTCGGCCAGGGAGGCGTCCTGGTGGGTGCACGTGTCGCCGATGGCGTACAGCTCGCCGTCCTCGGTGTGGAACACCGCGATGGCGGGCGGCCCGGGGATCCGGACCGACTCTCCGGGGGGCAGTTCGTCCACCGTGCACGCGCGCATCATGCGTCCTCCGAGATTGTTGCGCATAGGGGAACATCAACTGTGATCCGCAACAAAGTCTGAATCCCCCGGAGGACGTCGTCAAGGGGGTACGCCCGGGTAGTTTTCGTTACCGGATAACGGGTGTTCCGGGCACGCCGAAGGCCCGTACCGGGGATGGCGGTACGGGCGCTGCGACGCCGGGGGCTAGTTCTCCCCGTGCCGGTAGAACGGCAGCTTGAGCGGGGCCAGCGGGGTGTTGCCGAGGATCAGGTCGGCGGCCTTCTCGGCGGTCATCATCACCGGGGCGTAGATGTTGCCGTTGGTGATGTAGGGCATCACCGACGCGTCCACCACGCGCAGGCCCTCGGTGCCGTGCACCCGCATGGTCTGCGGGTCGACGACGGACATGTCGTCCACGCCCATCTTCGTGGTGCACGACGGGTGCAGCGCGGTTTCGGCGTCCTTGGCGACCCAATCGAGGATCTCTTCGTCGGTCTCCACGGACGGTCCCGGCGAGATCTCCCCGCCGTTGTAAGGCTCCAGCGCGGGCTGGTTGAGGATCTTCCGCGCCACCCGCACCGCTTCGACCCATTCGCGGCGGTCGTTCTCGGTCGACAGGTAGTTGAACTTGATGGCCGGGTGCTGCCGCGGGTCGGTCGAAGTGATCTTCACCGAGCCGCGGGTGTCGGCGTACATCGGGCCGACGTGCACCTGGTAGCCGTGCCCTTCCGTGGGCGCCGAACCGTCGTAGCGGATCGCCACCGGCAGGAAGTGGAACATCAGGTTCGGGTACTTCACCTCGTCGTTGGACCGGACGAACCCGCCGCCTTCGAAGTGGTTGGTGGCGGCCGGCCCGGACCGCAGGAACAGCCACTGCGCGCCGATGTAGGGCCGCTTCCACTTCGCCAGCGAAGGCTGCATCGACACCGGCTGCTTGCAGGCGTACTGGATGTACACCTCGAGGTGGTCCTGCAGGTTTTCGCCGACGCCCGGCAGGTCCTTCACGACGTCGATGCCGAGCTTCTCCAGGTCGGCGGCGTTGCCGACGCCGGAGAGCTGCAGCAGCTGCGGCGTGTTGATCGCGCCGCCGCAGAGGATGACCTCCTTGCCGTACACCTCGGCCGGCACACCCCGGCCCTGCGCGTACTCGACGCCGACCGCGCGCGTGCCGTCGAAGAGGATCTGCGAGACGAACGCGCGGGTCTTCACCGTGAGGTTGGGCCGGTCCATCACCGGGTGCAGGTACGCGCCGGCCGCCGACAGCCGCCGTCCGTTCCGGACGTTCCGGTCGAAGGCCGCGAAGCCCTCCTGCCGGTAGCCGTTGACGTCGTCGGTGCGCGGGTAGCCCGCTTCCTCGGCGGCGTCGAAGAAAGCCGTGAACAACGGATTGGAAGCCGGGCCGCGTTCCAGCTCCAGCGGACCGTCGTGGCCACGCCACTGCCCGTCCGGCGCATCGGCGAGGCAGTTTTCCATCCGGTTGAAGTACGGCAGGCAGTGCGCGTAGTCCCAAGTGGACATCCCGGGGTCGGCGCCCCAGCGCTCGTAGTCCATCGGGTTGCCGCGCTGGAAGATCATCCCGTTGATGCTGGAGGACCCGCCGAGCACCTTGCCGCGCGCGTGGTAGATGCGACGGCGGTTCATGTACGGCTCGGGTTCGCTGCGGTAGCCCCAGTCGTAGAACTTCGACCCGATCGGGAAGGTCAGCGCGGCGGGCATGTGGATGAAGACGTCCCACTTGAAGTCCGACCGGCCCGCCTCCAGGACGAGGACCTTGTTCGCCGGGTCCGCGGAGAGCCGGTTCGCCAGCGCGCAGCCCGCCGAACCACCGCCGACGATGACGAAGTCGTAGGTTTCGGTGCTCATGCGTCCTCCTGAAGAACCTTGTTCAGCCGTCGGCCGGCGCAAGAGTCACCGCCGGCAGGTATGTCACGATCCATAGCGCCGTCCTAACCAGAACAAGGTTCTCAGCCGGGCAGGGTGTCCGGGGCGTTGTCGGGCATGTGTTCGGGGCTCGTGTGCGCGGAGCCCCAGGTGTGGCGCCGGACGTAGAGCATGATCGCACCGATGATCACGATCAGCCCGGTGACGATCACCGCGCCCCACTGGAAGTACCAGTGGTCGGAGCCGTAGACCTCGGCCCGCGGCCAGATCAGGTTGATCGTCATGGCCGCGCCGTAGACCACCGCGACCAGGTTCACCAGCGTGCCCCAGCGGCCCAGCTTGAAGTACGGGCCGTGGTCCGGCCGCGGCCAGCCGCCGCGCAGGCGGCGCACCAGCATCGGGCCGGTGACCATCAGGTAGGGGATGTAGAACAGGATGATCGCCGTCGAGGTCAGGATGAAGAACGCCCGCTGGTTGCCGAGGTTGATCAGCAGCACGACGACGGTGAGGCCGCCGGTCAGCAGCGCGGGCAGCACCGGGGTCTTCGACCGCGGCGAAACCTTCGCCATGGCCTTGCTGAACGGCAGGCGGCCGTCGCGGGCCATCGCCCAGGTCATCCGGATCGCCGCGGTCTGCACGGCGAGGCAGCAGACGGTGATCGCGATCGCCGAGCAGATCAGGAAGGCGTCGCCGAGCCCCTCGCCGAGGGTGCTCTTCAGCAGGTACGGCATGCCGGACGTGCTGAGCTCCTTGGCGCTCAGGTCGCCGACGGCCATCATGCCGAACAGCATGATCAGCCCGCCGACGATGAACGCCGCCGTGATCGCCCGGAGGATCGCGCGGGGCGCGTGCCGCCGCGGCTGGGTGGTCTCCTCGGCCAGCGAGCCCGCGGTGTCGAAGCCGTAGAAGACGTACGCGCTCATCAGCGACGCCACCAGGAACGCCCCGAGGTACCCGAACGAGTGACTCTCACCGGTGCCGGCGGTGTCGAAGACCAGGCTGGGGCCGCGCTTGATGTGGATGGCCAGCGCGATCACCAGCAGGACGCTCGCGCCGAGCTCCACCGCGACGCCGAAGTTGTTGATCTTCGCCATCAGCTTGACGCCGATGATGTTGACGATCGTGGCGAACACGACCAGCACCAGGGCCAGGATGATGGCGTTCTGCGCGCCGCCCGGCGTCGACGTCAGGCCGGCGTCTTCGTCGCTGCCGACGAGCTGGAACGCGGTCGACACCTGCGGCAGGATGATCTGGTACGCCACCGCGACGGCGGCCGCCGTCACGATCGCGCCGATGATCATGATCCAGCCGGCCAGCCACGACGTCGCCGGTTTCGCGATCTGCTTGGCCCACTGGTAAACCGAGCCGGCGAGCGGGAACTGCCCGGCGAGTTCGGCGAAGCACAGGGCCACGGCGGCCTGGCCGACGAAGACCAGCGGCCAGGTCCAGATGAACGCCGGTCCGCCCGAGCCGAAGCCGAAGAAGAACAGCTGGAACACGCCGGTCAGGATGGAGATGTAGCTGAAGCCGGCGGCGAAGCTGGAGAACGAGCCGAGCGAGCGCTCCAGCTCCTGGCGGTAGCCGAACTTGGCGAGGTCGGAGTTGTCGTCGGCAGCAGGCCCCCCGCCCGCCGGTATTTCCTGCGTGGTCATGGCAGCGTCCTTACGTGGTGGGGGTGGGATCAGCCCTTGAACCAGTGCTGCGGAACGGGATCGATGTTCTGGTAGATGTGCTTGCTCTCCTGGTACTCGGCCAGCCCGGACGGCCCGAGTTCGCGGCCGATGCCCGATTTGCCGAACCCGCCCCACTCCGCCTGGGGCAGGTAGGGGTGGTAGTCGTTGATCCACACGGTGCCGTGGCGCAGGGCCCCGGCGACGCGCTGGGCGCGGGACGCGTCCGACGTCCACACGGCTCCGGCGAGCCCGTACTCGGTGTCGTTGGCCAGGGCGATCGCGTCAGCCTCGTCGGTGAAGCGTTCCACGGTGACGACCGGGCCGAAGACCTCTTCCCGGACGATCGTCATCTCCGGGGTGCAGCCGGAGAAAACGGTGGGGCGCAGGAAGAAACCGCCTTCGTACTCCGGTCCTTCGGGGCGCTTGCCACCGGCCCGGAGCTGGGCGCCCTCCGCGAGAGCGCTTTCGATGTAGCCCTCGACCTTGGCGCGGTGTTGCGCCGAGACGAGCGGACCCGTTTCGGTCTCCGGGTCCAGGCCGTCGCCGACCCGGATGCGGTCGGCACGCGCGGCGAGGTCGGCGACGAACCGATCATGGATGCCATCTTCGACGATCAGCCGCGCGCCCGCTGAACAGACCTGTCCGGAATGGACGAACGCCGCCATCAGGGCGTAGTCGAGCGCCGTTTCGTAGTCGGCGTCGGCGAAGACGACGTTCGGGTTCTTGCCGCCGAGTTCGAGGGCGACCCGGCGGACGCCCTTCGCGGCGGCGGTCATGATCTTCTCGCCGGTCGCGTAGCCGCCGGTGAAGGAGACCAGGTCCACGGCCGGGTGCTCGACCATCGCCGCGCCGACGCGGCCGTCGCCGAGCAGGAGGTTGACGACGCCGGGTGGCGTGCCGGCTTCTTCGAGCAGGGCGACCAGCTTGATCGTGGTCAGCGGGGTGACCTCGCTGGGCTTGAGCACCACGGTGTTGCCCGCGGCCAGCGCCGGCGCGACCTTCCAGGACATCTGGAGCAGGGGGTAGTTCCAGGGCGCGATGAGCGCGCAGACGCCGACCGGTTCGTGCACGATCCGGCTGACCACGCTCGCGCTGCCCGCGTCGACCAGGCGTCCGGCGTCCTTGTCCGCGAGGTCGGCGTAGTAGCGGAAGACGTTCGTCACGTCGTCGATGTCGATGCGGCCTTCGCCGAGGGTCTTGCCGGTGTCGAGGCTCTCGGTGCGGGCCAGTTCCTCGCGGTCGCGGACCAGGAGGTCGGCTGTGCGGCGCAGCAGGGCGCCGCGTTCGGTGGCGGTCGTCCGCCGCCACGGGCCTTCGTCGAAGGCCCTCCGCGCGGCTCTGACCGCGGCATCGACCTCTTCGCGACCCGCTTCGGCGACGGTCTCGATGACCTGGCCGGTGGCGGGGTTCAGCACGTCGGAGCGGGTGCCGGCGGACGCGTCCGCCCAGATCCCGTCGATGTGGAGGTCTTTCATGCGGCCCTTCCCGGATCGGTAGTGGCTGCTCGGCGCGTTGAGTGCGTACATTTGTACGCGAAGCGTGTACAGATGTCCACAAGGGGGCTCGACACCGATGTCGAACACGGAACCCGCCGCGGCCCGGCGCCGCGGCCCGAACGACCCGGAACGGCGGGCGCGGATCGCCAAGGCCGCGATCGAGGTCGTCGCCCAGCGGGGGATCGACGGCGTCACCCACCGGGCCGTCGCGGCCGCCGCCGGCGTGCCGCTGGGCTCGACGACCTACCACTTCGCGACCCTGGACGACCTGCTGGAAGTGGCCCTGGTCGAGGCGGCGGAGAAGAACGTCCACGCGCTGAAGGAGTGGGAGTCGGCGCTCCCGCCGGACACCGACTTCGCCGCGGCCCTCGCCGACCTGGTCATGGGCTACATCAACGAGCAGTACCGCGACACGGTGGTCGAGTACGACCTCTACGTGGCCGCGCTGCACCGGCCCCGGCTGCGCAAGGCGAGCGCGGCCTGGGACGACGCCCTGATCGCGTTCTTCGGCTCCCGCACCGACCCGCTCACCGGCCGCCTCCTCGCGGGCTTGTTCTGCGGCCTCCTGATGCAGGCGGCCCTGGCCGACCCCCGCCCCACCCGCGAGGAGATCGAAACCCTCTTCCGCCGCGCCATCACCGGCCCCGCCGCCTGACGGAGACGCCAACACGCGTGATTGGGAAGCCGACACGCGTGATTGAGGGGTCGACACGGCGGGTCCGCGTGTCGACCCTCTGATCACGCGTGTCGACTGTTCAATCACGCGTGTCGACCCTTCGGTCACGCCGTGTGGGTGAAACCCGTGGCGGGGCACTGAAAAACTTGGGTTGACAGCGGGTTGGGCGGGAGTCACTCTGGTGCGGAGTGTGCAACGTGACGCGTTCTGCGCAACTGCTCCCGTCCTGATCCGCGGAGAGGACCACGCCGGTGACCACAACCGATCTGCCGCCGAGCCTGCTCGCCACCTTGCCCGGCAGCTCCTACACCGATCCGGCGATCTTCGCGCTGGAGCAGGCGAAGATCTTCGAGGCGGACTGGTTCTGCGCCGTGCGCAGCGCGGACCTCGCCGGTCCCGGGGCGTTCGAGACCGTGCAGATCGGCAAGGAGAGCGTGCTCGTCTCGCGGGGCCGGGACGGCAAGCTGAACGCGTTCCTCAACGTCTGCCGCCACCGCGGCGCCCGGCTGTGCACCGCGGAGAGCGGCACGGTCAAGCGCGCCTTCCAGTGCCCGTACCACGCCTGGACCTACGGGCTCGACGGCAAGCTGATCGCCGCGCCCAACCTCACCGGGATGCCGGACGTCGACCGGACCGAGTTCGGCCTGACGAAGGTCCACCTGCGCGAGTGGCTCGGCTACGCCTGGGTCTGCCTGGCCGACGAGCCGCCGTCGTTCGAAGACGCCGTCGTCGGCGCGGTCACCGAACGCCTCGGCGGCGCCGAAGAGATCGACGCCTACGGCATCGACGGCCTCGCGCTGGGCAAGCGCATCGAGTACGACGTGAAGGCGAACTGGAAGCAGATCATCGAGAACTTCATGGAGTGCTACCACTGCGCGACGATCCACCCGGAGCTCACCGAGGTGCTCCCGGAGTTCGCCGACGGTTACGCCGCGCAGTACTACGTCGGCCACGGCGCCGAGTTCGGCGGTGACATCAAGGGCTTCACCATCGACGGCTCCGAAGGCGTCGACCGGCTGCCCGGCGTGACCGAGGCCCAGGACCGCAAGTACTACGCGATCACCATCAAGCCGGGCGTCTTCGTCAACCTGGTCCCGGACCACGTGATCCTGCACCGGATGTTCCCGCTCGCCCCGGACCGGACGCTGGTCCGCTGCGACTGGCTCTACCTGCCCGAAGTCGTCGAGTCCGGGCGCGATCTGACCCGCTCGGTGGAGCTGTTCCACCGCGTCAACCTGCAGGACTTCGAGGCGTGCGAACGCTGCCAGCTGGCGATGGACTCGCGCTCCTACGTCAACGGCGGGGTGCTCGTGCCCAGCGAGCACCACATCGGCGCCTTCCACGACTGGGTCCGCGCGCGCCTGGCGGTCTAGATCAACGCCCGGATGGCGGCCTCGAAGCCGGTGACGTGCTCGAGCGTGAGGGCGGCGGCCTTCTCGGCGTCACCCTCGATGATCGCGGTGAGGAGCGGGACGTGCTCGTCGATGTGGCCGGCCATCCCGGACAGCCGGGGCACGAACACGCACCAGATCCGGGTCGCGAGGTTGTCGTACCGGATCAGCGTGTCCTCGAGGAACGGGTTGTGCACGCACCGGTAGATCGCCCGGTGCAGGGCGAGGTCGGTGCGCAGCAGCTCGGCGTTGTCCCGGCCCGGGGCGCCCGCGTCGAGCTGCGCGCGCAGCTCGGTCAGGGCCGCCCGGTCGGCCTCGGTCGCGCGCCCGGCCGCGGCGGCCGTCGCCATCGGCTCCAGCGTCCGCCGCACCTCGGAGATGTGCGCGAGGTCGGAGATGTTGACGTCGGTGGCGAACGTCCCGCGCCGCGGGTAGGCGACGACCAGGCGTTCGGACTCCAGCCGCTTCAGCGCCTCGCGGATCGGCGTCCGGCCCATGCCGAGCGTGCTGCCGAGCTCCTCCTCGTTGAGCGGGGAGCCCGGCGGGATGTCCAGCATGACCAGGCGATCACGCACGAAGCGGTACGCCTGTTCGGCCAGGGATGGGGGATTGACCTGGGGGTGCACGCCGCTTAGCCTACATCGACGATTGATATATCAGAAGTCGACCACGGAAGGTTTCCGATGCCCTCGATGCTCAACCGCTCCTTGGCCGACTACGACCCGGCGGTGGCCGAAGCGATCGGCGCCGAGCTGCGCCGGCAGCAGACGACGCTGGAGATGATCGCCTCCGAGAACTTCGCGCCGCTCTCCGTCCTGCAGGCCCAGGGCTCGGTGCTCACCAACAAGTACGCCGAGGGGTACCCGGGCCGCCGCTACTACGGCGGCTGCGAGCACGTGGACGTCGTCGAGCAGCTCGCCATCGACCGGGTCAAGGCGCTTTTCGGCGCCGGGTTCGCCAACGTCCAGCCGCACTCGGGTGCCCAGGCCAACGCCGCCGCCATGGCCGCGCTGCTCAAGCCCGGCGACAAGATCCTCGGCCTGGCGCTGGCCCACGGCGGCCACCTGACCCACGGCATGCGGATCAACTTCTCCGGGCTGCTCTACGACGTCGCCACCTACGTTGTGTCCGAAAAGGACTATCGGGTGGACATGGCGGAGGTCGAGCGGCTGGCGAAGGAGCACCGGCCGAAGCTGGTCATCGCCGGCTGGTCGGCCTACCCGCGGCAGCTCGACTTCGCGCGCTTCCGCGAGATCGCCGACGAGGTCGGCGCGTACCTGCTGGTCGACATGGCGCACTTCGCCGGGCTGGTCGCCGCGGGCCTGCACCCGTCGCCGGTGCCGCACGCGCACGTCACGACGACCACCACGCACAAGACCCTCGGCGGCCCGCGCGGCGGCGTGGTGCTCACCGACGACCCGGCGCTCGCGAAGAAGGTCAACTCGGCCGTCTTCCCCGGTCAGCAGGGTGGCCCGCTCGAACACGTCATCGCGGCCAAAGCGGTCGCCTTCAAGATGGCTTCCGAACCCGAGTTCGCCGAGCGCCAGCAGCGGACGCTGCGCGGCGCGAAGCTCCTGGCCGAGCGGCTGCTCGTCGAGGAGGACATCTCCGTGCTGACCGGCGGCACCGACGTCCACCTGGTGCTCGCCGACCTGCGGAACTCCGAACTCGACGGTAAGCAGGCCGAAGACCGGCTGCACGAGGTCGGCATCACGGTGAACCGCAACGCCGTCCCGTTCGACCCGCGGCCGCCGATGGTGACGTCCGGTCTCCGCATCGGCACCCCGGCGCCGGCCACCCGCGGCTTCGGGGACGCCGAGTTCCGCGAGGCCGCCGACGTCATCGCCGAGGCGCTCCGGCCCGGCTACGACGTCGAGAAGCTGCGGGCCCGCGTGACCGCGCTCGCCGAAGCGTTCCCGCTGTACCCCTCGGAGGAGGCTCGATGACCGACCTGCCGGACCACCCGGACTTCCTCTGGGACAACCCCGAGCCGAAGAAGGCCTACGACGTCGTCGTGGTCGGCGGCGGTGGACACGGCCTCGCCACGGCGTACTACCTGGCCAAACAGGGCATTACCAACGTGGCCGTGCTGGAGAAGGGCTGGCTCGCCGGCGGCAACATGGCCCGCAACACCACGATCATCCGCTCGAACTACCTCTGGGACGAGAGTTCCGGCATCTACGAGCACTCCCTCAAGCTGTGGGAAGGGCTCGAGGAGGACCTCGGCTACCCGATCCTGTTCAGCCAGCGCGGGGTGCTCAACCTGGCGCACAGCCTGCAGGACGTCCGGGACAGCGTCCGCCGCGTGGAGGCCAACAAGCTGAACGGCATCGACGCCGAGTGGGTGGACGCCGACGGCGTCAAGGAGATCTGCCCGATCGTCAACACCGCGCCGGACGTCCGCTACCCGGTGCTCGGCGCGACCTTCCAGCCGCGCGCGGGCATCGCGAAGCACGACTACGTGGCCTGGGGTTTCGCTCGCGCCGCGCACGCGCTGGGTGTCGACCTCATCCAGAACTGCGAGGTCACCGGCATATCCACTGTGGACGGACGGGTCACCGGCGTCGAGACGACCCGGGGCCGGATCGCCGCGGGCAAGGTGGGGCTGTGCGCGGCCGGCCACACGTCGGTGCTGGCGAAGATGGTGGGCCTGGACCTGCCGCTGACGTCGCACCCGCTGCAGGCACTGGTGTCCGAGCTGCTGGAGCCGATCCACCCGACGGTCGTCATGTCGAACGCCGTGCACGTCTACGTTTCCCAGGCGCACAAGGGCGAGCTCGTGATGGGCGCCGGCATCGACAGCTACAACGGCTACGGCCAGCGCGGTTCGTTCCACATCATCGAGCAGCAGATGGCCGCCGCGCTGGAGCTGTTCCCGGTGTTCGCGCGGGCACACCTGCTGCGGACGTGGGCGGGCATCGTCGACACCAGCCCGGACGCCTCGCCGATCATCGGCCTCACGCCGGTGGAGAACCTGTTCCTCAACTGCGGCTGGGGCACCGGCGGCTTCAAGGCGACGCCGGGTGTCGGGGACGTCTTTGCGGCGACCATCGCGCGCGGTAAGCCGCACGAGTACGCCGAGCCCTTCGCCCTCGACCGGTTCACCACCGGCGCCCTCGTCGACGAGCACGGCGCCGCCGCCGTCGCGCATTAGGAGCTCTGACATGCAACTGATTCCCTGCCCCTGGTGCGGGCCGCGTGAGGAAGCCGAGTTCCACTACGGCGGCCAGGCGCACGTCGCCTACCCGGCCGACCCGTCGGCGATGTCGGACGAAGAGTGGGCGAAGTTCGTCTTCTTCCGCGACAACCCGAGTGGCCCGTTCGCCGAGCGCTGGAGCCACTCCGCGGGGTGCCGCCGGTGGTTCAACGCCGTCCGCGACACGCGCACCCACGACCTGCAGGCGGTCTACCGCCTCGACGAGCCCAGGCCGGTGATCTCATGACCCGACTGTATAACGGGGACGGCCGCCTCAGCGGCGTCGGCGGCCGCGGCTCTCCGCTCAAGTTCACCTTCGACGGCCGCGAGCTGACCGGTTTCCTCGGCGACACCCTGGCGTCCGCGTTGCTGGCCAACGGCATCCACCGGGTCGCGACCAGCATCAAGTACGGCCGGCCGCGCGGCATCGCCGGCGCCGGCGTCGAGGACTCGAACGCGCTGGTGCAGATCGAAGCGCCGTTTCCGGAGCCGATGCTGAGCGCGACGACGGTCGAGTTGTACGACGGCCTCGTCGCTCGCGGGCTGTCCGGCCAAGGCCGCCTCGCCGCCGAACCGGACCCGGCTCGCTACGACGCCAAGCACGCCCACTGCGACGTCCTGGTCGTCGGTGCCGGTCCCGCCGGGCGGGCCGCCGCGGCCGCCGCGTCCGGCCGGGTCCTGCTCGTGGACGACCAGCCCGGCGGCGAAGCTCCCGAGGGCGTCCGGTTCCTCTCGCGCACCACGGCGTTCGGGGTCTACGACGACGGGTTCGTGCTGGCCCTGGAACGCCGGGGCGAGCCCGCCGCTCCCGAACGCATCTCGCGGCAGCGCGTTTGGCGGATCCGGGCGAAGCGGATCGTCATCGCGACCGGCGCCCACGAGCGGCCGATCGTGTTCCCGGACAACGACCGTCCCGGCATCATGCTCGCCTCGGCCGCCCGCACGTACCTGAACCGCTACGGCGTGCTCGCCCGGCAGCGCGTGGTCGTGTTCACCACCAACGATTCCGCGTACGACGCCGCCGCCGAACTGGCCGACGCCGGGGCCGAGATCGTGCGGATCGTCGATGCCCGTGAGGGCTACGGCATCATCGGCACCGACGGCGACGAGCACATCACTGCCGCGCACGTCGCGAAACTCGGCGAGACGCGTGGTGAGCGGGTCGAGTGCGACCTGCTGCTCGTGTCCGGCGGCTGGAACCCGGCGGTGCACCTGTTCAGCCAGGCCCGCGGCAAGCTCCGGTACGCGGGCGAGCTGGGCGCGTACGTCCCGGACGGTGACCTGCCGACGGTGCGCGTCGTGGGCGCGGCCGCGGGTGAAGGCCTGCCGGAGTCGAAGATCCTCTGGCAGGTGCCCGCGCCCGAATCCGAAGTGGACACCCGGTTCGTGGACCAGCAGCGCGACGCCACCGTGTCCGACGTCCTGCGCGCCACCGGCGCCGGGCTGCGCTCACTGGAGCACATCAAGCGCTACACGACCATCGGCACCGCACACGACCAAGGCAGGACGTCCGGCATGCTCGCGGCGGGTATCACCGCCGAAGCCCTCGGTGCCGACTTGGCGACCCAGCGCCCGACGACGTTCCGGCCGCCGTACACCCCGGTCTCGTTCGCCGCACTCGCCGGGCGGGACCGCGGTGAGCTGCACGACCCCGTGCGCGTCACGACGATCCACCCGTGGCACGTCGAGCACGGCGCCGAGTTCGAGAACGTCGGCCAGTGGAAGCGGCCGTGGTACTACCCGCGGCCCGGCGAGTCGATGGCCGAGGCCGTCCGGCGCGAATGCCACGCGGCCCGCACCGACGTCGCCCTCATGGACGGGTCCACGCTGGGCAAGATCGACGTCCAGGGCCCGGACGCCGGCTGGTTCCTCGACATGCTCTACACGAACATGATGAGCACCCTCAAGGTCGGCCGGATCCGCTACGGCGTGATGTGCGGCATCGACGGCATGGTGATCGACGACGGGACGGTGATCCGCGTCGGCGAGGAGCGGTTCCTGGTCACCACGACCACCGGCAACGCGGCGAAGATCCTCGAGTGGATGGAGGAGTGGCTCCAGACGGAATGGCCGCACCTGCGTGTTTTCGCGACGTCGGTCACCGAGCACTGGACCACGATCCCGCTGGTCGGACCGCGCTCGCGGGAAGTCCTCGGCCGCCTGGCGCCGGATCTCGACGTGTCCAACGAGGCCTTCGGGTTCATGACCTGGCAGGACGCCGAAGTCGCCGGGCTCGCGGCGCGGGTCTGCCGGATCAGCTTCTCCGGCGAGCTGGCGTACGAGATCAACGTGCCTTCGTGGCACGGTCTCGCGCTCTGGCAGTCCATAGTGGATCAAGGCGCCACGCCGTACGGCACCGAGACCATGCACGTCCTGCGCGCCGAGAAGGGCTACCCGATCATCGGCCAGGACACCGACGGCACGGTCACCCCGCAGGACCTCGGCCTGTCGTGGGCGGTGTCGAAGAAGAAGGCCGACTTCATCGGCAAGCGCAGCTTCGCCCGCGCCGAGAACAACCGGCCGGACCGCAAGCAGTTCGTCGGCCTGCTGCCCGTGGATCCGTCGATTCTGCTGCCGGAAGGGTCGCAGATCATCGAATCGGAGACAGTGCCGGAACCGCCGGTGCGGATGCTCGGCCACGTCACCTCCAGCTACGACAGCGCCGCCCTCGGCCGCACTTTCGCGCTGGCCCTGGTGCGCTCGGGCCGCGAGCGCATCGGCGAGACGCTCTACGTGCCGGTCGGGGACCGGGTGGTGCCGGTGACCGTGACCGAATCCGTGCTCTTCGACAAGGAAGGAGCCCGCCGTGACGGTTGACGCGGTCCACGAACCGTTCCGCACCCAGCTCACCGTCCGCCTCCGCGAGGGGCGCAGCCTGCTCGGCGCCGACCTGCCCGGACCGTGCACCTTCACCAGCGGCAGCGGCGTCGACATCCTCTGGATGGGCCCCGACGAGTACCTCGTGCTCGCCGGACCCGGCCGCCAGGCCGAGCTGGAAGCCGCGCTGCGGGACGAGGGCGCGGCGGCCGTCACCGACGTCTCGGCGCAGCGCAACGTCTTCCGGCTCACCGGGTCGCATGCGGCCGATGTGCTGGCGCACGGATGCTCGATCGACCTGGAGGTGTCGCCGCCGGGAACGTGCGTCCAGACGTTGCTGGCGCGGACCGGGATCGTGCTGATGGTCCGGGAAGAGGGCTTCACGGTCCTGGTGCGCCAGTCCTTTTCGGACTACTTCACGGCCTGGCTGGCCGACGCGAGCCTGGAGTACGTCTCGTGACCTTCACCCTGACGCTCAAGTGCCCGGAACGCTCGGGCATCGTGCACGCCGTCACGACGTTCCTGGTCGGGCAGGGCTGCGACATCGTCGAGCACCAGCAGTTCGACGACGACGTCCGCGGCTCGCTGTTCCTGCGCACGTCCTTCACCCGCAGCGAACAGACCACAGTGGACGATCTGACCCGCGCGTTCGCCCCGGTGGCCGGCGACTTCGGCATGGAGTTCGGCTTCTCCGACGGGACGCCGCCGCGGATCCTCGTCATGGTGTCGAAGTTCGGGCACTGCCTCAACGACCTGCTCTTCCGCTGGCGTGCGGGCGGCCTGGGCGCGGAGATCGCCGTGGTCGTGTCCAATCACGAGGACCTGCGGCCGATGGCCGAGGCGGCCGGTGTGCCCTTCGTGCACGTCCCGGTCGCACCCGACACCAAGCCCGAGGCCGAGCAGCGGCTGCTCGACCTCGTCGGCGAGTACGAGGCCGACCTCGTCGTGCTCGCCCGGTACATGCAGGTGCTGTCGAACGAGCTGTGCCAGAAGCTCGAAGGCCGCGCGATCAACATCCACCACTCGTTCCTGCCCGGGTTCAAGGGCGCCAAGCCCTACCACCAGGCCTACGACCGGGGCGTGAAGTACGTCGGCGCGACCGCGCACTACGTCACCCCCGACCTCGACGAGGGCCCGATCATCGAGCAGGAAGTGCAGCGCGTCGACCACACGTACTCGCCGCGCGAGCTGGTGACCGTCGGCCGCGACGCCGAAGCCCTCGCCCTCTCCCGCGCGGTGCGCTGGCACTGCGAACGCCGCGTCCTGCTCAACGGCAACAGCACCGTCGTCTTCCGTTAGGAGCCCGCCATGACCGCACCGCGAGTAGTCATCATCGGCGCCGGCATCGTCGGCGCGAACCTCGCCGACGAGCTGACCGCCCGCGGCTGGATCGACGTCACCGTGCTCGACCGGGGCCCGCTGCCGCGCACCGGCGGGTCCACCTCGCACGCGCCCGGCCTGGTGTTCCAGACCAACGCGTCCAAGGCCATGACGGACTTCGCGAAGTACACCGTCGAGAAGATGCTGGCCCTGGACTGCTTCCTCCAGGTCGGCGGCATGGAGGTGGCCACCACCCCGGCCCGCTGGGAGGACCTCAGGCGCAAGCACGGCTGGGCGACCTCGTGGGGCGTCGAAGGGTCGCTGATCGACGCTTCCGAATGCGTCGATCGCTGGCCGCTCCTGGACGGCTCGCGGATCTTCGGCGCGCTGCACGTCCCGACCGACGGGCTCGCGCGGGCCGCCAAGGCCGCCGGGGTGCTGGCCGAGCGGGCGGGTTCGCGCGGCGCGAAGTTCATCGGCTCGACGCGGGTCACCGACGTGCTGTCCGACGGTGGCCGCGTCACCGGCGTCCGGACCGACCAGGGCGACTTCCCGGCCGACGTCGTCGTGTCGTGCGCCGGGTTCTGGGGCCGCGAGATCGGCGCGATGGTGGGCATGGACGTCCCGCTGCTGCCGCTGGCCCACCAGTACGCGAAGACCGGGCAGGTCGCGGAACTCGTCGGCCGCAACACCGACGAGGTCGAGGCGAGCCTTCCCATCCTGCGTCACCAGGACCAGGACCTGTACTTCCGCGAGCACGTCGACCGGCTCGGCATCGGCTCCTACGCCCACCGCCCGATGCCGGTCGAAGAGTCCACTTTGGATCCTTCGGTGACCGAGACGGCCATGCCGTCCATGCTGCCCTTCACGGAGGACGACTTCGCGCCGTCATGGGAACAGAGCCGGCTGCTGCTGCCCGCGTTGCGGCAGACGAAGGTCGAAGAGGGCTTCAACGGGATCTTCTCCTTCACCCCGGACGGCCAGTCGCTGGTCGGCGAGTCGGCCGACGTCCGCGGGTTCTGGCTGGCCGAGGCGATCTGGGTGACGCACTCCGCGGGCATCGCGAAGGCGGTGGCCGAACTGCTCGTCGACGGGCATTCCGAAGTGGACACCCACGACATCGACGTCCACCGTTTCGAAGAGGTACAGCTCGCGCCTTCGTACGTGAGCGAGACGGCGCAGCAGAACTTCGTCGAGGTGTACGACATCCTGCACCCGTTGCAGCCCAAGCTGTCCCCGCGTGACCTGCGGGTGACGCCGTTCCACGCGCGTCAGCGCGAGCTGGGCGCGGTGTTCCTGGAGGCGGTGGGCTGGGAGCGGCCGCACTGGTTCGAGGCCAACGCACCGCTGCTGAAGAAGCTGCCGCACGAATGGCTGCCGCCGGCGCGGGACGCCTGGTCGGCGCAGTTCCACTCGCCGATCGCCGCGGCCGAGGCGTGGCACACGCGCAACGGCGTCGCGCTGTACGACATGACGCCGTTGAAGCGCGTGGAGATCAGCGGGCCCGGGTCGCTGGCGTTCCTGCAGTCGCTCACCACCAACCAGCTGGACAAGTCGGTCGGTTCGGTGACGTACACGCTGATGCTCGACTCCGCCGGCGGCGTGCGCAGTGACGTCACGGTCGCGCGGCTCGAGCCCGAGGTGTTCCAGGTCGGGATCAACGGGACCATCGACGTCGACCACTTCGTCAAGCACGCGCCGCCGGGTGTCCAGGTCCGGGACACCACCGGCGGCACGTGCTGCATCGGCGTCTGGGGACCGCTCGCCCGTGACCTCGTGCAGCCGCTCTCGCAGGAGGACTTTTCGCACCAGGGGCTCAAGTACTTCCGGGCCCGCAAGGCGCGGATCGCCGGGGTGCCGGTGGTCGCGATGCGACTGTCCTATGTGGGCGAACTGGGCTGGGAGATCTACACGAGCGCGGACCACGGCCTCCGGCTGTGGGACGCGCTGTGGGCGGCCGGGCAGCCGCTGGGGGTCATCGCGGCCGGGCGGGCGGCGTTCAACAGCCTGCGGCTGGAGAAGGGCTACCGGCTGTGGGGGACGGACATGACCACCGAGCACGACCCGTACGAGGCCGGGCTGGCCTTCGCCGTGCGTCCCGCGAAGGGCGACTTCCTGGGGCGGGACGCGATCGAAGGCCGGAGCGAGGAGACGGCGTCGCGGCGGCTGCGGTGCCTGACGATCGACGACGGCCGCACGGTCCTGCTGGGCAAGGAACCGGTGTTCGTCGACGGCGTGGCTTCGGGTTATGTCACGAGTGCCGCGTACGGGTACACCGCCGGGCGGCCGATCGCCTACGCGTGGCTCCCGGCGTCGGCGGACATCGGCAGCGGCGTGGAGATCGAGTACTTCGGCCGCCGGGTCGCGGCCACCGTGGCCGCCGAGCCGCTGGTCGACCCCGGCATGGAACGGATCCGGCGGTAATCCACAGCAAGTCCACGGAAGCGCGACAGGAAATTCTCAGGAAGGAGGCGTTAGCTGGGACGAGCCGGAGGCTTGTCGAGAGCTGGAGCTGTGCATGAGCGAGTACGACCGAGGACCGCGGGGCGGCGGCGAGTACCCGTACGGCTACGGCCAGGGTGGGTACTCGCCGGACTACTACGGCCAGAACGGCTACCCGCAGGACCAGGGCTACCACCAGCAGCAATACGACCAGCAGCAATACGACCAGCCCCGTGACCAGTGGGGCCGCCCGTACCCGCCGTACACGCAGCCGATCTACTCCTACCCGCAGCCCGCCTACCAGCCACCGCCGCGCCGGCGGCATCCGCTGCGCGCGCTGACGGTGGCGATCGTCGCGATCGCGCTGGCCGTGGTCGCCGGGCTCGGGATCGGGCACCTGATCTCGGGGGTGAACGCGCCCACCGCGGGCGGCAACCAGAACTTCGGCTTCTCCGGGCAGCCGAGCGCGGCCAAGACGGTGCTCGACCCCGACGCCGTGGCGGCCAAGGTCAACCCGGCCATCGTGAACATCAACACCGAGCTCGGCCTGCAGGGCGCGGCCGCGGCGGGCACCGGCATCGTGCTCACCGCCGACGGCGAGGTGCTGACCAACAACCACGTCGTCGCGGGCGCGACCAGCATCAAGGTCACCAGCATCGGCACCGGCGACACCTACAAGGCCGAAGTCGTCGGCTACGACCGCACCGAGGACATCGCGGTCCTGCAGCTGCAGGACGCGTCCGGGCTGCCCACCGCGACCATCGGCGATTCGGCCAAGGTGCAGGTCGGCGACCAGATCCTCGGGCTGGGCAACGCCGGCGGCCGCGGTGGCGACCCGGTGCCCGCGCCGGGCACGGTGACGGCGCTGGACCAGTCGATCACCGCCTCGGACGAGTCCAGCGGGTCGTCCGAGCAGCTGACCGGGCTCATCCAGGTCCGGGCGAACATCGAGTCGGGGGACTCCGGCGGCCCGCTCGTCAACGCGGACGCCCAGGTCATCGGCGTCGACACCGCCGCGTCCACCGGCTACCAGCTGAACGGGCGCCGCAGCGGCGGGGCCGGCCAGGGCTTCGCCATCCCGATCAACCAGGCCGTCGACATCGCCCACAAGATCGTCGCCGGGCAGGCGTCCGACAAGATCCACATCGGCAAGACGGCGTTCATGGGGGTCTCGGTGACCGACGGCCAGGGTGGCGCCAAGGTCCGCGAGGTCGTCCAGCGCGGGCCGGCGCAGAAGGCGGGCCTCGCGGCGGGCGACGTGATCACGGCGATCGACGGCAAGCCGACCGGCTCGGCGACGGCGTTGACGAACGTCATGGACACCCACCACCCGGGTGACCAGCTGACGCTGACCGTGACCAGCGCCGCCGGCGGTCAGCGGCAGCTCCAGGTCAAGGCGATCGAAGGCCCGGTCGGCTAGCGCAGGGTTTCCCGCAGCACTTCGCGGTGGGTTTGCTTGGCCGCGAGGTACTTCTCCCGGCCGGCCTCGGTGATCGTGACGAAGATGCCGCGCCGGTCCACCTCGCACAACGCGCGCTCGACCAGGCCCTCCTTCTCCAGGCGGGCGACCAGCCGGGACGTGGCGCTCTGGCTGAGGTGGATGGCCTCGGTGAGGTCGGCCGACCGGCACTTGGAGTCGCCGGTCGCGACCCGCTCCAGGGCTTCGAACTCGTTCGCGCCGATGCCGTGGCGCTCCTGCAGGCGGCACTCCAGCGCGCTGAACACGGCCGAGTAGCGGGCCAGCAGCTCGTGCCACTCCTGGACCAGTTCCTTCTCGGCGACGTCGCTCACGGCGACCAACTTAGCATGCACGGACATCAGATGCAAACACATTAAATGCTTGGACATTAGATGCGCGTGCATGTAATGTCGCCGCCATGAGTTCTTCCGTGTCTTTGTCCACCACCTCGACCCGGTGGGACGCACGTCTCTGGGGTGTCCTGCTCACTGTCTCGATCGTCATCGGCCTCGACGCGCTCGACGTGTCGATGGTCGGGGTCGCGCTCCCGGCCATCCAGGCCGACCTCGGCCTGTCCACCAACGCGCTGCAATGGGTCGTCAGCGGCTACGTGCTCGGCTACGGCGGGCTGCTGCTGCTCGGCGGCCGCACCGCCGACCTGCTCGGCCGCCGCCGCGTGTTCCTCGTCGCCGTCGCGATCTTCGCGCTGGCCTCCCTGCTCGGCGGCCTCGTCGACGACGGCGCGCTGCTCATCGCGAGCCGGTTCATCAAGGGCCTGGCCGCCGCGTTCACGGCGCCGGCCGCGTTGTCCATCATCACCACGACGTTCCACGAGGGCCCGGCCCGCAACAAGGCGATCAGCATCTTCGCCGTGTTCGGCGCCAGCGGCTACTCGGCCGGTCTCGTGTTCTCCGGCCTGCTGACCGAGGTCGGCTGGCGCTGGACGTTCCTGCTGCCCGCGCCGATCGCCTTGGTGGCCCTGGTCGCCGCGTGGAAGCTGATCCCGTCGTACCGCGCCGAAACCGGCGGCGGCTACGACTTCCCGGGCGCCATCACCGGCGCGGCCGGTTCGCTGCTGCTGGTGTTCGGCGTGGTCGAGGCGCCGGAGGTCGGCTGGGCCGCCCCGCGCACGCTGATCACGTTCGCCGTCGCGCTGGCGCTGCTGGTGACGTTCGTGGTCATCGAAAAGCGCAGCCGCCACCCGTTGCTGCGCCTGGGCATCCTGAAGTCCGGCCCGCTGGCCCGGGCCAACCTCGGCGGTGCGCTGTTCTTCGGCGCGTACATCGGCTTCCAGTTCGTCGTGATGCTGTACCTGCAGCGGGTGCTGGGCTGGTCGGCGTTGCAGACGGCGCTGGGCTTCCTGCCGGCGGCGCTGATCGTGGCGTTCGGTTCCCCGCGCATCGAGCCGCTGATCGACCGGCTGGGCACGCCCCGCACGATCTTCGCGGGCGTGGTCGCGCACGTCATCGGCTACGCGCTGTTCCTGCGCATCGACGAGCACTCCGGTTACGCGGGCAGCGTGCTGCCGAGCATGATCCTGCTCGGCATCGGCTTCACGCTGGCGTTCTCGTCGCTCAACATCCAGGCCACGGCGGGCGTCTCGGACAACGAGCAGGGCCTGGCCGGCGGCCTGCTGAACACGTCACTGCAGGTGGGCGGGGCGATCGGCCTGGCGGTGGTGACGGCGGTCCTGACCGCCAACGGCGGCCGCGAGGCTTCACCGGCGGCCCTGCTGACCGGCCTGACGCCGGCGTTGACCGTGGTCACCGGGATCGCGGTGCTGGGCCTGCTGGTCGCGGCGAGCGGCCTGGTCGCCCGGAAGCGGACGGTCGAGGAACCGGTCGTCGAGGAAGATCTGCTCGCTCTCGCGGACTGAGCCGGCTGATCGGGAACGCGGAAGGACCACCATCGTCGGGGATGGTGGTCCTCCCGCGTCCGAGCGGCGCCGGAATCCGTCGGTGCCCTCCGCTGGCGTGGAAATCGGGGGCTGCTCAGGCTGGGACGGCCACCGCTCGCCGCGGCCCGTGGAAGCGCAGGGCCGCCACCGCCGTCACCGCGATCCCGGCCGCCGCCAGCAGCACCGCCGTACGCAGACCGTCCACTGTGGCCACTCGGAGCGCCTCGCCCGACCGCCCGTGCGTGCCGGCGTTCGCCACCGCGACGAACACCGCCAAGCCCACCGAGCCGCCGACCTGCTGGGCCGTCGACGCCACTCCGGACGCCACTCCCTGGTCGGCCGCCGGGATCCCGGCCGCCGCCGCGCCGAACATCAGCGTGTAGCCCGCGCCCTGGCCCAGGCCCAGCACGACCAGGGCCGGCACCAGCGCCAGGTAGGACGCGTCCAGCGTCATCGACAGCCCGAGCGCCACCGCCCCGGCGCCGCCGACGACCAGGGAACCCACCAGTGTCGCGCGGGTTCCGTAGCGGGTCGCCAGCCGGCCCGCGGCCTGGGAGCCGGCCGCGATCGCCACCATCGGCACGCCGAACGCCAGTCCCGTCGCCAGTGCGCCGTAGCCGTGCACGCCCTGGAAGTACCCGGTCAGGAAGTACAGCAGCGTGCCGAACGTGCCCATGTAGAGGAACGTCACCACCACGCCGGTGCCGAGGTTGCGGTCGCGCAGCAGCCGCGGCGGCAGCAGCGGGTCGCGGCCCCGGCGTTCGATCGCCGCGAACGCGGCCAGCAGCGCGAGCCCCGCCGCCGCCGTGCCGAGGACCACGGCCGATGTCCAGCCCAGCTCCGGGCCTTCGACCAGGGCGAACACCACCAGCGTCGTGCCGAGGGTCGCCGTCAGGGCGCCGGCGAGGTCGAACCGGCGGCCGGGCTCCCGGGCGGGGTCCTTGGCCAGGAGCGGGAAGGCGAGCGCCGCGGCGGCCGCGGCCAGCGGGACGTTCACGAAGAACACCGCCGCCCAGCCGAACGCCTGCGTCAGCACCCCGCCCAGCAGCGAGCCGAGGATCATGCCGCTGCCGCCCGCCGTACCCCACACGGCGAACGCGCGGTTGCGTTCGCGACCGGCCGCGAACGACGTGCTGACCAGCGTCAGCGTCGCCGGGAAGAGCAGCGCGCCGCCCAGGCCCTGGCCGGCGCGGGCCGCGACGAGCAGGCCGGGGTCCCCGGCCAGCCCGCCGGCCAGCGACGAACCCGCGTAGAGCGCGCACCCCAGTGCGAAGACCCGGCGCGGGCCGAACAGGTCGCAGGCCCGCCCGCCCAGCAGGAGCGCCCCGCCGAAGGCCACGGCGTAGGCGCTCACCACCCACTGCAGGCTCTGGGCGCCGAACCCGAGGTCACGGCCGATGTCCGGCAGGGCCACGTAGACGATGTTGTAGTCGAGGGACATGATCAGCTGCGCGAAGGCCAGCAGGGCCAGCACCGCGCCCGGGCGGCGGCTCATCGGGCCACTCGCTCGTCGGTGCCCGGCACCTTCGCCGTGGTGATGGCGATGCGGTTCCACGTGTTGATGGTGAAGATCAGCGCGAGCAGCTGGGCCAGTTCTTCCTCGCCGAACTGTTCGAGCGCCCCGGCGTAGACGTCGTCGGGGACGCCGCCTTCGTGGATGAGCGTGACCGCTTCGGTCAGCGCCAGCGCGGCCCGCTCCTTCTCGCTGAAGAAGTGCCCGGCCTCGTGCCACACGGCGACCATGTGCAGCCGCTCCTCGCTCTCGCCGGCCTTGCGGGCGTCCGAGGTGTGCATGTGCAGGCAGTACGCGCAGCGGTTGAGCTGCGACGCGCGGATCTGGACCAGCTCGACCAGTGCGGGGTCGAGCCCGGCGCGGGCGGCGGCGTCGAAGCCGATCAGGGCCTTGAAGGCCTTCGGGGCGGTCTTGGCGAAGTTGATGCGGGAGTTCGTCATGACCAGAAATCTAGGGCCGGTTTGACCTCCGTGTAGGGTGCATTTCCATGGCAAAAGCGTGGGTCAATTCGGGGGAGCGGCTCGGCGCCGACCTGCACCTGGAGCTGACCGGACCCGGCGGCAAGCGGGCCGCGCTCATCGCCGCCCTGCGGGACGCCGTCCGCGCCGGGCGGCTCGCCCCGGGCACCCGGCTGCCGCCCTACCGGTCGCTGGCCGCCGACCTCGGCCTGGCCCGCAACACCGTCGCCGACGCCTACGCCGAGCTGGTCGCCGAAGGCTGGCTCACCGCCGTCCAGGGCTCCGGCACCCGCGTCGCCGAGCGCGCCGAACCCCTCAAGCCGGTCCGGGCACCGGCGCGGACGCCACCGGCACCGAAACCGGCGTACCACCTCCGGCAGGGCCAGCCGGACGCGACGTCGTTCCCGCGCACCGAGTGGCTCGCCGCCGCGCGCCGCGCGCTCAACGTGGCCCCGCACGACGCCTTCGGCCCCGGCGACCCGCGCGGCCGCCCGGAACTGCGGACCGCACTGGCCCAGTACCTCGCGCGGGCCCGTGGCGTGCGGACGTCACCGGAGCGGATCGTCGTGTGCTCGGGGTTCGCCCACGCCCTGCGGCTGCTGTTCCCGGCCGTGCTGCGGGGACCGCTCGCCGTCGAGTCCTACGGCCTCGCGTTCCACCGCTCGATCTTCGCCGCCGCCGGCGTGCCGACGATCCCGCTGGCCCTGGACGAACACGGCGCGCGCGTCGAAGACCTCGACGTCCCGGCGGTGCTGCTGACGCCGGCGCACCAGTTCCCGACCGGCGGCCCGCTGCACCACGACCGCCGCACCGCGGTCATCGGGCACGTCCGCGCAACCGGCGGCGTGCTCATCGAGGACGACTACGACGGGGAATTCCGCTACGACCGCAAGCCGGTCGGCGCGGTCCAGGGCCTCGACCCCGAGCACGTCGTCTACGCCGGTTCGGTCAGCAAGAGCCTCTCGCCCGCCGTGCGCCTGGGCTGGCTGGTGCTGCCCGCGCACCTCGTCGACCCGGTGCTCGCGGTGAAGGGCGAGCGCGAGGCGTGGGCGGGCGTGCTGGACCAGCTCACCCTGGCCGAGTTCCTGACGTCCGGCGCGTACGACCGGCACATCCGCCGGATGCGCCAGCGCTACCGCCACCGGCGCGACCAGCTGGTGGCGGCCCTCGCCGAGCGGGCACCCCACGTGACACCGACGGGCATCGCGGCGGGCCTGCACGCCGTGCTGCGGCTCCCGCCGGGCACCGAGAAGGCCGCACTGAAGGCGGCGGCCTGGCAGGGACTGGCCCTGGACGGCCTGGCGGCGTTCCGGCACCCGGACAGCACGATGTCCACAATGGACGGGCTGGTTGTCGGCTACGCGACCCCGCCGGAACACGCTTACCCCGCGGCTCTCGATGCGCTGTGCCGTGCGCTGCCGCCCGCCTGACACCTACCCGACGATGTCGATCTCAAAAGGCTCGGCCGCGCTGTAGTTGATGTCGGCCCACACCGCGCCCGGCAGGTCGTAGCGCCGGTGGGAAGTCAGCTTCGAGTCGTACCCGCCCGTCTGGGTGGGGTTGTGGCCGACTCCCTGGTGGTCGCTGCCCCAGGCGTAGATGTCGCCCACCCACATCGGGTTCGCGAAGCCGTCGCCGCCGAGGCGGGGGCGGATGATGACCGCCGCCGCTGGGCTGCCGGACAGGAAGACCCGCACCGCGTTCTCCGCGGCGTTCGGCGGGGTGACGGTGATGCGCTCCATGATCTCCACTCCACTCGAAGGGCCGTCCACTCCGGGCCAGTAGTCGGCGACGGACGACACGTCGTAGCCCGGGGCGACGTTCCCGCGGTACTGCTTGGCGACCGCGCCGGCGGGGATGGCGGGATCGCCGTCGTAGTGGGCGATCCAGTAGTGCGGCTCGGCGACGCCCGCGGCGGAGAACGCCGCCCGCACCGATGGCCAGGTCGAAAGGTTGCAGTAGACCGTCGGGTCCACGCCCGCCGCGCGGCGCATCCGGACCCAGCCCGGCGCCTCGGCCGGGGTGGCGTCGCCGGGCTCGACGTCGAGGACGTGGCCGTCGTTCGTGCCCGCCTTCTTGACGATGGTGACCTTGACCGCTTGGGGGAACCGCGCCCAGTCCGCCGCCGTCCACGGGGGCAGCTTGATCCGGTCGATGTAGCCCGCGACCATCCGGGCGTCCGCGGGGATGTTCGCGGCCGTCACCGCGTCGTACATCGTGCGCACGGGTCCGGCCTCCGTTCGGTGCCGTATCGCCGGGGAAAGGACGGCGAAATCGTTTTCACGAGCCGTCATCGTGCAATTACCCGCGTGGGATGGTCGTCAAGCGAAAAGCGCGACACCGTAGGGTGAATCACCAAAACGGCCGCACCCGGGCCGCCCTTCACGGCGGGCTCACGCGCCGATGGTGACGTTCTGCTTCCGGTACTGGCTTCCCGCTCACCCGGCTGGCAAGCTGCCAGCACCTCACGAGGGAAGGACGTGCATTGGCGGCACACCCGGCGCGGGCCCGGCGCATCGACGCCCGGGTCATCGTCCTGAGCGCGCTGCTCGTGGTCGCGCTGCTCGCCTGGGCCGGGTTCGGCTACCTGAAGAACCGGCTGGCCGGCGGCGGCTGCGACACCACCACCCCGGTGCACCTCACGGCCGCGCCGGACATCGCGCCGGTGCTCACCGAGCTCGCCCGGACCGTCCCCGGGCAGGACTGCTACTCCGTCGAGGTCACCGCGAGCCCGTCGACGGCCACCGCGACGGCGCTGGAAGCCAACGGTGCGAACGGCCCCGACGTCTGGGTGCCGGAGTCGAGCACCTGGCTGCTGCAGGCCCGCGACGGCGGCGCGTGGAACCTCCCCGAGTCCGGCCAGCCGGTGGCGAGCTCGCCGGTGGTGCTGGCGCTGACCGACGACGTCGCGAAGCAGGCCGGCTGGCCGGGGAAGTCGCCGTCGTGGTCGGACGTGCTCGCCGCGAGCCCGGTCGGGCTGCCCGATCCGAGCCGGGACCCGGCCGCCATCGGCGCGCTGATCGGCCTGCAGCAGGTCACCAAGGACGCGCCCGACCCGGCCGCCGCCTTCACCGAGGAGATCCGCAGGCTTTCGGCGGTCAAGCAGCCGTTCACCGCGTGGCCGGCGTCGGAGCAGTCGGTGCTGGCCCGCAAGCTCGTCGCCGCCTACCCCGCCGCCGGCGTGCCGAGCTTCGACTACCCGTACGTCGTGCTGCCGCGGGCCTCGGAGGCCTCGCGCTCGGCGGCCGAGCGGTTCCTCCGGCTGCTGCTCGACCAGACCGCCACCAAGGCGTTCGCGGACGGCGGGTTCCGGACGCCGTCCGGGCAGCTGCTCGGCGACCGGCCACGCGACACCCGCACGAACGCCGCACCGCGCCCGGCCGGGCCGCCCACGCCCGAGGCGATGTACGGCGTGCTGCAGGCGTGGGCCGGGGCGAACCTCAGCGCCCGCGTCCAGGTGCTGCTCGACGTCTCCGGCTCGATGGCCGCCACCGTGCCCGGCACCGGCCGCAGCCGGATGGCGCTCACGCTCGAAGCCGCGACGCAGGGGCTCGGGCTGTTCAAGCCGACGACCGAGATCGGCCTCTGGCTGTTCTCGACCAAGCTGGACGGCGCCAAGGACTACAAGGAACTGCTGCCCATGCTGCCGATCTCCCAGCAGCTGGCCTCGGGCGGGGTGGCGAAGCTGCAGGCGGTCAAGCCGAAGCCCGGCGGCGCGACCGGGCTGTACGACTCGATCCTCGCCGCCTACCAGAACGCCCGGCAGAGCTGGCAGCTCGGCCGGATCAACGTCGTCGTCGTGCTCACCGACGGCCGCAACGAGGACGACGACTCGATCGGGCTGCCCGGCCTGCTCGCCGAGCTCGGCCGGCTGCAGGACCCGCGGAAACCGCTGCCCGTGATCGGCATCGGCATCGGCCCGGACATCGACGCGAGCGAGCTGCGGCAGGTCTCGGCCGCGACCGGCGGCGAGTCCTTCACCACGCCCGACCCGCGCAAGATCTCCGACGTCTTCTACCAGGCACTGAGCAAGCTCATGTGCCAGCCGCCCGCCTGCAAGAAGTGAGGACGCCATGATTTTTGGGGCCGAGCCCCAAACCCCAGCCGGGGGGCAAGCCCCCCTGGACCCCCCAAAGCGGGGGTGGGTGCAGATCGAAAAGCCCGCGCCCCGGGTGGTCCGAAGACCGTCGGCGCTGGTCATCGCCGCGTTCGTCGCCGGGGTGATCCCGTTCGCGCTGCACACGTGGGCGGCGCTGCACGGGAACTTCGCCCAGGACGACTTCGTCATGACCTACCGGGCCGCCTTCGCCGGGCCGTTCGACCTCGGCTACCTGTTCCAGGACTACCACGGGCACCTGATGCCCGGCGGGTTCTTCCTCGCGGCCGTGATGACGTGGTGGGCGCCGCTGAACTTCCCGCTCATGGTGCTGCCGCTGCTGCTGATGCGGGCCGTGGCGACCGTGCTGTTCTGGTGCCTGCTGGTGCGCTGCTTCGGCCGTCGCTGGGCGATCCTGGTGCCGTTCACCGTGTTCACCGCCTCGACGCTGCTGCTGGTCCCGCCGCTGTGGTGGGCCTACGGTTCCCAGATCGTCCCGGTGGTGCTGGCCGCCGCCGGCGCCCTGTACTGGCACGTTCGGTACCTGCGCGAGGGCGGCCGGTGGTGGATCGGCACGTTCGCTTGGACGCTCTTCGGGCTGGCGTTCTACGAGAAGGCCGTGGTGGTCCCGGTGCTGCTGGCCGGGGTGACCGTCCTGCTCGGACGGTCCTTCCGCGACCGGTGGCGCTACTGGGCGGGACACGCGGTGTTGCTCGCCGCGTTCGTCGCGGGCTACCTCGCGCTGACGTCGAGCCAGGTGGCTCCCGGCGGTCCGCCGATGACCGCCGGCACCGTCGCCGACCTGACCGGCCGGATGCTCGGCGACACCTTCCTGCCCGGGCTGGCCGGCGGCCCGTGGTCGGGGCCCGGCCCGGGTGCGACCTGGGCGCCCTCGCCGTTCGCGGTCGTGGTCCTGCTGTTCGCCGCGGCCGTGGCGCTGCTGGTGGCCGGCGTGCGCGTGGGCGGCCGCCGGGCCTGGCGGGCGTGGGCGCTGCTCGGGCTGCTGTTCGCCGTGGACGTCGGGCTGCTGGCGCTGACGCGGCTGCGCGAAGTCGGCCCGGCCGCCGGTGACGACCCGAGGTACCTCGCCGAGCTGGCGTTCGTGGCCGCCCTGTGCGGAGCGTTCGCTTTCCTCACGCCTGGTGGGGTTGGGCCATCCGGAGTCACCCGAGAGCGGCCGATCGCGCTCATCGTGTGCGTGCTTTTGCTCGCCAGTTCCGCGATCGGTTTTTCCCGGCTGGCTCCGGCAATGCGGTTCGACCATTCCGGGCAATACCTCGCCAATGTGCGCGCGGCCGTCGCGGCGGACCCGGATCTGGTTTTCTACGACACGTTCGTGCCGTCCGATGTGGTGCACGAGTGGTTCGGCGCGGATTCGCAGGCGTCCCGGGTCGCCGGCCTGGTGCCCGGCACGCACTTCGACCAGCCGACGAACCGGATGCACCTGCTCGACGCCACCGGTACCCCGCACCTGATCACCGGGGTGGCCGCGGAGTCCCGCGGCGCGGCGGGGCCGGTGGCGGACTGCGGGTACACGGTCGGCGAAACGCCGCTCAGCATCCCGCTCGACAAACCGATGCTCGGCCGGCACCTGCTGAAGATCGACTACTTCACCCGCGACGGCGGTGAAGGCCTGGTCGACCGGACGCCGGTGTGGTTCCAGGCCGGGCTGCACTCGCTGTACCTGCCGGTCGACGGCCTCTTCGACCACATCGGCGTGCGGCTGACGAGCCCGGGTGCACCCGTGTGCGTCCCCAGGGTCGAGGTCGGGAAACCCCTCGTGAGTGGTAAGTAGGGTTCTAACCCGCCTTACCACTCACGACCTCAGTAGGGGTCGTAAGGGCTGTCGTGCCCGAGCAGCCTCGCCAGCGGCCGCAACCGCAGCCGCAGCAGCACCTTGATCCCGACGTTGCGCGCGAACCAGGGCAGCTGCGCCAGCACGCGCAGCCGGTCCGCCGTGGACGGTGGCGCCAGCCGGAACCGCGCCAGCGACGTGGCCCGGTCCAGGTAGGTGTACCGCCGTCCGAAGAGGACCTTCGCGATCGTGCCGAGCGTGACGCCGATGGAGGAAAAACAGTCGTGGACCAGGATTTCCGCGCCCGTCGGCAGGTGCGCCGACCAGCGCAGGTCGTCGGTGTAGGTCCAGTAGTCGTGCTTGCCGTCGATGTAAAGCAGCTGTATGGCCCGATCCCAGTCAGGGCGCAGTTTCGTGCTGTAACCGGCGACGAGCTCGACGACGTCGTCCAGCCCGGCCCGCCGGATGTTGCGCTCGAACAGCTGCCGCGTCGGCGATCCGCCGAACAACCGGCCGTCCACGAAGGGGTCGACGGCGATCACCGTGGCGCCGATCGTGCGGGCCGCCGCGCCGAGGACGATCGTGGATCGGCCCTGGTGGCTGCCGATTTCCAGGATGACGTCACCCTTTTCGAGACGGCACGCGGCCTGCCACAGCGCTTCGCCTTGCGCACGCGTCATCCAGCCCTTGACCGGCTCGGCCAGTGCCCACGCGTCGGCGAAGCCGTTCGTGCTCAGTTCGGTAGTGATGGCGCACCTGCCCAGGGAAGTCGGGGGCCGGGGAAAATCGTCGGCACATGGTAGCCAGGTTTCGGCTTAGTATCTACCGGATGGTAACCAGCACCCGCGAACGGACCCGGGACGAGGTCCCGCCCGCGGAGCGCGGCCGGAAGTTCTCGCCGGGCGCGCTCCTCCGCCGCCCGAGCACCTGGATCGTGCTGGCCCTGACCACGTTGTCGTTCCTGCAGATGCCGGGAAAGACGACGTTCGACACCAAGCTGGACCTCGCCGTCGACCCGCTCGCCTTCCTCGGGCGCGCCCTGCACCTGTGGAACCCCCAGGCCACCGCGGGGGAGCTGCAGAACCAGGCGTACGGCTACCTGTTCCCGATGGGCCCGTTCTTCGCGCTGTGCCAGGCCGCCGGCGTGCCCGCGTGGATCGCGCAACGGCTGTGGGGCGCGGTGCTGCTGTCGGCCGCGTTCGGCGGCGCCCTGCTGCTGGCGCGGGCGATGAAGATCGGCACCGAGCGCACGCGGCTGATCGGCGCGCTCGGGTACGCGCTCGCGCCGCGCATGCTGACCGAAATCGGCGGTCTGTCCGCGGAAATGCTGCCCGCGGTGCTGCTGCCGTGGGTGCTGGTGCCGCTGGTGCGGGCCGGGGCGATCGGCTCGCCGCGGCGGGCCGCCGGGCTGTCCGCGCTGGCCGTGCTGTGCATGGGCGGCGTCAACGGCGCGATGGTCGTGATGGCGCTCGTCCTGCCGGGACTGTGGCTGCTGACCCGCCGCTGGACGCGCGCGCACGTCGAGCTGGTGCTGTGGTGGTTCGTGTTCGTCGTCGGCGCGACGCTGTGGTGGATCCTGCCGCTGCTGCTGCTCGGCGAATACAGCCTGCCGTTCCTGGACTACATCGAGTCCGCGACGAACACGACCGCGCCGATGTCGCTGTTCGAGGTGCTGCGCGGGACCAACCAGTGGGTCGCCTACGTCGTGCAGGGCACGCCGTGGTGGCCGGGTGGCTGGTCGCTGATCGACAACCCGGTGCTGATGCTCGCGACCGGGCTCGTCGCCGGCGTCGGCCTGTTCGGGCTGACCCGGCGTGGCCTGCCGGAGCGGCGGTTCCTGGTGCTCGGCGTGGTGACCGGGCTGACGCTGCTGACCATCGGGTACGTCGGCACGCTCGACAGCCCGCTGGCCGAACAGGTCCGGCACCTGCTCGACGGGCCGCTCGCGCCGCTGCGCAACGTGCACAAGTTCGAGCCGGTGCTGCGGCTGCCGCTGATGCTGGCGTTCGCGCACGGCATCGCGAGCCCGGCCCGGGTGACGTCCGCGCGCCGGTTCCTGCGCCCGGCGCTGGGCCTGCTGCTGGTGCTGGTGATGGCGGCACCGGCGTGGCTGCTGAACCTGCGGTCCGGCCCGGGCTGGGACGCGGTGCCCGGCTACTGGTACGACGCTTTCGCCTACGTCGGCAAGGCCGATCCGAACGCGCGGACGCTGCTGCTGCCGGCCACCGGCTTCGGCGAATACGACTGGGGCCGCACGGTCGACGAGCCCGCGCAGGCGATCGCGCGAAGCCCGTGGGCGGTCCGCAACCAGGTGCCGCTGGGATCCGAAGGGAACACGCGGCTGATGGACTCCGTGGACGCGGCGCTCGCCGACGGCCGCGGCGACCCCGGGCTGGCCGCGCTGCTCGCGCGTTCGGGATACCGGTTCTTGCTGCTGCGCAACGACATCGACCGGGAGCGGAACACCGCGCCGCCCATCGCGACCCTGCGGGCCGGGCTGGCCGGGTCGCCGGGCATCGCCAAGGCCGCGGAGTTCGGGCCCCTCGAGGTCTACGAAGTGCGCAAGCCGGTGCCGCTGGCCACCGCGACGTCCACAACGGACGTCCCCACGGTGAGCGGCGGTCCGGAGAACCTGCTGCCCCTGATCGACTCGGGCCAGCTCGACCCGGCGACGCCCACCGTGCTCACCGGCGACGGCGGGTCGCCCGGCGGCCCGCGGCTGGTGACCGACGGCCTGCGCCGGGCCGAGCGGAACGTCGGCGGCGTCCGCGACAACCTCAGCCAGACCCTGACCGCCGGCGAGGCCTACCGCCAGCAGCGCGCGGCGGGCGACCTGCTGCCGTTCCCGGGCCAGGAGCACCAGACCGTGGCCGCCTACCGGGGGATCCGCTCGGTGACGGCGTCGACCGCGGCGTCGTTCGCCGACGCCTTCGGCGGGTCCGATCCTTCGCACCAGCCGTTCGCCGCGATCGACGGCGATCCGCGCACGGCGTGGCATTCGTCGTCGTTCACCGGGCCGATCGGCCAGTGGCTCGAGGTGGAGCTGGACACCCCGCGGCTGGTGAACTCGGTCGACCTGCAGATGGTCGACGACCTGCGGGTGGGCTGGCCGGCCACCCGGATCCGGATCACGACCGACAACGGCTCGGTCGAGCAGCCGGTGATCCGCGGTGCCGGGCCGCACCAGTACTCCGTCGCCGGCGGCGTCACCCGCACGGTGCGGATCACGCTGCTGTCGCTGGTGGTCGGGCGGCAGGACGGGAACGTCGGCATCGCGGAGCTGAAGATCCCGGACACCGAGCCGCAGCGCGCCCTGGAGGTGCCCGCGGACCTGCCGGCCGGGCCGGCGCCCGGGTTCGCGTTCACGCGCGGCTTGCAGCCCCGGTACGCGTGCCTGCCCCTCGGCGCCGCCGTGCGGTGTGACGCCGCCGCGGCCCGCGACGGCGAGGAACCCGACGGGATCCGGCGGCTGTTCAGCACCCCGGCCGAGGAGACGTACCTGGTCGGCGGCACGGTGCTGCCGGCGGGCGGCGGCCGCAACCCGGTGTCGCTGCCCGGCGTGACCGTGGCGTCGACGTCCCAGCTGGGCGGCGACCCGGCGGCCGCCGGGTTCGCGGCCGTGGACGGCGATCCGGGCACGACGTGGCGCCCGGACGTCACCGATCTGCGGCCGGCGCTGACGCTCGGGTGGCCGTCGCCGAAGCGGATTTCGGGGCTGCACATCGAGGTTTCGCCGTCGAGCGGGGCCAAGGCGCCGCGGCAGGTGGAGCTGGTGGGCCGGTCGGGGACGCGGCCGGTGCAGCTCGACGCGGGCGGGTCCGCGTCCTTCGAGCCCCTGGACACCGACCAGCTGCAGCTCGTGCTGCCGGGCGACGACGACGATCCCGCGGCGCGAGCGGTGGTGGGCATCGGCAGCCTGACGCTGTCCGGCAGCGACGGCCTGCTCCCGGCGCCGGACCCGGCGTTCACGGTGCCGTGCGGCTCGGGGCCGAACGTCCACCTCGACGGGCTCGACTACCGGACGTCGGTGCAGGGCAAGCTGTCCGACCTCACCGCGCACCGGCCCCTGTCCCTGGGGATGTGCCGCGACTCGGAAGGCGGCATCGCGCTGCCCGCGGGCGGGCACGAGCTGCGGACGGACCGGTCGGAGTCGTTCGTGGTCCAGGACCTGTGGCTGCGCCCGTCCGGGACGGCCGCGCCGCCGGTGCACCGCGCGGTCCAGGTGGGCCGCTGGGACGCGGCGTCGCGGTCGGTGACGGTGGGGCCGGGCGCGGAGGCGGTGCTGGCGGTCCCGGAGAACGCGAACGCGGGCTGGACGGCCACTTTGGACGGTCAGCAGCTGACGCGCACCCGCGTGGACGGCTGGCAGCAGGCGTGGGTCGTCCCGGCGGGCGCGGGCGGGGTGGTGTCGCTGGCGTTCACCCCGGACGCGAACTACCGGCTGAGCCTCCTGATCGGCGCGGCGGCGGTGCTGGTGCTGCTGGTGGGCGTGGCGTGGCCGGCGCGCCGGCGCCGGTTCACGATCTCCCCGGGCGGAGCTTGGACACCGGTGGTGCTGATCGGGCTGCTGGTCGCGCTGGGCGGGATGCTGCCGGTGGTGCTGCTGATCGCGTGCTTGCTGGCCCGCCAGTTCTCGGAGCGCGCACCGAGGTTCCTCGCCTTCGGCGGCATGGCTGTGGCGGCGGCCGTATCGGTGACGGGCCGCGTCCTGGGCCACGGCCAGGACTGGGCGTACGGCCCGGTGACCCAGGCGGCGTTGCTGCTGGCCGCGTCCGCGATGGTGGCCACCTGCGTGGACTGGTTCACCCGCAAGGAAAACCCCACCGAGCCCGCCCCCTGACGAACGTCCCCGAAGCGTCGGCCCACGTACCCCAAGGGTCGGCCCGCGTACCTGCAGAGTCGGCCCGCGTACCCCAAGGGTCGGTCAGCGTACCTGGAGAGTCGGTTCCCAAGCCGACCCTCCAGGTACGCAAGCCGACCGTCCAGGTACGCGAACCGACCGGCTGGGTACGCGGGCCGACCGGCTGGGTACGCGAGTCGACCGTCTGGGTACGCCAACCGAGCGGTTGGGTTCGCGGAAGTTGTCGGTGCCTGCCGGTAGCGTGGAAAACGGGGGCTGCTCAGGCCGGTTTGCGGGGCCGGAGCTCGAGAAGTGCGCCGGCCGCGGCCAACGCGCCGGCGGTGCACGCCGCTGCCGTGACCACCTGGGTGGGTGAACCGTGCAGCCACGTCGTGATCAGCAGGGCCTCCACGCCGACCGCGGACCACATCAAGACCGTCACGCGGCGGTCGCCGTCGGCCAAGCGGGCGTACAGCAGGATCTGGACCAGCGCGAGCATCGAGCCCGCCAGCGCGAACGGCCACACCGGCATCGTGCTCGCCGTGTACTTGGCGCCGCCGATCACCGCGAGCAGCGAAGGCCCCAGCACCAGCGAAACCAGCAACACCACCGCGTCCAGGCAGGCGCAAACCGCCAGCGCCACCGGCAGCACCCGGCGGCGGTCGGACACCGCGAACCGCGGCAGGACCAGCACCCCGACCGCCTGTGGCAGCCAGTACGCGATCTTCGTGACGATCGCCCCCAGCGCGTACTCGCCCACCTCCGACGACGGCAGCGTGTGGCGGGCCAGCACCAGGTCCAGGTTCACCAGCAGCACCAGCGCCAGCATCGCCTGCGCCGTGTGCAGCACCTCGCCGCCGTGGCGGTCGGCCCAGCGGGGACGCGGGCGGCCGCAGATCTGCCAGCCCGCCACCACCACCGCCAGCGACCCGGCCGCGGCGCCGGCCAGCGCCCCCGTCGGTGACCCCGAGATCACCAGCCCCACCAGGGAACCGCCGACCTTGCCCAGCCCCTCCAGCGCGATCAGGCCGGACAGCACCGCGAACCGGTGGCTGCCCTGCAGGAGACCGTGGAACACGCCCAGCAGCGTCAACGGCCCGAGCGCCGCCGTCACCAGCAGCGCGGGGGCCAGCGAACCGAGGTGCAGCAAGAGGACCAGCAACGGGCTCAGCGTCAACGCCGTCGTCGCGACGATCGCGCTCGTCACCAGGCCGAGCGCGAACAGCGAACCCTGTGACAGCCCGGGGGCGCGCGCCACCCGCAGCGCCACCACCGTCTGCAGGCCCATCGCCGGGACGACGCCGATCACCAGCACCGCCAGCAGCGAGCTCAGCTCCCCGAACGCGGCGGGCGCGAGGATCCGCGCGGCCGCCAGGCTCAGCACGTAACTGGCCGCGTTGTTGCCCGCGAGCGCGAGCGAGACGAGGATCGCCGCGACCCGGTTGCCGGTCCGGGCCGGGACTTCGGTGTCTACGCTCAACGGCGGGCTCCCATTACCGGCGAGTAGTGACCAGGGACCATAACCGCGCGCGCAACGGAAAGGAAGGGCCGTGAACGCACCGAGCAGGCGGCCGGCCCTCCCCGTGCTGTCGGCCGTGCTGGCCTTCGCCGTCTGCGCGCCCCTGCTCGGGCGCGGGTTCGTCCTGAGCTACGACATGGTGTTCGCACCACGGCAGTACTTCGTGCCGGACGCCTTCGGGGTCGGCAGCACCCTGCCGCGGTCCGTCCCGGCGGACGCCGCCGTCGCGCTGGCCACCACCGTGCTGCCCGGGGACGTCGTCCAGAAGATCGTCCTGCTCCTGGCCATCTTCTTCGCCGCCTTCGGCGCGGGACGGCTCGTGCCCACCGAGCACCTGGGCACCCGGCTCGTCGCGGCGACGGCCTACGCCTGGACGCCGTACTTCGCCGAACGGCTGTTCATCGGGCACTGGCCGCTGCTGCTGACGTACGCGGCCCTGCCGTGGATCGTCAGCGCCGGGCTCGCCGTCCGGGCGCACGAACTGCGTGCCCTGCCGAAGCTGGTGATCGCCTGCGCCCCGGCCGTGCTGACCCCGCCGGGCGGCGTCCTCGCGGCCGCCGTCATGGTCGCGGCCGCCGGTTCGCGGCGGCTCTGGCAGACGATCCCGCTCGCGCTCGTGCTCAACCTGCCCTGGCTGGTCCCGACGTTCCTCAACGCCGGCGGCGCGTTCTCCGACCCGGGCGGCGTCACGGCGTTCAGCGCCCGCGCCGAAAGCTGGGGCCCCGCGCTGCTGAGCGTGCTGGGCCTCGGGGGCATCTGGAACGCCGAAACGGTGCCGGGCAGCCGGGCCGTGCCGCTGGTCCCGGTGCTGACGCTCAGCATCGTCTCCGTGGCGATCGCCGGGCTCCGGCCGCTCGCACGACGGTGGGGGACGGCGCCGGTCCGCTCCTTGACCGCGCTCGGCGTCCTGGGCGTTCTCCTGGCTTCACTGGCGACGTTGCCGGGCGGGGTCTGGCTGCTCACCACCGCGACGCGGTACGTGCCCGGCGCCGGACTGCTGCGGGACGCCCAGAAATGGGTGGCGTGGTGGGCCCTGCCGCTCGCCGTCGGCTTCGCGCTGGCCGTCGAAGCCGCCGCGGCGAAGCTGAAAACCGCGGGGGGACGCGCCGGGCTGGTGACGGCGGCGGTCGTCTTCCCGCTGCTGACCATGCCGGACCTCGCGTGGGGCGGCTGGGGACGGCTCGGCACCGCGCAGTACCCGGCCGACTGGGCGGCAGTGTCCGAAAAGCTCGGTGACCGGCCCGGTGACGTGCTGGCGCTGCCGCTCTCGGCGTTCCGCGGGTTCGCGTGGAACGCCGACCGCACCCAGCTCGACCCGGCGCCGCGCGCGCTGCCGAAACCCGTGCTGATGGACGACACCCTGCAGGTCGGCGCCGAGCGGATCGCCGGTGAGGACCCGAGGATCGGCGACGTCCGCGCCGCGACCTCCGCGCGGGAGCTCACCGACGCGGGCATCGGCTGGATCCTCGTCGAGCACGGGACACCCGGTTACGTCGACCCCCGGTTGCTCGCCGGCGCGACGCAGGTGTGGTCGGGTGAGTGGCTGACGCTGTACCGGACCCCGGGTGAGCCCGCGGTGAAAGCGATCTCGTGGACGCCCGCCTTGCTGGCGAACGGAGTAGCGTTCACATCGCTGTGCGTCGCAGTGTTGTGCCGCATGTTACCCATGCGTACATTGGGCCGCGGCAGGATTGTCCCGCCGCGGAAGGAGTGACTCGTGGGCACGCTCATCGGCGCGATCGTCGCCGTCATCATCGGCGGCGGAGCGGCGACCGCGGGAGGGTTCGCCCTCATCCAGGGCGCGGACCCGGACACCGCCGCTCCGGTGCAGCAGAAGCTCAACGCGCAGGTGAAGTTCAACCCTGCCGACCACCCGCTGAAGCTCTACGGGGACCGCTGAGGCGCGTGACCCGGCTCGCCTCCGACCACGCCCACCGCGTCGTCGGGCTCTACGGCGACCCCACCGTTTCCTGGAGCATCCTCCTCGAAGCGGAACTCGGCGCGGCCGCACCGGAACCGGAGAAGCTCCGCGCCCGGCTGGCGGCCGCGATCCAGCGGCACCCGCACCTCGGTGCGGTGCCCGAAATCGAGCGGATCACCGACCTCGCGGGCGTCCGGGACCGCTTCGCCGCCGCGCCCTACGAACGCGGCGCGCCGCTGGTGCGCGTCGCCGTCGGCGAACCCACCCTCCTCATCGCCGCGCACCACGGCGCCCTCGACGGCTTGGGCCTGCTCGCCCTGCTCGGCATCCTCCTCGACGTCCCGGTTTCTTCGGCCGCACGCGGGATCGGCGAGCGGGCCGGCGGCAAACCCTTTGCCCTTTCGGCCCTCCAGCGGCTCGCTGAGGCGCTTTTCGCGCCGCCGGGCCGCATCGCCCCCGAGCACGGGCAGGCGACCGTGGGGGACGTCTTCGTGGCCTGCGACGAGCCGGCCCTGCGGCTCGGGTCCGCGGGGTTCGTCGCGGCCGCCGCGAGCGCCACCGAACGCTGGAACCGCGCGCACGGCGCCCGCACCGCCCGCGTCGTGGCCGCACTGGGCGCGTCACGGCGCTCCGGCGCGGCGCCGGAACCGGTGCACGACAGCGCGTTCTTCCGGCTGCGGCTGCCGCGCGGCGCGGACGTCGCCGCGGTGCTGCGGGCCCAGCCGCCGGAGCCGGATTTCCCGGCGCGCAGCAGCCGGCTCGCCCGGCTGGGCACGCGGCTGCTGGCGAGCAGGCTGGGATCGACGTTCCTGGTGTCCAACCTGGGTGTGGTGTCCACCGGGGACACCGTGCGGACGCTGGCGTTCTACCCGGCGGCCAGCGGCCGCTCAGGCGTGGCGTTCGGCGTGGCGACGACCGGTGGCCAGACCACGGTCACCGTGCGGGCTCGCCGCAAGGACTTCGACGCGGCCGCGGCCGCCCGGCTCTTGGGTGAGTTCCGGGATGCGGTACGGGACCAGTGTTCGCGGGCGGGGGACGGGCTGCCCGGAGACGTCCCGCACCAGTGACTCGAACTGGGCGGCGCTGACGTCCCAGCTGTACCTCCCGGCCCGTTCGGCGCCCGCCAGGCCCATTTCCGTGCGCCGCAGGCCGTCGGCGAGCAGGCCGTCGACGTGCGCGGTGAAATCGTCGAAGTCGTCGGCCAGCAGGCCGGTCCGGCCTTCCACGATGGACTCCGTCACGCCGCCGGCGGCGCGGTAGGCGACCGAGGGCACGCCGTGCGCCGCGGCCTCCATGATGACGATGCCCCAGCCCTCCTTGACCGACGGGCACAGGTGCAGCCACGAGCGCGCGAGGATCTCGTGCTTGGCCTGCTCGTCGACCCAGCCGTGCAGGACGACCCGGTCGGCGACCCCGCGCGAAGCCGCGTGGGCGCGCAGCACCTCGTCCCATGGTCCCTGGCCCACCACCTCCAGCCGCAGCGACGGCCACCGCCGCGCGAGCCGCGCGACGACGTCGATGGCGTGCTCGATCCGCTTGTGCGGCACCAGCCGGCTCACCGCGACCAGCGTCGGCTCGCGGTCGCGTCCGGACGCGCACGGCGGGGGCGTGTCGAGTCCGTTCGGGACCACCGTCACGCGCTCGCGCCCGACGCCCAGTTCCGCCAGTTCCGCCTTGGTGACCTCGGAAACCGTGACGTAGCGGCACCGGCGGAACAGCCACGGCGCCAGCCGCGACTCGATCCACCAGCCGACCCGGCCCAGCGTCTCGCCGAGCGCGCTGATCCACTGTTCCTTGTGGACGTGGTGCACGAGCACCAGCACCGGGCAGCCGGCGACCAGCCGGGCGAAGAACGGCATGCCGTTCTGCACGTCCACCACGAGATCGGCGCGGGCCCGGCGGATGGCGCGCAGTGCGTGCGCGTAGACGCCGAACTTGTTGCCACGCCGCCGGTAGCGGACGCCGTCACGCCACTCGCCCGCCGTCGCACCCGGGTACGCGGCGCACTGGATCTCGACCCGGTACCCCGCTCTGGCCAGGCCTTCGGCCATCCGCTCGACGTACCGCTCCGAGCCGCCGCCTTCGGGGTGGCCGGTGTCGCGCCAGTTGAGGAGGAGCACACGAGGACGTTCCATCGGGTTATCCAAACTGTAGCGACGGTGCTAGGTTACTGGTGCGTACACCCTAGATGAACGTATTCGGGAAAGCGACGGTTCAATGGTGGGTAATCCGGTTCTCGTCGCGACGGCTGCCAAGCTTTTGAGGGGGTCCGGGTGGCGGAGCCCCCGGCCGGGGGCGGAGCCCCCGTTGTTACTGCCGCATCGCGCCACGCTCCGCCGCTCGGTGACCCTGTTCCGGACATTCCTCACCGAGCAGACCGATCCGGACGGCTTCTATTCCGCGCTCGCCGCTGACTCCGTCCGGCAATTGGCGGCGCACACTCCGCTGTCCGGACGCACGGTGCTCGACGTCGGCGGCGGCCCCGGCTACTTCTCCGACGCCTTCCGCGCGGCCGGCGCGGTCTACCTCGGCCTGGACCCGGACGTCGGCGAGCTGTCCGCCCGCGGCGAGCCGGGGGAGAACATGATCCGCGCCAGCGGCACGGAACTGCCCGTGCGCACCGGATCCGTGGACGTCTGCTACTCGTCGAACGTGCTGGAGCACGTGTCCGAGCCGTGGGTCATGCTCGCCGAGATGTGCCGGGTGACCAAGCCCGGCGGCACGGTCTTCGCGTCGTTCACGCCGTGGTATTCGCCGTGGGGCGGCCACGAGACCGCGCCGTGGCATTTCCTGGGCGGCCACTACGCCCGGCAGCGTTATGCGCGGAAACTCGGGAAGCAGCCGAAGAACAAATTCGGGGAAAGCCTGTTCCCGGTTTCGGTCGGCGCCGCGCTTCGCTGGGCGAAGGCGACGCCGCTCGCCGATTTCGTGGCCGGGTATCCGCGGTACCACCCGAGCTGGGCGATGTGGATCGTGCGGATTCCCGGCCTCCGTGAAATTGCGTCCTGGAACCTGGTCCTGGTCTTGCGCAGGCTGTGACAACCGGGGCTCCGCCACCCGGACCCCCGAAAGTCGTGTCAGCGGTCCGCGCCGACCGGCACCCGCTGCCGCCGCCGCGGCGGGGCCGGCGGGGCGGCCGGGCGCCGGCGGACCAGCAGGTAGATCGCCACGAGGATCAGCACCCCGCCGCCGATGCCGAGCCAGAGCGGGCCGGTGCTCGACAGGAACTCCAGCTTGCCCTTGTTCTCGTCGACCTGGTCGACCATCTGCGCGATCGTCTTGCCGTTGTAGGCGAGCGTCCCGTCGAACACGACGGTCGGGTTGCCGGTGGTGGGCCGCAGTTCCTGGTGCTGCTGTTGCTGCTGCTTCACCTCGACGCCGGTGACCGGTTCCACCCACATCGTGTTGACGCCGCGGTAGTAGAGGTCCGCGTCGACGCTCGAGTCGGCGACGCCGACGAGCGAGCCGGGCACCGACTTCGTCTCGAGCTTGGTGTCCGGGATGTTCTGGACGAACTTGTAGGTCTCGATCCCGTTCACCTCCTCGGTGCCGGTGTACCGGGCGGTGACGGCGGTGCCGGTGTTGTCGTCGTAGACCTGGTAGTCCTTCTGCTCGGTGCCGAAGGGGAACTTGAAGTTCAGGCCGGGCTGGGCCTTGTAGATGTTCTGCTCCGGCGGCTTCTCGCCGTCCTTGTCGGCCTTGTCCTTGAGCTGGGTGACGTAGCTGCTTTCCTTGGTGCACTTCGGGTCGGCGTCGCCGCGCGGGTCGTAGCCCTCGGCGGTGTGCCGGTCGAAGCAGACCTGGCGCTTGCTCGCGGTGAGCACCGTGCCGTCTTCGTCGTCCTTGACCTGCACCGCGAGCAGCCAAACCGCGTAGTCGGTGCCCTCGTGCATCTCGGGCCGGGCGAAGTTCGCCTGCACGTGGCCGGTCGCGGTCAGCTTCCGGTTCTCGCGGATCTCGGTGACCGGGCCGGTGCCCTTGTCGGTCACGGCGAGGACCTTGCTCGCGGTGCCTTCCAGCACCGACGTCGAATCCTGGTCGAGCGGCACCTTGGTGAGCTTCGGGTAGACGTAGGTCGGCAACAGTACCGCCCCGGCGACCGCGAAGACCCCCAGCGCCAGCAAGATCAGGCCCAAAGCTCGTCGCAACGGTCCTCCTGGGTCGTACTCCGGACAGCCAAATTACCCGGCGGTAATCAGGTGCACGGATAGTGGCCCGCGCCACGTCGCGCGTCAAAGTGTGACCGGCGGTCACAGATGTCCGGTGCGACCGGAAGGCGGCATGGGCGCGGCCGTTCGGACCAAGCGACCAAACATGTTTGTTCCCGGGCACAACGGGCCCGGCCCCACCATCGGACGATCCCCCTGCCGCCGCGCCGGACCGCGAAGGAGAACTCCCCTTTTGCCCCAGGACCCATCGATGGTCGCCATCGCGGCGACCGCGCGCTGGCGGGCCCGGATCGTGGCGGCCGCCGCGAGCGCGGGGATCAGCATCACCGACCCCCAGGCGGGCGTGCCCGGCATCCGGGTGCTGACGTGCGCCTCGGGCGACCTCGGCGCGATCGTGCCCCGCTTGACCCACGACAACGACCCACCCCGCCCGGCGATCGGCGCCCATTCGGACTCGATCGCCGACCGCGAGCTGCGCGACGCGGTGGCGGACGTCGCGGCCTTGCTTTCGTTGCACGGCAACGTGGTCCTCGACCTCGACGCGGGCGGCAGAAGGAATCGCCCGGCCCGCCCGGACGTGGTGGTTTCGGCCGGTGTGGACCGTCCGCAGTGGACGGAACCGGCGGTGACCCTCCCGGTGGGCCGGGACCGCCGCGGCGGCCCCCTCACGGTGGCGCTGACGGCGGGCCCGGGTTTCGAGGCAACGCTGCTGGAGCTGGCCCGAGTGGTCGACACCGACGCGGCTTGACCCGGCCGGCTGCTGCCCGGCCGGGCCATCGGCAAGTCGCCTGCCGGGCCGCCGACCTGGGCTAAACCTCGTCTTCGACCCACTCGAGCAGGTCGCCGGGCTGGCAGCCGAGCACCCGGCACATCGCTTCCAACGTGCTGAAGCGCACCGCCTTGGCGCGGCCGTTCTTCAGCACGGCGACGTTCGCCGGCGTGAGACCGATCTTCTCGGCGAACTCGCCCACGCTCATCTTGCGCTTGGCCAGTTCGACGTCGATGCGCACGACGATCGGCATCAGATGACCGCTTCCATGTCGGAGCGGAGCGTGGTGGCCTGGCGCAGCAGCGCGCGCATGACCACCATCAGCAGGCCGACCACGGTGATCGCCACGGTCACCAGGAACAGCAGCATCGGCATCCCCGGGTCGTCCGCGTTGAAGCCGACGAAGAGCAGCATCCCGGCGACCACCAGCCACGCGGCGGCCACCGCCCAGACGATCGCGTCGACCCACTTCAGGGACGCGGTGGTGAAGATCCGGTCCTTCTTGACCAGTGTCAGCAGTTTCCAGGTCGCGACGACGACCACCTGGACGCACAGCACCAGGAAGACCGCGATGGCGGTCAACGGCCAGCGCAGCGGAGCGTCGTGCGGGTTCTGCTGCGTGTGGTAGGCGATGCCGCCCGGCAGCGAGAGCGTCTGGAACACGACGAGGACGCCGAACAGCACCACGAGGAAGACTCTGAGCGCGGCGACGGCCCATTTCTCGGTAACCATGCGCCGACTATCGCGCTCTTCCTATCGAAAGTCAATCGGTAGTGATCGAAAGACGATCACACGGGCTCGGGTTCCAGGCGCACCGACTCCAGCGCGACGTACAGCTCGCCGATGTCGACCGGGTCGGTGAGGTCGCGTTTGGTCAGTTCCTGCACGCGGCGCAACCGGTACCGGACCGTGTTGGGGTGCACGAACAACCGGTCCGCGGCTTCCTTCGCCGAACCGTGGCCGGCGAACCACGCCAGCAGCGTGTCGAGCAGGACCATGCGCTCCGCGGCCGGCAACGTGAGCACCCCGGCCAGCGCCGACCGGACGACGTCGCGGGCCATCCCGGGCGCGGCCGCGACCAGCGTCGTCACCGGCGAGTCGCCGAACACCACCACGCCCGCCGTCGCCGCCGGCAGTGAGCGGCGGGCGATGCGGGCCCGGTGCAGGGCGTCCGGGACGTCGGGGAACCCGGTGAACGGCTTGCTCATCCCGGCCGCCACGGGCAGGGAACCGAGCACTTCGCGCAGGCGCCGGACGTCCTCGATCCGGTCGATCGCGACCAGGCCCGCCTCGCCGCCGGGCCGCCACGCCGACCGCCAGCGCCGCGCCCGCAGCAGCGCCTCGACGGAGTCGTGCTCGTCCGGCTCGACGCGCTCGGTCACCACGACGACGAACATGCCCGCGGTCGGCAGGCCCAGGTCGCGGGCCGCGGCCTCCATGTCCGCCTGGCCGGCGAGCCGGCCGCGCAGGAGGTCGTCCAGCAGCCGCGCGTTCGCGTGCGACGGCTCGGCCGCGACCTCCTCGTACGCCGTGGTCAGCGCTTCGGAGTAGAGGTCGATCGCCTTCCAGACGTAGGAGTTGATCTCGATCGTCCGGGTCGGGTTGAGGAACTCCGGGCCGGCGAGCTCGAGGAGCCCTTCGTAGACGAAGGTGCCGCCGATCCGGAACGCGCGCAGCACCGCGGGCAGCGGGATGCCCTGGCGCGCCTGGGTGAGCCCGGTCTTGCGGGCGGCGTCGAGGGCGAGGCCGTGGCCTTCGGCCAGCGCCGTGAGCGCACGCTCGAGGTTGGCCCGGCAGACCTGCCGCAGCTCGCCGGGGGCGACGTCCTCGACCTGCCGGTAGAACTCGTCCTGCTCACTGAGCAGCCGGGCCAGGCGATCGGCGAACTCGGGGAGCCTGGCCAGCATCTCGCGCAGCAGCTCGCGGTGTTCGCGAGGTACCGGCCTGGCCAGAGCTTCGATGCCCATTCCTCACTTTAGCCCGGGTCCACCGCGCGGCACACGCACGAAGTTGAGCAAAATTCATGTCCGTCGGGTGATCGACGTCGTACGGGCCGGCCGGCTCAGGCCGGTCTGCGAGCGGTCAGGTAGACGTGCGGCTCGGGGCCGGCGTCCGGGTGGTCGGGGACGAACTCGGCCTCGTCCTCCTGGACGATTTCGAGGCCCGCCGCCCGCATCCGCTCCTTGAGGGGACCGGTGGTGAAACTGTACGCCCGGACCGGGTGGCCCATGAACACGATGTCCACTCCGTCGACGTCGGCGGGCACGGTGGCGAAGACGAGCAGCCCGCCGGGCTTCAGCCAGGTCGCGAAGCGGCCGATCATGGTTTCCTGCTCGGCCCGGGGGAGCTGCAGCATCGAGAAGAAGGCCGTGATGGCGTCCCAGGTGCCGTCCGGGAAGGACAGTTCGCGCATGTCCCCGAGTTCGAACCGGGCGGCGGGCACCTGGCTCCGCGCGATCTCGACCATCTTCGGGGCGACGTCGTAGCCGGTGACGTCGTGGCCGCCGGCGACCAGCAGTTCCGCGGTCGGCCGCCCGGTGCCGGCGCCGAGGTCGAGCACCTGCGCCTCCGGCGGCAGGGCGGCGAGCAGGTCGGTGAGCGCGGCGCGCTGGGCGGTCGCGGTGCGGAAGGCGTGTTCGTAATCCGTGCCGAGCGCGTCGAAGACCTCGGCGGCGGTTTCGGGGCGGGTCATGCTCGCAAACCCTGCCAGACCTAGGATCTCGCCGTGACGGGTTTGCGGGGAGTCTTCGCCGGGTTCGGCAAGAGCCGGGCGTTCGCGGTGCTGGGGCGGGCGCTCGTGCCCGCCGACCGGGTGCTGCTGCGGATCAGCGGCGGCCGGGTCGGTGTCGGCACGGCGGTCGGGCTGCGGACGTTGCTGCTCACGACGATCGGGCGCCGCAGCGGCGAGCCCCGGCAGGTGCCGCTGCTCTACGTCGAGCGCGCCGGCGGGTACGTCGTGATCGGCTCGAACTGGGGCGGCGAGGCCCATCCGGCCTGGTCGGCGAACCTGCTGGCCCACCCTGCGGCAACGGTCGCGCTGGGCGGCCGCACTTTCGACGTCACCGGACGGCTCCTGACCGGGGACGAGCGCCAGGAGATGTGGGACGCGGTCGCGGCGTACTGGCCCGCGTACGACCGGTACGCCGTGCGGGCTTCGCACCGGGACATCCGCGTCTTCCTGCTGGAGCCGGTCAGCCGATGAGGTCGGTGTGCCGGATCCGGTACACCTGCAGCCGCAGGTTGTAGTACTTGTCGGTCTCGCCGACCCAGTTCATGCCGAGCCGCTTGGCGACCGCGATCGCCCGCGTGTTGTTCGGCCGCGCGACGGCGAACAGCTCTTCGGTGTCCTGGGTGAAGGCCCACTCGATCAGCGCGGTCGCCGCCTCGGACGCGTAGCCCTGGCCCCAGACGCCGGGGCTGAGCTGCCAGCTCAGTTCGAGGTCCTCTTCGAACGGCGGCAGCAGCCGGATGCCGAGGCCGCCGATCACCACGCCGTCTTCCTTGCGTTCGATCGCCCACCGCCCCCGCGGCGGCGGCAGGTTCGGCTGGGTTTCCTGCCAGGCGTGCAGGACCGCGCGCATCGCGCCGACGTCCCCGACGCGGTCCATGGCCGGGGTCAGCCAGTGCGTGACGTCTTCCGCGCCGTAGATGTCGAACGCGGCTTCGGCGTCGTCCACCGTCCAGTCCCGGATCACGAGCCGGTCGGTGCTCAACGGGGTCTCCATACCAGGACGCTACGCCGGGAGGCCGATGATTGTTCCCGGGCGAAAGTGCTCAGAAGATGAGCACTTAGGCGCCGACGATGGGGACATGGAGAAGATCGAAGGTATCCCGGTGCTGGAGGTCACATCGGCCGCCGGGCCGCCCACCCACCCGTCGTGAGTGGTAAGGCGCGTTAGAACCCGCCTTACCACTCACGACCGCCGCGGGAGGGACGGCGGCCGAATCGGGCCTACAGTCGGCTCGTGGACGAGATGCACTCCCTCCTGGCCCGCGCCGCCGAACTCGGCGCCGGCTACCGGGCCGGCCTCGCGGAACGGCCCGTGGCCCCGGCCGCCGTCGATTTGGCCGCTCTGCGGTCCTCCTTCGGCGGCCCGCTGCCGGAAGCACCCACCCCACCGTCCGATGTGCTCGAACAGCTCGCTCGGGCCGCCGGGCCCGGGCTGGTCGCCACCGCCGGGCCGCGGTTCTTCGGGTTCGTCATCGGGGGTGCCCTCCCGGCCGCCACCGCGGCCGATGTTCTGGCCGCCGGCTGGGATCAGAACGGCTTCAACGCCGTCCTCTCGCCCGCCGCGGCCGCGGCCGAAGACGTTGCCGGTGCCTGGCTCAAAGAGCTGCTCGGCATTCCCGCCGGAGCCTCCACCGGGTTCGTCACCGGCGGGCAAGCCGCGAACACCGCCGGCCTCGCCGCCGCTCGTCACCACGTGCTCGCCGAAGCCGGATGGGACGTCGAACGCGATGGGCTCGCCGGTGCCCCGCGGGTCCGCGTCGTCGCGAGCGAAGAACGGCACGCCACCGTCGACCGCGCCCTGCGGCTGCTCGGCTTCGGCACCCGGGCCGTCGAACCGGTCAAAGCCGGCCCGCAAGGCGCGATCGACGTCGAAGACCTCCGGAAGGTCCGCGAAGCCGGGACCGGGCCGCTGATCGTCTGCCTGCAGGCGGGGAACGTGAACACCGGCGCGTGCGACGACCTGCGCGCCGCCCGGGAAGCCGTGGGCGACGCCTGGATCCACGTCGACGGTGCCTTCGGGCTCTGGGCCGCCGCCAATCCGGACACCCGCGCGCTCCTCGACGGCGTCGAACTCGCCGATTCCTGGGCCTGCGACGGGCACAAGTGGCTCAACGTGCCCTACGACTCCGGTTTCGTCTTCTGCGCCCGCCCGGACGTCCACGCCGCGGCGATCGCCTACCGGGCCGCCTACCTCACCGGCGCCGGCGAAGTGTCCGGCATGGGCGACCTGACCTTGGAGTCCTCGCGCCGCGCCCGCGGCTTCGCCGTCTGGGCCGCGGTGCGCGAACTGGGCCGCGACGGCGTCGCCGAGCTCGTCGGCCGCTGCTGCCGGCTGGCCCGCCGCTTCGCCGGGAAACTCGCCGAAGGCGGTGCCGAGATCGCCAACGACGTCGTCCTCAACCAGGTCCTCGTGTCCTTCGGCGGGGACACCGACGCGCTCATCCGGAAAATCCAGGACGACGGCACCTGCTGGCTGGGCGGCACCACCTGGCGCGGCCGCCGCTACCTGCGGATCTCGGTGTCCGGCTGGTCGACGACGGAAGCCGACGTCGACCGCAGTGCCGCGGCGATCCTGCGCCTGGCCGGTCAGTGACCTTCGCGCACCGAGAGCGAGTCCGTCCGCCAGGCGATTTCCTTCTCGCCGCCGGTCGGCCAGCTCGACGACAGGCGACGGCGGACGCTGCCCAGCGCGCCGAGCTCGGCCAGGTCGATGCGGGCGCCCTGCGCCGCCAGCGTGGACACCTCGGCCGTGGTGAGCGGGACGAAGTCGAAGTACTGCGCGTCTTCGCCGCCCGAGGTGTCGACGAACTCGGTGAAGATCGCGGCGAACGACTGGCCGCACTCCGGGCACCGGCGCAGCGAAATGCTGAAGTGCGACCGCTCGACGAGGCGATGGGTCTTGTTCAGCCGGGTCGTGCAGAACGCCAGCGCGGTCAGGGCGTCATCGCCGGAACAGCGGGCGCAGCCGAACTCGGTCATCGGCCGATCATCGCACGTCCGTGAATCCACGCCCGGCTGGGGGAGCATCGGGAAATCCGTTGACCGTACTGATTTGACCCTGGTCGGCAATGGTCTGGACCTGTTAGCCTCGGCGCACCCACCTGGGCCGGATAGGAGAATGCCGTGCTCCGCATGAGAAAACGCATCGCCGTGGTCGCGCTCGCGCTGGCCGGCGCCTCCGTCGTCGCGTCGCCCGCGGACGCCGGGCAAAGCCAGGGCAAAGTGATGGCCTACTTCGCCGACTGGGACGTCTACGCCCGCGGCTACCACGTCAAGGACATCGAGACGTCCGGGTCGGCCGCGAAGCTGACCCACCTCAACTACGCGTTCGGCAACGTGACGGGCGGCGGCTGCGCGGTCGGCGACCCGTGGGCCGACCACGACATGCCCTACGACGCCGCCACGAGCGTCAGCGGCCAGGCCGACAGCACCGAACCGGGGGCGCTGCACGGCAGCTTCAACCAGTTCCTCCAGCTCAAGAAGCTGCACCCGAAGCTGAAGGTGCTGTGGTCCTTCGGCGGCTGGACCTGGTCGGCGGGGTTCACCGAGGCGGCGAAGAACCCGGCCGCGTTCGCGGACTCCTGCTACAACCTGGTCAACGACCCGCGCTGGGCGGGCGTCTTCGACGGCATCGACGTCGACTGGGAGTACCCGAACGCCTGCGGCAACACCTGCGACACGAGCGGCCCGAAGGCCTTCACCGCGCTGGTCAAGGCGCTGCGCGCGAAGTTCGGGCGTCAGCTGGTCACCGCCGCGATCACCGCGGACGGGTCGAAGGACGGCAAGATCGACGCCACCGAGTACGGCGCCGCGAGCCGGTACCTCGACTGGTACAACGTGATGACCTACGACTACTTCGTCGCCGGCGCGAGTCCGAACGGGCCGACCGCGCCGCACTCGCCGCTGCGCGCCTACCCGGGCCTCCCGACCGCCGGGTTCTACGCCGACGCGGCCGTCCAGAAACTGCGCCGCCAGGGCGTGCCGCCGGCGAAGATGTTGCTGGGCCTCGGGTTCTACGGCCGTGGCTGGGACGGTGTCACGCAGAAGCAGCCGGGCGGCACGGCCACCGGCCCGGCGCCCGGCACCTACGAAGCGGGCGTCGAGGACTACAAGGTCCTCAAGACCAAGTGCCCGGCCAACGGCCGCGTCGCGGGCACGGCGTACGCGAAGTGCGGCTCGCAGTGGTGGAGCTACGACACGCCCGAGACGGCGTCGGCCAAGGCCGGTTACGCGAAGTCGCAGGGGCTCGGCGGCGTGTTCGCCTGGGAGCTGTCCGGTGACACGGCGAACGCCGAGCTGCTGCGGGCCATCGCGGGCCGCTGCTGACCCCCCGAACTGGAGGGCCCGGGCGCGAGCCGCGTCCGGGCCCTTCGTCCACTTAGGAGCGAGCGGGGAACCCGTGCCGCCGGGCGCCGAGCACCACGGCGAGCACCGGCAGCAGGAGCGCGAGCAGCGTCCAGGGGAACGCCGCCGGCCCGGCGGCGTCGAGCAGGACCCCGCCGGCCACCCCGCCCGCGGCCATCGCGGCGTTCCACAGCGTGACGAGCATGGCCTGCGCGTTGTCCGCCGCTTCGCCGCCGGCGTTCCCGGCCGCCGTCTGCAGCAGCGTCGGGACGCCGCCCCAGCCGAGTCCCCACAGCCCCACGGCGACGTAGACCAGCGCCGGGCTGCCGGCGAACACCGCCAGCAGCGTCGCGGCCACCGCGACGCCGACGGTGCTGAGCACCATCAGCGTCCGCAGCGCGCGGTCGATCCGGGCGCCGACGATACCGATGCCCGCCATCGACGCGATCCCGAAGACCAGCAGGACGACGTCCACCGCGTCGCCCATCCCGGCGTGCCCGAGGAAGGCGGCGATGTAGGTGTACAGCACGGTGTGCGCCAGCACGAACACGAGCGTCACGGCGAGCACGGGGACGACGCCGGGGACGCCGAGCGTGCGCCGGACCGGTGTCCGGCCGGCCGGACGCCCCGGCTGGTCCGGGACCGCCGCGGCGATCCAGGCGAGCAGCACGGCCGCGATCGCCGACATCACGCCGAACGCCCAGCGCCAGCCGAGCAGGCCGCCGAGGAACGTCCCGGCCGGGATGCCGAGCGAGAGCGCCAGCGGGATGCCGGCCATCACGACCGCGATGGCTTTGCCCTGGTGGTCCGGGACGAGCCGGCGCGCGTAGCCGGCGAGCAGCGCCCAGACGACGCCCGCGGCCACCCCGGCGACGAAGCGCGCCACCATCGTCAGCGCGTAGTCCGGGGACAGCGTCGTGACGGTGTTGGCCACGGCGAACCCGGCGATCCCGGTGAGCAGCAAGCGTTTGCGGGACCGGTTCGCGGTGGCGGCGGACAGCGGGATCGCGGTGAGCGCGGTGCCGAGCGCGTAGATCGTCACGGCCTGGCCGGCCGCGGACTCGCCGACGCCGAGGCCGGCGCTCATCCCGGGCAGCACCCCGGCGGGCAGCGCCTCGGTGAGCACGGTGACGAACGCGGCGGTGGTCAAGGCGAGCAAGGTGGGCAGGGGCAGCGTGCGGGTGCGGAAGTCCGTCATGCCGCTATGCTCGAACCCTCACATTGATGTGAAGGTCTACCGCGGCGACTGTGAGGTGGCGCACATGCGGATCGGCGAACTTTCGGAGCGCACGAACACGTCCCGCCGGCTGCTCAGGTACTACGAGGAGCAGGGCCTGATCATCGCGAGCCGCGGCCCGAACGGCTACCGCGATTACGACGAGCCGTCGGTCGACCGGGTGATCCAGGTCCGCGGCCTGCTCGACGCCGGCCTGCCGACCCGGATCATCAAGCAGATCCTGCCCTGCCTGGACAAACCCCGGACGATCTACTTCCCGGACGCGACGCCGGAGATGATCGCCACCCTGGAGGCGGAGCGCGACCGGATGACCCGGCGAGCGGACTGCCTGCTGCGCAACCGCGACGCGATCAGCGAGTACCTGGCCGCGGTCCGCGAGTACGACCCGGCACGCTGACCGGGGCTACCGGGGGCTCACCAGCGGCGGGACGGGTCGATGACGTGGACGGCCGCTTCCTCCGCCGAGGCCGCTCCGCCGTCGATGCCGGCGTCCGAGGCGTACAGCTCTTCGTCGGAGTCTTCGCCGAAGCCTTCGTCCGTCGCGACCAGGCGGCCCGCGCGGAGGTCGCCGACCTCGTCGTCGACCAGCTCGCCGTCGGTGTCCTCGGTGTCGCCCAGCCCGTCGTCGTCGACGTCGTCGGCCAGGTCGGGAACCTCGCGGGAGAGCCGGCCCGCCCAGCTCTCGCCCTCCGCCGTTTCGCGCGCGGTGGTGCCCCAGCCTTCGGTGGCCTGCGCGCGTTCCGGCGGTGAATAACCCTCCGCCACCTCGTCGCGGTCGTCCAAAGTGTCCTCGGGGTCGAGGATGCCGTTGTCGGCGTTGTCTTCGATGTCGTCGTCCACGGCCCCATCTTCGCGCAATTCGTTGGCCGCGCCCAGCCCGGGTGATATGACGGTGTCGTGCCGGGGTCTTAGCCCCGTGCCCGGTGAAAGGTGATCCCTCATGCCGATGAGACGCAGGGTGCTGGCCGCGGGACTGGCCGGGGTGTTCGGTGCCGCGCTGTCCGGACGGACCGCCCGGGCCGCCGAAACCGCGCCGCCGGTGCGGCTGGACCAGCTGAACCTGGTCAACCTGTCGCACGTCAACGACCCCGCCACGACCAACGTCTTCCCCGGCGACCCGGCCTTCGAGCTGGAGACCATCGCCACCATCCCCGAAGACGGCTACTACCTGCAGTTCGTCCGCGAGGGCGAGCACACCGGGACGCACTGGGGCGCGCCCGGGCACTTCAACACCGGGGAACCGCTGGCCGACGACATTGACCCGGCGGACCTGTTCCGGCCCGCCGTGAAGATCGACGTGCGCGCGAAGGCGGCGGCGAACGCGGACTACGCGGTCACGATCGACGACCTCAAGGCGTGGGAGAAGCGCCACGGCCGGATCCCGAACGAGTCCGTCGTGGTGCTGTGGACCGGCTGGGACGCCAAGTGGGGCACCCCCGCCTACCCGAACACCGGCGCGGACGGCGTCCTGCACCAGCCGGGGTTCTCGATCCCCGCGGTGCAGTGGCTGATCGACACCGGGCGCCTGGGCCGCCGCGGCGGCACCGGCACCGACACGTTCAGCCCGGACGTCGGCACCGACGAGACGTACACGGTGTCCAAGCTGGTCTACCGCCGGCACCGGATCAGCCTGGAGATCCTGGCGAACCTCAAGGCCTTGCCGACGACCGGCGCCTGGGTCCTGGCGGGCGGCCCGATCAACCGCAACGGCGCCGGCTCCACCGCAACGATCTTCGGCGTGCTGCCACCCGGAGTCCAGGCGTGAGGAGCAGCCGCCGGTCGTGAGTGGTAATTCGGGTTAGAACCCTCATTACCACTCACGACGGCTGCGGCAGACCTAGGAACCGGCGGAGAGCGTCGAGAGCCGCAGTGAACTCAGCGCGGCCGGGTGGCCGAAGCGGTAGCCCTGGGCGGTGGTGCAGCCCGCGCGGGTGACCAGTTCGGCCTGCTCGGCCGTCTCGATGCCTTCCGCGACCACCGCCACCTCCAAGTCCGCGCACAGCCCGACCAGCGACCGGCACAGCGCCGCGTCGCGGTCGGGGCGGACGCCCGTCGTCAGCGCGCGGTCCAGCTTGATCAGGTCGACCGGCAGCGCGTGCAGCACCGTCAGCGAGCTGTACCCCGCACCGAAGTCGTCGAGCGCCACCCGCACGCCCAGGTCCTGCAAGCGGCGGATCGCGGCCGCGCCCGCCGCCAGGTCCGGCACCGGCACCGTCTCGGTGATCTCGACGATCAGGCGTTCGGCCGGCAGGCCGTACCGGTCCAGCGCGGCCTCGACGCTCTGTTCCAGCGTGGCGGCCCCGAGCCGGCTCGCGCACACGTTGACGTGCACGGTGAGGTCGATCCCGGCCGCGGTGATCTCGCGGCAGGCCAGGTCCAGCACCAGCGCGTCCAGTTCCGCGCCGAGACCGGCGCCTTCCGCGGCGCGGACGAACGTCTCGGGCGACACCGCGGTGCCGTCGCGCGCGGTCCAGCGGGCCAGCGCCTCCACCGCCACCGGCTGCTCGTCGGCCAGCCGGACGATCGGCTGGAACACCAGGGCGAAGCCCTCCGGGAGGCCGCCGCCCGCGCGGCGCAGTGCCGACGGGAAGTCGGGCGGCCCGTCCGGCGACGGGTGGTACACGACCGTCGTGTCCTTGCCGAGCCGCTTGCCCGCGTACATCGACGTGTCCGCGCGGCCCAGCAGCACGTCGGCGGTGATCGCCGGCTCGGCCGGGTCCGGCACCACCAGGCCCATGCTCGCGCGGACCGGCACCAGCGTGCCGTGCACCGCGAACGGCCGCCGCAGTGCGCTCTGGATCCGGTCGGCGACCGCCTGCGGGGTGTCGACCTCGCCTTCCAGCAGGATCGCGAACTCGTCGCCGCCCAGCCGCGCGACGGTGTCGCCCGCGCGCACGCAGCTCAGCAGCCGCTGGGCGACCGCGTGCAGCAGGACGTCCCCGCCCGCGTGCCCGAACCGGTCGTTGACCTCCTTGAAGTCGTCGAGGTCGACGAAGATCAGCACGAGCGGCCCCTGCCCGCCTTCCGCGCCCTGCTCGACGGCGCGGTCCAGCCGGTCGGCGAACAGCGCCCGGTTGGCCAGCCCGGTGAGCGGGTCGTGGTAGGCCTGGTGGGTCAGCTGCTGCTGGCCCTCGTACACCCGGCGCAGCAGCAACCGGTTGTCCAGCAAGGAAAGCAGCTGCCGGGCGAGCACCAGGAACACCACGAGCGCGCCGACGAACACCTCGACGCCGTCCGGGCCCGCGCCGGCCACGATCTGCACGGTGATCAGCAGCGCGACCGCGGTGACCGGCAGGTACGGCAGCGCCACCTGCCACCAGTCGACGCCGACCGGCTGGCCCGCGTCGTCACGCCGCCGCGTACCGGGCGTGACCAGCAGGGCGAAGGCGATGAACAGCGGGCCGAGCACGAACCCCGCGTCCGACCACGGCTTCATGCTTTCCGCGCCGATGCTCACCAGGTAGGCGAACACGCTGTCCGAGCAGGCCAGCGCGACGATCCCGACGGCGGCCAGCAGCAGGTTCGCCCGGTACGGGCGGTCCACCCGGTCGAACACCACCAGCAGCACGGCGACGACCACGACCACCAGGTCCGACAGCGGGTAGGCGATGGCGACGGCCCAGGTCAGCGCGTCCGGCCCGGTGGCCCGGACCACCTGCCCGAGCGCCGCTGTCCAGGTAAGGATGAACAGCGATCCGGTGACGACGAGCCCGTCGAGCACCACCGCGACGCCGAAGTGCGCGGTCCACTGGGCGGGCTGCCAGCGCTCGCGGTCCGGCCGCGCCCGGGCCCGGGCGAGCACGAACAGGGCGGCGAGCGCGAACACCGGGAAGCTCAGGTACCCGACGTCGGCCAGCGACGGCGAGGGCAGGCCGCGGCCGTCGATCAGCTGGTACCAGGACCAGACGCACTGGCCGAGCGACCAGCCGATCATGCCGAGCGCGACCAGCAGCCGCCACCACCGCTGGTGCTCGCGGACCCGCCGCGCGACGACGATGCCGCAGACGACCCCGGTGATCCCGGCGCTGAGCTGCATCGCGTCGTCGACCCACAGGGCGAAGGTGTCGCCCCAGAAAGCGAAGCCGTTGACCACGACCAGGGCCGACGTGACGAAGACGAGCACGATGGCCACTGGGTACCGCCGCACTGTCATGGCACCTCACGCGGTCACGCACGCCGGTCGGACCGGCAAACACTACACCGCGCGTGATCACGCACAAGCGCACCGGCACCGCCGCCGTCCGGTGCCGGTCGAACGCCGGTCACCGCCGGCCGGGCGAGGTCGCGGGTACGGTCGGCGTGGTGATCACGCGCATCCGGGGGTACGCGCTGCCGCGCGGCGAATACGCCGATCTCTACGCCGACGGGGACCGATGGACGACCGATCCGGTGCCCGGCGCGACCCTGGTGGGCGAAGGCTGGCTGGTGCCCGGCCTGGTCGACGCCCACACCCACCCCGGCGCCGCGGAACCGGGGCAGCCGATGGACCCGGACCTGCTCCGGGAGCAGCTGCACCAGCACGTCGACGCCGGGGTCACGCTGATCCGGTCACCCGGGCTGCCGGGTGAGCCGCCGCCGTGGTTCGGCGAGGACCCCGACGTGCCGCGGGCCCGGCACGCGGGACCGTGGCTGGCGCAGCACGGCCAGTTCTTCGACGGCTGGGGCCGCCGCGCTTCGCACGACGAGCTGCCCGTGCTGGCGGCGGCGCAGGCCGCCCGGACCGGCTGGGCGAAGATCATCGCGGACTGGCGCGTCGGGGATTCCGCGGTGCCGGTGGACGTGCTGCGGGCCGTCGTGCGGGAGGTGCACGCGGCCGGCGGGCGGGTCGCGGTGCACAGCCAGCACCCCGAGGGCGGCGCGGCCGCGGTCGCGGCGGGCGTCGACTCCCTCGAGCACGGGATGTGCCTGGACCCGGAGCTGCTGGCGCGGATGGCCGCCCAGGGCACGGCGTTGACCCCGACGCTGTCGGTGATCACCGGAGGCCTGCGGCGCCGGGAACAGCAGCCGGCCGGCCCGGCCCGGACGTGGTACCTGAGCGGCGCGCGGGTGCACGGCGCGCTGACGGCGGCCGCGGCGGAAGCCGGCGTGCGTGTGCTGGCGGGCACGGATTCCCTGCCGCACGGCGGAATCGTCGCCGAGGTCCGGGCGCTGGTGGCCGCGGGCGTGCGCCCCCACGAGGCGCTGGCGGCGGCGTCGTGGAGCGCGCGGGAGTACCTGGGGCTGGGTGGTCTGGAGCCGGGAGCGCCGGCGGACGCGGTGGTCTACGACCGGGACCCCCGGGCGGACCCGGCCCAGCTGGCCGACCCGGCGGCGGTGGTGCTGCGCGGCCGGTGCGTGCGGCGCCGCGGGTGAGCACGGCTGTCACAGGCCGCCCCGCGGATTCGTCACCGGGGTGACGAACGCGGACCGAGGGGGATCATGACCGGCACGATCACGGCCGAGCGGCGGCAGCTGACCGGCCTCGCCTACCGGCTCCTGGGCTCGATGAGCGACGCCGAAGACGTCGTCCAGGAGGCGTACGGCCGGTGGTACGCCCTGTCCGGGCCGCAACGGGACGCGATCGAGTCGCCGGGGGCGTGGCTGACGACGGTCGCCGGCCGCCTCTGCCTCGACCTGCTCGGCTCGGCCCGCGTGCGGCGGGAGAGCTACGTCGGCGAGTGGCTCCCGGAGCCGCTGCCCGGGGCGGCGGGTTCGCTCGCCGACCCGGCCGACCGCGTCACGCGGGACGAGTCGATCACGATGGCGTTCCTCGTCGTGCTGGAGTCCACGACGCCGGCCGAGCGCGTGGCCTTCGTCCTGCACGACGTCTTCGGTTACCCCTTCGCCGAGGTCGGGGTGGTCCTCGGCCGGACGTCGGGCGCGTGCCGCCAGCTGGCGTCCTCCGCCCGGCGCCGCGTCCGGGCCGCTCGCTCCCCCGCGCCGGTCCGGGGGAGCGCCGAGGTGGTCCGCGCGTTCAAGCTGGCCTGGGAGGCGGGGGACATCGAGCGGCTGGTCGGCATCCTCGATCCGGACGCGACGGTCGTCGCGGACGGCGGCGGGCTCGCCGGCGCGGTCCGCCGCCCGATCGAGGGAGGCGAGCGGGTGGCGCGCTACGCCGTAGGCCTGGCGGGCCGGATCCCGGCGGTGACGCTGGAGGAGACCACCGTCAACGGGCGGCCGGGGCTGCTCGCGCGGCGGGGCGGCGCGGTCGTGGCCGTCATCGCGTTCGAGGTGGCGGGCGACTCGGTCCGGCGGATCTGGGCGGTGCGGAACCCCGAGAAGCTCCACCGGTGGCAGGCGGCGTGAGGGGCGCTAGCCGCCGGGGCCGGCGCGGTCGTCGTGCCGGCTGCGCGGCGCCGGCACGAGGAACGCGATCACGCCCGCCGCGAGCCCGGCGAGCACGGACAAGTGCACGGTGGCCGGCACGGCGCTGATCAGGAACAGCCGCAGCGACCCCGAGATCAGCAGGCGCCACATCCTCGGGCTCATGATCAACAAGTACCCGCGGCGGCCCACCACCAACCCGCGCGGGGCCACAGCCCGGTCACGTTCACCCGCGGGAGTGGTGCGCCGCCCGGGTGAACGGAGCCCGGCCGGAAAGCCGCCGGCGCACGGCGGTCATTTCGACACGTTCGACAGTGGCGGTCGGGTGAGTTTCCGCCGGGAAATCGTTGCGGCGCAATGCGGTCGTTGTCAACACAACGCCAACAAGTATCGGCGATTACCCGAATGGCGGAAAAGGAAACCGCGGGATAACGATCCGTTTGCTTGAGCGTGATCGACTGGACATCGGCGGTGGCGCTGACGAACATTGACCCCCGTGCGTGGAAGGGGAGGGGATGGTGAGCCTCAGTGCGGCGGACGTGGTCGGCGAACTCAAGGCCCTGCGCAAAGGGAGGGCAATTTTCACGACACCGCTCGCGGACCGGATCGGCCCCGCATTGCGTTCCGCTTGCGGCATTGTCGAAGAAGACGGAACCGTGGAGATGCGGCGCAAGCTGACCGATCGATTGCGCCCGCTGGTGGAGTCGTTGCCGGACGATCTGAAGATCGCTTTGCTCGCCGCATTCGCGCTCGACGAGCGCGCGCGGAAACCGTTCTACCAGGAGCGGGTGCACTGGGCGGCGATCACGCTCGACCGCGACGACCGGACGGTCCGGCGGCGGATCGACGAGGGGATCGAGCAGATCGCCGCGCTGGCCGTCGCGGCGGCCGTGCCGGCACCCCGGCTGTATCCGGGACGGGGCTGGCACACCGAAGAACTGCGCGTCACGCTGGCCCTCGACCAGCCGGTGCCGGAGGCGTTCGAATTCCGGCGGGTGGTCGCCGACGCCGACCAAATCGCCGTGCTCGACCTGGCGCTGACGTTGCCGGTCACCGGTGAATCGGGCGATTCGGCGGGCGAGCCGGATCTCGGCGTCGACGTGTTCCACGGCGGGGTGCTCGCCGGGCGGGTGCGGGAATCGAGTGACCGGATCGGGCTCGCCTTACGGCTGCCGGAGCCGTTGCGCCGGGGCGCCCGGCACGAGGTCGGGCTGAGATTCCGGGCGAACCTGCGAGAACACCGTTACGTCTGCGTACCACGGCATCCGTGCGATTTTTTCGATCTGCACGTCCGGTTCGGTGAACGGGTGCCGAAGCGGATCATGCGCCAGGAAAAGGTTTCCCCGGCCGGCGTGGATGATCGGTCGCGAACCGATACCGCACTGGCGGCCGACGACGCCGGCGAGGTGCACGTGCGGTTCCGGAACCTCGCTCCCGGCTTCGCGTACGGAATCCGCTGGACCTGATTTTCCCGGATCTGTCCACGATTTGTCCGGCCTTCCGCCGGTGCCCGGCGGCCGTTCCGGCCGGGTCGTGAACAGTTAACGGACAATAGCTGGACAACCCACACCACACTGCAACGTTGCTGGTCAGCACCTCGATAACGCCCTATGCCGGACCGGGAACGTCGAGGCACCAAGCTGTCCGTTGTGGACGGACGTCGGCCCCGGTGGCGGACACGAGGAGGGCCCGTGGAGACCATGATCGCGGAGGCGGCGGCGGCCGTTGACGGCTACACCGTGCCGGCGGATTCGCCGAGGCCGGAGGGTGGCCTGGCGAAGGAGCAGCTCGACCCGGTGGTGGCGGCGGCGCGCGACGGCGACCCGGACGCCGTCCAGGCGCTGCTGCGGCTCATCAAGCCGACGGTCGTGCGCTACTGCCGGGCGCGGATCGGCGGCCGGGACCTGTCGTACCTCTCGGCCGACGACGTCGCCCAGGAGGTGTGCCTGGCGGTGCTGAAGGTGCTGCCGAACTACCAGGACCGCGGGGGCTCGTTCCTGTACCTGGTGCGGGCGATCGCGGCGAACAAGGTCGCCGACGCGTTCCGCTCGGTGGCCAGGGACCGGTCGAAGCCGGTGCCGGAGCTGCCGGACCGGCCGCTGGGCGGCAACGAGCCGGAGAACCACGTCCTCGAACTCGACCTCGGCGCCCGCCTGGGCCGGTTGCTGGCGTCGCTGCCGCCGCTGCACCAGGAGATCCTGTCGCTGCGGGTCGTCGCCGGCCTGTCGGCGAACGAGACGGCGGAGGCGCTCGGCATCTCCGCCGGCAACGTCCGCATCACGCAGTACCGCGCGCTGACGAAGCTGCGCGGCATGATCGGGGCCGGTGAGCTCTGAAGCGTCACTCCAGCCATTCGGTGATGAAGTGGTCGCTTTCGTGGATGTGCACGGCTTCGTAGACCCCGGGGCCGAGCACGGCGAACTTGTGCGGCGTACCGGCGGGGACGACGAGCACGTCCCCGGGACCGCCGTCGCGCTGTTCGTCGCCGACGGTGAACCGCGCCCGCCCGCGGATGATGACGAACGTCTCGGTGTACGGGTGCCGGTGCAGCCGCGGCCCGGAGCCGACGACGTCCGTGCTTTCGCGGATGACGGAGACTCCGGACCCGACGTCGCGCCCTTCGAAATTCTCGCTGTCGCTCACCTGGCCAGGATAGCCGTCACGCGCTGGTCACGACCTTGCGCAACTGGCCGAGCGCCCGGTGCTGGGCCACCCGGACCGCCCCCGGCGTCGAGCCCACCGCGGCCGCCGTCTCCTCCGCCGACAGGCCGACGACCACCCGCAGCACCACGATTTCCCGCTGTCTGCGCGGCAGCACCCGCAGCAGTTCCGCCACCCGCTCGCGGAGTTCGCGCCGGAGCGCCTGGTGTTCCGGCCCCAGCGACGAGTCGGGTTCGTCCGGCAGTTCGGCGACCGGCTCGTCCTGCCGTGCGGCCGCCTTCCGCGCGGCCGCGACCTTGGTACGGGCGATGCCGCAGACGAAGTCCGGGAAGGGCCGTTCCGGTGGCCGCCGTGGCAGGGCCTTCAGCAGCGCCACGCAGACGTCCTGGGCGACATCGTCGGCCGAGTCCGGATCCAGCCGGTCGCGGCAGTAGCGCTCCACGAGTGGCCGCGCCGCGGTGAGCAGGTGGTCCGGGGTGGTGCTGGTCGTCATGGCTTCCCTCCGGGCAGGGGACTACCCGCATTCCGCCCGGACCGACCTGTCCGCGGCCGATTCCCGGCTATTTCCGGGGAGGAGGTGCGGAGGGCGACGATCCGTTGATCGACGGGGCGGATGACCTAGGCCTCCGCGGGTCGCACGCGGCACCTGCTGTCAGTGGTGCCGGCCGGCCTGAAGGCCTAAGGCTCCTGCGTCGACCGGAACGCGTCCAGCACGCGACGCTCCCTTTTGGTCGGCCGGCCCGCGCCGCGGTCGCGGCGGGCGACCGGGATCGCCGCTTCGGGAGGCGGCTTCGGGGTCCGGTCCACGTAGCACGTCGCCGCGTCCGGGGCGCCCACGCGCTTCTGGATCACCCTGACCACGTCGAGGACCTTCGTCGTCCCGCCGACGCGGTAGCGCACTTCGTCGCCCGGGACGACCGTGGTCGCCGGCTTGGCCGGCTTGTCGTTGACGCGCACGTGGCCGCCCCGGCAGGCCGCCGCCGCGTCCGGGCGCGTCTTCGTCAGCCGGACCGCCCAGAGCCAGCGGTCCACTCGGGTGGACTCCACAGTCGTCCATCATGGCCCATTCAGCGGCACCGGCCCGCAACCCCGCCAGGTTACTCGTGAGTACATGTCGACTTGTCTGCACCACGCAGCTATAACTTGTTCTAAAATACCTCAACGGTGAGGAACAACAAATGAGTGACGAACCCGTGTGGAGAACAACTTCTGGCTCCGTATCCCGTCGTCTCTTCATTGCTGGAACTGGTTCTATATTGGCGAGCGCTGCGCTGGCCGGGCGGGCCACGGCCGCGTCGCCGCGGCAGGCCGCTGTCGCCGACGGCGCCCGCGTGCCCGCGCTGGTGATCGGCTCCGGTTACGGCGGCTCGGTCGCCGCGCTCCGGCTCGCCCAGGCCGGCGTCGACGTGCAGATGATCGAGATGGGCATGGCCTGGGACACCCCGGGCGCGGACGGCAAGATCTTCTGCACCACGACCAGCCCGGACCAGCGGTCGTTCTGGTTGCGCACCCGGACGAAGCAGCCGCTGTCCAACTTCCTCGGGTTCCCGATCGACAAGGACATCCCCCGCTACACGGGCATCCTCGACGCCGAGGAGTTCAGCGGGATCACCGTGTACCAGGGCCGCGGCGTCGGCGGCGGCTCGCTCGTCAACGGTGGCATGGCCGTCACGCCGAAGCGGGAGAACTTCGGCGCGATCCTGCCGACGGTCGACGCGAACGAGATGTACGACGTCTACTACCCGCGCGCCAACGCCGGGCTCGGGGTCGCCGGCATCCGCCCGGCCTGGTTCGAGAGCACCGACTGGTACCAGTTCGCCCGCGTCGGCCGGAAACAGGCCCAGCGGTCCGGGTTCCCGTTCGTGTTCGTGCCGGACGTGTACGACTGGGACTACATGGAGCGGGAGGCGGCGGGCACCGCCACGAAGTCGGCGCTGGGCGGGGAAATCCTGTTCGGCAACAACTACGGCAAGAAGTCGCTGCAGAAGACCTACCTGCCGAAGATCGCCGCGACCGGCCGGGTCACGATCTCGCCGCTGCACCGGGTGACGCAGGTGGTGCCCGCGTCCGGCGGCGGCTACACCGTGACCATCGAGCAGCTCACCACCGCCGGCGCGGTCTCCGCGATCAAAACCGTCACGGCGGACAAGGTGTTCTTCGCCGCGGGCAGCGTCGGCACGAGCAAGCTGCTGGTGAAGCTGAAGGCGACCGGCGCGCTGCCGAACCTCAACGGCGAAGTCGGGAAGGGCTGGGGTGACAACGGGAACGTGATGGTCGGGCGCGCCAACCAGATCTGGGACCCGACCGGGGCCTCCCAGTCGACCATCCCGTGCGGCGGCATCGACAACTGGGCCGCGGGCGGCGCGTTCGCGGAGGTCGCGCCGCTGCCGACCGGGATCGAGACGTGGGCGTCGTTCTACCTCTCGATCACGAAGAACCCGAACCGCGCGCAGTTCACCTGGAACCCGGCTTCGCGCGCGGTGGACCTGAACTGGCAGACGGCGTGGAAGCAGCCGGGCATCGACATGGCGAAGACCATCTTCGACAAGATCAACTCGACCGAGGGCACGATCTACCGGACCGACCTCTTCGGCACGTACAAGATCTGGGGCGACCATCTCACCTACCACCCGCTCGGCGGCGCGGTGCTCGGCAAGGCGACCGACAACTACGGCAGGCTGGCCGGTTACCAGGGCCTGTACGCGATCGACGGGTCCCTGATCCCGGGCAACACCAGCGTCAACCCGTTCGTCACCATCACGGCACTGGCCGAACGCAACATCGAGAAGATCATCGCACAGGACTTCTGAGCCCTGCCGCGGCTCGTCGTGAGTGGTAAGGCGGGTTCTAACCCGCCTTACCACTCACGAGGGCCGCGGAAGGACGCAGGCGGTGTCGAGGCCGAGGACGTGGTTGAGCCGTCCGAAGGCCAGCCAGGCGCCGAGGCTCATGCTGAGCTCGACGATTTCTTGCTGGCTGTAGGAAGCGGACATCCGCTTCCAGAACTCGTCGTCCAGGTTGTGGTGGTCGGTCGCGTACCGCTCGGCGTACTCCGCCGCCAGCCGCGTGCGGTCGTCGAAGCGGTCGGTCGTGCGCCAGTCGAGGACGGCGTCGGCGAACTCCGCCTCGACCTTCTGCCCGTCGCGTTCGGTGCGCCAGTCGAGGCAGAAGACGCAGCCGTTGATCTGCGCGATCCGCAGCCGAGCGGCCTCGAACTCCCGCAGCCCCAGCGTCGTGTGCTCGTAGACCGCCAGCGAGAACTTCGACGCGGCGATGCCGATGCCGGGCACCATCTCGCCCCAGACGTACCCGATCGGGTCGTTGCCCGCGGGGATGTCGATGTTCACGGACGGCTCCTTCCGAGCTTGCCGGCTGCCGGGCGCAGCGGGACGTCGAGTGCGTCGTAGAGGCCGGGTTCCGCCGCGGCCAGCCAGTCGATCGCGCCGACCAGGCGGCCGACGGCGGTGGCGTTGCCGCCCGCCGACCGGTTTTCGCCTTCGTCGGTCGCTTCGACGGTGACTTCGATGCGCGGCCGGCCTTCGATGATCACGCGGTGGGCGCCGTCGCCGCTGGGTGGCGTGGGCCAGTCCGGCGCGCACGACGGGTGGATGCGGGTGACGTGCTCGATGACGATCCGCGGCTCGCCGTCGACGATGCCCTGCACCTCGAACCGCACGGCGCCCTGCGTGCCCTTCTCGAACTCGCCCATCGTCCGCGTGCTCACGGTTTCGTCCAGCGGACGGCGATCCAGGGTCTCCCGCAGCTCGGTCACTTCGACGCCGAGGCCGCGCGCGATCAGCCGGACCTGGCCGCCCCAGACCATCGACGGCACGCCGGTCATCAGCATCGGCGGGGCGTAGTCCATCGGCTGGCCCATCCCGACCAGGTACCGGACGGAGTCGGGCTGCTCGTACGTCGAGTAGTCGAAGATCTCCTGGCAGCGGACCACGTCGACGTCCGTGCCGAGCCCGCTGATCAGCAGCGGCAGCACGTCGTTGCCCCAGCCGGGGTCGACGCCGGAGACGAACAGCGAGCCGCCGCCCTCCTTGATCGCGGCGAGCACCGGGTCGCGCAGCTCCGGGGGCGCGTTGCGCTGGTCGTAGAGGGGGTACAGGGCGGGTGTCACGACGATCGCGCCCGCCCGGACGGCCCGCACGATGTCGGCGAGCGCGTCGTCGAACCGGACGTCCCCCGAGGCGGCGTACACGATCGCGCGCGGGCTCGCGGCCAGGACGGCGTCGATGTCGTCCGTCGCGGCGACCCCCAGCGCACCGGCTCCGGCCAGCTCCCCGGCGTCCTTGCCCACCTTCGCCCGGTCATGGACGAGTACGGCGGTGAGCTTCAGCGCCGGATGGGCGTCGACGGCCCGGATGGCCGCGCGGCCGACGTTGCCCGTGCCCCACACCACTGTGGCGATCATGCGGCCGAGTTTTCGCCGGTCGTCCCGGGCGCGGATAGGAAACCGTTCCGGCCAGCGGACCGCGCGCCCGTTGGTAACATGACCAGCGCCCGAACGTCGTAATCCGGAGGCCCGCGATGACGATCGACCCGAAGCCCCGCAGCCGCACGGTGACCGACGGGATCGAGGCCGCGCCCGCGCGCGGCATGCTCCGCGCCGTCGGGATGGGCGACGGCGACTGGAAGAAACCGATCATCGGCGTCGCCAGTTCGTGGAACGAGATCACGCCGTGCAACCTGTCGCTGGACCGGCTGGCCCAGGCGGCGAAGGAGGGCGTGCACGCCGGCGGCGGCTACCCGCTGCAGTTCGGCACCATCTCGGTGTCCGACGGCATCTCCATGGGCCACGACGGCATGCACTTCTCGCTGGTCTCCCGCGAGGTCATCGCCGACTCGGTCGAGACGGTGATGCAGGCCGAGCGGCTCGACGGCTCGATCCTGCTGGCCGGCTGCGACAAGTCGCTGCCGGGCATGCTGATGGCCGCCGCGCGCCTCGACCTGGCGTCGGTGTTCCTCTACGCGGGCACGATCGCCCCCGGCTGGGTGAAGCTCACCGACGGCACCGAGAAGGACGTCACGCTCATCGACGCCTTCGAGGCGGTCGGCGCGTGCCGGGCGGGCCGGCTCGGGACCGACGACCTGGACCGGATCGAACGTGCGATCTGCCCCGGTGAAGGCGCCTGCGGCGGGATGTACACCGCGAACACGATGGCGTCGGCGGCCGAAGCGATGGGGATGAGCATGCCGGGGTCGGCCGCGCCGCCGTCCGCGGACCGCCGCCGCGACCACTACGCCCACCTGTCCGGGGAAGCCGTCGTCGGCCTGCTGGAAAAGGGCATCACCGCGCGGGACATCCTCACCCGGGAGGCGTTCGAGAACGCCATCACCGTGATCATGGCCCTGGGTGGTTCGACCAACGCGGTGCTGCACCTGCTGGCCATCGCGCACGAGGCCAAGGTCGAGCTGACCCTCGACGACTTCAACACCGTCGGCGACCGCGTCCCGCACCTGGGCGACCTGAAGCCCTTCGGCAAGTACGTCATGAACGACATCGACCGCCACGGCGGCATCCCGGTGCTGATGAAGGCCCTGCTGGACGAGGGGCTGATCCACGGCGACGCGCTCACGGTGACCGGGCGGACGGTGGCCGAGAACCTCGCCGAGCTCGACCCGGACCCGATCGACGGCGAAGTGCTGCGCACCCTGGACAACCCGCTGCACCCGACCGGGGGCATCACCATCCTGCGCGGCTCGCTCGCGCCCGAGGGCGCGGTCGTGAAGTCCGCGGGCTTCGACACGGCCAACTTCGAAGGCCCGGCGCGCGTGTTCGAGCGCGAGCAGGAGGCGATGGCCGCGCTGAACGAGGGCCGGATCTCGGCCGGCGACGTCGTCGTCATCCGCTATGAGGGCCCCAAGGGCGGCCCGGGGATGCGCGAGATGCTCGCGATCACCGCGGCGATCAAGGGCGCCGGGCTCGGCAAGGACGTCCTGCTGCTGACCGACGGCCGGTTCTCCGGCGGCACCACCGGCCTGTGCATCGGCCACGTCGCGCCCGAGGCGGTCGACGGCGGCCCGATCGCGTTCGTCCGCACCGGCGACCGGATCGCCGTCGACATCAAGGCGCGCAGCATCGACCTGCTGGTCGACGCGGCCGAGCTGGCTTCCCGCCGGGCGGGCTGGGAGCCGCTGCCGAACAAGTTCCCGGAAGGCGTGCTCGGCAAGTACGTGAAGCTCGTGAAGTCGTCTTCGGACGGCGCCGTCACGAGCTGAACGCGGCTCGCAGCGCGCGTTTGTCGACCTTCCCGACGCTCGTGAGCGGCAACGCCGCCACGAAGTCCACCCTCGCCGGGACGTAGTGCTCCTGGCCGAAGGCGGTTCGCGCGTGCTCGCGGACTTCTTCGGGGGTCAGGGGGGCCCGGGTGACGACCACGGCGTGCAGCAGCCGGCCGTCCTCGCCCGGGACGCCGAAGACCGCGGCGCTCCGCACCGCGGGGTGCGTGGCGAGGGCGTGTTCGACGGCGGTGGTGGCGACCTTCGTGCCGTGTTCGCCGACCACGACGACGTCGTCCGCGCGGTCGAGCAGGTAGAGGTAGCCCTCGTCGTCGAAGCGGCCGAGATCACCGGTGCGCAGCCAGCCCGCGCCGACCTCCGGGCCGCCGAGGTAACCGTCCATCATGGACAGTCCGCGCACCTCGACCTCGCCGTCGGTGATGCGCGCCTCCATGCCCGGCACGATCCGGCCGACCGAACCCAGCCGCTCCGGCCGGTCGACCAACTCGGCGGCGGAGATGCTCGCGATCATCGGCGCCTCGGTGAGGCCGTAGCCCTGGCCGACGACCGGGCCGAAGACGTCGAGGGCCTGCGCGAGCCGGTGCGGTGGCAGCGGCGCGGCGCCGAGGGACAGCGAGTGGACGCTGCTGAGGTCGGTTTCCGGGCGCTTCGGGTGGTCGAGGAGCGCGGCCAGCCGCGGCGGAGTCAGCGAAAGCGTGTCGATCCGGTGCGCCTGGATCGCGTCAAGGACGGCTCCTGCGTCGAAGCCGTCGTGGACCACCACGGTGTCCAGCCGCAGCAGCGCGCCGAGCACGGTGGCGTTGCCGGTCATGTGCGTCATCGGGGCGACCAGCAGCGTGCGGCCCGGGCCGTCCGGCGACGGCGTGAAGAGGTACGCCATGCCGTCGTAGATGCCGCTGTGGCGGATCAGCTTCGGGGTGCCGGTGGTGCCGCCGGTGGGGAAGAGCAGGCGGACGGTCTCCGGCGGGTTCAGCGGCTCGGGGACGCCGTCCAGGTCCGCGAGGGTGCGGACGTCGCCCGCGGGCCAGTCGTCCGGGCGGTCGGTGACGACGGTGGCTCCGCTCGCCGCGGCGAGCCGGTCGCGGGCCGGCGCCGAGGCCGGGACCATGAGCACGGTCGCGCCGCGCAGGAGGGCCGCCAGCTGGACGAGGACCGTCTCGGGCCGGTTGCGCAGGTCGACGGCGAGCGTTTCGACGTCACCCAGCCCGCCGTGCAGGCGGCGCAGCCGGTCGCGGGCCTGGTGGTAGGTGGTGACGCCGTCGCTCGCGTGGAACAGGACGCGGTCACCGCCGTCGTCGAGCGCGGCGAGGACCTTCGTCAGGAAGAAGCTCACGCTCCGGGACGGTACTCAGTCCTGGTAGGAAAGCTTCGCCAATTCCTCGTCGAAGTCGAACCAGTCGCTCTCGCTGCCGGCCGGGATGACGTCGTAGGTGCGGTCGAGGAAGGCCGCGATCTCCTTGGCGGGCGCTTCGAGCACTGCCGCGCCGTCGGGGGAGCTCAGCTCCACGACGACCAGCGCGGGGTCGCCGGCGGGCCCGATCCGCACGTCGCCGTCGCCGCAGCGGGCGAGCAGGCCGTCGGCGAGCAGGTCGCGGCCGAAGAGCCACCGCACCGCGCTCGGGCCGGCGTGCAGCACCACGGCGACCGCGTACGGGTCGAGGGTGTCGTACTCCAGCTCAGCCGGCACCGGCCGCGGTCCGGCCCCGAAGGTGCGGAGGGCGAAGTCGATGCGGGCGGTGGTCACGGTGTTCGGGTCGGCCATGGTGGCCCCTTTGCTACTCGTCGGTCGGGTTCGCTCTCGTTCCAGGGATAACCCATGGTGAGTTCAACGCCCAGCGATCCGAAAAACTTTCACACGCGAGGGTGATCAAGAAGTGTCCGAGGTCACCTTCCGCGTGGCCGAAAGGGCAGCGTCCTCACGCATGGTGAGCGTTCGTCACTGCGGCCCGTTCGGGGCATTCGGAGCCGCTTCGCCGCCGGATGGGTCCCGGCCCCGGAGTTGCGCCGTCCGGGTGGGAAGGGTCACGGCACACCAGTCCGGTGCCCCGTCCGGCCGCGAACCCCGGGTGGGAAATCGGGATGAGGTGGAGGGTTGCCGGGCATGGGTGAGCGTGGGCGGTTGCGGCTGCAACCGGACGAGGCGCCGGCGCTCGCGCCGAGCGCCGAAGAACTGCTCCGGCGGGTGGCCGCGGGCGATGAGACGGCGTTCGCGTCGCTCTACGACCTCGTCGCCGGTCCGGTGCTCGGCCTCGCGACGCGCGTGCTGCGCAGTCACGCGCAGGCCGAGGAAGTGGCGCAGGAGGTGCTGGTGGAGGTGTGGCGCAAGGCCACGAGGTACGAGCCGGAGCGCGGCAGCGCCCTGTCGTGGGTGCTGACCATCGCCCACCGCCGGGCCGTGGACCGCGTGCGCTCGCACCAGGCCGGGGTCGACCGCGAGGAGCGGGCCGGCCTGATGGACGTGCGGCGGCCGTTCGACGAGGTGACCGAGTCCACTTTGGCCGGCCTGGAGCAGCAGCGGGTGCGGCAGTGCCTGGCCGCGCTGACCGACCTGCAGCGCGAGTCGATCGTGCTGGCCTACTACAACGGCTACACCTACCCCGAGGTCGCCGAGGTGCTGAAGGTCGCGCCCGGCACCGTCAAGACCCGCATCCGCGACGGCCTGATCCGGCTGCGCGACTGCCTGGGGGTGGACCGATGACCGCCGAGCTGCACATGCTGACCGGGGCGTACGCCCTGGACGCGGTGTCCGATGTGGACCGCGCCGAATTCGAACGACACCTCGGCGAATGCGCTGCCTGCCAGGAAGAAGTGGCCGAGCTGCGGGCGACCGGCGCGCGGCTCGCCGTGGCCGCCGCGGTGGAGCCGCCGCCGCAGCTGAAGCTGCTGGTGCTCGCCGACGTGGCCGGCACCCGCCAGCTGCCGCCGAAGCTGCCGGTCGGCCGCCGGCTGAGCCGGGCGAAGACCTGGCAGCTGCGCATCTCGCTGTTCGGTGCGGCCGCCGCGGCCGTGGTGGCGGTCGTGTTCGGCGTCGCGAGGACGCCTGCCCCCGTCGACTCGGTGCTGAGCGCGCCGGACGCGTCCGCGATCCAGGGAGCCGGCGAGGGGCACGCCACGCTCGTCGTCTCGCGCAGCCGGAACCAGGCCGTGCTGCTCGCATCGGACCTGCCCGCGCTCGACGCCGGCCACGTCTACCAGGTGTGGCTGATCGGCAGCGGCGGCGCGCGGTCGGCCGGGCTGATGACGTCCGAGGCGTCGCAGCGGATGCTCGTGGCGGATCTGCCGTCCGATGTCGACCGGATCGGGATCACCGTCGAACCGGCCGGCGGTTCGGCCGGCCCGACGACCCCCGCCGTCACCAGGATTTCCCTTGCTTAGCCGGCGCTTGAATGGGCTGAAACGCGTTTCGAAACCGTTCCTTCGGATTCGAAATGCGGCCCGGTGACCCGGATCACCCGAATGGGGGGCAATCCGGTTTCTCCGTAGTTCCGAATCCAGGGTAAGAAGCAGTTCTCAGCCGCTTTATGGGAGTGATTTTTGTGACCAAGCTCCGTGTCGCCGGTATCGGCGTTGCCGCCGTCGCCGCCCTTTCGCTGACCGCGTGCAGCGGTAGCGACACCGCTTCGTCGGGCAGTTCCAGCAGCTCGATGCCGTCGTCCTCGGTGCCGGCGCCGTCGTCCAGCACGGCTTCCGGTGCCGCCAACGGCGTGACCACCAACGCCGACGTCTTCGGCCCGGCGTGTTCGCAGCTGCCGCAGGGTTCCGCGCCCGGTTCGCTGGACTCGATGGGCCCGCAGCCGGTCGCCTCGGCCGCGTCGACGAACCCGCTGCTGACCAAGCTGGTGGCGGCGGTCAAG